>NZ_RKHW01000003.1:21143-406366 GCF_003751665.1 Rathayibacter sp. PhB127
AGCGGCACCCGCGACACCAGCGGTGGCGTCTGCAGGCTCCACACACCGACAACCGCGGGTCTCGATACGCCCCTCCGGGGCTACTCGACCAGCATGCAAGAGGCACCCGCGACGCCAGCGGTGGCGTCTGCAGGCTCCACACACTGACAACCGCGGGTCTCGATACGCCCCTCCGGGGCTACTCGACCAGCATGGGCGCGGACTCGGCAGCAGTGCTCCACCGCAGGTGCGAGCGCACCGCGGAATCGCGTGCCAAGCGATTCCGCGCAGCGGACGCGTCCCGCTCCCCGGAACCCGGCCCCCTCAGGAGGCCGACCGCGGGGAGGAGTGACGCGCGCGTCGGTGCGGGCGACTCCGTCGCCCACGCACCGGCGCGCGCGTCACTCCGACCTAGTGAGCACCGTCCTGCTCGTCGAGGTCGGCGATCTCGGCCTCGTCGGGCTTGAAGGTCAGCGAGAACATGGCGATGGCGACGAGGACGACGATGAAGGCGACGCCGAAGCCGATCAGGGCGACGACGAACTCGCGGGTAGACATCAGCACGACGAGGCCGACGAAGGCCGCCATCACGGCGGAGAGGCCGACGAGCTCGAGCGGACGCAGGCGGTCCTTGCGGGTGGGGCGGAAGGTGCGCGGCGCGAAGTCGTCGTCGGAGGGCGACGGCTCGGAGGCGGGGTCGGGGGCGGTCATCGGTCTCCTCCGGTGGTGGGGGTGGAGGGTGCGGCGGCATCGGCGCCGGCGGCCCACTTGAGCGAGAACGCGGCGATCGCGAGGAACACGGCGAGCATCACGGCGTACGCGCCGAGGAGTCCGACCGAGACGACGGGGTGCGGCGGGAGGAGGGCGAAGACCGCTCCGAGCAGGGCCGTGCCGAGGCCGACGATCACCGCGTCGCGGGCGGCGAGGCCGGTGCCGCGGCGGCCGCTGGAGAACTCGAGGGAGCCGGAGACGAGCGCCCAGCCGGCGATCAGCGCGATGAAGGGCAGCAGCGCGGCGACCGGCAACGCGACGAGCGCGAGCACGCCGGCGGCGAGGGTGATCCCGGCGGAGGCGAGGGCGAGCGTGCGGCCGCGCCCGGCGAGGGTGCGCAGGCCGATCACGAGGGCGACGGCGCCGCTGAGGATCGCGAAACCGGCGAAGACGGCGAGGCCGAAGGCGGGGCCGTGGTCGGGCGAGAAGGTGATCACCACACCGGCGACGGCCGCGACGGCGGCTCGCGCGAGGTGGAGGGTCCACAGTCGGCTGGCGGTGTCGGCTTCGGCCACGGTCAGGCCTCTCTGGTGGTGCGGGCGGGTCGGGGTCGCGCGAGGGCGGGGACCGAGCGGCGTCGCCGGGTCCGTCGGTGCGGTGTCCCGCACGATCCGGAGGACGCGCCGGCCCGGAGCGGGCGGCCGCCTCCGCGGACCCTGCGATTTTACGCTCCCCGGGGCGCTCCCGGCGCCGGGAGCCTCCCGAGCGCCGGGATGCTCGGCCACCGTGCAGGTGAGCACCCCCGTTCTGAGCACGCACCGAGCCCGCCGCGGAGAGCACAGCGTGTTTCCGCGGCGTAAACACCGCGGTGCCGATCCGCACGGACTCGTGGCGCACAGGAGGCGCTCGCTATCGTGGGTCCCACCCGCGCGCCTCACCCCCGGGCGCGATCACCACCCCCACCAGGCCCAGGACGTCCACCCCCGCCGTCCGGCCCGCCGCTATCCCCTGGAGTTGATGCCTTGAACGGACTGGATCTCGCGATCCTCGCGCAGCGAGCACGCGATCTGGCCTTCAGCAAGCTGGTCGCCGGCGGTTTCCACCGCTTCGGCAAGGGTTCCCGCATCTGCCTGCCCTTCCGGATCGGACCCGGGCAGGGCAAGCGGATCTCCATCGGCGAGAACGTGCTGATCAGCGCGAACTGCATGCTGATGGTCCCGACCGACGACGCGCCCACGCCCGCCCTGATCATCGGCGACCGCGTGCGGATGAACATGACCGCGATCAGCGCCGTGCAGAGCGTGATCATCGAGGAGGGCGTCGGCATTGCCCGCGGCGTCTACATCTCGGACCACTCGCACGGCTTCAAGGACCCGACGCGCTTCATCCGCGACCAGGGCGTCGACCGGATCGCCCCGGTCCGCATCGGCCGCGGAGCGTGGCTCGGCGAGAACGCCGTCATCATGCCCGGTGTGACGGTCGGCCGCGGCGCCGTGATCGGCGCGAACGCCGTCGTCCGCGAGGACGTCCCCGACTACTCCGTCGCCGTCGGCGTGCCCGCGCGCGTCATCCGGACCTTCGCGTGAGGAACGCCGTGCCCCAGCAGCCAGCGCCCGACCGGACGGCGCCCGAGCCGACCGCGGACGGCATCGTCCGCGACGTCGTCTTCACCTTCTCCTACGAGACCTACACGGACGCGGCCCGCCGCGGGATGATGCGCCCGCCGGACCGGATCCTGCACTCGCTGATGGAGAGCCCGCAGGTCGGTCGCCTGATCGTGGCGAACCCCTTCCGCTTCCTGCCGACGACGCTCGTGCGCGGGGCTCTGGGCCGCGAGGTCGAGTTCCCGTCGACGCCGCAGCGGATCCTGCACACCCCGCTGCGCCTGCGCCGCTCCGACCCGACCGACATCGCCGGCCTGGAGAAGGAGTACCGCGCCTACGACCAGGGGATCGCGAAGCTCGCCGACGAGATGGAGCTCGTGCGCCCCGTCGTCGTCACGACCAGCCCCGTCGTGGCCGGCTTCTCGCCGTTCGAGTGGGCCGAGCACGTGATGTTCTTCGCCCGCGACGACTGGACGACCTCGACCCGCTGGAAGGGCCACTGGCCCGCCTTCCAGGAGGCCTACCGCCGCGTCGCGGCCAGCGGCCGCTCCGTCACCGCCGTCTCGCAGGAGATCATCGACCGCATCGCGCCGACCGGCCCGCACGCCGTCGTCCCGAACGGCGTCAGCCCGGAGGAGTGGACCGGCCCCGTGCCCGACGCCCCCGAGTGGCTCAGCCGCATCCCCGGCCCGCGCGCCCTGCACGTCGGCACGCTGGACGACCGGCTCGACGTCGAGGGGATCGTCGCGGTCGCGACGGCGCACCCCGAGCTGCAGATCGTGCTGATGGGCCCGCAGCCCGACCCCGGCTACCTGGCGCCGCTCGCCCCGTTCGCGAACGTGCACCTGCACCACTCCGTCGGCCGCCGCGAGCTGGTGGCGACGATGCGCAACGTCGAGCTCTGCCTCCTCGCGCACCGCCGCACCCCGCTGACCGAGGCGATGAGCCCGCTCAAGCTCTACGAGTACGTGGCGAGCGGCTGCCCGGTGATCTCCGTCGATCTGCCGCCGATCCACGGCATCAGCGACCGGATCCGCATCGTCCCGACCATGGCGGAGTTCGCCGCGGTCGTCGACGACGCGCTCGCCGACGGCCCGGCCACCGAGGACGAGCGCCTCGGCTGGATCCACGCGAACTCCTGGGCCGCCCGGCACGAGACGGTGCTCGACATCCTGCTCGACCGGAACGACGGCCGCGCCCGCGCGGGCGGAGCCACCCCGTCGGCACTGCAGGCGGGCTAGGTCAATCCACCCAGGGGTCCGACTCCGAAGTAGCCAGGGAACGGGCGCCTCACTATCGTGGGGGTGGCACCGCGGCCCGTTCCGCTGTGCCCTCGTCCTCGGACGGCGAGCACTCGCCCAGGCGCAGGAGCGGATCCCGCCGTGCCGGCACCGCGTCGCACCCGACGTCACGATCCTCACCCGCCCGAGAACCACCCGACCGACCAGGACCACGATGCAGCGCAGGCTCCCCGCCCCACCCCGCGCGCATCCCCCTGGTCGTCGACCCGCCGATGCCCGGGACGCCCCCACGTCCTGACGCACTCCGGGGAGAGCGCGGTCACGACACCGCCGGATCTCCCTCTCACCGGGCCGCTCCCGTGCAGAGCGGGGCTCCCGCCCGGCTCCACGCCGCCCCAGCACCACCAGCACCACCAGCACCACCCACCCCCACAACACCCAGCCCTGCACTACCGCCTCAGTCAGCTTCCGCCGGAGGAGAGCCCGAGAGCTCCCCCGGACGCAAGAAGGGTCGCCATGTCACAGTTCCTGTTCGTCTGCTCCGGTGGAGGGCATCTCAAACAGCTCTTCACCCTGTCCTCCCGCTTCGGGATCGACCCCGCCGACCAGCACTGGGTGACCTTCGACAACGGCCTCAGCCGCTCCCTCCTCGAGGGCCGCCGCGTGACCTACAGCCGCTTCGCCGCTCCGCGCGACGCCCGCCCGATCGCCGAGAACGCGCTGATCGCGCACCGGATCCTGGCCAAGGGCGACTACTCCGCCGTCTTCAGCACCGGCTCGAGCCCCGCCGTGTCGTTCATGCCCGAGGCCTCGCTGCGCGGCATCGAGTGCCACTACATCGAGAGCGCCGCGCGCGCCGACGGCCCCTCGATCACCGGCAAGATCATGGCCCGGCTCCCGGGCGTGAACACCTACACGCAGTACCCGGTCTGGGCGGACGAGCGCTGGCTCTTCGGCGGCTCGATCTTCGACGCGTACACGACGGGACCCGACCGGCCCGTCTCCGCCATCCGCCGCGCGGTGATCTCCGTCGGCACCCAGGACCTCTACCCCTTCGACCGGCTGATCGCCGCGTCCGTGCCGCTGCTGAAGGACGCCGAGGTGCTCTGGCAGACCGGCCTCGCCGACGTCTCCCCCTACGGCATCGAGGGGCGCGCGAGCGTCCCGCACCACGAGCTCCAGGAGGCCGTGAAGGAGGCGGACGTCGTCATCGCCCACGCGGGCACCGGCGCCGCCATCACGGCCATCGAGAACGGCAAGGTCCCGATCCTCGTCCCCCGCCTCGTCGCGCGCGGCGAGCACATCGACGACCACCAGATCCAGATCGCCCGCGAGCTCGACCAGCGCGGCCTGGCCATCGCGGCCGCGCCGGAGGAGCTGACCGAGGAGCTGCTGCTGCGCGCCGCGAGCCGCACCGCCGCGCTGGCCCCCACCGTGCCGCCGTTCCGCTTCAGCCCGTCCCGCGCGCGCTCGCGGCGCCGCGCCTCCGCGAGCGTCCCCTCCTGGCGCCCCGAGCGCGGCGACACCCGCTTCGAGACCGCCTGACACGGGGGCCGCTGCGCCCACCTCGCGCCGGATCGTCTCCGGCACGCCGAACCACCTCCGGCTCGCCGAATCAACACGATTCCGCGAGCCGGAGTCGTCTCCACGAGCCGAACGCCGCCGCAGAGACCTCCGGCACGCGGAACGACCCCCGACACGCCGGATCCCCGGGATTCCGCGAGTCGGAGCCGTCTCCACGAGCCGAACGCCGCCGCAGAGACCTCCGGCACGCCGCACCACCTCCGGCTCGCCGAATCCCCACGATTCCGCGAGCCGGAGTCGTCTCCACGAGCCGAACGCCGCCTCGGCGACCTCCGGCACGCGGAACGACCACCGGCACGTCAGAAGCACCGGCTCGCGCGAGCCGGACGCGAGATCGCGAGCCGAACCGGTGCCGCCGGGACCTCCGGCACGCGGAAGCCGGTCCGGCACGCCGGAACCGCAGGACCCCGCGAGCCCGAGCCGGAATCACGTGCCGGACCTCACCCCCGGCACCTCCGGCACGCGGAAAGACCTCCGGCACGCCGGAAGCACCCGATCCAGCGAGCCGGGCACCGGATCGCGAACCGAACCGGCTCCGTCGAGATCTCCGGCAGGCGGGAAGCGGCCCGGCACGCCGGATCCACGGGTTCCAGCGAGCCGGAGGACGGATCGCGAGCCGGACCGGCTCCGTCGAGATCTCCGGCACGCGGGAACCGGCCCGGCACGCCCGATCCAGGGGTTCCAGCGAGCCGGAGGACGAATCGCGAGCCGGACGAGCGCGCCGTCACCACCACCACTATCACCACCGGCGCACGCGAGAAGCCGCCCGCTCACGCAGAAGGGCGGAGGAGCCGCAGCTCCCCCGCCCTCGTCCTGCCCCCTCAGCGGGCGCAGGCGGCGCTCTCAGCGCCTCAGGAGGCGTTCGCGAGCAGCGCCGTCCAGGCGATGTCCGCGAGCTTCGCCTGGCCCGCCAGTGACGGGTGGAAGTGGTCGACGTCGGAGATGTCGTCGGAGGTGACGTCGAAGTCGTGCAGGGCGCCCTGGTCGTAGACGCAGTTCGCGGTCGCGCCGCAGACGTCGGCGAGGACGTCGTTGTAGGCGTCGATCGTCGTGGAGACGTTGTCGCGACGGGCCTGCGCGTCCGCGTCGTCCGACGTGGGCTGGTAGAGCAGCGAGTTGCAGTTGGAGCTGCCGGCCCAGCGCGAGACGGCCTCGGCGTCGGTCCGCTCGGTCTCGAAGAAGTCGAGCAGGTTCGGCACCGAGGAGACGAAGATCGTCGCCTCGGGAGCACCGGTGGAGAGCGTCGTCAGCGCGGACGTCACGTTGGCGCGGAAGGCGTCCGGCGTGGTGATGTCGGCGCTGTTCTTGCGGCAGACGTCGTTCGCGCCGATCAGGACGGTGACCAGGTCGGGAGCGGCGGCCACCGCCTTCTCGGCCTGGCCGGGCAGCTCGGCCGAGGTCGCGCCCTTGGAGGCGACGTTCTCGATCTCCGGCACGGCGCCGACCGACTCGCCGGCGCGGCGGGCGACCGAGTCGACCGTCTCGTCCTCGCCGGTGGTCCAGGACGCGCTGGGGCAGGGCTTGTTCTGCCCGCAGGCGGCCACGCCGACCGAGATCGAGTCGCCCAGCGCGGCGATCGAGCCGGCCGCGAAGGGCAGCTCGCCCGAGGCGGCGGGCTCGGTCGTCTCGGCGGGAGCCGGGGCGGAGGTGCAGCCGGCCAGCAGCGCGGCGGCGACGGCCACGACGGCGAGGACACCGGCGCGACGGGAGCGGGTGGAGCGGGTCATGCAGTGCCTCCATCGGCCGGGGTGGTCTGCGCGGCAGGCGCGGCAGGAGTCGCCGGGCCCTTGGGCTTGGGCTTCCGGACCTGCTTCACGAACGCGAGGATCTGGTTCATGTCGCGGCGGTAGGCCGGGATCGCCATCGCGAGCGCCAGCGGCACCAGCGAGGCGAGTCCGCCGACGAGCAGGTGGACGATCGCGGGCAGGTCGGTGTACGCGCCGACGGCCCAGGCCGCGCCGAACATGAACGGCACGACGAGCGCCGGGCGCAGGACGGGCACGATCACGTCGGAGCCGCGCACGAAGGTGCCGCGGATCGCCAGCCAGAAGCCGGGCACCAGCAGCGCCAGGGTGGTGAGGCCGTAGAGCAGCGCGAGGCCCTCGACGCCGTTCCACCACAGGCCCACGAAGAACGAGCCGATGACGAGCGGGCGGGTGACGACGTAGTAGATCAGCTGGCGGTGCACGCGGCCGAGCGAGATGTAGATCCAGCCCTGCACGTTCCCGATGCCCTGCGCGATGCCCGCGATGGACAGCAGCGACAGGATGGTCGCGGAGGACGACCACTGCGGGCCGAGCAGCAGCTCGACGAGCGGACCGGCCAGCGCCGCGAGGACGCCGAACGTCGGCAGCGTGAGGTAGCCGATGACGAGCAGCGCGCCGCGGACGTAGCGGCGGTAGCGCTCGCCGTCGTCCTGCAGCGAGGAGAGCACCGGCAGAGCGACGCGGCCGAGCGGTCCGTTGAGCTGCTGCAGCGGCAGCAGGAAGAGGGAGTACGCGCGGGTGTACTGGCCGAGCACACCGGTGCCGAGCTGCGCGCCGATCAGCACGTTGTCGACGTTGCGGGCGAAGTAGTTGAGCAGCTGGACGCCGAAGATGCTGCCGCCGGTGGTGACCAGCGGGATGACCTCGCGCGAGATCTGCGGGCGGCCGAAGGTGGGCCGTGCCGCGACCCAGAGCGCGATGAACCGGTAGATCAGCGCGCCGCCCTGCAGCACGACGAGCGACCAGACGCCCCAGCCGAGGAACGCGGCGATGATCGAGCCGATCACGCCGACGAGCATCGAGACCACGTCGATCTGCGCCATCAGGCCGAACTTCATCTCCTTCTGCACGCGCGCCTGGAGCGGCATGCAGAGACTGTTGATGAAGAGCGTCGGCGCGACGGCGAGCGTCAGGACGACCAGCGCCTGCTCGTTGTAGATTCCGGCGATGAGCCAGGCGGAGGCGCCGATCACGATCGTGCCGACCACGCCGAGCGCGACCGACAGCCAGAGCACCGACCGCCAGACGGTCTCGCTCATCTTCTTGGCCTGGATGATCGCGCCGGTCAGGCCGAAGTCGCGGACCAGGTCGGCGACACCGACGATGGCCGTGACGGCGGCGAGCAGACCGAAGTCGCTCGGCGAGAGCAGGCGCGCCAGCACGATCGTGGAGATCAGCTGGATCGCGGTCTTGCCCCACAGGCCGCCGAGGGTCTGGATGACTCCGCGGCTCGCCTTGTGCCCGAGGTCGGACTTGGGCGAGGCGGGCGGCAGGTTCGGCCCGTCGCCCACGGTCGGCGACTGCGCGATCGCGTCGGTCGCCAGCGTCTCGGTGGTGTGCGCGGTGTCGTCGATCGCCGCCTCGATCTGGGCGTCGCTCGCCGTGGTGCCGTGGCGGGCGGAGGAGCCGCCCGCGGGGGTCGACCCCGTCACGCGCGCGTCGTCTCGTCGCGGTTCCATTCGGGTACGCCTCCTCGAGCGATGATCGACCGCGCCTCGAGGCGGGGTCGCAGATAGCCGTAGCAGTAGATCGGGAAGGCCGGCCACAGGGCGGGCCGGCGCAGGACGCGCTTCAGCAGCGCGACCGGGCCGCCGCCGCCGGCGCCGGTCTGCTCGGGCACGAGCCCGGAGGCCGCGAGCTGGGCGTTGCCGATCGCGATGCGGACGGTGCGCTTGATCTGATTGCGCATCCGGCGCGGCGCCTTCACGGTGAAGGACCGGCCGGGGAGCGTCAGCCGCTCCTCGGGGGTGAAGAGCTGCTGGACGAAGCGATCGTCCGCGATGATCTCGGGGAACGCGCCGAAGCGGCTGCGTCCCTCGGCCGAGAGGCCGTAGATCCCGGAGCCGACCAGGCCGGGAGCCCGGTAGTCGGACAGCTCCCAGATCGAGTAGTGCGCCCGCACCGGCCAGGAGGCCCCGCGAGTGTCGACGCGGAACTCCGGTGCCGCGGCGAGCGGTCCGCCGGGGCGGGCCAGCTCGTCGCCGAGCGCCAGGAGCGTCTCGGCCGAGACCGAGACGTCCGCGTCCACGTAGATCCTCGGGAGGACCGTGGCGAGCTCGTCGGCCGCGTTGAGGCCGGCGATCTTCGAGGCCCGGGGCGTCTCCGCCACCAGGATCCGGGGATCGACGGCCCGCGCCACCGCGGCGGTGTCGTCGGTGCAGCCGTTCGCGCCGACCACGATCTCGAGCCGGCCCTCCGGGTCCCCGGCCACCAGGGCGCCGAGGAGCCGGGCGATCACCGCCCCCTCGTCGTGCGCGGGGATGACGACGCTGACGCGTGCGCTCACGACTCGATCTGCGTCGGCTTGCGGACGACGTGAGCGCCGACGTGCGAGCCGAGGGCGGGCTGCCCGACCGGGATGTGGGGGCCCCCGCGGGTGAAGGCGGAGACGTGCCCCGCCTCCTCCGGCGACAGGCGCCGGCGGGTCGACTTCCGTGGTGCCTCCGTCAGCACCCAGGCCCCGACGGCCAGGAGGATCCAGAAGAGCATGAAGGACTGGAAGAAACCGAAGGCGTCGTAGAAGTACGCGGCGATCGTGTAGCCGAGCAGCAGGACCGCGATCGCGAACGCGAGGCTCGCGTACTGCGGCGTCGTGGTGCTCTTGAACGAGTAGCGCAGCAGCATCACGATCGGGACGAGGAACAGCACGGCCAGGCCGATGACGCCCACGGCGCCGCCGTCGAGCAGCGTGCCCAGCCACTGGTTGTCGAGGATGAACGCGTTCTTGTCCTCGCCCACCACGATGCGGCTGCCGACTCCCGTTCCGAAGAAGGGGTGCTCCCGCACGATCGCCATGGCCGGCTCGAGGTCGGCCAGGCGGCCCGCGCCCGCCATGCCCGCGGAGGTGTACTGCGAGGCGATGAGCGCGTCCGGGTCGAGGAAGGACCCGATCATGTCCGTGAGGATCTTCGGGATCAGCACGAAGCCGAGGCCGAGCACCGGCACCGTGCCCAGGAGCAGGTAGCCGCCGACCTTCGGCCGCAGGATGACCGTGAGCAGGAACATCACGCCGAGCGTGACGATCGCCGTACGCGAGACCGCGGTGACGACGCCGAGCAGCAGGGCGAGGATCGTGCCGTAGTAGATGATCCGGCGGTTGATCTCGTTGAAGGGCCAGCGGGCGTACTTCGAGAGGTAGATCGCGATCGGGATCATCATGGTGAACATGACGGCCAGCGCGATCGGGTGCTGCGACGAGCCGAACGAGCGGTAGCCGCCGGCCCGGTAGGCCTCCTGCTCGGCGCCGAGGCGCTCGAGCGGCAGGAACTTGTCGAGCATGGTGAAGACGTTCTGCTGCGTCGCGCGCTCGATGACCGCGAAGAAGGCGACGACGACGGCCGACCAGACCAGGAAGGTCAGGAAGGCCTCGACGAGCTTCTCGTTGCGCATCACGAGCCGCGCGACGAAGTAGACCGAGAGCATCAGCAGGTCGTTGACGATCGCGCCGGCGACACCGGAGCCGAGGGCGCCCTCGGAGATGAACTGCACGTTCGCGGCGATCGAGAGCAGGCTCGAGGCCACCCAGATGCCCAGCGGCCAGCCGAACGCGGCCGGGCGCCAGACGAAGGTCGGGTCGATCATCAGCGCGACGATCGCCGCGACGACCATCAGCACTATGACGAGCCGGTAGGGCTCCAGAGCGAAGCCGAGCGGGATCGGCAGCGCGTAGTAGCGCACCGGGATGAACATGATCACGCCGAGCAGGACGATGAACGCGCCGGTCCAGTTGAAGACCAGCTTGCGCGTCAGGTACAGGAACGAGATCCCGAAGAGGATCGCCCCCGCGTACAGCGGATTGAGGTAGTAGACCGCTGCGACGGCCACGGCCGCCAGCAGGACGGTCGACAGGACGGCGCGGACCGTGAAGGTCCTGCGGACGAGGATCTCACCCGCATAGGGGTCGTCGTTCCCGGGGACCCCGAGCGGGGTCCCCTTCAGCGTCGGCGTGCTCATCTGCTGCGACCGCCTCAGGTGGCGCTGCGCTTCCCGGAGGAGGCCAGCTCACCCGGCCCGGCGGTGTTCTCGGGGGCGGTGCCGAGTGCGGCGGGGCGCTGGCCGTTCTCGGACGCGGTGCCGGTCAGGGCCGGGCCGCGCCGGAAGGACTCGCCGCGGCGCTGGTTTCCGCGGTTGGCGGTGACCCGCTCCCGCGAGATGCGGATGTTGTAGAGGATGAAGGCGAGCGCGATGAACGCGAGGAAGACGCCGAGACCGGTGATCGCGATCGGGATGATCGGGTTCGACCCCTCCTGCTCGACGGCCGCACCCTGGTCGGTGGTCTGGAGCGTGACGCGGAGCTCGGGGGCGACGCCCTGGGCGTCCTGCTGCGCGGTGATGTAGTTCTGGAAGATCTGGGTCGCGGTCTGCGAGATGAGGACGGCGCGGGCCGGGTCCGTCGACTCGCCGACGATCGAGAGGATCGGGAGGCTGAAGCGGCCCGGGTTCTGCTCGGAGCCGGCCGGCTGCGTGGTGCGGCGCACGGCGCTGAGGGCCTCGGTCGGCGCGAAGCCGCCGATGGCCTGCTCGACCTGGGTGCGGATCTCGGAGCCGCTGACGATGTACGCGTAGATGACCGCGGTGTTCGTCAGGTCGTTCTGCTGGGCCTCGGAGGTGCCCTCCTGCAGCGCCTGACCGGGCTCGACGGCCTGGAGCGGGTTCCGCGAGCCACCGCCGAGCAGGATCGTGGTGTCGGAGCGGTAGGCCGACTCGGCGCGCGAGACGATCTCACCGTCCTTCACGGTGTAACCGGCGACCATGGCGGCCAGGACGGCGACCACGAGGCCGACCGCGAGGAGCCATTTGTAGCTCCAGAGCACTCGAAGGTAAAGGGGGACGGACATCTCGGTCTCGACTTCCAGACGGCGAGGTGTGGGACCTCGGGGCGACGCGCCGCGTGCTCGGAGGTCGCATTGCTGCTGCAATCGTTGGAGCAACGCCTCCGTCCATCACGGCGGTGATGGCGGAACGGGTTTTGCGGCTGTCGAGGTGACGACGGAGCCTGGTGCGAAGGGCGGTTTCGGAGCGGTGCGGTGCTGCTTTCGCACCGGCCTTCGGGCATGCCTCGATGGGGCCGGAACGAGCACAGAACCGGGACCCCACGAGTGCGGTGCCCCGACACACTCATTGTGACCATAACCCACGGCATGCGGATGCCGGAAGTATTGCGGCTGTGTTAAGTCTGCGGGAGCGACGACTCGCCGAGCCGGGAGTGGACTTGCGTTCCTCTCAGGTGGTCGAGGATGGTGGCTATCGTTCATTCCTGAGCGCGCCGCCCTCACGACAGGAGACGCATGGATGATGAGCACCAGTGCTCCACCACTGCCGCAGGCCCACCCGACCACCGAGACGACCCCGAGCACGACCGCACCGACCGCGACGCCCGTCCGCTGACGAGCGTCGCCTCCGGCGCGCCCGCCGGGGCTCCGCTGTCGATCCTGTACTCGTTCCCGCACGGCATCGGCTCGCCGGGGATCGGCTGGACCGCGCTGCAGCAGGTCCGCTCGCTCGTCGCCGCGGGGCACCGCGTCACCGTCGTCGCCGCCTCGATCACCGAGTCGCTCGGCCCGGTCGCCCGCGCCGTGACGACCCTCACGGTCGGCGGCGTCCGCCTGCCGCACCGTCTCTTCGGCCGCAGCCGCTCGATCGCCCACCACGACCGCGTCACCGCGCGGATCCTCGCCGAGGGCGACTACGACGTCGTGCACGGCTGGCCGTGGGGCTCGGCCCGCACCTTCGACGAGGCCGCCCGCCAGGGCGTGCCCGCGGTCCGCGAGGCCCCGAACACGCACACCGCGCACGCCTTCGAGGTCGTCGCCGAGGAGTACGAGCGCCTGGGCATCACGCCCCCGGTCGGCTCGCCGCACACCTACAACGCGGTGCGCCTGCGCCGCGAGGAGCGCGAGTGGGCGTCCGCGACCGCGATCCTCGTGCCGTCCGCCTCGGTGGAGCAGACCTTCCTCGAGAAGGGCTTCTCGCCGCGCAAGCTCCTCCGCCACCGCTACGGCGCCCTGGTCGACACGACCCGCAGCTTCGATCCCGACCCGCGCGACGAGCCGGACCACGTGTTCACCGCGGTCTTCGTCGGCCGGATCGAGCCGCGCAAGGGCCTGCTCTACGCGCTGCAGGCCTGGCAGCAGTCCAAGGCGAGCAGCACCGGCCGCTTCCTGATCTACGGCGACTTCACCCCGGGCTACCAGGAGCGCCTCGCCGGACTGCTCGAGCAGCCGAGCGTCGAGCTGCGCGGCTTCACGGGCGACGTCGCCGGGGTCTTCGCGAGCGCCGACGTGCTGATCCTGCCGACCATCGAGGAGGGCAGCGCCCTGGTCACCTCGGAGGCGCAGGCCGCCGGCTGCGTGCCGCTGGTCTCCTCCGCCGCCGGCGCCAACCTCGAGGACGGCGTGCAGGGGCTCGTGCACGAGCCGCGCGACGTCGAGACGCTCACCGCGCAGATCGACCTGCTCTCCTCCGACCGCGCCCTGCTCGCGCGGATGCGCCGGGCCGCACTCGACAACCGCGGCAACCTGACCTGGGAGCGCGCGAGCATCGACCTCGTCGCCGCCTACCGCGCCGCGATCGTGCTCGTCCGCGAGGACCTGGCGGGCACGGGCTCAGCCGCCGACTCCGACGATCGCTCCGACCAGCCGAGGACAGACACGCCGTGAACCCCTCCGTCCTCACCCCCGGTGACGTCTCGATCATCCTGTGCACCCGCGAGCGGCCCGACATGCTCCGGGAGGCGCTCGCGGCGATCGCCGCCGGCACCGACCCCGAGGTCGAGGTGATCGTCGTCGACTCCGCGTCGACCGACTCCCGCACCCGCGAGGTCGCCCTCGCCGCGGGCGTGCGCTACGTCCGCACCGACACCAAGGGCCTCTCGATCGCGCGGAACCTCGGGCTCGACTCGAGCGACCGGCCGATCGTGGTCTACACGGACGACGACTGCTCGCCGACGCCCGGCTGGATCGAGGCGCTGCTGCGCGCGTTCGAGGAGGAGCGGGTCACCGTGGCGACCGGGCGGATGCTCGACCACACCCTGGTCGACACCGACGTGCCGCCGACCGACCGCATCGTCTACCGCTCCGCCGTCCGCGGCCTCGACGCGGGCCACGGCGCCGTGATGGCCTTCCGCCGCGACGTGCTGCAGACGCTCGGCGCCTTCGACGACACCCTCGGGGCGGGCCGCTACCTCGCCGGCGCCGAGGACCTCGACATCTTCTGCCGCGCCCTCGCCGCGGGCGGCACCGCCGTCTTCGTGCCCGACAGCGTCGTGCTGCACGTCAACACCCGCAACCCTGTCGCCTACCGCCGCCTCATGCGCGGCTACGGGCTCGGGCTCGGCGCGCTCGTCGGCAAATGGTGGCGCCTGTCGCCCAAGGTCGGCGCGCGGCTCACCGCGACCCTCGCCGTCCGCAGCGGCCGGCGCCTGGTGCGCTCGGCCCAGCGGCGCGGCCGCGGCGCGAAGGACGAGCTCGCGATGGTCGAGGGGATCCTCCGCGGCTACCTGCGCTCGCGCCACCTCCGCCTCTCCGGCTCGACCTTCGTCGACGAGTACCCGCCGACGCCGATCCGCCTGCCAGCGACCTCCGCGCCGTCCGGCACGGCGCAGGCGGACCCGGCCCCCGCCGGCACCCCGAGCTGACCGCTCCCCTCCTCCGCCTCCGACCAGGGAGCACCGCCATGACCCGACCCCCTCGCCGCCCCGGGCGACCGCACGCCGAGCCGCTGCGCACGCTCGACGAGAAGTTCGTCTCGAACGCCGTCGTCTACGAGGTCGCCCGGCCGACCGGCTCGATGATCGTCGACGGCGCCCCGTTCCGCCGCGCGGACGGCTCGCTCGACCGCGACCTCGTCTACTCGGCCTGGGAGGCGTTCATCCGCACCTCCCCCTCGGTGCGGCAGCGGCTCGCCCGCGCGCCGCTCGGGCTGTTCACGCCGTCCTGGGTGTCGGTCGACACGATCGACGTCCGCGACCACGTGCGCTTCCACCCGGGCGTCGTCGAGTGGGATCCCCGCCACGTCGAGCTGCTCACCGGTGCCTTCAACGGGCCGATGGATCCGAAGGGCCCGCTCTGGGACATCCTCGTGACCGAGCTCTCGACCGGGCAGCTCGGCTTCGCGGTGCGCATCCACCACGCCCTCGGCGACGGGATGTTCGGGCTGGTGCTGATCCAGGCGTTCACCTCGGGCGAGCCGGTCGAGTTCCCGGCGTACAGCCGCGCGCCGATGCGCTTCCCGGACGACCCGCGGCCGCCCCGCGGTCCGCTCTCGCTGACCCTCGCCGCCCGCCGCCACATCGCGTCGACGCACGCGTCGCTCGCGGACGAGTGGACCGAGTGGAAGCGCAAGCCGCTGAAGAAGCGGATCACCCGCGTCGGCGGCCGCAACATCCGCTCCGCCCGCGACTGGTGGATCCGCCGCTCGGGGCTGCTCGAGCGCAGCATCAAGCCGCGCGACGCCGCGATCCTCACCGTGGACCTCAAGACCGCGAAGGCGGCGGCCCGCGCGGCCGGCGGCTCGGTCGCCGACCTCACCGTCGCGCTCGCGCTGCACGCCTTCGCCGCGCTGCACCCCGAGCGCGCCGAGATCGCGACGCTCGTGCCCGTGTCGCCGCGCCGGGACAAGAACGAGGTCAAGCGCAACCACGTGTCGATGGTGCGCGTCGCCGTCCCGGTGTCGCTCGGTCTCGCGGAGACGGTGGCGAGCGTGCGCGAGCAGGTGCAGCTCGCCGTCGAGACCGGCGAGAGCGGCATCACCCGCGGCCGGAAGGACTGGCAGGGCTACGCGTCCTACCTCCCCGTCTTCCTGCGCCCGCGCTGGTTCGGCGGCGCCGAGCTGGCCTCGATGACCCTCTGGCCGGTGACCGAGCCGGACGACGAGGCCGCGGTCTTCGCGAGCTCCTTCACCAAGCGGCTCGACATCGCGATCTCGGTGCGCTCGGACCTCGACGCCGACCGCTTCATCGGCTCCATCGCCGCCTCGCTGACCGAGATCGGCGCGCCGGTGATCGACCCGCTCGCCGAGCAGACCCCCGCCGGATCGCCGGACGACCACGAACCGAACGGAGCCGGCCGATGAGCCAGGGGGGCGGACCGCTGCGCACCCTCACGAAGGTGCGCACCTACCTGCAGGCCGTGCGCCTGCTGCACTTCCACGCGTACAGTCACGCCGACCAGGTGCCGCGGCTCACCCGCGGGGCCGACGTCTCGTTCGCGCCGAACGTGTCGTTCCGGAACGCCGAGCGGATCACCCTCGGCGCCGGCACCCACATCGGCGAGAACTCGCTGCTCTGGGCCGGCAACAGCACCGGACGGATCACCCTCGGCGCGAAGTGCCTGCTGGCGCCGAACGTCACGATCACCGCCTCCAACTACGGCATCGTCCAGGGCACGCCGGTGATGGACCAGCCGAAGATCGAGAAGGACATCGTGATCGGCCGGGACGTCTGGCTCGGCGCGAACGTGGTCGTCGTCGCCGGCGTCACCATCGGCGACGGCGCGATCGTCGGTGCGGGGGCCGTGGTCACCAAGGACCTGCCCGCGAACTGCATCGCCGGCGGCGTGCCCGCCAAGGTGATCGGGCAGCGACCGGAGGCCGACCGTGCCTGAGGCCGTGGACACCAGCCTGGCGATCGTCGTCGTCAGCTACAACACCCGCGAGAAGACGCTGGCCTGCCTCGCGTCGATCCCGCTCGGCGATGCGCCGACTCCCCCGCACGTGATCGTGGTCGACAACGGCTCCGAGGACGGCAGCGCGGAGGCGATCCGCGCCGCGCACCCCGAGGCGACCGTCATCGAGGCGGGCGACAACCTCGGCTTCGCCCGCGGCGTGAACCGCGGCGTCGCCGCGGCGACCGAGCGCTTCGTGCTGCTGCTGAACCCCGACACCCTGGTGCTCGAGGGCTCCTTCCGCGCGCTGCTCGAGTTCGCCGTCGCGAACCCGCGCTACGGCGTCTACGGCGGGCGCACCCTCCGGCCCGACGGCTCGGTCGACCCCTCGTCCTGCTGGGGCGCGCCGAGCCTGTGGTCGCTGCTGACCTACGCGACCATGCTCTCCACCGCCTTCCGCGGCAACCCGCTGCTCGACCCGGAGTCGCTCGGCGGCTGGCAGCGCGACAGCGTGCGCGAGGTGCCGATCATCACCGGCTGCCTGCTCCTGATGCCGCGCGAGGAGTACGAGCGGGTCGGCCGGCTCGACGAGCGCTTCTTCCTCTACGGCGAGGACGCCGAGTTCTCGATCCGCGCCCGCCGCGCGGGACTGCGCCCGGTGATCGTGCCGACCGCCGTGATCGTGCACGACGTCGGCGCCTCCACCCGCGACGCGGCGACCGCCGGCAACTCCGGCCGCAAGATGTGCATGGTGATGGCCGGCAAGGCCACGATGATCCGCCTTTCGTGGAAGCCGCTGCCCGCGCGGGTCGGCATCGCGCTGCTCCAGGCCGGGGCGCTCGTGCGCACGGTGCTCGAGACCGCGACCCGCCGCAAGCGCCGCGCCTGGACCGAGGTCTGGCAGCGCCGGGCCGACTGGCGCGTGGGCTACCCGGAGGCCGAGCGCACGCTGTTCGGCCGGGTGCCCGGCACCGGCGCGGCGGAGGTCGCCCGATGATCGCCGGCGGGACCCGCACCCTGCGCGGCCGCCTGCGCACGCGCGTGCGCGGACTGCTCTCGGGCGAGGACGCCCGGAGCCGCCGGCTGCGGGTCGAGGCCGAGCCGGCCTTCCGCACCCGCTACGCGAACCCCTACAACGCGCGGCTCTACACGGCGATGACCGCCGAGGGCGTGCTGGTGCGCGACCTCTCCTGGCTGCGCCTGCTCGTCGCGAAGGTCGACGTCGTGCACCTGCACTGGCCGGACCTGACCTTCCTCAGCGGCGTCCGCCGCTACCGGATCGTCGCGCGGCTGCTCTTCTTCTTCGCCTTCCTGCGCGTCGCGCGCCTGCGCGGCACCCGGCTGATCTGGACCGCGCACAACGTCACCTCGCACGAGGAGCGCGGCACCCCGTTCCTGCGCAACTGGTACCGCCGGCTGCTGACCGGGAACCTCGACGCGATCGTCTGCCTCTCGGAGGAGGGCGTGACCGCGATGCGGCGCTCCTACCCCGAGCTGGCGGCGGTGCCCGCCTTCGTCACCCCGCACGGGCACTACCGCCACGACTACGACTTCTCCGCGAGTCGAGCCGAGGCGCGCGCCGAGCTCGGTCTGGACCCGGACGCGCGGCTGGTCGTGTCGGTCGGTCAGATCCGGCCGTACAAGAACGTGCCGACCCTGATCGAGCGCTTCCGCGAGCGCGAGGACGACGGCACGCTGCTCGCGGTCGCCGGCAACCCGGCCCGCGGACCGCTGCGCGGCGTGATCGAGGAGGCGGCGGCGGGCGATGCGCGCATCCGGCTCGAGCTGTCCTTCCTCAGCGACGAGCGGATGGCGCTCTGGCTGCGGGCGAGCGACCTGGTCGTGCTGCCCTACTCGGCGATCCAGAACTCCGGCTCGGCGATCCTCGCGGTCTCGGCCGATCGCCCGGTGCTGGTGCCCGATCTCGGCGCGATGCACGAGCTGGCCGCGCTGGTCGGCCCGGACTGGGTGCGGCTCTACGACGGCGCCTTCGACACCGCCGCCCTCGACGGCGCGCTGGCCTGGCTCGACGAGCGCGCGGTGGCCGCCGACGCCTCCGCGGACCTGTCGGCGCTGGAGTGGGACGCGATCGCGCGCGCGACCATCGACGTCTACCGCCGCGTGCTGCGCGCTCCGCGCCCCCGCTGAGCGGGGCGGGGCGGGTCTCGATACGCCCCTCCGGGGCTAATCGACCAGCATGCTGCGCTCATGCTGATCGAGTGGCTCGCGCAACGGCCCCGCTCATGCTGACTGCGTGGCTCGCGCAGCGGCCTCGTTCATGCTGACTGCGTGGCTCGCGCAGCGGCCTCGTTCATGCTGATCGAGTAGCCCGCGGAGCGGGCGTATCGAGATCCACCGTCGTCGGCACCCCCACCCGCAGAATCCGCCCGCTGAAAAATCTCGAAGAGTAGTGCGCCGGAAACCCAGGGCGGCTAGCTTTGGCTCCTGATCCCCTCTGCACTCCTCCGCCGGATGCTCCCCCGCGTCCGACGGTCGTCGGTCACTCCTGCCCGCCGAGCCCGCACGGTCACTCCGCCCCGCCCGCCGCACAGAAACACAGGACCTTCGTGATCCCTCGCTCCACCTCGTCGCGCCGCCCCGCCGGCCGACTGAGCCGCTTCCTCGCGGCCACCGCCGCCGCCGCCGTCGTCACCGCCGGTCTCGTCGGTGCCTCCGCGCTCCCCGCGCAGGCCGCTGAGTCGGCGCAGACCGGCGCCGGCCGCTACGTCGTCACCGTCGACTCGAAGGCCGTCTCGACGACGCTCGCGAGCGCCCTCGGCCTCTCGCTCGACGCGTCCTACGGCGGAGGCGTCTCCGGCTTCACCGCGACCCTGACCGCCCGTCAGCACGCGATCCTCGCCGCCGACAGCCGCGTCCTCGGCCTCTCGCCCGCCGACCAGGTGGTCGAGGGCCAGGCGCAGACCATGCCCTCGCACGTCCTGACCGCCGAGGCCGACAAGGCCCCGGTCAGCGCCGGCGACGGCGTCACCAACTGGACCGGTCCCGCCGTCGCGGTCATCGACTCCGGCGTGAGCGCGCACCCCGACTACAACCTGGCCAAGCAGGTCAACTGCTTCGGCTCCGGCACCGCCGAGGACGCCAACGGCCACGGCACCGGCGTCTCCGGCTACATGACCGCGCTCGACAACGGCTCCGGCACCGTCGGCATCGCCCCCGGCGCGCCGGTCTACTCGGTCCGCGCACTCGACGCGAACAACAAGGGCAGCATCTCGACCCTGATGTGCGCGCTCGACTGGGTCTCGCAGAACGCCGCGACCTACAACATCAAGGTCGTCAACATGTCGCTCGCCACCAACGGCGTCGACGACGGCAACTGCGGCCGCACCAACGGCGACACCATCCACCAGGCGGTCTGCGACCTCGTCGCGAAGGGCGTGACCGTGGTCTCGGCCGCCGGCAACTCCGCCGCCGACCTGTCGGCCTACATCCCCGCCGCCTACGACGAGGTCCTCGCCGTCACGAACTTCGCGAACTACGACGGCAAGCCGGGTTCGCTCGCCGCCGTCCCGTGCACGAACGTGACCACCAAGGACGACAACTACACGCTGAACAGCAACTTCGCGAGCACCGCCGACGCCGGTCACACGATCGCCGCGCCCGGCACCTGCCCCTACACGACGAAGAAGGGCAACACCTACGCGTACATCCAGACCGGCACCAGCATGTCGACGGCCGCCGCCTCCGGTGTCGTCCTCGACTGCCTCGCGGCCGGCGGATCCTGCGTGGGCAAGAGCCCCGCGCAGGTCATCGCCCAGGTGATCGCCCAGGCCAAGTCGGCCACCGTCGACCGCGGCCGCACCTTCGCCGGCGACCCGACGCGCCCCGTCTCCGGCCGCTACTACGGCTACGGCGTGAGCACGATCCCGGTGGGCACGGTCGTCACCCCGACGCCGACCGCGACGCCCACGCCGACCGCGACGCCGACCGCGACCGCGACGCCGACCGCCACGCCGACGCCGACCGCGACGCCCACGGCGACCGCGACGCCGAAGCCGACCGCGACGCCGACGGCCACGCCCACCCCGACCGCCACGCCGACGCCGACCGCCACGCCCACCGCGACGGCGACTCCGACCCCGACGCCGACCTCCGGCGCCGACACGGTGAAGCCGCAGGCCAAGATCGTCTCGCCCGCCAGCCAGACGACCGTGACCGGCACCGTGACCCTCGTCGCCAACGCGAGCGACAACGTCGCGGTCACGAGCCTCGCCTTCTGGTCCGGCTCGACCAAGCTCGGTGACGGCGTCAAGCAGGCCGACGGCAGCTGGTCGCTCACCGCGAACAGCAAGAACTGGCCGAACGCGACCTACGCCGTGGTCGCCCGGGCCACGGACGCCGCGGGCAACGTGGGCTCCAGCGCCTCGATCACCCTGGTGATCAAGAACTGACCCGCTCCGCCTGACCGGCCCGGCTCCCTCCTCGGGGGGAGCCGGGCCGTTCGCATTCCCGCCGCACTTCCGGCTCGCAGAATCGGACCGGGCTCGCCGGAATCGTCCGATTCCACGAGCCGGACCGCTTTCCACGAGCCGGAGCTCGCTGAAGGGGATGGAGGCCGTTCCACGGGGCGGTCGCGGCGTCAAGGGCGGGCGCTCCGGCGGCGCGGTCCGTAGCGTCGGAGGCGCGCGGTCGACCTCCGTCCGCGCGGAGAGGCAGTCATGAGCGACACCCAGAACGGCCCCGTCATGGACGGCGCCGAGGACGCGAGCAACGACGACAAGCTGAACGGTCTGATCGAGCAGGTCGACCACGACCACGGCGACGAGGGCGCGGGCGCCATGGCCGACGCGCTCCGCGACCGCGCCGACGAGACCGACACCGAGATCACCTCCTCCGACGAGACGGAGACCCGCACCGAGACGGAGTGACGGCGGCGCCGGCAGCGATGCCACCGGCGCGCGAGCATGCTGGTCGAGCAGCCCACAGGGCGTGCATGCTGGTCGAGTAGCCCCGCCAGGGGCGTATCGAGACCCGCCGTCACCAGCAGGGCGGGTCTGCAGACTCAGGTGCAGACGCTGGTGGATCTCGATACGCCCGCTCCGCGGGCTACTCGATCAGCATGAGGTCGCCCGCCCCTCCGCTGGTCGAGCAGCCACCTCCGACGGCCCTCGCAT
Source organism: Rathayibacter sp. PhB127 (assembly GCF_003751665.1). Taxonomy (NCBI): domain Bacteria; kingdom Bacillati; phylum Actinomycetota; class Actinomycetes; order Micrococcales; family Microbacteriaceae; genus Rathayibacter; species Rathayibacter sp. PhB127. The sequence continues at coordinate 42,982 of NZ_RKHW01000003.1, forward strand.
GCTGGTCGCGCACCGTCCACCCGCCCATCCCCTCCGAGAGGCAGCCGTGCCCGACGCTCTCCTCGTGCCGCTCCTGCTCGCCGCGCTCGTCACCAACGGCCTGGCGGCGGGCTTCTTCTACGCCTTCGCCTGCGCGGTGATGCCGGGCCTGAGCCGGACCGACGCCCGCGCCTTCGTCAGCGCGATGACCGCGATCAACGCCGCCGTGCAGAACCCGCTGTTCGCCCTGTCGTTCGCCGGCAGCGGTCTCTCCTCCGCCGCCGCGCTGGTCACCGCGCTCGTCGGCAGCGCCGGTGCCGTGACGACCAGCGCGATCGCGGGGGCCCTCGCCCTCGCCCTCCTCCAGTACGTCATCACCTTCGGGCGCAGCATCCCGCTCAACCTGCGCTTGGACCGCGCCGCCGGCGGTCCGCTCTCCGACGCCCGGCGCGGCTTCGAGCGCGCCTGGGTCCGCGCCAACACCGCGCGCGTGCTCGCCTCGGGTGGTTCGCTCCTCCTGCTCGGGATCGCCCTCGCGACGACCTGACCGCCGCTTCCGCCGATCCGCGAGCCCCTCGACTCCCCGAAGACGGCAGGCTGGTGAGCACCACCCCGATCCAGGAGAGACACCATGACCGCACCTCGCCGCGCCCTGATCCTCGTCGACGTCCAGCTGGAGTACTTCGCCGGGCCGCTCGAGATCCGCTACCCGCCGCACGCGACCTCGCTGCCCGCCATCACCGCCGCGCTCGACGCCGCCACGGCCGCCGGTCTGCCGATCGCCGCCGTCCAGCACAGCAGCGGCGAGGGAGCACCCGTCTTCGCACCGGGCACCCCCGGCTTCGAGCTGCACCCCGAGATCGAAGGCCGCCGCAGTGATGAGTGGAAGTCGATCACCAAGCGGTTCGGCACCGTCTTCGCCGGCACCGACCTGCTCGCCTGGCTGCGCGAGCGCGACGTCGACACGATCACCCTGGTCGGCTACATGACCAACAACTGCATCCTCGCCTCGGCGGCCGAGGCCGAGACGCACGGCGTGAAGGCCGAGGTGCTCTCCGACGCCACCGGCGCCATCGCGATCTCGAACGCGGCGGGCTCCGTCGACGCCGAGACCGTGCACACCACGCTGCTCGCCCTGCTGAACTCGAACTTCGCGGCCGTCGCCGACACCGAGACCTGGACCGACGCCCTCACCTCCGGCGAGCCCCTCCCTCAGAGCGACCTCGGCAGCTCTGCCGTCGCGGGCGCCGCGCTGCCGCCGCGCTGAGACCTCGGTCGACAGGACCTCGCTCAGCGCGACAGGAGGAGCTGCAGCGTCACCCTGCCCGGGTTGAAGGAGCTGGGGTGCTCGCAGTAGACCGTGAACGGGACTCCGCGGGCGTCGCTCTCCGCCCAGTCGACGACCTCGAGGACGTCCCGCGCGCCGGTGATCCGGATCTCGTCGACCATCGTCTCCGTCTCGGCGAAGTAGACGCGGTAGACGGGAGTCGTCACCTCGGCGTCGACGTCACGCGGATCCACGGAGCTGGTGTGCATCGTCCCGCACCTCTCATTCTCGTTCCGTTCAGCGTCTCAGAGGGCGCCGCGACGAGCGTTCGCAACGCGTCAGCGGTCCGGCGGGGGCGGGAACGGGCGGGTCGAGCGCGGGGCGGCCGGGGGCAGGGCCGCGCGGGCGCGGTGCAGGGAGACGGCCGTCAGCAGCACGCGGGTGCGGGCCGGGGAGGCGTCGAGCGGGCCGATCAGGGACTCGATGCGGGCGAGGCGGTCGTAGAGGGTCTGCCGGCCGATCCCGAGGGCTGCGGCGGTGGCGGTCTTGCTCCCCCAGTGCGACGCGAACGACTCGAGGGTCGCGAGCAGCTCCGGGCGGCCGCGGCGCAGCGGGCCGAGCACCTCCTCCACCAGAGCATCCGCCTCGGCGTCGTCGCGGAGCGTGCTGGCGAAGCGCTCGAGCCGGTGCAGCCGCGCATCGACGACGCCGCTCTCGGCGCGGGTCCACTCCCGCACGCCGCGCACCTCCGCGAGCTCGCGCGGCACCCGCGCCACCGCGTCGGCGCCGCTGCCCACGCAGACCAGCGCGGCCGCCCCGGCAGCGGGCGGCCACTCGCCGAGCAGCAGCGCCCTCGCCCGCTCCCGCGCGGCGGCGTCCGGGAATGCCAGCAGCGCGAGCAGCTCGCCGCCCGCGACGCAGACCACGCTTGCGGGATCCGCTGAACCGCGCACCGAGCGGTCGAGCGCGGCGCGGACCGCGCGGAGGGTGCGCTCGTCGTCGCCGACGTGCGCCCAGACACCGAGGAAGCACTCCCGCCCGCCGACGCCGAGCCGGCCGAGCAGCGCGTCGATCTGCAGCTCCGCGCTCGGGTCGGGGCGCGGCGCCGGCGCCGTCGCGACCGCGAAGAGCTGGGCGGTGAGCCGCTCGCGCGCGGTCGGCGGCCGCCGCCGGAGCAGGGCGATCGCCAGCACGTCCGGCGCTCGGTCGAGCGCCACGGCCACGCCGTGCAGGTCGGCCTCGTCGTGGGCGCGGAGGTAGAGCGTGCCCAGCAGGGAGTCGCCGGCCCGCAGCACCCCGGACGAGGCGCCCGCGGTGCGCGCGGTGTCGACGCCGCGGCCGGGATGGGCGCGCACGATCTCCTCGCCCGCCGGCGAGACGAGCGCGGCACTGGCGCCCGTGGCGCTCGCGACGACCTTCAGCAGCTCGTCGATCCCGGCGTCCGCGGCCGCCGCCTCGCCGAGAAGTCCGGACACTCTGTCCGCCACCCGCAGGCTCCGGAACTTCTGCTCGGTGAGCCGGGTGTTGACGCTCTCGCAGACCTGCACGAACGGCACCCGCCGGGGCAGCGCGAGCACGGCGAGCCCGAGGTCGTCGGCCGCGGCGACGAGCGGAGCCGGGACACTCGGCAGCCGCTCGGACAGCTCGACGGCCAGGGCGCCGATCCCCGCCGTGACCAGGGATTCCACGTAGCGACGGCACTCCTCGGGATCCTGGTCCGAGGAGAGGTTCACGCCCTCCATCAGCAGCAGCTCGCCGCCCAGGAGCAGCGGCGCGACGTCGAGCTGCTCGCTGGCGTGCGCCCAGCGGATCGGCACCCGCGCGGCGGCCTCCCCGCCGGCGACCACGACCGGTCCGGCGGCCGCGAGCAGCGGGTCGAGGAGCGCCTCGGACAGCGGGATCACCATGCAGAACGTCCTCTCGCGTCACGGCGAATTTACACGGCGAGGCGGCCGCGGAAACCGCCCGCCGGGAGGGTGGACCCCGACCCGCCGCACTCCTCCACAGCCGCTCATCCGCAGCGCCGTCCACCGTTCCCCGCTCCGCCTCCCCGCTCCACCTCACGCTTCGAGAGGATCCACCCATGAGCTCCGACACCCTGCACGGCACGACCGACACCGAGGACGCGCTGACCCCGCTCCCCGAGAGCCGCCGCAACGCGCGCCTCGACGGCCAGTTCTGGATCTGGGCAGGCGCCAACATCGCCCCGATCAACTGGGTCCTCGGCGCGCTGGGCGTGAACATGGGCCTCGGCCTCTGGGACACGATCACCGTCCTCGTGCTCGGCAACGTCGTCGGCATGGCCGTCTTCGGCTTCTTCGTGCTGCTCGGCCAGCGCACCGGCGCGACCGGGATGCTCGTCGGCCGGGCCGTCTTCGGGCGGCGCGGCAACTACGCACCTGCCGTGATCCAGGCCGTGGTGGTGATCGGCTGGTGCGCGATCAACACCTGGATCGTGCTCGACCTGGTGATCGCGCTGCTCGGCTCCGTCGGCCTCGTCGATCCGGAGGCGGCCAACATCGGCTGGAAGGTCGCGGTCGCTGCGGTGATCATGGCGATCCAGGTCGCGATCTCGTTCCTCGGCTATAAAGCCATCGCCGCGTTCGAGCGCTGGACCGTGCCGCCGACGCTGCTGGTGCTGGCCGTGATGTCGATCGTCGCCTGGTTCTTCCTCGACATCGACTGGTCCTACGCCGGCCCGGCCGAGGGCGCCCTCACCGGCGGCGACCGGATCGCGGCGATGTCGATCGTGATGACCGCGATCGGGATCGGCTGGGGCCTGACCTGGCTCGCCTACGCGGGCGACTACTCCCGCTTCGTCAGCCCCCGCGCCTCGCGCCGAAAGCTCTACTTCGCCAGCGTGCTCGGGCAGTTCGTCCCCGTCGTCTGGCTCGGCGTGCTCGGCGCGACGCTCGCCACGAAGAACGGCTCGGTCGACCCCGGCCAGCTGATCGTGGAGAACTTCGGCGCCCTCGCGATCCCGGTGCTGCTGCTCGTGGTGCACGGGCCGATCGCGACCAACGTGCTCAACATCTACTCCTTCGGGATGGCCACCCAGGCGCTCGACATCCGCCTCGGCCGCCGCGCGCTCAGCCTGATCGTCGGCGTGCTCGCCTTCGCGGCCTCCGTCTTCTTCGTCTTCCAGGACGACCTGGCGACGACGCTGGACGCCTGGCTCGTCGGCCTGGTCGGCTGGGTCGCTCCGTGGGGCGCGATCGTGCTGGTGCACTACACGGTGTTCGAGCCGCGGGTGCGCTCGTTCGGGCACCTCTTCGCGCCGGTCGGCTCGCCGCTGCTGCCGGACGTCCGCTGGCGAGCGCTGCTCTCCTTCGCGATCGGCGCGACGCTGACCTGGCTGTTCATGAACGGCTCGGTGCCGGCGCTGCAGGGGCCGGCCGCGACCGCGCTCGGCGGCGTCGACGTCTCCTGGCTCGCCGGCGGCGTCTCGGCGGGGCTCGCCTACCTGCTGCTCGGCCGCGGCGACGCCGCGTCCTGGGTGCGGAAGCGCGAGGCCCTGGAGCCGGCCGCGCGCGAGTCCGAGCCCGTCCTCGGGTAGCCGGCCGCGTCACTCCGCTCGCTCCTCTCCTCCCACTCCCCCGCTCCCCCGTTCCTGCCCCACCCTGCTCCCGCTCCACCCTGTTCCCGCACCACCGCATCACGAACGGAACCGCCATGCCCCTCCTCATCACCGACGCCGCCGTCATCACCATGGACCCCGTCTCGGGCGCCGTCCCGATCACGGCGAGCATCCGGATCGTCGACGACGTGATCACGGCGATCGGCCCGGGGCTCGAGCCCGAGCCGGGCGACGAGATCCTCGACGGGCGCGACCGCCTCGTGACGCCGGGCTTCGTCAACGCGCACACCCACTCGTGGGAGTACCTCTACAAGGGGCGCTACGACAACCTGCCGCTCGAGCTGTGGATGCTGCTGTCGTATCCGATCCTCGGCGACAGCCGCGTCGCTCCGGACCTGATCCGGCTGCGCTCGTCGCTGTTCGCGCTCGAGTCGCTGAAGGCGGGCGTCACGACGCTCGTCGACGACGTGCTGGAGAACCCGGACCAGGACGCGGCGCAGCTGGCGGCGGTGTTCGACGCCTACGACGAGATCGGGATCCGGGCGAACATCTCCGGCCACGTGATCAGCAAGCCGTTCTTCGAGACCATGCCGTTCCTCGAGGAGTACCTGCCGGCCGAGCTGCTCGACTCGGTCCGCGGGGCGGCCCGGCCGACCACCGAGGGCTACCTCGACTTCAGTCGCACCGCCTTCGCCACCCAGCACGGGCGGGGCGGCGGACGGCTGCGCTACATGGTCGCGCCCTCGGCCCCGCAGCGCGTGGGCGCCGACCTGCTGGTCGGGGCGACGGAGCTGGCGCTCGAGCACGACGCGGAGTGCCACATCCACGTCCTCGAGACCAAGACGCAGCTGGTCACCGGCGAGGAGTTCCACGGCTCGACGCTGGTCGAGTACATGGCCGGGATCGGCGCTCTCTCCGCGAACACGACCTTCGCGCACGGGATCTGGCTGACCGACTCCGACATGGCGTCGATCGCGGCGGCGGGCACCTCCGTCTCGCACAACCCGATCTCGAACCTCAAGCTCGGCTCGGGCATCGCACCGTGGCGCGCGCTGCACGACGCGGGGGTGAACCTCGGACTCGGCACCGACGGCTGCTCGAGCAGCGACTCCCCGCGGATGCTCGACGTGATCAAGGCGGCGGCGCTGCTGCACAAGGTGACCGATCCGGACCTCTCGTCCTGGCCGACGGTGGCGGAGGTGCTCACCGCGGGCACGATCGGCGGCGCGCGCAGCGCCGTGCTCGGCGACGTCACCGGCAGCATCGAGGTGGGCAAGCAGGCCGACCTCGTGCTCTTCGACCTCGAGACGCTCGCGTTCACCCCGCGCCAGCGCCTGGAGAACCAGCTGGTCTACTCCGAGAACGGCTCGTCGATCGACACTGTGATCGTCGCCGGGCGGGTCGTCGTCGCGGGCGGCGAGTCGACGACCGTGGACGAGGCGGCGCTGCGGGCCGACCTGGCGGCGCAGCTCGGCGACATCGTCGCCTGGCAGGATGCCCTCGACCGCTCCAACGGCGTGCTGACCGAGCCGTTCCACCGCATGTACGAGCGGGCGATGCGCCGCGACGCCCCGATCGACCGCTTCAGCGGGAGGCGCCTGGTCTGACGGCGCCGGGTCCGACAGCGCGCATCCTCGGCTCGTGGAACCCCCTCCGGCACGCAGAACGTGCGCGGTTCCGCGAGCCGGACGCACTTCCGCGAGCCGGACTCGCCCGCGCTGCCGCCCGCAGTCACCTCCGGCACGCAGAACCCGCCTCGGCACGCCGGATCCGGACAGTCCCGTGAGCCCGACGCGGTTCCGCGAGCCGAACGCGTCTTCGCGCTCGGGGCAGCACCCGAGGCCCGCGTCACCCGTCCGGGGCGGGATCGGACGGACCGGCGGCGCGTCGAGCCGGAGTGCGCCCCCTGAACGGGAACCCCCGTCCGGAGGAAGGTTCATTGCGAACAGGCGTTCGAACGCCCCGCCTAGGGTCACAGCAGACGCGCCGGACTCCTCCGGCCGACCTCTCGAGCGACTCCCCCACCGCAGTGCCGCGGTCAGGGCGCGAGCCGCTCCTCCGCCCTCGACGCCCGGAAGGACGCCCGTGCCGACGACCCCCGCGACAGCCCGCCCGCGCCGCTCAGGCGCGCGGCAGGCCGGCGAAGTTCGCGGCGCTGAGCTCCTGCACGGCGGGCAGCTTCGCGAGGATGGCGGCCGAGACGCTCTCGCGGTCGGAGAGGACGCGCTCGAGGGCGTCGCCCACGCGGCCGGCGAGACCGGCACCCGGCTCGACGCAGAGGTAGGGCAGCTCGAACATCGCCATCAGGCCCTCGACCTTGCCCTGGGTGGCGAGCGTGATCGCGGGGACGCCCTTCATCAGGGACATGATCGCCAGATGCATCCGGCCGGTGACGGTGACGGTCGCGCGCTCGGTGAAGCCGCGCACCTCCGCCGGGGTGAGGACGTCCTCGACGAAGGCGACGCCGGTCGTGTCCGGCAGAGCCGCGTAGACCTTCCGGCAGGCCGCGAGGTCGTCCGGTCCGTGCTTGATGACGTGCGGGAGCAGCACGACCGCGAGGCCGCGGGCGCGCAGGCCGCCGATGATCTCCACGTAGGCGCCGGTCTGGTCGGTGTCGATCAGCCCGGAGACGTTGACGATCGCGATGCCGCCGGTCGTGTCCAGCGCGGCGAGCTCGGTGCTCGCGCGGCCCTGGTCGACGGAGCGCGCCGAGAAGACGATGTCCGCCGAGGCCTTCGCGTCCAGGCCGTCGCGGCGGGCGCGCTCGACCGAGAGCGGATCGCGGAGGAAGAGGGTCGTGCCGGCACGGTCCGCGTCGCGGAGCTGCGCGAGGGCACCGGGGTGCGCCTTGCCGTTCCAGCTGAAGCCGAGGACGCGGGTGTCCACGCCGGCCGACGCGGCGCTGCGGGCGACGAGCGCCCGGCTGGTCGAGGCGCGGAAGTTGTAGGCGCCGTCCATGATGTCGGCGCCGACGATCGAGACCGACGCGGCGCCGGGCAGCATGGCCCGGAAGCGGCGCAGGTCGCGGACGAAGCTCGGCAGTCCGCCGTAGAGCAGGGTGCCCAGCGAGACGATCTCGACGCGGTCGGCCTGCTCGGCGGGGATGCGGAAGTCGCCCTTGTAGCGGGTGATCACGGTGATCGGCCCGGCCACGTTCTCCAGGAACGCGCCGACCAGCGCGGCGTCGCCGATGTTGCCGGCGCCGGGGGGCGCGATCAGGATCGCGCGACCCTGAGCACCACTGGCCCCGCGGGCCCCGCCGGAGCGGCGGGCGCTGCGCAGGCGCGGAGCGTCGAGGAAGACGCCGCGCGCGCCGAGCGAGAGCACCGCCGGGCTCTTCAGCAGCGGGGCGGTGCGCTTGCGCAGCCCGCCCAGCACCGTCCGGACTCGCGAACCTACTCCGCTCACAGCGATCCCGTTCCCGGCCCCGTCGCGGAGCCGTGCTCATCGATGGCGGAGGCGGCCCGTCGCCGCATCCGTCCGTCAGGGCGCGAGCTGGGCGGCACGTGCATCGGTGGTGCTCGGCCGCCGGGGACGCTCCCGCCGCGCCCAGTGTACGGAGTCGTCCCCCGTTCGCCCGGCGCGCACCGCCGAGGCCCGGTGCGGCCTCCCCTCGTCTTCTCCCTTCTCCTCTCCCAGCCCCGAGTCCCCGCTCACACCTTCCCCGATTGGACACCACGCCCATGACTCGAACGCTCAGCGCGACTCTCGCCGCCCTGCTGGTCGTGATCGCCGCGTTCTTCGCGGCCGCGCCCAGCTTCGCGGCGGCGAACCGCTACGCCTCGCCCAACGGCACGGGAACGGCCTGCTCCGCAGCCGCTCCCTGCGCCCTGACCACCGCCGTCCAGAACGCCGCCGCCGGCGACACCGTGCTGCTCACCGCCGGCACCTACCCGACGACCACCCTCAAGGGCGGGAAGGCGACCGTCGCCGCTCCCGTCGTCGTCCAGCCGGCCCCGGGCGCCTCGCCCGTGCTCGGCTCGACGAAGGTCTACACGCCCAACACCGTGTGGAACGACATCTTCTCCAAGAGCACCTTCTACACCTACGGCTCGGGCATCACGGTGAACCGGATGCACATCGACGGCGCCGGCATCTTCGTGCGCAGCGCGAACGTCGTCGTCCGCGACTCGCTCTTCGAGAACGGCTCGTCGATGGACGGCATCCAGGTCGGCGGCACGGACAACGGGCTGATCGAGAACAACCTGGTCCGGAACTTCGACCAGAACATCGACAACGGCCTGCACGCCGACTGCATCCAGGTGTTCGAGAGCAACGACGTCACCCTCCGCGGCAACACGCTGATGAACTGCTACAACGCGGGCATCATCTTCTCCCCCGGCGGCGGCGACGGCATGACCGACATCACCGTGGAGTCGAACTTCGTCTCCGGCTGCATCGTGATCACCAGCGACTGCCGCGGCGGCTCGTCCGCGGACTTCCGCGAGGCCTCCGCCGACGGCATCTACATCCGCAACAACACCTTCGAGTCCGGCGCGCTGCGGGTCGGCGGGGCGAAGAACACGGTCTTCGACCGCAACATCGTCAGCTACCTCTCCTCCTGCACCAGCCCGATGACGAACACCATCGTCGAGAACTGGAACACGAAGCTCTGCAAGACGCCGTCGCTGCTCAACCAGCAGGGCAACATCCAGGGCGCTCCGGCGCTCGCCTCGGTGGCCACCGGCGACCTGCACGTGCTGTCCGCGACCGGGACCCAGATCGCCGGCTGGGGATCGACCACGTCGGCCCGCACCGACATCGACGGCCAGGTCATGGGCTCCCGCACCGCCGGCGCCGACCAGTTCGGCGGAGTGACCGCTCCGTCGCCGACCGCCACGCCGACGGCCACGCCGACCGCGACCGCGACCGCGACCGCGACCCCGACGGCGACGCCGACCGCGACTCCGACGGCCACCCCGACGGCCACCGCCACCCCGACGCCGACCGCCACGCCGACGCCGACCGCGACTCCGACCGCGACTCCGACCCCGACTCCGACCCCGACGGCCACGCCGGCGCCGGTCGACCGCACGGCACCGACCGTCGCGATCGTCTCGCCGGGCTCCGGCTCGTCGGTCACCGGAGTCGTCAGCCTGATGGCGACCGCCGCGGACGACACCGCCGTGACCGGAGTCACGTACTGGGTCGGCACCACCAAGCTGGGCGACGCCGTGAAGGCGTCGGACGGCAACTGGTACCTCACGGTCAACACCGCGGTGTTCCCCAAGGGCACCTACTCGGTGACGGCGAAGGCCGTCGACGCGGCGGGCAACGCCACGACGAGCGCTCCGATCCTCCTGAAGCGGGTCTGACGCCCGGAGTGATCACCGCCTGAACGTCGAAGGGCCCCTGCGCAGTGCAGGGGCCCTTCGACGTCCGCGGGTGACGGAGTCGCCGTCAGTCGGAGTCGCCGTCAGTCGGAATCGCCGTCAGTCGGCGAAGATCGCGCCCACCGGCTCGCGCTTCTCGGCCTGGAAGCGGTCCTCGGCCCGGCCGAGCGCCCAGTAGGCGGACAGCGAGAGCGCCGCGCGCTCCACGCCCCAGTCGTCCTGGAGGATCGCGCGCAGCCGCTTCATCGCCGTCCGCTCACCGTGGGCGAAGACCTCGACGGCGCCGTCCGGGCGGGTCAGCTCCGCGACGGCGGCGGTCAGCGCCTGCCCCGCCTCCTCGTCGCCGCGGTGCAGCCAGCGCACCTCGACGCCCGCGGGGACGGTCAGCGGCAGCTCGTCCTCGGCGCCGTGCACCTCGATGAGCGCGGTGCCGCGGGCCTCGGCGGGCATCGCCTCCAGGGCCGCCGCGATCGCCGGCAGCGCCGACTCGTCGCCGAGCAGGAGGTTCACGGCGTCGGCGCGCGGCGCCCAGGCGCCGCCCGGGGCCGACATCTCGAGGCGGTCGCCGGGGCGCGCGGAGGCGGCCCAGGGTCCGGCCACTCCCTCGTCGCCGTGCAGGACGAAGTCGATCGCGAGGCTGCGCGCCTCGAGGTCGACGGAGCGGATCGTGTAGGTCCGGCGCACCGGGAGCTCCTCGGGGGCGAGGCGGGCGCGCAGGGCGTCGAGGTCGTGCGGCGGCTCGAGCGCGACTCCGGGCGGGGCGAGCAGCAGCTTGACGTAGCGGTCGGTCGCGGCGAGCCGGTCGGGATCCGCGGCCTCGACGAAGGCGTCGAAGCCCTCGCCACCGAGGTGCACGCGCACGAAGTGCTCGGTGAGCCGCTCGGTGCGCAGCACGGTCAGCACGAGCTGCGGGCGGGACGGGCGGGCGCGGCGCTCGGACGGCGCGGCGGGCGTGGTGGCGTCGGTCATCCCTCCAGCATGCCGCCCGCGCCTGCCCGGCGCGCTCGATCGGCTCGGGCTCGCAGGAACCTCATGACCCGTCCGAAGTGCCGGCCGGCCGGGGCACCTCCGGCACGCGGAACCGTCTCCGGCACGCGAGAACCGTCGGATCCGACGAGCCGAGCCGCGATTCGCGTGCCGGAGGCGTGAGGGGAGCGGCGCGCACGGCCGACAGACAGCTCCGGCACGCGAGAACGCCTCCGGCACGCGGAAACCGCCGAATCCGACGAGCCGGACCTCGTTTCGCGAGCCCAAGGTGCGACCGACGCGGAAGTCGGCGCCCGCCGGGCATCTCCGGCACGCGAGAACATCCTCGGCACGCGGAACCCGCCGAATTCGACGAGCCGGACCGCGTTTCACGAGCCCGAGGTGCCGCGGGCGGAGCCAGGGACGCACCGCGAGCGTCGTGTGGCGCGAGGTGGGGGCGCCCCGGCGCGCGACGGCGCGCGGGCGCGGGCGGCCACGCCGTAGCCTCTCCCCCATGGATGCGACCACGACCGTTCCGCGCGCCGCGACCCTCGCGCCCCGGCTGCAGCCGGACCGGGTCCTCGTGCCCGACGTCCTGCGCGGGGTCGCCATCGTGGCGATGCTGATCGCGCACGCGATGCCGCTCCTGCCGAGTCTGCGCGACGGAGCGGCCGGCTTCGCGGCGGGGAACATCAACGACCTCGCGTCGCCGCTGTTCGCCCTGGTGATGGGGATGTCGGCGGCGCTGGTCCTCGCGCGTCCCGGCGCCTCCGGCGGACGGGTCGTCGTGCAGAACCTGATCCGCGGAGCCGTGCTGGTCGCGCTCGGCGTCTGGCTGGGCGGCTGGGGCAGCTGGATCGCGATCGTGCTGCCGCACCTCGGGCTCACGCTCGCGCTCGGGACGCCGATCCTGCTCCTGCGCAGCCGCCTCGTCGCGATCGTCGCCGCCGTCGTGCTCGTGGCGGGTGCTCCGCTGAACGCGCTGGTCGCGGCGTCGGTGGACCCGGCGGTCCTCTACGCGCGGACACCCGTCGGATTCCTGCTGCAGTGGAGCTTCGTCGATCCGCACTACCGGCTGACGAACCTGCTCCCGTTCCTCCTGCTCGGCGCGCTGCTGCTGCGGCACGGCTTCCGGCGCGACCGCCTGCTCGCCGTGCTCGCCGTCGTCGCGGTGCTGGCGTACCCGGTGCGGCCGGCGCTCGACCGGCTGATCGGCCTCGAATCCGTCTCGGGCAGCCACCCGGACACGCTGCACGACCTCGGCCTGGTGCTCGCCGCCTACGTCGTCGTGGTGCTGCTCGCGACGGTCCGGCGGCGGCCGGCGAGCTCGGTGATCGCGGCGGTGCTCACGCCGTTCCGCGCCGTCGGCTCGCTCGCGCTCTCGGTGTACGTGCTGCAGGTGGCGGTGGTCGCCGCCTTCGCGACCCAGGGCCTCGGCTATGTCGCCGACACTCCCGGCGCGGCCCTCCTCCTGGTGCTGGGAGTGTGGGCGGTCGCGGTGCTGTGGTGGCGCTTCGTCGGCATCGGGCCGCTGGAGTGGCTGATCGGCCGGCTGACCCGGCTCGTGCCGGTGCCGCGGCGCTGAGCCACCGGCGTCATCCCGAGCCGCGTCACTCCCACCTCTCTCAGCGGCCGTATCCCGCGTCCCGGAGTGCCTGCTCCGCTGCGGTCGCGACCTCCGCCAGCAGTCTTCTGAGCGCGGCCTCGACCATCGCCCGCACCCGGATCCTCAACCCTTCCGCGATCACCGGGTAGACCTCGCGGAGGAACACGTGCATCAGAAGGCCACCCTGCTCGTCGACGACGATGAAGTCGGCGCCATCGGTGTCAGGGCGTGCGATCTGCACGGAGAAGCCGCGCTCTGATTGCGCCGACGCAGGCCTGGCGCTCTGCAGCCGTAGCGATCGGGTAGACGTCGAACGGCTGTGTCGATAGCCGTCCCTCAGGCGCCCAGACACAGCCCCATTGACTGCAGAGAGGGTGAGCGACGACCGTAGGGGAGTCGAGTCCCGCGCGGACTGCACCTCGTCGGACACCAGCCCTGTGAGCCGGTCCGCCACCTCGTCGAGGACCTCGTGCTCCAGCCCGCCGCGGCCCGTGAGGAGGACCTCGAAGGCGGAGAGCTGATCCGCGAGCTCGGGCGTGCGCGCCGTCTCCAGCTCGGCTCGGATCAGGTTGATCGTGTCGATCACGCAGTCGCGGAAGAAGACCGTGAACTGCTCTCCGCGCTTCGCGTCCGCCGCCTCGAGAGCATCGAGGTAGCGCGCCTTCTGGTCGGCGAAGATCACGATCGGTACCCCGTACGCCCGGTAGAGGAAGACGGAGGCGAGAGCGCGCGATACCCGCCCGTTCCCGTCCGGAAAGGGATGGATGCAGACGAAGGCGTAGTGCGCATAGGCCGCTTGGATCACGGCCGGCGCCTCGAGGAACTCCGCCGATCGCAACTCTGCGACGAATCGCTCCATCTCCGGGACGACGTCCGCCGGCGAGGCGTAGTTGTGAATGTGGTTCGACGCGAGGTTCAGCGGGTTGTTCGGATCCTTCTTGTACGCGCCGGTCTGGAGCGGGCGCTCCCGCCAGCCGACCGAGGTGAGGACCCGGTAGGTGTCCTGCGAACGGCAGAGCACCTCGTGCAGCCCTCGGATCCAGTACTCGCTGATCGGGACGTTCGCCGTGGCGGCATCGAGGACGTGCTCGTAGCCGGCGAGCTGGTCCGCGATGACCCGCGCGACCGCCTCGCCCTTCTCCTGCGGGATCCGCGCCCACGCGACGGTCGTCGCGGCGACGGTGTACGTGAATCCGCGATCCACCTCGTACAGGTTCTCGATCGCGCCGGTGTCCACCGCCGCCCACTTGTTGGTGATGTCGAGCATCCGGCTCCAGAGCTCAGGTGAGCTCTCCGCACGATCGGCCGTCAGCATCTCGCTGAAGTCGTTCACCAGGTGGACGTCGGCGCGGCGTCCCTCCCACTCCGGGAAGCTCGGGAAGGGCTCGTACGGGTCCGTGATCGGCTCTGTCCCATCGACCATGTCGTCTCCACTCGCTCTGCACAGTCGGCGCGCTCGAGGCGTCGTCTTCTGGATGCGTCAACTCTTCCATCGACTGACCGGGGAGTCGCAACGCTCCGCCCGATCGAGTCCCATCAGCGCCAGGGCACTTGAGCGGGCTCGTCAGCTCTCGACGACCGGCAGCTCGGCGACCGCGACGGCGCCGCCGCTCTCGTCGGTGATCTCGATCGAGGCGACGGAGGCGCGCAGCACGGCCGCGTTCATCGCGCAGTCGAGCTCGGCGGTGCTGCCGAGGAAGGAACCGGAGGGCAGCCGCACGCCCGTCGCCGTGACGAGGACGACCTCGTAGCTCTCGCCGACGGCGAAGCCGCTGCCGCGCAGGATCGTCTCAGTGCCCCAGGTGTGCGCGACGAGCTCGGCGTCGATGTCGAGGGCCGGGTCCTCGGCGAACGCGATCGGCTCGACGGCGCCGAGCGTGCCCGGTCCGCCCTCTGGCGGTCGGTCGCCGAGCGATTGCAGGGCGAGACCGCCGACGGCGCCGAGCGCGACGCAGGCGGCCGCGGCGGTCACGCCGAGCGCGATCCGGCGACCGCGCGCAGGGCGCTTCGGTGCACCCCGCTCCTCCGCATCGCGGGCATCGGGGAGGGCCACCGGCGCCGGGCCGGCGAGCGCCGCGACCCGCGCGCGCAGGTCCGCCGAGGGCTCCGGCTCCTCCCAGCGGCCGACCCCGCCCAGCCCGGAGAGCACGGCGCCGAAGGAGGCCAGCTCCTCGTCCACGCTCTGGTCCTCGGCCCGCAGGCGGTCGAGCTCGGCGGCCTCCCCGGGCGACAGCTCGCCGGCGAGGGCCGCGGCGATCAGCTCCTCGCGACGGCCGCCCTCGTCCGGGCCACCGCTGCCGGGTCCGCCGGTGCCGGGTCCGCCGCTGCCGGGTCCACCGTCGCCGGGTCCGCCACTGCTGGTCACGATCGGTCCTCCGGAGTCGGGTCGGGCCCCGCGAGATGCGTGCGGAGCGCCTTGAGAGCGTAGAACGTGCGGGTCCGGAGCGTCGCGACCGCGACCCCGGTGGCCGCGGAGACCTCGGCGTAGCTCTCGCCGCGGAGGTGGATCGCGACGACGACCTGCCGGTGCTCGGGCGAGAGCCGGGCGAGAGCCTCGACCATCATCAGCGACACGAGGGGATCGACGTCGTCGCCGGGGACGTCGTCGAGCACCTCGGCCGGCACGATCCGCGGCAGCCGCTGCAGGGAGCGGTGCGCGTCGACGACCACGTTGCGGGCGATCGCGAACAGCCACGTGCGCGGGCTCGCACGCTCCGCGGCGTAGCGCTCGCGCGAGCGCCAGGCGCGCAGGAAGGTCTCCTGCACGCAGTCCTCGGCGAGACCGCGGTCGCGCAGGGCGTTGACGGCGAAGCCGAGCAGGGCGGATCCGTGCTCGTCGAACGCCGCGGTGAGATCGAGGGGCGAGGAGTCGCCGGGCGGGGGATCGAGCGGCGGGGGATCGAGAGACGGGGCGGCGGGTCCGGCGGCGGGCACGGGCGCCGGGCGCGGGTCGGGCTGCGTCATCGCGGTGCGGTCCCCTCGTCGCCTCGTCGTCGGCCCGGTCGTCTGCAGCCCGATCGTCGTCGGCATCGTCAGCGCCGCGAGTGCCATCGGCGCCTCCTGTCCCGACCGGCCGGGCGGCCCGTCACAGGGGGTACGGAGCGGAGGAGCGAGACGTTCATCCCGCACTGCGGTCGAGTCTATGAGAAGGATCTCAGACAGCGGGGAACGGGCGCGGTCAGCTCCGGCGGGCTCAGCTCCGCGGCGCCCGGCCCCGCGGCGCCCGGCTCCGCGGAGCGAACGCGCCGAGGGCGTACACGAGTAGGAGCAGCGCCATCGCGACTCCCGACGCGACCGCCGCCAGCACGGCCGCGTCGCCGCTGCCGACGAGCAGCCCGATCCCGCCGAGCACGACCAGCGCGCCGCCGAGCAGCGCGAACATCCGCTCGGAGAACGCCCACGCGAACGGGAGGAAGTGCAGCCCGACCACGAGCGCGATGAGCGCCGGGCGCAGCTCGCCGCGACCCGCCGCCTCGAGGGCTCGGCTGCCGACGGCGATGAGCGCGAACTCAGCGACGACGCAGGCGCCGTAGACGGCGAGCCGGGCGGGCTTCGGCGGCGCGAAGGACCCGAGCGGGCGCGGCCGGACGAAGAGGAACCAGAGCGCGGCGGCGACGGTAGCGGCGACGAGGACGCGGGCGACGAGCGCGACCGGCTCGGCGGGCGAGTACGAGAACGCGAAGACGACCGCGCCGGCCAGGCCGACGACCGCACCCAGCCGGCGCGGGTCCGCGAAGACCGGCGGGCCGCTCTGCTCCGATGCCATCCGGGCAGCCTCGCAGATCCCGGACGGCAGCGACAGCCGCCGGCGTCCCGAGCGAGCACCGGCGGACGCGCCGAGCGGCCGCGGTCCGATCAGGAAGCGGTTCCGAGCTCCTCGATGTCGTCCACACCGGCGGCCGCGGCCTCGCGGCGTCGCGCGCGCAGGGACGGCGCGAGCAGCGCGGCGACGATCGCGAGCGCTCCGACTCCGGCCGAGGCCCAGAAGCCGACGGTGAACGCCTCGTCCGTCGGGGCGCCCTGCGGAGTGACGCTGGAGGAGATCAGCGCGGCGATGACCGCGGTGCCGATGCTGCTGCCGATGGTGCGCAGGACGGTGTTCGCGCTGATGGCCTCGCCGGTCTGGGCGGCGGGGACGCTCTCGACGATCGCGTTGGAGGTGGCCGCGAGGGCCATGCCGATGCCGATGCCGGTGAGCACGCCGGACACGAGGATCTGCCACTCCTCGCCGTGGCCGAGCGCGGGGAGGACGAACGCGATCGCGACGGCGACGCCTCCGGTGATCATCGGGATCTTCGGCCCGACGCGGCGGATCATCGCCCCCGCGACGACGCCGGAGACGACCATGGCGACGACCGTCGGCAGCAGGAACAGGCCCGCTTCGCTGACCGACTTGCCGAAGCCGTAGCCCAGCACCGTGGGCAGCTGGAGCAGGGTCGGCACGAGGATGAAGGTTCCGAACATCGCGAAGCCGAAGGCGAGCGCGACGATGTGCGCGGTCCACACCCCGCGGTGCCGGAAGAGGCGGACGTCGATCAGCGGCTCAGAGACGCGCAGCTCGACCAGCACGAAGGCGACGAGGGCGACCGCGCCGAGCACGAGCAGGCCGATCGTCTTCGCGTCGTCCCAGCCCCAGTTCTGGCCCTCGCTGATGGCGAGGAGGAGCGCGACGAGGCCGATCGAGAGGATCGTCGTGCCGACGAGGTCGAGCTTGCCCGGCGTGCGCACGGGCGATTCCGGCATCCCGAAGACCGCTCCGAGGAGGGCGACGGCGACCAGCACGGCGGGCAGCCAGAACAGCCAGTGCCAGGAGAGCGCCTCGACGATCGGGCCCGCGGCCACGATGCCAACTCCGGCGCCGATGCCGAAGATGGCGGACAGCAGCCCGATGGTGACGCTGACGCGCTCCCGGGGCAGCTCGTCGCGGACGATGCCGATCGACAGCGGCATCACCGCGCCGGCCGCGCCCTGCAGGACGCGTCCGACGATGAGGACGCCGAGGTTCGGCGCGATCGCGGCGACGACCGTGCCGACCAGCAGCAGCGACAGCACCACGATCAGCACCTTGCGCTTGCCGACCATGTCGCCGAGGCGACCGAGGATCGGCGTGAGCACCGAGGCGGAGAGCAGGTAGGCCGTCAGCACCCAGCTCGCGTCGCTCGTGGCCACGCCGAGGTCCTGCCCGATCGTGCCCAGGGCGGGGGCGACCAGCGACTGCAGGACGGCGAACGAGAGACCGCCGAGCGAGAGGTAGAGCACGATCGCGGTGCCGCGCGGCTTCCGCTGCGGCGCAGCGCTCTCGGGCGGGACTCCGGTCGGCACCGAGCCCGTCGCGGCGGGCTGGCTGGTGGTGGACATGCGTCTCCTCGGCTGGTGAGCGGCTTGTAAACAGATGCTGACTTGTCGAGTGTAACCAGCGCGGCACGCCTGTCAACACGTGTTTACTTGTCCTCGGCTAGGTTGGTCGACGGGAGTGGGACATGAGCACTGACAGCGAGGACATCGGCGCAGCGGTCTCCGGCTGCGACGCCGACGACGAGCTCGTCCGCCCGGGCCGGGACGCGGAGGCGACGAAGCGCGCGCTGATCCGGGCCGCGCGGCGCCGGTTCGCGACCGACGGCTACCGCGCGACCACGGTGCGGCACATCGCCGCCGACGCCGGAGTGAACGTGGCCCTGATCAACCGCTACTTCGTCTCCAAGGACGGCCTCTTCGAGGCGTGCATGCGCCGCACCTCGGACGAGCTGGAGTCCGAGACCCCTGACGGCCCCGCGGATCTCGACGCGATCGTCCAGCGGCTGATCGGCCACGTCCTCCGCGCGCCGAACAACGACGACCCGCTGCAGCTCCTCCTCCTGCTGCGCTCCTCGGGCGACGCGACCGCGGACCGGATCCGCCGGGAGACCCTCGAGGAGTTCACCCGCCGGCTCGCCGTCGCGGCGGGCTGGCGCTCGGACGACCCGCGGACCGCCCCGGTACTGGTCCGAGCCCAGCTCGCCATCGCCACGATGATGGGCGTCACCGTGATGCGCACCTCCGCCGCCGTGGAGCCGATCGCCTCCGCCGCCGACGAGGATCTCCGCGAGCCGCTGGACCGGATGTTCCGCGTCCTCCTCGGCGCGGAGTCCGCGACGACCGAGCCGCGCTAGTCCGGGCCGGAGTCGTCGCCGCCCCACTCGGGGGGCGCGCCGGCACTGCGCGGCGGGGCGCGCCGCCTGCCAGGATCCCTCGTGGGCCCTCTTCCCCCGGGAGCCCCTCCCCCGCCGCACGAGAGGCCGCCATGAACGACGTCCGCACCCCCGCCAGCCGCCCCGCCGGCCGCCCCGCCCCCCGTGGCGTCTCCCGCCGGGCGGTCACCACCGCCGCCGCCTGGACCGTGCCCGTCGTGGCCGTCGCCGTCGGCACCCCCGCGGCCGCCGCGTCCGGCCTCGACGTGGGAGCCTTCGTCCTGAACGGCACCTGCGGCAGTCCCGGGATCCTCGGCCCCGGCTTCACGCTCACCGCAGGCTCCGCCGACCTGCCGGTCGGGACCACGATCACCATCGTCGGCAGCGGCGTCGCGAACATCGGCGTGTTCACGGCCACCCCGAGCATCGCGACGATCACTTCCCCGAGCAGCACCACCCGCTTCGTCACCCTCACCGGTCCGCTGCCCGCGGGCTCCACCCTGGGCCTGCGCACCACCCTCTCGATCACCAGCGCCTTCACCCTGAACGCGACGGTGACCCTCCCCGAGGGCTCCGTCGGCACCGGAGCGAAGAGCACGGCGTCGGTCAGGTCCGACCGGGTGTTCTGCACGGGCAACTGACTGCACGGGCGACTGACGGCAAGCGGGTCGATCGCCGAAGATTGATGAAGATTGCCCCGAATGAGAAAATCCTCATCTTGTGCAATCGATGGCAATCGTCGCCCCGGGGCGCTCACACGTCGGACGTGCGGCGGCCGATCAGTACGGGACCGTGAGCGACAGCACCGCGACGTCGAAACCCGGCGCGGTGATGACCAGGTCCGCCACGGGGACCGGACTCTGCGTGCGATCGTCGCTGGCGATCAGCAGCAGCAGGATGCCGGACTCCTCGCCCGCCGCGAGCGCGGGGTCGTAGCGGAGGGCGATCCGCCCCTCCGGGAACCCGTCGGCGTAGCTCCACGGCTGCCCGTTGTAGCCGGCGAACGAGTAGCCGTCCCCCGGGTCCTGCAGGACGACGATCACGGACCCGCCCTCGAGCGGGGTGGAGCCGGTGTTGGTCACGTACACGCGGTACGCCGTCGAGGCCGACCCGACGTCCTCGGCGGGGCCTTCGGCGCGGGCACCGAGCGGAGGGAGCGTCCCGCTGGCCGCGGCAGTCGGCGCGGAGACGGCGAGGGCGATCACGGGGGCGGCCCACGCCGCTCCGACGAGGGTGCGGCGCGCGAGGGGCGCAGCGGGAGCAGGCAGGTCGGGCACGACGGGGTCCTCTCGGCAGGGCTTACGGGGGGCAGGGCCGAGCGTAGGTCGGGGCGGCGGCCTCGGGGAAGCGGATCCGGGCGCCGGGCCCTACTCGGGGGTGGGCCGGTGAGGGACGAGGCGCGGGACCAGCCGCACGAGCACGACCATGCCGATCAGCTCGACGAGGGTCTGCGTCACGACGACCACGGGTGCGAGTGCCAGCGGCGCGGGGAGCGCGAGTGCGAGCGGCAGCACCACGAGAGAGTTGCGGGTGGCGCCGCTGAACACCAGCGCGCGGGACGAGGGGACGTCGAGGCGGACGAGCCGGGCGACGCCGAGACCGACCGCGACCATCACCGCGAGGAACGCGGCGTAGAGGGGGACGAGGACGAGCAGCCTCCCGGCGGCGGCACCGACGGCGCCGATCTGCGAGGCGACGACGACGAGGAGGGTCGCCGCCATCAGCGGCACCATCAGGCCGAGCATCGTCGATTCGACGACCCGCCCCGCGCGATACCGGCGGCCGAGCGCCTGCACGAGCGCGGCGGCGGTGAGCGGCAGCACGATCAGCAGCAGGAGCGCCCGCGCGAACGGGGCCACCTCGACCACGGCGACACCCTCCGGCCCGAGGAACAGCAGGAGGTAGAGCGGGAGCAGCAGGAGCTGCGCGAGCATCAGCAGCGGTGCCGCGGCGAGCAGCCGGTCGGACGCGCCGCCCGCGAGGCCGGCGAAGACGATCACGTAGTCGATGCAGGGCGTCAGCAGCACCAGCAGCACCCCGAAGAGCAGCGCCGGGCTCTCGGCGACGAAGCGGGACAGCCCGAACGCGACGACCGGGACGACCACGAAGTTCAGGACGCCGACCGCGGCGAGGAAGCGGACGTCCCGCAGTGCGCGGCCGAGCGCCGCGAACGGGACGCCGAGGAACGTCGCGAACAGCAGCAGCCCGAGCACCGGCTCGATCGCGCCCTCCAAGTGCCGCGCGGCGGGCAGCAGCAGCCCGAGCACGGCGCCGGCGGCGATCGCGCCGAGGTACACGGCGACCTGCCGCCGCTCGAGCCGCGCGACGAGCGCGCTCACGGTCGGGGGCGCGGCGTACGGAGGGGCACACGCCAACGCTAGAGGCTCGGCGCGTCATTCCGACCGAGCGCTCGACACGCCGCGTTCACGCCGGCCGAGTAGCCGCCTCCTGCGGCCCACTCATGCTGGTCGAGTAGCCGCCTCCGGCGGCGTATCGAGACCCACCACCACCGATCCGGGAGCGAGCCTCCTCCACACTCGGGTTCCGACGATGTTGTCCCCGATCAGCCCGTAGTTCCGACCTCAGTGTCGGTGGCTCCTGCTTCAATACGCGTATGTCTGAAGATGAGAATGCGGCAGCACTCGCGGAGGTGCGCGACTGCTTCACCGACGCCGCGGCCACCGAGCGCGCCGCCTCCCCGACGCGCCTCAGGGCCGCAGAACGGATGCACCGCGGCTACCGCGTCGCCCTCACCGTCCCGGAGGCGTTCGCCCGCGGCACGTCCCGGAGCGAGACCCGGGACCTGGTCGAGCGCTCCATCCGCGCCGAGCTCGCGGTGACGCTCGGCGTGTCCGAGCGGGAGGTCTGCCGCCGCCTCGAGACCGCGCAGATGCTGATGGAGCGCCTTCCCCTCACCCGCGCCCTGCTCCGCGACGGCCGGATCCTCTGGGAGGTCGGCGAGGCCGTCTGCAGGACCGCGAGCAGCCTCCCCGAGAGCTCCCGCTCCGCACTGGACGAGCGTGCTGCCGACGCCGCCCTCTCGATGACGACCACGCAGCTGCGCCGAGCCCTGAGCCGCTGGCGCGAGGAGCTGCACGAGCAGCCCCTCACCGAGCGGCACGCCCGCGCCCGGGAGGACCGCGCCGTCTGGGTCACCCCGGACGTCGACGGGATGGCGACCCTCTGCCTTCACGCCCCCGCGCCGGCGGTGACGGGCGCGTACGACCGGCTGCGCCGCATCGCCCACACCCTCCGCGACGACGGCGACCCCCGCACCCTCCAGCAGCTCAGCGCCGACGCGGCCGTCGATCTCCTCTGCGACGGCGACATCGCCGGCACGACACCGGACCCCGAGCACCGCCCGGACCCGACCTTCGTCCCCGGAGTGCGGGCCGAGGTCCGGCTGACCCTCGCCGCGTCGACGGCCGTCGGCCTGGACGACGCTCCCGCGGACCTCGACGGCTACGGCCCCGTGCCCGCACCGATCGCCCGAGAGCTGATCCGCACAGCCGCCTCCTTCACCCGGGTCCTCACCGATCCGGAGACCGGCGCCGTCGTCTCCGTCGGCCGCACCTACCGGGTCCCGCCGCCGCAGATGCGCCTGCACCTGCAGCTGCGGGACCAGACCTGCCGCTTCGCCGGCTGCACCCGCCCCGCCGCCACCAGCGAGGCCGACCACACCCTCGAATGGCGCAACGGCGGCGAGACGTCGCTGGAGAACCTCGTCTCGCTCTGCACGTCCCACCACCACATCCGGCACGGGGACCAGTGGACGTACGTCAGACACGACGACGGAACGATCGTCTGGACGAGCCCGACCGGCCGGCGGATCAGCAACCGGCCGCCGCCGCTCCCCGGACGGCCGCCCGACCCGCCGCCGGGGCCGCGCTTCGACACTGTGCCAGCACCGTTCTGACGGTGGGGGATCTCGATACGCCCGCTCCGCGGGCTACTCGATCAGCATGCAGCGCTTACACGGAGCATCAGCGTGCAGCCCGTGCAGCGCATGCTGACGCGCGCAGCGCATGCAGCGCGTGCAGCGCGTGCAGCCCGTGCAGCGCGGGTCAGCACGCGCCCGCACATGCTGGTCGAGTAGCGCGCAGCGCGTATCGAGACCCGGCCCGCCAGACGGTGGAACTCGACGCCCCGCTCCCCGAGCGGCTCGGACGGCGCCCGGAAGCCGCGTGCGCCGGAACCGCCCGGCACGCTACGCTCATTACTCAGCCAGCTGACTAATCGAGGAGTGCCATGACCGCCACGACATCCCCCACCCGCGCGGACCGGATCCGGCAGTCGACCGTCGCCGTCAGCGCCGTGCTCGCGGTGATCGGCTCGTTCATCGGCTCGGGAGCAGCAGGCGGCACGCAGATCCAGGACGCCGCCGGCGGTGCGCTGTCCGCGTCCTCGACGCCGGTCGCGCCCGACGGACCCGCCTTCGCGATCTGGAGCGTCATCTACGCCGGCCTCCTCGGCTACGCGATTTGGCAGTTCCTGCCGTCGCAGACCACGCGCACCCGCCACCGCCGGCTCGGCTACTGGGCCGCCGCGAGCCTCCTGCTGAACGCGGCGTGGATCCTGGTCGTGCAGGCCGGACTGCTCGCGCTCAGCGTCGTGGTGATCGCACTGCTCCTCGCCGTGCTCGCGCGGATCTTCATGCTCCTGCGCAGCACCCGCACCGGCGGCGTCGTCGACGCGGTCCTCACCGACGGCACGTTCGGCCTCTACCTCGGCTGGGTCTGCGTCGCGACGGTCGCCAACGTCACGGCCGGCCTCGTCGGCGCGGGCATCGGCAGCGCCAACGGGCCCGGCGCCGCACCCTGGGCGATCGTCGTCCTGATCGTCGCCGCACTGATCGGCGTGCTGATCGCCATCACCGGACGCGGCCGGATCGCTCCGATGCTGTCGCTCTGCTGGGGCCTGGCCTGGGTCGCGGTCGGCCGCTTCTCCGGCGAGCTCGTGTCGATCCCCGCCGGCATCGCCGCGCTGATCGCTGCGGCCGTCGTGCTCGTGGCGACGCTCCTGCTCCGTGTCACCGCCGCCCGCCGTACCGGCACCGCGCGCGTCGCCGCGGCCTGACGCCCCCGCTCAGGCGGGCGGGAACGCGCGGCCGACCGCCTGGCGCAGCAGCGTCCGCCGGCGCTCGTGCTCCGACGCGGCCTCCTCCGCCGTGGCGGCGTAGACGTTGCTCACCGGCGACCAGGCCATCGACATCGCGATGACCAGCGCCATCACGTCGAACGGGTCGGCCGCGACGCCCACCGTGCCGTCGGCCTGAGCGGCGCGGATCGCCTCGAGCTTGCCCTCCTCGCGCACGCGCGCCTCGTCGTCGGCGACGAGGTGGCCGGCCGGGCGGCGCTCGAGGCGCGCCCAGGTGGCGAGCCGAATCAGATCGGGGCGGCGCAGGTACTCGTCGTAGAGGCGGACGGCCCAGTCGCCGAGGTCGGTCGGGTCGATCGGCACGACGTCGACGATCCGGTCGAGCGACGCCTCGAAGACCGCGTCGAAGAGCAGCTCCTTGCTGGTGAAGTAGGAGTACAGCTGCGCCTTGTTGCTGCGGGCGTCGGCCGCGATCCGGTCCACCCGCGCGCCGGCGATGCCGTAGCGGGCGAACTCGGCGGTGGCCGCCGCCATGATCCGCGCACGCGTCGCCTCGCCCTTGTTGGTGGCCGGTGTCGCTCCCATCCCTCGAGACTACCGACCGGTCTGTTCTCCGGCGCCCGCGAGTGCTAGCGTCAAACAAAACAAACCGGTTAGTAGAGACGAGCACATGATGACCAGCACCACCGCCTACGCGGCCACCGCCGGGGGCGGCCTCGCGCCCGCCGTCATCGAGCGGCGCGCCCTCCGCCCCGACGACCTCGCCGTTCGCGTCGACTACTGCGGCGTCTGCCGCAGCGATCTGCACGCCCTCCGGACCCACGCCGCACACTCCGCGCACTCCGCCGACCCCGCCGCCGACCCCGGCCCGCTCGTCCCGGGTCACGAGTTCGTCGGCGCAGTGCTCGGCGTCGGCGCGGCCGTCACGGCGTTCTCCCCGGGCGACCGCGTCGCGGTCGGCAACATCGTCGACTCCTGCGGCGCGTGCGACATGTGCACGGCCGAGCAGGAGAACTTCTGCCGAGAGTTCCCGACCCTGACCTACGGCGGCACCGACCGGCACGACGGCAGCACCACGCTCGGCGCGTTCTCGCGCGAGTACGTGGTCCGCGACCGCTTCGCCTACCCGCTGCCGGCCGGCCTCGACACGGCGGCCGTCGCTCCCCTGCTCTGCGCGGGGGTCACCGTCTGGGAGCCGCTGCGCGCGCACTCCGTCGGCCCCGGCTCACGGGTCGGCGTGGTCGGGCTGGGCGGCCTCGGCCACCTCGCCGTGAAGCTCGCCCGGGCGCTCGGCGCCGAGGTGACGGTCTTCACGACCTCCGCCGCGAAGACCGCCGACGCCCTCGCGCTCGGCGCCACCCGGGTCGTCGTCTCACAGGACGAGGAGGCGATGGCGGCGCAGCGCGGACGCCTCGATCTCGTCCTCGACACCGTCTCGGCCCCGCACGACCTCGCTCCGTACCTGCACGTCCTCGCTCTCGACGGCACGCTGAGCGTCCTCGGGATGCTCGCGCCGGTCCCCGTGGAGGTCACCGACCTGCTGATCGGCCGCAAGAGCCTCACCTCCGGCGGCAGCGGCGGCACCCGCAGCACCCGCGAGCTGCTCGCCTTCTGCGGCGAGCACGGCATCACGGCGGACGTCGAGGTGCTGCCCTCCGCGCAGGTGGGCGCCGCACTGGAGCGTCTCGCGGCGAACGACGTCCGCTACCGCTTCGTCCTCGACCTCGCGGACCTCGACGGCGCCGATCCCGCCCCAGCAGATTGACTGCCGCCCGCCGGAAGACCGCCGGAGCGCCATCTTCTTGAGGCGGGGAACCCAGCCCTCGAGGATCGACGGATGTTCCTCGGTCATCGAACGCACAGCGTCCGCACCCCGTTAACGTTGATCGCCCCGGCGCGCCGACGCTCTCGCGTCCCGTCCGGGGCATACGTGAAGAACGGTACCAGGATCCGGAGATCCACTCCGGCCCCGGACGCCGGATGACGCCCGTCGACCCGGCGACTCTGCCGAACCTTCCAACGGTCATCGGGAGCGATCGCCTGGGCCCGTACCTCGCCTCCACCGGCGACCTGGCCGCCGCGCTCCGGCTCTACAGTTGGAACATCGAGGCGAGCGCCGCGATCCTCGGAGCGAGCTCCGCCCTCGACGTCGGTGTGCGCAATGCGATGCACCGAGCACTTATGGCGCACTGGGGACGGGAGTCGTGGTGGGACGTCGCGCCGCTCCGGGCGAACGAAGGCGATCAGGTCCACGACGCGATCCGCTTCCTCGACCGGCGTCGCGGCGCGGGACAGTGGTCGGCCGGCCATGTTGTCGCTGAGCTGAGAGCGTCGTTCTGGGAGGGGCTCCTGGTGAACCGCTACCACCGCGCGCTCTGGGAGCCCGCACTCGCGCGCGCGTTCCCCTTCTTCACCGGCCGCCGAGGCGACCTGCACGCGCGCCTGGAGCGGCTGCGACTGCTCCGCAATCGAGCCGCACACCACGAGCCGGTACATGCTCGGGACCTGATGGTCGACCACCGATACCTGTGCGAGCTGGCGCAGTGCATCGACGACGACCTCGCCGCCTGGATCCGGAGCCACTCCCGGCTGCCCGACATCGTCGCCGCGCGCGCCGACACCGTCGCGGGCCAGCGGCCCACCCGGTTCTGAGAAGGCCCTTTGCGCGTCCACTCGGAACGCCTCGAGCCCGGCCCCGCGTCAGGCCCGCGCCGACGCCGCCGCGCGCGCCAGTGCCGGGCCGTGCGCCGCCAGCACCAGGTCGCGCACCGCCGTCACCGGCAGCGATGCGGCGCCGGCCGGCAGCAGGTCCGCGTCCGAGGTCAGAACCAGCGGGGTATCCGCCGCCGACACCGGCAGTCGGCCGTGTGTGCCGCGCACCAGCGACGCGTCCAGCGGCACGAGATTCATCGCGTAGCGCAGGCCCAGGGCCTTCTTCGCGAGGTTGCCGGCCGCCTTCGCCTTCACCAGCTTGTCGGCGGGGTCGAAGAACAGCTCCGCCGGGTCGTAGCCGGGCTTGCGGTGGATGTCGACGCCGCGCGCGAAGTCGGGTGCGCGGTCGTCGTCGAGCCAGTAGTAGTAGGTGAACCACGCGCCCGGCCGCGCCACCAGCACCAGCTCGCCGGAGCGCTCGTGGTCGAGGCCGTACCGCGCCTGCGCCTCGCGGTCGAGCACCTCGTCCACCCCGTCCAGCGCCTCGAGCAGCGAGCGCACCCGCGGCAGGTCCGCCGCGTCCGGCACGTAGACGTGCGCGATCTGGTGGTCCGCGACCGCGAAGGCGCGCGAGGTCCACGGGTCCAGCTGCTCGCGGCCGTCCTGCACGTACACCTCGAGCAGGCCCTCGCGCCGCAGCGCCCGGTTGACGTCCACGGGGGTGTCCGCCGCCGCGATCCCGTACTCCGCCACCACCACGACCGACGCACCGAGCGCCTCCGCGTCGTCGAGCAGCGGGGCGAGCACCACGTCCAGCTCGGACGCCGCCCGCCGCGCCTCGGGCGAGTCCGGCCCGAAGCGCTGCAGGTCGTAGTCGAGGTGCGGCAGGTACGCCGTGGTCAGCTGCGGCGGGCCGGAGCCGTCGCCGGCGAGCACGTGCCGGGTCGCGTCCACCATCCACTGCGTGGAGCGCAGCGACGCGGTCGGCCCCCAGTACTGGAACAACGGGAAGGCGCCCAGCTTCCCGACCAGCTCGTCGTGCAGCGCCGGCGGGCGGACGTAGGCGTCCGGCGACTTGCGGCCGTCGGCGTGGTAGATCGGCCGCGGGGTGACCGTGACGTCGGTCGTCGCTCCCATCGCGTACCACCAGCCGATGTTGGCGGCGCGGTAGGGCTCGCCGTCGGACAACCGGCGGGCCGTCTCCCAGACCTTCTCCCCCGTCACCAGGCGGTTGTGCTGCCGCCAGAGGTGCACCTCGCCGAGGTCGCGGAAGTACCAGCCGTTGCCGACGATCCCGTGCTGCGCGGGCATCGTGCCGGTGAGCATCGACGACTGCACGCTGCAGGTGACGGCTGGGAGGATCGTGTCGAGCGGCAGCTGCCCGCCGGCCCGGGCGAGCCGGGACAGCCGCGGCATGTCGGCGAGCGCCGTCGCGGTCAGGCCGACCACGTCGATCAGCAGCACGGGCCTCACAGCGCGACCTCCTCCGCGACGAGGACCGCGACCGGGACTGCGGCACCCGCCGCCAGCACCGCGGCGCGGGCCGGGGCGGTCAGCAGGTGCTCCGCCGCCCAGGCCAGCTCGGCGCCGATGCCGACCGACAGATCGCTCGGCGCGTCCGCGAGCACCGCCCAGGTGTAGGTCTCGACGTCGAGGTGGATCTCGTCGTACGGCCAGGCGGCGTCGACCGCGGAGACCGCCTCCGCGAGCACCGCGGTGGTCGCCGACAGCGGCGCGGCCGGCCGGTGGTGCAGCGGCACGTGGAAGTGCACGCGCCACGGCCCGGCGCCGGGGAGCGTGTCGAGCGCCTCGGGCAGATCGTCGACGCGGAGCACCCCGCCCGCGCCGTTCTCGCGGGTCTGGTGCAGGTAGCGCTTCTCCACGAAGGCCCCGACGGCGGCGCGGGCGGCCGGGTCCGCCGGGTCGGCGACGTGCAGCGCGGCCGAAGCCTGCACCTTCACCACGCGCAGGCCCGCGTCCCGGATCCGCCGGACCGCCGCCGTGGGGTCGGCGAACGACACCGCGAGGTGGCAGGTGTCGAGGCAGACGCCGACGTAGGCCGGGTCGACCAGGCCGATCCGCGGGTGCAGCCAGGCGACGACGTCCTCGACCGTGTCGAGGATGCAGCCCGGCTCGGGCTCGATCGCCAGGCGGATCGCGTGCCCGGTCGAGCGCCGCAGCTCGCGCAGCTCGTCGACCAGCCGCGCGAGCTGCCGGACCGCCGCCGCATCCTGCTCCGCGCCCCAGCCCTCGCGCCAGCCCAGCGGCAGCGTCGAGATGCTGCCGTCGGCGCCGGCGGGCAGCAGATCCGCGAGGATCCGCGCGCAGTCGATCGTGTAGGCGAGGCGCTCGGGCGTGGTCCAGTCGGGCCGGTAGACGTCGAGCTTCACCACCTCGGCGTGGAAGGCGGCGTAGGGGAAGGCGTTCAGCGTCCGCACCTCGAGGCCGTTGCGCTCGAGCGCGGCGCGCAGCACGGCGCGGTCCTCGCGGCTGGCGACCAGCCGGGCGGCGAGGTCGCGCGGGATCCACAGCCCCACGCCGACGGTGTCGAGCCCCGCGGCGACGCGGGCGGGCCCGGCGTAGACGTCGAGCTGGCGCACGACGCCCTCGAGGTCCTCGGCCGGGTGGACGTTGGTGCAGTAGGAGAGGTGCATCAGACGACCTCCGCCACGCGCGGCGCGCCCCGGAGGATCGAGTTGCCCTCGAAGCTGCGCCCCATGGCGTCGACCGCGTCGAAGCCCGGGATCGGGTCGAGGTTCAGCCGTCCGCTCTGCCCGTAGAAGTCGATCGGGTTCTGCCAGAGCAGCCGGTCGACCTCGGCGGCGCTGAAGCCGGCGACGAGCAGCAGGTGCCCGGTCTTCGCGGTGGTCAGCGGATCTGAGCGGCCCCAGTCGGCGGCGGAGTTGACCAGCACGCGGTCCAGGCCGATCCGCTCGACGAGCGTCACCAGGCGGGTCTCGTCCATCTTGGTGTCCGGGTAGATCGAGAAGCCCAGCCAGCAGCCGGAGCCCAGGACGAGGTCGACGGTCGTCTCGTTGAGGTGGTCGACGACGACGAGGCCGGCGTCGATCCCCGACTCGGCGACGACGTCGAGCGTCTGCTGCGTGCCCGCCGCCTTGTCGCGGTGCGGGGTGTGCACGAGCACGGGCAGGCCGTGGTCCTTCGCCAGCTCGAGCTGGTGGCGGAACACCGCGTCCTCCTCCGCGGTCAGCGAGTCGTAGCCGGTCTCGCCGACCGCGACGACGCCGTCCTTGGCGAGGTAGCGGTCGAGCTCGGGCAGCACCTCGCGGCAGCGCGGATCGTTCGCCTCCTTGGGGTTCAGGCCGATCGTGCAGTGGTGCCGGATGCCGTACTGCGCGGCGCGGAAGCGCTCCCAGCCGATCAGGGCGTCGAAGTAGTCGGTGAAGGAGCCGACGCTGGTGCGCGGCTGGCCGAGCCAGAACGACGGCTCGACCAGGGCGCGGACCCCCGCGTCGTGCATCGCCTGATAGTCGTCGGTGGTGCGGGAGGTCATGTGGATGTGCGGGTCGAAGATGCGCATCGTCGCGCCTTTCTCGTGAGGGGTCGTGATGGTGTGCGGGGCCGGCGGTCGTGTCGAGGGACGCGCCGGGGTCCCTCAGCTCGGCAGGAGCACCGCCAGGTCGTCCGGCACCGTGCGGCCGGCGGCGCGGCGCTCGTCGGCGAAGCGGCCGGCCATCGCGGCGAGCTCGGGGTCGCTCCGCCGCTCGAGACCGGAGACGGCTGCGAGCGGGACGCCGCAGAAGACGAGCTTGAGCACGCCGTGCCGCCAGGCGTGCGCGTCGAGGTGCTCCTCGGCGAAGCGGCCCATCGCCGCGGCGACCAGCCGGGTGTCGTTGGCACGCAGGGCGTCCGCGATCAGCTCGCGGCCGGCCGCGGCGAGCGGCTCGCCCGCGCGGCCGGCGGTCAGCGCGTGCAGGCCGACCAGCACGCCGCGGCGCTCGGCGTCGTCGCCGCCCCGGTAGAGCCGGAGGAGCAGGGCGGCCAGGTCCTCGTCGTCGAGGGCCGAGGCGGCGGCCGCGATCAGCGCCGAGCGCGCCGCGTCGTCCTCGGTGCCGTGCACGAGGCCCTGCGGATCCGTGTCCGGGCGGAGCGGCGCGCGGCCGGCCTCCCGACCGGCGGCCGGGAAATAGCGGTCGATCCGCCGCGGCTGCTCGCGGAGCACGGCGCAGGCTGTCGCGGTCCAGGGGTGCTGCGGCGACTCCGCCCCGGTCCCCCGGGTCCCAATCGCCGCCCGCATCGCCGCGAGACTCGCGACCGCGAGGCGCGGCGCGTCGTGCGAGTGCCGCGGCAGCTCCACGGCGGCGATCCCGCGGTAGCCGATCTCCTCGAGCGTCGCGAAGGCGGCCGCGAGGTCGAGCACGCCGGTGCCGAGCTCGAGGTGCTCGTGCCGCTCGGGCAGCATGTCGTCGACCTGCACGTTCACCAGCAGGCCGGCCGCGCTGCGGAGGGCGCCGACGACGCCGTCCGGCTCGACGACCACGCAGTGGCCGAGGTCGACGGTGAGGCCGAACGCCTCCGGATCGCCGAGCTCGCGCCGCAGCAGCAGCGCGTCCGCGACGGTCTCGACGAGCATGCCCGGCTCCGGCTCGAAGCCCAGCCGCACGCCGTAGCGCTCCGCCTCGGTGACGACGCCGCGCATCCGCTCGACCAGGAGCCGCCAGCCGCGGGCGCGCTCCATCCCCTCGGGCAGCACGCCCGACCAGAGCGAGACCGCGTCGGCGCCGAGCAGCGCGGCGATCTCGATCGCGCGGTGCAGGAAGGCCAGGCGCGGTCCGGCCTCCTCGTCGACCAGGGTCGGCCGGTGCTTGGCGAACGGGTCGAGGAGGTAGCGCGCCCCGGTCTCGATCACCACGCGGAAGCCCAGCTCGTCGAGTCGTCGACGCAGGGCGAGGGTGCGCTCGCGGACGTCGTCGGCGAACGGGTCGAGGTGCGGGGTCCCGAGGGTCAGCGCCACCGCCCGGTAGCCGGCGGCGTGCAGCACGGTCAGGGCGTCGTCGAGGGTGTGGTCGGCGAAGCCGTTCGTGCCGTAGCCCAGGACGGGGCCGGCGCTGAGGACGGGGCCGGCGCTGTCCCGCATGCTCTGCTCCTGCCCGCTCATGTGATGTCCGCCGAGACCCTCGGGCGCCGCAGCACGACGGCGCCGAGCGCGTCGAGCCCCAGCAGGGCCGCGCCGAGCTCCGGCCGCCGCAGCCCGGCGAGCGCCGCCTGCAGCGGGACCATCCCCGCGATGCCCGAGCGGGTGGCCGTCCGGGCCGAGGCCGCGTCGGGCGTCCGCACGGCGCGCAGCTGCGGGACCAGCACGAGCGCGATCCAGCGCGCGATCGCGACGGCGACGACCGCGCCGAGAGCCGGGCCGCCCTTCGCGCGGACCGCCCCGACGCCCAGCGCGAGGGCGAGCGCGGCCGTGCCGGTCGCCGCCGCTCCCGCGACCGCCGGGCGGGTGCCGTGCACCTCGCCGCGCGAGAGCACGGTCACTCCGAGCGTGTGCGCCGCGACGGCGGCGGAAGCGGGAGCCGCTGCGCGCGCACCGCCCGCCCCCGCACCGAGCAGCACGTCGAGCCCGCGGCAGGCCGCCATCACGACCGGCCCGAGCGGAGTGGGCTTCGCCAGCAGGTCGTACGACCAGATGCTCGCCGCGAGCGGCACGCTCAGCAGGAGCGAGCGCCGCCCGTCGACCAGCGCCGCGACCGCGATCCCCGCCCCGGTGAGCCCGGCCGCCAGCCCGAGCGCGGCGCCGCGCCGGATCCGCCCCGACGGGATCGGCCGCTCCGGCCGCTCCTCCGCGTCCAGCTCCGCGTCCGCGTAGTCGTTCAGCGCCATGCCCGCGGAGTAGAGGAGCGCGGACGCGAGCGGCAGCGCGACGGTGCGCGCACCGGGCGCCCGGCCGGCCCACGCCGCTCCGGCTACCGTGTCGCCGAGCACCGAGAGCGCCGCCTTGGCGCGCACGAGCTCGAGCCAGTCGCGCAGCTCAGCCATGGCGGATCGCGCCGCCCGCCACGAGCGAGCGCTGGACGACGGCCGCCCCGGTGCGCGCCGACCAGGCGACCAGCTCGGCGGTCTGCTCCGCGAAGCCGTGCACGTCGCTCCCCCACGGGTCCTTGAAGAAGAAGCCCAGCTCCGCGACCGGGCCCTTGACGCCGGCCGCGTCGGCGAGCGACATCAGGCGCGCCAGGTCCAGGATCAGCGGTGCGGCGAGCGCGGAATCATAGGCCGACCAGATGGTCTGCACCGTGATCCGCGAGCCGAGGAACCCCTCGGCGTGCACGTGGTCCCACGCGGTCTTCACGTCGCCGAGGTCCGGCACGTTGTCGATGTGCAGCGGAGTGACGACCTCGTCGCCGAGCAGGCTGCGGAGCCCGCGGTTCTTCGAGACCAGCTTCGAGCGCACCGCCTCCGGGTCGGCGAGGGTCTGGCCGTCGCCGCCGCCGAGCAGGTTCGCGCCCGCCCAGGACAGCACGCGCATCCCGCGCGCCGTGAACATCGGCGCGAGCACGCTCCGGAGCAGGGTCTCGCCGGTCTTGCCGTCCTGTCCCGCGATCGGGATGCCCGCCTCCGCGGCCCACTCCTCGAGCGCGGGCAGCGCGAGCGCCGTGGAGGGGGTGAAGCAGACGTAGGGCGAGCCGGCGGTCACCGCGGCGAGCGCGCTGATCGAGCTCGGCGGCAGCACGGTCTCACCGGGCCGGGCGAGCGCGGCGCGCAGGGCGGCGAGGTCGTGGAACTCGGGGCGGTCCTGCGGCAGCACCTCGGTCGAGGCGACGTCGATCACGACGACCCGGGCGAGCGCGTGCCGCTCGCGGAACTCGACGATGTCGGCCGCCTGACGGTCGATCTCGTCCTGCTGCGAGCCGCCCTCCACGCCGAAGGAGCGCCGGATCTCGCCGTCGGTCGCGTCGAGCCGGTCGGCGACCTCGGCGACGACCGAGGTCGGGAACATCCCGCCGGCCGCCAGGCCCATCGCCTTCTCGAGCAGCGGGGTCGACGAGACGTCGTGCCCGCCGATCACGATCGCGTCGAAGCCGGCGAGCGGCACGTCCTCGAAGGCGGGCGTCGCGGTGGCGCAGCCGTTGCTGGGCGCCGCGCCCGAGGCGATGGCGTGCAGGCCGACGGCGGCCGTGGTGGCGACGCTGCCTCGGGCTCCGATCAGCCAGAGGCCGATGCGCTCCTGCTGCGGGGCGCGGTCAGTGGTGGGGGCAGTGCCGGTGGTGGTGGACGAGGTCATCGTTCTCTCCTGTCTGTGGACTTCATGAGGGGGACGTCATTCGGGGTCTCACTGCGCGTCGAGATTGCGTCACCTCGCGGCGACTGCTTTCCTCAGGTGTGCCGAGCCGCCACCCGACCTCCCGAGCAGTCGCCTGCCGTCGCCCGGACGACGTGTGCACGACCGGCGGGCGCTGAGCGTGGGCGTGCGGGCCGGCTCGCAGACCGGCGACCTGCTGCGGCTCTTCGCCGACGGCCGTCCGCGTACCCGCGCGGAGCTGGTCGAGGAGACGGGACTCGCCCGCACGGCGGTGATGACGCGGCTCGACCTGTTCTTCGAGCTCGGACTGATCACGCACCTCGACCGGGCGCCGTCGACCGGCGGCCGCCCATCGGCCCGGCTGGTGTTCGATCCGTCGGTCCGCGCGTTCCTGGCCATCGACCTCGGCGCGACGCACTCGACGATCGCGCTGACCGACTTCGACGGCCGCATCGTCGTCGAGCGGCGCGAGGAGCTCGACATCGCGCAGGGCCCGATCCGGGTGCTCGACCACGCGCTCGACGTCTGCGACGAGATCCTCGCCGATGCGCACCTGGCGCCCGAGGCGCTGGCCGGCTTCGGCCTCGGCGTGCCCGGCCCGGTCGAGCACGCGAGCGGCCGCCCGGTGCGCCCGCCGATCATGCCCGGCTGGGACGGCTTCGACATCCCGGGCTACATCCGCCGCCGCGTCGACACCACCGTGCTCGTCGACAACGATGTGAACCTTCTGGCCCTCGGCGAGCGCGCCTCGCGCTTCCCGCACGCGCAGGACCTGATCTTCGTGAAGATCAGCACCGGCATCGGCTCGGGCATCGTCTCCGGCGGCGTCCTGCAGCGCGGTGCGCTCGGCGCGGCCGGCGATCTCGGTCACGTCCAGGTGCCGCGCACCGCTCCGGAGGCGGCGGACGGCCGCGACGGCGACCTCGAGGCGCTCGCGAGCGGCGGGGCCCTGGTGCGCGCGCTGGCCGAGGCGGGCCGCGACGTGCACTCGGTCCGCGATCTGCTGGCGCTCCTGCGCGACCGCGACCCGGAGGCGATCGAGGCGGCGCGCCTCGCCGGCCTGCAGATCGGCGAGGTCCTCGCCACCTGCGTGAGCCTGCTGAACCCGTCGGTGATCGTGCTCGGCGGCAGCGTCGCGCTCGCCGCCCCGGAGATCCTGGCCGGGGTGCGCGAGGTCGTCGACCGGCGCTCCCTGCCGCTGGCGACCCAGCGCCTGCACGTGGTGACCGCCGAGCTCGGCGGCAGCGGCGGCGTCCGCGGCGCGGCCCTGATGCTGCGGCAGCACCTCCTCGGCCCGAGCAACGTCGACGCCTTCCTCGAGCAGCTCCGCGAGCAGAGCCTCGCCGAGCGCTGACGCCTCGCCGAGCGCAGCGCCCTCGCCGAGCACTGAGCCCTCGCCGGCGACTGGCGCCCCGGCGACGACGGAGGTCAGGAGCGCACCCCCGCCCGGCCGGTCGCTGAAGGGTCGGTCGCTGCCGGGTCTGTCGCGGAAGGGTCGGTCGTCTCCCGCGAGATGCCACTTGTGAGCTCGACACGCCGTGATTCCTCGTCAAAAGTGGCATCTCGCGGAGGCGTCGCGGCGCCGGCCACCGCGGCGGCGACGGCGGCGTCGATCCGGCGCTGCTCGCCCGCGGCGCGGCGGCGGCGGCGCACGACCGCCAGGACGATCAGCCCGATCAGCAGCGCCAGCAGCAGCAGCGCGCTCCACGGCACGGCCGCGGTCGAGGCCTCGGAGGAGACGGCGGCGACCTCGGGCACGGCGGCCGGGTCGGCGGCCTGCCCCGCGAAGTCGGCGGTGACGACGGTGCCGGTCAGCGCGATCCGGGCGGTCGCGACGAACAGCGGCCAGACCCCGGCGACGGTGACGCTCCGGCTGGTGGAGCTGCCCGGGAGCAGCTCGGGCAGCGGCTCCGGATCGGTCGCGGCGACGCTGCCGAGGCCGAGGAGACCGGAGACCGCGAGCTCGGCGCCCGGGGCGAGGCGGGTGTTGCCCGCGTTGGTGACGGTGTAGTCGATGGTGGTCGTCCCGGGAGCGAACGGGTTCCACTCGCCCTGGTACGAGACGGCGAGGCCGTCGACCGAGAGGCGCGGGGCGAGGTCGCCGCCGACGCGGAGGTACATCCGCGAGCCGAGGCGGCGGTCGACCGAGACCCCGGTCTCGCCCTGGACGAGGATCGAGGAGACGACCCCCGCGGCGTAGTCGCCCGGCACGGCGTCGGCCGGCACCTCGAGCTGGAACGGGATCTGCACGCTCTCGCCCGCAGGGACGACGACGTCCGGGGCCTCGAAGGAGATCCAGCTGCCCAGCTGGGTGGACGGCTCGGCGGCCGGCAGCAGATCGAGCTGACCCGCCTCGGTGATGAAGCCGTCGGAGCCGTAGACGCGGAAGGTCTGCTCCTCGTCGTCGTAGTTGGAGACGATCAGCGCGTCGCTCAGCTGCCCGCCCGGCTCGAGCGCGTAGGCGTAGTTCGGCCGGTCGCTGCCCTGCTCGGTGTCGGCGGGCCGCACCCCCCAGGTCACCGCCGAGCTCGCCGTCTCCGCGAGGGCCTGCGCCGGCAGCACAGCGGCCCCGAGCCCGACGACGAGCAGGACACCGAGCGAACGGAGTGTGGAGCGGAACATCATCGTCCAGCCTTTCGAGGCGGGTGGGTCCCCCCGCGAGATGCCACTTGTGCACGCGACACGCCGTGTCAGGCGTGCACAAGTGGCATCTCGCGGAGGAGGAAGGAGGGGGGGCCGGCCGCCGGGGCTCCGGCGGCCGGCCGAGGGGGGCTAGCCGAGCGCGGTGAGCGTCAGCGTCGCCGTGTAGGTGCCGGTTCCGACCGACAGCGGGAGCTGCAGGTCGAGGTCGGCGCCGAGGACCGAGGATCCGGTCGGGTGCCCGGCCGCGGCGGAGCCGAGGACGCGGGCGGTGGCGAGGCCCTCGCCCGAGACGAACCCGGAGACGACGGGGGCGCCGGCGACGGCACCGCCCTCGTTCTCGAGGACCTTCGGGGTCCAGCCGAGGTACTTGCCCGAGACCGTCTGGTCGCCGGCGCGGAAGTCGCTGATCTGAGCGGTCACCGACCACTCCGGTCCGGACAGGCGCGAGTCGGTCACGCGGACCGGCACGAGCTCGCCCGAGGCGGCGAAGTGGTCGCCCTGCTCCTCGGCGACACCGAGGTTCACCAGGTTGCTGGTGCCCTCGAGGCTCCAGGTCAGCTCGCCCTCGCGCGCGTCCGGCACGATGACCGCGACGGCCTGGTCGCCCTGCGCCGCAGCGCCGGCGGCCGTGCCGGTGAAGTCCCCGTCCACTCCGGCGGCGGTGTTGCCCGCGCCGAAGTTGACCGCCGGAGCGTTCTCCGCGAGTGTGATCCGCCCGCCGACCGTCGAGCCCGCGAGCTGGACGTTGCCGGAGTTGCCCGAGAGCACGAGGTTCCCGCCGACGGTGTTGCCGAGCGCGGCCGCGGAGCCGTCCTCGTTCGCGCCGAGGAGCACACCGCGCGAGGATCCGCTGACCGTCAGCGAGCCGCCGACGATCGCGCCGCCGACACTCACGCCGAAGTCGCTGCCGGCGAAGGTCGCGTCGCCGCCGACGCTGGTGCGCGCCACGTCGACGTAGTTCGCCGCATCGGTGCTGACCGAGCCGTCAACCGAGACGTCGCTGAGCTCGAAGTCGATGCCGCCCGCCTCGACCATGCCCGCGACGGTGAGGTCGCGGAGGTAGAGGAAGCCGGCGCGCGAGCCCTCGGAGAACGACACGACGTCGCCGCCGACGCTGGTGCCGTCGATCGAGATGCCGTACGCGTCCGTGCCGATGACGTCGCCCTCGATCGTCGCCGAGGTGGCGTCGAGCCAGGCGTCGTCGCCGACGGTGATCGAGCCCTGCACGACGACGTTGCCCAGTACGCAGGTCTCGCCGGCGGCGACGGTGAGGTCGCCCGCGATCGTCGTGTTGCCGAGCTCGGTCGTGCACTCCGTCGTCGCCGCGAAGGCGGACGGCGCGGCGACCATCGCGAGGGAGGCGGCCGCGAGGACCGCCGTGGTCGTCTTCCACTTCATGGGGGTTCTCCTCGGTGCGCCGGTGCGCGTGGTGGTGCGGGGAAGGGAGGCGCCGGCGCGGCGCGAGGACTCAGCCACGGAGAGCCTCGATGGCGTCGTAGCTGCGCGCGGCGTTGCCGAGCGAGTTCACCGGGTTGGGCGCGACGGCCTGGGTGGGCGCGGTGTCCTGCTCCCAGACGCCGTAGCGCTGGCCGCGGTCGCGCAGCTCCGACAGGAACGCCTGGTACGGCAGGTTTCCCGCGCCGAACTCGATGATGTCGTAGCCGTTGGTGTTGGCGTTGTTCGTCTTGCCGTCCTTGAGGTGCAGGATCGGGTAGCGGCGCGGGTTGCGCTTGATGTAGTCGAGCGGCTCGAAGCCCGGGTAGAGCTTCTTCCCCACGTAGGCCCAGTAGACGTCCATCTCGAGGAACACGTGCTTCGGGTCGGTGTTGTCGTAGAACACGTCGTAGAGGCGCGTGTTCGGGTCGTCCGAGCCGAAGGCGAACTCGCCCGCGTGGTTGTGCTGGTAGAGCTTCATGCCCGCGGCCGAGACCTGCTGGCCCCAGGCGTTCCACTCGTCGGCAGCGGCGCGGTAGCCCGCGACGGTGTTGACGTTGGTCGGCGCGTTGCCGGTGCCGAGGTGCGGGGTGCCGAGGATCTGCGCGATCTCGATCTGCTTCCCCAGCTCCGAGCGGAGCAGGTTGGTGCCGACGTGCGAGCCGACGGCCCGCAGGCCGTTGTCGTCGAGCAGCTGGCGGATCTCCTGGGGGGTGATCGCGCCGACGTTGCCCTGGGTGTAGCCGGCGAACTCGATCTCGCTGTAGCCGATGCGGCCCAGCTCCTCGAAGACGGCCCGGAAGCCGATCGACGAGACCTTGTCGCGGACGCTGTAGAGCTGGATCCCGATCCGGTTGATCGGGACGAGCCGGTTGGCGCCGGACGAGGGGGCGGGAGCGGCGAGGGCGCCGGGCGCCAGCGCGCCGGCCCCGACTCCGACGGCGACCGTGGAGGCGGCGAGCGCCGTCATCAGCGCGCGTCGGCTCATCGGCTTCGCCGTGATGGATCCGTGGTGGTGGTGCATTGTCTCTCCTTCGAAACGGAACATGCAGATGGATCAGGGGGGACCGGCCGGCCCGGGCTCTCGGCGCGAGCCGGCAGGTCCCGCCGCGGCTACTGCTGGACGGTGAGGTTCAGCAGGCTGGACGCGGCGTTGGTGTTCGCCGTGGCGGTGTGGGTGACGGTCAGCTTGTAGCTGCCCGCCGCGAGCTTCGGCAGGGTCAGGACGACCTTCCCGTTCTCGTCGAGGGTGCCGGTGAGCATCGCGACGGTGGAGAGGTTCCTCTTCACCATCACGGTGACCTGGCCGGTCCCGGCGACGCCGGTGGACGTCGTCGACTCGACCGAGACCTGCGCGCTGGCGCCCGGCTTGACCGGGTTCGGCGAGACGGTCGCGGTGAGCACGGAGTCGGCCTTCGACACGATCAGGCGGGCGGTGCCGGCCGAGGCCTTGAAGGTGCCGTCCGCTCCGTAGGCCGCGCGGAAGGTGTGCGTTCCCGCCCCGAGGGTCTGCGGCAGGGCGATGGTCGCCTTCCCGCCCTCGAGGGCGCTGCGGCCGATCTCGGTGTCGCCCTCGTAGAGGACGACCTCGCCGCCGGGGGTGCCGCCCTGACCGGAGACGGTGACCGTCGCCGATCCGGGGGCGCCGAAGACGACGCGCGGGGCGCCGAGCGCCACGGTCGTGGTCGAGTCGACGGTCGGCGCGTTCCCCGCGGCGAGGTCGATCGTGAACGAGACCGTGCCGACCGCGGAGACGTTGCCTCCGGTGTCGGTGGCGCGGTACTGGACCGTGCGGGCGCCGTTGGTGGTGAAGGGCACCGAGTAGGCGCCGTTCGCGGCGCGGACCGTGGTCCACGTCGTCCCGTTGTCGACCGAGTACTGCACGCTGGCGAGCGCGCCGTTGTCGGCCGCCGCCAGGTTCAGGTTCACCGCGCGGTTGTAGACGCCGCCGACGCCGGTGGGCGCTGCGGGGTCGAGGGTCGCGCTGACGGTCGGCGCCGTCTTGTCGCCGGCACCCGCACCCTGGAAGGTGAGGGAGTCGAGCGACAGGCCGGAGGGCGAGGTCACGTAGAGCGAGCCGGTGCCGGTGGGCTGGCCGGAGAACGGCACGAGGACGTCCTGCCAGCCGGCGCCGGCGGGGATGGTCGCCGTTCCGAAGGGCGCCGCGTCGGCGGCGTTCCAGCGGAGGTCGACGGTGCCCTCACCGGTGGCGCGGACCACGGCGCCGGTCAGGTTCGCGAGGTTCACCGGGTCCCAGCGCAGGAAGGATCCCGCACCGAGTCCGCTGACCGCGTTGCCGCCGCTGGCGGTGGTGTCCGCGTAGGGCAGGACGCCCTCGCGGGCGGCGTGCTCCGCCTCCTGCGTCTTCGGATTCAGCCGCAGCGTCGCCTCGGCCGCGGCCGGGGGCAGTCCGTTGTAGCCGGCGTCCGTGTAGGTCACGACGACGGTGCCGTAGAGCAGCGCGCCGGGGCCGTGCTCGGGCGAGTCGGCGGACGTCGGGAACGCTCCCGTGGCACCGGTGCCGGTGACCTCGGGGTGGGCGTGCTCGTCGTGGCCGAGACCGTAGGTCCAGCCCACGCGGCTGCCGACGATCTGGTCGCCGTCCTCCGCGTCACGGCCGGTCACCCGGTAGGGGATCGCGTCGCCCCACTCGAAGAACGAGCCGTTGCCGGGCGTCGTGATCTCGATCTGCGGCGCCTGGTTGCCCACCGAGATCACCCGGGAGGTGAGGCTGAACTTGCCCTTGGCGTCGGTGACGCGCAGGCGGGCCGTGAACTGGCCGAGCTCGGTGTAGGTGTTCTTCGCGGTGACGCCCGTGGCGTCGAAGGTGCCGTTGCCGTCGAAGTCCCAGTCGTAGGTGAGCGCGTCGCCCTCGGGGTCGGAGGATCCCGTGGCGTCGAACGTCACCTCGAGCGGCGTCTCGGAGGCGGACAGCGGCGTCGCGGTGAAGCGCGCCTGGGGGGCCTTGTTGCCCTCGGCGTAGTCGATCCGGTACAGGCCGGCGTCGGGGTTGGCGCGGAAGAAGCCGTCGCCGTACTCGAGCACGTACATCGACCCGTCGGGGCCGAACTCCATGTCCATGGGGTTGTCGTGGATCGGCTGCGCGGCCTGGGTGAGCGCCGCGTTGGGCAGGAAGTCCTCGATGTGCGTGACCGCGCGGTCCTCATCGAGCGTGAACGCCGCGATGTAGTCCTGCGAGAACTCGCCGAAGAAGGTCTTCTCGTTCCAGTAGGCCGGGAACTTCGACGTCGAGGTGTTCTCCTCGTCGAAGTGGTAGACCGGGCCGCCCATCGGGCCCTGGCCGGTGCCGGTGCCGAAGTTCACGAGCTCGTCGAACGGCTGGTCGCCGGGGTTGTCGCCGTAGTAGACGGTCGCCGGCGTGGCCG
Source organism: Rathayibacter sp. PhB127 (assembly GCF_003751665.1). Lineage (NCBI taxonomy): Bacteria > Bacillati > Actinomycetota > Actinomycetes > Micrococcales > Microbacteriaceae > Rathayibacter > Rathayibacter sp. PhB127. The sequence goes on from NZ_RKHW01000003.1 coordinate 84,347, forward strand.
CCGGGATGTCCACGAGGCCGGTGTTCCAGCGCGAGTTGTTCTTGAGGTTCTGCGGGTCGAAGAAGCCGCGGGGCGTCGCCGTCTCGAAGTTCCACTCGTTGTAGGGCAGGTTCGGGCCGTGCACGTAGGGCCAGCCGGAGTTCTGCGGCTGATCGAGACCGGTCGCGTTCCACTCGACGAGACCCATCGGGCCGCGCACGCCGTCGGCCGCTGCGGCCTTCGTCGCGTCGGGCCCGTAGTCGCCCCAGGAGAGGGTGTTCGTCTCGGCGTCGACGTCGATCTTGAACGGATTGCGCACGCCCATCACGAAGATCTCGGGACGGGTCTTCTCGGTGCCCACCGGGAAGAGGTTGCCCTCGGGGATCGTGTACGAGCCGTCCTCCTGGACCGTGATCCGGAGGATCTTGCCGCGCAGGTCGTTCGTGTTGCCCGCACCGCGACGCGAGTCGAAGCCGGGGTTCATGCCGGGCGCGTCGTTGTTCGGCGCGAAGCCCGCGGCCCCCGGAGCGCTCGCCGGCGTGTTGTCACCGGTCGAGAGGTACAGGTTGCCGTCGGCGTCCCAGTCGAAGTCGGCGCCCACGTGGCAGCACTGCCCGCGCTGCGCCTCGACCTCGATGATCTTCTGCTCGCTGCCCAGGTCGAGACCGGAGCCGGTCCACTTGAACCGGGAGAGGCGGTTGACGCCCTTCCACTGGTCCCAGTAGCTCTCGTCCTCACCCGCGGGGAGCATGTTCGGGGCCGCACCGGTCGGCGTGCCGCTCTGGGGCGCGTAGACCAGGTAGACCCACTGGTTCTCGGCGAAGTCGGGGTCGACGCCGACGCCCTGGAGTCCGTCCTCCGAGTTCTGGTAGACGGGGATCGTGGCCACGACGCGCGTGGTGCCGGTCTTCGGATCGGTGTGGCGGATCTCGCCGTTCCGTGCCGTGTGGAGGACCGACTTGTCCGGGAGGACGGCGAGGTCGATCGGTTCGCCGACGTTCTTCGTCAGCAGCACCTTCTCGTAGTTGCTCCAGTCGAGCGCGGACTCCGCGCCCGGCTCCGAGCCGTGGTCCACTCCGTCGTGGGCCGAGGCGGGCAGGCCGAGAGCGGTGAGTCCGGAGACCGTCACCATTCCGGCGATGCCGAGGGCGAAGAGAGACCTGATGCTTCTCTTCGTGGATCGCTTACCATTCATGCGTGATGTGATTCCTTCAACGAGGTGTTCATCGCAGAGGCCGGATCCGTCTCTGTCCGCACGACGTGCGGATCCGGTCTCCCCTGGTCGGCCCGTGGGCCGATGTCTTCGTCGTCGCCTCCTCTCGCGGGATGCTGTCGTGGCGCCGGTCGCTCCTCTTAATAGAGGGGCGGTTCCGGCTGGTCCGGGCCGGCGCGGGGTCTCCCCCGCGCCGGCGGGTCAGTGGGCCGGTCGGATCAGTGGTCCGAGCGGATCAGTGGTCCGAGCGGGTCAGCGGATCAGGACTCGAAGGCCGAGGGCAGGTACTCGGCGACGTTGTCCTTGGTGACGACCGGCGCGAAGAGCTGGATCTGGCGCGGGACGCCGAGCGAGGTGGTGTCGCTCATCGACTTGTTCTGCTCGATCAGGCGGGCGAGCTTGATGCCGTCCGCGGCCTGGGTCGAGGGGTAGACGACCGTGGCCTTGACCACGGAGTCGTCGGCCTCGATCGAGCGCATCACGTTCGCCGAGCCGGCGCCGCCGACGAGGATGAACTCGTCGCGGCCCGCGGTGTCGATCGCCGCGAGGACGCCGACGCCCTGGTCGTCGTCGTGGTTCCAGATCGCGTCGATCTGCGGCGCCGCCTGGAGGAGGTTGGCCGCGGCCTGCTCGCCGCCCTGGACGGTGAAGTCGGCGGCGACGCGGTTGTCCACGTCGAGCCCGCAGCCCGAGAGCGCGTCGGCGAAGCCCTGGCTGCGGTCCTGGGTCAGCGGCAGCGAGTCGATGCCGGCGATCTCGGCGACGACCGCGTCCGGGTTGTCGCCGAGCTGCTCGCAGAGGTAGGTGCCGGCGCTGACGCCCATGCCGTAGTTGTCGCCGAGCACCGTCGAGCGGGCGGCGAACGGGCTGGAGAACTCGCGGTCGACGTTGATGACGGTGATGCCCGCCTCCATCGCCTCGGTCGCGACCTCGGTCAGCGCCGCGCCGTCGATCGGCAGCAGCACGATCGCGTCGACGCCGTCGTTGATGAAGGTCTCGACCTGGCTGATCTGCAGGTTGACGTCGTTGGTGCCCTCCGCGGTGCGCAGCTCCACGTCGTCGTACTTCTCGGCCTCGGCGATGGCCGCGCGGCTGACGGCGCCCATCCAGCCGTGGTCGGCGGCGGGAGCGGTGAAGCCGATCACCACGTTGTCGCCCGAGGCGTCGTTGTCCGAGGCGGCGACCGCGGCGGCGGTGCCGCCGCCGGAGGCGTTCCCGGTCTCGACGGGGGCGTTGGAGATGCAGCCGGTGAGCATCAGCGCGACGGCGCCGAAGGCGAAGCCGGCGGTGCCCAGGCGGGCGGTGCGGCCCAGTCGAGTGGTGCGGCCCAGTCGGGTGGTGCGGTCCAGGCGGGAGCCGGAGGGGTGGCGAACGGACATGGAAGTGATCTCCTTCGATGGATCCATGAGGGGCCGCAGGGCACAGCGGTGCCTGCGGAGGGTGACCGGAGTGGTCGAGGTGGATGCTGTCGGTGCTGGGAAGCGGGGCGAGCGCCCCGAGAAGAGGTGGGGCCGGCGGCCCGTCGGGTCAGGACTTGCCGCGGGCGGCGAAGCGCTGCTGCAGCAGGACGGCGGCGACGATGATCGCGCCCTTCGCCACGGCCTGGGCCGAGGTCGACATGTTGTTCTGCGTGAAGACGTTGGTGAGGGTCGTGAAGATCAGGACGCCGAACACGGTGCCGACGATCGTGCCGCGGCCGCCGGCGAGCAGGGTGCCGCCGACCACGACCGCCGCGATGGCGTCGAGCTCGTAGAGCGTGCCGTTGGTCGAGGAGCCGGCCGTGGTGCGGGCGAGCATCATCACCGCGGCGATGCCCGCGGTCAGTCCGGCGAGGCCGTAGACGTACATGGTGTGCCGGCGGACCTTGATGCCGGCGAGGCGGGCCGCCTCCGGGTTGCCGCCGACCGCGACGGTGCGGCGGCCGAAGGTGGTGCGGTTGAGCAGGATCCAGCCGGCCACCGCGACCAGCGCGAAGATCAGCACGAGGACCGGGATGCCGAGCACGTCGGCGCGGAAGAAGTCGAGGAACGGGTCGACGGTGACGATCTGCGTCTGCCGGTTGGAGATCAGCTCCGCGAAGCCGCGGGCCGCGACGAGCATCGCCAGCGTCGCCATGAAGGCGACCACGCGGCCGTAGGCGATCAGCGCCCCGTTGATCAGTCCGCAGACCAGGCCCACCAGCACCGCGGTCAGCACGATGACCAGCCAGGAGGTGTTCGCCGCGTAGTACTGCGTCGACACGGTGCTGGCCCAGACCGTCGCAAGCCCCATCACCGAGCCGACCGAGAGGTCGATGCCGCCCGAGGTGATGACGAAGGTCATGCCGATGCTGAGCACGCCGATCACGGCGGCCAGGCGGAGGATCGTCAGCACGTTGTCGACGCTGGCGAAGCGCTCCCCCGCGGTGGCGAACCCGACGACGCAGAGGATGACCAGCGCGAGCACCAGGCCGATGTTGCGGCCGAGCGAGCCGCCCATCATCCCGGCGAGCCCGGAGCGGGCGTCCTTCGACGGGCTCCCGCCGCTCGGCCCCCCGGTCGCGGCCGAGGCGTGACGGCCGGCGTCCTCCTGCGGACCGCCGATCGACGGTGACGCGGTGTCGAGCTGTCCGCTCACGCTGCACTTCCTTCCATGACGAGATCGAGCACGCGGTGCTCGTCGATCGAATCTGCGGGGCCCTCGTGGACCACGGCGCCGTCGGAGATCACGAGCACTCGGTCCGAGAGCCCGAGGACCTCGCCGATCTCGCTGGAGACCACGAGCACGGCGGCGCCGTTGGTCGCGAGGTCCCGGATCAGGGTGTAGATCTCGGCCCGCGCTCCGACGTCGACCCCGCGGGTCGGCTCGTCGAGGAGCAGCACGCGGCAGCCGCGCACCAGCCAGCGGGCGAGGAGCGCCTTCTGCTGGTTGCCGCCGGAGAGCGTGCGGGCGTCGCGGTCGACGCCGTGCGGGCGGAGGTCGAGCGCCACCGCCTGCTCGGCCGCCGCCGCGCGCTCGGAGCGCTCGTCGAGGAAGCCGCGCTTGGCGAAGCGGTCGAAGGTCGAGAGGGTGATGTTGCGGTAGACCGGCTCGTCCAGGAGCAGGCCCTGGCTCTTGCGCTCCTCCGGGCAGAGGCCGATGCCGGCGTCGACCGCAGAGGTGACCGAGCCGGCCCGCAGCCGCTTGCCCGCCACGCTGACCGTGCCGGTGCTGGCGCGGCGCGCCCCGTAGATGGTCTCCAGGATCTCGGAGCGGCCGGAGCCGACGAGCCCCGCGAGGCCGACGACCTCGCCGGCGCGGATCTCGAGCGAGACGTCGGCGAACGAGCCGCGCAGCCCCAGGTTCTCCACCTTCAGCAGCGTCTCGGCCTCGGTCGGGAGCTCGGTGCGGTCCGGGAAGACGTACTCCACGGCGCGGCCGGTCATCAGCGTGATCAGCTTCGAGGTCGGGGTGTCGGCGACGGCGAGGTTCTTCGCGACCGTCGCGCCGTCCTTGATGACGGTGATCCGATCGCCGATGGCGCGGATCTCCTCGAGGCGGTGCGAGATGTAGACGATGGCGACGCCGTCGGCGGTGAGCTGGCGGACCACGTGGAAGAGGTTCTCCACCTCCTCGGAGTCGAGCACCGCGGAGGGCTCGTCCATGATGATGACCCGCGCGTCGTGCGAGAGGGCCCGCGCCATCTGCACGATCTGCTTGCCGGCGGCGGAGAGACTGCCGACCTCGCGGTGCGGGGCGATCTCGGGGTGGCCGAGGCGCTGCATCAGCTCGCGGGTGATCCGCGCGGCCTTGGAGCGGGCGGTGAAGCCGCCGCGGGAGAGCTCGTGGCCGAGGTAGATGTTCTCGGCGACGGAGAGGCCGTCGACGACGTCCAGCTCCTGGTACATCGTGGCGATGCCGAGCGCGAGGGCGGCCGTCGGCGACGGGATCGTGACGACCCTCCCGTCGACGAGGATCTCGCCCTCGGTGGGCTGGTGGGCGCCGGCGAGCGTCTTGATGAGCGTCGACTTGCCGGCCCCGTTCTGGCCGAGGAGGCAGTGCACCTCGCCCGGGCGGACGTCGAGGTCGACGCCGTCGAGGGCTCGTGCTCCGGGGAAGATCTTGACGATGCCGCGCATCTGCAGAAGCAGTTCTGACGCGGTGTCCTGGGTGCGGGAAAGAGGCTGGGCGGCGGTGTCGCCGGGGTCTGCGTTGACCATGCGGACGAAGCTACAGCGACTTAAGTCGCGGGTCAACCAAAAGTTCTGAGCCGTTTCGAAGGAGATCCGGGCGGTCGTCCAGCGCGTCGAAACGCTTCCGTCACCCGCGCCAGCCCTGGGATCCGCGGGTTTAGGCGACATCTGACGGCGCAGTGCACGGCGCGTCTGGACACGGAGTCTTGTCATGGAGCGCTCTCTCACCCTATGAATCCCGCCCGGGCCGCAACCGGATCGTGACCTTCGGCCTCCGAGCGCTCCGTCGCCGCCCTCCCGCTCAGCAGAAAGAGCTGGCGGAGCCGAGCGCGGGCATGGGAGGGTCGACCCGCCGACGAAAGGACGACGATGTCGAACGACCGAGCACTGCGCGTCGCGATGGTGGGGACCGCCTTCATGGGCCGCACCCACTCGCACGCCTGGCGCACCGCCCCCCGCTTCTTCCCGCTGCCGCTGCGCCCCGAGCTGGCCGTGCTGGTGGGCACCGACCCGCAGCGGACCGCCGAGCGCGCCGAGACCCTGGGCTGGAGCGAGTCCTCGACCGACTGGCGCGCGGTGATCGCGCGCGACGACATCGACCTCGTCGACATCTGCACCCCCGGCGACACCCACGCCGAGATCGCGATCGCCGCCCTCGAGGCCGGCAAGCACGTGCTCTGCGAGAAGCCGCTGGCCAACTCCGTCGAGGAGGCCGAGCGGATGGTCGCCGCGGCCACCGCCTCGGGCCGCGTCGCGATGTGCGGCTTCAGCTACCGCCGCACCCCCGCGCTCGCCCTGGCCAAGCGCTTCATCGACGAGGGCCGGCTCGGCCCGATCCGGCACGTCCGCGCCCAGTACCTGCAGGACTGGCTCAGCGACTCCGAGGCCCCGCTGACCTGGCGCCTCGACGCCGCGAAGGCCGGCTCGGGCGCGCTCGGCGACATCGGCGCGCACATCATCGACAGCGCGCAGTGGCTGACCGGCACCCCGATCGCCTCCGTCTCGGCGGTCCTGCGCACCTTCACCACCGAGCGCCCCGTGCTCGCGACGCAGTCGGGCCTCGGCGGCCGCGCGGAGGAGGGCGCCGAGCGCGGCCCGGTCACGGTGGACGACGCCGCCGCCTTCACCGCCGCCTTCGAGGGCGGCGCCCTCGGCGTCTTCGAGGCGACCCGCGTCGCCACCGGCCGCAAGAACGCCAACCGGATCGAGATCAACGGCGAGACCGGCAGCCTCGCCTTCGACTTCGAGCGGATGAACGAGCTCGAGTACTACGACGCCCGCGACCCCGAGGACGCCCAGGGCTTCCGCACCATCCAGGTCACCGAGCCCTCGCACCCGTACATGTCGGCCTGGTGGCCCGCCGGCCACGGCATCGGCTACGAGCACCTCTTCAGCCACCAGGTCGTCGACCTCGTCGAGGCGATCGCCGCCGGCACCCCCGCCACCCCGACCTTCGCCGACGCCCTCGAGGTCCAGCGCGTCCTCGCCGCCGTCTCGACCAGCGCCGCGAACCGCTCCGAGTCCACCCCCGTGCAGCGCGGCACCGGCCCGGTCTGACGCCGACCGGCAGCACGCAGTGCCAGGCTGGGGCGATGCGCCGACGAGGGAGTTCCGCGGCGGCCGTCGCGGTCGTCGCGCTGCTGCTGGGCGGCTGCGTCGAGGCGTCGTCCGGGCCGGCAGCGGTCGGTGCCGGTGGCGTGGCGGACGGCACCTCGGCGAGCGTCTCCGCCGCGGGGACCGTCGACGTCTCCTTTCAGCGGCAGGGCGACTTCGCGGTGGTCGTCGCGCTCGACTGCTCGGCCTGCTCCGGGACCGTCACCGTGTCGGCGCCCGGGCGCAGCACTCCGGTGGGCGAGGCCGCGGCGGGGACGCAGTCATCGTGGCTCCTCGAGACCGTCGCGACCGACCCCGTCGACCAGTCGCTCCTCGTGCAGACCGCCGGCCACTGGACGCTCACGCTGCAGAGCTGGAACGACCTGCCCGAGGTCTCCGGCGAGCAGTCGGGCAGCGGATCCGCGGTGCTCGCGTTCTCCGACGACGTCGACAGCCTCGACGTCTCCTACGGCCCGGCGAGCAGCGAGGACTCGCTCTCCGGCCGCGTCCTCGGCACCGCCGGCACCCGGCAGACCTTCGGCGACACCACCGCCTTCGCCCGCGTCGTCGACGCCACCCTGCCCGGCGTCGTCGCGATCCGCACCGACGGCGCCTGGACCCTGACCCCGACGCCCTGACGCCCGCGCGCCCCGTCGCCCTCCGCGAGATGCCAGTTGTGAGCACGACACGCCGTGGAATCCGCGCACAAGTGGCATCTCGCGGACGGGGTCGAAGGGGGCGCCCCGGGGGCTTCGCCTCGTGAGGCGATCCTGCGCCATACTTCCTGGATGAGCAAGAAGATTGACGCGGCGCATCGCGCCCTGGTAGCAGCCCTCGACAAGCACGCCGCCCTCGTCGGCGACAAGTCGGCGAAGCCGAGCAAGGTCGCGCGCGCCGCGTCCGAGCTCCGCTCCGCGACGAAGGCCTACTCGGCGCTCGTCTCGGCCCGCACCGGCACCTCGAGCCCGTTCGCGGACCTGGCCGACCCGCGCCTGGACCAGCCGACCATCGCCTCGCTCCGCGCCGAGCGCGACGCGATCGCCGCCCGCCTCGCCAAGCACGAGGCCCTCGCGGCGGAGTCGGGCGACCAGGCCCTCGCGGGCTGACCCTCCTCCCCCGCTCTCCCTCCCCCGCGGAAGTCCCCGTGTTACGGGCGTGTTTCGCGCGCCCGGTGGCGCCCTGCGTACGGTGGTCTCCGGGATCCGCGCAGTCGCGGCGTCGAGCGACCGGAGGCCGGCCGCAGCGCCGGCGGTGACCAGCACCGCCCGTGGACGCCGCCCGGATCCTCTCCACGGAAGGATCCACCGCATGTCCCTGCGCCGCACTCTCCTCGCGACCACCGCGATCGCCGCCTCCGCCCTCCTCCTCGCCGGCTGCTCGTCCGCCGCCGGCGCGAGCGACGACACCGTCCGCATCGGCGTGGTCGGCGCGGGCGACCCCTACTGGGCGACCTACGAGCAGGCCGCCGAGGACGCCGGCATCGACGTCGAGATCGTCGACTTCACCGACTACAACCAGCTCAACCCCGCGCTGACCGAGGGCGAGATCGACCTCAACCAGTTCCAGCACCTCGTCTACCTGGCGCAGTACAACACCTCCGCCGACGCCGACCTCGTGCCGATCGGCGCGACCGCGATCTACCCGCTCGGCCTCTACTCCACCCAGTACGACAGCGTCGAGGACATCCCCGAGGGCGATAGCGTCGCCGTCCCGAACGACGTGACCAACCAGGCCCGCGCGCTCCTCGTCCTCCAGTCGGCCGGCCTGATCGAGCTGACGGACGGCGGCACCGCCTTCTCCGGCCTCGACGACATCGACACCGACGCCTCGAAGGTCACCGTCACCGCGCTCGACGCGGCGCTCGTGCCGACCTCGCTCCCGGACGTCGCCGCCGCGGTCGTCAACAACGACTACCTCGCGGGCGCGGGCCTCGAGGCCACCGACGCCCTCGCGCAGGACGACCCGAGCGACCCGACCGCGGTGCCCTACGTCAACGTGTTCGCCGCCCGCGCGGACGACGCCGAGAACGAGACCTACCTCAAGCTCGTCGACGTCTACCAGACCTCGCAGGACGTGCTCGACGGCGTCTCCGAGCAGTCGGGCGGCACGGCCGTCTTCGCGACGACCCCCGCCGCCGAGCTGCAGTCGACCCTCGCGACCGTCGAGGCCGACGCCGCCGCCCAGGGCTGACCCGCCCTCCCCCGCCGCGACCCCGCGGCGGGGCAACGCCCGTCGCGGCAGTGCCCGACCTCGGCAGTGCCCGACCCCGGCAGTGCCCGACCCCAGCAGTGAAGGGAGCGCCGTGCCGCTCATCCGCCTCGCCGACGTGAGCAAGGTCTACCCGCCGCTCGCGCGCGGCGCGTCCGCCCTGACCGCCGTGGACGGCGTCAGCCTCGACATCGAGGCCGGCGACGTCTACGGCGTGATCGGCTACTCCGGAGCCGGCAAGAGCACGCTCGCCCGCCTGATCAACGCCCTCGAGCCCGCGACCGGTGGCAGCATCGAGATCGACGGCCGCGAGATCGTCGGCCTGCCCGAGCGGGAGCTGCGCCGGCTGCGCCTCGGGATCGGCATGATCTTCCAGCAGTTCAACCTCTTCGGCTCCAAGACCGTCGAGCAGAACGTCGCCTATCCGCTGCAGGTCGCCGGCACGCCACGCGCCGAGCTGCGCGCCCGCGTCGACGAGATGCTCCGCTTCGTCGGCCTCTCGGACAAGGCCCGCAGCCACCCGGAGCAGCTCTCCGGCGGCCAGAAGCAGCGGGTCGGCATCGCCCGCGCCCTCGCCGCCTCGCCCCGCATCCTCCTCGCCGACGAGGCCACCAGCGCCCTCGACCCGGACACCACCGGCGAGGTGCTCGCGCTCCTGCGCCGGATCAACGAGGAGCTCGGCGTCACCATCGTCGTCATCACGCACGAGATGGACGTCGTCCAGCAGCTGGCCACGAAGGTCGCCGTGATGGAGGCGGGGCGCATCGTCGAGCGCGGCCCCGTCTTCGACGTCTTCTCGGCCCCGCGGGAGGCGGTCACCCGCCGCTTCGTCTCCACGGTCGTGCGCACGGTGCCCTCGCGGGAGGAGGCGGCGGTGCTGCGCGCGCGCCACTCCGGCCGTCTCGTCACGCTGTCCTTCTCCGACGGCTCCGCCTCGCAGGGCGAGGTCTTCGCCGAGATCGCGCAGGCCGGCGTGCCGCTCGAGCTCGTCTACGGCGGCATCACCGACGTCCGCGGCCGCGCCTTCGGCCACCTCACCGTCGCCCTCGACGCGTCCGACGCCGTGATCGACCCCCTGCTGGCCCGCCTCGGCGCCCGCGTCGCCCTCACGGAGGTGCCCCGATGAACGAGCTCATCCCCCTGCTGCCCCAGCTCGCCGAGGCGACCGGCGAGACCCTCTACATCGTGGCCTTCAGCCTGCTCTTCGGCGGGCTCGGTGGGCTCCTGATCGGGCTCGGCCTCGCCGTCACCCGCGGCGGCGCGCTCTACGCCAACCGCTTCGTCTTCGGCCTCCTGAACGTGATCGTCAATGTCTTCCGGCCGATCCCGTTCATCATCTTCATCGCCGCAGCCCAACCGCTCGCGCGCCTGGTGGTCGGCTCCGGCATCGGCACCGACGCGATCGTCTTCACCCTCTCGCTCGCCGCGGCCTTCGGCATCGGCCGGATCGTCGAGCAGAACCTGCTGACCGTGCAGCCCGGCGTGATCGAGGCCGCCCGCTCGGTCGGCGCGAGCCGCTTCCGGATCGTCCGCACGGTCCTGCTGCCCGAGGCGCTCGGACCGCTGATCCTCGGCTACACCTTCGTCTTCGTCGCGATCATCGACATGTCGGCCGTCGCCGGCTACATCGGCGCCGGCGGCCTCGGCACCTTCGCGATCCAGTACGGCTACCGCCAGTTCGAGCCCGTCGTCACCTGGGCGGCCGTGCTCGTCATCATCGTGATCGTCCAGCTCGTCCAGCTGCTCGGCAACGTCCTCGCCCGCCGAGTCCTCCGCCGCTGACCCGCGCGTCCCCTCCCTCTCCGCGAGATGCCACTTGCGTACACGACACGCCGCGAAACGCGTACCCAAGTGGCATCTCGCGGAAGGAGTCAGCACGGTGGGTGTCATGAGGATCCGATACGACCCGCAAGCGAACGCCGCCTACCTACCCGTCGGGCGTGAGCCCGAGGCCGGGGAGTCCGTCGAGCAGGTGTGCGACATCGCCGACCCGCACGGGTTCGGCGAGATCATCCTCGACTTCGACGCCGCCGGGCACCTCATCGGCGTCGAGATCCTCGGCGCACGGAAGCTGCTCCGCCCCGAGGCACTGGCCGACGCCGACATCCTCTGACGCCTTAACCACCTCCGCGAGATGCCACTTGTGTACGCGACACGCCGTGAAAGGCGTGCACAAGTGGCATCTCGCGGAGGGGAGGGGGCAGGGCTCAGTAGCGGGGCTTGCGCTCCGGACGCTCCGAGGAGCGGGACGGGCCCGAGGGGCGGGCGCCGCGGTCGGCGCCGGCGCGGCTGGGGCGGCGGTCGGGCTTGAGCTCGATCAGCTGGCCGCTGATGCGGGTGCCGGCGAGGCGGTCCAGCACGTCCTGGGGCAGGTCGGCCGGCAGCTCCACGATCGAGAAGTCCGGGCGGATGTCGATGTGCCCGAAGTCGCCGCGGTTGAGCCCGCCCTCGTTCGCGAGAGCGCCGACGATCTGGCGGGGCTCGACGCGCTGACGGCGGCCCACCTCGATCCGGTAGGACGCGAGGTTGCTGTTCGACGAGCGCTGGCGGCGCTCGGGACGCTCGCGGTCGTTGTCGTACGAGGACCGGTCGGAGCGCTCGGGGCGGTCGCCCCGGCTGTCCTCGCGGCGGAAGCGGGGGTCGTCCGGCGAGAGCAGCAGCGGCTCGTCGCCCTGGGCGACGATCGCCAGCGCGGCGGCGACGTCCGACTCGACGACGTCGTGGTGCTCGACGTAGTGGCCGATGATGTCGCGGAACCGGTCGAGCCGCTCGCGGTCGGCGAGCGCCGTGGTGATGGCGTCGTCGAAGCGGGAGAGGCGGGTGACGTTGACGTCCTCGACGCTCGGCAGGCGCATCTCGGTCAGCGGCTGGCGGGTCGCCTTCTCGATGGCGGAGAGGAGGCGGCGCTCGCGCGGGGTCACGAAGCTGATCGCGGCGCCGCTGCGGCCGGCCCGGCCGGTGCGGCCGATGCGGTGCACGTAGGACTCGGTGTCGATCGGGATGTCGTAGTTGACGACGTGGCTGATCCGGTCGACGTCGAGACCGCGGGCCGCGACGTCGGTCGCGACGAGGATGTCGAGCTTGCCCGACTTCAGCTGCTCGACGGTGCGCTCGCGCTGGGCCTGCGCGACGTCGCCGCTGATCGCGGCGGCCGTGTAGCCGCGGGCGCGCAGCTTCTCGGCGAGCGTCTCGGTCTCGCTCTTGGTGCGGACGAAGACGATCATGCCCTCGAAGTTCTCGACCTCGAGGATGCGGGTCAGCGCATCGACCTTCTGCGGGTAGGACACCATCAGGTAGCGCTGGGTGGTGTTCGCGGAGGTCGTGGTCTTGGCCTTGACCGTGATCTCCTCCGGGTCCTTCAGGTACTTCTGCGAGATGCGGCGGATCTGCGACGGCATGGTCGCCGAGAACAGCGCGATCTGCTTCTCCACCGGGGTGTCGGCGAGGATCGTCTCGACGTCCTCGGCGAAGCCCATCTTGAGCATCTCGTCGGCCTCGTCGAGCACCAGGTACTTCAGGTGCGTGAGGTCGAGGGTGCCCTTCTCGAGGTGGTCCATGATGCGGCCGGGGGTGCCGACGACGACGTGGACGCCGCGGCGCAGCGCGGACAGCTGGGTGCCGTAGCCCTGGCCGCCGTAGACGGGGAGCACGTGCACGCCGCGCAGGCCGGACGCGTAGCGCTCGAACGCCTCGCAGACCTGGAGCGCGAGCTCGCGGGTCGGCGCGAGGACGAGCGCCTGCGGGGTCTTCTGCGAGACGTCGAGGCGGGAGAGGATCGGCAGCGCGAACGCCGCGGTCTTGCCGGTGCCGGTCTGCGCGACGCCGAGGACGTCGCGGCCGGACAGGAGGGAGGGGATCGTCGCGGCCTGGATCGCCGAGGGCGTCTCGTAGCCGACCTCCTTGAGGGCCTTGAGGACGGGGTCGCTGAGACCCAGGTCCGAGAAGACCAGCGAGGGGGCGGTCTCGTCTGCCGGCGCGGCCGGGGCGGTGCTGTCGGCGGCAGGCGCGGTCGCGCCGTCGGCCTGGGGGGCGGGTTCGGGTGTATCGGTGGACGCCATAGTGCAACGGTAGGCCGTCGGAGGCGCGCGCGAGCGCAGATCCGGCCTCTGAGCGGGCTTTCGCGCCGGATCGGCGGCTGTGGAGGGGTCTCGGAGGGGTCCCGCGACGCCCCCGGGCCCTCCGCGTCAGTAGAACTCGACGGTGTCGACCCGGTTGATCAGCTCCTCGCCGTCGAGGTAGCGGGTGGCGTTGCGGGCGAAGAGCTCGGCGATCAGGCGGTCCTCGGCCGCGTTCAGCGCGGCGGTGTGCGGGCTGAGCAGCACGCTCGGGTGGCTCCAGAGCGGGCTGTCCTGCGCGAGCGGCTCCTCCGCGACGACGTCGAGCGCGGCGAAGCCGACCCGGCCGTCCTCGAGTGCGGCGAGCAGCGCGTCCTCGTCGATCACGGTGCCGCGGCCGACGCTGACCAGCGTCGCTCCGGGGCGCAGCGCGGCGAAGAAGTCCGCGCCGACGAGCTTCTCGGTCTGCTCGGTGCCGGGGAGGGTGACGACGACGCCGTCGATCCGCCCCGCGACGTCGGCGATCGCCGACGGCTGGACGATCTCGTCGACGTGCTCCACGGAGTCGGCGTGCCGGCTGGTGCCGATCACCCGGGCGCCCAGCGCCGACAGCTTCTGCGCGGTGGCCCGGCCGATGGTGCCCAGCCCGACGATCAGGATCGTCTGCTCCGAGAGCAGCCCCATCGTCCAGCGCGAGCCCCACTCGCGCCGGCCCTGCAGTGCCTGCAGCTTCGGCAGCGACTTCGCGCCGGCCAGCAGCCCGAACAGGGAGAACTCGGCCAGCGGATCGGAGTGCACGCCCGCGGAGGTGGAGAACGCGACCCGCGCCAGCTGCTCCTCGCTCAGGCCGGCCTTCTTCACCTGCGCGCCGCCGCCCGCGGGCATCGTCTGCACCCAGCGCAGCCCCGGGTTCGCGGCGACCGTGCGGGCCAGCTCCGACGGCGTCTCGTCGGGGATCCCGTAGAGCACCTCGGCCGAGTCGACCAGTTCCTCGAACGCCGCCTGCTGCTCGGCGGTCCGCTGGAACGCAGGGTCGCCGGGGTGGTCCCCCGGGTGGCGCATCGGCGGCAGCAGCGACTGATCCGCGACGAAGTCGATCCGCGGCTCCAACTCCATCACCCGCGCGATCAGCTCCTCGCTGATCGGCGTGGCGGCCACGACGCGCAGGCGATCGGTGCGGTCCGCGCCGGGCTCGGTCGATCGGGGCGGAGTCGGAGCGGGCGTCGTCACGGGAGTCCCTTCGAGCGGCGAGAGGCGAGCGGCGCGGCGGGCACCGACGCGATCGACCGCGGTCTCCCTCAGCGTATCGAGCGGAGGGAGCGCGTCAGGTTCGGGCGCAGGGCGGGGAGGAGGCCGACGTTCGCAGGGAGGTGGGTCTCGATACGCCCCTGCGGGGCTACTCGACCAGCATGGAGCCGGAACGGCAGTACGAGCGCGACGTCGCGATCGGCGACGAGTCGCGCCCGATCCGGCGGAAGCAACCCCTTGGCCGCCCGCGTTGCTGTGCATCCCCGCGTCGCCGGCCGCCAGTCACCGGGCCGCCGGCTGGACGAACGGTGAGGACGCCCCTCCGCGCCTCGGGCCCCGCCCTACCGTGAGCGGACGGGAACATCGATCGAAGGAGACCGGATCATGGCGGCAGCAGGAGTGGCGACGGTGTGGGTGCCGGTCGAGGACATGGAGCGGGCGGTCGCGTTCTACCGCGACACCCTCGGCCTCGACGTGAAGAGCACCTCGAGCGACTGGTCGGAGCTCGACGCGGGCGGACTGATGATCGGGCTGAACGCCCGCGAGTCGGCCTCGGTCGCGGAGAGCGGCGGAGCGGTCATCTCGTTCCAGCCCGACGGCAGCATCGAGGACGAGCTGGAGCGGCTGAAGGCCCGCGGAGCGTCGATCGAGGGCGAGATCAGCGACCACGAGTGGGGTCGCATCCTCCCCTTCAAGGACTCCGAGGGCAACGACCTCCAGTACTACACGCCGCCGCAGAGCTGACGGCGGGCTGAGCGCCGCAGAGACGGCGCGGAGCGAGGGGGAGGCGGACGGAATCGCCTCCCCCTCGTCGTGTCAGGACGGCTCGTCGTGCCAGGACGGCTCGTCAGGTCAGGACAGCTCGTCGTCTCAGGACAGCCGCAGCGGCAGCCGGCCGGCGAGCCGCGCACCGCCGAGGGCGGCCGACGGGGCCAGCTCGATCGAGCCTCCGTAGACCGCGAACTGGCGCGAGAGGCGCTCGAGCCCGGAGAGCACCGGCGGGGCCGCGAGCCCGCCGCCGTCGTCGTCGAGACCGATCACCACGGCGTGCTCCCGCTCCCCGCGCGCCACGTCGAGCTGCAGCCGCACGGCCCGCGCGCCGCCGTGCTTGAGCGCGTTGGTCAGCGCCTCCTCGATCAGCCGCACCAGCAGCACCCGCTGCTCGATCGGGACACCGCGCTCCTCGAGACCCGGGTAGTCGTCGTGGACGTCCAGGTCGACGGCGATCTCCGGCGGCAGGCGCGAGAGCAGATCGCGGGCGGCGGCGACCAGCCCGTGCTCGATGTCGACCGGGTAGAGCGCCCCGCTGACCGCCCGGACCTCCTGCTCCCGCAGCTCGTCGAGCCGGCTCGCGATCCCGCTCAGGCGCTCGGCGGTCGCGGCGGAGGGAGGAGTCGCGGCCAGCCCGCGCAGCTCCGCGGCCAGCACCACGAGCGTGTTCTGCAGCCGGCCGTGCAGGCCCTGCGCGACCTCGCGGCGCACGCGCAGCTCCTCCTGCTGGAGCGCCTGCACCGCGTCGACGGCCTGCAGGAGCACGCGGGCGCGCTCCCGCTCCTTCTCGCGCACCCGTCGGGTCGCATCGACGAGCAGGAACCCGAACGAGACGATCAGGCCGACGACCACCGCGCCCACCACGAGCTCGACCACGAGGGCATCGAGCGCGGTCGGCAGGTAGACCCCGACGATGAGCTGCAGCCCGACCCGGACGACGGCGACGGCCGCAGCGATCCCCGTCGAGACCAGCAGCCGCCCGGTGCGCGCGCGGCGCTCGGGACGCAGCAGAGCGACGAGTGCGACCGCGAGGCCGATCGACGCGGTGTTGACGACCACGCGCACGACGACGTCGACGACCGGCCCGCTCTCGACCCCCCGCACGGTCTGCGACAGCATGCCCAGCGCGAAGACCGCCTGCAGCGCCGCGAGGACGGCCAGCACGCCGCCGAGGATCGCGACGGTCCCGCGCAGGATCCGGTTGTCCTCGGCGTCGTCCGCGCGGCGCGGCCGGGAGTCGTCGGGGAGGGTCACCGGGTGTGCTCCAGGAACAGCAGGGTCGCCTCCACGCGGGGGTTGCGCGAGCCGTCGGAGCGCAGGCTCAGCGCTCCGTAGAGGGCGTTCACGTGGTTGTCGACCGAGCGCACCGCGATGCCGAGCCGCTCCGCGATCGCGGCGTTGGTGAGGCCCGAGGCGAGGGCGCCGAGCACCTCGTACTGCCGGCGGCTGAGCGCGTCGACGGGCGATCTCCGGCGGGCGGTGCGCGCGGCGACCAGGGCGGGGTCGAGCACGGTCCGGCCGTCGAGGGTCGCCCGGATCGCGGTCATCAGCGCGGGCGACGAGAGCGACGAGCTCTTCGAGAGGTAGCTCCAGCCGCGCACCTCGTCGCGGCCGAGGCGGAGGAAGCGGTGCATCGAGTCGACCGCCGAGAGCAGCACGACGGCGAGCTCGGGGTCGCCGGCGCGCAGCTCGCGGCCGAGCTCGATGCCGTCGCCGTCGCCCAGCTCGATGTCGATGATCGCGACGTCGAGCTCGGCGGGTCGCAACCGCTCGCGCGCCTCCGCGGCGGAGGAGGCCTCGACGACGCTCCGGACGCCCGGCACCGCGCGCAGCAGCGAGGCGAGCATCTGGCGGTAGAGCGGCTGATCGTCGACGACGGCGAGCCGCAGCTCCCTCAGACCTCCCCCGAATGTCACACCGCATATCTTGACCCGGTGCCGGACACGCGATCGGCGAAGATCGTGCTCAGGGGCGGTTGAACCCCGCAAAAGGGGGGCTCGGCTCCATCGTCGGAGCACCTCTCGGGCCGGTCGACGAGACATTCGGTCTCAGCGCGCGAGCAGAGCCGCCGTCAGAGCCGGTCCGCCGGCCGCCGCGGCGAGCGCCGCCGCCCACATCCCGAGGCCGGGGGCGAGACCGGCGGCCCAGCGCCGCTCGAGCAGCATCCGCGGCGGCCTAGGCAGGCGAGCAGCAGCCCGAGCAGGAGGCCGCCGACGAGGTCGACCGTGATCGTCGCCACCGGGACGGTGCCGAGCGGCGGCAGGGCGAGCGCGGTCCCTCAGCGGGCGGCCCGGGATCCTGCGACGGAGCCTGCGGCGGCGTCACTCCCCCGTGTCCCACGGGACGCGGCGGCGGGTGCCCTCGTCGGCGCGGGGCACGACGAGGACGGGGCGGCGCTGGCGGTGCGCGAGGTGCACCGCGACGCTGCCGCTGAGGAACTCGGCGATGCTCGCGAGCACTCCGGCGTCGCGGGTGCCGACCACGATCATCCGGGCGTCGACCTCCTCGGCGACGTCGGTGAGGACCAGCGCCGGCTCGCCCTGGACGGTGCGCAGCGTCCAGTCGACGTCCGTCCCGGCGAGGGCCGCGCCGATCTCCTCGCGGAGTCCGGGCGGCTCGGTGGGGCCGGCGCCGGTGCCGCCGGAGCGGGGCACGAGGCCGACCGGGATGCCGCCGGTCATCGGGTCGACGTACTCGCCGACGAGGTACGGATCGGCGACCACGGTGAGCAGCAGCAGCGGCGCGCCGAGCCCGGAGGCGAGCTGCGCGGCGGTGCGGACGACCTCGGGACGCTGCCCGTCGACGACGCCGACGAGCACGGGTCCGGAGGGAGTGGATTCGGTCATGGACGGCTCCTTCCCTGGTCGTTCCATCCTCCCACCGGGGCCGGAGCGGGAGGAGACGCTGCGCGACGAGTTCCGTCGTGATCATTCCGTTACCGCGCGGTGGCGGGCTAGAGTGACGAGTCGCCGGGCCCTGCCGGCGCCCCGCACCACCCCGCAGGCCCCCCTGCACCACCCCAGTCCGCCCACCCGAGGAGAGCGCACGCGTGTCGACCACTGACATTCTGGATCCGCAGGAGTGTCACGACACCTCTCCCTCCGCGCCGGTGCACCGCACCCGCCGCGAGGCCCGCGCCGCTGAGGCCGCCGCCGCAGCACGGGCGGCCGGTGCCGCTGTGCCGGTCGCTGCCGCGGCCGTCGCTGCGGGGCCCGTCGCCTCCGCGCCCGTCGCCTCCGCGCCCGTCGCGACTCCTCGCGCCACAGCCGCCCCGCGCACTCCGGTCGCCCCGCGGACTCCCGCCGCCCCGCAGCCCGCTCGCTCCGGCGGGCTCAGCCGGCGCACCCTCGGCTTCGCCACGTTCTCGATCGTCGGCGGCCTCTTCGCCACCGCCGCGCTCCCCGCGTACGGCGCCCGCAGCACCGCGGCCACCGCGGCCGGCACCGCCGCGAACCGCGCCGGCCTGCAGAACCTCACCGTCTCGTCGGAGGCGGCCGGGCAGACCGCCGTCCGCGACGCGTTCGCCGCGCCGACGCAGGCGCAGCTCGACGAGGCCAGCCGCCAGGCGGCCGTGCTGCAGAACGCGAACGGCGGCGGCTTCAGCACCGTGCAGACCCGCGCCGTCGGCGACGACTACCCGTGGCCCTACGAGACCATCGACGACAACGGCGGCGGGCTCTCCCCTCTCGGCTACTACTACCGCGAGTGCGTCGACTTCGTGGCCTGGCGCCTCAACCGCGACGCCGGCGCCACCGCCGCGCCGTGGAAGTACACCTGGGGCACCATCACGCCGATGGGCGGCAGCGCCTGGGAGTGGCCGGACAACTGGGCCGCCAAGGGCTGGGCCACGAGCTCCGTCCCGATCGTCGGCTGCGTCGCCTGGTGGACCTACAACCACGTCTCCTACGTGCAGCAGGTCAACGACGACGGCACCGTCCTCCTCGAGGAGTACAACTACGGCGGCCGCCACAGCTACGTCACCCGCACCTTCCCCACGGCGCAGGTCCCCCTCTTCCTCTACCCGCCCGCGCTGTAGCGGCGGAACCCGCCGCCTCGCGGATCGCTCACCGCCTCCGCGCGGAGCCGCCCCTGCTGATCGAGCAGCCCGCGGAGCGCGGCGTATCGAGATCCACCACCGCCAGCAGGACGAGTCCGCAGACCCCGCCGCGCCGAGGGTGGGCGGGTCTCGATACGCCCCTGCGGGGCTACTCGACCAGCATGACGACGCGCAGCGGCCGCGCCATCCACCTTCGCGGTCTTCATGCTGATCGAGTAGCCCGCAAGGCGGGCGTATCGAGATCCACCCGCCCAGCAGGACGAGTCTGCAGGCCGCCCTGCTGAAGCTGGGCGGGTCTCGATACGCCCCTGCGGGGCTACTCGACCAGCATGAGGTCGACTCGACGGCCGAGCCTCGACCCGCGAACGGGTGCACAACGAAGGCCGGGAAGCCCGATCGGCGGGAGAACAGATCGATTCGGGGGATCCAGCCTTACTTGTGCACGGGCACGGTCGAGAGGACGGCCAGGAGGGTCGCGAACGCCGGGGTGCGCGGGTCGATCGGGGCGTAGTGGTCGGCGTCCGGGAGCTCGACGAAGCGCGCGGAGGGGTGCTCGGCGCAGTAGCGGCGGCTGTACGCGATCGGGACCTCGTCGTCGAGGTCGCCGTGCAGGAGCACGGTCGGCATCGGCGGGGCGGGGAGCCGCGCCGGGTCGAGGTCGTCGAGCGGGCCGTCCGGGCCGAGCAGCTCCGCCACGGCGCCGTCGCCCAGTCGCTCGTCCGCGGCGGCACGCAGGTCGGTCACTCCTGCCAGCGAGACGACGGCGTCGACGTGCGGCGACGGACGCGCGGCCTGCGACCACAGCGCCAGATGCCCGCCGGCCGAGTGGCCGACCAGCACCGTTCGCGACCGCTCCGCGACGGGGACCAGAGGAGGGAGCGCCTCGACGGCCGCGAGGACGTCGTCGAAGGTTCCCGGCCATCCGCCGCCCGCGTCGCCGACGCGCCGGTACTCGAGCAGCAGCACCGACCAGCCGGCATCGGCGAGCGCGGCGGCCAGGGGACGCGCGTGGCTCCGGTCCCAGCGCGCCCGCCAGAATCCTCCGTGCACGAACAGCACGAGGCCCCGCCCCGAGCCGCGGTAGAGCTCCGCGATCTGCTCCGGCGCCTCGCCGTATCGGAGCACCTGATCGGCCTCGCGCGCCGCGAGGTCGAAGACCCCGCTCACGCGCCGCCGTGGACCTCTCGGGACTCGCGCGCCCCCTCGAGGAGCAGGTCGCGCACCGCCAGCACCACGGTCTCGACCTCCGCGAAGGAGGTGGAGAGCGGCGAGAGCCCGAGGCGGATACCGCTGGGCGTCCGGAAGTCCGGGATGATCCCGCGCTCCCAGAGCACAGGGACCATCGCGGCGAAGTCCGGGTGGTCGACGGTGATGTGGCCGCCACGGCGCGCGGGCTCGCGGGTGGTCGACAGCTCGACGCCGAGCGGGGCGAGGTGCTCGTCGAACAACTCGACGGCGAAGGCGGTCAGCGCGATCGACTTGGCGTGGATCGCGGGCAGGCCCGCCTCCTCGATCAGATCGAGCATCGCCTGCATCGCGAGCATCCCGACGATCGGCGGCGTCCCGCTGAGGAAGCGGCGGATGCCGTCGGCGGGGTCGTAGTCCTCGCCCATCCGGAACGAGTCCTTGACGCCCATCCAGCCCTGGATCGGCTGCCGAGCGCCGGCGATCAGCTCGCGGCGGACGTAGAGGAACGCGGGGGCGCCCGGGCCGCCGTTGAGGTACTTGTAGGTGCAGCCCGTCGCGAGGTCCACGCCCCAGGCGTCGAGCTCGATCGGCAGCACGCCGACGGAGTGGCAGACGTCCCAGAGCACCAGCGCGCCGTGCTCGTGCACGATGTCGGTGATCGCCGGGACGTCGGCGGCGTAGCCGGAGCGGTAGGCGACCTGGCTCAGCACGACGACGGCCGTGTCGGCGCCGACGACCGCGCGGACGTCGTCGGGCGTGACCCCGCTGCCGGACTCGGTCTCGATCCAGCGGATCGTCGCGCCGGTCTCGGCGGCGATCCCCTCGACCACGAAGCGGTCGGTCGGGAAGTTGCCGCGGTCGATGACGATCTCGGAGCGGCCGGGCCTCGCGGTCAGCGCGGTGCGGATCAGCTTGTAGAGCGAGACCGTGGTCGAGTCGCCGACGACGACCTGGCCGGGAGCGGCGCCGAGCACCGATGCGCCGAGGCGGTCGCCGAGCGTCAGCGGGAGCTGGAACCAGCTGTCGTCCCAGCCGCGGATGAGGCGGGTCCCCCACTCCTGCTCGACGAACGCGGCGTAGCGCTCGGTCAGGACCTTCAGCGGGCGGCCGAGCGAGTTGCCGTCGACGTACGCGGGCAGCGCCGGGTCGTCCGCGCCGACGAAGCGGGAGCGGTAGCCGGCGAGCGGGTCGAGGCGGTCGAGCTCGGCCGCGGAGGAGCGGACGGTCTGGTCGAGGGCCACGGCGGCCCTCCTCTCGTGTGGGGCGCGGATGCGGGGAGGAGCGGGGACTCCTCACAGTCGCACGAGCGGGCCCCCGCGGGACAGCACTCGCGCGAGGATGGTCGGGTGACCTCCTCCGCAGCGCCCGTCCACCCTCGCCCGCGCCTGCTCCCGAGTCTCGGGGCCGGCGTCGCGGCCGGCGTGCTCGGACTGCTGCCGTGGCTGCTCACCGGGCTGCGGCTGCCGCTGCAGAACCTGTGGGCGACCGACGTGCTCCCGGAGGAGATGCCGCTCGCGCTGCTGCCGTTCAGCCAGTACTTCCTGACGCTGATCGTCTCGGTGATCGTGGTCGGGTCGGCCCTCGCGGGACTCGCGGCCCGCATCGGCCGGCGCCGCGGCATCGGCCCGCTCGGCGCGGCGCTCGGAGCGGTCGGCGTGCAGGTCGTCGCGCTGGTGCAGTCGGCGCTGACCGTGTCCGCCGGGCTGCGGGAGGACCGCGACTCCGACCTCTACCTCGCGGCGATCGTCGGCGGCACCGTCGGTGCGATCGCGGTCGGCGCACTGCTCCTGCTCGTGATCGCCCGGGCGCCGCGGGCGGGGGCGGCCGTCGCGATCGCGTTCGCCGCGGTGGCCGCCGGCGGGTGGCTGACCGGAGTGGTGGCGCCGCTCAGCCGCGACGGCTCGGCCGCCGGAGTCGCGCTGCTGAACGCGGTGCAGTGGCTGCCGGGGATCCTGGCCGGTCTCGCCCTCGCCTGGTGCGGGGTGCTCTCCGCCGGCCGGGTGATCGCGTGGATCGTGAGCCTCGCCGTGCTCTGGGTCGGGCCGGTGCTGGTCACCGCCGTCTCCGCCGCCGCCGGCTCGCGGGTGCTGGCCCGCCAACCGCTCGAGATGCTCGACTACGCGCAGGCCGTCTTCACCAGCGCGCTGATGCTCCCGGCCGTCTCACTCCGCACGCCCGCGACGGCCCTGGTCGTCGCCGCCCTCGGCGTCGCGGCCCTGCGCGCCTGGCACGCCCGCCGGACTACCTCGCCGACCGAGTAGCCGCTCCTCCGCGAGATGCCACTTGTGCACGCGACACGCCGTGAAAGGCGTGCACAAGTGGCATCTCGCGGGAGGGGTCAGGACTCGAACCAGCCTCGGGGGTGGTGGTCGGCCGTCAGCGGGGTGCGCTCGCGCTTGGGGCGCGCCCACTGCACGGCGTTGGCGAGCACCCGCTTGATGTCGGGGTGGTGGTAGACGGGGTAGTCCTGGTCGCCGGGCGAGAAGTAGAACACCTTGCCGAGGCCCCGGGTGTACGTCACTCCGGAGCGGAAGACCTCGCCGCCCGAGAAGGTCGAGAGGAAGACCGTCTCCTCGGGCACCGGGATGTCGAAGTACTCGCCGTACATCTCCTGCTCGGGGATGACGATCGGGCTCGGCACGCCCTCCGCGATCGGATGCGTCGGCGCGATGGTCCAGACCAGCTCGCGGTCGTGGTCGTTCCGCCACTTCAGCGAGCAGGTGGTGCCCATCAGCGCCTGGAAGATCTTCGAGTAGTGCCCGGAGTGCAGGATCAGGATGCCCATCCCCTCCTGCACGTGCCGCAGCACCCGCTGCACGACCTCGTCCGACACCTCCGGGTGCGCGATGTGCGCCCACCAGAGCAGCACGTCGGTCTTCGCCAGCGCCTCCTCGGTCAGCCCGTGCTCGGGCTCGGGGAGCGTCGCGGTGCGCACCGAGACGGCGTCGCCGAGCGACTCCGTCAGGCCGTCGGCGATCACCCGGTGGATGCCGTCGGGGTAGTGCCGCATGACGGTCTCGTCGCCGCGCGTCTCGTGGCGGAACTCGTTCCAGACCAGGACCTCGAGGGGAGCGCTCATGCGACCGCCACCTCCTTCTTCTCGGCGGCGGAGCGGTAGATCGCGTCGACCACCCGGCTGCGGTGCAGGGCGTAGTCGCCGTAGTGGCCGGCGTAGCGCGGGCCGCCCGCGGGTGCGTCGGCGCCCGAGGCGATGGCGGCCAGGAACTCCGCGATCACCGAGCGGTGGTGACCGGCGGGCACCGGCACGTCGGGGCGCGAGACCGTGGGGGCGCCGGCGACTTCGGAGTAGAACGTGAGCGTCCCCTCCGTCGCGTAGTCGGCGACGTGCAGGCGGGCGCCGCCGGCCGAGCCGAGCAGCTCGACCTCGATGTCCTCGTGCACCTTCGAGTAGCTGGCCCAGGAGGCGTCGAGCTGCAGGCTGCGGCCGTTGTCGAGGCGGAGAAGCGCGCTGGAGAAGTCCTCGACCTCGAAGGCGTGCGTGCCGGTGGCGGCGACGCCGTGCGGGCGCCCGCCGCGGCCGGAGCGGCCGATCTCGCCGTACGCGACGGCGGAGACGCTGGTCACCCGCGGCTCGCCGAGCAGGTGCAGCGCGATGTCGAGCACGTGCGAGCCGAGGTCGATCAGCGGTCCGCCGCCGGCGAGCTCCTTGCTGGTGAACCAGGAGCCGATGCCCGGGATGCCGGTGCGCCGCTGCCAGCTCGCGCGGGCGTGGTAGATCTCGCCGAGCGGCGCGTCGTCGAGGTAGGTGCGCAGGTAGGCGACGTCGGCGCGGCGGCGGTGGTTGTAGGCGATCTCGAGGACGCGGTCGTTCGCGCGGGCCGCGTCGACCATCTCGGCGGCGAGCTCGGCGGTGGTGGCCAGCGGCTTCTCGCAGAAGACGTGCTTGCCGGAGGCGAGCGCGGCGACGGCGATCGGGTGGTGCAGGTGGTTGGGCACGCCGATCGAGACGACGTCGAGGTCGTCGCGGGCGACGAGCTCCTCCCAGTCGGCGTAGAGGTCGGGGACGCCGCGGGTGGCGCCGAGCTCGCGCAGGCGCTCCTCCTCCTGGCCGGCGAGCGCGACGACCCGCGCACCGGGGAGGGCCTGGAAGGCGTCGAGGTGGGTGGTGCCGGCGAAGCCGAGGCCGACGACGCCGACGCGCAGCTCCCCCGGGGTCTCGGTCGTACCTGTGTTCTCGGTCATGCCGTCGAGCCTAGTCGAATTGATTCGACTCCTCGATAAAGTGACCGCCCGCGGAGCCCCTCCCGCGCCGGTCCGCTACAGCTCGTGGCGCTCGTCGGCTGGGGCGCGCAGCAGGAGCTTGCAGTCGACCGGCGGCGAGGTGAGCGTCGCGCCGGAGGGAGTGGTCGCCGTGAACTCGCCGGAATCGCGGATCCAGCCCGCCTCGAGGTCGTCCGCGGTGACTGTCCGATGCTCGCTGACGAGCCGGTACTCGCCCTCGGGCTTGATCCGGGCGTCCTGCCTGCCGAACTCGGCGAGCGAGACCGTGAGCGGGACATCCCCGGTGTTCGCGAGGACGGAGGTGATCCGGATCGGCGTGCCGACGGTCACCGGCCGGTCCGGCTCCAGGACGAGCTCGGCGCGGACCGTGACGGTCAGCTCGGGATGCTCGGCCGCCGGGGTGGACGTGACCGCCGGCGGCGCGGGGATGGCGGGTTCCGCGGCGTGGGCGGCGGTCGAGGCGGTGCCGGCCGTGACGAGGATCAGAGCGAGGCCGGCGGCCGCGAGGCCGGTCGTGGAGGAACGGCCGCCGGTGCGCGCGACGCGGGGACGAGAGGACATGGATGCTCCTAGAGGGACGCGGTTCGGGCTCGGGGCGGAGCGCCGACAGCGTTGCAGAGGGAGCGGCCGGGTGTCTCCTTTCTGACGCGCACCGATCGGATCGGCGGAGATCGTGCGGCGAGCGTGCTGATGGGCCGCCTGCGGCGCCTGCTCCGTGGGGCCTCCGCGGGCTGCTCGATCAGCAGGGGAAGGGCCGGCAGGAGTACGGCAGGTCCGCGCACCATGCTGGTCGAGCAGCCCCGCAGGGGCGTATCGAGACCCACCGTCGTGAGCACGGTGGATCTCGATACGCCCGCTTCGCGGGCTACTCGATCAACATGGTTCGATCAGCAGGCAGGGGCGCGCTGCAGGCGCACGGCGATGTACTCGCGGCCCGGCAGGTCGATGCGGAAGCGGCCCGAGTAGGTGCCGGGCAGGCGCTCGATCGTCATCGCCCAGGTGTCGAGGACATCGACCGTGTACGAGACGTCGGGCTCGAGCAGGAAGCGGCGGTAGGTCGGCCGGTCGAAGCCGAAGTAGTAGAGGTAGTACTCGCCCTCGACGCCGGCGCGCGGCACGTCCCAGTCGAGCGGGATCGGCTCGAGGCCGCGAGCGGGCCCCTCTGCCAGCACCGACTCCAGGAACGCGATCCGCGCCGGGCTCGTCCCCCGCAGCTCGCCGCCCTTCGACCACCAGAGCACGTCGTCCGGGTGCACGTAGGTCTCGCCGTGGCCGACGTAGCCGCCGCGCAGCGCGCCCTCCCAGAACCGCCGCACCAGCTCCTCGCCGGTGATGTTGCCCCAGCCCTGGTCGATGTCGCCCTCGTAGGCGCACTCGTCGATCACGACCGGCTTGCCCCAGCGCCGCCACTCGGTCGTCATCTCGGCCGTCTTGTAGACGTCCTGCCGCTGGATGCTGGCGTGCGTGATCCACGGGCGGGAGTGGTCGTAGAACTCGCGGCAGTTGTGGATCGAGAGCAGGTGCCGCGACGGGTCGTCCTCCCCCACGATCCGGGCGAAGCGCTCCCAGTCCTCCTCGGTCTTCTCGAACAGCAGGTCGTACTCGTTCGCGAGCGACCACCAGACGTTCGCGAACGAGGCGAGCCGCGCCACGGCGTAGCGCACGTAGCGGTCGTCGGCGACGGCGTCCATCGTCGAGAAGCCCCAGCGGTCGTAGGCGTGGAAGAGGATGAGGTCGGCCTCGATGCCGAGCTCGCCGAGCTGCTCGATCCGCCGCTCGAGGTGCGCCCAGAACTCCGGATCGAAGCGCTGCCAGTCGAACCCCGCCTCGGGCGAGCCCTCGAACGGATAGAGCACCGGCTCGTTCTCGTTGAAGAGGTACGACTTCGGGAAGACGCACATCCGCATCTTGGTGAAGGGGGCGGTTGCGAGCGCGGCGAGCGTCCGCTCCTCCAGCGCGTCGCCCTGGTGCGTCCAGGCGTAGGAGGTGGTGCCCAGCGGGCGGTGCCGGGTGCCGTCGGCGTGCGCGAAGTGGAAGATGTCGGCCACCCGCACCGGGCCGTGCTGCCCCGCCACCGCCGCGGTCACCGAGACGGAGCCGGTGACGCCGTCGAGCGAGCGGGCGCTGCTCGAGGTGGTCCAGGCGTACTCGCCGGGTGCCTCCGGCATCCAGCGCAGCCGGTACACGCCGTCGCCGTCGTAGAAGCCGGGCACGCGCACCGAGCCGTCGGGTCCGTCGACGATCGCCGACAGCGCGACGTCGACGTACGGATTGCCGTGCGCGGGCCCGCGCAGCTCGATCTCGAAACGCCCGAAGACGGAGGCGGTGGCCGGCGCGGAGACGACGGCCGACGCGAGCGGGACGTCCGCGGTCTCGTAGTCGCCGGAGGGCTCGACGTACCGCTCCTGCTCGCGGACCGGGGCCGGCTCCTCGGTCGGGATCGCGGCGACCTCGGCGAGCAGCGCCTCGCGCTCGGCCGCGTCGAGCGACTCCTCGGTGTCGACGACGAGCCCGATCGGATACCCGTGCAGGGTGTGCAGGATCGAGGAGTGCACCAGCCCGGGGAGGCGGCGCTCGACGATCGCGTGCCCGCGAGGGTCCCGGAGGACCTCGAACAGGCGCGTCTCGCGCGAGAACCGCTCGGCGGTGTCGGTGGTGTGCGGCACGGTCAGCCCTTCACGGCGCCGGCGAAGGCGCCCTCGACGAAGTAGCGCTGGAACATCAGGTAGACGATCAGCACGGGGAACACGGACATGATGGTGAAGGCGTTCAGCGGCCCGTACGAGCTGGTGAACTGCGACTGGAAGCCCTGCAGCGCGAGCGGGATCGTCCAGGAGTCCTGGCTCTGCAGCAGCGCGAGCGCGATGGAGTACTCGTTCCAGGTGGAGACGAAGTCGAGGATGAACAGCGCGGCGAGGGCCGGGCGGGCCAGCGGCAGGATGATCGTCAGGAACAGCCGCCAGTTGCCGGCGCCGTCGATCCGCGCGCTCTCGTCGATCTCCTCCGGGATCTGGCGGAAGAAGCCGTAGAGGATGAAGGTCTGGTACGGCAGGCCGAACGCGATGTACGGCAGGATGATCCCGAAATTGCTGCTCAGCAGCCCCAGCCCGTTGATCACCTGGAAGAGCGGGGCGATCGCGACCTGGATCGGGACCATCGCGCCGAGCGCGATCACGCCCATCAGCAGGCGCTGCCGGCGGAACCGCATCCGCGCCAGGGCGAAGGCCGCGGCCGCCGAGACGAACAGGCCGATCGGCACCTTGAACAGCGCGATGATCAGGCTGTTTCCGCCCGCGGTGAGCAGGTTGCCGCGGTCGAGCGCCTCGACGTAGTTGCCGAAGTCGGGCGACCACGGCGGCACGAAGGCCGGGGTGCTGAAGATGTCGGCCTCGCTCTTCAGCGAGGTGAAGACCATGAAGATCAGCGGGACGGCCCAGATCAGGACGGCGAAGACCAGCGCGATCCAGAGGCCGATCCGGATGTAGTCGCGGCCGCCGACCGGGCGGCGCGTGCGCTTGGCCGGCGCGACGAGGCCGGGCGCGCTGGTCGGGATGCTCGTGACGCTCATGAGTTCTTCTCCTGACGAGCCGTCCACACCATGTACGGGACGACGATGACGAGGGTGATCACGAGCAGGACCGTGGCGATCGCGTTGCCCTGGCCGTACTCGTGGTTGTTGAAGGACTGCTGGAACGACCACAGCGCGAGCACCTGCGTCTGCTGCGCCGGGCCGCCGCCGGTCATGCCGACGATCAGGTCGAACACCTTGATCGAGTTGATGATCGTGAGGACGACGACGATGACCGTGGTCGGCCGCAGCGCCGGGATCGTCACGTTGCGGAACACCTGCCAGGCGTTCGCGCCGTCGAGCCGGGCCGCCTCGACATGATCGGGCGAGACGCTCTGCAGACCCGCGAGGAAGAGCACCATGTTCGTGCCCGCGATCTGCCAGACGAAGGCCGCGAAGATCGAGTAGAGCGCGAGGTTCTTGTCCCCGAGCCACTGCACCTCGGCCAGCCACGGCAGGTCGAACAGCTGAGCGAGGTTCACGCCCACGCCGTAGTTGGGGTTGTACATCCAGCGCCACATGTTCGCGATGGCGATCGGCGCGAGCACGCCCGGGATGTAGAAGAGCGAGCGGAAGGCGTTGCGGCCGAACAGCGGGCGGTTCAGCGCCAGCGCCATCACCAGCCCGAGGCCGACCGGGATGAAGAGCGACAGCACCACCCAGATCAGGGTGTTCGAGAACGCGGTCCAGAACACCGGGTCCTGGGTGAAGATGCGGACGTAGTTCTGCAGTCCGACGAAGACCTGCGGGGCGCCCTGGAAGCCGGACCACTCGAAGAAGCTGAGCCGCACCGACTCGAGCGAGGGGCCGACCACGAAGACGAGGTAGGCGGCGAGCGCCGGCGCGAGGAACGGCAGGGCCGCGACGAAGCCGGTGCCGCCGAAGCGGGCGAGGGCGCGGCGGCGCGGATGCTTCCTCCGCGGCTGCTCCGGCGCGGACTGCCGGGGGCGGGCGGGGGTGGATGTCGTCATGGCGGACCTCTCGGACGTCTCGGACGCGGGGTGCTCGGGCGCGGGACGCGGGGCGGAGGGGACGCGCGGCCCCCTCCGCCTCGGGCGTCACTGCTGGTCGATGAACTTCTGGAACTCGGCGCCGGCGTCGGCCGGGTCCAGGTCGCCGGTCGCGACCAGGTTCTGGATGCGCCAGTACTCCGTGGTCTGCGACTGCGAGAGGTTCTGGTCGTTGTTCATGTAGACGCCGGTCGCCGCCTCGGTGATCGGGTTCCAGAGGGCGTCGAAGGCGCTCTGGTCCTCGGGGGTGACGTCGACGTTGACCGAGCGGCTGCCGAAGGTGGCGATGAACGTGGCCTGCGCCTCGGGCGAGGTCAGGTAGTCGAGGAACTTCGCGGCCTCGTCGGCGTGCTCCGAGTTCGCGGAGATGTAGTTGTTCTCGTTGAAGCCGTAGATGCGGTCGGTGCCCGTGGGGAAGGCGAAGATGCCGACCGAGTCCTCGGACATGCCGGCGTCGCGGATCTGCTGGTTGAACCAGTCGCCCTCGATCGCCATGGCCGCCTTGCCGGCGAAGAAGAGCGAGCTCGACTCGTCGTTGTTGATCGAGATGAAGCCGTCGTTGACGTAGTCCGACGTCCAGGTGGCGAACTCGGTGAAGGTGTCGGTGACGCAGGACTCGTCGGCCCAGCTCGCCTCGCCGGTGACGAGGGCCTGATAGCCGTCGGCGCCGCACTCGGTCTCGAGCAGGCTGTCGAGCAGGCGCATCACGTGCCAGTTGACGGTGCCGCCGAACTCGAACGGGGTGATGCCCGCGTCCTTCAGCTTCCCGGCGTCGTCGACCATCTCGTCGTAGCTGGTGGGCGCGGCGTCGATGCCGGCCTGCTCGAAGAGGTCCTTGTTGTAGAAGACCGCCTCGGTGCGCTGGGTGTACGGCACGCCGTCGTAGCCGCCGTACTGGGTGACGGTGGACATCGTGGTGTCGGAGAAGCGGTCGGCCCAGCCGTACTCGTCGTAGTACTCCTTCAGGTCCAGGCTCGCGCCGGCGTCGATGAACTCGCCGCCGAGACCGGGGCCCGCCCAGGAGAAGAAGAGGTCGGGGGCGCCGCTCGTGCCGAGCGTGGTGCGCAGCGCGTCCTTGTGCGCGTCCACCGCCCGCTGCTCGACCTTGACGGTGATGTCGGGGTTCGCCTCCTCGAAGTCGCTGACGATCTGGTTGATCGTCGCGTTCGCGGAGTCGGCCGACTCGGTGAGCTTGAACCAGGTGATCTCGGTCTTCCCGCCGGAGTCGCCGCCGCTCGCGGAGCAGCCGGCCAGGCCTGCGAGGAGGAGGGCGCCCGTGGCGAGGGCGACGGATCGGGTCAGAGCACGGGATCGGGTCAGAGCACGCATCTTCGCGTCCTTTCGCTGCTCGACATCGCAGCAGCGCGACATCGACGTCGGATCCGCCGATCGGGGCCGGGACTGGAGCTCCAGCGGCGGTGGATGAGGGATACGTTATCGATAACACATTCGGGCGACAATGCGCGCAACCGGTTGATGGGTCACGATCGGGTAACGGCGATCGGCTCGGAACCGGCTCAGTAGAGTGAGCGGGTCGCCGCCAGGGAGGGAGCCTCGATGTCGAGCACGTCCCCGCCCCGCGCACGGCCGAGCATGGCCGACGTCGGGCGGCATGCGGAGGTCTCGGCGCAGACCGTCTCCCGCTTCTTCACCGGCGGCTACGTCGCTCCGGCGACCCGGGTGCGGATCGAGGCGGCCATCGCCGAGCTCGGCTACCGGCACAACCGCGTCGCGCGGAACCTCCGGGTCCAGCGCACCGACACCGTCGGCTTCCTCGCGATGGGGCCGCTGAACTACGGGCACTCCGAGCTGCTGACCGGAGTGAGCCGGGCGGCGCGCGCCGAAGGGCTCTCGCTGATCACGGCCCTGCTCGAGGTCGGGCCGGACGCCCCCGGCGCCCGCGAGGAGATGCGGCACGCGGTCGACAAGCTGCTCTCCTTCCAGGTCGACGGGATCATCGTCGGCACGCCCTACGGCGGACTCGACGAGCTGGTCGAGTACATCGCCGCCTCGGTGCCGGTCGTGACGCGCTCCGAGCGCGGCGGCCCCGCGGGCGACTCGACCTACGCCGACTCCTACGGCGCCGGCTACCTCGGCACCCGGCACCTGCTCGAGCTCGGGCACCGGCGGATCCTGCACCTCGCGGGCCCGGGCGACCGCAACGAGGCCGTCGACCGCGAGCGCGGCTACCTGGCGGCGCTGACGGAGGCGGGGGTCGCCCCGCTCGAGGTGCTGCGCTGTGCGGAGTGGGACGCCGAGTCGGGAGCCGCGCAGGGCCGGGCCGTCGATCCGCAGTCCTTCACCGCGGTCTCGGCCGCCAACGACCAGATCGCGCTCGGCTTCCTCCGCGCGATGGCGGAGCGCGGCCGGACGGCGCCCGGCGACTACTCGATCGTCGGCGTCGACGACATGCCGGACTCCGCGTACTACTCGCCGCCGCTGACGACGATGCACCTCGACCACCAGGTGCTGGGCGAGAAGGCCCTGCAGATGCTGGCCGCGCGCATCCGCACCGGCGAGCGCCAGGAGCGGACCGCGGTCACCGCCCGCCTGGTGCTGCGCTCGTCGACGGCGCCGCTGCGCTGACGCGCGGTCTCCTCGTAAAAGATCACTTCATACGGATGGGAGAACCATGCTGATCGAGTAGCCCGCGGAGCGGGCGTATCGAGATCCACCACCGTCGGAACGCGAGTCTGCAGAACCGCCCTGCTGACGGTGGTGGGTCTCGATACGCCCCTGCGGGGCTACTCGACCAGCATGAAAGGGACGCCGCGCGTCCTTTCCCTCACCACCGAGACGCGAAGCGACTTCGCCGCTCGAGACGACGCTGCGCGGCACTCGACCAGCACGGGGTGCGGCTCGACCGGTGTGCTGCCGGCCTCGTGAGTCCGCTGCGTGCCCGTCTACGGGAGGCGGATCAGGCGGGCTCCCCGGACCTCCAGGTGGACGAGCGCTCCCTCCGGAGTACGGCCCGACATTTGGGTGATGCTCGAGACGCGCCTCGTCTCGAGATCGTGCGCGGACAGCGTCGTGGACCGGGTGAGGGTCCGGGTCTCGCCCGGCGCGAGGAAGACCCGCTCCTTCCCGCCGCGCAGCCGCACGTCCTGCAGCTCGACGTCGCCGGTGTTGGTGACCGTCACGGTCCACGTCACTCTCGTGCCGATCCTCGGCTTCTCCCCCGGAGCGAGGGCCGGCGAGCCGGCGACGCGGCCGGCGAGCCCGGGCACCGTGGGGTGCTCGACCGCGGGGGTCGGTGTCGGCGTGGGCGTCGGCGTCGGCGTGGACGTGGGCGTGGCAGTCGGAGTCGGCGCAGGGGTCGGCGTCACGGCGGGGATCGGCAGACGATAGGAGTAGTCGGGACTCGCGTACGAGCCGGTGGGAGTGGGGATCCGGCCGAAGCTCCCCGCGGTCTCCGCGTATCCCCTGTCGAGATCCTGCTGCGTGACCGTCCTGTTCT
The DNA here is from genome assembly GCF_003751665.1 of Rathayibacter sp. PhB127. Classification (NCBI taxonomy): domain Bacteria; kingdom Bacillati; phylum Actinomycetota; class Actinomycetes; order Micrococcales; family Microbacteriaceae; genus Rathayibacter; species Rathayibacter sp. PhB127. Next base: position 117,087 of record NZ_RKHW01000003.1, read on the forward strand.
GGACGACGTCCGTCGACCGCCCCGGCTCGATCCGGGTGCCGGCCAGGGTGAGCGGGACGTCGCCGGTGTTCGCGACATGCAGCGTGTACTGCACCGGAACGCCGACCTGCACCGTCTCGCCCGGCTTGATGAGGAACTTGCCGGTGACGGTGATCGTCATCCCGGGATGCTCGACCACGGGTCCCGCCGACGGAGCGGACGTCGGCGTGGGGACGGTCGTCGGCGACGGGGCGGCGGTCGGCGCGGGAGCAGGAGGCCCGGGGTCCACCGTCGGCGTCGCACCCGGAATCGGGATCCGGACGGAGTAGGACGGAGTGGTGTAGAAACCGGTCGGCGTGGGCACCCGCCCGAGGCTCCCCTCGACCTGCACGAAGCCCTGCTTCAACTGCTCCGGACTGGCGTCCGCGATCAGGGGGAGGTCGACCGAGTGGCCGGGCTGGAGCAGCATCCCCTCGATGACGAGTGGGACATCACCCGTGTTCACGACGTGGCGGAAGATGTGCAACGGGGTCTCGACCGAGACCGTCTCCCCCGGCCTCAGGTCGAAGCGTCCGGTGACGGTGATCGTGATCCCGGGGTGCTCGACCGCGACGGACGGCTGTGGACCGGCGCCGGGGATCCGGAGGAAGTACTCGGCGATGGAGTACGGGACGGTCGCGCCCGCGGGGGTCCTCAGGTTGCCCTCGTCGCCGGCCGTCCGGACGACCCCGAGGACGAGGTCCTCCGGTTCGACAGTGCGATTCTCGATCCATTCGTACGTCGCACCGACGGCGAGCTCCTCCCGGAGGCCCTTCAACGGGACATCGCCGGTGTTCGTCCAGCGGTAGGTGAACGTGACCGGGGTGCCGACCACGATCGGCCGGCCCGGCTCGACGACGAACGCTCCGGTCACACTCGTCTCGACGGCGGGGCGCTCGGCCGCCTGGGTCGGCACCGAGGATGACGGGACGGGATCAGCGGCCTGAGCGGTGGTCGCCGCCGCGCCGAGCAGCGCGACGGTCATCAGGACGGAGGCGGCGGCCGCGGGGCCGCGGTGGCGACGGCGGGAGCGGAGAGGCCGGGGGCGAGGACGGGACACGGGTGCTCCTCAGGGGTGGCGAGCGGGGTTCGGGGGTCGAGCCCGGACAGGGTCGCACCCCGGCCGCGCTCGCGCCCAACCTCTGACACCGACGCGGCAGAACGGCACGGATCGTGCGGCGCAGCTGGACCTCAGCTGCGCGCGGACTCCACGGCGGACAGGCGCACGCCTAACTCGGCCAGGTCGCGGCGCACCACCGGGGCCTCGAGCGCGTCGCGGTCGGCGGCGTCGTAGGCGCCGGCGAAGGCCTCCAGCTGGCGGTGCAGCTCGGTGCGCGCGGTGCCGCGGGCGACGGGCTCGAGGCGCTGCGCCAGGCGGACGCCGGCGCGGACGACGAGCGGCTGGTCCAGCGCGTAGGCGCGCAGGGCGAGGTAGACCTCGGCCAGGAGGTCCGCGGCGGTCGGCCAGGTGCACCACAGCCGGGCGACGCCGTCGGCGTCGCGGAAGCGGGTGCGCGGGCCGTCGCCCCGGCAGAGCTCGACGAGCGCGCCGGTCAGGGCGTCGAGCGCGCTGACCGCGGTGTACGGGTCGTTGGTGCCGGTCGCCAGGCCGCGGACGCCGATCTCGACGACCTGCTGCACGGCGTAGCGGAGGTCCTGGTGCGGGGTGCGCGCGTCGGCGATCACCACCGCGGCGAGCGCCGCCTCCTCGAGGTCGCTCCCGCCGACGAGCTCGAGCACGGGGTCGCCGGCCAGGACGTGGTCGCCGGGTGAGGCGAGCATCCGCAGCACCGCGTCGTGGCGGGCGCCGAGCGCGACGAGGCGCTCGAACTCGAGCTGCTCGACGTAGCCGGAGCGGGGTGCCGTCAGCACGACACCGCCGGCGGGGAACGGCTCCTCGCGCCGGTCCGGCTCGTCCTCGTCGCCCGACAGCTCCGCGATGACGTCCTCGAGCTCGCCGAGCACGCGCTTCTGCAGCGTGGTCACCTGCACCGACAGCGCGATGTGGTGGATGAAGTAGACCAGCACCGCGACGTCGCCGACGGCCAGCACCACGGCGAAGCCGACCGCGACGACGGGCACGAAGGCGAGGGTGGCGTCCTCCTCGGTGTGCACCGAGCGGAGCACGATCAGCGAGTAGAGGAACGTCGAGGTCAGCACCGCGAGGACGACCTGGTTGCCGCGGTCGGCCATGAAGTTGCGGACCAGCCGGGGCCCGTAGGCGGAGGAGGTGGTGGCGAGGACGGAGATCGTGATCGAGAACGAGGTCGCGGCGACCCCGAGCATCGTGCCGCCGATCGCGGAGAGGATCGCCCGGCCGCCGGTGGCGGAGAGGTCCTCGACGAGGGGGAGGTCCTGGATGCCCGCGCGGATGAGCAGCCGGTCGAGCTCGATCAGCCCGAACGCCAGGGCGATCGCGAGGACGCCGAACAGGGTGGGCAGGAACCAGAACGATTCGCGGGCGTGCAGGAGCCGGGAGCGCATCCTCGAAGGCTAGACGGGTGGGCGGGTCTCGATACGCCCTGCGGGCTACTCGACCGGCATGGTTGGTGCTGACCGCGGGCCTCGCAGGGGCGGCCCCTCCATGCTGGTCGAGTAGGCCGCGCAGCGGGCGTATCGAGATCCACCGCTCCGCGAGGCGGACCTACGGGACGATGACCGCGCGGCCGCGGACGGTGCCGTCGTGCAGGTCGGCGTAGGCCTGGGGCGCGTCGGCGAGGGCGTACTGCTGGACCTCGACGTCGATGCGGCCCGCCTTGGCGAGCTCGAAGACCTCGATCAGCTCGCTGCGGGAGCCCCAGTAGGGGATCCGCAGGGCCGCGTCGTAGGCGATCGTGCCGAAGCCGACGGTCGCCTGGCCGCCGCCGATGCCGACGATGGTGACGTCCGACTCGACGGCGGCGACCGCGGTGGCCGTCGCGATGGTCGGGCCGGCGCCGACGAAGTCGAACACGGCGTCCGCGCCCAGCCCGCCGGTGATCTCGCGGATCTTCTCGGCTGCGGAGGAGTCGCTGATCAGCGTGACGTCCGCTCCGACGTGCTTCGCCAGCTCGAGCTTCTCCTCGCTGACGTCGAGCACGATCACCGTCGCGCCGGAGAGCGCCTTGAGGATCTGGATGCCGACGTGGCCGAGTCCGCCCGAGCCGATGACGACGGCGTAGGTGCCCGCGCCGAGCTTCGGGAGGCTGCGCTTGATCGCGTGGTACGGCGTGAGCCCGGCGTCGGTGAGCGAGACGTTCTTCACCGGGTCGAGGTCGCCGATCGGGATCAGGTGGCGGACGTCGTCGACGATCATGTACTCCGCCATCGAGCCCTGGTTGCCGAGGCCGGGCGGGCGGATGCCCTCCGCCTCGGCGTTGGTGCAGTAGTTCTCCGCGCCGCGCGAGCAGTTGAGGCAGTGGCCGCAGCCCCACGGTCCGTAGACGGCGACGGCCTCGCCGATCTGCAGGCCGGTCTCGACGCCGGGGCCGAACTCCTCGATCACGCCGGCGCCCTCGTGTCCGAGGGTCAGCGGCAGCGGGTAGTGCTGGGCGAGGTAGTCCTCCTCGGGGAGGCTCATCACGTAGTCGTCGGAGTGGCAGACGCCGGCGGCGGTCACCTTCAGCAGGATCTCGCCCGGCCCGGGCACGGGCTTCTCGATCTCGACGACCTCGGGGGCCTGTCCGACGGTGGTGTAGCGCAGTGCCTTCACGATTCCTCCTTCGCCGGGCCGCGCTCCGCGCAGTCCGACATCTGTCTGCTATCGGGTGCCCCTCCAGTATCCGCCGCTCTCCTCCAGCGCGCTCCGTGCGCCGGGGAGGGTTGACCTCGGCCCTCGCGCAGGACGGGATCCGAGCCGTGGTGTATCCATGGGGAGGGCGCAGGCGGACCGCCCGGGACGACGGAAGGCGCGACGACATGGCCCCACCGCGCCGGAAGGCGACGCTCGAGTCGGTCGCCGAGCGCGCCGGGGTCTCGCTGAAGACGGCGTCGAACGCGGTCAACGGCACGGGCCGGATGACGGACGGCACGCGGGAGCGCGTCCGGGCCGCGGTCGCGGAGCTCGGCTACACGGTGAACGTCGCGGCCCGCAATCTGACCCGCGGACGGACCGACGCGGTGACGCTCGCCGTGCCGACCCTGAAGGCCGCCTACCTCGCCGAGCTGGCGGAGGCGGTCATCGAGACCGCCCGCGACATGGACCTCGCGGTCTCCGTCACGACCTACCCCGACGACGGCGGGGACGGCTCGCGCCGGCTGCTGCAGCGCTTCAACTCGCAGCTCACCGACGGGCTGCTGCTCTCGCTGTCCGAGCACGAGACCCTCGACCGCTCGGCGCTCGCCGTCGAGTACCCCCTGGTCTGCCTGGGGACCCGCGACACCTACGAGCTGGTGGACCGGGTGACGACCGACGACGTCGCCGACGCCCGCGCGGCCACGGCGCACCTCCTCGCGCGCGGCAGCACCGCGCTGGCCGTCGTCGGCGCGCACTCGCCCTTCGACGCCGGCCGCATCGGCGCGGCCCGCGAGGGGAACGCCGAGCAGCGCCTGCGCGGGGTCGTCGAGGAGCTCGCCGCCGCGGGTCGCGCGCTCGATCCGCGCCTGGTCGGCGTCACGGGCTACGACTGGACGATCGGCTCCGGCTTCCGGGTCGCCCGCGCGCTCGTCGAGGCGGGGGTGCCGTTCGACGGCCTGGTCTGCTTCAACGACGTCCTCGCGACCGGCGCGATCTCGGCCCTGCGCGAGGGCGGACTGCGCATCCCGGACGAGGTGCAGGTGATCGGCTTCGACGACATCGAGGAGTCGGCGTTCCTCTCCCCGCCGCTCACCTCGATGGACTCGCGGATCGAGTGGATCGCCCGCACGGCGCTCGAGCGGCTGGTCGCGCGGATCGACCGGGTGGAGGCTCCCGCGACCACGCTCTTCGCCCGGTCGCAGGTCGTCGCCCGCGGCACGACACGCTGATCAGAGAAAAGTCTCCTTGCCCTCACAGGATCCTCCAGGCTAGATTCGCGTTCGTGGTACAGCGCTGTACCACGGTGGACCTGCGACGACGGAGGCACGACATGACGCGTACGACGACGAGGCGGCTCCCCGCCCTGATCGCTGCTCTGCTCGCCGGGCTGCTCGTGCTCGCCGGCCAGTCGCCCCTCGCCGGGCAGACCGCCGAGGCCGCCGAGATCCGCACGACGACGGTCGCCTTCACCGAGACCACGACCGTGCGCGGCACGCCGAACGCCACCTTCTACGAGGGCGCCTGGTCGAAGAACAGCACGCACACCTGGGCGACCGGCGGCGCGGCCTTCGAGATCGCCTTCACCGGCGAGACGGTCGCCCTCTCGGGCCGGAAGGCCACCACCAACGGCACCGCCGACGTCTTCGTCGACGGCGTGAAGATCGGCTCGGCCGACTACCGCGGCGCCCGATCGACCACGACGGTCCCGATCGCGTCCTTCACCGGGCTCGCCCCCGGCGACCACGTCCTCCGCGTCGTCACGGTCGGCTTCATCAACCACGCGTCCGCCGAGTTCACCAGCACCGTGCTCGTCGACGAGCGCGCCCGCCTCGCCGCCGCGCTCGACCGGCTGAGCGCCCTCGCCGCTCCGGACTTCACCGCGGCTTCCTGGGCCCCCTTCTCGGCCGCCGTCGCGACCGCGACCGCCGCCCGCGACGACGCCGCCTCGACCGACGCCGCCCTGCTCTCCGCCCGCAGCGCCCTCGAGACGGCCGAGACCGGCCTCGTCCGGATCTCCGGGCTGCGCGAGCGCCTCGACGAGTACCGCACCCGGGTCCCCTCCGCCTACACCGCCGCGTCCTGGGCGCCCTTCGCCGCGGCGACCGTCACCGCGGGCGAGGTCCTCGACGACGCCGGAGCGAGCGCCGCGGCCGTCGTCGCCGCGAAGAACGGCCTGCAGACCACCGCCGCCGCCCTCGTCCCGCTCGCCGACGGCACGCTCGAGACGATCGAGAACAACCGCTTCTGGCTCGACACCGCGGGCGATCCGATCTTCTCCCAGGGCGGCGGGATCTTCCGCTTCGGCGACCGCTACTACTGGTACGGCGTGGAGTACACCGGCTCGCAGCTCTACTACGACTCCCCGACCCGCACCTACACCCGGGCCGGCGAGGGCGACTTCGTCGCGGTCACCGCGTACTCCTCCGAGGACCTCGTGAACTGGACGTTCGAGAACGACGTCGCCACGAGGGACACCGCGCTGCACATCCCCGCCTCGAAGGACGTCACGGGCACCTACTTCTCGGACATGGACACGCTCGCCGACGCGGTCTGGATCGGCCGACTGGGCGTCGCCTACAACGAGCAGACCGGGAAGTACGTCCTGCTCACCCAGTTCGAGAGCCCCGACCCGGCCCGCGTCACGAACGCCGGAGTCCTCTTCCTCAGCGGGGACTCGCCCGTCGCCGACTTCGAGTACGCGAACCTGCAGACCCACATCCCCGGCGTCTACCGGAACCCGAGCAAGCCCGGCTGGGAGCAGGGCACCGGCGACCAGACCGTCTTCACCGACGACGACGGCGCGGACTACCTCGTCTTCTCCTACCGCGACGGCCGCAGCCGGACCTACGTGGGCCGGATCAGCGACACCGACTCGCTCTCGGTCGAGACGGCCGTCGAGGTCTACCGCGGCGCCGGCCGCGAGGGCAACGCGATGTTCAAGCTCGACGGCCAGTACTACGTCGCGAGCTCGGACCTGCACGGCTGGAACACCTCGCAGACCTACCTCGTGCGCTCGCTCGAGGGCCGGATCCAGGGGACGTACTCGAGCATGTACGTGCTCCCCGGCACCGAGAAGGACTACAGCCACGTCACCCAGAGCGGCTTCTTCCTGACGGTGCAGGGCACCGAGCAGGACACCGTGATCTACGCCGGCGACCGCTGGGCCGACTTCGCCTGGAACGGCCTCGGCTACAACCAGTGGCTGCCGCTCAGCGGGACCGGCGCGGACGTGCGCTTCGAGTCGCTGAGCGAGTGGGACCTGAACGCCCGCTCCGGCGAGTGGCAGGCCGGCGCCGGCAACAACTGGATCCTCAACCCCGACTTCGCCGCCGACCGGATCGCGGTGACCACCGTCACCGGCTGGACGCAGACCACCGACCCCGCCTCCACCACCACCGCCTTCGTCTCGAACCCCTCGCCCGGCGCCGACGGCTCGCGCTTCGCCCTCCGGCTCGGCGCGGCGCAGGCCTTCTCCGGCGGCGTGCAGCAGCAGGACGAGGTCCCCGCGGGCGTCTACACCCTGTCGCTCCGCGCGGACCGGCCGGGCGGACTCGACTCCGCGCGGATCGTGGTCACCGGCGCGGACGGCGTCGAGCACCGCACCGAGATCCCCACCACGAGCGGCTGGGCCGACGTGCGCTCGGCGGAGTTCTCGCTGCCGGCCGGCACCGCGACGGTCTCGATCCTGGCGAGCGGCCCCGGCGGCGCCGGACTGACGGTCGACGCGCTGGCCCTCCGCCGCCAGGCCGCGGCCTCCTGGTCGGCGGGGTCCGTCTACCAGAAGGGCGACACGGTCCTCTTCCAGGGCTCGCTCTGGCGGGCGTCGTGGTGGACCAGCAACCAGACCCCCGGCGACCCGAACGGCCCGTGGCAGCAGCTCGCGACCGCACCCGACGGCACCGCGGTCTGGACCGCCTCGCGCATCTTCGACACCGGCGACGTCGTCGTCCACCAGGGCCAGCGCTACCGCGCGAAGTGGTGGACCCGCAACCAGGCCCCGGGCGACCCGTACGGGCCCTGGCAGCCGCTCGGCTGAGCCCGGGCACCCCTCCGCTTTTTCTTCCCGCAGCACCACTGTCTTCTCTCCCGCAGCACCACTGCATCCAGCAGCAGCACCCCCACCCACACAGAAGGAACGAATCCGTGCGAAGAAGCTCCAAGAAGTTCACGACCGTCGTGGCCGTCTCCCTGCCCCTCGTCCTCGCGCTGAGCGCCTGCGCGGCCGGCGGCGGCGGTGGCGGGAACGCCGCCGGCGGAGGCGACGGCGACGAGACGCTCAGCGTCTGGGCCTGGGACCCGGTGTTCAACATCGCGGCCCTCGAGGAGGCCGAGAAGATCTACCAGAAGGACCACCCCGACTTCAAGCTCGACATCATCGAGACCCCCTGGGACGACCTGCAGCCCAAGCTGACCACCCTCGCCCAGTCGCAGCAGTACGAGGAGCTGCCCGACGTCTTCCTGATGCAGAACAACGCGTTCCAGAAGAACCTCGTCAACTACCCCGAGATCTTCAGCGAGCTGCCCGCCGACGCCGTCGACTTCGCGGAGTTCCCCGAGGCCGTCGCCGCCTACTCGACCCTCGACGACGTGCACTACGGCGTGCCGTTCGACTCGGGCACCGCCGTCACCGCGCTGCGCACGGACGTCCTCGAGGCGGCCGGCTACACGATCGACGACTTCACCGACATCACCTGGGAGGAGTTCCTCACCAAGGGCAAGGACGTCCTGGCGAAGACCGGATCGCCGCTGCTCTCGGGCCAGGCCGGCTCCTCGGACATGATCATGATGATGCTGCAGAGCGCCGGAGCCAGCCTCTTCGACGACGAGGGCAACCCCACCATCACCGACAACGACGCACTGCTCGCCGCGATCGACGTCTACAAGCAGCTCGTCGACTCGGGCGTCTTCGTCGAGGTCAACTCGTGGGACGAGTACCTCGGCACCTTCGTGAACGGCTCCGTCGGCGGCACCATCCAGGGCATCTGGATCGTCGGCTCCATCCAGACCGCCGAGGACCAGGCCGGTGACTGGGCGATCACGAACGTCCCCTCGCTCGACGGCATCTCCGGCGCGACCAACTACACGGCCAGCGGCGGATCGTCCTGGGCGATCAGCGCGAACGCCGACGTCGACCTCGCGGCCGACTTCCTCGCCTCGACCTTCGCCGGCTCGACCGAGCTCTACGACACGATCCTGCCGAAGTCCGGCGCCGTCGCGAACTGGCTGCCCGCCGGCTCCTCGACCGCCTACGAGCAGCCGAACGAGTTCTTCGCCGGCCAGCCGATCTTCGCCGAGGTCGCCGAGTTCGGCGCCGAGGTGCCGAGCAACAACACCGGCGCCTACTACTACGAGGGCCGCGACGCCGTGAGCGCCGCGATCACGCAGATCATCGGCGGTGCGGACCCCGCCTCGGCGCTGGAGGAGGCGCAGAAGAACGTCGAGTTCGCCATGAGCTAGGGCTCGCCGCGAGCCGGCGTCGCCGAGACCCGACGTCACCGAGACCCGACGTCACCGCGAGCCGGCTCGCACCCCGGGCCGGGGAGGACTCCTCCTCCCCGGCCCGTCCCTCCCCGTCCCTCTCCTTCCGAGAATGCGAGCCCGCCCGTGTCGACCTCCGCCCCTCCGCGCCCGCGCCTGCGCGTCCCACCCCGGCCGCAGCGCGATCTCCGCAGCCGCCCGATCCGCATGACCGGGGAGCGCCGTCGCAGCCTCACCGGCTGGGCCTTCCTCCTGCCGGCGGCGGTGCTCATCTTCCTGGTGAGCTTCCTGCCGATGATCCAGGCCTTCCTGCTCTCGCTGCAGACCGGCCGCGGGGCGAACCTCAGCTACGCGCAGCCGTTCTGGCTGAACTACGAGCGCCTGCTGCAGGACGAGATCTTCCGGCTGACGCTGCAGAACACCTTCATCTACCTGATCATCCAGGTGCCGGTGATGCTGATCATGGCGCTGGTGCTGGCCAACCTGCTCAACACCAGGAACCTGAAGTTCAAGACCTTCTGGCGCACCGCGATCTTCCTGCCGTGCGCCGTCTCCCTCGTCGCCTACTCGCTGGTCTTCCGCACGATCTTCGCCAACGACGGCTTCGTCAACGACGTGCTGATGGGCATCGGCCTGATGGACTCGCCGATCAACTGGCTCGGCAATCCGGACACCGGGCGCTTCGTCATCATCCTCGGACTGCTCTGGCGCTGGACCGGCTACAACATGGTCTTCTATCTGGCGGCGCTGCAGAACGTCGACTACTCGAGCATCGAGGCCGCGCGGATGGACGGCGCGAACGCGCTGCAGACCTTCTGGCATGTCACGATCCCGCAGCTGAAGCCGATCATCCTGCTCACCGCGATCATGTCGACCAACGGGACGCTGCAGCTCTTCGACGAGTCGTGGGCGCTGACCAGAGGCGGCCCGGCCTACACGACCATGTCGATGTCGCACTACCTCTACGAGGTCTCGTTCCTGAAGAACCCGAACTTCGGCTACGCCTCCGCCCTCTCCTACGTGATCCTCATCCTCGTCGCGGTCCTCGCGTTCGTTCAGCTGAAAGTCGGTGACAAGCGTGATTGAGCGCGTCAGCACCCTGCCCGCGATCGAGGACGTCGAGTCCGTCACTCCGAGCGAGTCCGTCCCCGTCCGCAGCGCGCCGCTCTCCTCGCGGCTGCGCGGCCTGCCGAAGTACCTCTTCCTCTCGGTCTTCGCGCTCTTCTCGATCTTCCCGCTCTACTTCATGGCCGTCTCGGCGACGAACACCAGCCAGGACGTCCTCGACTCGCGGATGATCCCGGGCCTGGCGCTCTTCGACAACTTCGCCGGACTGCTCGATCTGCAGGACGTCGGCTCGGCGATGTGGAACTCGGCGACCGTCGCGGTGGGCACCACGGTGCTCGCGCTGATCGTCTGCTCGATCGCCGGCTACGGCTTCGAGGTCTTCCACTCGCGGGCCAAGGACCTCCTGATGGCGGTCCTGCTGATCGCGATCATGATCCCGTTCGCGGCGACGATGATCCCGCTCTTCCAGGTCTTCGCCGAGGTCGGGATGATCAACTCCCTCGGCGCGGTCATCATCCCGGCGATCTCGACCCCGTTCCTGATCCTGCTGTTCCGGCAGGCCTCGCGCTCGTTCCCCTACGAGATCATCGAGGCCGCGCGGATCGACGGGGTCAGCGAGCTCGGGATCTTCGCCCGGATCTACCTGCCGTCGATGCGCTCGACCTATGCCGCGGCCGCGGTCATCACCTTCATGACCGCCTGGAACAACTTCCTCTGGCCCAAGGTCATCCTGGTGAACAACGACTTCCAGACCATGCCGATGCTGATCTCGAACCTCAGCGCGGGCTACGTCGTCGACTACGGCGTGCTGATGCTGGCCGTCTTCCTCGCCTCGGTGCCCACCGTCATCGTCTTCATGGTCCTGCAGCGCTCCTTCGCCGAGGGCATCACCGGGGCGATCAAGTGAGCCTCGCGGAGCTCCCGGGCGAGGCGGCGCCCGCCACCGGGTTCGACCTCGCCCGGCTCTCCGACCCCGGCTTCTTCGCCGAGAACCGGCGGCCGGCGCACTCCGATCACCGCTGGTTCCGCTCCTCGGACGAGGCCGCGACGGGCGTCAGCTCGTTCGAGCAGTCGCTGAACGGGCTGTGGCGGATCCACTGCGCGCCCCGGCCGGCCGACGCGCCGGCGGGCTTCGAGCGGCCGGAGTTCGACGCGGGCGACTGGGAGCTGATCCCCGTGCCCGCGCACATCCAGCTGCACGGCCACGACCGCCCGCAGTACGTGAACACGCAGTACCCCTGGGACGGGCGCGAGAGCATCCTGCCCGGGCAGGCCCCGGAGCGGTTCAACCCGACGGCCTCCTACCGGACGACCTTCGAGCTGGACGCGCCGCTCGCGCCCGGCGAGCGGATCGCGCTCGACGTGCGCGGCGCCGAGAGCACGATCGCCCTCTGGCTGAACGGCGTCTACCTCGGCTTCTCGGCCGACAGCTTCTCGCCCGGCGAGTTCGACCTCACCGAGGCGCTGCTGCCCGGCGAGAACCTGCTCGCCGCGCAGGTCGTCAAATGGAGCGCCGGCTCCTGGCTCGAGGACCAGGACTTCTTCCGGTTCTCCGGGATCTTCCGCGACGTCGTGCTGCTGCGCCGCCCGCGCGCGCACGTCGAGGACCTCCGCGTGCGGACGACGGTCGACGACGACGGTGCCGGGATCGCGGTCGAGCTGCGGCTCGACGGGGCGGGATCGGCGACGGTCGAGCTCGACGGCGTGGGCCCGCTGCGGCTCGATCCGGACGGCGTGCACCGTCTCCGGCTCGCGGAGCCGCGGCTGTGGAGCCCCGAGGACCCGCACCTGCACCGCCTGACGGTGCGCGTGCGGGACGCGGACGGCGCGCTCACGGAGGTGGTGCCGCAGACCGTCGGGCTCCGCCGCTTCGCGATCGAGGACGGCGTGCTCAGCCTCAACGGCCGGCGGGTCGTCTTCCGCGGGGTCAACCGGCACGAGTTCGGCCTGCAGGGGCGGGTCGTCGACCGGGCGCAGACGGAGGAGGACCTCCGGATCCTCAAGCGGGTGGGCGTGAACGCGATCCGTACCAGCCACTACCCGAACAACTCCTACTTCTACGACCTCGCCGACGAGTACGGCTTCCTCGTGATCGACGAGATGAACCTCGAGACGCACGGGCTGTGGGACCGCGTCCGCTACCTCGACGCGCCGCTCGCCGAGTCGGTGCCCGGCGACGACGGCCGGTGGGCGCCCGCGCTGCACGACCGGGCGCGGAGCCTGCTCGAGCGCGACAAGAACCACCCGAGCGTGGTGATGTGGTCGCTCGGCAACGAGTCGTTCGGCGGCACCGTCCTCCGCGATCTCGCCGAGTGGTTCCGCGCGGTCGACGACCGTCCGGTGCACTACGAGGGGGTGCACTGGGACTCGCGCTACCCGGAGACGACCGACGTGGTCAGCCAGATGTACACGCCGGCGGCTGAGATCGAGCAGTACCTCGCGGAGCACCGCGACAAGCCGTTCCTGCTCTGCGAGTACGCGCACGCGATGGGCAACTCCTTCGGCGCCGTGGACCGCTACCTCGATCTGGCCGAGCGGGAGCCGCTCTTCCAGGGCGGCTTCATCTGGGACTTCGCGGACCAGGCCGTCGCGATGGCCGACCGGCACGGGGTGCCGTTCCTCGGCTACGGCGGGGACAGCGGGGAGTCGCCGCACGACGGCGACTTCAGCGGCAACGGGATCCTCTTCGCCGACCGCACGCCGACGCCGAAGCTGCAGGAGGTCGCGCACCTGTACCAGCCGTTCCGCGTCGAGGTCTCGACGGCGGAGATCGTGATCGGGAACCGGCTGCTGGCCACCTCCTCCTCCGCGTACGCAGCGGTCGTCGTGCTGCGGCGGGAGGGACGCGTGCTGGCGGAGCGGGAGCTCGCGACCGATATCGCCGCGGGTGGGTCCTCGACGTACCCGCAGCCGGTGCCGCTGCCCGAGCTGCCGGGCGAGTACACGCTCGACGTCGAGCTGCGGCTGCGCGAGGACACGCGGTGGGCGCCGGCGGGACACGTCGTCGCCCGCGGGCAGCACGTGCTCGAGGTCGCGGGGTTCTCGCGGCCGGAGCACGCGACGCGGCCCGAGCTCATCGACGGCACCCACAACGTGGGCGTCGTCGGCGAGCACTTCAGCGTCCTCTTCTCCCGGCTGCACGGCGGGCTGATGTCGTACCGCTGGGGCGGCGGGCCCGAGGGCGGGCGCGAGCTGCTCACGTCGATCCCGACGCCGTCCTTCTGGCACGCGCCGACGTCGAACGAGCGCGGCTGGGGCGGTCCCTTCGAGGACGGGCAGTGGCTGCTGGCGAGCCGCTATGCGCGGGCCGCGGGCGAGGCGCTGCGGACGGCGCGGGTCTCCATGGACGAGTACGCGGTGACGGTCGGCTTCCGCTACGAGCTGCCGACCACGCCGCGGGCGTTCTGCGACGTCGACTACCGCGTGACGGGCGACGGGCGGATCGAGGTGACCGTCGCGATGACGGTGCCGGACGGACTGCCGGATCTGCCCGAGTTCGGGATGCAGCTGACCACCGGCGCCGACGCGCACCGGCTGCGCTGGTACGGCGACGGACCGGACGAGTGCTACTCCGACCGCCGGCTCGGCGCGCGCCTCGACGTCTGGGAGAGCGACGTCGCGCGGGAGCTGACCCCGTACCTCAAGCCGCAGGAATCGGGCAGCCGCACGGGAGTGCGCTGGGCCGAGGTGACCGACGACGGAGGCTTCGGCCTGCGGCTCGACTGCGCCGGCGGGATGGAGTTCTCGGCCCTGCCGTGGACGCCGTACGAGATCGAGAACGCGCAGCACCCGAACGAGCTGCCGCCGGTGCAGCGCACCGTGCTGCGCCCGGCGCTGCGCCGCCGCGGCGTCGCGGGCGACGACTCCTGGGGCGCGCGCCCGCACCCCGAGTACGAGGTCCGGCCGCTCGACGGCCGCCTCGAGTTCCGCTTCGGCCTGACGGGCGTCGGCGGCTGAGGCCGGGTCTCGATACGCCGCTGCGCGGCTACTCGACCAGCATGCTGGCGCGCCCTCTGCCGGTCGCGCGCATTGTGCTGGTCGCGCAGCCCGCGCCGAGGCCCTCCATGCTGGTCGAGTAGCCCGGGCCGCGGCCCTCCATGCTGGTCGAGTAGCCCGCGCCGCGGGCGTATCGAGACCCCGCCGCGCACAACATCAGCTGAGAGCACAGGGCCTCCCCTGTCAGCGGAGGGACCCCCGTCTCAGCTGATGTTGTGCGGGGTCGGCGGCAGCCCACGCCTCCCATGCTGGTCGAGTAGCTCGCGCAGCGGGCGTATCGAGACCCACCAGCATCAGAGCAGGAGTCTGCAGACCCGCCCTGCTGAGGACGCCGGGTCTCGATACGCCGCTGCGCGGCTACTCGACCGACATGAGGCGCGCACCTGCTGGCCGAGCAGCCCGCCCGCGGCCCTCCATGCTGGTCGAGTAGCCCGCGCAGCGGGCGTATCGAGACCCGCCCCCGCACGCACTCCCCCGCAACAGCCCCGAAACGCGCGCTCGCTAGGGTTCCCGGAGCAGTGCCGGCGGACGCCGGCCGGAACGCGGGAGAGCATGCAGAAGCGGATCGTCCTCGGGGTCTTCGAAGCGGGCACCCCGCACGTCGGCGGCACCATCAGCTGGTCGCACCCGCGCAGCCGCGACGGCGACTTCCGCGACATCGACTACTGGCAGCGGATGGCGCGCCTCCTCGACGACGCCGGCTTCGACTTCCTCTTCTTCGCGGGCGGCTCCTTCGGCTACTCCTCCCGCCGCGGCGAGCTCTCGGACGTCCTCGTCGAGGCCGGCATGACCTTCGCCCTCGACGGCGCGTACCTCATCCCCGCACTGGCGGTCGGCACCGAGCGCCTCAACTTCGTGGTCACCAGCACCACCGGCGCCGACCATCCGCTGCACGCGGTGCGCAAGTTCTCCACCCTCGACCACGTCACCCGCGGGCGCATCGGCTGGAACATCGTCACCGGCGCCTCGCAGAACACGATGGCCGCGATGCTCGGCCAGTCCGCGATGGTCCCGCACGACGAGCGCTACCGCGCCGCGCAGGAGTACGTCGACGTCGCCTTCTCGTTCTGGGAGGGCGGCAACGACGACGACGTCATCGTGCTCGACCACGAGCGCAACGTCTTCGCCGACCCCGAGAAGATCCGCCCGGTCGCCTACGAGGGCGAGTTCTACCGCTCGCACGGCTACCACACGCTGCCGCCGTCACCGCAGCGCTCGCCGCTGCTCTTCCAGGCCGGGACCTCGCCGGTGGGCCGCGCCTTCGCCGCGAAGAACGCCGAGTGCGTGTTCGTGCAGGGCTCGACCTACGGCAAGGTCGCGGCGGACATCGTGGACATCCGTCGCCGGACCGCCGAGAACGGCCGCGATCCCGCGTCGATCAAGGTGATGGTCGGCGTGACGATCGTCGTCGCGCCGACCTCGGCGGAGGCGGCGCAGCTGCGCGCCGAGTTCGACGCCCTGCAGACGGACGAGCTGGCCGCGCACTACTACGCCGGCAACACGGGCGTGGATCTGCTGGCCTACGACCTCGACCGCACCCTCGCCGAGCAGCTGGTCCTCGACGACCAGGCCGGCCAGATGGGCACCAGCAACATCGAGCGCTTCCTCACCCGCCCGGACGGCACCGCGCCGACCGTGCGCGAGATCCTCGACGAGCTGAAGGGCAAGGGCACCCGCGGCTTCGCGATCACCGGCGACCCCGTCGAGGTCGCCGACGAGCTCGAGCGGATGATGGACGAGACCGACCTCGACGGCATCATGCTCGAGGCCGTCTTCGGCCTCGCGTCGATGCGCGACTTCATCGAGCTCGTCCAGCCCGAGCTGCGGCGCCGCGGCCGCCTCGACCCCGAGCCCACCGGCGCCACCTTCCGCGAGCGCATGCTCGGCACCGGCCCGCACCTCGCCCCCGAGCACCACGCGGCCGGCTTCCGCCCCTGAGCCGGCGGGTCCCGATACGCCGCTGCGCGCCTCCTCGACCAGCATGCGGCGATCCATGCTGATCGAGTAGCGCTCGGAGAGCGCGTATCGAGATCCGTCTCCCGCAGGCGCGTGGGTCGCCGGACGGCGTCAGCTGACGCGGACGAGGGTGCGCTGCCAGCCGGAGGAGCCGTTGGGGGCGACGCCCGCGCGGTCCTCGATCTGGAGCATGCCGTTGGCGTCGGTCGCGCGGACGGCGACGTAGTGGGCGCCGCTCGCGGCCTCCCAGTCGACGTACCACTGCACCCAGGTGTCGAGGTTGACCGGGGTCGAGAGCGTGGCCTCCTGCCAGTCGCCGTCGTCGATGCTGACCTCGACCTTGGCGATGCCGGTGGTCTGCGCCCAGGCCACTCCGGCGATCTTGGTCGCGCCGGCGGGGATCGCGGCGTCGATGCGCGGGGTGTCGATGCGCGAGGACATCTTGATCGGCGCCTCGGCGTCGTAGCCGCGCGGGGTCCAGTAGGCCTCGTCGGCGGCGAAGGTCGTGACCTTCAGCTCGGTCAGCCACTTGGTGGCGGAGACGTAGCCGTAGAGGCCGGGGACGACCATCCGAACCGGGAAGCCGTGCTCGAAGGGCAGCGCCTCGCCGTTCATCCCGACGGCGAGGATCGCGTCGAGGTTCTCGTCGGTGACCGCGGAGAGCGGGGTGCTGGCGGTGTAGCCGTCGACGCTGGTGGAGAGCAGCATGTCGGCGCCGCTCTGCACGCCGGCCTTCTTCAGCACGTCGCGGAGCGGGACGCCGAGCCACTTGGCGTTGCCGACGAGGTCGCCGCCGACCTGGTACGAGACGCAGGTCATCGTGATGCCGTACTCGTCCAGGCCCATGTCGAAGATGTCCTGCAGCGACAGCGTGACCTCCTGGTCGACCATCCCGGAGATCTTCAGCGACCAGGTGGAGGGGTCGATCGAGGGCACGGTCAGCGCGGTGTCGACGCGGTAGAAGTCGGCGTTGGGCGTGTAGAGCGGGGTCAGGCCGTCGATCCCGAGGTCGGCGCCGGCGGGCACCGTGACGGTGCTGCGCGGGCTGGGCAGGCGCAGGGCGTCGCGCACGCTGGCGAGCGACGAGGTGGCGGCGTTGACGGCCCGCGCACCGGCGCCGATCACGGCGGCACCGACCGCGGCGATCAGGGTGACGCGGAAGAAGCCGCGGCGCTCGATGCCGACCGGGCGGGCGGCGGGGGCCGCTCCGGTCTTCTCGGCGGCGGACGCGGCGCGCCAGCGGCGCAGGCGCGAGACGGTCAGGTGCATCACGATCATCGCGACGACGAGGCCGACCAGGGTGGGCACCGCGGAGAGCGGGGTCGCGCCGGTGCGGGTGACGATCGCGGCGATCGAGAGGCCGCCGGCGATCACGAGCAGGATCTGGCCGAGCGGCGGGCGGATCAGCTGCAGCACGCCAGCGAGGGCGGCGGCGACCAGCACGGCGACGCCGATGCTCGCGAGCAGGAAGATCTTGTCGTTCGCTCCGAACGTCTCGATCGCGAACTCCTTGAGCGGGCGCGGCACGATGTCGACCACGAACGCGCCGAGGGCGAGCACCGGGCTGGCGTTCTTCGCGACCACGAGCGCGACGAGCTCGGCGATCGCGAGCAGCACGCCCGCGACGACGATGCCGGCCACGGCCGCGAGCGCGATGAACCGGAGCCTCGGCACGCGCGGGTTCTTCCCTGTCTGTTCCATGGGAGTCATGCTCCGCCCTTGACCTGCCCGTTCGCAGTGTGGTGCCGGTTTGGTCGAGATGTGTAACGAATAGATAACGCCCGGCGCCCCCACCCCCTGATCCCCTCCGCGAGATGCCACTTACGAGCGCGACACGCCGCAGAAAGTGCGCACAAGTGGCATCTCGCGGAGAGAGGGGAAACGGAGCGGCCGCCCAGGAGGGTCCCCGGGCGGCCGCTGTCGGTGGGCGGGGTCAGCCGCAGGTGCGGGCGGAGTAGGGGGCCGCCTTCGTCGTCGTCACCGCTTTGCCGTCGATCGTGGCCGTCGCGGTGACGGTCGCGGTGCCGGCCGGGATCGAGGCGGCGCGGGTGGTGTCGGCCTGCGTCGCGCTCTTGCCCGCCGCGATGCCCGGGTAGGACTTCGTGGCGTACGGCGTGGCGATCGAGATCGACGCCGCGGCCTTCGAGTCGTTACGGGCCGTCGTCGTCAGGACGACCTTGCCGGCGACGCAGCGCGTCGTGGCCGAGACCGTCAGGTCGATCACGGCGGCGGGAGCGGCCCGGACGATCGCGAGCCGGTAGGTCGCGAGCGTCGTGTGGTCCTGCGCGGAGGAGGTGATCACGACGTTCGTGGTCCCCGAGGCCGCGAGGGTGACGGTCCGGGCGACGGTGTCGTCGATCAGCACGCCGTCGACCTTCACCAGTCCGCTGGCCACGGCCGGGTCGAGGTCGAGCGCGACGCTCGTCGTCGAGACCGGCACCGTCAGCGTCAGGTCGCGCACCCCGGCGGCGAGCGCCGGCGAGAACGTCCCGACGGACGAGGTCAGCTTCGCCAGCTCGGCGTTCGTCGCGAACCCGGTCGACTCCGTCGTGTAGACGCCGAAGACGCCGCCGACGTTGCTCGCGGTGCCGGTGCCCTGGAAGCGCACGGTCACCTTCGGCACCTTGTTCCCCTGCGCGTCGAGGACGTACGCGCCGGACTGGTTCCGCTTCCAGCTGTCCTTCGCCGCGATCCCGTCGAGCACCGAGCGCGGGATCTCGTCGTACTGCACGTACCAGTTCAGCGCGCCCGCGGCACCCGAGACCACCTCCGTCTTGAGCTTCACGTCGTTGAGGTAGACGTCGAAGGTGCGCCCCGCGTCGCCGCCGTAGTAGCGGACGCCGAGGTAGTTCTTCGGCAGCGCCGGGTCGACGATCATGTCGTACTGGAAGTACGCGTCCGCCGACCGCTCGCCGTCGCGGTACCCCTCGCCGCGCCAGGTGCCGACCGCCGAGCGGTTGTACTTGTAGTTCTTGTCGGCCTCGCTGTTGTTGTTGTCGAACGAGGTGAGCGAGTCGATCGTCGTCTCCTCCACCCGCAGCTGCTGCTTCTCCTGGAGGATCAGCGCCTGCGCCTCCGCGGAGTCGGGGGCGATGAGCGTCATGTAGGTCGCGTAGCGCGCGTTGTAGAGGCTGTAGTACGGCTGGAAGATCCGCGCCTCGGAGGCGGCGTCGACGTTCGTCATGCCGAAGCGCATCGTCGTCGTCCCGTTGCCGTTCGCGCCGTTGGGGAGGCGGAGCAGGTTCTGCTTCACCGCGGACTTCCACGCGGCCGCGTTCGCGACGACCACGTTCGAATTGACCGTCTTGTCGGCGACGCTCATCTGCACGAGCACGCCCGCGGGGTAGGAGGCGTCGACGTTGTTCCGGTTCAGCTCGGTCGCGAGCAGCACGGGCCCGTAGGTGAAGGCCGTCCAGTTCGCGTTCTCGGTGTTCGCCACCGCGGCGACCGCGGCGGGGAGCTTCCAGGTGAGGGTGTCGCCCGCCGCCACCGGGACGACCGCGTAGCCGCCCTCGGTCAGCGCGGCGACGTCGCGGACGGCGCCGTTCACGGTGAGCGTCGGCGCGCCGTCGACCCAGGCCGGGATGCGCAGGCGCAGCGTGGTGCCCTCGGCGACCGCTCCCGCTCCGAGCGCCGCGATCGTGAAGCGCGCGGTGTCGGTGTTCGGGATGTCGGCCGTCTGCGTCACCTTCAGGTTGCTGCCGCCCGAGCTCAGCACCGACGAGCGGAACTGGTTCACGTAGACCGTCTTCGGCCCCTCGAAGTAGATCGAGTCGCCGAGCTTGGTGAAGCTCTCGACGCCGGTGCCGTGGTCGCACCAGAACTCGTCGTGCTCCTCGCCGAAGACCTTGGCGTAGCCCGCGGTCTGCGGCTGGAAGTAGGTGACCATGCCCGTCTCCGGGTTCTGCACCGAGAGCACGCCGTTGATGAACGCGTTCTCGTAGAAGTCGGCGTACTTCACGTCCTTCGTCACCTGGAACAGCGCCCGGGTGAGCTTGAGCATGTTGTAGATGTTGCAGCCCTCGGAGGTCGAGTTCTCGCCGTAGCCGGTCGTCTGTCCGTTGGTCGCGTACTGGTAGAGCGTGTCCGCGCCGTGGAAGTGCTCGGACTGGCTGTTGCCGCCGTTCGCGTAGCTGTGGCTCTCGTCCACCATCCGCCAAAAGTTTTCGGCGGCGCGGCGGTACATGTCGAGGTCCGCCTTCTCGGTGGCCGTCAGCGTCGCGTAGAGCGCGGGGTCGTCGGTGAAGAGCGTGTAGCGTTTGAGCGCGCCGATCAGCTTGGGGATCGTCGTGTTCGCGTGCAGTCCGTTGAGGACGTCCTCGTTGTTCGCGAGCTTCCGGAAGAGCGCGGTCTCGTCGAAGTACTCGGCCGCGCGCTTGTGCGCCGGCTTCTGCGTGGTCTCGTAGAGGCGGTAGAGCGCCTCGTTCATCCCGCCGTACTCCGTGTTGAGCAGCTGACCCGGGTTCGCCTGGCGTCCGGCCCAGTTCGTGATCCAGGAGCCGAAGCCGTCGGCGACGACGAGCGCCTCCGCGGACACGGCGCTCGGCGCGTACTGGTGCGCGTCGAGCAGTCCCGCGAGCACCTTGTGCAGGTTGTAGAACGGCACGAGCAGGCCGTCGGCGCCGGAGGGCAGGTAGCTCACCGGGAACGGCGAGACGTAGCCGGCGTTGGCCGGGTCCTTCAGCGCGTAGGCGTCCTGGACCTTCTTCAGGCCGTCGACGGAGGCGGTGAGCTTCGCGAGCAGCGCGGCCTTCGTCGTCGCGTCCTGCTCGCTCGCGTAGGCCTGGGAGAGGCCGGAGATGTAGTGGCCGAAGAAGTGGCCCTGGAACCGGGTGCCGCTCTCGCGCTCCCAGCCGCCGTAGCCGCCGGCCGTGGTCGGGGTGAGACCGGCCTGCGTGTAGAAGGAGTGCAGGAACATCTCGGGGTCGAGGCTGAGCAGGTACTCGACGGTCTGCTGCTCGCCGTTGTCGAGGTACGGGTCCTGGACGGTGACGTCCGAGAGGCCGGCCTCCTGGAGATAGCTCGAGCTCTTCACGCCCTTCGGCTGCACCTGGATCGCGAAGGTGCGGGTGACGGCGGTGCTGCCGCCGTAGGTCGAGGAGCCGGTGAGGGTGACGGTCGTCGCGGCGCCGGTGGGCGGGGTGACCGTGGCGGTGCCGCCGGAGATCGCGATCGCGGACTCGTCGGAGGAGGTCCAGCTGAGGTCGGAGCCCTTCGCGCCGCGGGTCGGCACGGAGAAGCCGGTGCTCGTGCTCGCGGGCAGGGTGACGGCGTCGAGGTCGGCCTTCGCGACGGCGGCGGGGTCGAAGGACGCGTTGTGCGCCTTCGTCAGGGCGACGACGTCGGTGGTCGTGGCGACCTTGCCGTAGAGGACGTAGTCGTCGAGGAGCCCGCGCAGGTGCGCGCCGTTGTACTGCGGTCCGTTGAAGCCGAGGGTCTTGGTCGAGGTGCCCTCGGAGCCGAGCACGCCGGTGGCCGCTCCGGTCGCCTCGGACTTGGTGACGGTGGGCTGCTTCACGCCGTTGCGGTAGAACGCGACCTGCTTGGTCGCCTTGTCGTAGCTGGCGACGACGTGGGTCCACTCGTTCGTCGGGAAGAAGCCGGCGCGGGCGGTGTCGATCGCGACCTTGTAGGGCTGTCCGCTCGACGGGCCGATCGAGAGCGCGAGCGGGGTCGCGTCGCTCTCGGAGGTGAGGTACCAGCCGTCGGAGTTGTAGGCGGTCTTGTTCCAGGTGAAGACCTGCTCGCCGGTCATCGCGGCGGTCGGCTTGTACCAGAACGAGACCGTCAGGTCGGCGGGCTGGAGGCGGGCGTCGGTGCCGAGCGACACCGCGTTGCCGCCGGTGAACTCGAATGCCTGGCCGGCGAGGCCGGTGCCGTACGCGGCGGTGCCCTTCTGCATCCCGACCGTGTTGCCGCGACCGCTGGTGTCGGTGATGCTGCCGTCGAAGGGCAGCTCGAGCACCTTCGCGCTGTCGAGGGAGGTGGCCGGTGCGGCCTGCGCGGTGGGGCCGACCGCGAGCAGTCCCGCCGTCAGCGCCATCACCGCCGCGGTCGCGATCGGGATCCGTCGTTTCGTCGTCATTGGTGGAGCCTCTCGTCGTTGAGATCGGTACTGGGCGCGATGTTACCGTGAACAATTCGCTTTCGGTGAGGTTTCGGCGAGCGGACTGAAGGAGCTCGAAGGGGCGGCGGGGCGGAGCGACCACCGCCTCTGCCAGGTCCGGCAGCGAGCGCCACGGATGGTGCTCGCGGCACGAGGACGGGGAACCCTGGTCCGCGGCGGAAGGCGGACGATGAGGGTGACCACGGCGGCGGATCCGGATGCGGCACTGCTCGACGTCGAGGCCGTGTCGCGCCGATTCGGCACCGGGCCGGAGGCATCCTGGGCCGTCCGCGACGTGAGCCTCCGGGTCGAGGCGGGCGAGGTCGTCGCGCTGCTCGGGCCCAACGGCGCCGGCAAGACCACGCTCGCGCGGATGATCGCGACCCTGCTGACGCCGACGAGCGGCGCGATCCGGGTCGCCGGGATCGACGCCGTCGCGAGGCCGGACGAGGCGCGGCGGCGGCTCGCCCTCGTCCTCGGCGGCGAGCGCGGCTTCTTCCTGCGCGCGACCGCGCTCGAGAACCTCCGTTACTTCGCGTCTCTCGCAGACGTGCCGCGACGGCGGAGGGACAGCCGCATCCTCGAGGTGCTCGCGGCGGTCGACCTCAGCGCGCGGCGTGACGACCGCGTCGAGGAGTTCTCCCGCGGCATGCGTCAGCGGCTGCACCTCGCCCGCGGGCTCCTGGCGGAGCCGCCGCTGCTCCTGCTAAACGAACCGACCGTCGGGCTGGATCCGGAGGCGGCGCTCGCGCTCCGCGTGCTGATCCGCGAGCTGCGCCGCGACGGGCGGGGCGTCCTCCTGACCACCCACCACCTGCACGAGGCGGAGGAGCTGTCGGACCGGAGCCTCGTGCTCCTCGACGGCCGGATCCGCGCGGCGGGGCGACCGCGGGACATCGCCGCGGCGGGCGGGCTCGGCGAGGTGACGACCCTCGCCGCTCCGGCGCTCACCGCGGAGCTCGCCGAGCGGATCGTCGCGCTCGACGGCGTCCGCTCGGTCCGCTCCGACAGCATCGCCGGTCGGCCCGTCGTGGTCGTCGGCTGGGACTCCTCGCAGCCCGACCTCCGCGCGCTGGCCGCCGTCGTCGCCGACCTGCCGACCGGGACCTGGACCACCCGGCCGGCGACCCTCGAGGAGGGCTACCTCGCCCTCGTCGACCGGTGCCGCGGAGGGCGGGAGTGAACGTAGAGCTGGGCGGGGTGCTGCGCGAGAGCGCCTTCCATCTGCGGCTGCTGCTCCGCAACGCCTACTTCGTCCAGGCCGCTCTGATCGCACCGGTCGTCTTCGTCGTCCTGCGCGTCCAGGCGGGTCGGGGCGGGCTGGCGCTAGGAGTCGATGGAGCCGTCGTCGGGGTGTGGACGGTGACCGCGGCGGCGGTCGGGATCCTCGGCTACCAGCGGTCGCAGGGGACGCTGGAGCAGATCGCGCTGACCCCTCGGCCGCTGGGCGGTGCGCTCGCGCCGATCTCGCTCGCCTGCGCCGGCGTCGGGCTGCTGTCGATCCCGGCCGCGATCGTGGGCTCCTGGGTTCTCGGCAGCGAGTTCGCGCCGCACTCCCCCGCGCTCGTCGCCCTCGGTCTGGTCCTGCTCGTCGCCGCGTGCGGGACGACGGCGCTCGTGCTGTCCGGGCTGTTCGTGCTGACCCCACACGCGACGGTCTACGAGCCGGTCCTCGTCGCTCCCGTCCTCCTCCTCTCCGGCGCCGTCATCGACCGCGCGCAGCTGCCGGGGCCGCTGCAGCTGCTCGGGGTCGTCGATCCGCTGACGGGCGCGGTGGAGGTCCTGCATGCCGGCGTCTCGGGCGGCGCGTCCGGCGGCGCGGTCGCGCTCTGGTGCGCGCAGGGGCTGATCGCGTCGCTGCTCTCCGTGCTGCTCGCCCGCGGGATCCTGCGGACGGCCGTGCGGCGGGCGCGGCTGGCCGGGACGCTGGCGCTGTCGTGAGCGGGCGGGTGGCGGCCTCGATCGTGGTGGCGCTGCGGACGTTTGATGCGACGCGGACGCGGCGGACGCTCCTGGTCGCGGTCGTGCTCGGGCCGGTGCTGCAGGTGCTGTACTTCGCGGCGGTCTCGGCGCCGTCGCTGGTCGTCGGTGCGGGTGCGAGTCTCCTGCTCGCCGCCCTGACCGCGGTCGACAGCGTCACCGTGTCGCTCACCCGGATGCGGCACGACGCGGTGCTCGGGAGCGTCCTCCTCAGCGCCCGGCCGGCGGTCCTGCTCTGGAGCGGGGTCGCACTCGCGGGGGCGGGCGTCGGCTTCGCGGCGGGTCTCGTCTCGCTTGTCTGGGCGCTCCTGCTGTTCGGGCAGGGCGTCTCGTGGCAGGTCGTCGCGGGCGTGATCGCGCTCGCTGGCTGCGCGGCTCTGGCCGGCGGCGGCTGCGGGTTCGCGGTCGGGGTGCTCGGCCTCCGTTCGCGGGACGGGCTGGCGTGGGTCGGGCCGTTCGCGGCGGTCCTGACCGTTCTCGGCGGAGTCGTGGCGCCGGTGGCCGAGCTGCCGCCGGTCGTCGAGGCCGCCGCCCGTGTGCTGCCGCTGGCATACGCCTCCGACGCCCTGAGGACCCTGCTCGGCGAGGGGTGGACCGGCGCGCTCGCGGTGCAGACCGGCGCCGTCGTGGTGCTCGGCGCCGCGTGGTTCGGGCTGGGGCTGCTCGGCTGGGCCCTCGCCCGCCGGACGCTGCGGCGGACGGGCGGCACGGATCTGCTGTGAGGACCGCGCGCGACGCATAGCAGGGCTGCACGGATCCGGGCAGGGGGCTGCCGTCCCGCCGCGCCCCTGATGGGATGGCATCATGTCCGACTCCGCTGCTCGCCCCTCCCAGGACGACGACCTCCGCTCCATCGTCTACGCGAGCCACACCGCCGCCGGTCTCGAGGAGGCGGACCTGCCCGCGCTGCTCGAGCAGTGCCGCGCGAACAACGAGCGCCTCGGCCTGACCGGCATCCTGCTGTTCCGCGACGGCCGGTTCCTGCAGCTGCTCGAGGGGCCGGACGCGACGCTGCGCGAGCGGATGGCGATCATCGCCGACGACCCCCGGCACGCCGGGCTGCGCGTGCTGCTCGAGGAGGCGCCGGCGCAGCGGCTGTTCCCCTCCTGGACGATGGCGTACGAGGCGATCACCGACTCGATGACGACCGAGCTGCCCGGCTACCGCAGCACCTTCGAGGACATCGACACCGACGTCGACGCGAGCGCGACCCTGCCGGCGCTGCGGGAGCTGATCCGCTGGTTCCAGGTGCGGCACTGAGATCGGCGCCGTCGGGCGGGCGCGTGCGGGGCGGGGCGGGGCGCGTGCACGGTGGTCGCGTGCAGGGCGGTCGCGTGCAGGGCGGTCGCGTGCAGGGCGGGGCGCGTGCGGCGCGGTCGCTACAGTGACGGCGTGAGTGCGGACGGCGAGCGGGACGACGACGGCGAGCGCGAGGTCGCGGCGGAGCACCTGGGCGCCGAGCTGCGGCCCCGGACGCTGACCTGGCTCCGGATGACGATCGACGCCCTGCTCGGCGGCGGCGTGATGACGACGCACGACCTCGTCGTCACGCGCCTCGACACCGGCGCCGAGGTCATCCGCACGCCCGCCGACATCGGCGACCCCTACGTCCTGCTCGGGCAGATCGAGCTGGAGCTCGAGACGAAGACCACCGCCGAGTTCCTCGAGGAGTGGCGGCGGGAGTAGCGGCGGGAGCAGCGCTCTCCTCCACAGATCCGTTCTCGCGGAGTTGTCCGAGGGTGCCGCTCGACGGCCGCTCGGGTGTCGGTGGTCCCTGCTTCAATACGCGTATGGATGAGCACAGCGACCCCGGAGCGACAGGACCGTCGAGCGCGCTCGCCGCCGTCGACGCGCTGACCTGCATCGCCGCGGAGATCGGACGCACCTCCGCGCAGCTGCTCCTCACGCGTGCGCAGACCCTGCACCTCGCCTACCGCGCGGCGGTCACCGTCCCCGACGCGTTCGCCCGCGGGAGCTCGCTCTCCCGCAGCGAGGCGCGCTCCCTCGTCGAGCGGTCCATCCGCGCCGAGTTCGCGGTCAAGCTCCGCCTGTCCGAGCGGGCCACGGAGACGGTCCTCGAGCACGCCCGCCTGCTCGTCGAGGACCTCCCCTGCACCCGCGCCCTGCTGGGCGAGGGCCGGCTGCTGTGGGACTCGAGCGAGATCGTCTGCGCGACCGCCGCCACCCTGCCCGCCACCTCCCGCGCCAGGTTCGACGAGCGCGCCGCCGAGATCGCCCCGGAGGTGACGCCCACGCAGCTGAGGCGGATCGTCGCTCGCCTGCGCGACGAGCTCCACGAGGAGCCCCTCGCCCAGCGGCACGTCCGCGCCCGGCAGGACCGCGCCGTCTGGATCTCAGGGGAGGTCGACGGGATGGCCACGCTCTGCGCCCTGCTCCCCGCGCCGGACGCGATGGGCATCGCCGAGCGCGTCGACCGCATCGCCCGCAGCCTCCGCGACGGTGGCGACGAGCGCACCCTAGCGCAGCTGAAGGCCGACGTGCTCACGGATCTGCTGCGCGACGGCGACATCGCCGGGACCACCCCCGCGGGCGACGGACCGCAGCTGTCCGCGTCGTACGTGCCCGGGATCCGCGCCGAGGTGCGCCTCACGCTCGCCGCATCCACCGCCGTCGGCCTCGACGACGCCCCCGCGGACCTCGACGGCTACGGCCTCATCCCCGCCGACCTCGCCCGCGCCCTGGTCGCTACCGGCGCGTCCTTCACCCGAGTGCTCACCGATCCGGACACCCGCGCCGTCGTCTCCGTCGGCCGCACCTACCGAGTCCCACCGCCGCAGATGCGCCTGCACCTGCAGCTCCGCGACCAGACCTGCCGCTTCCCCGGCTGCACCCGCACCGCCTCCCGAGCAGAGGCGGACCACACCATCGAGTGGCGCAACGGCGGCGAGACGTCGCTCGAGAACCTCGTCTGCCTCTGCACATCCCACCACCACGTCCGCCACGGCGACCGCTGGACCTACATCCCCCGCCCGGACGGCAGCATCGTCTGGACCACCCCCACCGGCCGCACCGTCACCGTCCGCCGACCGGCCCTCGCCGGCGCCCCACCGGGCCCCCGCTTCAGGGATGCACAGCCCCCGTTCTGACGAACGAGGGTCTGACCCCGCGCCGCCCCCTGCTGATCGAGTAGCCCTCGCAGAGGGCGTCTCGAGATCCACCGTCACCCGATGGGTGGGTCTCGATACGCGCTCCGCGCTACTCGACCAGCATGGGCCGCGCTGCGCGCTACTCGACCAGCATGTTCGGCGAGCGCTGCGCAGTGCTCGACCAGCGTGGCCGGGTCAGCCGCAGGCGCGGGCCGCGTACGGGGCCTGCAGCGTGGCGCCGCCGGCCGTCGCGGTCAGCGTGCCCGCGGCGACGGAGGTGGCGCGCGTCGTGAAGGCGTGCGTCGCGCTCGCGCCGGGGGCCGCGGTCAGCGTGGGCGAGGTGCCCCAGGCCGAGCGGATCACGACGGTGAGCGGCGAGGTGCCGGTGTTCTTGACGACTCCGGTCACGACGACCTTGCCGGCCACGCAGCGGGTCGACGCGGTGAGCGTCGCCGTGGACGCCGCCACGACCACCGTCGCGGTCACCCGCACGGCCGTCGAGCTCGAGAGCACGCGGTTCGGCGCGTTGTACGCCGTCGATCCGCCCGCTCCGACCCACTGGTCGTCGTTCGCGCCGATGGTGCGCACGACTCCCGTGACCGGGTAGCGGCCGGGCGCGGTGCCGACGGAGGACGTGTCCCAGGCCACCGGCTGCGAGGCGGTGCCGCGGTTGTAGGCGAGGACGACGTCGGCACGGGCGGGCAGTGCGGCGACAGAGCCGACCTCACCGAGGTCGGAGCGCACGGCGGTCGCGGCGTCGGCCGCGCGGACCTCGGCGTACTGACCGGCTGTGAGCGACACGATGCCGCCGTGCTTGGTCGACGACGCCAGCGAGAAGCCGGGATCGGTGAGCTGCGTCCAGCCGGCGTCGAGGTCGGTGGTCACCATCGGCCGGTAGCCGGTGGCGGGGATGACGTCGACGTAGAGGTACCAGCGATCGGTGTCGTGGTCCTTGAAGACGGCCGGTCCCTCCACTCCCCCGGCGTTGCCGCCGGCCCAGACGGCGCCGATGCGGTCCTGCAGCTGCGTCCACGCGGTGGACGGGAGCCACCACTGCTTCGCGGTCGTGGACTCCATGTAGATGCCGCGGCCGGTGCCGTTGTCCTTCGAGATGCGGTAGGTCGTGCCGCCGTCCTGGATCATCGTCGTGTCGATGACGTCGGCGCCGGTGTCGATGAAGGTGCCGCCGTAGGAGTACGTGGCCTGGGTGAAGTCGGTGGTCGCACCCCAGAGCACCCGCGACGCCCCGGTGCCGGGCGTGTGCGCGGCGTTCGGGTACACGGTCGAGGACCAGTAGACGACGAACGCGCCCTTGCCCGCTCCGTTGTAGTCGGCGACCCAGGTCGCCTCGGGCGCCCACATCATGCCGGCCTCGAGCTGCTTCGTGCCGGCCGCGTCGAGTGCGACGTCGAACTGGCGCAGGTCGCTCCAGGAGACGAGATCGGTCGACTCCCAGACGTTCATCTTCGTGCTGCCCTGCGTGGTCCAGTAGCACCAGGTGGTGCACGAGCCCGAGCCCTGGTCGCCGCCGAAGACGCGGAGGTCGGTGGCGATGATGTAGTACTTCTTCGTCTCGGGGTTGTAGGTGAGGTACGGGTCGCGGACGCCGGTCGTGCCGAGGTCGGAGGCGAGGATCGGCTTGCCGCCGTTCAGCGGGTCCCACTTCTCCGGGTCGTCGCCGCGCGAGACGTCGAGGTAGATCTTCTCGGCGTAGCCCTGCGCGTCCTCGACGAAGTGCACCATCAGGTAGCCGTAGGGGGTGTCGACGCCGACCTGCGGCTCGACGGTGACGGCGACGGCGCGGGACTGCGCGACGCCGCGGATCGACGCGGTCGCGGTGACCGACGACGTGCGGGCGGCCTGGCCCGCGGCGGGGCGGTCGGCGGCGAGCGTGCGGCCGTCGGCGGAGACGCGGAGGGTCGGGTCGCTCGAGGCCCAGGTCACGGTGCCACCGTAGTCGGGCAGGTTCGTGGTCGAGTCGTCGATGGTCAGCGGGGTGACGCCGTCGAGCACGGCCGCGGTCAGCGGCGCGAACGACGAGGCGTGCAGCTTCGCGTCGACACTCGACACCGTCGCGACCTCCTCGCCGGTGAGGGCGCGGTCGTAGACGCGGAACGTCGACACCTCACCCTTGTAGAAGGGGTCGGGGTAGGGCGCGCGGCCGATGGCGTTCAGCGACTGGTCCGCCACCGAGGCCGGCCGCAGCGCGGTGGGAGCGGAGGCGACGCGGGTGCCGTCGACGTAGAACGAGATCGTGCCGGCGGCGCCGTCGATCACGGAGCTGAGGCTGTACCAGCGGTCGGCCGCGATGCCGGACGCGCTGCGGGCGTTGTTCTCGCCGCCGCCGCCGGTGGTCGTGATCGCGGTGCGCACCTTGTCGCGCACGGACGCGAACCAGTACTGCGAGGTGCTGTCGCTGCCGATGTTCCAGAGGAAGTGGAAGTTCGAGAGCATCGACGCGTCGGCGCGCGTCTCGATCGTGACCGTCCCGGAGCTCTTGCCCGTGAGCAGGTCGTCGGGCAGCTCGACCCAGGGGGCCGCGCTGGTCTTCGCGCCGCCGGTGAGACGGAGTGACGTGCCGGTCCAGAGCGCGTCGGTCCCGTTCACGACGCGCGCGGCTCCCACAGCGCCGCCGGCGGAGTTGGGGACCGTCGCGCCGGTCGTCTGGCTGAAGCGGTAGTCGGCGAGGAGGCCTGCGGTGGGGGCCGCGGCGTCGGCGGCCGTCGCGGTGGGTGCGACGAGGCCGGCGGCGAGCACCGCCCCGAGGCCGAGGGCGGCGAGGGCCGCGCGGAAGGGCGCGCGGCGGGTGGGGGTGGGCATGGTGCTCCTTTGCACGGGGGGTGGCTTGTCGAGACCCGGCGTCAGCAGGTGATCGCGGGGTAGGCGGCCGACTGCGTGGCTGCGCGGCCCGTGTCGTCGACTCCGGCGCCGGTCACCGAGGCCGAGCCGGCGGCCAGCGTCGGTTGGCGCACCGTGAAGCTCGCCGTGGCGTTCTTCCCGCCGGCGACGGCCGGGAAGGTCTTGGTGCCGGAGGCGGTCGTGACGGTGATGTCGGCGGGCAGGTCGTCCGTGTTCTTCACGGTCGTGGTGAGCACCGGCTTGCCCGCGACGCAGCGCACCGACGAGGCGGCGGCGAGCTGCAGCGCGACCGGCGCAGCCGGCGCACCGAGCGAGATGCGGAAGCGCTGGCAGTCGTTGTTCAGCACGCTCCACTGGCCGATCCGGGTGCCGTTCTGATCCGAGCAGTTCGACAGGTCGAGCGCCTTGCCGCTGTGCACGGCGCGGAGCTCGACGGTCCCGTCGTTGCCCGGGCGGAGCCGCCAGCTGCTGCCGGTCACACCGCACGCGCCCTGCGTGACGGTCGCGCCGTCGGCGGTGGAGCCGCCGGTGACCGCGAGGCACTTGGCCGCGGCCGAGACGGGGTGCATCTCCACGGCGCCGTCCGCGGCGGCGGTGAAGGTGACGCGCTGGCACGGCGAGCCGAGCCACTCCTGCTGCTGCAGCACCGCGCCGTCGGCGGTGGAGCAGTTCGGCAGGTCGAAGGCCTTGCCGGTGACGAGCGAGGTGACGGCGACCGCGCCGACCGGGCGCAGCGCCCACTCCTGCGAGGCGGCGGCACTCGGCGTCGACTGGCGGATCGCTCCGGAGACCGCGTCGAGCACCTTGCCGCTCCTGCGGTTCGTCAGCGTCGAGTAGCCGCCGGATCCCGGAGCCACCGTCCACTGCTGGCAGGAGGTGGTCAGCCACGCGGACTGCTGCAGCGACGCACCCGAGGCGGTCGAGCAGCCGACCGGCCCGAGCGACTTCCCGCTGCTCGCGTTCACGACGCGGAGGAACCCGTCGCCGGTGCTGTCGAGCGTCCAGCTCGCGCGGGGCGTGGCGCAGGAGCCCTGCACGACGCCGGCGCCGTCGCCGCTCTGGGCCGAGGAGACGGTGGCGCAGAGGCCGGTGCTGCGGCTGACGAGCTGCCAGGCCGCACCCTCGACACGGGCCGTGATCGGCGCGTTCTCGCCGCTGGGCACGGGGATCCGGGCGGCGGTGCCGAGCGGCGTGCCGAAGTCGGGCTCGCCCTCGGCGGTCCAGTCGACGATGTGCGCGCGGGCCGAGCGCTGGCGGCTGCAGCCGTCGTTCGGGCCGGGGTTCGCGTGGTACAGGTTCCAGGTCTCGGTGCCGTCGGGCGAGTCGAAGAAGTCGTTGTGGCCGGTGCCGTACTCGCCGTTCGCCTTCGAGAAGACCGGTCCGTCGCTCTTGGTCCAGGAGGAGGCGAGCACGGGGTCGCCGGTGCCGTCGTACTCGAGGGTGCCGAGCTGGTAGTCCTCGGTGCCGCAGAA
Source organism: Rathayibacter sp. PhB127 (assembly GCF_003751665.1). Lineage (NCBI taxonomy): Bacteria > Bacillati > Actinomycetota > Actinomycetes > Micrococcales > Microbacteriaceae > Rathayibacter > Rathayibacter sp. PhB127. Next base: position 148,842 of record NZ_RKHW01000003.1, read on the forward strand.
GCTCGCCGAGTAGACGATCCAGGTGCGGCCGTCCTTCTGCAGCGGCACCGGGCCCTCGTTGACCGGCATGCCGATGGTCTCCCACGGCTCGACCGGCTCGGACAGCACGTTCAGCGGGCCGACCGCGGTCCACGGGTCCGACATCCGGGCGATGTAGTTGCTCTGCAGCCCGTTGCCCGGCTGGAACGCCGACCAGGTCATGAAGAGCTCGCCGTTCAGCTGCAGGTAGGCGCCGTCGATGTTCCAGGAGTCGACCGGGACCGGCCGGCCCTTGTAGCTGTACGGGCCCATCGGGTCGTCGCCCGCGCTCTCGATCACCTGGAGGTGCTGGCCGTCGAAGTTCCCGGCGGTGCCCATCGTGTACATCAGGTACCAGCGCCAGCCGTTCGGGCCCTCGAGCCGCTGCAGCTCGGGCGCCCACATGTTCGCGTTCCGGCCCGGGTTCGTGTCGGAGTAGACGGTCACCGGAGTCGCGGTCCCGAGCGCCGCGAGCGTCGGCGCCTTGCGCATCACGACGCGGTTGTCCCAGGTGGTGGCGACCAGGTAGTAGTTCCCGTCGTGGAACTCGATCGTCGGGTCGGCCGTGTCCGGCTCGAGCGGGTTCGTGAAGGTCGACTCGCCGATCGCGGCCGCGGGGCTCGCGGCGGCCAGCGGCAGCGCCACGATCGCCGCCAGCAGGATCAGGAGACCGGCGATCAGCCGGCGGCGCAGGCCCGGTGCGGGCGCGGTCAGGTGCATGGATGACTCCGTCGTCGATCATGATGCGGGCGCCCCGTCGGGCCGCGGGAGAGCGGATCCGAGAGCCGGGGCGAGAATTTGTTCACGGTAACAGCGGTAGTTGCGCAAGGTCAAACCCCTCCTGCTGAGCGGGTTCGCCGCCGATTCGCCTCCCGCGCGCCGTGCCGCACAGCGACGGCTGACTATGCTGAACGGACCCGCGATGTCGAGCCCTCGTCATCCCGCCGCACCGAGGGTGCCCGGCTCTCCCCCCAGGGGAGCGGAGGAGGTCCGCGCCATGGCCGAACGGCCCAACCTGCGGCATGTCGCCGCGGTCGCCGGGGTCTCGCACATGACGGTCTCCCGCGTGCTCAGCGGGCACCCGAACATCAAGGAGTCGACCCGGCAGAAGGTCCTCGAGGCCGTCTCCGAGCTCGACTACCGCCCCAACATCGCGGCGCGCTCCCTCGTCACCCAGCGCACCGACCGCATCGGCGTGATGATCGAGAGCGGCGCCGAGTTCGGCCCCTCGAGCACCCTCCGCGCCATCGAGCGGGCCGCGCGCGAGAAGGGCTACTCCGTCACCTCCGTCGCGCTGCGCGACGACCAGGACATGAGTCCCGTCGACGCGATCCGGCACCTCTCCGGTCTCGGGATCGACGCGCTCTGCGTGATCGCGCCGCGTTCCTCCTCCGTCGCGACGCTGCGCACCGTCGAGATCGGCGTGCCGACCCTCGTCGTCAAGTCCGACAAGGACCCGAGCTTCCTCACCGTCTCGGTCGACCAGCAGGCCGGGATGAGCCAGGCCGTCGACCACCTCGCCTCGCTCGGCCACCGCGACGTGCTGCACATGTCCGGCCCGCTCGACTGGCTCGACGCCCGCGCCCGCGAGCGCGCCTTCCACAGTCGCGCGAAGGCCTGGGGGATGCGCGAGCGCCCGATCGTCATCGGCGACTGGACCCCCGACTCCGGCTACGAGTTCGCCCGCAGCCTGCAGTCGGTCCCGGAGTTCACCGCGATGGTCGTCGCGAACGACGAGATGGCGCTCGGCGTCATCCACGGTCTCGTCGAGCGCGGCATCCGCGTGCCGCAGGACGTCAGCATCGTCGGCTTCGACGATCTGCCGACCGCCCGGCACTTCCTGCCGCCGCTGACCACGGTGCGGCAGGACTTCGACAAGCTCGGCACCACCGTCGCCGAGGTGATCCACGCGCGGATCCGCGGCCAGGAGATCCCGCAGCGCACCCGCATCCCCACCGAGCTCGTGGTGCGCGAGTCGACGGCGCCGCCGCGCAGCTGACGCTCGCGACCGGCGCTCGCGTATCATCGGCGGCACCCCTGGCGCGACGCTCCCCCGGCGCCGCCCCGCACACGAACCGAGGACGGCACGTGTCAGTTCAGTCGATGACGACTCCCGCACGCCCCGGTCCCGCACGCCCGGACCCGGTGGTCGAGATGACGGGGATCCACGTCTCCTTCGCCTCCGGGCCCGCACTGGCCGGGGCGCGGCTGCGCCTCGTCCCGGGCGAGATCCACGGCCTGATGGGCGAGAACGGCGCGGGCAAGTCCACGCTGATCAAGACGCTCACCGGGATCCACCAGCCCGACGCCGGTGAGATCGTCGTCGACGGCGTCGCCCGGCGCTTCAGCGGACCGGCCGACGCGAAGGCCGCCGGCATCACCGCGGTCTTCCAGGACGAGCGGCTGACCGACAACCTCAGCATCGGCGAGAACGTGATGATCGGGCACGAGATCCGCGGGCGCCTCGGGATCTCCTGGTCGCGCACCCATGCGCGGGCGGCCGAGATGCTGGCCGAGCTGGGGCTCGAGGACCTCGACCCCCGCCTTCCGCTGCGCTCGCTCTCGCCCGCGATCCGCCAGCTGGTCGCGATCGGCCGCGCGATGGTCGACCGGCCGCGCGTGCTGATCCTCGACGAGCCGACCTCGAGCCTGGACCTCGGCGACGTCGCCCGGCTCTTCACCGTGCTGCGGCGGCTGCGCGGCCAGGGCGTCGCGATCGTCTTCGTCTCGCACTTCCTCGAGCAGGTGCTCACCCTCAGCGACCGCATCACCGTGCTCCGCGACGGCTGCACCGAGGGCGAGTACCCGGCCGGGCGGATGGACCGGGCCGAGCTGATCGCGAAGATGATCGGCAAGGACATCGACGCGCTCCGGCAGATCGGCTCCGACCGCCGCGAGCACCGCCGCCAGCCCACCGGCCCCGCGATCTACCGCGCGGTCGGCATCGGCCGCCGGGGCGCCGTCTCCCCCACCGACATCGAGCTGCACCGCGGCGAGATCGTCGGCTTCGCGGGCCTGCGCGGCTCCGGACGCACCGAGCTGGCGTCGCTGCTCAGCGGCGTGGAGCGGCCGGACAGCGGCGAGGTGCTGATCGACGGCGAGCACGCGGACATCGTCGACCCGGTGTCGGGGCTGCGGAACCGCATCGCGCACTCCAGTGAGAACCGCCGCGAGGACGGGATCATCGGCGACCTGTCGCTGCGCGAGAACCTCGTGCTCGGGCTGCAGGCCCTGCGCGGCTGGGCGCACCCGCTGTCGGCGGCCGAGACCGATGCACTCGTCGCCACCTACGTCGAGGCGCTGAACATCACGCCGGCCGACCCGGACATCCCGGTGAAGTACCTCTCCGGCGGCAACCAGCAGAAGGTCGTGCTGGCGCGCTGGCTCGCCACCCGGCCGCGCCTGCTGGTGCTCGACGAGCCGGCCCGCGGCATCGACGTCGCCTCGAAGGTCGAGATCCAGGCGCACATCTCCCAGCTCGCCAAGGAGGGCGTCTCCATCGTCTACATCTCCTCCGAGCTGGAGGAGGTGGTGCGCCTCAGCGACCGCATCGTCGTCTTCAAGGACCGCGAGAAGATCGGCGAGGTCAGCAACGGCCCCTGGCTCACCGTCGACACCATCGTCGAGATGATCGCCGCCGACACCACGGACGACGACGCCACCGACGACGCCTGGTGACCTGCATCCCGCGCCATGACCGGCACGAGCCGCAGGCGCGGACAATGTCCGCTGCTACGCTCGGGGCAACAGATCCCCCCAGGGCTAGTGCGCGAGCATCCTCAATACCGGGGGGCCTTTTCTTTTCCCCGGGGCCATCCGCACGATGTCAAAACCGTCACTCAGCATCGCTCAACAGATCGAGCTCCTCCGCGAGCGCGGCTTCGACGGCGCAGTCTCCGACTCGACCCTCGCTCGATTCCTTTACGACCACTCGTACTATCGGGCTTCGGGCTACTGGCGCTACTTCCAGGTCGCCCCTCACGACGGCGACAATCGCTTCGAGCCCGGTGTCACCCTCGACAGGATCCGCGATCTCTATCGCTTCGACGCCGTCGTCCGCAGCATCGTCATGGACGGCCTGTCCGATCTGGAAATCGCTGTCCGCGCGCGCTTGGGTCACCATCTGTCCGAAGGCGAGGACGGCGCGGGCCGCTACCTCCGCCCGCACACCTATGCCACCCCACGCTCCCGCAACGGCGCCGCAATGCGAGTCGATCTCCTGAGAACGATCGGCGCCGAGGTCGCTCGCACCAAGGAGCACTGCGTGGCGAAGTATCGGGATACCGGCGACGTCGTGCCGGTCTGGGTCGCGATGGAGGTCCTCTCGTTCGGCACCGTCTCCAAGATGTACCGACTTCTCGACGATGAACCCGTCCGGGAGACGATCGCGAAAGGATTCGGTCTCAACGAATCGCGGCGGCTGGACTCCACTCTCCATTCGCTCAGCGTCCTGCGGAACGTCTGCGCGCACCACGGTCGGATCTGGAACAGAGTCGTCGCCGTGAAGCCCTTCGTTCTGAACCGGCTGCGAACGGAGGCCGACCCGAGCATCTATCTCGGCACCCCTTGGGGATGGTTCGTCGTTCTCGCCGATCTCGTCGACGGCGTCCGCGGAGGAAGCGGTTTCAGCACGAAGCTCTTCGACTTCATCGCCGGCCATCCCGAATGGGAGGACGGTCTGAAGCATCCGCACCCGCGATGACGGAAGCCGGTGAACACGGTTGACCCCTGTGAAACGTCTCACGTAGGGTGGCGCGGGACCGGGGAAAGCGCATTCCTGCATCCCGGACCATCGATGCCGAGGGATTCAATGCCGAATTCACGTCCGTTCCGTCCGACCACCGCCGCCGGGGCGCTCCGCTCCGGCCTCGGCCTCGCGCTCGCCGCGGGGCTCGCGCTGACCGGGGCCGCGCCTGCGTCCGCGGTGACCGCAGCACCACCCGCCAACCCCGTCCTCACCGCGCAGCTGGAGGACCTCGACCGCGGGGTCGTCGCGCTCGCGTCGCCCGACGGCGGCGTCTTCGTCAGCTGGCGGCTGCTCGCGACGGAGGTGACCAGCTCCTCCGACAGCGGGATGGTCGGCGCCGACTTCGCCGTCTACCGCGGGGCGGAGCGGATCGGCGTCGTCACCGACAGCACCAACCTGCACGACCCGGCGGGCGCGCCCGGCGACGAGTACCGCGTGGTCCCGCTCGTCGACGGCGCCCCCGGCGAGCCCAGCGCGCCGGCCGTCGCCTCGGCGGACGCCTTCGAGACGCTGCCGCTGCAGAAGCCGGCCGACGGCGTCACTCCGGCCGGTGAGGCGTACACCTACAGCGCCAACGACATGAGCGTCGGCGACATGGACGGCGACGGCGACTACGAGTACGTCGTGAAGTGGTACCCCTCGAACGCGAAGGACGTCTCGCAGAAGGGCTACACCGGCAGCACCTACCTCGACACCTACGAGGCCGACGGCACGCTGCTGCACCGCATCGACCTGGGCGTGAACATCCGCTCCGGCGCGCACTACACGCAGTTCCTCGTCTCGGACTTCGACGGCGACGGCCGCTCCGAGATCATGACGAAGACGGCCCCGGGCACGACGATCCTGCCCGGCGGCGACGCCGCCCGCGCGGAGTCGATCACGCTCCTCCCCGAGGACGTCGCCGCGGGCGTCACCGCGCAGGACGACTACCGCCTCTCCGCCGCCGGCTACCGCGAGCACCTCATCGAGGTCTTCGAGGGCTGGGGCACCCGCGAGGAGGTCACCTCCGGTCAGTGGCCCGCCACGCTCGAGGAGGCGTTCGGCATCGCGCCGACGCACGCCTACCCCCTCGACCGCGCCGGGGCGACGGAGCTCGCCGACTACTTCATCGACGTCTACGCGCCGAGCCGGAGCGACCGCAACGACCTCACCACCTTCGAGGGCTTCATCCTGAGCGGCCCCGAGTACCTCACCGTCTTCGACGGCGAGTCCGGCGAGGAGCTGCAGACCGTCGCCTACGAGCCGGCCCGCGGCGACGACGGCCTGCTCTGGGGCGACTACGCCTACTCCCGGATCGAGCCGGGCAACCGCAACGACCGCTTCCTCGCGGGCGTCGCCTCCTTCGACGGCGAGACGCAGTCCGCCGTCTTCGCCCGCGGCTACTACACCCGCGCGGTCGTCGTCGCCTACGACTGGGACGGCACCTCGCTCTCGCAGCGCTGGGTCGCCGACAGCGGCCACGTCCCGCTGACCAACCCCTTCAACGACACCCCGCACGGCCGCGAGGGCACCAGCCCGGAGTGGGCGACGCTCACCACCCAGGGCTTCCACTCGCTGAGCGCCGCGGACGTCGACGGCGACGGCCGGCAGGAGATCGTCTACGGCTCCGCCACCCTCGACGACGACGGCAGCCTGCTCTACAGCTCCTACGACACCCTGCCCGAGGGCAGCAGCGCGCCGGGCACCGAGGCCAAGCTCGGCCACGGCGACGCGATGCACGTGACCGACATCGACCCGGCGAACCCCGGGCTCGAGATCTTCTCCGTGCACGAGGGCGGAGTCGGCGCGCCCTACGGCTACGCGCTGCGCGACGCCGCGACCGGCGAGGTGCTCTTCGGCGCCTACTCGGGCAAGGACACCGGCCGCGGGATGATCGGCGACATCGATCCCGCGATCCCCGGCCAGGAGGTCTGGGCGATCGGGACGCTCTCGGCGAGCGGCGAGCCGCTCGACGGTGGGGATCCCGCCGAGCAGCCCGGCACCAACCAGAGCATCCGCTGGGCCGCGGACATGACCACGCAGATCGTGGCCAGCACGACGATGCAGGACGCGACGCCCGTCACTCCGACGATCGTCACCGGCGACGGCACGGTGCTGCTCTCGGCCGACGGCACCGTGACGAACAACGGCACGAAGGGCAACCCGTCGCTGGTGGCGGACGTGCTCGGCGACTGGCGCGAGGAGCTCCTGCTGCCGACCGCGGACTCGAGCGCGATCCGGATCTACTCGAGCACCGAGGTCACCGACCGCAAGCTGACGACGCTGATGCACGACCCGCAGTACCGGGTCGAAGTGGCGCGCCAGCAGACCGCGTACAACCAGCCGTCGTACACCTCGTACGGGCTGGCGAGCGACATCGACTGGTCGACGGTGCCGGTGCTCGCGCAGGAGGGTGCGCCCCAGCCGACGCCGGAGCCCACGCCCACACCTCAGCCCACCGGCACGCCCGTGCCGATGCCGACCGAGACCGCGCCGCCCGTGGTGCCGGCGCCGGACGAGCCCGCGCCCGGCCAGCCCGCGCCGCACGCGCCCGCGCCGGTCGCCGGCCCCGACGGCGAGCTCGCCGCCACCGGCACCGACCTGTCGCTGCTTCCGCTGGGCGCGCTCGCGCTCCTGCTCGGCGGCGGGGCGCTGCTGCTGCGCCGTCGCGCGACGCCCAGCGCGTAGCGAGCCCTTGCTGGTCGAGTAGCCGCGCAGCGGCGTATCGAGACCCGCCCCTCCCCCGGGAGGCGGCGGGTCTCCGGCGTTAATGCACGATCGTTACCGAAGAGGCCGGAACGCTGTTGCGTCACAAGAAATGTTCACGGTAACATTTTGCCCAGGACGCACCCGGACGTGTCACTGCACGACGGGCGTCCACCGCACATCCTGCACTCACCGCACCTCGGGCGCCAGGCCCGCACTGCACACTCATCACATCCGGGCCCCTGGGCCCGCACCCACGGACGCTCCCGCGCGTCCGTGATCTCAAGGAGGAGATCCATGTACAACACGAGGCGTTTCGGCCAGTTCCTCGGATTCGCAGCAGTCGGCGCACTCGCGCTCGGCCTCGCCGGCTGCTCCGGCGGCTCGGACACCGCCGCAGGCGGCGGTGGCGACGACGTCACCACCATCGGCTTCGTGGCCGTCGGCCCCGAGGGCGCGTGGCGTCAGGCGAACGAGACCAACATCGAGGAGACGTTCACCGCCGACGCGGGCTACGACCTCAAGTACGCCCCCGCCACCAACGGCGACCAGAAGTCGCAGATCGACTCCTTCACGTCCTTCGTGGACGAGGGCGTCGACATCATCCTGCTGTCGGCCACGGAGGGCTCCGGCTGGGAGGACTCGCTCGAGCGCGCTCAGGAGGCCGAGATCCCGGTCATCCTGATCGACCGCGGCATCGAGCCGGACAACACCGACCTCTACGTCACCCGCATCGCGCCGGACAACATCGCGGTCAGCACCTCGGTCGCCGACTGGGCGAAGACCGCCTTCCCCGACGGCGCCAAGTACTTCACCCTCGAGGGCCCCGCCGGCGTCTCGGTCGTCAACGAGCGCAACGAGGGCTGGGACGAGGTCATCGGCGCCGACTCCGCCTTCACCAAGGTCGGCGCGCAGACCGCCAACTGGTCCACCGAGGAGGCCAAGAGCGTCTTCGAGACCGTCCTGAAGTCGAACAACAACGACGTCCAGATGGTCTTCGCGCAGAACGACGAGATGGGTCTCGGCGCGGTCCAGGCCGTTCAGGAGGCCGGCCTCACCCCGGGCGTCGACGTCAAGATCGCCACGATCGACGGCACCAAGAACGCCCTGCAGGCCCTCGCCGACGGTGAGCTCAGCTTCGTCGCCGAGTACAACCCGCTCTTCGGCGAGACCGCCCTCGACGCCGTCGAGAAGACCCTCGCCGGCGAGACCGTCGAGTCCTCGATCGTCGTCCCGAGCGAGACCTTCGACTCGCCCGAGGCCGCGGCGACCGCCCTGCCCGACCGCAAGTTCTAGAAAGCCCCTCTAGGCAGCACCCCTCCCCCACCGGAGCGACCGGGGCCCCACGCGGGTCCCGGTCGCTCCCACCTCCGGCGCAGAGCAGCGCCACTCGAGAACGGAACGACGCGACATGGCGGATTCGCCTCCGATCGTCGAGATGAAGAACATCTCGATCAGCTTCCCCGGCGTCAAAGCCCTCGACGGTGTCGACTTCCGCCTGTTCCCGGGCGAGGTCCACACCCTCATGGGCGAGAACGGCGCCGGCAAGTCCACCCTCATCAAGGCGCTGACCGGCGTCTACAAGATCGACAGCGGCGAGATCGTCGTCGGAGGGACGCCCCGGCGCCTCGCCGGCACCGCCGATGCGCAGGCGGCCGGCATCTCGACCGTCTACCAGGAGGTCAACCTCTGCACCAACCTCAGCATCGGCGAGAACGTCATGCTGGGCTACGAGGTGCGCGGTCCCTTCGGCATCAACTGGCGGGCGACCCACGAGGCCGCGAAGCGCGCCCTCGAGCGCCTCGGCCTCGGCCACCTCGACCCCCGCCGCCCGCTCTCCTCGCTCTCCATCGCGATGCAGCAGCTGGTCGCGATCAGCCGCTCCACGGTGAGCGACTCGCGCGTGCTCATCCTCGACGAGCCGACCTCGAGCCTGGACGCGAACGAGGTCGAGAACCTCTTCGTCGTCATCCGCCGCCTCCGCGCGGAGGGCGTCGCGATCCTCTTCGTCTCGCACTTCCTCGACCAGGTCTACGCGATCAGCGACCGCCTGACGGTGCTGCGCAACGGCACCTACGTGGGCGAGTACCTCACGCACGAGCTGGACCGCACCTCGCTGATCTCCAAGATGATCGGCAAGGACATCGCCGCCCTGCGCTCCCTCGACTCCGAGCGCGCGGACAGCGACCACCTCTACCGCGAGGCCCCGCTCTACACCGCGAAGGGCCTCTCGAAGAAGGGCTCCATCGAGTCCACCGACCTCACGCTGCACCGCGGCGAAGTCGTCGGCTTCGCCGGCCTCCTCGGCTCCGGCCGCACCGAGCTCGCCCGCCTGATCTACGGCGTGGACAAGCCCGACACCGGCGAGATCACGCTGCACGGCAAGAAGATCGACGTCCCGACGCCGACCGCCGGCCTCGCGCACAAGATCGCCTTCTCGAGCGAGAACCGCCGCGACGAGGGCATCATCCGCGACCTCTCGGTCCGGGAGAACCTCATCCTCGCCGTCCAGGCGAAGCGCGGCTGGGCCCGCCCCCTCTCCAAGAAGGAGAAGGACGAGATCGTCGCGAAGTACCTCGTCGAGCTCAACGTGCGCCCCGCCGACCCGGACCGCCCGATCAGCAAGCTCTCCGGCGGCAACCAGCAGAAGGTGCTCCTCGGGCGCTGGCTGGCCACCGCCCCGGAGATCCTCATCCTCGACGAGCCGACCCGCGGCATCGACGTCGGAGCCAAGGCCGAGATCCAGGAGAAGGTCGTCGCCCTGGCCGGCGAGGGCGTCGCCGTGGTCTTCATCTCGTCCGAGCTCGACGAGGTCGTCCGCCTCAGCGACCGCATCATCGTCCTCAAGGACCACCGCGTGATCGCGGAGATCCTCAACGGACCCGCTGTCACTGCGGAGTCGATCGTCACTACCATCGCCGCAGAGGGAGTCGTCGACGAGGACGTCGTCGTTCTCGAAGGCGCCACGCAGGAGGCCGCATCATGAGCAGCGACACGCGACCGGACCGGGGCTCGCTCCTCGCGAGCCTGATCCGCCGTCAGTACTTCTGGGGAGCGGTGGCCATCGTGCTGCTGCTGCTCGTCAACGTCGTCAAGGACCCGAGCTACCTCGGCGTCACCGTCAGCCCGACCACGGGCTACCTCGTCGGCAACGTGATCGACATCGCCCGCGCCGCCGCCCCGATCCTGATGATCGCGGTCGGCATGTGCCTGGTGGTCGCGACCGGCGGCATCGACCTCTCGGTCGGCTCGATCATGGTCGTCGCCGGCGCCGTCTCGATGGAGTTCCTCAACGCCCAGGGCGCGCCGGACTCGCTCGGCGCCGCCGCGGCCGCCTTCGCGCTCGCGCTGCTGGTCGCCGGAGTGCTCGGCGCTGTGAACGGAATCCTGGTCTCGGTGGTGGGGCTCCAGCCCTTCATCAGCACGCTCGTCGTGATGCTCGCCGGCCGCGGCCTGGCGAAGGTCATCACGGGCGGCCAGAACACCGCCGCGACGAACGAGCCGTTCCGCTGGCTCGCCAACGGCTACGTCTTCGGACTCCCCGTCGTCTTCCTGCTCGCCATCGCGATCGTCGTGGTCGTCGGGGTCCTGGTGCGCCGCAGCGCGCTCGGCCTGATGATCGAGGCCATCGGCATGGACCCGAAGGCGGCCCGCCTCGCCGGCATCAACCGCCGCGGCCTGCTGATGACCGCCTACATCGGCTCCGGCGTCCTCGCCGGCGTCGCGGGCGTCTTCGCCACCGCGAGCGTGATGACGGTCGACGTCTCGCGCACCGGCTACCAGCTCGAGCTCGACGCGATCCTCGCGGTCGTGGTCGGCGGCACCTCCCTCGCGGGCGGCAAGTTCAACATCACCGGAGCGGCCGTCGGAGCGATCCTGATCGCCACCCTCGACAAGACGGTCGTCTTCCTCGGCGTCTCGTCCTCGGCGACGCCCGCCTTCAAGGCGATCGTCATCGTCGCCCTGTGCCTGCTGCAGTCGGAGCGGGTCCGCTCCGCCTTCAAGAACCGTCGCGAGGCGCGCCGCAGCGTCCCGCAGAAAGAGGCGATCCCCGCATGAGCGCCGTGCTGACCCGACCCGCCCCGCCGGCGAAGTCGAACCGCTCCTCCGCCACCTCGTGGCTGAGCCAGCACCTCGACAAGCTGCCGACCCTCGCCGCCCTGGTCATCTTCCTGGGCATGATCATCTACGGCGAGGTCGCCTACGGGCGCATCCTGCAGGCGAGCACGATCTCGAACCTGCTGATCAACAACGCGCACCTGATCATCCTCGCCGTGGGCCTCACCTTCGTGATCCTCACCGGCGGCATCGACCTCTCGGTCGGCGCGGTGATCGCCTTCAGCAGCGTGAGCGGCGTGCTGCTGATCAACAGCGGCTGGAACCCCTGGCTCGTGATGCTGCTGATGGTGCTGATCGGCTCCGCGTTCGGCCTGATCTCGGGCGTGCTGATCCAGTACTTCAACGTCCAGCCGTTCATCGCGACCCTCGCGATGATGTTCCTGGCCCGCGGTCTCGCCTCGATGCTGAGCACGGTCCCGGAGCGCCTCCCCGAGGACTCGGCCGTGCTGTCGCTCGCGACGCCGATGAAGCTGATCGACGGACCGAAGGTCAACGACTTCGTGATCAGCCCCGGCGTTATCATCGCCGTGCTCGTCGTCGCCGCCGCGTTCTTCGTGCTGCACCGCACCCGCCTCGGCCGGACGGTCTACGCGATGGGCGGCTCGGAGCCGTCGGCCGCGCTGATGGGCCTGCCCGTCGTCCGGACCAAGCTGCTCATCTACGTGATCAGCGGCACCCTCGCGGGCCTCGCCGGCGTGGTCTACACCGCCCGCCTCGGCAGCGCGCAGAACATCACCGGCACCGGCTGGGAGCTCGACGCCATCGCGGCGACCGTCATCGGCGGCACGCTGCTCACCGGCGGCGTCGGCTTCGTCCTCGGCTCCGTGATCGGCGCCCTGGTCCTCGGCCTGATGAACGTCCTGATCACCCGCGACGGCGGCATCCCGCCCGAGGCGACCACCATCATCACCGGCGGCATCCTCCTCGTCTTCGTGCTCCTGCAGCGCGCGGTGATGGCCCGCAACCGGACCTGACGTCCGGGCGCAGCGCCACTCGATCCGTCACGAACGGTCGCCTCGGAACTCTCGGGGCGACCGTTCTCGACGTCTCGGCGCGGCCGATCCGAGGCGCGGAAATCCCCTGCGGATACCCGTCGCGTTGACGTCAACATCGTGTTACCGTGAACATCTCCGGTGCGTGCCGGACCCTTTCCCTTCAGCAATGGTGCCGAACAAGGAGTTAGTGCGATGAAGCCCTTCCTGCGACCGGTCGTCCTCGTGACGGCTCTCGCGCTCACCGTCCCGCTGCTGACGGCGCAGTCCGCCGCAGCCGCTCCGGCCGATGATCTCGTCCTCCGCTACGCGCTCGACGCGACCAGCGGCACGACCGCCGTCGACAGCTCCGGCAAGGGCCGCGACGGCGTCCTCTCCGGCGGCGCGGTCGCCTCGGGCGCCGCGGGCGTGACGCTCGACGGCGTCGACGACTTCGTGAAGCTGCCCGACAACGTGCTCGCCGGCCTCAGCTCGATCACCGTGAGCACCGAGGTGCTGGTGAAGCCGAGCCAGGGCACGCCGTACTTCATCTGGGGCCTCGGCAACACGACGAACAACGCGGGCAACGGCTACCTGTACACGACGGGCAACAGCTACAAGGCCTCGATCGCCACCGGCAACTGGACCACCGAGCAGACCGTGAACTCGGGAGCCGACCTCGCCCGCGGGGTCTGGAAGACGCTCACCTACACGCTCGACGACGCCTCCGACACCGCGCGGCTCTACCTCGACGGCACGCAGGTCGCGCAGCAGACCGGAGTGACCATCACTCCCGGCGCCATCGGCGGCGGCAGCACCACCGCGAACGCGATCGGCCGCTCGGTCTACACGGGCGACAAGTTCCTGGCCGGCTCGGTGCGCGACTTCCGCATCTACAGCAGCGCGCTCAGCGCCGCCGACGTCGCGACCCTCCAGGCGAGCGACACCACACGCACCACCCGCGACGCCGCCGCGCTGAGTCTCGGCGACCTCTCCGCCGTCACCGCGAACCTCACCCTGCCGACCACCGGGCCCAACGGCTCGGCGATCGCCTGGTCCTCGAGCAACGCCGCCGTCGTCTCCTCCAGCGGGGTCGTCACCCGGCCCGCCTCGGGCAGCGCCCAGGCCGTGCTCACCGCGACCGTCACCCGCGGCTCCGCGACGCAGACCCGCACCTTCACCGCCACCGTGCCCGCGCAGGACGCGAACGCCGACGCGCAGAAGGCGCTCGACGCGCTGAGCATCGTCAACGCCGGCGACGTCCGCGGCAACGTCACGCTGCCCGCGAAGGCCGGTGCCTTCGACGTCTCCTGGGCCTCCTCGAACACCGCCGTCGTGAGCACCACCGGCGTCGTGAAGCGCCAGGCCGCCTCGACCCCCGTCACCCTCACCGCGACCGTCGCCGGCACCACCGCCACCCGGCAGCTCCCGGTCACCGTCACCGCCGCGCCCGCGAACCTCGACACCGAGTACGACGCCGGCTACCTCTGGACCCACTTCGCCTCGACCGACTACGAGAAGATCTACTTCGGCTCCAGCACCGACGGCCTGCACTGGTCGAAGCTCAACAACGACAAGGCCGTGCTCGCCAACCTCGCCGGCACGCTCGGCGTCCGCGACCCGCACCTGGTCCGCTCCCCCACCGGCGACGAGTACTGGATCCTCGGCACCGACCTGCACGCCGAGGGCACCGCCGGCGGCGGCTCCTGGGACCAGGTGAACGCCAGCCAGAAGCTCGTCGTCTGGCGCTCCACCGACCTCGTGAACTGGGGCCAGCAGAACCTCGTCTTCGCCGGCGCGCCGAACGCGGGCAACGTCTGGGCGCCCGAGGCGATCTGGGACGAGGCGACCGGTCAGTACTACGTCTACTGGTCCGGCCGCGACAAGACGCAGGTGAGCACCGACGATTGGGCGCTGCGCGTCTACGTCTCCACCACCCGCGACTTCCAGAGCTTCTCCACCCCGAAGGTCTGGCTCGACGAGAACTCGTCGACGAACAACGCCGACGGCCCGAACATCATCGACACCACCATCGCCGTCGAGAACGGCGTCTACTACCGCTTCTCCACCTCCGACTGGCGCACCGTCGTCGACAAGGCCTCGAGCCTCGCCGGCCCGTGGACCCGCGTGATCGCCCGCGGCGAGGAGACCTCCCGCGGCCTCTCCGACCACCTCGAGGGCCTCACCGTCTACCAGCTGCCCGACGGCCGCTGGGTCGTGATGGGCGACTCGTTCGGCTACTCCGCCTACGTCACCGACACCCTCGCGGACATGCGGTTCACGGCGCTGCCGGTGGGCACGACCGGAGCGAACACCTACTCCTTCTCGAAGCCCTTCCGCCACGGCTCGGTGCTGCGGCTCTCCAGCGCCGAGGAGGCCCGGCTGAACGCGGCCTACGGCGCCACGAGCACCGGCCCGACCCCGAAGCCGGTGAACGCGAAGGGCGAGATCCTCCGCTACACCTTCGACGGCGGCTCCGGCACGACCGTCACCGACAGCTCGGGCAACGGCCTGAACGGCACGATCGTCTCGGGCGGCGCCTGGCAGACCGGCTCGGTCAAGCTCGACGGCACCGACGACTACATCAAGCTGCCGGACGATCTGCTCGCCGGCGTCACCGACGTCACCGTGCAGACCGAGGTCTGGATCGACCCCGGGCAGAGCGGCGCCTACTTCCTCTACGGCCTCGGCAACACCACCAACGGAGCGGGTGACGGCTACCTCTTCACCTCCGGCAACAACTACCGCACCAGCCTCACCACCGGGAACTACACCACCGAGCAGACCGTCTCCTCCGGCTCGGCCGTCCCCCGCGGGCAGTGGGCGCAGCTGACCTACACGCTCTCCGGCACCACCGCGACGCTCTACCTCGACGGCGTCCGCGTCGGCGGCGGCACCGTCACGGCCGACCCGAAGGACATCGGCGGCGGCACGACCACGGCCAACTACATCGGCCGCTCGAACTACGACGCCGACAACCGCTTCCGCGGCCAGGTCCGCGAGTTCGCCCTTTACAACCGGGCGCTGAGCTCGGCCGAGGTGCTCGCCTCCTCCGGCAACACCACCGTGCTGGCCGACGTGACGCTCACCGGCGACGTGCTGAAGACCGCTCCGATCGTCGACCAGGCGACCCGCACCGTCACCCTCCCGGTGAAGCCCGGCACGGACCGCTCGAAGCTGACCCCCACCTACTCCACCGCCGCGGGCGTCACCGCGAGCCCCGCCTCCGGCACCGTCCGCGACCTGCGCACCCCGCAGACCGTCGTGCTGACCCCGGCCGGCGGCGGAGCGACCACCACCTGGACGCTCAAGGCCGTCGAGATGAAGAGCCCCGTCCTCCCGGGCCTCTACGCCGACCCGAACATCGCGGTCTTCGGCGACACCTACTACCTCTACGCGACCTCGGACGGCTTCCCCGGCTGGGGCGGCAAGACCTTCTACGCCTGGTCCTCGAAGAACCTCGTCGACTGGACCCGCTCCGCGCAGCCGATCCTGACCCTGGACGGCGCGAACGGGAACGTCCCGTGGGCGACCGGCAACGCCTGGGCGCCGACGATCATCGAGAAGGGCGGGAAGTACTACTTCTACTTCTCCGGCCAGAACGCGGCGCTCGACCGCAAGACGATCGGAGTCGCGGTCGCCTCGAACCCGATGGGCCCGTTCACCGCGCAGCAGTCCCCGATGATCACCAACGGCGAGTCCGTGAAGTCCGGCCAGGCCATCGACCCGGCCGCGTTCACCGACCCGGCCACCGGCAAGAGCTACCTCTTCTGGGGCAACGGCGCACCCGTGTACGCCGAGCTCTCGGACGACATGCTCTCGATCAAGGCGGGCACCATCAAGACGATCTCGGGCCTCACGGACTTCCGCGAGGGCGCGTTCATGAACTACCGCAACGGGCTCTACCACCTGACCTACTCGATCGACGACACCGGCTCGGAGAACTACAAGGTCGGCTACGCGACCTCGACGAGCATCGACGGACCGTGGACCTACCGCGGCGTGATCCTGGAGAAGGACCCCTCGCAGGGCATCCTCGCCACCGGCCACAGCTCGATCATCAACGTCCCCGGCACCGACGACTGGTACATCGCCTACCACCGCTTCGCCATCCCCGGCGGAGACGGCCAGCACCGCGAGACCACCATCGACAAGGTGACCTTCGACCCGGCGACCGGCCTGATGCAGAAGGTCGTCCCGACCCTCACCAGCGTCAGCCCGCAGACGGTGCCGACCGCGGCCCCTGCCATCACGGCGACCGCTACGGCGTCGACCCGCTGCGTGCAGGGCAAGGTCGTCCTCTCGGTCGTGGCGACGAACCCGAACGCCTTCCCGGTGAAGATGGTCGTCACCTCGACCGCGGGCTCGAAGACGTTCGAGGAGGTGGCCGCCGGCAAGAGCGTCACCCACTCGTTCACGACCCGCACCGCCGCTCTGCCCGCCGGCTCCGCGACCGCCACGGCCACCGCGTTCGTCGCGGGCAAGCCCGCCACCGCGACGGCCACCGCTCCGTACGCGGCGGCGAGCTGCGGCTGACGCGCTCGCGCCTCCCACCGACCTCACCGACCACCCGACACCACTGACCCCACACCACTGAACCGGACGGCGACGACGCCGTCTCGAGAACGGAGAACACCCGCTATGAACACCCGCTCCTTCCTCCTCCGCGGAACCGCCGGCATCGCCGGAGGCCTGCTCCTGCTCGGCGTCGCCGGCACCGCCTTCGCCGACGAGCAGCAGGGCGCCGACGACGTCGACGTCAACGTGCAGATCGCCCCGCTCACCGGCGGCGGCGCCCTCTCGATGACCGTCGCGAGCGACGCCACCGCCCTGACCGAGAACGGCTCCACCAGCGTCGTCCGCCAGTTCACCGGCACCCTGCCCACGGTCACCGTCACCGACACCCGCGACGCCGCCGACATCCCCGCCGGTGCCGGCTGGTACGTGCTCGGCACCGCGAGCGACTTCACCTCGTCGACCGGCGACACGATCGGCGCGGAGAACCTCGGCTGGGCGCCGAACCTGATCGACGGCGGCGACTCCGGCCTCGTCGCCGAGGGCGACGTCGTCGACACCGCCATCGACGGCGGCCCGGACGGCGTCGGCCTCGTCGACCAGGAGCTCCTCGCCATCACCAACGACTCCGCCGGAGTCGCCGAGGAGGGCTCCTGGACCGCCAACGCGGCCCTGACCCTCAAGACCCCGACCACCGTCGACGCCGGCGACTACAGCTCGACCCTCACCCTCTCGCTCTTCGAGTGAGCCTGCCGGTCGAGTAGCCGCCGCCGGCTGCGCGCTTCATGCTGGTCGAGTAGCCGCCGCAGGCGGCGTATCGAGACCCACCCTGCTGGACAGGTGGATCTCGATACGCCCGCTCCGCGGCCTACTCGATCAGCATGCGGCGCCCCCGCCGGCTCCTCGCATGCTGGTCGAGTAGCCGTCGCAGGCGGCGTATCGAGACCCACCCCGTGAGAACCTGGACTCCCCATGACCTCCGTGCTCCGCGCCCTCCTCGCCGTCCTCGTCGGCGCGCTCGCGCTCTCCGCCGCTCCCCCGGCCCTCGCCGCCGCCGCGACCGACCAGATCACCTGGGCCGTCAGCCCCGCGACCGACGGCGCCGTCGACAAGCGCTCCTGGGTCGAGCTCGACCTCGACCCCGGCGCCACCGCGGACGAGCAGGCCGCGGTCCGCAACCTCAGCGACCAGACCGTCACCTTCCGGATCGACACGGCCGACGGCTACTTCACCGACAAGGGCCGCTTCAACATGCTCCCCTCCGACCAGGAGTCCGTCGACGCCGGCACCTGGATCACCGCGCCCGAGACCGTCACCGTCGAGCCCGGCGGCACCGGCATCGTCCCCTTCACCGTCACCGTCCCCGACGACGCCGAGCCCGGCGATCACGCCGCGGGCCTCGCCGCCTCCCTCGTCTCCGTCGGCACCGACGTCGGCGGCTCCTCCGTCGGCGTCGAGAGCCGCATCGGCTTCCGCGTGATGACCCGCGTCACCGGCGACGTCGCCCCCGCCGTCGCCGTCGAGAACCTCACCGGCGACTACCGCCTCTCCTGGAACCCCTTCCAGCCCGGTGCGCTCACCGTCACCGCCGACATCGTCAACACCGGCAACGTCCGCCTCCTCCTCGACGGCAGCGCGACCGCCCAGGGCGCCTCCGCCCCGCTCGTCGCCGCCGACGCCGCCCAGCAGGAGCTGCTCCCCGGCGACCGCCGCGCCGTCACCCTCCAGCTCGACGACGTCTGGCCCCTCTTCGCCGTCGGCACCGACCTCACCGTCGCGCCGACCGTCGTCACCCCCGAGGGGCTCGACCCCGTCGAGATCGCCCCGCTCACCGAGTCGACCACCACCGCCGCCGTCCCCCTGCCCCAGCTCGCCGTCCTCCTCGGCCTCGCGCTGATCCTCGCCGCGCTCCTCGCCGGCCGCACCCGCTCCCGCCGCCGCGTCGCCGCCCTCGTCGAGCAGGCGAAGGAGGAGGGCCGCCGCGAGGCCGCCCACCAGCCCTCCTGACGCCGGCCCCGTCCGCCCCCCTCCGCGAGATGCCACTTGTGCACGCTTTCCACGGCGTGTCACGCTCATAAGTGGCATCTCGCGGAGCGGGGGGCCTCGACGGCGTCCGCGTCGTCCGGATCGACCGCTACAGCAGCACGACGCAGTACCGGCGGACCGTCTGGACCAGCGCCGTGCTCCCCGCCGGCGTGCACACCGTCTCGTTCCGCGCCACCGCCGACCGCAACCCCGCAGCGAAGGGCCGGACCCTCCTCCTCGACGCCGTCCTCATCACCGGCTGACCCCTCCCGCGAGATGCCACTTGTGCACGCTTTTCACGGCGTGTCGCGTGCACAACTGGCATCTCGCGTTTGCTTCTCCCTCGCACTCGCCAGGCGTGAAACCATCTTCGTATGAATCAGAGGAGCGTCGAGTCGACCGCTGTCAGGGCGCCGGAGGAGGACGAGTCGCAGGTCGAGACCGCGTATCTGCTCCACTCCCCCGAGAACGCCCGCCGACTCCTCTCGGCGGTCGCGAGCGCACACTCCGGGGACACCTTGGAGCGTGACCTGCTCGAACCGTGACCCGCCTGCTCACCAGGACGACCGGCGACATCGACGAGGTCTCCCTCGACGGCGCGCATCTCGCGGGCATCGATCGCGAGATGCCACTTGTGCACGCTCTTCACGGCGTGTCGCGTGCACAAGTGGCATCTCGCGGAGGGGGGCTACTGGTACGTGATCAGGTCGGGGAGGGGGGCGACCTGGGCCATCGTCTCGGCGGGGGTCAGCATCGGGAGGTCCTCGTCGTAGAAGTTCTTCCAGCCCCAGGCGATGCCCTCGGGAGCGCCCTCGTGCAGGGCGTTCCAGGTGGCCTGCTTGTCGGGCTGGCCGCCCTGGCCGTCGACGTGGATCAGGAACTCGAGCTCGGGGCGGTCGCGGCGGATGTTGTCGCGGTCCTGCAACATCGACAGCCGGAACTGGTGCAGCACGAACATCTTCGGCGGCAGGTCCTCGCGCTGCACGAGGTCCGCGAGCCAGCTCGAGACGCTGTCGACCTCGGCGGCCTGGACGCGGCCGATCTGCGCGAGCGGCACCTCGTCGGGGGCGAGCCGCCACTCCGGATCGAGGGCGAGGCCGACGTTCGGCAGGCGCAGCAGCTCCTCGTAGGCCTGCGCCTGAGTGAGGAAGTCGGAGCGGCCCGGCTGCAGGTCGAGCACGACGTACATGCCCGCCGCCGCGGCCGCGTCGATGTAGGGGCGGATGCCCGACGGGTCGAGCTCGTTCGAGTAGTCGCCGTCGCCGCCCGCGCTGCCCGCCGCGACCGTGGTGATGATCTCGAGGCTCGGCACGACCTGCAGATCAGTGAGCGAGCGGTACGGCTCGGCCACCGCCTCCGCCCGCGCGATCGTGGCATCGAGGCCCTGCTCGCCCAGCACGCCGAGGACGGGTGCGCCGGGCGTGCCGTAGATCGCGACGTAGAGGTGCCCGCCGAAGAGGCGCTGCCCGCCGCCGGGCAGCTGCCAGCCGCTCGCGGCCGCGCGCACCGACCACTCCGGCAGCGGCTGCGCGGCGAGCACCGGGCCGAGCAGCAGGGTGCAGGAGGCGCCCGCGTCGGCGATCGCGGTGACGGCCGGCCCCGAGGCGAGGAGGTCGGTCACGGAGTCGCCGACGAGGGTCACCGGCACGCCGACCGCGCGCGCGTTCGCGACGGCCGCGACGTCGGAGGCCTGGGCGAGGGCGGTCACCCCGGCGAGCGGCTCGGCCCGCGCCGGCAGCGCGCCGAAGGGCGGCTCCGCGGGAGCACCGGGCGCGAGGGCGACGAGGGAAGCGGCGTCGAGCGGGCCGACCGCGACTCCGGTCGCCTCCTCGATCGCGGCGGCCTCGGCGGCGGCGGTCACGGTGTCGACACCTGCGTGCTCGGCGACGGCGCCCACGGCGACGACACGGGTGGTGCCGAGGCGTGCGAGCTCGGCGTCGATCGAGGAGCCGGACGGCGAGGCCGAAGCCGTCGCGGTCGACGTGGATCCGGCACTCTCCACCAGCAGCGGCACGCCCCAGGCGATGCTCACCTGCGCGGCGAGCAGCACCGAGGAGGGCACGTCCTCCGCCACGACGACGAGCGGCGCCGCAGTGAACAGCAGAGCGCTCGCACTCGCGGCGTCGACGGCGAGCGCCACCGGACCGGCGGGTGCGGCGGCCTGCGTGCGCGGCGCCTCCTGCGGCTCGGAGTCCGAGGGGGACGCGGAGTCGAAGGTGCAGGCGCTCAGCAGCGGCAGGACGGCGAGGCCGCCGAGCACGACGCCGCGGCGGGTGAGGCCGCGGCGGGTCAGCCGATCGACGGCGGGGACGTCGGGGATCTCGGGGGGCATGCGCGGACCTCTCCTCTCGGAGCCGGCGGGCTCACTGGTGCGCGGTGGGTCTCGCTCCAGTGTCGCAGGCGCTGCCCCCCTCCCGTGGGACCGGGGGCCGGGGCCGACCGGTCAGACCGTGCGCGGCGCCTTCGCGAGGTTGGCCTCGAGCTCCTCGCGGTTCTGCCGCACCACGTAGGCGGGGCGGTCGCGCTCGACACGCCAGGACTCGCTCAGCGGCGTGATCGCGACGGTGTCGAAGCCGAGGCGGTCGTAGAGGTCGGTGACGAAGTGCACGGCCTCGGGGTAGTCGCTCGACGTGGCGAGGGCGCGGCGGTCGTCGGTGCCGGCGGGCGTGCCCGTCGTCGTGATGTCGGCGGCCATGATGTGGTTGAAAGCCTTGACGACCTTCGAGGTGGGGAGGTGCTTCTGCAGCATCTCGCTGACCGTCGTCTCGCCCTTGTCGAGCGCCTCGATGCGGCCGTCGCGCTCGAAGTAGTAGTTGTTCGTGTCGAGCACGATCTTGCCGGCGAGCGGCTCGACCGGCACCTGCTCGAGGTTCTTCAGCGGCACGGTCACGACCGCGATCTCCGCGGCCTCGGCCGCCTCCTGCGCCGTGGCGGCGCGCGCCTTCGGGCCGAGCTCCGCGATGAGGTCGGCGAGGGTCTCGGGACCGCGCGAGTTGGCGATCACGACCTCGTCGCCCTGGGCGAGGACCGCGCGCGCGACCTGGCTGCCGATGTTGCCTGCTCCGATGATTCCGTAAGTGGTCATGAAGAAGGGAACGCCCGCGGAGGAGAGGAATTCCGTCGTGGTGCGCACTCCCACGCCGCGTCCAGGCACCGCGGACGCGCGTCGCCGCGATAGGTTCGAGCGTCCGCTGACGAACGACCCCGGAGACCGCGATGCCGCAGTTCGACCTCCCGCTCGAGCTCCTCGAGCAGTACCAGCCCGACCTGCCGGAGCCCGAGGGCTTCGCGGACTTCTGGCGCGAGACCATCGCCGAGGCCCGCGGCCTCGCGACCGAGCCCGTCTTCGAGCCCGTCGACGCCGGCTTCCCGCTCCTGGAGACCTTCGACGTCACCTTCTCCGGCTTCGGCGGCCACCCGATCCGCGGCTGGCTGATCCTCCCCCGCGGCGTCGAGGGCCCGCTCCCCGCGCTGGTCACCTACATCGGCTACGGCGGCGGCCGCGGCCTGGTCGACGAGTGGACCGGGATGAGCGCCGCCGGCTACGCGCACCTGGTGATGGACACCCGCGGCCAGGGCTCCGGCCACCGCGGCGGCGACACCCCCGACCCGGTCGGCAGCGGCCCGCACGTGAGCGGCTTCATGACCCAGGGCATCGAGTCGCCCGCGGACCACTTCTACCGCCGCGTCTTCACCGACGCGGTCCGCGCACTCGACGTGCTGCGCGCGCACCCCGCCGTCGACCCGGCTCGCGTCGCCATCTCGGGCGGCAGCCAGGGCGGCGGCATCTGCCTCGCCGTCGCCGGTGTCCTGGGCCTGCTCGGCGAGTCGGAGTCGGCGCGCGCCGCGATCATCGACGTCCCGTTCCTCAGCCACATCGGCCACGCCGTCCGGATCGTGGAGACCATGCCCTACGGCGAGGTCGTGCGCTACCTGCGCACTCACCGCGGCTCGGAGTCGTTCGTCTTCGACACCCTGTCCTACTTCGACGGCACCTCGTTCGCCCCGCACGCGGAGGTCCCGGCGATGTTCTCCGTCGCCCTGCTCGACGAGATCTGCCCGCCCTCCACCGTCTACGCCTCCTACAACCGCTACGCCGGCCCGCGCGAGATCCGCGTCTACCCGTTCAACGGCCACGAGGGCGGCGAGGTGTTCCAGATCCGCGAGCACGTGCGCTTCCTGGCCCGCGAGCTGGCGTAGGCGCGGCCGACGCACCCGACGCGGCTCAGCCCGACTGCGCGTCGAGCATCGCCGTGCCGATGCGGTCCTCCAGGTCGGCCAGCTCGTCGAGGACGTCGACGGCCACCCAGGCCTGGTCCCGCTTGCGGTCGGTCAGCGGAGTCAGCACGCCGGCGGCGACGAGCTGCCCGATCGCCGCACCGACGCTCGAGGGCGCCCGTCCGGTCAGCTCGATCGCGCGGGCGGTCGTGACGATCGGGTGGTCGAGCAGCCCGTCGAGGAGGAGCGCCGCCGCACTCCCCGCGCGCGGCCGGACGGCGGCCCACCACGCCGCCGGGAGCGCCTCGAGGACGGCGGCCGTCCGGGCCGATTCGGGAGCCGCGACCGCGCAGGCCCGCGCGAGCTCGTCGACGAAGGGCGCGAGCGCGCCGTCCCGGTAGTCGTTCACCAGCTCGAAGTAGCGCTCGCGATCCGCGACCAGCGCCGACGCCACGGGGACGACCGTGGTCCGCGTCAGCCCGCGCCGGCGGAGGATCGCGGTGATCAGCGCGCGGCCGATGCGCCCGTTGCCGTCGGTGAAGGGGTGGATCGACTCGAACTGCGCGTGCGCGATCGCGGCCTGCACGATCGGGTCGAGGTCGCTCCGATTCGAGAACCGGATCAGGTCGGCCATCAGGGCCGGGACCGCCCCGGGCGGCGGCGGGACGTGCACCGCACCGCGCGGGGAGTGGTCGCTGCCCCCGATCCAGTTCTGCATGGGCCGGTAGGCCCCGGCGTAGCGCGCGTCCACGGGGTCGTCGGACATCAGGACCCGGTGCGCCGTGAGGATCGCGGCCTCATCGATCAGGCCGGTCCGGCCGGCGGCGTCGACCATGCCCGTCATCGCCTCCGCAGCGGCGACCATCGACGTCGCACTGGAGTTCGCCCGGATGCCGACGGTGGCGCGGGCGAAGTCCTCCAGACTCGCCTCTTCGTCCTCGATCTTCGAGGAGGAGATCGCCTCGGTCCGGAGCAGGAGCCGACCGAGCACGCCGAGCCGGTTCCCGTACTCGGCGTCCAGGGCGATGACCGCGTGTCTGGCATCGTCGAGAGCCGGCCGGGAGGCGGGCGGCGGCTCCCAGGAGGACTTCGCGATCAGCGGCGGCAGGGCGACCACGACCTCGCTGAGCATCCGGTCCGCGCGCGTGCCGGCGCGCACCGACTGCCGCCAGGGGCGCGTCTCGTACTCGTGCGCCGGCCACTCGGACGTCATCGGGCTCCCTTCGACAACCCGAATCAGCGGGTGCGCTGATTCGGGTTAACCCTACAACCCGAATCAAAGGCCGCGCTGTTTCGGGTTGCGCGGGCAGTCCGACGGCCATCGCTTTGTGACGTCGTGCGACGACAGCGGTGCCGATTCCCGGCTGCACTGGGCACGATCGAGGGATGACTCGCCAGATCCGCTTCAACGCCTTCGACATGAACTGCGTCGCCCACCAGTCCTCGGGCATGTGGCGCCACCCTCAGGACCAGTCCTGGCGCTACAAGGACCTCTCCTACTGGACCGATCTGGCGAAGCTGCTCGAGCGGGGCACCTTCG
Source organism: Rathayibacter sp. PhB127 (assembly GCF_003751665.1). Classification (NCBI taxonomy): domain Bacteria; kingdom Bacillati; phylum Actinomycetota; class Actinomycetes; order Micrococcales; family Microbacteriaceae; genus Rathayibacter; species Rathayibacter sp. PhB127. Next base: position 173,680 of record NZ_RKHW01000003.1, read on the forward strand.
ACGGCATCTTCATCGCCGACGTCCTCGGCACGTACGACGTCTACGGCGGCTCGAACGAGGCCGCGATCCGGCACGGCGCGCAGGTCCCGGTGAACGACCCGATCCTGCTCGTCTCGGCGATGGCCGCGGCGACCGAGCACCTCGGCTTCGGCATCACGGCCGGCACCGCCTACGAGCACCCGTACCCGTTCGCGCGCCGCATGTCGACGCTCGACCACCTGACCAAGGGCCGCGTCGGCTGGAACGTCGTCACCGGCTACCTGCCCAGCGCCGCGCGCAACATGGGCCACGAGGATCAGCTCGAGCACGACGACCGCTACGACGTCGCCGACGAGTACCTCGAGGTCCTCTACAAGCTGTGGGAGGGGTCGTGGGAGGACGACGCCGTGATCCGCGACCGCGAGTCCGGCGTGTTCACCGACCCGGCGAAGGTGCACGAGATCGGCCACCGCGGCAAGAACTTCACCGTGCCCGGCATCCACCTCTCGGAGCCGTCGCTGCAGCGCACCCCCGTCATCTACCAGGCGGGCGCCTCGCCCCGCGGGATCCGCTTCGCGGCGGGCAACGCGGAGGCGATCTTCGTCGCGTCCTCGACCAAGGCGGGCCTCAAGGCCACCGTCTCGCGGATCCGCGACGCGCTCGAGGCGGCCGGCCGCGACCGCCACTCCGCGAAGATCTACACGCTGCTGACGATCATCACCGACGAGACCAGCGAGAAGGCGCACGCGAAGCACCGCGACTACCTCTCCTACGCGAGCGAGGAGGGCGCTCTGGTCTTCATGTCCGGCTGGATGGGCATCGACCTCTCGCAGTACGACCTCGACGAGCCGATCGGCAACGTGAAGAGCAACGCGATCCAGTCGACCGTCGCCAACTTCCAGGAGGCGAACGAGGACGGCAGCGAGTGGAAGGTCCGCGACATCGCCAAGCTCGGCGCGATCGGCGGCCTCGGCCCGTTCATCGTCGGCTCACCCTCCGAGGTGGCCGACCACCTGCAGGAGTGGGTCGAGGACACCGACGTCGACGGCTTCAACCTCGCCTACGCGATCACCCCGGGCACCTTCGAGGACGTCGTCGAGTTCATCGTGCCGGAGCTGCGCCGCCGCGGCGCCTACCCCGACGAGTACGTCGAGGGCACGCTCCGCCAGAAGCTGCACGGCCGCGGCGACCGCCTGCCGGAGGAGCACCTCGGCGCGGGCTTCCGCTACCGCGCGGACGCCTGACGCGGGGTCTCGATACGCCCCTGCGGGGCTACTCGACCAGCATGAGGCGCAGCGGGCGTATCGAGACCTCCCACCGCACGCGCAGAAGCACCCCGCCGCAGTGCGCGACGGGGTGCTTCTGTGCGTGGGCGAGGAGCGTCAGCCCTCGAAGGTGGCGTCGAGGGTGATCTCGACTCCGGTGAGCGCCTTGCTGACGGGGCAGGTGTTCTTCGCGTCCTCGGCGGCCTTGAGGAACGCGGCCTCGTCGATGCCGGAGACCTCGCCGCTGACGACGAGGGCGATCTTGGTCAGCTTGAAGCCGCCGGCCGAGTCCGGGCCGAGCGAGACGTCGGCGCGGACGTCGAGCGCCTCGACGGTGCCGCCGGCCTGGCCGAGGACGGCCGAGAACTGCATGGCGTAGCAGGCGGAGTGCGCGGCACCGAGGAGCTCCTCGGGGCTGGTCGAGCCGTTGGCGTCGTCGGCCGCGCGCTTGGGGAACGAGACGTCGTAGGTGCCGAGCTTCGAGCTCGAGAGCTCGACCTGGCCCTCGCCGGTCTCGAGCGAGCCGTTCCAGGCGGTGCGTGCAGAACGAGTGGGCATGGTTCCTCCTTCGGGACGGGGAGCACCTGCCGTACCGGCGCTCTCCCTGGGGTTCAGAGCCTAGGGGAACGATCGTTCTCCTGCAATGCGCTGGCGCGGAACGTCGCCTCGGACAGCACCGGATCAGTGCAGCAGCTTCAGCCCGATCACGCAGCCGACGATCCCGAGGACCAGCAGCGTGCGGACGAGCGAGAAGCCCTCGCCGCCGAAGAACATGCCGTAGAGCACGGTCAGCGAGGCGCCGATCCCGACCCAGACGGCATAGGCCGTGCCGGTGGGCAGGTCGCGCATCGCGTAGGCGAGCCCGGACAGACTGGCGACGACGCCGACTCCGAAGATCACGGACGGCCAGAGGCGGGTGAACCCCTCCGACTTGCCGAGGGCGGTGGCCCACACGGCCTCGAGGACACCGGAGACGATCAGGACGATCCAGGACACGACGACTCACTCCTTCGAGTCAGTCTTGTCGTGCTGCCGGGTACTGCTCCCTCGTCCGGTTCGCCGTCATCGGCTCCCGCCAGCCTGTCACCGCGCCCTGGGCAGGCCCTGGGCAGCGCGGCCGGCGCGGGGAAGTGACGCTAGGCGAGGACCCGGTGGCCGCCGCCGCGCTGCCGTGCCATCTCGGCGCCGAGGCGCTCCGCCTCCTCGCGGGAGTCGTGGCGGGTGAGCGGGACGGCGGCGCCCGCGATGCGGTTGTGCCAGCCGGCGTCGTCGGCGTAGGTCTCGATCGCGGCGATGCGGTCGCCGGTGGTCCTGCTGGTGTGCGCACTCAAGGGCGCCTCCGTCTCTCCCCGTCTCTCGGAGAGACCGGGCCCACCAGACAACCCCGCACGGCGCCGTCGGCCACAGGGGGTTGACGGCCCCGAGGGCCGGGGAGAAGGCTCAGCCCGCGACGGAGGCGGCGGGATCGAGGTGGTCGGCCAACGCGTCGAGCGCCTGGTCCCAGCCGTCGTAGAACGAGTCGTCGCCCTGCTCGCCGTCGACGCCGGCCAGCTCGAAGGTGAGCCGGGTCAGCTCGCCGGCCGAGCGGATCGACACGGTCACGACGGGCGCGTCCGCGTCGCCGGGCTCGCCCCAGGTGAAGACGAGCTTCTCGGGGGCCGTGATCTCGCGGTAGACACCGCCGGTCGGGTAGGTCTCCTCGCTCGCGGTCGAGACCATCGTGTAGGCGTAGCGGCCGCCGACCTTCAGGTCGACCTCGACCGACTCGCGCGGAGTGGTCAGCCCGCGCGGGTGCCACCACTCGGCGATCTCGTCGGGGTCGGTCCACGCGCTCCAGATCTCCTGGGGCGTCGCGTCGAACAGCCGGGTGAGGGTGAAGCCCTGAGCGTCGTCGGTCATGGTCGTGCTCCTTGCTGAGCGTCGGAAGGGATGCGCGCGAGCGTACTCCGGAGGCCTCCGAGGCTCCTCCACTCGGTCCCCCGCGCGCAACGCGGACCGTGCTGATGGAGTAAGCACGCAGCGGCGTATCGAGACCTGCCGTGCTGAGACGGGTGGATCTCGATACGCCCGCTGCGCAAGCTACTCGATCAGCATTCAGGGTCCGCTGCGCGGGTCACTCGACCAGCATGTGGGGCCTCGGGTGCACCCGCTCAGCTGCCGAGGCGTCTCATCAGGCGACGGTGGAAGATGCGCCACCCGAGCGTGCACACGACGCTCCGGCGTCGGCCAGGGCTAGCATGGTGGCACACCCCCGGATACCTCGGTTACCGGTTAGAAGGCCCCGCTTCGGCGGGGCCTTCGGAATTTCCCCTCAGGGGGCGCTGCGCCCAGGCGATGGGACGGCGGAAGACCCTTCCCCTGCTGTCGACGAGCTCCGACGGGAACTGCGACTCCGCCAGCACCGCGTCCGTGACGTGACCGACGAAGGCCGGGGCGGTCTTGACCAGCTCCTTCGAGCTCCGGGCCGAGGGCATCGGGAAGATGATGCCGAAATCGTGTCCTGACTCCCGCAGGATCTGCAGCGGCGGCACCTGATCGGAGTCGTTCGAGAGCAGGACGTAGATGTCGGCCAGGGAGAGGTGGGAGTCCGCGACCATCCGCGCAGCGAGGTGAACGTCCGAGCCCTTCTCCTCCGCTTTGCGGACCTTGACCTGCACGTACCGCCCGGTCGCCGGATCGATCACGAGCGGGACGGCGTCCATCCATCGGTTGTCGTTCCGGAACGTCCCATAGTGGATCGACACCAGCGGGTCCGTCCCGAGCGCCCGGAGATAGGTCTGCTGCCGCACGGGGGCCCGCACGTCCGTCGACATCCCCGGGCGCACGTTCGCCGTGAAGTACCTGACGAACGTCACCTCGTGGTCGGGCATGATCGCCTGCGCCGCCGCCCGCAGATCGAGCCACTTGAGATGCGGCTTCTCGTCCAGTGCTCGTCGGTACAGGTTGAAGCCGTCGACGTAGACGCGCGCCGTCGGCTTCCCTGTCATGGGGACGGAGCTTAGGACTCGCTCTCGCAGATCGTGCGCAAAGTGGCATCGATGTGCGCCACAGGCCCTTCAGCCCGACCTCCTTCCCGGGTCAGCTGCCGAGGCGGCCCGTCAGGCGGCGGTGGAAGCCGGTGCTGCGCTCGTCGAGGCCCTCGATGGTGACGGTGGCGCCGTGGTCGCGGTACTTCGTCTCGATGGAGTCGAGGGCGGCGACGGTGGAGGCGTCCCAGATCTGGGCGCGGCCGAGGTCGATGACGACGACGGACGGGTCGTCGGAGTAGGCGAAGCGGTCGACGAGGTCGTTGCTGCTGCCGAAGAAGAGCGGGCCGGTCACGGTGTAGCGGACCGACTCGCCGTCGTCGGCGAGGGCGCGCTCGACCGCGATGACGTGGGCGACACGGCGGGCGAAGAGGATCATCGCCAGGATCACGCCGACCAGGACACCCAGCGCGAGGTTGTCGGTCGCGACGACGACCACGACGGTGACGACCATCACGAGCGTCTCGGGCACGGGCATCCGGCGCAGGGTCGAGGGGCGGAGGCTGTGCCAGTCGACGGTGCTGATCGCGACGATCATCATCACCGCGGCGAGCGCCACCATCGGGATGCGGCCCATCACCGAGCTGAGCCCGGTGACCAGCGCGAGCAGGAAGACGCCGGCGACGATCGTGGAGATGCGGGTGCGCGCGCCGCCGGTCTTCACGTTGAGCACGGTCTGGCCGATCATCGCGCAGCCGGCGATGCCGCCGTAGAAGCCGGCGAGCAGGTTCGAGACGCCGAGCGCCCAGGACTCGCGGCCCTTGTGCGAGGGGGTGCCGGTCATCTCGTCGACGAGCTTGGCGGTGAGCAGCGTCTCCATCAGGCCGACGAAGGCGACGCTCAGCGCGGTCGGCAGGATCAGCTGAAGGGTCGCGAGGTCCAGCGGCACCAGGAACGGGGTGATGCCGGGCAGCTGCCCGGTCAGCGGTCCCTCGTCGGCGACGTCCGGGACTGCCAGGTTCGCCAGGATGACGACGGCCGTCACGACGACGATCGCGACGAGCGGGGCCGGCACCGCGGTGGTGAAGCGCGGCAGCACGAAGATGATCAGCAGGGTCGCGGCGAAGAGCGCGTAGGCGATCCACGGCACATCGATCACGTGCGGCACCTGCGCCAGGAAGATCAGGATCCCGAGCGCGTTGACGAAGCCGATCATCACCGAGCGCGGGATGAACCGCATCAGCCGCGCGAGACCGGCGAAGCCGAAGACGATCTGGATGACCGCGGCGAGGATCACCGTCGGCAGCACGTACTCGACGCCGTGCTCCGAGACGAGCGGCGCGATGACCAGCGCGACGGAGCCGGCGGCCGCGGTGATGACGCCGGGGCGCCCGCCGAGGATCGACATGGTCAGCGCGAGGACGATCGAGGCGACGAGGCTGACCATCGGGTCCACTCCCGCGACGACCGAGAAGGAGATGACCTCGGGCACCAGCGCGAGCGTCGTCACCATGCCGGCGAGCACCTCGCGGGAGAGCTGGCGCGGCGAGCGGAGGGCGTCGAGGACGGTGATCGCGCGGTTCGCGGCGGCGGGGCGGGGCCCGGGCAGGCTGGTGGGGCTGGTGGGGACGGACACGACGGTCTCCAGGGGCGGACGGGCTCGGCGGGAGCGGCGGTCGGAAGGGGAGGAGCGCGGCGTCGCGCGAGCCGGGCCCGCGCACGGGGAGAATGGTGCGGGACCCTCGACGGCAAACCTACCGCAACGTGAGGGTTCACCGGGACGGAGAGACGATGGCGGACGACCGCACGACCGAGCTGACGGCCGAGGAGGTCGAGGCGACCATGCGCATCGGCGAGCTCGCCGACCGGTCGTCGCTGTCGCTGCGGACGATCCGGCACTACGACGAGGTCGGGTTGCTCCGGCCGAGCGGGCGCACCGAGGGCGGTTTCCGCCTCTACACCGAGCGCGACTTCGACCGCCTGCTGCTCATCCGCCGGATGAAGCCGCTCGGCTACACGCTCGACGCGATGACCGAGCTGCTGCGCGTCGTCGACAGCCTCGAGCAGGCGCAGACCCCGGAGGAGACCGCCGCGATCCGCGCACAGCTGGCGGCGTTCGAGGAGGAGGCGTCGCTCCGCCGCGCGAAGCTGCAGGACCAGCTGGCGATGGCGGACGAGTTCCTCGCCCTGCTCCGCGCGCGCTGAGGCGGCGAGCAGGGCGAGGCGATCGGCCGGGCCCGGCTACAGGATGAAGAGCATCTCCTGGTAGGTCGGCAGCGGCCACAGGTCGTCGGCGATGAGGCCCTCGATGGTGTCGGCCGCCTCGCGGACCGCCGCCATCGCCGGGATCAGCGCGGCGCGGGCGTGCTCCGCCTCGGCGAGGGCCGTGTGGCCCGGCTCCGCGGCGAGCGCGTCCTTCAGGGCGGCGAGCGCCGTGCGCAGGTCGGCGATCGGCGCGCTCACCTCGTGCAGCGGCGCGAGATCCGGCTCGACTCCGGCGGCCTTGAGCGCGCCGACGTTCAGCGCGACCTCGGTCTGGTGCCGCACGGCGGCCGGCAGGATCGAGGTCGTGCCCATTTCGAGCGTGAGCCGCGCCTCGACACCGACCGACAGTGCGTACTGCTCGAGGCCGATCTCGTAGCGGCTGTGCATCTCGCGGTGGTTGAAGACCTTGTACTTCTCGAAGAGCTCGAGGGCGGAGTCGGTGATCAGCTCGGGCAGGGCGTCGAGCGTCGTGCGCAGGTTGGCGAGGCCGCGCTTCTCGGCCTCGATCGGCCAGGCGTCCGCGTAGCCGTCACCGTTGAAGACGACCGCGCCGTGCTCGGTGATGATCGCGGTCAGGAGGTCCTGCACCGCGGTGTCGAAGTCGGTGCCGGCGGCGACCGCGGTCTCCAGCTCGGTCGCGGCGAAGTCGAGCGACTCCGCCATGATCGTGGCGATCGTCACCATCGGGCCGGCGACCGACTGCATCGAGCCCGGTGCGCGGAACTCGAAGCGGTTGCCGGTGAAGGCGAACGGGCTGGTGCGGTTCCGGTCGCCCGGGTCAGTCGGGAGGATCGGCAGGGTGTCGACGCCGATCTGCATCGCGCCGCGCCCCTTCGACGAGGTCGCCGGGCCCTTGGCGAGCTGCTCGAAGACGTCGGCGAGCTGGTCGCCGAGGAAGATCGAGATGATCGCGGGCGGGGCCTCGTTGGCGCCGAGGCGGTGGTCGTTCGAGGCGGAGGCGACGGAGGCGCGCAGCAGCCCGCCGTAGCGGTGCACCGCGCGGATGACCGCGGCGCAGAAGACCAGGAACTGGGCGTTCTCGTGCGGGGTGTCGCCGGGGACGAGGAGCGAGCCGAGCTCGCTGTTGCCGAGCGAGAAGTTGACGTGCTTGCCCGAGCCGTTGACCCCGAGGAAGGGCTTCTCGTGGAAGAGGCACTCCATCCCGTGCTTCTTCGCGACCGACTTGAACGTGGTCATCAGGAGCTGCTGGTGGTCGGCGGCGATGTTGCCGCGCTCGAACATCGGGGCGATCTCGAACTGACCCGGCGCGACCTCGTTGTGCCGGGTCTTCGCGGGGATGCCGAGCTTGAACAGCTCGCGCTCGGTGTCCATCATGAAGCCGAGCACGCGCTCCGGAATGGCGCCGAAGTAGTGGTCGTCGAACTCCTGGCCCTTGGGCGGCTTGGTGCCGAAGAGGGTGCGGCCGGCGTTCAGCAGGTCGGGGCGGGCGAGGAAGAAGTGCCGGTCGATCAGGAAGTACTCCTGCTCCGGTCCGCAGAACGAGACGACGGGCTTGGGCGCGACGTGGCCGAAGAGCTTCAGGATGCGGACGGCGTGCTCGCCCATCGCCTGCTGCGAGCGCAGCAGCGGCGTCTTGTGGTCGAGGGCCTCGCCGGTCATCGAGACGAAGACGGTCGGGATGCAGAGGGTGTTGCCGTTCGGGTTCTCGAGCACATAGGCCGGGCTGGTGACGTCCCAGCCGGTGTAGCCGCGGGCCTCGAAGGTGTTGCGGAGCCCGCCGTTGGGGAAGCTCGACGCGTCGGGCTCGCCCTGGACCAGGGTCTTGCCGGCGAACTCGGCCAGAGCGGAGCCGTCGCCGACCGGCTCGAAGAAGCTGTCGTGCTTCTCGGCGGTGAGCCCGGTGAGCGGGTAGAAGACGTGCGCGTAGTGGGTGGCGCCCTTCTCGAGCGCCCAGTCCTTCATCGCCGAGGCGACGGCGTCGGCGACCAGCGGGTCGAGCACGGCGCCGTGCTCGATGGTCGCCATGACCGACTTGAAGACCGACTTCGGCAGACGCTGCCGCATCACGATCGTGCTGAAGACGTTCGAGCCGAAGATCTCGCCCGGAGCCTCGGTCTGATCGAAGACGACCGCGGGCGGGACGTAGGCTTCGACGTCCTTGATCGCGTCGCGGCGGACCGTGTTCCCACTCATGTGTGCCCCGTTCAGCGGCGTCGTGCTCCGCGCCGACCGCGGAGACCGTGGCCAGGCTAGGGAGCGCAGATGCCGGGGCTGTTTCGGGGCGGTGACGTTCTCCCCCCGGCCTGTCGCTCTCCCGCGTCTGATTGCATGGGGGGATGAGCCTGCAGCGGACCGACGTGCTGGTCGTCGGCGGCGGACCGGTCGGCGTGCTGCTGGGCGCGCTGCTCGCCCGGCGCGGGGTCGACGTGCAGGTCTGGGAGCGGCGGACCGCGGTGCCCGCCGGCTCGCGGGCGATCGGCATCCATCCGCCCTCGCTCGACGCGATGGCCGAGGTCGGTGCGACCGAGCGGATCCTCGCCGAGGGCGTCCGGGTCGCCGAGGGCGTCGCGGTGAGCCGGCGCCGGGTGCTCGGAGCGCTGTCGTTCGCGCGGGCCTCGCGCACGCATCCGTACGTCGTCACCCTCGATCAGCACCGCACCGAGTCGATCCTGCGCGAGCGGCTGGAGGCTGCGGCGCCCGGTGCGCTGCGCTCGGGTGTCACGCTGACCGGGCTCGACCGCGGGCGCGACCACGTGGACGCGACCGGGGCGGACGAGCACGGCGCTCCGGTGACGGTGCGCGCCGCCTTCGTGGTGGGCGCGGACGGGGCGCGCAGCGCGGTGCGCGAGCTGCTCGGGATCCGCAGCACGGGCCGCGACTACCCCGACTCCTACGTGATGGGCGACTTCGCCGACCCGGAGCCGGCCACGCGGGCGTCGTCGGCGCTCGTCGACGTCGGGCCGGACGGCGTGGTGGAGTCGTTCCCGCTGCCGGGCGGGCGGCGGCGCTATGTGGCGCTCGCGGGTGACGACCTGGTGGCGCCCGCGTGGCGGCCGGACGCGGCACCCGATCCGGCCTCCGCCCTGGCGCTCAGCACCGTGGTGCGGGCGCGGACCGGCGCCGCGCCGGACCCGGCGACCTGCACGATGCTCAGCGGCTTCCAGGTGCGGCGGCGCGCGGCCGAGCGGATCGGCGTGGGCCGGGTGGTGCTGATCGGGGACGCGGCGCACGAGATCAGTCCGATCGGCGGGCAGGGGATGAACCTGGGCTGGCTCGACGCGGCCGAGCTCGCGCCGCTGCTCGCGGACGCGGTGCGCAACGGCTCGGCCGGGCCGTTCCCCGCGTTCGCCCGGCGGCGGATGCGAGTGGCTCGGCGCGCGGCGCGGCAGGCCGAGCTGAACATGGCGGCGGGCCGGCCGGTCGGCGGCGCGGGGCTGCTCGGGCGCGAGGGACTGCTACGGACGCTGCTGGCGCTGCCGACCTCGGACCTGCTCGCGCGGGTGTACTCGATGCGGTGGTCGTAGGGCTGCTGGTGGGGGGCCGGCTCAGGCGACCAGTCGAGCGCCCGCCAGGCCGAGCTCGACGACGAGGACGAGCGACGAGGCGATCACCAGGCGGAACAGCGTGCGGGTCGGCGGGCCGGTGAGCACCAGGCGGATGCCGGCGGCCGCGAGGACGAGGACCGCGACGGTCGCGACGACGGCGAGGACGACTCCGGGGCCGCCGACCGGATCGTCGCCGACGACCTGGCCGAGCAGCACGAGCACCGCGCCGAGCATCAGCGAGCCGAACGCGACGACGCCGGAGAGGCGCAGCCCGAGGCGGTGCGGGAAGCCGCGGACGCCGGTCGCCTCGTCGTCGACGAGGTCGGGGAGCACGTTGGTGCAGTGGATCGCGACGCCGAAGACGGCGCCCGTGGCGACCGCCCACCAGGCCGGCAGCTGGCCGCCGCCCGCCGCGACGGAGACGACGGGGAGCAGCCCGAAGGCGACGAGGAACGGGACGACGGAGAACGCGGTGCGCTTGAGCCCGGCGTCGTAGGCCCAGCCCGCGGCGACGAGGACGAGGTGCGCGACGGCGGCGACCGGCCCGAGCAGGAGCGAGAGCACGACGGCGACCGCGGCGGTGCCGAGCGCGGCGGCGCGGACCTCGCCGACGCTGATCCGGCCGAGCGCGACGGGCTTGTCGGTGCGGCCGACGGCGCGGTCGCGGTCGGCGTCGATCCAGTCGTTCGCCAGCCCGATCGAGAGCTGCCCGGCGAGCACGGCGAGCGCCACGAGGACGACGGTCCCCGGTGCGTGCCCGGACGCCGCGGCGAGCACGGTCGCCAGCACGGTGACGGTGACCGTCGGCCCGGGATGCGACGAGGCCAGCAGGAGGCGCACCCGGGACGTCATCCGGCCAGCCTACGGCGGGCGTGCGCGCGGCGCCTTTCCGTCCGGCGACGAGGGAAGGAAGGACCCGCCTCTCTCCTGCTGGTCGAGCAGCGCGCAGGGCGCCTCTGCCGGAGACGCCGCTTCGCGTCTCGGAAGAGAGGGAGGACGCGGTGGCGTCCCGTTCATGCTGGTCGAGTAGCCCCGCAGGGGCGTATCGAGACCCCGCCCTCCAGCGCAGTGACTCCTCCACAGCCCCGGTACAGCCCCCGATCGTCCCGCTGCACCCTGGAGCCGCCCCGAGTGTCAGTGGTCCCTGTTTCAATACATGTATGACGGAGTTCGGATCGACGGAAGAGGTGCTCGAGCACCTGCGGGGGCTCAGCGACCGTGCCGCCGCAAGCGCCCGCGCCGCCGCCCATCCGCGTCTCGCCGAGGCCCGGTACCTCTACGACTTCCATCGCACTGCACTCGCCCACCCCGACGCCTTCGCCCGCGGCGCGACCCCCGGCGAGACCCGCGATCTCGTCGAGCGCTCCATCCGCGCAGAGCTCGCGGTCGCGGAGGGTCTGTCGGAGCAGGTGATCGCCCGCCGTCTCGAGAACGCGCAGCTGCTCTTCGAGCACCTCCCGCTGACGCGCGAGCTGCTCGCGCAGGCGCGCCTGCACTGGGAGGAGGGGGAGGCGATCTGCGCGATCGCCAGCAGCCTCCCCGAGGGGTCCCGCGCCACTCTCGATGAGCGCGTCGCGGAGGCGGCGCCGTCGATGACGCTGACGCAGCTGCGCCGAGCTCTGCGTCGCTGGCGGGAGGAGCTGCACCAGGAGTCCCTCGCGGCGCGGCACTCCCGCGCCCGGACGGACCGGGCGGTGTGGGTCACGCCGGACGTGGACGGGATGGCGACGCTCTGCCTGTACGGCCCGGCCTCTGCGGTGATGGGCGCCTACGACCGTGCCGACCGGATGGCCCGTTCTCTGCGCGATGCCGGGGATGTGCGCACGCTCTCGCAGCTTCGCGCGGACGTCGCCGTGGATCTGCTCTGCGACGGCGACATCTTCGGCACCACTCCCGACGCCGAGGACCGGCCCGACCCGACGTTCGTTCCCGGTGTCCGGGCGGAGGTGCGGCTCACGCTCGCGGCGTCCACGGCCGTGGATCTGGACGACGAGCCCGCGGAGTTGGACGGCTACGGCCCCGTCCCTGCCGACGTCGCGCGGGAGCTGATCCGGACGGCGGCGTCGTTCACCCGTGTGCTCACTGAACGGGATACCGGTGCCGTCGTCTCCGTCGGCCGGACCCAACGCGTCCCGCCGTCGCGGATGCGGCTGCATCTGCAGCTGCGGGACCAGACCTGCCGCTTCGCAGGCTGCCAGCGCACCTCCGCCCGCAGCGAAGCCGACCACACGATCGAGTGGCGCAACGGCGGCGAGACCTCGCTCGAGAACCTCGTCTCGCTGTGCACGGCGCATCATCACCTCCGGCACGGCGACCGATGGACGTACACGAAGGACGACGACGGGACGATCGTCTGGACGACCCCGACCGGCAGGCGCGTCATCAACCGGCCGCCCCCGCTGCCGGGGCGGCCGCCGGACCCACCTCGGCGACCCTGCTTCGTCGACCCGCCGCCCCCGTTCTGACGGTTGCATGCTGGTCGAGTAGCCCTGAATGGGCATATCGAGACCCACCACCGTCAACAGGGCGGGTCTGCAGACTCCCGTTCTGACGGTGGTGGATCTCGATACGCCCGCTCCGCGGGCTACTCGATCAGCATGGTGTCACCCGTGTGTACAAGGTGAACCTCTCCAGGAGGCCTACCGCGATCGGGCGCGCCTCCGCCGAGGCGCACAGGGGAACCCCAGAAAGGTGCCAGGCGGCGCATCGGGTCGGAGCCGTAGGCTCGGAGCGTTCTGAAACCGCTCCTACACCCCGGGGGCGGCGACCCCCACGACGCCAAGGACGACGCCGATGAACCGCATGCCGAGCAACCGCACCACCGTGATCACCGCGCTGGCCTGCGGCCTGTTGCTCTCGACCGGAGTGGCCGCCCAGGGCGCCGCCGCCGACACGGCCACCGCGTCGCTCGAGGACCACCTCGGGCCGGACAGCGCCGCCGGCGACACCCTGCTGGTGAACGGGCGCGCGTACCCGCTGCAGTAGCGGCCGGCTCTCGGCCGCGCCGTGCGCCCGGCTGAGTAGTTCTCTCCAGGCCGCCCCGAACGGGTGGTACCCGCTCCCTGTGAATCTCATCACACTGAGGAGCCTTCTCGACGAACGTGGTTCTGCCGCGCTCGGGTCCCGCAGGCACCGCACTGCCACCCGCTCGCCGCTCGCCCTGGAGTCGTCATGCCCGAACACCGTCCCACCCGCGCGCGGGCCCTCGCCCTCGCCACCGCCCTCGCGGTCGGCTTCGGGCTGCTGGTCGCACCGGCGGCTGTGGCGGCGGAAGCCGCGCCCTCGGCCGCGCCGGTCTCGGAGACCTCCGGCCAGTGGCACACCGATGAGCCAGCTGCTCGCCAGGCCGCTCCGCAGGCTGCTGATCCGCGGGCGCTCGTCGCCGCCACTGCGCCCGCGAACGACCTGCGCGAGAACGCGACCGCAGTGACGACCCTGCCGTTCTCCACCGTCGCTCCCTACGCAGGAGCGACGCTGTCCGACGGGGAGAACTCCACCTGTCGCACGACCGATCCGGACTTCTCTGAGTTCTTCACCTACGGATACGGCTCGATCTGGTACCAGTACGTCTCGACGAAGAAGCAGACTCTGACCTTCGGAGGTTCCGCGGACCAGGAGACGACGCTCGTCAGCGCTTTCGCCGAGGGGCCGACCACGGACGCGACCCGCATCAGCTGCACGGAGACCGGGTACCGCGAACGCAACCACGTGCAGGCGGAGGCCGGGAAGACCTACTACTTCCAGGTCAGCCTTGCCTACTACTCGCCCGAGACCGAGGGCCCGAAAGACGTCGAGTTCTTCCTCTCCGCCAGTGCCGCCGTCCCGAACACCACCTACTCGTCGGCGTCGGTGATCTCGAGCGTCCCCGCAACGATCCAGGGGTCGACGGCGAAGATCGACAACAACTGGTACCAGCCCTACGCGGGGTGCGAGTACAACCCCTTCATGGGCTCGGTCTGGTACAAGTACCGCGCACCTTCGACCGGAAGCGTCGAGGCCGACCTCGGCGACAGCTTCTCGCCGGTGAATCTCGGGGTCTACGAATCCGACGGCGTCACTCCGGGAGCGATGCTCGCCTGCCCCTACCAGTTCACCGATACGGGCAGCACGGGTGAGTACGACTACTCCTTCGCTCGGGCCAATGCCAGCTTCGCTGTGCAGGCCGGCAAGACCTACTTCCTGCAGGTCTCCAACTTCGACTTCAGCAAGGGCGACTTCGTTCTGACGCTCGCTAACGTCGGCACTCTCACTGCGCCGACGCCGACCATCAGCGGCTCCGGGGCGATCGGAGACACTCTGACCGCCGTCCCCGGAACGTGGGGTCCGCAGCCTGTCACCCTCAGCTACCAGTGGCTGAGCAACGGCTCCCCGATCGACGGTGCGACCGGCTCGCAGTACGTCGTGACCGACTCGCAGTACTACGGCGGCCCGTTCAGCGTCGAGGTCACCGGGACAAAGGCCGGATACGCGAAGGCGACGCGCACCAGCGCCGCCCTTCCGCTCGCTCTCAGCTCGCTCACCAACTCCGTCCCGGTCGTCACCGGGTCGGCCACCGTCGGCGGAACGCTCACCGCGAACCCGGGCAACTGGGGCCCGGCTCCCGTGAGCCTCGCGTACCAGTGGAAGCGCAACGGGACCGCGATCGCCGGCGCCACGGGGAGCAGCTACGTCGTCGTCTCCGCCGACTCCGGGACCGCGCTCACCGTCAGCGTCACCGGCACGAAGTACGGGTACACGACCGCGACCCGCACCAGCTCGGCCACCCAGGTCGGGCTGCCGCTGCAGACGCTCATGCCGACGCCGACGATCACCGGCAGCACGACCGTCGGGTCGACGCTCACCGCGAATCCGGGCACCTGGGACTCCGGCGTGACGCTGAGCTACCAGTGGAAGAAGAACGGCGGCACCTACATCTCCGGGGCCACCGCGAAGACCTACGTCCTCAAGGCCTCCGATGCCGGCGCGACGCTGACCGTGAGCGTCACCGGCACCAAGACCGGCTACTCCCCCGCGACCAAGACCAGCGCGACGACCGCGGCCGTCACCAACGGCGCGGTCATCACGGGAGCCACGCCGACCATCACCGGCACCGCGACCGTCGGGCAGAAGCTCACCGCCGTTCCCGGCACCTGGACGCCCTCGCCCGTCACGCTCGCCTACCAGTGGCAGCGCAACGGCACCGCGATCAGCGGCGCCACCGCGACGACTTACACGCTCGTCGCGGCCGACGCCGGAGCGGCGATCACCGTCGCCGTCACCGGCACGAAGTCCGGCTACACCGCGGTCACGAAGACCAGCGCCGCGGTCACCGCGAAGGCGGCGCTGCAGACGCTCATGCCGACGCCGACGATCACCGGCACCACGAAGGTCGGCTCGACCCTCACCGCCAACCCCGGCACCTGGGACTCCGGCACGACGCTGACCTACCAGTGGAAGAAGAACAACGGCGTCTACATCTCCGGGGCCACCGCGAAGACGTACGTGCTCAAGGCCTCGGACGCCGGCGCCACGATCACCGTCTCCGTCACCTCCACGAAGACCGGCTACTCCCCCGCCACGAAGACCAGCGCCACCACCGCGCTCGTCACCGGCGGCGTCCTCACCGGCGCGACCCCGACGATCACCGGAACCGCGAAGGTCGGCCAGACCCTCACCGCGGTGCCGGGCACCTGGAGCCCGGCACCCGTCACGCTGACGTATCAGTGGAAGCGCGCCGGCAGCGCGATCTCGGGCGCGACGTCGGCGACCTACAAGACGGTGTCGGCGGACGCGGGCAAGGCGATCACGGCGACGGTCACCGGCACGAAGGCGGGCTACACGACGCTGAGCAAGACCAGCGCGGCCAAGACCGTCGTGAAGTAGCGGGCCGTGAAGAACAGCACCGTCGTGAAGTAACCCCCCGGACACCTGAGGGGGGCCGGGGCGTGCGAGGCTTGATGGTCGCCGCCCGCCCCACCTCCCTCAGGACACCGTGAACACCCCTCCGCGCACCAGCTCCAGCACCCGCACGACCGCCCCCGCCGCCTTCCCCTGGATCGGCCTGCTCACGCTCGCCGGCGCCGTCTTCGTCTCGGTGACCAGCGAGTTCCTGCCGACCGGCCTCATCCCGGACATGTCGCGGGACCTCGGCGTGAGCATCCCGCTGACCGGGCAGCTGGTGACGATCTTCGCGGCGACCGTCGTCATCGCGACGACCCCGCTGACGCTCGTGACGCAGCGGTTCTCGCGGAAGAGCCTGCTCCTCGTCGCGCTGTGCACGATCGCGGTCGCGAACGTGCTGGCCGCGCTCGCGCCGACCTTCGCGCTGCTGGTCGGCGCGCGCATCCTCGGTGGGCTCGCGCACGGGCTGTTCTGGGCGATCGTCGCCGCCTACTCGGCGCACCTCGTTGCTCCGGAGCACCTCGGCCGGGCGACCGCGATCACGGCCGGCGGCGGCTCGGCGGCCTTCGTCCTCGGGGTGCCGGTGGGCACCGCGCTCGGCCACGCGTTCGGGTGGCGTCCGACGTTCGCGATCCTCGGCGCGATCGTGCTGCTGCTCGCGCTGCTCGTGGTGAAGTTCCTGCCCGCGGTCGACCACAGCATCCCGCTGCGCACCGGCGAGATCCGGCTGCCCGCCCGCAAGGACCGCAGCCTGCCGCGCATCATCGGCGTCTGCGTCGTCATCCTGCTGGTGCTGATCGGCCAGAACACCCTCTCGACCTACGTCACGCCATGGCTCGAGAACGCGTCGTTCTCCTCCGACAGCGTCCCGCTCCTCCTCTTCGCGTTCGGCGGCGCGGGCGCGGTGGGCCTCGTGCTCGCCGGCTTCGCGACCGACCGCTTCCCGCGCTCCGGCTTCGTGGTCGCGGCGATCGCCGTGGTGCTCGCGCTGGTCGCCCTCGGGCTGGCCGCCGGCTCGCAGGCCACGGTCGCGATCGTCGTCGCGGCGATCGTCTGGAACATCGCGTTCGGCGGCATCCCGGCGATGCTGCAGACGCGGATGCTGCGCACCTCCTCGTTCCAGCTGCGCAGCCTCGCCGCGGCGCTGCAGACGACCGCGTTCAACATCGGCATCGGCGGCGGCGCGATCGTCGGCGGACTGACCATCGACCTGAGCGGACTCGATCTGCTGCCGTGGGTGGCGATCGTGATGATCGCGGTCGGGCTCGTGGTGAGCCTGGTCGTGGAGGCGCGGGCGACGAGCGCGGTGCGGCGCGAGCAGGCCGCGGCTGTCCGATAGGGCGAGGCGCCTCCTCCCCGCGGACGACGAACTGCCCGACGAGTGCGGGATAGCGTGAAGCGCATGAGTCAGAGCACGATCCCCGTCCCCGGCCAGCCGTACTACGGTGCTCCTCCGCTCGCCGCGATCCGGCGCTTCTTCTCGCAGTACGCGCGCTTCCGCGGCAGGGCGAGCCGCGCGGAGTACTGGTGGATCATCCTCGCGGGGACCCTGCTGAACCTCGCGCTGCAGCTGCTCGACGGCTCGGAGCCGGGGCTGCAGCTGTCGTTCACGCCGTTCCGCTCGGGCGAGCTGGACTTCGCGACGCCGTGGGTCGCCGTGCTCGCCGGGGCGATCGCGCTCGGCACGCTGGTGCCCTCGCTCGCGCTGATCTGGCGACGGCTGCACGACGTGAACCACAGCGGGATGTGGATCTTCGCGCTGTTCATCCCGATCGCGGGCGCGGTGTTCCTGCTGATCCTGTTCGTGCTGCCGCCGCGGCCGGAGGGGATGCGCTTCGACTGATGCTCGCGGTGTCGCTCGCGCCCTCTACGGTGAGGGCGTGACTGCGCGCGGCAACGACTTCGACGCCCTGCGGCTGGTCGCCGCGCTGATGGTCGTCGTCGGGCACGGCGCCGTGCTGCTCGGCGAGCCGGCGCCGCGGCTGCTCGGGCTGCCCGTGCACTCGCTCGGGGTCTCGGTGTTCTTCTGCGTCAGCGGGTACCTGATCGCGGGGAGCATGGAGCGGGCGCCGAGCGCGGGGAGGTTCCTCTGGCACCGGGTGCTGCGGATCTTCCCGGCGCTGATCGTCGTGGTCGCGGTGAGCATGCTCGTGCTGGGGCCGCTGGTGTCGTCGCTGCCGGTCGGGGAGTACTTCTCCTCGCCGCAGACCTGGGCCTATGCGCTCAACGTGCCGCTGCTGGCGCAGTACGAGCTGCCGGGCGTCTTCGACTCGGCGGTGCACGCGCGGCCGGCGGTGAACGGCTCGCTCTGGACGCTGGGGGTGGAGTTCTGCTGCTACCTCGGGGTGCTGGCGCTGCGGTGGGTGCCGGGGCGGGGGCGGGCTCGCGGGGTGCTCGCGGTGGTGGCGCTCGTGGGGCTCGGGGTCGTGACGGGGCTGGGCGGAGCGCTCGGGTCCTCCGCGGAGCTGTGCGCGTTCTTCGCGGCGGCCGCGGCGGTGCGGCTGCTGGTGCCGGCCGTGTGGCTGCGCTGGCCGGCCGGCGTCGTGTCGCTCGCGGTGCTGCTCCTCGCGGCCGGGACTCCGCTGCAGCAGGTCGCGCTGTGGGTCGCGCTGCCGGTGCTCGTGATCGTCGCGGGCACCGGATCGCTGCCGGTGCTGCGGCGAGCGGCACGGTTCGGCGACTTCTCCTACGGGCTGTACCTGTGGAGCTATCCGGTGCAGCAGCTCGTGCTCGAGGTGCTGGGGCGGCTGCCGATGGCGGCGAACCTGGCGCTCGTCGTGGCGGTGACGCTCCTGCTCGCGGTGGCGTCGTGGTGGCTGGTCGAGCGGCCGGCGCTGCGCTGGAAGGACGCGCGGCTGCCGGCGTGGCTCGACGCGGCGGCCCTGAAGTCGGGCACGTGAACCCGGCTCCGGCACGCCGGAATGGGCCGATTCGACGTGCCGGAGGTGGATCCGCGAGCCGAAGGTCGGCGGCACCGAAGTCCGGCACGTGAAACGGGCTCGGGCACGCCGGAATCGTCGGATGCGGCGAGCCGGGGACGAATCCGCGAGCCGAAGGTCCACGGCACCGATGCTCGGCACGTGAGACCAGCCCCGGCACGCCGGAACGGGCGGATCCGACGTGCCGGGGGTGGATCCGCGAGCCGGAGGTCGGCGGCACCGAAGTCCGGCACGTGAAAGCGGCTTCGGCACGTCAGAATCCCGGATTTCGGCGTGCCGGGGGTGGATCCGCGAGCCGGAGGTCGGCGGCACCGAAGTCCGGCACGTGAAAGCGGCTTCGGCACGTCAGTACGGGCGGATTCGGCGTGCCGGGCTGCGGAGCGGGTGCATCGAGATCCACCGGCGTCAGAACAGGGGTCTGCAGAAGCACCCCGCTGACGAGGATGGGTCTCGATACGCCCCTTCGGGGCTACTCGACCAGCATGTTGTCCGCCGCCGCGTCCTCCGGAGGGTGGGTCTCGATACGCCCCTTCGGGGCTACTCGACCAGCATGGAGGGGCTGCTCGGCCGGCAGGCAGGGGCTACGCGCACCAGTCGCGGGAGACGCCGTTGACGCTGCGGGAGGTGTCGCCGGTGCCGAGGTCGACGAGGACGGTCGAGGTGGCGCTGAAGCCGGGGACGTCGGGGTAGTCGTCGGGGACGCCCTCGGCGGAGACGGCCTCGACGGCGGCGAACTGGCCGTTGGGCGAGAGGCAGACGCCGCGGATGCGGCCGGTCGGCGAGGTGCGGAAGATCTCGGTGGTGCCGCTCGCGTCGACGCGGACCACGGAGTACTGGGCGGTGCCGGTCTCAGGCGAGTAGTCGGCCTCGAGCTCGAGGTAGCTGTCGGAGTCGAGGAGCAGCAGCTGCACGGGCGAGGTGGTCGGGCCGACGTCGGCGGGCGGCAGGGCGAGCGTCTCGACGGAGCCGTCGGCGAGGTCGATCACGGAGCCGGAGTCGGGGTCGGCGACGACCAGCCGGTTCGCTCCGGGGACGAAGCCGCGCAGCTCGGCGTGCTGGCCGAGCGGGCTGATGGTGCCGGGGGTCAGCAGGTCGACGAGCAGCACGGTGTCGTCGAGCGAGTGGGAGACGACGGAGGTGGTGCCGGGCACGAACATCCAGTCGGTCGCGCGCAGCGGGCCGCCGTCGATGCCGGTGATCGGCACGGCCTCCGCCTTCTGGTCGGTGAGGTCGTAGGCGTAGAGCGCGCGGTCGAGCGGGCCGGTGGGCGCGGAGCCGGTGAAGGTCCAGCCGAGCACGCCCTTCTCGGGCGAGGCGTGCAGCTCGCGGACGACGCCGGGGCCGGGCAGCGGGATCACGCCCTCCGAGCCGGTGTCGAGGGTGAGCGTGCGGATGAGGGTGGTGTCGTCGGGCTCGAGCGTCACGACGACGAGCACGGGGCCGACGACGGCGTAGTCCTGGATCCGGTCCGCCGTGTAGAGGACGCGGGTGTCGCCGCCGGAGAGCGGGCGCACGCGGATCGCGTCGGGCTGGGCGGGGTCCTCGGCGGTGCGGTCGAGCGTGTAGAGGTCGGGGTCCTTGGTGGTGAAGGCGGCGGAGAGGTCGGACTCGGCGCCGGTCGCGGTGCCCTGCGCGCCGTCGATCGCGATCTCGTACTCGGTCGCGTAGCGGAGCGTGTCGTCGAAGGTGACGGTGAGCACGCCGCCCTCGAGCTCGGCGGTGTGCGGGGTCTCCGGAGTGACGCGCACCCGGTCGAGGGCGTCGGGCTCGATCGGCTGGTCGAGGTGCACGCGGGCGCGGCCGCCGTCGCGCTCGACGACGCCGGAGGTGCTCACCTCGAGCGAGGCGACGCGCGGGCCCTTGGCGATCGTGGCGGCGGTGAGGCCGCCGACGGCGAGGACGAGGACGGCGGTGGCGCTCCAGAAGACGCGGGAGAACGCGCGCTCCCCGCCCCGGCGCTCAGTAGACATAGGGCATCGCCGGCTCGTCGATCGGCGTCACGACGTCGGGCTCGAGGACGACCGCCTCGGCGCTGGTGACGCTCGGGTTCGCGCCGAAGCCGCCGGTCACCTCCAGCCACTCGCCCTCGGTCCAGGTGTCGGCCCAGCCCGGCTGGTGGATGGGCACGCCGACCGGCTGGGCGTCGACGGCGCAGCAGGTGACGATGAAGCGGGCGACGTAGAAGACGTTCTCGGGGTCGCTCGCGTCGGGGGTGACGAAGCCGCTGACCGTCGCGGTGCGGCCGGCCAGGAACTGCTCGCTCGCCCCCTGGCGCAGGAGCGTCGCCCAGTCGCGGACGGTGAAGGACGCGGTGTCGCCGGTGGGCGCCTGCGCGGTGACCGAGGCGTCGACCGCGCTGGTGTTGACCTCGCGCTGGGTCGCGGTCGAGGCGGTCAGCGCGGCGGGCGGCACGACGAGCAGCGCGACGGCGGCGCAGGCGATCACCGCGAGGCTCCCGAGCGCGGCGAGCCCGGCGCGCCAGCGCCGGCGCGGGGCGTGCTCGTGGAGGTGGTCCTCCGCGTGCCCGTCGTCCTCCTCCGCCCCCGGCACGATCGCGAACGCGCAGATCAGCAGCACCGCCGCGACCGCCGCGAGGACCACCGAGAACTCGAAGTAGCGCGGGTGGATGTAGAGGCCGAGGCGGCCGGTCGCCGCGAGCCAGAGCGTCGAGACGACGCCGATCAGGCTGAGGACGACGCCCTTCCAGCGGGCCAGCAGTCGCTCAGAGCGCATGGTTCACCGCCAGGCCGAGGACCGCGGCGCAGAGGCCGACCAGCGCGGTGATCCGCACGAGCGTGCGCGCGGAGAAGGTGGTGCGCAGCAGCGCGAGCATCTTGATGTCGATCATCGGGCCGAAGACGAGGAAGGCGATGATGCCGCCGGGCAGGAACGTCGAGCCGAAGGAGAGCACGAAGAACGCGTCGACGTTGGAGCAGATCGAGATCACGAACGCGAGGACCATCAGCGCGAGCACCGACCAGAGCGGGTCGCCGCCGAGGGTGGTCAGCACGTCGCGCGAGACGCCGACCTGGATGAGCCCGGCGATGGCCGCGCCGACGAACAGCGCCGGCAGCATCGCGCCGGTCTCCTCCGCGAAGAGCAGCACGCTGCGGCGGGCCTTGGCGCGCACGGTGCGGGAGGGCCGCTCGCCCGCCTCGCAGGCCGCGCGGAACCGGGGGGTCAGCAGCGCCATCGGGTCGGTGTGCCGGCTGAAGATCCAGCCGACCAGGTTCGCGATGACGAAGCCGCCGACGATGCGCCAGACCAGGATCCCGTCGGCCCAGCCGAAGGCCTGGTAGGTCGTGATGATCGTGATCGGGTTCACGATCGGCGCCGCGAGCAGGAAGGTCATCGACTCGGAGACGGACAGGCCCTTCACGATCAGGCCGCGGGCGAGGGGCACGTTGCCGCACTCGCAGACCGGCAGCAGCACGCCGAGCAGCGAGATCACCAGGCGGCGCGGCAGGGCGCGCTTGGGCAGGATCTTCAGCAGCACCGCCTCCGGCACCCAGAGCTGCACGGCGATCGAGAGCACGATGCCGAGGAAGACGAACGGCAGCGACTCGATGACGACGCTGATCGCGAGGGTCAGGAAGTCGCGGACGGCGTCGGAGAGGACGTCGCCGGCGGCGTCGGGCGAGAGGACGCGGAGGAGCGCGGCGGCCGCGACGAGCGCGAGGCCGAGGCCGATCCGGCGGAGGAGGACAGCGCGGCGGGCGAGGACGGGGCGGTCGCTTCCGGGCGGAGTCGTTCCGCGCTCGGAGGTGGCGGTCGCCCTGTCGATCGTCATCCGGACCATCGTAGGCGGGCTGGTCGCCGCACGACATCAGCTGAGAAGAGGGTCCCTCGCCCCTCAGGGGAGGCCCCCTGCTCTCAGCTGATGTTGCGCGCGCCGGGCACCGGACGCCCCGGCAGCCAGCACCGCACGGCGTCGCGGTAGCGCCGGAACTCGGCGCCGAACCGCGCCTCGAGGTCCGCCTCCTCGAGCGGGCGCACCGCGAGATTCCAGACCAGCGCGCCCAGCAGCGCGTAGACGACGACCAGCCAGGAGGACAGCAGCAGCCCGACCGCGACGCCCTGGCCGATCCCCGCGACCGCCATCGGGTTGCGCACCCAGCGGTAGGGGCCGGCGATCACGAGGCGGTTCGTCATCGCGACAGGCAGCGGGGTGCCGTCGCCGAGCAGCGACATCGTCGCCCCCGACCACAGCCCGAGCGCGCTCGCGAGCACGAGGAGGACGAGACCGGCGGCGCGCAGCGGCTCCGGGAACGTGACGGCGAGCCCCCAGCGCGACTCCAGCGCCGCGACGACCAGCGGGATCACGACGAGCGCGCCGCCCCAGAGCACCGCGATCTGCCCGAGCGTCGCCGCGAGGTGCGCGAGCGGCGTCCGGCCGCGGGCGGCGAGCCGGAAGGCGAACGGCCCGGAGGCGAGCCAGCGCGTCGGGATGCGCCCGAGCGTCAGCAGGCAGAGCGCCGCGACCGAGCCGCCGGACGCGGCGAGCATCAGGAGGACGCCCCAGCCGGCCTCGCCGGTGACCGTCGCGACGACGGCGAGCGCGACGGTGACGAGCAGGGTCCAGACGGTCGCGGTCCATGCCGCCCAGCGGAGTCCGAGCGCCGCGAGGGCGGAGGCGCCGACGAACAGCGGCAGATCGAGCACGGCGACCGGCACCGGATCGAGCGGCCCGAGCGTCGCCAGCCGCACCGCCGGGACGAGCGCGACCGCCAGCCACCAGGCCGCCCCGCCGAGCGCCTGCACGGCGAAGTAGGCGCGCCCCCACCGCACGGCCGCCCCTCGATGCATGGCAGCAGAGTACGGCAGCGCGGCGGCGGGGCACGCGGGTGCAGGATGAGCGCATGACCCTCCTCCGCGTCCGGATGCGCCCGCGCGCCGTCGACGAGCCGCACCGGGTGTCGTCGCCGCTCGAGCTGCTCGTGGACCTGACCTTCGTCGTCGCGATCGCGCAGATCGCCGCGCAGCTCGCGCACGCGACGGAGGAGGGGCACCTCGGCGAGACGGTCCTCCCGTTCGCGATGGTGTTCTTCGCGATCTGGTGGGCCTGGATGAACTTCACCTGGTTCGCCTCCGGCTACGACACCGACGACGTGCCCTACCGCCTGCTCACGCTCGCGCAGATGGGCGGGGTGCTCGTGCTCGCGGCGGGCGTGCCGACGGCGTTCGAGGAGGGCGACTTCACGGCGATCACCGTCGGCTACGCGATCATGCGGTTCGCGCTGGTGAGCCAGTGGCTGCGGGTCGCCGTGTCGACGCCGAGCCAGCGGGTCTCGGCGCTGCGCAGCGCGGGCGGGTTCTCGCTGGTGCAGGTCGGCTGGCTGCTGAGGCTCCTGCTGCCGGAGCAGTACGGAGTGGTGAGCTTCGTCGTGCTGGCGGCGCTCGAGCTGGCGGTGCCGCTGTGGGCGCTGCGGGCGGGCGAGTCGAGCTGGCATCCGCACCACATCGCCGAGCGCTACGGGCTGTTCACGATCATCCTGCTCGGCGAGGGCGTGCTCGCGGCCGTGACCGGGGTGCAGCAGGCGGTGACGGAGTCGGGGGTGAGCCTCTCGCTCGTGATCGTGGCGGCCTGCGCGCTGGTGATCGTCTTCGCGCTGTGGTGGCTGTCGTTCCTGCACCCGTCGGGCGAGCTGCTCGAGCGGCGGCGCGACCTCTCCTTCCGCTGGGGGTACGCGCACTTCGTGATCTTCGCGGCGCTCGGCGGCCTGGGCGCCGGCCTCGAGTCGGCGGTCGCGGCGACGGCCGGGCACCTGGAGGCGAGCGACACCGTGATCGGCGCCGCGGTCGCCGTGCCGGTCGCCGCCTTCCTGGTGATGCTGTGGGCCGTGCACCTGCCGCTCGCCGAGGGCCGCCCGCTCCGCGCCGCCCTCGTCCTGCCCGCTGCTCTCGCGGTGCTGGCGACCCCCCTCCTGGCCGCACCTCTCGGCGTCGCCGCGGTTCTGACGGCGATCGCCCTCCTCTGCGCCGCCCTGGTGGCCACCGCCCTGACGCCCGCGCGGGTCTGACCCCCGCCGCGAGATGCCACTTGTGCACGCGACACGCCGTGGAAGGCGTGCACAAGTGGCATCTCGATGGCCGGAGAACGACGTCGACCCCGGATGTTCATCCACCCCCTCTAGGGTGACGACACTCAGGACCGGTCCGCCGGCGATGGACCGGATCCGCACGCCGCGATCCCGCGAGGGGTGCCGGCCGGCAGTCGCCTCGCCCGTTCGCGGTCGCTCCCCCGAGGCCGCACGACCGCGGCTGGAGTCAACATGGCGCACCCCCTCACCCCCACGCAGCACCTCCCCTTCGCGCACGGCGGCGGCGCCGTCGTCGGGATGCTCTCGACCTTCCCGCCGACCCGCTGCGGCCTCGCCACCTTCGCCCAGTCGCTCGGCGACGCGCTGGCCGCGGAGCACGGCGCGACGATCCGCACCGTCCGGGTGATGGACGAGCTCGCCGTCCCCGGCTCGGCCGTCGGCCGCAGTGTCGTCGCCGAGCTCGTCGCGGGCGACCCGGCGAGCATCGCGCACGCCGCGGCGGAGCTCAGCCGCAGCGACGTCGCCGTGGTCCAGCACGAGTACGGCATCTACGGCGGCCCGGACGGCGACGAGGTCCTCGCGCTGATGGAGCGGCTCACGGTCCCGGCGATCGTCGTCCTGCACACCGTCATCGAGACGCCCAGCGACTCCCAGCGCTCGGTGCTGGAGCGGGTCGCCGACCTCGCCGACGCGGTCGTGGTGATGACGGCCGTCGCCGCCGAGATCCTCGAGCGCCGCTACTCCGTCGACACCCGCAAGGTCGGCGTCATCACCCACGGCGTGCCGGTCTGGACGGGCGGCGCCGAGCGCACCGCGCCGCACGCCGGCTCCGGCGCCACCCCGCAGATCATCACCTGGGGCCTGATCGGCCCAGGCAAGGGCATCGAGTGGGGGATCCGCGCCACGGCGCTCCTGCGCGACGCCGGCGTGGACGCCCGCTACACGGTCTACGGGCAGACGCACCCGAAGGTCGTCGCCTCGCACGGGGAGGCGTACCGCGAGTCGCTCGCGGCGCTCGTCGCCGAGCTCGATCTCGGCGACCGGGTCGTCCTCGACGGCCGCTACCTCGACCCGGCCCAGCTCGCCGCCGCGGTCGCGGAGGCCGACGCGGTGCTGCTCCCCTACGACTCCCGCAACCAGGTCACCTCCGGCGTGCTGGTGGAGGCGCTCGCCGCGGGGCGCCCGGTCGTCGCGACCGCGTTCCCGCACGCGCTCGAGCTGCTGACCGCGCCGCGCGGCCGCACCGTCGCGCACGAGGACCCGGCGGCGATGGCCGACGCGCTGCGGGAGGTGCTCGCCGGGGTCGCGGGGGCCGCGTCCGACGCCACGGGGCCGTCCGCCACGGAGCTGCCCGCCACTGGCCTGTCCTCGGAGGCGCTGTCCTGGCCCGCCGCGGCCGGCCGCTACCTGGACCTGGTCGAGCGCCTCCGGGTGGAGCGCGCGGCGTGACCTCCCGAGCGGACGGCACGGCGCCGGTCCTCTCGACCGCACTCCCCTACTCCCACCTCGACGCGCTCACCGACGCGGGCGGGCTCTTCGAGCACGCGCTGCTCGACGTGCCGCGGCGCGAGCACGGCTACTGCGTCGACGACGTGGCGCGCGCGCTGATCGTGGTGGCGCAGGAGCCGGAGCAGTCCGAGGTGACGCGGCGGCTGACCGAGCAGTACCTGCGCTTCCTCGAGCGGGCGAGTGCCGCGGACGGCACGGTGCGCAACCGCGTCTCGGCCGAGGGCGACTCCCCGGAGGAGCCGTCGCTCGGCGACTGGTGGGGCCGCGCCGTCTGGGCCGCGGGCGTCGTCGCGGCGCGGGCGGAGCTGCCGCTCAGCCGGCACCGCGGGCTGCGGCTGTTCCTGCGCCTCGCCGCCCGGCGCTCGCCGCACCTGCGCGCGATGACCTCGGCCGTGCTCGGCGCCGTCGAGGTGCTCGCGGCGCATCCCGAGAACGCCGCCGCCGCGCAGCTCGTCGCGGACGGCTCGGCGCTGCTGCACCAGGCGCCGCTGCTCCCGATCACGCCGCTGCTGACGATCACCGAGGCCGACTGGCCCTGGCCCGAGCCGCGGCTGCGCTACGCGAACGGCTGCGTCCCGGAGGCGCTGCTCGCGGCCGGCGTGGCGCTCGGCGACCCCGTGCTGCTCACCCGCGGCTTCCACCAGCTGGCGTTCCTGCTCGCGCTCGAGTCCGGAGAGAACGGCCTGTCGGTCTGCGGAGTCGCGGGCCGCGGCCCCGGCGAGACGGGCGCGCTCTTCGACCAGCAGCCGATCGAGGTCGCGGCGCTCGCGGCCGCCTGCGCCCGCGCGCTGACGATCGAGGAGGACCCGCTCTGGCGCGACGGCCTGGCCGCGTGCTGGGCCTGGTTCCGCGGGGTGAACGACTCCGGGACCGTGATGATCGACCCGCTCACCGGTGCCGGCTACGACGGCCTGACGCCGACCGGCCGCAACGAGAACCGGGGCGCGGAGTCGACCATCGCCGCCCTGCACACCTCGCTCGTCGTCCGCCGCGCGGAGCTCGCGCAGTCGGCCGCGGCGTGACGCCCGTGCTGAGCGGACTGCGCGTCGGGATGCTCGCGCCCGTCGCCTGGCGCACACCGCCGCGGCACTACGGGCCGTGGGAGCGGGTCGCGAGCCTGCTCACCGAGGGCCTGGTGCGCCGCGGGGTGGACGTGACGCTGTTCGCGACCGGCGACTCCGCGACCGCCGGTCGGCTCTCGAGCGTCGTGCCGGAGGGCTACGCCGAGTCCGGTGCCGACGGGCGGGTGCAGGAGTCGCTGCACATCGCGCACGCGCTCGCCCGCTCGCGGGAGTTCGACCTCGTGCACAACCACCTCGACTGGCTGCCGCTCGCGCTCGCCGCGCAGTGGCCGGTGCCGCTGGTGACGACGGTGCACGGCTTCTCCGGCCCGGGCATCCTGCCCGCGTACCGCGAGGCGCTGCGGCACCCGCTGACCGCGAACCTGGTCTCGATCTCGGAGAGCGACCGCTCGCCCGAGCTCGACTACGTCGCCACGGTGCACCACGGGATCGACCTGTCGGAGCTGCCGTTCTCGGCGCAGCCCGGCTCCGACGACCTGGTGGTCCTCGGCCGCATCCACCCCGACAAGGGCACGGCGGAGGCGGTGCGCATCGCCGCCGCTGCGGGCCTGCGCCTCGTGATCGCGGGCATCGTGCAGGACGAGCGCTACTGGCGCGAGGAGGTCGAGCCGCACGTCGACGGCGACCGGGTGGTCTACGCCGGCTCCGTCGGGCCGGCCGAGCGCGCGGCCCTGCTCGGCTCGGCGGTCGCGCTGCTGCACCCGATCGGCTTCGACGAGCCGTTCGGCCTCTCGGTGGTCGAGGCGATGGCCTGCGGCACCCCCGTGATCGCCTACCGGCGCGGATCCATGCCCGAGATCGTCGACGAGGGCGTGAGCGGCTTCGTCGTCGACTCGGCGGCGGAGGCGGTCGCCGCGGTGCCGCGGGCCCGCCGGCTCGACCGCGCACGGGTCCGCGAGACGGCCGTCCGCCGCTTCGCCGTCGAGCGGATGGTCGACGACTACCTCCGCGTGTACGCGCGGGTGCTGGGACGCTGACCCCCCTCCGCGAGATGCCACTTATGACGGCGTTCGTCGGCGTGTCGAGCTCATAAGTGGCATCTCGCGCGGAGGGTGTCGAGGTGCCTCCGATCGCGATCCTCCCGTACGCCGCGTCCGACGCCGCCGGTACCCTGGCCGTCTTCCTCGCCGCCGTCACCGAGACGGCCGCCGCCGACTACTCCCCCGAGCAGATCCGCGCCTGGGCAGGCGAGCGCGACGTGCCGACCTGGCATGCCGCCATGCTGGCGCGGAACGCCTTCGTCGCGATCATCGACGGCGAGCTCGCCGGCTTCTCGGACGTCAGCGCCACCGGGTACATCGACATGATGTTCGTCGCCCCGCGCTTCCTCCGCCGCGGCGTCGCGACCCGCCTGCTCGCCGAGGCGGAGTCGCAGGCGCCGGCTGCACCGGAGCTGTCGGCCGACGTGAGCATCACCGCGCGCCCCTTCTTCGAGCACCACGGCTTCGTCGCGGTCGCCGAGCAGCACCCGGTGCGCGCGGGCGTGGAGCTCGTGAATTGGCGGATGGTGAAGCGGCGCGGGTGAAGCGCGGCGCGGATCAGGCGCCACCGGACTGCGGTCGGACATCGACGCGTCTATCGTCCGTCCATGCGAGTGGGCGTCTACATCGATGGGTTCAACCTCTACTACGGAGCGCGCCGGATCTGCGGCCGCGGCACGACGGGGTGGCGCTGGCTCGACCTTCGCGCGCTCGCCGCGAGCCTCCTCACCGGTCCCGGCGCGGGATGGGGTGCGGTAACGAGCACGCGCATCGTCTTCTGCACCGCACGCGTCAGCGGGGCCTCTCATCCGCAGGGGCAACGCGATCAGGACACCTACCTCCGTGCACTGCAGCGGCATGGATCCATCGACGTCCTCGCTCTCGGGAGCTACGTCTCGCGGGTAGCGACCGCTCCACTCGCGACGCCGGACCGACGCGGGTGACCGGTCCTCAGCACCCCCTCCTGGCCGCTGATGATCAGGGACCGGGACGGAGCCGACGCCCCACGAGCCACCTTCATGGCCTCGATCGCCCGACGGGAGGAGAAGGGATCCGACGTGAACGTCGCCTCGCACCTCCTGATCGATGTGCTGGAGCGCTCGGTCGACGCCGCCGTCGTCATCAGCAACGACAGCGATCTCGAGTTCCCCATCCGCGAAGCGCGTCGTCGCGTGCCGGTCGGGGTGGTCAACCCCACTCCCGCCTACCGCGCCGGCGCGCTCGCGGGAGAACCCGGCGAGGGTGCGGGCGGTCACTGGTGGTACGAGCTGACCGACCACGACCTTCGGAGTTCGCAGCTTCCCGAGCGGATCGACAGGCTCTCCCGACCAGACGGTTGGTGACAATCCGGCGCCACGTCGCCGCCCGCAGGCGGCGTTCGGCTATGCTTTCCGGATACCACCCGGCCCCTCTGGGGCCGGGTTTTCTCTTTGTCCCGCCTGGTGGACGGCGGGTCAGGCCGTCTCGGGCGCCCGCAGCGTCTGCGGCACCAGGCCCTCGGCCGCCAGCAGCCGGGCCGCGCCGAGGGTCGCGAGGTCGTCGCCGTGCGCGCCGATCAGCTGCGCGGACAGCGGGAGGCTGCGCGGCCGGGGGCAGGCCGGACACCTCGCCGTCGCTCCGGGTAACGGAGCGGACCCGCCCGGTCGTGCGGCACTTCGCGACAGGACAGGGGTGGGGGGGCGCGTGCCCGCCGGACGGGGGGCGTCGGGCGGCCCTGCCGGGGGCGCAGGCCGCTTGTAGGCTGCACCACCATGGGGAATCATCGACGCTCGTCCCGCCTGCTCACCGCGCTGCTCGCCGCCGCCGTCGGGGTCGGAGGGGCCCTCGTCCCCGTCACCGCGGCCACCGCCGCGGACGACGCCACGACCTCGACGCAGTCGACGCAGTCGGTCGAGACGGGGGCACTCGATCCGTCGCTCGACCGTGCCGACCAGGGGCTGCCGCCGCAGTCGACCCAGGTCTACAGCGAGAGCCAGACGAAGAGCTTCCGCGCCGACTTCATCGTGAGCGACGCGAACTTCTTCGACAGCGACGCGATGACGACCCAGCAGGTGCAGAACCTGCTGAACGACAAGGGGAGCAGCTGCACGACCGGTGTGGACGTCCCCTGCCTGAAGAACTTCTCGCAGCGCACGAGCTCCAAGCCCGCGGACGCGATGTGCAGCGCCTACGCCGGAGCGGCGAACGAGAGCGCGGCGTCGATCTTCACCCGCGTCGGCGCGGCCTGCGGCATCAATCCGCTGGTGCTCGTCGTGCTGGTGCAGAAGGAGCGCAGCCTCGTCACCACGACGACGCCGACCGCGAACGACTACAACAAGGCGACCGGGTTCAACTGCCCCGACACCGCCGCCTGCGACCCGGGCTCGGCCGGCTTCTTCACCCAGGTGTACAGCGCGGCGCGCCAGTTCAAGCGCTACGCGAACCCGCCCGGATCCGGCTCGAACTTCACGACGTACGCGCCCGGCCGGACGCCGTCCATCGCCTACTACCCCGAGTCCCGCTGCGGCTCCTCGCCCGTCACCGTGCGCAACCAGGCCACCTCGGACCTCTACTACTACACGCCGTACCAGCCCAACCGCTACGCGCTGACCGGGCAGGGCGACGCCTCCTGCGCGACCTACGGCAACATCAACTTCTGGTTCCTCTTCAGCGAGTGGAACCCCGCGGGCACCCTCGCCAACGCGGGCATCGCGCCGGTCGGCCAGGTCGACGGACCGCAGATCTCCAACAACACCCTCACCGCCAACGGCTGGACCGTCGACCCGACCACGCAGCAGGCCGCGCTCCGCGTCACCGTCACGATCACCGCTCCCAACGGGTCGCGCACCGTGCGCACCGTGACCGCCGACGGCGACCGCGGCGACATCTCCGCCCGGGACTACCCGGCGGCCGGCCGCCGCCACGGCTACACGGCCACGGCCCCCGCCTCGGCGACCGGCACCTACACGGTCTGCGCGAGCGCCGCCTCCGTCGACTGGAACCGCTGGGTCGGCACGGGCGACTCCCGCGGTCCGGGCTCGAAGGACCTCGGCTGCTCCTCCGTGCAGTACCAGGGCGGGAGCAGCACCAGCCGCGACGTCCTCACCGCCGGCGGCGAACTGCGCCGGGGCCAGCAGCTGACCTCCGCCGACGGGGCCTCCCGGGCGGCGATGCAGGGCGACGGCAACCTCGCGGTCTACTCGCGCACCGGCGTGCGCTGGGCGGCGGGCACGCAGCCCGACGGCGACCGCCTCGTCATGCAGACGGACGGCAACGCCGTCGTCTACACGGCCTCCGGCCGGGCGGTCTGGGCGTCCGAGACCGCGGGACAGCCGGGTGCGCGGCTGGTCATGCAGAACGACGGCAACCTCGTCGTCTACTCCACCTCGGGCCGCGCCCTGTGGGCGAGCGACTCCGCCCCGAAGCCCGCGAGCGGCGACACGCTGGCCGCCGGCAGCCGCCTGACCGCCGGCCAGAAGCTGCGCTCGAGCGACGGGACCAGCGAGGCGGTCATGCAGACCGACGGCAACCTCGTGGTCGTCACCCGCGGCACCCCCCGCTGGGCGACCGGCACGACGGGGGCGGGCAACCGCCTCGAGATGCAGTCGGACGGCAACGCCGTCGTCTACACCACCTCCGGCTCCTCCCGGTGGGCGACGAACACCGGCGGGAACCCCGGCGCAAGGCTGGTCATGCAGAACGACGGCAACCTCGTGCTCTACTCGCGGGACGGCCGCGCGATCTGGGCCAGCAGGGGCTGATCCGGGCCGGCGGTCGCTCATCCGGGCCTGTGCGGCGCGGATCGTGTCCCGCTGACGCCGACGTCGATGACGGACCGCCCAGCTTCTCGCACCCGGACCGTGTGATCATGTTCCGGCGCGAAAAGTGGGCGCTCCGTCGTCCCACGTGAGCGCAGACCGGGCGCCGCTCGTCGGCGTGCACCACCAGCCCGACCAGACTGCGAGAACCGTGACCCCGACGATGTCCTCCTCTCCGAACCAGAACCGCTGCTCTCCTGAGCGGAAGCACTGCCTCCCGCATCGGGACGGCCGCACGACCGACCGGTCCCCGCGACCCGACGACCGGAGCGGACGATGACCGCGGGACGCCCGGACCCCGGGTCGCCCCTGGGCAGGGGCCTGGGCCGCGGCCGCCGGCTCGTGGGACGCGGTCTCGGCCGTCTCTACGACGTCGCGAGCCGCCCGAGCTCGCAGCGGGCCGAGGAGGAGCGCGCGTCCCGGGACGAGGCGGAGGAGGCCCGCTCCCGGCTGGTCCTCGACCAGCTCGCCCAGGTGACGCGTCAGCTCGCCGAGGTGACCACCGCCGTCGAGGCGCTGCAGGGCCGGATCGCCGAGATCGAGGCCGGCGACGACCGTCGGAGCGCTCGGCTGTCCGAGATCACCGAGGCGACCGAGGGGAGCGCACGGCACCTCGAGGACCTGATCACGTCGACCGCGCGCGAGAGCACCGAGGTCCACCGGGCCCTCATCGACTCCATCGCTCTCCTCGGGCGCGCCGTCTCGTCCGCGGCGACGGACGACGGGGCGGGCCGGTGAGCAGCGGCGTCTTCGTCGACCTGACCCCGACGCAGGATCCGCTGCACTCCGAGCGCGGGATCGCGGTCTACACCCGGGGCCTCTTCGCCGCGATCGAGGCGCTCGAGCCGGGAGTCGTCGAGGCGTTCGTGCTCGCCCCGGGCGCGGGCACTCCCCCGCTGCCGGCCGGGCTGCAGGAGTCCGGTCGCGTCGTGACGACGGAGCCCGGCGAGCTGCCGGACGCACGGCTCTGGCACATCCCGTCGCCCTTCGACACCTCTCACGACCCGTTCCGGATCCTGAACCCGCGACGCGTCCCGTACGTCGTGTCGCTCTTCGACATCATCCCGTTCGTGTTCGACGACGAGTACCTCCGCCTGCCGTCGGCCCGGGCGCGCTACCTGGCGCACGTGGAGCTGGTGCGCCAGGCGGATCGCGTGCTGTGCATCTCGCAGGCGGCGGCGGACGAGGCGATCGAGCGCCTCGGGCTGGACCCCGACCGCGTCGTCGTGACGGGGATCGCCGTCGAGGAGCACTTCGCCTCCGACGTCCCCGCCGAGACCGCGTGGGAGCGCGCGGCGGCCGACGTCGAGGGGCTCCGCGCGCGCTTCCTGATGTACACGGGCGGCAGCGACCTGCGGAAGAACATCTCGGGACTCCTGCGCGCCTACGCACTGCTGCCGAGGGACACCCGGCGGGCGCACCAGCTCTGCGTCGTCTGCCGCCTCGATGCTCCGACCCGGCACCACTACCGGACGATGGCGGCCGAGCTGGGGATCGAGGACGACGTGCTCCTCACCGGGTACGTCGAGTCCGAGACTCTCGCGGCGCTGTACCGGAGCACGCAGCTGTTCGTGTTCCCCTCCTTCTACGAGGGCTACGGGCTGCCCGTCGCCGAGGCGCTCGTCAGCGGCGCGCCGGCCGTCGTGTCCGACAACTCCTCTCTGATCGACCTCGTGCCGATCGACGCCGCCAGGTTCGATCCCCACGACGACGCCTCGATCGCCGCGGCCATCCGCCGCGGCCTCGAGGACGAGGCGCTGCGCTCCGAGCTGCGGGCGCTGTCCGGCACGATCCCCACCACCTGGGACGGCATCGCCGAGGCGACGATCGCCGTCTACCGGACCGTGCTCGACGAGGCGGTCGCGCCGCCGCGGCGGACGCACCGCACGGCGGTCGTCGCCGAGGTCGCGCTGCTCACCGCCGCCGAGCGGGAGGCCGCAGCCGCCCAGGTCCGCGCCCTCGCGCAGCAGGGGCCGGTGACCTTCTTCGAGGACGCGTCCAACGAGCGCATCGCGGGGGCGTCCTCCTACGTCCACCTCGCCGCGTACCTCGTCGCGGAATCGATCGACGGACCGTTCGACGACCTCGTCCACCTGACGGGGCGGGCACCGCAGCCCGGCGCCGACGCCCTGCGCGCGCGGCTCCGCCGCGGCCGCGCACTGGCGCTGGACGCGCCCGCGCCGCCCGCCTAGCGCCTTCCCGCCGCTGAGTCGCCCGAGAAGGCTCGTTCCCACCCCCGAGAACGAGCCTTCTCGGGCGAGTCAGTCGCTCCGGGATGCAGGAGCGTCAGGCTGGTGAACGGCGGACTCAGCTCCGTCGACGGCACCACCCGCTCCCTGGTGCAGAGCCTCGGCGTCGAGAATCTGACCATCGCGGGCGACCCGCTCTCGGTCAGCACCGGCTTCGAGAACTCGTTCCGCATCACGCCGATCCGTATCGGCGGCGTCGACCGCTACGACACCTCGGTGCAGCTCAACCGCGCCGCCTTCACGGCCGCGTCGACGGTCCACCTCGCCACCGGCGAGAAGTTTCCCGACGCCCTCTCCGGAGCGGCCGCCGCCCGCTCCACCCGCAACCCGTTCTACACGGTGAAGCCCGACTGCGTCCCCCAGCCCGTCCTCGACGACATCAGGAGCCTCGGCGCCACCAGCGTCGTGCTCCTGGGCGGCACCGGCACCCTGTCGGACGGAGTGGCGAGCCTGACGGCCTGCCGCTAGCCACCCGCCGCCCACTCGGCCGTTCACTCGCCCGAGAAGGCTCGTTCTCCACCCCGAGAAGGAGCCTTCTCGGGCGAGTCAGGTTCTCCGAACGGCAAGATGCAAAGGGCTCCATCCGTTGCTCGCTGAAAAGGACCGACCTGACCACCGCAATGGTGGGCCGGGCCGAGGCCATAGTCGTCGGCGCCGTCGCCGACGCGTTGTAGGCGTTGCTGAGCGCGGTGGAGCTGTCGGTGGCGCGGCGCCAAGCGGCGGTTAGACGCAAGGGGGCAAGCATCATCTTCTACGCGCTACTCGACGTGTGATGAGATGTGATCACTCCTACACAGGGAGCACTCTCCCGATCCGATAGGAGCCGATGGTGGATGACGAGATTCAGTTGATCGAGGACGCTGACGGGATCGCCGTCATCGGGGAGCCTTCGGCAGTCGAGCGTTTCCTTCACTCCGAGGGGCTGACATCCAGCGATCTTCGGCTCGATCGTCTCCGGCCTGCGCTCGGTGCCGCATCCTCAGCGGCCCAGGCAGCCTCCGCCATTGCGGCGGGCTCAGGCCGTTGGGTTAAACTGACCGAGCAGTCGGCTACCGCAATCCGTCGGCACGGCCAGATGATGAGCACCAAGACCGGCCTCGGCATGGGAGTGGTGCAGGGCGCGGACGGGCGCATCAAGGGAATCGTCCAGTTCGCCACCACTGGCCCTGCGGCGCTCTTGACCAATCCAGCCGCTCTGAGCAGCGTGGCCGGAATGATGGCGCAAGCCTCGATGCAGAAGTCCATCGACGAGATCAACGATTATCTAGCAGTAATCGATGAGAAGGTCGACGACCTGGTGCGCGGCCAGAAAGACTCTGTGCTCGCCGACATGATCGGGGTCGATCTGGTCATCGACGAAGCAATGACCATCCGCGAAACTACCGGTCGGGTTTCGGATGTGACGTGGTCGAAGGTGCAATCGACCTCCCTCGCTCTTGCGCGAACCCAGGCCTACGCACTTCTGCAACTCGATGTCCTCGCCGAGAAGATCGAAAGAACTACGAAGCTTGGCGACGTGGCCAAAGCCACCCGCGAGGCCGAGCCGAAAGTGCGGGAGTGGCTCGCTGTGCTCGCCCGTTGCTTCCAACCTTAGGAGGCAAGCGCGGTGCTCGAGCTGGATCGGGTTCTCGACTCTTCCGCGGACGATCTCGATCACCATCGTCTCGGTCTTCAGGCGGCTCGCAAGAACCGGCTCGAGCTCATCGGTCGCAGCACTGAGCGCCTCATCACTCGGATGGACGCCGCCGTCAGTAATGCGAATGCCAAGGTGCTCCTCAACCCCCTGAACGCCCGCGCCGTCGTCGATTCGAGCAACGATCTGGCGAGCGATGTCGTTGTCTTCCAGGTCCACCTCGGACTCGAGCGACTGAGAGAGTCGGCGAACGCACGCGGCTGGCTCGCCGCGGCGAACGACGTTCGCGACAAGATACTGGAAACCGGCGCTGAGGGCATTGGCGCCGCACGCCGCCTCGGAGACGAGACCGCTGGTCGTGGACGCGCGATGGCCGACAAGCTCTCGCTCCGCCTCGCTGAGGGTGCGCTTCGACGACGGGCGGGAAGCGGGACCGACACGGTCGAGGGAGGACCAACGTCGAAGCAAGTCGATTAGGGCGCAGCCCCATCGGCGCACCCTGACCCTCCTGTCCGCTTCCGGACACGTCCGCAAGCGGCTCTTCCGCGAGCGGCCGCGCGGCGTCAGACTCGACCGATCCCCTCTGCGTCCGCGGCAGCGCCACTCCCGCATCCACTTCAGGAGCCCGCCCGTGAGCACGAGCGCACCCCAGGCCTCCGCCGCGACCGAGACCTCGAAGACCGAGAGCGCCGAGACCGCCGCCGCAGCCCGCCGCCCGCTCCGCGTCTGGCTGAGCCAGGGGTCCTACGGCCCCACCGATCTCACGCGGCGCGGCGTCCTGCTGGTCGTCGTGTCGGTCCTCGCCGTGCTCGTGCCGGTGGTGACCCTCACCCTGCTCGACGTCGACTCGCACGTCTCGCTCAAGGTCTGGATACTGGCCGTCACCGTCATCGCGCTGCTCGGGGCGCTGCTGCGCGTCGTCGCCGACATGCGGCCCGGCCCCCGCAGCGACCTCGACCGGGCCGGCAAGGCGGTCGGGGCGGTCGCGGCGCTGTTCACCGCGCTCGCCGTCATCATCGACTGGAGCCTCCTGCACCTGTAGCGGGGCACGCGGAGGGACCCGCGCTCAGGACTCGGGCAGGAACCGCACCGGCAGGTCCGCGATGGACAGCCCCGACTCGCGCAGCGCCTCCTCGACGGCGGCGTGCTCGCTCTCGGGGGCGGTGACCTGGACCTTGTCGACGCCGTCCGTCTGCGTGCCGTCGCTGCTGTCGAAGAAGCCCGTCACGCCGTGCCGCTCCAGCAGCTCGGCGAGCAGGGCGGCGTAGCGCTCCTGCTCCCCGGACCGGACCAGCGCGCTGATCCGGGAGCCGCTGATCTCGATCGGGCGGTCACCGGCGACCCCGGCGGCGGCGAGGTCCTCGGCGTGGGCGACGAGCGGCAGGAGGGCGTCGGGGTCCTCGGGGTCCTCGATCGCCAGAAGGGAGAACCGGCCGGTCCGGCCGTCGGTGCCGTCCCAGACGGCGGCCTGCAGATCGAGTCCGCTGACGACGTCGTCGAGGGGGCCGAGCAGGCCGGCGGGATCGACGTCGAGCTCGGGGCAGCGGCTCGCGCCTCCGGGGCCCTCCCACGGGCCGTGCACGGAGACCGCGTTGCCGCCGTCGGTCAGCACGCGGAACGTCCAGGCGACGTGGTCGGCGTACTCGGTGGAGCAGGCGGTCTCGAGCACGGCGGGGAGGCTCGCCTCGTCGACGTCGAGGACGAGGCGGGACGTCGGGTCGAGGAAGACCGGCGCCTCGACCCAGCGGGCGGACTCCCGCACCTCGACTCCGGGGACGCTCGCGAGCTGCGCGGTCAGACGGTCGAAGCCCGGGTCGGGGCGGTCGAACGGCGTCTCGCTGATCGTCCAGCTGAACAGGGTCGCCCCGCCGACCGCGAGACCGGCCGCGGCGACCGCCGCCAGGGGGAGCCACCATCGCCTCGTCATGCGACCAGGGTGCCTCGCGGGCGCCCGTCTCGCCAGTGCGGGAGGCCGCGCTCGGGCGAACGCGGGATGAACGGACGTCGCCGGGCACAATGGGACGGTGCCGCCCACCTCCGCCGACCCGCGCCCGGATCCGCAGCCGGATCCCGCCGCCGATCCGCGCGACGACCTGCCCGGCGACGGCCGCGACGAGACCGAGAACGAGCGGCTCGACCGCAACTGGAGCGAGATCCTGCAGGAGCTGCGGGTCATCCAGACCGGGACGCAGATCCTCACCGGATTCCTGCTGGCGATCGCCTTCCAGCAGCGCTTCGAGGACCTCGACCTCTTCCAGACCGACGTCTACCTGGTGCTGATCAGCGGCTCGGTGCTCGCGACCCTGCTCGGGCTCGCGCCGGTCAGCCTGCACCGCGAGCTGTTCCGACGCCGGGCGAAGCGGACGCTGGTGCGCGCGGCCGACGTCCTGCTGCGGCTGACGCTCATGGCGGTGGCGCTGGTGCTCGTGGGGACCGTGCTGCTGATCTTCGACGTCGTCACGACGCGGCCGTTGGCGATCACGATGGCGTCGATCACGGCGGTGCTGATCGCCGGCATCTGGCTGGCGCTGCCCTGGCGGATCCGGCGGCGCGGGTAGACGCACGGCGGTTGCAGGGGGCCGATCTCGATACGCCCGCTGCGCGGGCTACTCGATCAGCATGAGGGGCGGATCTCGATGCGCCCGCTGCGCGGGCTACTCGATCAGCATGAAGCGCACCGGCAGACATGCTGGTCGAGTAGCGCGCAGCGCGTATCGAGACCCCGCTCGGCGCAGGATGACGGACGCGCGGCGCGCGCCCCGCCCGGGCCGACCGCGTCGTCGCGCCAGTCATCTGCGCATCCCCGCCAGTGCCGGGGCTTGCGCCCGCCGCTCCGCACCGGAGCGCCACCGCCTCGCCCGCCGCCCGCTGTCGCGGCCCGTCCCCCGCCGCTCCCCCGCGGTGACCGCGACGACACGCTGATCCCGCGGTCCGCCGCCACCATCCGCGCCCGCTCGCAGTGCGCCCGTCGCCCAGCCCGCGCGCCGCCGCCGCCGCGCGTCGCCACCGGCAACCACTCCCCGCTGAGCGCACCCTGCACGCCGCCTGAGAGCACGTCACTGGATTGGGCCCGCGCGTGCCCAGTCCGGGGGGCAAGACGCGTCGACCCCAAACGTATCTTGATGCCTGCTCCACCCGGACCGCCCGCCGGAGCAGCCCGGAGGGATCAGATCATGACGGAAGTGCGCGCGCTCGCCCGCCACCGTCGCCCGACCCCGCACGCCCCGCACCGCTCGCTCGCGCTGATGCTGATCCTCGTCCTGGCCTCGGCTGTGCTCGTCGTGCTGCCCGCGCCGCGCGCTGAGGCGGGGACCGTCCTCGTGCAGGAGTCCTTCGGCACCACGAGCGTCCCCGATCCCGCCTGGCAGGCCCTCGATCAGGCCTGTCTCACCAAGGCGGCATCCGCACCCCCCTCGGGCTCGTCCAACCTCGGCGTCTGCGCGAACCGCACGGGCGCCCCGCTGGCGACCTCCTCCCTGGGCTTCCTTCAGCTCACTGACAACCGCACCAATCTGAAGGGCGGTGCGGTCTTCAACCGGCCCATCCCGGCGACCGGCGGGCTCGACGTGCAGTTCGACCAGTACCAGTACGGGACGGTCGGCCTCGGCACCGGTGCGGACGGGATCGGCTTCTTCCTCACCGACGGCTCGAAGACCCTGACCGCGGCAGGCGCCGCCGGCGGCGCTCTCGGCTACGGGCAGAACACGTCCGGTGCCACCGCGGCGAACGGCGTCAACGGCGGCTACCTCGGCATCGGGCTCGATGCGTTCGGCAACTTCTCGAACACGGCGGCCCAGGTCGGCGGACTCGGCACCGGCTGCCCCGCCAGTCCTGCGC
The DNA here is from genome assembly GCF_003751665.1 of Rathayibacter sp. PhB127. Lineage (NCBI taxonomy): Bacteria > Bacillati > Actinomycetota > Actinomycetes > Micrococcales > Microbacteriaceae > Rathayibacter > Rathayibacter sp. PhB127. The sequence continues at coordinate 213,608 of NZ_RKHW01000003.1, forward strand.
CGCCCGGGCAGCAGGCCAATCGCATCGTCGCTCGCGGCCCGGGCCAGGACCGGGCGAACTACTGCTACATCGCCAATGCGGCGGCGCCTCTGCTCGGTCCCGTGCGCACGACGCTCGTCCTCGCCGACGCGCAGAATCCGACGACTGCGTACGGCCGTACGGTCCGCATCACCGTCTCACCGGCCGTGCGGCCCCTGGTCACCGTCTACTGGGGCAACTCGGCCGGCATGGACGCGGCGAGCCTCACCCCGCTCCTGTCGTTCACCATGACGACGGACGCTCCGTCGACCTTCAAGCTGGGCTTCACCGCGTCGACGGGCGGATCGAGCGACACGCACCTCATCCGCAACGTGAAGGTCTCGACGATCAATGATCTCGGCGCTCTCAGCCTGATCAAGCAGATCGACCGCACCACCGCGCAGCCGGCGAGCTACGGCGAGGGCTCGACGATCCCCTACCAGTTCGTCGTCACCAACACGTCGGCGCTCGCGTCGGTCTCGAATGTCGCGGTGACCGATCCCGGCGCGACCGGGATGTCCTGCCCCGCCACCACGCTGGCGCCACTCGCGTCCGTCACCTGCACGGCGACCCATCGGGTGACCGCGGCGGAGGCTCTCGCCACCACCTTCGTGAACACCGCGACCGCCACGGCGCTCAGCGGCACGACCACGCTCACGAGCAACAGCTCGACCGTCACCGCCCCCATCACCACCCCCGCCCCCGCGATCACCCTGGTCAAGTCCGGCGCCCTGACCGACACCAACGGCAACGCGCAGGCCGACGTCGGCGAGCAGATCGTCTACACCTTCCGCGCCACCAACACCGGCAACGTCACGCTGCAGAACGTCGCCGTCACCGACACGAAGGTCGCCTCGATCACCCCGGCGACCGCGACGATCGCCCCCGGCGCGCAGGCCGTCTTCACCTCCGCCGCGTACACGGTGACCCAGGCCGACATCAACAGCGGCACCGCGATCCCCAACACGGCGACGGTCACCGGCCGCACCCTCGCGGCCAGCCCCACGATCGTCACGGCGACCTCGAGCACCACCACGCCCATCCGCTACGCCCCGGCCCTCGCGCTCACCAAGACCGGCGCGCTCAACGGCGCCGCCGCGGTCGGCTCGACGATCACCTACTCCTTCTCCCTCACGAACTCCGGCAACGTGCCGCTGACGTCCGTCGCGATCACCGACCCCAAGGCGACCGTGGTCTACGGAGCCTGGCCCGGCACCGCGGGCCAGCTCGGCATCGGCCAGACGGTCACCGCGACCGCGACCTACACGCTCACCCAGGCCGACGTCGACGCCGGCTCGGTCGTCAACACCGCCACCGCGACGGGCACCCCGCCCACCGGCGCCGCCGTCACCACCACGGCCACCCGGACGATCACGCTCACCCGGGCCGCCGACCTCGCGTTCACCAAGACCGCGAACCCCGCCTTCATCAGCACCGCCGGCACCGTCGTCACGTACACCTTCCGCGCCACCAACACCGGCAACACGACCCTGACGAGCGTCGGGATCACCGACCCCAAGTCCGGCCTCTCCGCCCTCACCTTCACCTGGCCCGGCACCGCCGGCCGGCTCACCCCCGGCCAGGTCGTCAGCGCCACCGCCACCTACACGACCACCGCGGCGGACGTGACGGCCGGCACGATCTCGAACACCGCGACCGCCACCGCGACACCGCCGACCGGCTCCGCGATCACCCGCACCGCCTCCGTCACGATCTCGGTGATCCCCGACCCGCTGCCCGACGCGGCGACGGTCGTGCAGGGCGGCTCGGTCGTCGTCGACGTGCTCGCCAACGACGGCGCCGCGGCGACCGGCGCCACCTTCTCCCGGGCCCAGCTCTCGGCGACCCCCAAGGTCGTCGGAGGTGCCGCCACCCCCGCCCCCGCGACCCCGGTCTTCGGCTCGGTCACCTGCGTCGACAGCGGCGCCACCCGCGGGCAGTGCACCTACCGTCCGATCGCGGCCTTCGTCGGCACCGACGTCTTCGACTACGCGCTCTCGGGCACCTACGGCACCTGGAACGTCCGCGTCACGATCACCGTGACCGCCCTCAACCACGCGCCGATCGCCCGCCCGGACCGCGCCGTCGCGACCGCCGGCGGCCCCGCCGTCACGGTCTCGCCGCTCGCCAACGACACCGACGAGGACGCCGGCACGACGCTGACCCTGAGCGCCGTCGGCAGCGCGAGCAGCGGCACCTTCTCCTGCACGGGCGCGACCTGCAGCTACACGCCGGCGGCGACCTTCACCGGCACCGTGCCGATCTCCTACACCGCGAGCGACGGCGCACTCACCGCGAGCAGCACGATCACGGTCTTCGTCGACCCCGCCCCGCTGGTCCCCCGCGGCTTCACCGACACCGACACGACGAGCGGAGCGATCGGCCTCGGCGCGTGGACCCGCTCCTCCGTCGTCGCCACCCCCGTCGCGAGCTGCACCGCGAACCGCCCGAGCACGCTCGTGAGCTGGTCCGCCGCGCCCGGCGCCACCGGCTGGACCCTCGAGCGCCGCCTGGCCGGAGCGACGCCCGGCGCCTGGACCGTCGTCGCGACGCCCGCGGCGAGCGCCACCTCCTTCACCGATGACCGACTCGGCGAGGGCCGCAGCTACCAGTGGCGGGTCCGACCCGACCTGCAGCGCTGGCTCGGCGTCGCGTCGGCCCCCTCGACCGCCGTCGCGCAGCCGGCCGTCACCACCGCGAGGGGCTGCTGATGCCACGGCCGCCTCGCCCCACGAACCCTCCCACCCGTCCTGCACACGCCCGCGTGAGGGAGACCAGGCCCGCACCGGGCACCCATCTGAAAGGAACCGTCATGACCGCCACAGCCTCCACCGAGAACGACTCCCGCAAGCGCGCCCCCTGGAAGAGGATCGCCCTCACCGGCGGTGTCCTCCTCGCCGCGGGCGCCCTCGCCGGCGCCGGCGCCTTCGCCGTCTTCACCGACTCCGGCACCGCGGTCGGCAACGTCGACGCCGGCCAGACCGACATCAACGTCACCGGAGCGTTCACCGTCACCGACATCGCCCCCGGCGACACGATCCAGCGCCAGCTGACCCTCGTGCTCCCGAACGCGACCAACGACGGCGACCTCGTCTCCACCGTGCGCTTCTACCAGGACGTCACCTCGGAGACCGCCGGCACCGACGACCCGCTGCTCGCCGGCCCCGGCGAGTCGCTCGTCACCGGCACGGACGGCCTCAACTACCGCCTGCTGACCTGCACGGTGGCGTGGACGACCGCCGCGACCGCCCCCGCGGTGAACGGCCCGTACACCTGCGCCGGGACCACGACGACGACCGGCAGCGGCAAGCTGTCGACCATCGGCGGAGTCGCCAACGCCGCGAACTTCACGCCGGCGAACTTCGGCCTCACCCCCACGGCGACCGGCACCTTCCCGTCGGACGCCGGCGACGTCTCGCTGAACACGCTGATCGAGCTCGTGCTGCCCACCGCGGCCGACAACGACTACGAGAACGCCGCCGCGCAGATCACCTTCACCGCCGCCGCCATCCAGCGCGCCGGCATCCAGAAGTAGCCGACCGCTCCCGCCCCGGCGCCGTGCCCGCCCGCACGCGCGGCCGGGGCGGGAGCTCCTCCTCCTCTTCCTCCCCCTCCTTTCTTCCTTTCGGAGCCCCATGCCAGCCCTGCGCGCGATCGGCGCCGCCCTCGCGGCGGTCCTCCTCGCGCCCGCGGTGTCCGCGGCGTCGGTCGCTCCGACCGCCGCGCTGCTCGACGTGCGCGAGCTGACGGCTCCCGCCGCCCTCACCGGCCTCGCCCCCGGCGACACCACCGAGTGGGCCGCCGAGGTCACCAACGTCGGCGCCTCGGCGCACCAGGTCTCGGTCGCCTTCGCGGTCGACGGCGGCGACGCGCTCGCCACGGACCCGCGCGCCGGGCTCCAGCTGGTCGTCGACCTCTGCCCCTCCGCCTTCACGATCGACGACGTCCTGGTCGCCGACGGCCGCTCCGTCGAGCGCTACCGCTGCCCCGAGGGCGTCGAGCCGATGGGCACCGGACCGGCCGCGTCGCTCGGCCGGCTCGACGGGTCCCGGGCGCTCGACCGCGGCGAGACCGTCGGCGTGCGAGTCCGCGTGAGCTTCCCGAGCGGCTCCGGCAACGCGCTCGAGAGCACGTCGGCCGCCCTGCGCGTGCTCGTCCGCGAGACCGGGGCGATCGACGACTCCGGCGCTCCCGGGGACGGCCCTTCCGGGAACGGCGCAGTCGGCGAGGGCGCCTCGGGGAACGGCGCCCTCGGGAACGGCGGACCGGGGAACGGCCTCGCCGTCACCGGCCGCGACGTCGGCGCCGCGCTGCTCGGCGGCCTGCTCGCCCTCGGCGCCGGGCTGCTGCTCGCCGCCACCGGCCGCCGCCGGAAGGAGGCTCGGTCATGAGCAACCCCGTCGCGAGCGGACCGGTCGTCACGGGCCTCCGCCGCCTCCTCGGCCTGGTCGTCGCGCTCGTCGCGATCGCCGGCGTCGCCGTCTTCGTCGCGTCCGCCCTCGGCGTCGTGCGCCTCGTGCCCGTGCTCTCGAACTCGATGGCGCCGGACATGCCCGTCGGCTCGCTCGCCGTCACCCTCCCCGTCGACCAGGCCGCGGTGCGCGCCGGCGACGTGATCGTCTTCACCGACCCCGACGTGCCCGAGCGCCGGGTGATCCACCGCGTCACGCGCGTCTACTCCGAGGCCGAGGCCGCCGAGCTGCGCGGCTGGTCGCCGGGGCTCCTCGCGCTGACCACCAAGGGTGACAACAATCCGCAGGCGGACCCGTGGATCGTCACCATCGCGGATCAGCGGATCTGGCGCGAGGAGTCGGTCGTGCCGCTGCTGGGCTGGCCGAGCATCGCGCTCGCGCAGCCCCAGGCGCGCTTCGCGTTCTTCGCGATCGGCGGGGCGCTCGTCGTCGGCGCGGTGCTCGTCGTCATCTGGCGCCGACCGGCGGAGGCGCGGTCGTGAGCGGCTCGGTCGTGAGCGGCGCGCCTACGGCCCGCGCGCACGGACGTCGGCGCGCGGCACCGGCCCGCCGCCGCTTCCGCGCACCGCTCGCCCTCGCCGCGGCGATCGCGCTGGTGCTCGGCGCCGGTGCCTCGGCCTCCGCGCTCTTCCTCGACCGCGCGACCGCCGGCGCCCAGGTCGGCGCGGGCACCGTCGTCGCGGAGTTCGACGCCACGGGAGTCACCACCGTGCAGGTCCCCGTCGCGGATCTGCTGCCCGGCGGCACCGCCCGGCGCCTCGTCGACCTCACCAACGCCGGCACCGTCTCGATGGGCGCCCTGCAGCTCGAGTCCGCCGCCACGACCGTCGGCGCGAGCGCCTCCGACGGCCTGCAGCTCGCCCTCGAGCGCTGCTCGGTGGCCTGGTCGGCCGACGCCGCGACCTGCCCCGGCACCACGACCACCGTCGCGGCCGACCGCCCCGCCACGGCCCGCATCGACCTGCCCGCCTCCCCCGCCTTCGCCATCGGAGCGACGGATCACCTCCGCCTCACCCTGCGGCTCCCGGAGTCGTCCCCGTCCGCCGCGCAGAGCACCTCCGGCACCCTGACCCTCGCCGTCCTCGGCGTCCAGGCCCCCGGCAAGCACCGCTGACGCCGCCGCCCCGGCCGGCGCCGGGTCTCCTCGGAGGCGCCGCCGCCGCCGCCCATGCTGGTCGAGTAGCCCCGACAGGGGCGTATCGAGACCCACCCTCCCCAGCACGGCGGGCCCGGCGACCCCACTCCAGGCGCCGCCGGATCTCGATACGCCCGCTCCGCGGGCTACTCGATCAGCATGGAGGGACGCGAGCTCCGCACAACATCAGCTGAGAAGGGGTGCCCTCCGCTGACAGAGGAGGCCCACCCGCCTCAGCTGATGTTCTGCGACGCCCACCACCGCCTGCACGCCCCCTGCCGGTCGAATAGCCCCGACAGGGGCGTATCGAGACCCACCGTGTCCCGGTAGGCAAGCCGGCAGACCCCACCTCTCGGCGCCGCCGGATCTCGATGCGCCCTCTCCGCGACCTGCTCGATCAGCAGGGGGGCTGCAGGGTCGCGAGCGCCTCGTCGAAGCTCTCCGCGGAGGCGAGCACGCCCTCCGGGCCGATCGCGATCCAGCGGCCGCGGTCGCGCAGCAGCAGGCCGAGCTCCTCGGCCGGCCGGCGGCGGGTGCGGCGCAGCTCGAGGACGAACACGCCGGGATCGGTCTCCCGGATCTCCGGCATCCGGCGATCGGGCAGTCTCAGCGGTACACGCTCCACTCCTTCTTCATCACGCGGGTCTCCTCGCCGTTCACGGCGACGATCCACGCGCCGTCGGTCTTCGCCAGCACGCGGCCGCGCAGGTACTGCGGCTCCCAGCCGTCGGCACGGTGCACCCACTTCACGAAGCGGGCGAACCGGCCCGGCATCACATCGTCTCTGGACATCTGGTCCTCCCCGTCGTCGGGGCCGCGCCCGCCGCCGTCGCGGGACGACGGAGTCTCCGGATGCGGCCGGATGACAGGACTGTAGGACGCGCTCAGCGGCCAGGAGGAGACCCTTGACGGATCCGCCGGCGTGGGCAACAGCTGTCGGGGAGCGCCCGGATCAGCGCCCGAGCAGCCCCAGGACGCGCCGCTTGAGCGGGTGCAGCCGGTACGCCGTGTACCGCACCGCCGGGTGGGCCAGCGCGCGCAGCCGCCGCGGCAGCGTGCTCCGCGCGGCGACCGCCTCCGCGTAGATCGCCGCCTGGGTGCGCGCCGCCGCCGCGAGGCTGAAGCGCTCGACGACCACCTCGCGCCCGAGCGCGCCGAGCCGCTCCCGCAGCTCCGCATCGGCAGCCAGCGGCGCCAGGATCCCGGCGAGACGCCCCGGCCCGTCGACGCCGTCGCCGAGCGAGTACCAGCCGCCGTCGAGGAAGAACGGCAGCGACTCCGGCGTCAGCAGCCGCCAGAACGCCTTCTCGCCCTGCACGACCAGCGGCTTCGCGAACGCCATCCCCCGCAGTGCGGAGCTGCCCATGCCGAGCACGATGTCGGCGACCGCGTAGGCGTCGCGCGGGTCGAGCATCTGCCCGGTCAGCGTCACCAGCTCGCGCGAGCGCCTCGCGTTCACCCGGTCCGCCGCGGCCTGCAGCTCGCCGCGGACCGGACCGTCGCCGACGACGATCAACCGGAGCCGCGGCCCCTCGGAACCCCGCTCGGCGTCGAGCCGCCCGACCGCCTCGATCGCCGCGAGGATCCCCTCGCGCTTGAGATCGACGACCAGCCGCGCCACCGTGACGACCGCGATCTCGCCGTCCTGCACGTCGAAGCGCTCCCGCAGCTCCGCCGTCCGCGCCGCGTCCGCGACCGGCGCGTTCAGCTCGGTGTCCACCGGCGGCTCGATCAGGTGCAGCACCGGCCTGCGCCGCGACTCCTCCTCGAGCAGCTCGACGACGCCGACGATCATCGGGAACGCGGCCGGCACGAAGTCGGGCACCTCCGGCGAGAGCACCGTGGTCACCACGGGCACGCCGTCGATCAGGTGCGGACCGAAGGCGGCGTCCATCGTCGGCGCCCACTCGTAGGCGTGGATGAGGTCGATCCGCCGCTCGCGGACGATCCGCCGCAGCCGCGCCATGCTCCGGAACGACAGGCGCGGCCCCTTCTCGGGCGCTTCCTCCCACTCCAGCCCGAGCTCGGCGACGAGCGGGCGCAGGTCGCCGTCCGGCCCGTAGACCACCGCCTCGTGGCCGAGCGCGGCCATCCGCCCCGCCAGCTCGATCCCGTTGATCTGGCTGCCGCCGACCTCCATCGTGTGCAGGCAGGTGAGGATGCGCATCAGAGGGCCGGAGCGGGAGACGCGGCCGGAGTGGGCGCCGTGGCCGGAGCGGAGCGGGACGCCGACTGCGCCGCGACCTGCCGCCGCGCCTCGTCGATCGTCGCCAGCACCGAGACGACCTCGTGGTGCGGGTGCACCGGCGACTCCACGAGCCCCGCGGCGACGTAGGAGGCGAACGCCGTCGCCTGGAAGGACAGCGCACCGTACGGCCACGGCCCCTCGTCGGTCCAGACCTCCGAGTCCTGCCCCGAGCTCATGCTGCCGAGCGTCAGCGTCACGCCGCTCGGCCCGAAGAACGGGCTGTGCACCGCGAGCCGCCCCTCCGAGCCCAGGACCATCGCCTCGACCGGCAGCGACGTCTGGAGCGAGGTCGACAGCAGCGCGCGGGCGCCGGAGCCGGTGGTGAGCAGCAGGTCGGCGCTCGCGTCGACGCCGGTGCCCGGGTCGACGGTGCCGGAGGCGACGACGGAGACGGGCGCGCCGAGCACCGAGGACGCGAACGAGATCGGGTACACGCCGGCGTCGAGCAGCGCGCCGCCGCCGAGCTCCTTCGCCCAGAGCCGCCCGGTCGGATCGACGGGGACGGAGAAGCCGAAGTCGGCGGTGACCAGGCGGAGCTCGCCGAGCACCCCGCTCTCGACGACCTGGCGGATCACGTCGGCCTGCGGCAGGTAGCGCGCCCACATCGCCTCCATCACCAGCACGCCGGCGGCCCGGCCCGCGTCGGTGATCTCGCGCGCCTCGTCCGCGGACATCGCGATCGGCTTCTCGATCAGCACGTGCTTGCCGGCCGCGATCGCGGCGAGCGCCTGCGCGCGGTGCAGCGGGTGCGGGGTCGCGATGTAGACGGCGTCGATACCGGAGTCGGCGACCAGCTCCTCGACCGTCGCGTGCACCGTCGCGATGCCGTGCTTGTCCGCGAAGGCCCGGGTCTTCTCGGCGTCGCGCGCGGTGACGGCGACGGCGCGCTGCACCGAGCGGGAGTGGATCGCCGCGACGAAGGCGTCGGCGATGCCCGTGCCGATCACTCCCCAGCGCAGGGCGGGGACGGAGGCGGGGTCGATCGTTCGCGGAGCGGGGAGGGTGACGGGCACCGCTGAATCCTACGGGCGCGGCCCCGCGGGATCGAGGGACGGGGAGGCCCCCGAGGGCTCCGGCCACGGGATCCGCTCGAAGACCGCCCTCAGCTTCGCTCCGCGGCCGGGATGCACCGCGCTCACCCAGGCGATCCGGCCGAGGAGGTGCGCCCGGAGGTCGGGCACCCCCGCCCGGTTCTGCCCGGCCGGCCCGTGCACGGCGCAGTTGTGCAGGATCGCGTGCAGCCGGTCGATGTCGGCGCGCCTGACGGCGGGGTGCGCGTTGACCACGATCCCGGTCACGCTCTGCCGCGTCGAGGCGGGCCGCAGCCGCGTCTTCCGCGGGTTCACGGCGTAGCCCGCGTCCTCCACGATCCGCGCGGCCCCGCGGGCGAAGGCCTCCGCCCGCCGGGCGAAGCGCGTGCCGCCGCTGAAGGCGAGGTCGTCGGCGTAGCGGGTGTAGCGGGCGCCGGCCGCCTCGGCGTAGCCGGTCAGCCGGGCGTCGAGGCGGCGCAGCGCCAGGTTCGCCAGCGCGGGCGAGGTCGGCGCGCCCTGCGGCAGGTGCGCGAGGGCGAGGGAGCGGCGGAGCGCGGCCCGCTCCTCCGGCTCGCCGCCCGCGGGCATCCGGTGGATCGCGGCGACCGGCACCGCGTGGGTGCACAGCCCGGTCAGCGCGAAGGCGACCGCCTCCGGAAGCCCCTCGCCGCGCAGCAGCCGGAAGACCCGCGCCGCGGTGACCTGCGCGAAGAAGCGCTGCAGATCGAGGGTGACCAGCATCGCCGAGCCTGCGTGCACGGCCGCCCCGGTGATCGCGCTGCGGCCCGGGACGAAGCCGTGCGCGGCCGGGTGCACGGGAGCCAGGCCGACGATCTCGTCGAGGACGCTCCGCTGCACCGCGCGCAGCCGCGTGCGCGGCACCTCGAGCAGCCGCGGTGCCCGGCCCGGCCGCGAGCGCCAGACGTGGTCGTAGTTCTGGAGAGCGCCGGGGTTCGAAGCACCGTGCGGCGTCCGGCGGTTCCACTGCCCGAGGTCGGCGAACCCGTCCAGCTGCGCCGGCGCGAGCCCGAGCAGCCGCGCGAGGTCGTCCCGGCCGTCGATCGCGGGCACCGGCGAGGAGGAGGGCACGGCCCGCGCGGGAACGGGCGCGAGATGCGCGACCACCGGCTGCGCGCGCTCCGGGAGCAGCCCCGCGACCACCTGCGCGAGCTCGCGCGGCGCGTCGGGCGGCGGATGCGGGAAGGCGACGAGCACGGCGGTGACCAGCGGGCCGATCCAGCGGCGGCGGGCGCCGAGGGAGTCGGCGGCCGCGGCGCGCAGCCCGGCCGGGGTCCACTCCGCGCCGAGGAACGCGTGCGCGAGCGCCTCGACCACCGCATCCCGTCCGTGCACGACGACCCCCCGCCTCGTGCGCTCCAGCCTAGGCTGGGCGGCACCGCCCCTCCGGGCGAGGCGGACGGGGCACGCGCTGCTCCGTCCTCTCCGGGGTCACCCCGGGGCACGTGGATCGACCAGGCATCACGCCGCAGGCACCCACCCGCGCTTCGCGCGGCACAGCGCCCGCACAGCTCGACAGGTCGCCCGGAGGGACGGCCTCGCCGCCGATCGCGGGGGCGCCGGTAGCGGTCTGATCCCGAAAACGCACTCACCCGATTCGGGGGTCGACCCGCGCGGGAGCGCCGTCCTACCCTTCTGGGAGTTGCACGGCCCGACGTCGCCGTGAACGATCACGGATGGAGCGGGGATGGACACCTGGAGGCACCGTCTCCCGATCGAGGACTGGACCCCGCTGTTCTCCGGACCCGTCGACTCCGTGCCCGCCGAGGCGCTCGACGCCGCGGCGCGCATCCTCCGCCTCCTCCCCGACATCGAGCGGCTCACCATCGGCACCCCCGACGGCCCGATCATCGCCGAGCGCGGCTCGTCGGCCTCGGCCTGGCAGGCGGCCGACCGGGTCGCGATGGCCCTGCTCGCCTCCTCCCCCGCGGTGACGGGCATCACCGCCTCCGCGTTCGACGCCCGCGACGGCGTCCGGCACGCCACCCCCGCCGACCCGTTCCTCACCCGCGAGGGCGGCCGGGCCGCGGCCCTGCGCGCCTCGATCGACCTCGGCGAGATCTCCGCCGAGGAGGCCGAGCGCCGGCACGCCGAGCTCCTCGCCGGCGAGGACGCCGACGACCCTCTCGAGGCACTCTGGGACGCGGACTCCGCCTCGCGCCACTGACGCGCGCCGGCGGGGCCGGTCGCCCCGCCGCTCAGGACCCCCGCCGCTCAGGGCACCCCGCCGCTCAGGACCCCCGGCGGTCGAGCCGGTCCAGCCGCGCGTTGTACGCCGCGAGCTCGGCCTCGCCGTCCCGGTCGGCCCGGCGGTCGTAGCGCTTGGCCGTCCGCTCCTCCGAGCGCACCCACTGCGACACCACGACCAGCGCGATCAGCACCATCGGGATCTCGCCCGCCGACCAGGCGATCCCGCCGCCGACGCCCTGATCCGCGAGCAGCGCGTCCGTGTCGGTGTACCCGAGCGCCGTCCACCAGGGCGCGGCGAGGACGGTGGTCTGCGACATGATCGCCAGGCCGAAGAAGGCGTGGAAGGCCAGCGTCGCGAGCATCACCAGCAGCCGCAGCACGTGCCCCGGGCGATCCGGCCCCGGGTCGACGCCGATCAGGACCCAGAAGAAGAGGTAGCCGGTCGCGAGGAAGTGCAGGGTCATCAGCACGTGGCCCTGGTGGCTGAACATCGCCCACTCGAACCAGCCGGTGTAGTAGAACGCGACGAGGCTGCCCGCGAAGAGCACCGCGGCGACCGGCGCCTTCGACAGCACGGCGAGGTAGCGCGAGTGCACGACCGCGAGGATCCACTCTCGAAGCCCCCGCCCGCCGTCGCGGCGCACCGGCAGCACCCGCAGCGCGAGCAGCACCGGCCCGCCGAGCACCAGCAGCGGCGGCACGACCATCATCAGCAGCATGTGCTGGATCATGTGCGTGCTGAAGTGCACCTGCCCGTACACGCCCGGCCCGCCGCTGGTCGTGTAGGCGAGGGCGGCGCAGCCGGCCACCCAGGCGAGCGTGCGGCCGAGCGGCCAGGCGTCGCCGCGGCGCCGGAGCTTCAGCACCGCGTGCACGTAGAGGGCGGCGCCGACGACGGCGATCCCGAGCCAGACGGCGTCGAGGTGCCACTGGTCGAGCATCCGCTCGGGCGTCACCTCGGGCGGGTAGCGGAAGCCGAGCAGACTGCGCCTGGCGTCACCGCTCACCGGGTCCTGCGAGACCGGCGGCGCGCTGTTCGAGAGCGCCACCGAGACGCCGATGGTCAGCGCCATCACCAGCACCTCGCCGACCGCGACCGCCATGAACGCCCGGCGATCGGCGGGATCCGCGCGCAGCCGCGGGATCAGCCGCAGCCGGTGCCACGCTCCCGCGCCGCCGAGCGCCAGCAGCGCCACGGCCTTCACGATCAGCAGCTGCCCGTAGGGCGTGCCGAGGTCGTCCAGCCCCTCGATCCGCAGCGACGCGTTGACCAGCCCGGAGAAGGCGACGGCGCCGAACGCCCAGCCCGCCAGCACGGAGTAGCGCGCGACGACCGTGCCGATCTCGCGGCCGACGGTGCGCCGCAGCAGGATCACCGCAGCGAGCCCGCCCACCCAGGCCGTCACTCCGATCAGGTGCACCGCGAGGCTGTTCACCGCGTTCGCGTGCTCGTCCGCGCCGGCCGCGTGCCCGGAGAGCGAGAGCGGCAGGAGCGCCAGCACGGCGATCGCGGTCGCCGCCGCCACCCAGCCGAGCCGCCGGGAGAAGAGGGTGAGCAGCAGCACCGCCGTCGCGCACGCGGTCGAGGCGACGAGGGTCTGCCCCAGCTCGAGCTGCGTGGCGTAGAAGACGAGCTGGGTCCGGAAGCCCGGCGCGTCCAGCGGCTGCCCGATCGCGTTCGCCGCGGTGAAGACGAGCACGGCGAGCGCCGACGCGACCCAGACGGCCGCGGACCAGGTCGCCCAGCGGAGCGCCCGGTTCTGCGAGTAGGAGACGACGCCGGGTGCGATGCGCTGCCCGGGCAGGAGGAACGTCGCGGCCGTGAGCAGGCCGATGGTCAGCGACGCGGCGGTGTCGTGCACGACCCGCGCGATCGGCAGCCCGCGAGTGACCAGCTCGCCGGGGTCGATCAGGCGCGTCTCGGTCGAAAACGCGCCGGTCCACGTCAGCCCGGCGAGCGCGACCGCGACCGCCGCGGGGACGGCGAGCAGCAGGGCCGCCTCCGCCGCGCGGAGCGGAGCGACGGCCGGTCGCCCGGGCGGGAGGAGGTCGTCGTCGGGGCCTTGACCGCCGGGACCGCCGGGGCCGCCGGGGCCGTGGTCGTCGTGGCCGAGGGGTGTGGAGGACGGTGCGTGCGCCACAGCAGTGGCTCCCTTCGCGCGGCCGGTCCGGAGGGACGGGGCATCGCGCACAGACCCCGCCCGCGGGCAGGGGTCGATGAGGACGCGCAGCGCGCGTCGAGGATCAGGAGGCGGGGGCGGCGGGCGGCCCGCGGCGGGGCACGGCGTCGGCGAGCACGTCCGCCACGACCGGGAGGATCGCGCGCGGCGCGGACGACGAGCGGCGCCCGGTCGCCGCCGCGAGGACCGGGACGGCCGGCACCCGCACGAGTCGCGCCGCCGCGTGGACCGTCGTCGCGGCGACCGCGATCAGCAGCGCCTCGCCCCGGTGCAGGACCGCGATCGTGACGACCGCCGCGAGCAGGTGCGCGATCCCCATCGAGGAGTCGTGCCCGCCCGCGTGGGCCGTCGCGGCGCCGACGTCGATCGGGCCGCCGTGAGCGTGCGCCGCACCGGCCGGCCCGGCCACGGCGCCGATCTCGAAGAGCGCGTGGAAGAGCAGCTGGCTCACTCCGACCGAGGCGGCCAGGCGCGCGAGCGAGAGCCCGCGGCCGGCGAGCGCGACGCAGACCGGCACCGAGAGCACGAGCGGCACCGCGAGTCCGAGCAGGCCCGGCACCTCGCCGCCACCCGCGACGTGCGAGAACAGAGCCGTGAGGGTCGCGACCGTCGCCGCCACGACACCGCGGAGGGTGCGGAGCGAGCGGGAGGACGGCACCTCCCCAGTCTCGCAAACGGATCGGCGCGGGCACCCTTCGCATCCGAGCCGATATGTGCAAGGGTGTGCATACGACAATACGTCCGCGGTCGTCGCGGCGAGCGGAGCACAGGGAGTCGCATGGGACACGACCACGGGCACGCCGGCTCCGCCGCCGCCCGCCACCGGCGCCCCCTCGTCATCGCCTTCGCGCTCACCGCCGCCTTCGCGGTCGTCGAGTTCGTCGTCGGCCTGACCACCGGCTCGCTCGCGCTGATCTCCGACGCCGCGCACATGGGCACCGACGTGATCGCGCTCGGGATGTCGATCGCCGCGATCTCGCTCGCCGCCCGCCCCGCCGCGAAGGCCCGCACCTACGGCTCCTACCGGCTCGAGGTGCTCGCCGCGCTCGCCAACGGCGTGCTGCTCTTCGGCGTCGCCGGCTTCGTGATCGTGGAGGCGGTCCGCCGCTTCGCCGAGCCGCCCGCGGTGCCCGGCGCACCGCTCCTGATCACCGCGATCATCGGCCTGGCCGTCAACCTGGTCAGCCTGCGCCTGCTCTCGGCCGGCGCGAAGGAGAGCATCACCCTGCGCGGGGCGTCGCTCGAGGTGCTCGGCGACGCCCTCGGCTCGATCGGCGTGATCCTCGCCGCGATCGTGCTGCTGACCACCGGCTGTGCCTGGGCCGACCCGATCGTCGGCGTGCTGATCGGCCTGCTCATCCTGCCGCGCACCTGGTCGCTGACCCGCCAGGCCCTCGGGATCCTGATGGAGTCGGCGCCCGCGCACGTCGACCTCGCCGCCGTCGAGCGCGACGTCCGCGCCGTCCCCGGCGTGCTCGCGCTGCACGACCTGCACGTCTGGACCATCACCTCCGGCATGGAGAGCGCGACCGGCCACATCGTCGTCGCCCCCGACGCCGACTACCGCGAGGCCCTCGCCGGCGTGCTCGCCGTCCTGCGCGAGGACCACGGCATCGACCACGCCACCATCCAGTGCGAGCCCGAGGCGTTCCCGGAGCGCCCGCACGCGATCTGAGCGCCGCCCCTTTGCCCGCCACCACTCCTCAAAAGTTGTCGTACTCGGCGCCCCACTACGACAACTTCTGCGGAGTCGCGAGCACGCCCGCGACCCTTCCGCCTGTTGACGTCAACATGTACAGTCGGAGGCCACGGGCGTGTTCACGTGAACAGCTCCCCTTTCAGAGTTGAAAGAGAGACGCATCGATGTCGATGTCCACTGCCAGACGCACTCGCCGGAAGGCGGGCCGGATCGCCGCGCTCGCCACGAGCGCCGCCCTCGCCGCCGGAGCGCTGCTCGCGCTCCCCGCGGCCGCCGCCCCCGCGCAGGCCGCCGACGCCTTCCGCATCACCCCCAACCCCGCCGCGGCGGGCGAGTCGTTCGAGGGCTGGGGCACGAGCCTCGTCTGGTTCGCGAACGCCACCGGCAACTACCCCGAGGCCCTCCGCGAGGAGCTCTACCAGAAGGTCTTCGGCGACGACGGCCTCGATCTCAACATCGCCCGCTACAACATCGGCGGCGGCAACGCCTCCGACGTGAAGGACTACCTCCGCCCCGGCGGCGCGGTCGAGGGCTGGTGGAAGCAGAACCCGGCCGGTGACGCCGCGACCTACGGCGGCACGAGCACGAACTACGCCGACCGCGACGCGCTCCTGGCCAAGTGGAACGCGGGCGACGCCTCCTCCTACGACTGGACGAGCGACGAGACGCAGCGCTGGTGGGTCGAGAAGCTCGCCGAGGAGAAGCAGATCTCGCACTGGGAGGCGTTCGCCAACTCCGCCCCCTACTTCATGACCGAGAGCGGCTACGTCTCCGGCGGCTTCAACGCCTCGAGCGAGCAGCTGAAGCCCGCCGCGGAGGCGAAGTTCGCGCAGTACCTCGCGACCGTCACCGCGCACATGGAGGACGAGTACGGCATCGAGTTCGACACCCTCGACCCCTTCAACGAGCCGAACACCAACTACTGGGGCACCCAGCTCAGCAACGGCGTCCCCACCGGCGGACGGCAGGAGGGCATGCACATGGGCCCGACCCGCCAGGCCGACCTGATCCCCGACGTGGCGGCCGCCCTCGACGCCTCCTCGAGCGACGCGGGCATCGCCGCAATGGACGAGACCAACCCCAGCATCTTCAAGACCAACTGGGCCGCCTACTCCGCCGCCGTCCGCGCCGAGGTGGACCGGATGAACGTGCACACCTACGGCACCTCCGACCGCCTCGCCGTCCGCGACCTCGCCAAGCAGGCCGACAAGGACCTCTGGATGAGCGAGATCGAGGGCAACTGGGTCGCCGGCTACGACCCGGTCAACATCGAGAACGGCCTCGGCATCGCCGGGCGCATCAACGACGACCTGCGCGAGCTCGAGCCGAAGGCCTGGGTGCTCTGGCAGCCGGTCGAGGACCTCTACAACATGAGCCCGAAGGGCGAGAACCTCAACTGGGGCTCGATCTTCATCGACCTCGACTGCAAGCCGTACCAGGAGGGCGGCGCCGAGGTCTGGAAGTCGGCGCGCCGCGTCGCGGACGCCGGCGGCGACTCCACCAAGGCCCCGGTCTGCGGCGTCGAGACGAACTCGAAGTTCAACACGATCCGCAACTTCACCAAGTTCGTCCACGAGGGCGACCACCTGATGCCCACGAACGACACCTCCTCCACCGCCGCCGTCCGCGGCGACGGCAGCGGCGCGACCGTGGTGCACACCAACACCGGCGCGACCGCGAAGACCGTCGTGCTCGACCTCTCCCGCTTCGGCAGCATCGCCGCCGGCGCGACGGTCACCCCCTACGTCACGACGCAGGCCGCCTCGGCCGCCGCGCCCACCGGCAACGCGCTCGTCGCGAAGCCCGCGGTGACCATCGACCGGGAGTCGCGCACCGCGACCGTCACGGTGCCCGCCAAGTCGGTCACCTCCTTCTCGATCGACGGCGTCTCCGGCGTCGCCGACTCCGCCCCGGCCCTGCGCGACGGCCACCGCTACCAGCTGGTCGGCACGCAGAGCGGCAAGGCGCTGACCGGCAACCCCACCGGCGCCGCGACCACGATCACCACCCTCGCCACCGACTCCACCGCCGCCGCCAAGCAGAGCTGGACCGTCCGCGAGGTCGCCCCCGGCGAGCGCGAGGCCACCCGCCGCGTCGTGCTGCAGAGCAGCGACGGCCGCGTGCTCGGCGCCACGAGCGCCGGCACCGACCTGCGCACGCTCTCGGTCGACGCCGCCAAGGCCGACGCCGCCACCCGCTGGATCGTCAGCACCACCGACGGCACCGCCTACACACTGGTCAACGAGTCGATCGGACTCTCGCTCGACGTCAACGGCCAGTCCAGCACCGAGAACACCACGGTCGGCGTCTACGGCTCGAACGGCGGAGCGAACCAGTCCTGGACGCTGCGCGACCTCGCCCCGTCCGCCGCGCAGACGGTCGCCGTCCGCACCACCGTCGGCGTCGCGCCGACCCTGCCCGCCTCGGTCGCCCCGCAGTACGCCTGGGGCGCCGGAGCACCGATCGCCGTCACCTGGCAGCGCCCGGCCGACTCGGCCTACGCCGCCGCCGGCCGCGTCGAGGTGACCGGCACCGCGACCGACCTCTTCGGCCAGTCGATCCCCGTCACCGCGCTCGTCGACGTCGGCGGCCTCACCGCCACCGACCCGGCGTCGCTCACCGTCGCCGCCGGAGCCTCCGTCGCGGCGGTGCAGGCCGCGGCCCCCGCCACCGTGCCGACCCGCGTCGGCGCCTCGACCAGCACCTTCGCGGTGCCGGTCACCTGGGACTGGACGCCGCTGACCACCGCCTCGCTCGCGGCGCCCGGATCGGTGACGATCTCCGGCACCGCGACGGCCGACGGCCAGACCCTCCCCGCGACGCTCACGGTGCTGGTCACCGCGGGCACGCTGCGGAACTTCAACCCCGATGCGGGCATCGTCGCGACCGCGACCTCGTCCGAGTCGGGCTACGGACCGGAGCGCACCCGCAACGGCGTCGACGGCGACAAGGGCTGGTCCAACTGGACGAGCGGCACCAAGGCCGCGCAGAGCAGCCTGACCTACACCTTCCCCGCCACCCGCCAGGTGCAGCAGGCGTCGGTGCAGTTCCAGCGCGACGGCGGCACCAGCTGGGCGCAGAGCTACCAGCTGCAGTACCAGGGCGCCTCGAGCAGCACGTGGACCGCGGTCCCCGGCTACGAGTCCGCGGTCGCCCTGGCGGCGCCCGCCGACGGCACCGCGCCGACGCTGACCGCGACCTTCGCGCCGGTGACGGCCAAGGCCTTCCGCATCGTGATGAACGCCTACGCCAACACGCACCTCATCGTCTCCGAGACGAAGCTGTACGAGTCGGTGGCCTCGCCCGCCGCGGTCGCCACCCTCGGCGCCCTGCGCGTGAACGGAGTCGGCGTCGCCGGCTTCGAGCCGGCCCGCGGCTCCTACGCCGTGACCGTCGACGGCACGACGATGCCGGTGCTCACCGCGGTGGCCACCGACTCGGCGGCCCGCGTGCGGGTCACGCAGCCGACCACCGCGAACGGCGGAGTCGGCACGATCGCGATCACGTCGGCCGACGGCACCGTCTCGCAGACGACGACCGTGACCGTGACGCTGAAGGCGCCCGCCGCCCTCGCCGTCGCGGCGACGGCCACGACCCGCTGCATCGCCGGCAAGGTCACCCTGACGGTCACGGCGCAGAACAACGCGACCGTCCCCGTCTCGATGACCGTCGCCTCCGCCTACGGCTCGAAGGAGTTCACCGGCATCCTCCCCGGCAAGAACGCCTCCGCCGCCTTCTCGACGCGCGCCGCCTCGGTGCCCGCCGGCCAGGCCACCGTCACCGCGACCGCCACCGTCGACGGCAAGCCCGTCACCACGGTGATCCCGGCGGCGTACGGAGCCCGCACCTGCTGATTCGCGTGCCGTCCGAGCAGCCGCGCAGCGGCGCGCTCATGCTGGTCGAGTAGCCGCGCAGCGGCGTATCGAGACCCACCCGCCGAACACGTGGATCTCGATACGCCCGCTCCGCGGCCTACTCGATCAGCATGATTCCGCCCGCGGATCCGGGCGCGATCCATGCCAGAGGACCAGCGCCCCTTTCATGCTGGTCGAGTAGCCGCGCAGCGGCGTATCGAGACCCACCCTCCTCAGCACGGCGGGTCTGCAGACTCCTGTTCTGACGCAGGTGGATCTCGATACGCGCGCTCCGCGCGCTACTCGATCAGCATGAGTCCGCGAGCACCCGGGAGAAGCCGGGGCCCGATCCAGCTGCTGGACCAGCGGCGCCCTCCCATGCTGGTCGAGGAGCCGCGCAGCGGCGTATCGAGACCCGCCGCAGCCAGGACGCCGGGCGTCAGTCCGTCGCCGCGTCGTAGACCGCGAGCAGGCGGTCGAGGAAGGCCTGCACCGTCGCGCGCTCGGCCTCGTCGAGGTCGGCGACGACCGCCTCGACGCCCGCGATCAGCGGGGCGACGCGCTCCTGCGCGCGCCGCGCCGACTCCTCCGACGCGGTCACGATCAGCTTGCGGCCATCGGTCGGGTGCCGGTCGCGGCGGACGTGCCCGGCCGCTTCGAGGCGGTTCAGCACCAGGGTCGTCGCCGCCGTCGAGACGCCGAGGCGCCCCGCGAGCTCGGTCGGCGTCAGCGGCCCGGCGGACATCAGGTGCGTCATCGCGTCGAGCCCGACGGCGTCGACCGCGAGCGCGCGGGTCAGCGACTGCTCGAAGAGCCGCTGCCGCTCCGTCACCTGCCGCACGCGGGTGCGGATGCCGAGATCGGGCACTTCGGAGGTCATCACGCCAGGGTACTCGTGTACATTGCCAATCTCATTGATTATCAACGAAGGCGGCAACCATGACCCGTGTCCTGATCTCCGGCGCCAGCATCGCCGGACCCGCCCTCGCGTTCTGGCTGCACCGCTACGGCGTCGAGACGACCATCGTCGAGCGCGCCCCCGCCCTCCGGCTCGGCGGGCAGAACGTCGACGTCCGCGGCGCCGGCCGCGAGGTCGCCCGCCGGATGGGCCTCGAGGACGACATCCGCGCCGCGACGACCGGCGAGGTCGGCACCCGCTTCCTCGGCCGCGGCGGGCGCACCCTCGCCGAGTTCCCAGCCGGCACCTCCGACAGCGGCGGCGCGACGGCCGAGCTCGAGATCCTCCGCGGCGACCTCGCGCAGCTCCTCGTCGACCGCACCGTCGAGCACACCGAGTACCGCTACGGCGACCGCATCACCGGCCTCGACGACGACAATGACGTCAGCGGCCGAGCCGCCGTCACCGTCTCCTTCGAGCACGCCCCCGACGAGCGCTTCGACCTCGTCGTCGCTGCCGACGGCATCGGCTCGAGCACCCGCCGGCTCGTCTTCGGCGCGGAGCCGGAGATCCGCTCGCTCGGCCTCGAGACCTCCTACGCCACCGTCCCGCGGACCGCCTCGGACGACGACTGGTGGCGCTGGTACAGCGCGGCCGGCGGGCGCAGCATCACCCTCCGTCCGGACCCGCACGGCACCCTCCGCGTCGCGCTCTCCCAGGTGATCGACCGCCGCCTCGACCGCGCGAGTACCGAGCGACGCTCGCTCGACGAGCAGCGCGCCCACCTCCGCGCGGTCTTCGGCGACGCCGGCTGGGAGGCGCAGCGCGTCCTCCGCGGGCTCGACGAGGCCGACGACCTCTACTACGAGCAGATCGGCCAGGTGCACGCCCCGCGCTGGTCGAGCGGGCGGGTCGCGCTGGTCGGCGACGCCGCGTACTGCGCCTCCCCGGTGAGCGGGATGGGGACGAGCCTGTCGCTCGCGGGCGCGTACGTGCTCGCCGGCGAGCTCGCGGCGCACGTGGATCCGCGCGACGGCTTCGCGGGGTACGAGCGGATCATGCGGCCCTACGTCAAGCAGGCGCAGGCGCTGCCGCCGGGCGTGCCGCGGGTCGCGAACCCGGTCTCGCGGCTCGGAGTGGCGGCGTTCGGGCTCGCGGTGAAGGTCGCGGCGACGCCGGTGATCGGGCGGACGATGGGGCGGTTCTTCACGCCGCCTGCTGATGCGATCGAGCTGCCGGAGTACTCGCACCTGGAGGTCTGACGGGGCGGGATCTCGATACGCCCCTGCGGGGCTACTCGATCACCATGGAAGGCCCGCCTGTCGGAGGGCGCAGCATGCAAGAGCCGCGGGCCCACCCATGCTGGTCGAGTAGCCGCGGAGCGGCGTATCGAGACCCGACCCGTCAGTGCGCCTCGGCCGGCTCGCCGCGCTTCAGGACACGGCGGACGCCCGTGACGGCGGCGACGACGATCAGGCCGAGCACGAGGCCGAAGATCATCGAGACGAAGGTGTCGGCGATCCAGACGACGACCGGGCCGGCGCCCTCGACCGCGTGGGTGACGAAGTGCACGAGGTCGTAGGGGCCGTGCCAGAAGGTCTCGGCCAGGTTCGCGGTGACGAGGTGCCCGCCGACCCAGAGCATCGCCAGCGTGCCGATGATGCTGATGGTGCGGAAGACGGCCGGCATCGAGGCGACGATGCGCACGCCGAAGCGCCGGACGCCGCGAGCCGCGTTCTTCATCAGCCGCAGCCCGACGTCGTCGATCTTGACCAGCAGAGCGACCGCGCCGTAGACGAGCAGCGTCATGCCGAGGCCGACCACGGCGAGCGCCCCGAGCGTCCCGCCGAAGCCGAGGTCGGTGTCGAGCCCGTCGAGGGCGATCAGCATGATCTCGGTGCTGAGGATGAGGTCGGTGCGGACGGCGCCGAACACGAGCTTCTTCTCGTCGCGCGCCTCCGTCTCGCCCGCCGCGTGGTGCACGCCGAACCACTCGAGCACCTTCTCCGCACCCTCGAAGCAGAGGAAGGCGCCGCCGACGATCAGCAGGTAGGGCAGCACCCAGGGCGCGAACGAGGAGAGCAGCAGCGCGATCGGGATGATGATCACGAACTTGTTGACGAGGCTGCCGAGCGCGATCCGCCCGACCACGGGCAGCTCGCGCGCCGGGGTCAGCCCCTGGACGTACTGCGGAGTGACGGCCGCGTCGTCGATGACGACACCGGCCGTCTTCGCGCTCGCCTTCAGGGCGGCGGTGAGGATGTCATCGACGACGGCGAGCAGGCCGACCGACATGGGTGCTCCTTAGCGAGGACGGGTGAGAAGCCTCACAGTATCGCCCGCAGTCGACACCTTCGAGCGGCCCGGGCGGCCCGGGCACCTCAGCGCGGCGCCGGCCCCGTGCTCTCCCGCACGACGAGCTCCGTCGGCGTCAGCGTCACGCCCGAGCGCTCGCCCGACTCCAGCTCGCGCAGCAGGATGTCGACCGAGCGGCGCCCGGTGTCGCCGAACGACTGGTGCACGGTGGTCAGCGGCGGCCAGAAGCTCGCCGACTCCTCCATGTCGTCGAAGCCGACGACGCTGACCTCGCCCGGCACCGCCTTGCCCGCGTCGTGCAGGGCGCGCAGCACGCCGAGCGCCATCTGGTCGTTCGCGGCGAAGACCGCCGTCACGGCCGGATCCGCGGCCAGCTCCCGGCCGATCCGGTACCCCGACGCGCTCGACCAGTCGCCGACGAGCGCCTCGGGCACGGGGGCGCCCTGCGCGCGCAGCGTCGACTCCCACGCCTCCCGGCGCCGCTCGGCCGAGTAGGAGCGCTCCGGCCCGGCGATGTGGTGGACGGTGCGGTGGCCGAGCCCGAGCAGGTGCTCGACGGCCTGGCGCGCGCCCGAGACCTGGTCGGTGTCGACGACCGGGTAGCGGTCGCCGCCGGCCGAGTCGACGACCACGACGGGCAGATCGGGCGGCAGCACGATGTCGGCCTCGTCGAGCAGGTGCGCCTCCATGACGATGATGACGCCGTCGACCGCCTCCTCGCTCAGGCGGTGGAAGGCGACGGACACCTCGCCCTGCGTCGGGTGCGGCACGGGGATGAGGGTGATCGAGTACCCCGCATCGGCCGCGGCGACCGCGATGGCGTCCAGGGTGCGCATGTTGCCGAAGGAGGACAGCGTGAACATGATCACGCCGATGCTGTGGAAGCGGCCGGTGCGCAGGGCCCGCGCGGCGCTGTTGGGCCGGTAGCCGAGGGCGCGCATCGCCTCGAGCACGCGCTCGCGCGTCTCGGTGTCGACGTTCTGCTTGCCGTTGGACACCCGCGAGACGGTCTGCCCGGACACGTTCGCGCGTCGCGCGACGTCGGCCATCGACACGCTCCGTCGGCGTGGGACGGCGGTCGCCGCGTTCGTCTTGATGGCCATGCCGTCCCTCCACGAGTCCCGCGCCGGTGGCGGAACATCGTTTCCCCATCGAAACCTAACGGATCGTGCGCGTGTTGACGTCGCCATGCTACGGTGGCGTCCTGCCATGTTGACGTGAACATGTCGGAACCGACCCCGAACGGAATCTCCTCGATGACGACGACGTCTCCCCCTGTCCCGCTGCGCGAGGTCACCCCTCCGGCCGCACCCCTCGCCGTTCCGCGCAGTCGCGCGAAGAGCGAGTGGAAGGGCCTGGCCTTCGTGGCCCCCTTCCTCGTGGTGTTCCTGCTCGTCTTCATCGCGCCGGTCATCTACTCGATCTACCTCAGCCTGTTCCGCGAGCAGCTCATCGGCGGCAACGCCTTCGTGGGCTTCGAGAACTACCTGGCGATCTTCCGCGACCCGAACTTCTGGGAGGGCTTCGGCCGCGTCCTGCTGTTCCTGGTCGTCCAGGTCCCGGTGATGCTCGTGCTCGCGCTCGTCGCGGCCCTCGCGATCGACAGCGGCCGGCTGCACGGCACCGGCTTCTTCCGCATCGTCGTCTTCCTCCCCTACGCGGTCCCCGCGGTCGTCGCGGTCCTGATGTGGGGCTTCATCTACGGCGACAACTTCGGCCTCACCGCCAACGTCAACGACCTGCTCGGCTCCGACCTGATCGCGCCGTTCTCGCGCGACTGGATCCTGGTCTCGATCGGCAACATCGTCACGTGGGAGTTCGTCGGCTACAACATGCTGATCTTCTACTCCGCGCTGAAGACCATCCCCGGCGAGCTCTACGAGGCCGCCGAGATCGACGGCGCCGGCCCGCTGCGCGTCATCCGCTCGATCAAGCTGCCCGCCCTGCGCGGCGCGATCGTCATCGCCTCGATCTTCTCGATCATCGGCAGCTTCCAGCTGTTCAACGAGCCGAACATCCTCCGGACGCTCGCGCCGAACATCATCACCACCTACTTCACGCCGAACATGTACGCCTACAACCTGTCCTTCGCGGGTCAGCAGTACAACGCGTCGGCCACGGTCGCCATCGTCATGGGCGTGATCACCGCGGTGATCGCCTACGTCGTGCAGCTCCGCGGCGCGCGCAAGGAGAACTGATGGCCATCGCAACCGCACCCCGTCCCACGAAGACCGCTCCGGCCAAGCGCCCCGCCCGCCGCGGCTCCTCGGTCGCCCCGAAGAAGTCGATCGCCTTCACGCTGCTGATGTCGGCGTTCATCCTCTACAGCCTCGTGCCGCTCGCCTGGCTCGTGATCAACGCGACCAAGACCCAGGCCGGCCTGTTCTCGAGCTTCGGCCTCTGGTTCGACGGCGACTTCGTCCTCTTCCAGAACATCGCCGAGACGCTCACCTACCGCGACGGCATCTTCCTCCGCTGGCTCGGCAACACGCTGCTCTACGTGGTGGTCGGCGCGGGCGGAGCGACCCTGCTCGCCACGCTCGCCGGCTACGGCCTCGCGAAGTTCCGCTTCGCCGGGCGCAAGGCGGTCTTCGCGGTCGTCCTCGGCGCGATCGCCGTCCCCGGCACCGCGCTCGCCGTCCCGACCTTCCTGATGTTCAGCCAGCTCGGCCTCACCAACACCCCGTGGGCGATCATCATCCCCTCGCTGATCAGCCCCTTCGGCCTCTACCTGGTCTGGGTCTACGCGGTGGAGTCGGTGCCGACGGAGCTGCTCGAGGCGGCGCGGATGGACGGCGCGGGCGAGTTCCGCACCTTCTTCACCATCTCGATCCGCCTGCTCGCCCCCGGCATCGTCACCGTGCTGCTGTTCTCGGTCGTCGCGACCTGGAACAACTACTTCCTCCCGCTGATCATGCTGAGCGACCCGCAGTGGTACCCGCTCACCGTCGGCCTCAACCAGTGGAACGCGCAGGCCACCGGCGTCAGCGCCCAGCCGATCTACAACCTGGTGATCACCGGCTCGCTGCTGACGATCATCCCGATCGTCGTCGCGTTCCTCGGCCTCCAGCGCTTCTGGCAGTCCGGCCTGAGCGCCGGCAGCGTCAAGGGCTAGGCCCTCCCCACGTACCCACTCCCCGGTCGGAGCGTCCTGCCCCGCACCACTCCACCCGCACCACCCCACAGCACGAAGAAGTGAAGGGAATCACCATGAAGATCGCCCACTCCGCCCTCCGGCGGACCCTGACGGTCGTCGCGGCCGCAGCACTCGCCGCGGGCTCGCTCGCCGCCTGCTCGTCCGGCGGCACCACCGGCGGCGGCACGACCGCCTCCGGCACCGCGGCCGACCTCGACGCCGCGCTCGAGACCGGCGGGAAGATCACCTACTGGAGCTGGACCCCCAGCGCCGAGGCCCAGGTCGCCGCGTTCGAGAAGGCGTACCCGAAGGTCGACGTCGAGCTGGTCAACGCCGGCACGAACAAGGACGAGTACACCAAGCTCGAGAACGCGATCAAGGCCGGCTCGGGCGCCCCCGACGTCGTCCAGATCGAGTACTACGCCATGCCGCAGTTCGCGCTGTCGGACTCGCTGCTCGACCTCTCGCAGTACGGCATGGGCGACCTCGAGGACAAGTTCTCGGCGTCCACCTGGGGCAGCGTCAACATCGACGGCAAGCTCGTCGGCCTCCCGCAGGACTCGGGCCCCATGGCGATGTTCTACAACAAGAAGGTCTTCGACCAGTACGGCATCGCCGTGCCGACCACCTGGGACGAGTACATCGCCGCGGCGAAGTCGCTCCAGGCGGCCGACCCGTCGAAGTTCATCACCGCCGACACCGGCGACGCCGGCTTCGCGACCAGCATGATCTGGCAGGCGGGCGGCGAGCCCTTCACGACCGACGGCACGAACGTCACCGTGAACCTCAAGGACGAGGGCACCGAGAAGTGGACCGGCGTCTGGAACCAGCTCGTCGAGGGCGGCCTCCTCTCCGACACCCCCGCGTGGGGCGACGAGTGGTACAAGGGCCTCGGCGACGGCTCGATCGCCTCGCTGATCACCGGCGCCTGGATGCCCGGCGTGCTCGAGTCCAGCGTCCCCGACGCCTCCGGTGACTGGGCCGTCGCGCCCATCCCGACCTACGACGGCACCGCCGTCAGCGCCGAGAACGGCGGCGGCGGCCAGTCCGTCACCAAGCAGAGCGAGAACCCGGCGCTGGCCGCCGCGTTCCTGCGCTGGCTGAACAGCGACGAGGCCTCGGTCGACGTCTTCCTCGAGAGCGGCGGATTCCCGTCGACCTCGGCCGACCTCAGCAGCCCGGACTTCACCGGCGCCGAGTCCGAGTACTTCGGCGGTCAGAAGATCAACGAGGTGCTGACCCAGGCCTCGACGGACGTCCGTCCCGGCTGGTCGTACCTGCCCTTCCAGGTCTACGCGAACAGCGTCTTCGGCGACACCGTCGGCCAGGCCTACGCCAACAAGTCGAGCCTCGACGACGGCATCGCCGCCTGGCAGAGCAAGCTCGTCGAGTACGGCAACGCTCAGGGCTTCAAGGTCTCCGAGTAGCACTGTTCTCAAGTAGCACTGGCGGCGTTCGAGGCCGGTCGGATCGCTCCGGCCGGCCTCGACCCGTCTCATGATCCTGAGGGGGATCCCGCATGACCACCGCTCCCGACTCCACTGCGTCGACCAACGTGCCGACCGCTGCGCCGACCACTGCGCCCGAGAGCCGCTTCGCCATCGGCGCGACCGACTTCGAGCTCGACGGCAGGCCGCACCGCATCCTGTCGGGAGCGCTGCACTACTTCCGGATCCACCCGGACCTCTGGGCCGACCGGATCCGCAAGGCCCGCCTGATGGGCCTGAACACCATCGAGACCTACGTCGCCTGGAACGCGCACGAGCCCCAGCGCGGCGCGTGGCGCGAGGACGCCGGGCTCGACCTCGGCCGCTTCCTCGACCTGGTCGCCGCCGAGGGCCTGCACGCGATCGTGCGCCCCGGCCCCTACATCTGCGCGGAGTGGAGCAACGGCGGCCTGCCCGCCTGGCTCCTCCGCGACCCCGAGGTGGGCGTGCGCCGCTCCGAGCCGCACTACCTCGCGGCGGTGAGCGAGTACCTCCGGCGGATCTCCGCGATCGTGGCACCGCGCCAGATCGACAACGGCGGGCCCGTCGTGCTCGTGCAGATCGAGAACGAGTACGGCGCGTACGGCTCCGACAAGGAGTACCTCGCCGAGCTGGTCCGCGTCACCCGCGACAGCGGCATCACGGTGCCGCTCACGACGATCGACCAGCCGACCCCGCAGATGCTCGCCGACGGCAGCCTGCCCGGCCTGCACCTGACCGGCTCCTTCGGCTCGCGGACGGCCGAGCGCCTCGCGACGCTGCGCGAGTTCCAGCCGACCGGACCGCTGATGTGCATGGAGTTCTGGTGCGGCTGGTTCGACGACTGGGGCACCCAGCACCACACCACGGACGCGGCGGCCTCCGCGAGCGAGCTCGACGCGCTGCTCGCGGTCGGCGGCTCCGTCAACATCTACATGTTCCACGGCGGCACCAACTTCGGCCTGACCAGCGGCGCGAACGACAAGGGCCGCTACGCCGCGATCACCACGAGCTACGACTACGACGCCCCGCTGAACGAGAGCGGCGACCCGACTGCCAAGTACTGGGCCTTCCGCGAGGTCATCGCGCGCTACGCGCCGGTGCCGGAGGAGGTGCCCGCGGTGTCCCCGCCGGCGCCGGTGCTGACCGCGCCGCTCGTGCCGGGGCCCGCGCTGCTCGGGCTCGACGCGGTCTTCGGGCCGGCGACGCGCCTGGAGACGATGGCGACCTTCGACGACCTCGGGCAGGGCGACGGCTTCGTGCTGTTCACGACGACGCTCGACGCCGGGACTGCTCCCGCCCGGCTGGTCGTCGGCGAGGAGGTGCGCGACCGCGCCTGGGTGCTGCTCGACGGCGTCCCGGTCGGCGTGCTCGCGCGCGACGACCACGAGCGGGCGATCACCCTGCCCCGCGGCACCGGCGAGCTGGCGGTCCTGGTCGAGGACCAGGGCCGGGTGAACTACGGCGA
This sequence comes from Rathayibacter sp. PhB127, assembly GCF_003751665.1. Lineage (NCBI taxonomy): Bacteria > Bacillati > Actinomycetota > Actinomycetes > Micrococcales > Microbacteriaceae > Rathayibacter > Rathayibacter sp. PhB127. Next base: position 241,737 of record NZ_RKHW01000003.1, read on the forward strand.
GCGGATCGGCGAGCACAAGGGGCTGATCGGCGGCGTGCGGCTCGACGGCGCGGAGCTGGGCGGCTGGGTCGCCCGGCCGCTCGCGCTGGAGTGCCTGCCCGAGTGCGGCCGGGTGCCCGGGAGCGGGTCGTTCGCGGCCGGACCGGGGCTCGCCTCCGGCTCCTTCGAGCTCGACGCGCAGGCCGACCTGCACCTCGACACGCTGCACTGGGGCAAGGGCCTGGTCTGGGTGAACGGCTTCCTGCTCGGCCGATACTGGCGGCGCGGGCCGCAGCGCACGCTGATCGTGCCGTCGCCGGTCACCCGGGTGGGTCGCAACGAGGTGGTCGTGCTGGAGTTCGAGTCGATCGCGGAGCCGGAGATCCGGCTGCTCGCGCACGCGGACCTGGGGCACACGGAGGTCTAGCGGCGGGGCGGTGTCCGAGGCCTCTGCTAGCCTCGGGCCGCCTCCGCCCGGACGCACGGCGGAGCAGAGGGGGAACCACCATGACGCACACCACCGCCGCCCGAGCCGGAGTCGCCCGAGCCGGAGTCGCCCTCGCGGGCGCCCTGCTGCTCGCGCTGACCGGCTGCACCGCCGCCGCCGAGCCCGAGCCGACCGCCGAGGCGCTGCCGCAGCACACCGACGCCGAGCTGGCGACGATCTTCGACGACATCCAGTTCGTGCCCGCGGAGTTCACCAGCACCGAGGAGATGCTCGGCTCGGTCTACCCGGGGCTCACCGCGACGGACGCCTCCTGCCTCGCGCCGTTCGGCGTCGGCTGGGACGCGGACGACACGCTCACCGACGCCGGTCTCGCCTACGGCACGAGCGCCGACCGCTCGATGACCTCGGTCGTCGCGAGCACCGGCGACGCGGACACCGCCTCCGCCCTCGTCGCCTCCGCCGAGGACGCGCTCGAGCGCTGCGCCGACGGCTCCGAGCTGTTCGCCCTGCAGGGCACCCCCGTGCAGACCACCGTCGAGCAGACCGAGCCGACGATCACCGGCACCGACGAGGCCGTCGGCTGGACCGTCACCGGCGACGTCGGCGGCGCCCCCTTCACCCTCGTCGGCATCACCACCCGCGTCGGCGGCGACGTCGTCGCCCTCGTCGGCTGGGACCCGTCGACGAACACCTCCTACGTCCCCCAGGCCACCCAGCTCTTCGTCGACGCCCTGTAGCGGCGCGGCTCAGTGGCGAGGGAGAGCGCTCGGGCGCTGCAGAACATCAGCTGAGAAGGGGTGGCCTCGGCTGTCAGGGGAGGGACCCTGCTCTCAGCTGATGTTGTGCGGACCCCCTTCCGGTCGAGCAGCGCGCAGCGCGTATCGAGCCGCGAAGCCGCTTCTCGTCTCGGTGGTGAGGGAAAGGACGCGGCGGCGCCGCGCCATGGTGGTCGAGTAGCCCCGCAGGGGCGTATCGAGACCCGCCACCACCAGCAGGGCGGGTCTGCAGACTCGCGTTCTGACGGTGGTGGATCTCGATACGCCCGCTCCGCGGGCTACTCGATCAACATGCAGCGGTCGGCGTCAGCTCAGCCAGGAGAGGCGGCCGCCGTGCGGCGCCGCGAAGGCGAGCGGTGCGTCGTCCGCCGCGAGCAGGAAGGGCGTGCGCTCGGACGCCGTCAGCGCGGCGGCCCGCTCCCGGAGCGACGGCAGCAGCGCCTCCGCCTCGAGCGTCACCAGGCTCGCGCCCGACTCGGCGACCGCCGCCAGCACCCGCTCCCGCGCGGCCCACGGCAGGTACACCAGCGTCCCGAGCGACACCACGACCGTCCGCAGCCCACGCGGCACCGCGGCGAGCACCTCCGGCAGCGCCTCCGCCGCGTCACCCGCGACGATCTCCGGCGGGTCCTCCCGCAGCGTCGCCACGGCGGCCCGGAGCCGCTCGGTGCGCTCCGGCCGGTCCGGCGGCAGCAGCGCCTCCAGCCAGGCGCGGTCCTCGGCGGACCCGACGTCGAGCGGACGCAGGTCCAGCCCGCGCCGCCAGGCCACGACGGGGAGCCGCGAGGGCGCCGCTCCCCCGGTCACCGCGCACTCGAGCACCGGCCCGCCCCGCCCCGGCTCGCCCCGCCCCAGCCGAGTCGTCCCCTCCGCCCCCGTGAACGCGTACGAGTACCGCTCCGGCGCCAGGCACAGCCCGGCCGATGCGCCGATCTCGATCAGCGCGACCGGCTCCCCCGGCTCCGTGATCCGCTCCAGCGCCGCGACCAGCGGGACGCAGCGCAGCGCCTCGTTCGTCTGGGTGAGGCGCTCCGCCGCCACCGGCGCGACCCGCGGCCACTCCCGCCGCAGCCACTCCGCGAAGCCCGGGCCGTCCACCGAGGGCGCCCCGAGCAGCCGCGCCACCGATAACAGCAGCGACGGCTGCCGGTGGGCCGGCGGCAGCTCGTCGATCAGCGCCAGCAGCGCCTCGTCGCCGGCGACGGCGAGCGCCCACTCGACCTGCAGCTCGGAGGTCTGCGCCAGCTCGGCGGCGGCGCGGCGGTAGCGGTCGGCGGTCGGCTCCATGCCTCCATCCTCCGCGATGCCCCACCTGCCGCGACGACCCGCTCAGCGCTCCAGGTGCGGCGGGTGGTCGCCGTGCCGATGCACGATCCGCCAGCCCTGGCCGTCGATGCGGCGGTAGACGTGGGTGACCCGGATGACGAGCGGCGTCGCCTCGCGCCCGTCGATCCGCGTCGCGCCGAGCTCGCGGCCCACCGTGTAGGCCAGATCGCCGGCGACATGGATCAGGTCGTAGTGAGGCGTCAGCCCGCCGCCAGCGAACCGGCTCGCGACCCAGCCGAGCGTCTCGTCGATCGCCGGGCGGCCCCGCTCGATCGTGCCGAACGCGCCGTAGAGGGTCGAGTCCGCGGTGTCGGCCCAGCAGCGGCGGTACGGCTCCGCATCGCCCGCGGCCATCGCGGCGAGCGCCTCGCCGACGGCCCCGAGGGCGAGCACGAAGTCGGGCGGCAGCTCGGTGACGGCGGCGGCGCCGATGGCGGAGGAGGCGGCGGCGTCCATGCGCGGGACTCTACTCCCGAGGTCACCCGCACCGTCGGTGGGCTGCACTGTCGGTGGTCGCCGGTAGAACGGACGCATGTCCGGCATCCGTCAGCGCACCCTCCTCGACGTCCGGCGCATCTACGCCGAGCCGGCCGCGCTCGAGCTGCCCCGCGGGCAGGAGATCGTCGAGCGCTGGCCCGCGGCCGAGATCGTGCCGGTCGACTCGCACTGGAACATCCCGGAGGTGCACGGCGACGAGGCGAACGTCGCGCGCTGGGTGCGGATCAAGACGGAGGCGCTCGTCGTGGGCGTCAAGAAGTCGCTGGTCACCCGCCCCAACGGCCGCTCCGCCGACTTCATCGCCCCCTCCTCCGCCAACGGCTGCGCGATGGCCTGCGTCTACTGCTACGTGCCGCGGCGGAAGGGCTACAGCAACCCGATCACGGTCTTCGCGAACATCGAGCAGATCCAGCGCCACCTCGCCCGCCACATCGCGAAGCAGGGCGTGAAGGCCGAGGCGAACCAGTGCGACCCCGAGGCCTGGGTCTACGACATCGGCGAGAACAGCGACTGCTCGGTGGACGCGCTGCTGAGCGACAACGTCCGCGACCTCTGCGACCTCTTCCGGATGTCGCCGACCACCAAGGCCTCGTTCGCCACCAAGTACGTCAACCGCGAGCTGCTCGAGTGGGACCCGCTCGGCCGCACCCGCATCCGCTTCTCGCTGATGCCCGCCGAGACGGCGAAGGTCACCGACGTGCGCACGTCGCCGATGGCCGAGCGGATCGCCGCGATCAACGACTTCGTCGACGCCGGCTACGAGGTGCACGTCAACTTCTCCCCGGTGATCCTCACCGAGACCTGGCAGCGCGACTGGACCGAGCTCTTCGAGCAGCTCGACGCGGCCCTGCACCCGCGGGCGAAGGCGCAGCTGGCCGCCGAGGTGATCCTGCTCACCCACAACGCGGGCCTGCACGAGGTCAACCTCGGCTGGCACCCGAAGGCCGAGGACCTGCTCTGGGCGCCCCGGATGCAGGAGTCGAAGGTCTCCGAGAACGGCGCCGTCAACATCCGCTACCGCCGCGACCTCAAGCGCGCCGCCCTCGACCGCTTCCTCGCCCTCCTCGCCGAGCGCCTGCCCTACTGCCGCGTCCGCTACGCGTTCTGAGCACGCGGCATCGCGTTCCTGGGAGTCCGCCCGCGGCATCCGGGCGCTGCTTCGCAAAGCGGATAGCGGCCCCCGTTCCAGGGCCGCTCCCCGTATCTTCGGAGAACGGTCGTTCCTGCGACCACTCGCTCGACTCCCCCCTCCGCCCGGCACCCGGCAGAGGGAGTCGCCGCCAGGGCCCTTCGAGCCCGGCGGTGGGTCGGCCTCCTCCGACTCGCACGACGTCCCGGCGCTCCGCCGGTTCCCCCACGTCCCGTCGCGGCCGACACCGCGACTCCCACACAGAACGGCGGCTCCGCACATGGGCGCTCTCCTCTACGGCACTCCGGCCACCTCCCACGAGATCGACGACCGCGCACTCGCGCACCTGCAGATCGTGATGATCAACAAGTTCCGCCGCAACGAGGCCTTCGCCTTCCAGCTGGACGCCTCGAGCGCACACGGCACCGGCCGCCAGACGCTCTGGCTGCACCCGACCATCCCGCTGCAGTTCTCCTTCCACGGCAGCCGCGTCCCCGCCATCAACGGCGCCTGGGTGCGCGCGCTGATGGAGGAGGCCAACAGCGGCCGCGGGCTGCGCATCGTGCCCGAGCCGGCGCAGCAGCCGGACTCCGCCGTCGCCACCGCCGCGGCCTGATCCCGTCACGCAGGCGGGGGGCGGGGAGACGATGATGCACGGAACCGAGCACTGGGCCCCCGACTTCCTCCGGCTCGCCGGGCCGGCGCACCACGACGCGGACTTCGCCTGCTCGACGACGCTCGACGGCGTCACCGGCTCGCTCTGCGTCACCGAGGGACTGCTGGTCCTGGGCGGCACGCAGCCGACCGTCCGGCTGCGGGCGCTCGACATCCGCTCCTGGTGGGACACCTCGACGGGCGGCACGTTCTCGCTCGCCGTCGAATCCGGGGCCCGGCACTCGGTCGTGCTGCTCTCGCAGTTCCGCGGCGCCACGGTGGTCGCCATGACGCAGGCCTTCGGGCCGCGGAAGCGCCGCGCCGCCGCCTAGGCCGTCTCCGCAGGCCGTATCCGCCCAGCGAACTTTCGCGCTGCTGCTCTCGACCTCGATGCGCACGCATGCGACGCTGGGGGCGATGGACGACTCGAACGGCGAGGTCATCCGCTCCGACATCGGCGGGCGGGACTTCGAGCAGGCACGCGCACTGCTCGAGTCGGTGTACAACGGGCACCGCTTCTCGGTGGAGCCGGGCGAGGACTTCTCCTACCGCTACACCTCGGTCGGCGACAGCGACGTCACGCTCCGCGGCAGCCAGTTCGCCGGCTCGATCGAGGGCCGGATCCAGACCGACGGCGAGTACGTCGTCTCCTGGCTCACCGCGGGCGAGGGCGTCACCGACCTCGACCAGGCGCCGATGCGCCAGATCTACGGCCGCCCCGCGATCTTCGTGACCGGCCGGCCGAACGCCTTCGAGTTCCACGACTACCGGCAGAACCTCATCCATTTCGACGGCGGCTACCTCGAGGGCGTCGCCCAGGAGGTGGAGGGCACGGCGGGTGGACCACTGCTGTTCGACACCACCGCGCGCCCCGAGGGCGAGGCGCTGCGCCGCTGGTCGGCCACGGTCGCCGCGGTCGCCCGGGTGATCTACGACGTCGACAGCTCCGCGCTCCTGCGCCAGGAGGCCGACCGCGCCGTCGCCGTCGCGCTGCTCGAGACGTTCCCGCACGAGTCGCTCGCGGCGCCGACCGACCTCGCCGTGCCGCGCAGCGGGCGCCTGCGCACCGCGATCGAGTTCATGTACGCCCATGCGCACGAGCCGATCCGCACCGAGACCATCGCCGAGGCCTGCGGCGTCGGCCTGCGCACTCTGCAGTCGGAGTTCCGCCGCGAGTTCGGCTTCACCGCCGTCGACTACCTGCGCCGCATCCGGCTCGACGCCGTGCGCAAGGAGCTGCGCGCCAAGGCCTCGGGCGAGGTCAGCGTGACCGAGGTGGCGCACCGCTGGGGCTTCGCGCACCTCGGCCGCTTCTCGGCGTCGTACGCGCACCGCTTCGGTGAGCGGCCGAGCACGACGCTCGAGAAGTGACGGGAGCCTAGAAGAAGTCCCCGCCGGTGTCGTGGTCCTCGCTCGCGCGGGCCTCCGTGGTGGGCCGGGCCGGCAGCAGCCGCCGCGTCCTGTCGCGCATGGACTCGACCGCCTCGTCGTCGTCGAGGTCGATCCCGCGGTCGAGTGCCGGGCTGGTGAAGAGCTGGCTGGCGGGCCCGAGCAGCAGGCGGGTCTCGCCGCGCAGCCCCTCGTCGGAGAGCCCCGGGACGACGACGAGGTCGGACTTCCCGACGTTCGCCAGGGCCTGGGCGTACTCGACGACCGCGGTGCACACCGCGTCCCCCAGCAGCACGAATCCGCTCGCGTAGTACAGCTTCTGCATCGTCTTCCCCTCTCGCGCGCACGACCGCGCCGAGATCCGACGCTAGAACGCGGCGCTGAGAGCTCCCACCCCCTTGACGGAGGGCCCGAGAACTCCCTTCCCGCTACTCCTCCGCGCCGCCGACGGGCGTGCGGTTGAGGGTGTAGGCCTGCTCGCTGCCGGCCACGCCCGCGACGATCACCGTGATGGGCGCCGTGTAGGTGCCGAGCGGCCAGGTCAGCAGCAGGTCGGCGGTCTGCTCCTGGGTCCGGCCGTCGACCGGGACCCAGGCGATGGTCTTGCGGTACGAGCCGTCGGCGAGGTCGCGGTTGGTGCGCAGCAGGAGCGTCTGCGAGCCGTCGGAGCCGACGCTCGAGGAGACGACCGAGAAGTTGGGGCCGTCGGCGGCGGTGATGCGCAGCGGAGTCGCGCGCGAGTCGCCGGAGCCGGAGCGGGTCATCCGCGGCGCGACGCTCAGGGTGACGAGCTCGCCGGCGGTGAGCTGCCCGGTGATCGCGATCGCGAGCGGGCGGTTGACGTTGATCTGCTCCTCGCGGAAGCTCTCGGCGGTGAAGGAGGTGTACTCGACCGAGCGGACCGACGGCGCGGGCGGCGGCGTGGCCGAGGCCGCGGCGAGCGGGGCGGCGGCGGCGACCGCGACGATCGGGACGCTCCAGGCGGCGGCGGTCGTGACGGTGCGGCGGGGGATGGCGCTGGATGTGATGGTGCGGCGGGAGGGGGCGGTGGTCATGTCGTCTCCGGACGTCGGCGCGGTGCGTCCCCCTTCCGGGGACACTCGCTCACGCTAACCGACACCTGATGGCCAGCCGAGTCCCTGCGAGCCCTCTCAGTCCGGATGCCACCCCTACGGGGGAGGTGGCGCGGGAGCCCCGCCGGGAGCGCTACTGCTCCGCCGCGCGCGCCACCGCCTCCAGGCGGGCGACGTGCTCCGGCCACCACTCGGCGGGGACCGGCGGCAAATTGTCGCCCGGCGTGCGCAGCCCGACCCGGCCGTCGATCAGCTCGCGGACGATGTCGGCGTGCCCCGCGTGCCGGTGGGTCTCGGCGGTGAGGTGCACGAGGATCCGGTGCAGCGTCACGTCGCGGTTCGTCCACCACGGCACGACGCCCGGCGCGTCGAGGTCGAGCGCGGCCACCGTCGCGTCGGAGTGCGCCCAGACCCGGCGGTACTGCTCCACCACCTGCTCGCGCGACTCGTCCGCCGTCGCCCACATGTCGGAGTTCGGCTCGGATTCGTCCTCCATCCAGGGCATCGGCTCGGGGAACGGCCGGCCGAAGACGGCGCCGAGGTAGCCGGCCTCCGTCCCCGAGACGTGCTTCACCAGGCCGAGCAGGTTGGTGCCGGTGGGTACCAGCGGCCGGCGGAGGTCGTACTCGCCCAGGCCGTCGAGCTTCTGCAGGAGGGCGTCGCGGCCCTCCTGCAGGTAGCGGAGGAGAGTGGCTTTCTGATCCACGGGGCTCTGATCACTGCTCATCGCTCCAGCCTGGCCCGGCTGTCAGAGCACCGCCACCCGCGCGTCCTCGCGCACGACCTCGGTCAGCACGGTGCGCCGGGTCTCGGCGCCGACGGGCGACACCTCGCCGGTCAGCACGACCTCGGCGGTCGCCTCCTTTGTGGCGCAGTCCGGGCCCACCCAGAGCTCGACGAGTCCCGGCTCGACCGAGCGCACGCCGCGCCGGTCGGTGAAGGCGAGCCGCGCGGAGGGGACGTCGAAGCGCACGAGCGCCTCCTCCCCCGCCGCGAGCTCGACCCGCGCGTAGCCGAGGAGCTGCGCGACCGGGCGGGTGACCGAGGCGACCACGTCGCGCGCGTAGAGCTGCACGACGTCGACGCCGTCGCGCTCGCCCGTGTTGCGCACCCGCACGGTCGCGGTGAAGGCGCCGTCGGTGGGTGCCTCGCCTGTTCCGAGATCGGTCGACTCGAGCGCCAGCTCCGACCGGCTGAACGTCGTGTACGCCAGCCCGTGCCCGAACGGCAGGACGGGCGTGCTGTCGGCGCTGGTCACGTCGGAGGGCCCGCCGAGGATCGGGTGCAGGTAGGAGAACGGCTGCGCGCCGGCCGAGCGCGGCAGCGAGACCGGCAGCCGGCCGGACGGCGCGACGCGGCCCGAGAGGACGCCCGTGATCGCGCCGGCCCCCTCCTCCCCCGGGAAGAACGCCTGCAGCACCGCCGCGGGGGCGGAGGCGCCGCGGATCGCCCAGTCGATCGCGTAGGGGCGGCCGGTGAGCAGCACCAGGGCGACCGGCGTGCCGGTGGCGACGACCGCCTCGACCAGCTCGCGCTGACGGCCGGGCAGCTCGAGGCTCTCGACGTCGTTGCCCTCGCCGACGGTGCCGCGGCCGAAGAGCCCGGCGCGGTCGCCGACGACGACCACGGCGATCTCCGCGTCGCGGGCGGCCTCGACGGCCTCGGCGATCCCTGCGGTGTCGTCGGAGGCGCTGTCGGCGGAGGGGTCGTCGCCCTCCACCGAGCAGCCCTCGGCGAGGAGCAGCTCGCTCCCCGGGAACTCGGCGGCGAGCGCCTCGCGCACCGTGCGGATCTCGAAGCCGAGCGGCACGCCCTCGTGGTGCGCCAGCACGTGGTTGGCGAAGGAGTAGCAGCCCATCAGGGCGGGCGCGCTGTCGGCGTTCGGGCCGATCAGGGCGATCCGGCGCGGCTGGGCGAGCGGCAGTCGCCCGTCGTTCGTCAGCAGCACGAGCGACTCCTCGGCCAGGCGGCGGGCGAGGTCGCGGTGCGCGGGCGAGTCCAGGTCGATCGACTCGGGCGGGTCGTCGAAGCGGGCGTCGAGCAGGCCGAGCCGCTCCTTCTGGGCGAGCACCCGCAGCAGCGCGCGGTCGACGATCGCCTCGTCGGCGCCGCCGGAGCGGATCCGCTCGGCGAGCGGCGCGAGGAAGGCGTCGCCGGTCGGCAGCTCCACGTCGATGCCGGCCTCGAGCGCCAGCTGCGCGGCCTCGCCGAGGTCGGCGGCGACGGCGTGCATCAGGTGCAGGAAGGCGACCGCGAAGTAGTCGGCCACCACCACGCCGTCGAACCCCCAGCGCTCGCGGAGCACGCCGGTGAGGTGGGCCGGCGTCGCGCCGACCGGGTCGCCGTCGATCTCCGCGTAGGAGTTCATCACCGAGCGGGCGCCGCCGTCGCGGATCGCCATCTCGAACGGCGGCAGCAGCACGTCGGCGATCTCGCGCGGTCCGGCGTGCACCGGCGCGTGGTTGCGGCCGCCGCGCGAGGCGGAGTAGCCGATGAAGTGCTTGAGTGTCGCGTCGACACCCGCCGACTGCAGTCCGCGCACGTAGGCGGTGCCGATCGTGCCGACCACGTACGGGTCCTCGGCGATGCACTCGTCCACCCGGCCCCAGCGGGGGTCGCGGATCACGTCGAGCACGGGCGCGAGGCCCTGGTGGATGCCGAGCTCGCGCATCGAGCCGCCGATGGCCGCGGCCATCTCCTCGACCAGCTCGGGGTCGAACGAGGCGCCCCAGGCCAGCGGAGTGGGGAAGGTCGCCGCCTTCCACGCCGCGAGGCCGGTCAGGCACTCCTCGTGCACGATCGCCGGGATGCCCAGCCGGGTCTCCTCGACCAGCCGGCGCTGCTCGGCCCACAGCCACTGCGCGCGCTCGACCGGGTCGACCGGGCGGGTGCCGTAGACGCGGGTGAGCTGGCCGATGCCCTCGCGGGTCGCGTCGGCGTAGCCGGTGGAGGTGGCCATCTCGCCGGCCAGCGGCGCGACGACCTCGCCGCCCTGATCGACCCAGTAGCCGACCAGCTGGGTCAGCTTCTCCTCCAGCGTCATCCGGCCGATCAGGTCGGCGACGCGGGCGGAGGGGGCCTGTGTCTCGGTGGTCGGGCTCTCGTTCTTGTCGGTCCTGTGGGTCATGGGGGTCATCCCTTCACCGCTCCGGTGAGTCCGCCGACGATGCGGCGCTCGAAGACGCTGAAGAAGATCAGCGCCGGGATCATCGACAGCGACACGAAGGCGAGCACCTTCGCGGTGTCGACGGAGTACTGCGACGAGAAGGCCTGCACGCCCAGCGGCAGGGTGAAGCTCGACTCGTCGCTGAGGATGAACAGCGGCAGCAGGTAGCTGTTCCAGCTCGCGATGAAGGCGAGGATGCCCGTCGTGATCACGCCCGGCATCGCCAGGCGGACGACCATCCGCCAGAAGAACCCGATCCGGCTGCAGCCGTCGATGAAGGCCGCCTCCTGGATCTCGTCGGGGATCGCCCGCAGGAACGGCACCAGGATGATGATCGTCGTCGGCAGGCCGAACGCGATCTGCGGGAGCACGACGCCGGCGAGCGAGTTCATCAGGCCGAGGCTCTTGATCACCAGGTAGAGCGGGGTGATCGCGACGGTCATCGGGAACATCAGTCCGGCCGCGAAGAGCGCGTAGAACACGCCGCGGCCGCTGAAGCTGTAGCGGGCGAGCACGTAGCTCGCCATCAGACCCAGCACGACGACGCCGAGCGTGGTCGCTCCGGCCGCGATGGCGGAGTTGCCGACCTCGCGCCAGAAGATGCCGCCGGTGATCACGTCGAGGTAGTTCTGCACGTTCCACGGCGCGGGGAACCCGGACGGGTCGGTGGTGATCTGCGCGTTCGTGCGGAACCCGCCGATGATGATGTACGCCACCGGCGCGAGCATCAGGGCGATCACGACGATCGCGACGACGTAGGCGATGATCGTGCCGCGCCCCAGCGGTCGGCGGCGGGGCTTGGGCGGCCGCGGCGAGAGCGGCGTGGTCGCGGTGGGCGGCTTCGTGCCCGGGGGCACTGCTGTCAGGGTCGTCATCTCTTGGCTCCGGCCTTCCTCGTGTCTCCCGTGAGGGCACCTTCGGTGTCCCGCCGCAGCACGAAGCGCTGGTAGAGCAGCGCGACGATCAGCGAGACGAGGAACAGGACCACGGCGACCGCGTTGCCGTAGCCGTAGTTGCCGGCGTTGCGGCCGTTGGTGACGAGGTACGTCGCCATGGTCGAGGTGCCGGCGGTCGAGGACACGTACTGTCCCCAGATGATGTAGACGAGGTCGAACAGCTGCAGCGCGCCGATGATCGACAGGAACGCCCAGATCCGCAGCGTCGGCGCGAGCAGCGGCAGGGTGATCCGCCGCTGCACCTGCCAGTAGGACGCTCCGTCGATCGACGCGGCCTCGGACAGCTCCTCCGGGATGCCCTGGAGGCCCGCGAGGAAGAGGATCACGGCGAAGCCGATGTACTTCCACGTGATGATCAGCATCAGGGTCCAGAGGGCGATCGAGGGGTCCGAGAGCCAGTCCTGCTTCAGTGCGCCGAGCCCGACCTTCTCGAGGAAGCCGTTGACGGCGCCGCTGGTCTGGAGCATGAGGCTCCAGCCGGTGCCGACGACGACCTCGGAGATCACGTAGGGCACGAAGATCAGGACGCGGATGATCGACTGCCCGCGCAGCTTGCGGTTGAGCAGCAGCGCGATCAGGATCGCGGCCGGCCCCTGCAGGACGAGCGAGAGCACCACGATCGTGCCGTTGTGGCTGAGCGCCTCGTGGAAGGTGGGGTCCTGCAGGATCGTCAGGTAGTTCTTGAAGCCGACGAAGTCGGTCGGGACGCCGTAGCCCTGCCAGCTGAAGAAGCCGTAGTAGGCCGCCATCACGACCGGGAAGATCACGAAGGCGAGGAAGACGATCAGCGCCGGGCCGACGAGGATCGCGACCTCGAGGCGGCCGGACCAGCCGAGGCCCCGGCGGCGGCGTCGCACCACCGGGACCTCCTGGCGCGCATCCTCGCGGAGCGCTGTGGTCGTCACGGTCAGGCCTTGGCCGCGGCCGCGTTGACAGCCTCGACGAGCTGCTCCGGGTCGCTCTTGCCGGCGAGCAGGTCGACGACGGCGACGTTCAGCGCGTTGCCGACGTTCTGGCCGTAGACGGTGTCGAGCCACTGCGAGACGTAGGGCGCCGAGTTGTACGCGGCGAGGATGTCCTTCAGGTACGGCTCGGTGACGGCCTCCTGCGCGACGGTGTTCACCGGCGGCGCGTTGAAGGCGGCGTAGTACTCCTTCTGCACGTCGGAGGTGGCGAGGTAGTTCAGGAAGTCGACGCACTCGTCGGGCGCCGCGGTGGAGCAGGAGTAGCCGTCGACGCCGCCCATGATCGAGCCGGGCGCGCCGGCGCCGCCGTCCACCTCGGGGAAGGGGAACCAGCCGAGGTCGGGCAGGGGCTTCTCGTCGGGAGTGAGCGAGGCGATGACGCCGGGGTTCCAGGCGCCCATCAGCTCCATGCCGGCCTGGTGGTTGGCCAGGAGTCCGGCCGAGGATCCGGCGCCCTGCTGGGCGGCGGTGGTGAGGAAGCCCTCGTTGAACGGCTCGGTGCCGGCGAAGGACTGCAGGTCCTCGCCCGCCTTCAGCCAGCAGTCGTCCGAGAAGTCCTTGGAGTCGGCCGCCTCGGCCATGGTGTCCGCGCTGCACTCGCGCAGGGCGAAGAAGTAGAACCAGTGCGCGGCGGGCCAGGCGTCCTTCGCGCCGAGCGCGATCGGCTGCGCTCCGGCGCTCTTGAGCGCGGTGACCGCGGAGTCGAGCTCGTCGAGGGTCTTCGGCGTCTCGGTGATGCCGGCCTCGGTGAAGAGGTCCTGGCTGTAGAAGAGGCCGCCGGGGAGCACGGCCACGGGCATCGCCCAGACCTTGTCGTCGAGCGTGTTCGCCAGGAACGAGCCCTCGGGGATCTCGCTGCGCGCCTGGTCCGAGATGCCGCCGGTGAGGTCCTTGACCAGGCCGCCCGCGACCATCGCGGCGAGCTTGCCGCCGCCGCGCTGGAGGAAGATGTCCGGGGCGTCGCCCGAGTTGAGCGCCGTCTGCAGCTTGCCGTCCAGGTCCTCGTTCTGGATGGCCTGCGACTCGATGGTGACGCCCGGGTTGGCGGCCTCGAAGTCGGCGATCGTCTTCTCCCAGAACTCCTGGCCGGGGCCGGTGGTGGAGTTCTGCCACAGGGTCATCGCGACAGTGCCGTCGGAGGATCCCGCGTCCTGGGCGGAGCAGCCGCTGAGGGCCGCCGCCGCGCCGAGCAGGGCCACGGTGGCCACCGCCGTCTTCCTGAATGCTGTTCTCGTGAACTTCATCGTTCGAACCGTTCTCTTCGCTGAGAGGCGCCGCCAGGGAGAGCGGCGCCGGGGTGCGCCCGTCCAGGACGGGCCCGATCAGTCTCAGAGCGGCCGAAAGGATCGGCAAACGTTTTCGAAACCATTTTCCATGCGCGGGGCTCCGGATCCGGATCGCGCTCTCACCGGCGCGCTTCCGGGGTCTAGGGTCGACCGCATGTCCCTCCGCCCGACCATCCACGACGTCGCCGCCGCCGCCGGCGTCTCGGTCGCGACCGTGTCGAAGGCGATGAACGGCCGCTACGGCATCGCGCCCGCGACGGCGAACCGCGTGCTCGAGATCGTGCGCGAGCTCGGCTACGAGTCGAGCCTGGTCGCCAGCAGCATGCGCTCCCGGCGCACCGGGGTGATCGGCGTGCTGGTGGCCGGCTTCGAGCCGTTCAGCGCGGAGATCCTGAAGGGCGTCGGCTCGGTGCTGCGCCGGTCGCGGTTCGACCTGCTCGCCTACAGCGGCTCGCACGAGGGCGAGCAGGAGGGCTGGGAGCGGCGCTCGCTCAGCCGGCTCAGCGGCACCCTGATCGACGGAGCGATCGTGGTGACGCCCTCGGTGGTGAGCACGCCGTCGGACATCCCGCTGGTCGCCGTCGACCCGCACACGGGCCGCGCCGACGTGCCGACCGTCGAGTCCGACAGCTTCGGCGGCGCCCTCCAGGCCGTGCGCCACCTCGTCGCCCTCGGCCACCGGCGCATCGGCTTCGTCGCCGGCCGCGTCGACCTCCGCTCCGCCCGGCTGCGCGAGGCCGGCTACCGCGCCGGGCTCTCGGAGGCGGGGATCGCCTTCGACGAGCGGCTGCTCCGGGTGGGCAGCTACCACCACGACACGGCGCGTCTTCCGGCCTCGACGATGCTCTCGCTGGCCGACCGGCCGACCGCCGTCTTCGCCGCGAACGACGTCTCCGCCCTGGCGATCATCGAGACGGCCGCGCACCTCGGGCTCGACGTGCCGCGGGACCTCTCGGTGGTCGGCTTCGACGACGTGCCCGAGGCGGCCCGCTTCGATCCGCCGCTGACCACGATCCGGCAGCCGATGCAGACGCTCGGCGCGACGGCCGCCGAGATGCTGATCACGCTGATGGCGGGCGGCACCCCCGCCTCGCTGCACGTGCAGCTGCCGACCCAGCTGGTGCGGCGCGCGACGACCGCGCCGCCCTCGATGCGGAGGACACCCTGATGCCGGACGCGCTGACACCGGACGACCTGACACCGGGCGAGGGCGGGGCCGAGCCCCGCGACGCGCACGACGAGCTCTTCGACGCGCTGGTGTTCGTCGACCTCCCCGTGCTCGACGCGCTGCTCGACACCCGCTTCGTGATCGAGCACCCGACCGGGCTCGTGCAGTCGAAGCTCGACTGGATGGACGACATCGCCGAGTGCCTGAAGGAGTACCACGCCATCGACCACGTCGAGAGCGCGGTCTCCGGCACGGCCGCGCACCCGGTGCTCGTCTCGCGCACCCTGACCGAGGCGACGATCGGCTCGCTGCACGCCACCTGGCGGCTGCAGCTCACCAGCCGGCTGGTGCCGGTCGGCGACGAGTGGGTGATCACCCGCACGACCGTCAGCACCTGGTGAGCGCTCGATCCGACGGGCCTCAGGCCTGCAGGATCACCGCGCCGTAGTGCGTCCCCGCGCCGGTGCCGACCAGCAGCACCGACTCGCCCTGCTGCACACGGGCGCGGTGCAGAGCGAGCGGGATCGCCGCGCCGATGGTGTTGCCGACCTCGGGGAGGGTGATCACCATCCGCTCGCGGCCCCAGAGCCGGGCCATGCCGTCGAGGCCGGCCTTGCTGGTCTGGTGCGGCACGACGCGGTCGATGCCCGGCAGGCCGGTGCCGAGGCCCGGCCGCACCCGCTCGAGGAAGGCCGGGAAGTGCCGGAGCGCGTCCACGAGCAGCGCGCCGCCGTGCATGTCGAAGCGGAAGTCGTCGAGCCGGCCCGGGGCGTCCTCGATCCGGATGCGCGAGCCGAAGCCGCGGATCTCGGCGTGCCGGACGCCGCTCGGCCGGGTCTCGAAGCGCGAGGTGACGATGCCCTGGTCCGGGCGCTCGGCACGGCCGAGGACGACGGCGGCC
This sequence comes from Rathayibacter sp. PhB127, assembly GCF_003751665.1. Taxonomy (NCBI): domain Bacteria; kingdom Bacillati; phylum Actinomycetota; class Actinomycetes; order Micrococcales; family Microbacteriaceae; genus Rathayibacter; species Rathayibacter sp. PhB127. The sequence continues at coordinate 257,451 of NZ_RKHW01000003.1, forward strand.
GCCGCGTCGCCGAAGAGCAGCGCGCTCTCGGGCTGCCGGACGTCGATGCCGCGGCTGCCGCCCTCGGTCGAGACGACGAGCACCCGCTCGGCGCGGCCGGTCGCGAGCAGGAAGCCGGCCTCCTGCAGCGCGAAGAGGAACGAGAGGCAGGTCGCGTTCAGGCTGTAGGCGGAGACGTCCTCGAGGCCGAGGCCTGCGGCGATCAGCGCCCCGCCGTCGGGGATCGCCTGCAGCTGGGTCCCGGAGGCGTTCAGCACGACGTCGACGTCGCGCGCGTCGATGCCCGCCGCAGCCAGCGCCCGCCGGGCGGCGAGCAGGCCGAGCTCGAGCGGGTCCTCGTCGTCGGCGAGCCAGTGCCGGGTCAGCACTCCGGAGCGGCGCGCGGCCTCCTCCGCGTCGATGCCGCAGAGCGCGGCGACCTCGGCGGTCGGCACGACGCGCGACGGCAGTGCCTCGCCGGTGCCGAGGACACGGACGGGCAGCAGGAGCGGGAGCGCGTCGGCCACGGTCCTGTATAGCGCCGATGAGCCCGTGCCCGCTCGCGCTAGGCTCCGGCGGGACGGAAGGGGGGTCCGGCGTGACCGAGTCGACGAGTGGCGCGTTCTGGGTGGTCGTGCCCTTCTACGACGAGGAGAAGCTGCTCGGCGGCGCCCTCGACGCCCTCGCCGACCAGACCGACCCCGGCTTCACCCTGCTGCTCGTCGACAACGGCAGCACCGACCGCTCCCGCGCGGTGATCGACGCGTTCCGGGCCCGGCGCCCCGACCGCCCGCTCGTCGTGATCGACGAGCCGCAGAAGGGCACCGGAGCCGCCTCGGACACCGGCTTCCGCCACGCCATCGCGCACGGCGCCACGACGGTCGCGCGCACCGACGCGGACTGCCTGCCCGCGCCCGACTGGGTGGCGCGGCTGAAAGCGGACGCCGCCGACGGCGCCCGCTTCGTCGGCGGCCGGCTCGTGCCGCGCACCGACGAGCCGGTCTACCGCTGGTATGACGGCGTGATCGGCACCGCGATGATCCGCCTGATGGAGCACGCTCCCGGAGTCTTCTACCGCCGGCCCGGCCAGCGCTACCGGATGTTCATGGCGGCCGGCTCGAACCTCGCGATCGACGCCGCGCTCTACCTCGAGGTCGGCGGCTTCCCGCGCTCGAGCATCGACGACACCGACGAGGACCTGGAGCTGCACCTGAAGGTCTGCCGGGTGATCCCGCGGGCGCAGGCCCGGCTCGACCGGAAGGCGGTCGTGCGGATGTCGATCCGCAAGGGCAAGGCGCTCGGCTACCTCGGGATCCTGCTCTGGTACTGGGGTCGCAAGCGCTGGGGCCGCGCGGGCGTCGCGGAGGTCGTCGATGTCCGCTGACGCGCGGGAGTCCGCTGAGCAGCCCGGGCCCCGCCGGGTCCTGGTCACCGGGGCCACCGGCTTCCTCGGCGGCCACACTGTCGCCGAGTTCCTGGCCGCGGGCGACGAGGTGATCGCGACCGGCCGGAACGCCGACGCGCTCGCCCGCCTGCGCGCGACGGGCGCCGAGACGATCGCGGCCGACCTCGCCGAGCTCGCGACGCGCGACGTCCGCGCCGACGTGCTCGTGCACGCCGCCGCCCTCTCCAGCCCCTGGGGCCGCTGGCGCGAGTTCCACGCGGCGAACGTCGCGGGCACCGCGGCGATGATCGACCTCGCCGAGCGCTGCGGGATCCGCCGGATCGTCTTCGTCTCCTCGCCGAGCATCTACTCGGCCCGGCGCCACCGGCTCGGCATCCGCGAGGAGGACGTCGACAACCGCAGCCGGATGAGCCTCTACATCCGGAGCAAGATCGCCGCCGAGCGGCTGCTGCAGGAGGCGCACGCCGCCGGCCGGATCCCGGAGCTGGTGATCCTGCGCCCGCGCGGACTGATCGGCGTCGGCGACCCGAGCCTCATCCCCCGCTTCGTCGCCGCGAGCCGTCGCCGCGGCGTCCCGCTCTTCGACGGCGGCCGGAACCCGGTCGACATCACCTGCGTCGAGAACGCGGCCCTCGCACTCCGCCTCGCCGCCGACGCCCCGGTCGCGGCCGGCGGCGTCTACAACATCACCAACGGCGAGCCGGCTCCGCTCGGCGACCTGCTGGACCGCTTCTTCGCCGCGATGGGCGAGGAGCCGCGCTACCTGACGGTGGATCTGCGGGTACTCAGCGCGCTCGCGGTCGTCCTCGAGCGCGTGTACTCCGCGCTCCCCGGCGGCGCGGAGCCGCCGTTCACCCGCTACACGGTCGCCACCCTCGCCTACGCGCAGACCCTCGACATCTCGCGGGCGCGCGCCGAGCTCGGCTACGCGCCGCGGGTGCCGCTCGCGGAGGGCCTGCGGAGGGTCGGCGAGCACTACCGGAGGACCCATGAGTGAGCACGGGCCGGCCCTCCAGGTCTTCGCCTGCGGCGAGACGAGCTTCCCGCTCTCCCGCGTCTTCCGCGGCGGGAGCCCCGCGCGGCGCACCTTCCCTTCTGCCGTCTTCCTCTACACGCACCCGAGCGGCCGGCGCGTGCTCTTCGACACCGGCTACCCGCCGACCCTGCGCGGCACGGGGGCCGTCGGCGCGCTCTACCGGCGGATCCTCCCGGCGCGCGTCGGCGCCGACGAGACGATCGACCGGCGGCTCGCGGCCGTCGACCTCGCGCCGTCCGACATCGACACGGTCGCGCTCTCGCACCTGCACCCCGACCACGTCGGGGGCCTGCGCTGGTTCCCGGACGCGACGCTCGTGCTCTCGCGCGGCCAGCTCGAGACGATCGAGCGGAGCCGGATCACCGACGGCGTCTTCGCGGCGCTGATCCCGACCCGGGCGGACACGGCGACGCTCGTCGACGACCAGCCGGTGGCGACCACTCCCAGCGGCGTCGCCGGCTACGACCTCTTCGGCGACGGCCGCTTCGTGATCACCCCGCTGCCCGGGCACGCGAGCGGCCACCTCGGCGCGCTGATCGAGGGCCGCGTGCTGCTGGCCGGCGACGCGGCCTGGGGCCGCGAGTTCCTGATCTGGTCGGACCGGCTGCGCTTCCTCCCCCGGCTGATCAGCCACGACGCGGAGGCGCACCACCGCACGTCGCTCGAGCTGGAGCGCCTCGAGGCCGCGGGGATCACGCTGTGCTTCAGCCACGACCCCTACCCGGAGCGCGTGCTGCTGGCCTGAGCCGGCTGCACCGGCGCGCTCAGCTCGCGAACTCCTCCGGCCGGTCGTGCTCGGCCAGCGAGAGCCGGACCCGCTCGATGTCGGCGTCCGACGGCAGCTCCGAGGTGACCGCGGCGATCGCCGTGCCGACGTCGACGCGGCTGGCCGGCAGCCCGCCCTCGGCGGCCAGGCGCGTCGCGACCTCGGCGACCTCCTCGTCGGAGAGCCGGCGGCGCAGCAGCGCGATCAGCGGCACGAAGTCCTGCTCGGGCAGCCCCGCGGGGTAGCCCGCGCGCAGCCAGCGGACGACGCGCGTGACGAGTCCGGCGCGCTCCGAGGCCGGGCGCTCCGGCTCGGCGAGCTCCTCCGGGCGGGCGAGCGGCCAGCCCGCGCTCGCGAGCCGCGCCGACACCCGGACGAGGTCCTCGGGCAGCGCGGGTCCGAGGAGCGTCTCCTCGATGCGCGCGCGCATCCGGGCCGCCGAGAGCTCCTCGCCGGCCGCATCGGCGCGGACGGCGTCGGAGAGCAGCTCGCGGACGACCTGCTCCAGCTCGTCCCGGGTGAGGCTGCGCTGGAGGATGCCCAGCAACGGCAGGTAGTCGGTCTCGGGGACCCCGGTCGGGTAGCCCGCACGGAGCCAGCTGACCACCCGCGCGACGACGCCGTCCGCCTGAGCGGGAGCCGCCGCGTCGGGCGCCGCCGGGCCGGTCGCCGCCATGCTCAGCCCTTGGGGACGAACGTCGGGAAGACGTGCTCGAAGCTCACGGCCTGGCCGAGGCCGGTCGCGATGATGATGCTGAGGCCCACCGCCACGGCGGCGACCACGATCACGAAGCAGAGCACGCCGAGTGCGCGCAGCAGCGGCGCGGGGAGGCCGGGAGCCTGCGCGGTCGAGACCGCTGCTCCGGTTGATCCGTCACCGCCGGCGAGGGCGAACGAGCGGACGCCGACGGCGAAGAGCACGGGCAGGCCCGCTCCGAGGAGCACGGCGATGAGCGCCACCTGGCCGGCGGCACCGAAGAAGAGGGAGAGCACGGGTCGGTCCTTTCAGTCGCTGGAGTGGAGAGGGGTCAGCGCAGGGCGCCGGCGGGCTGCTCGGCCGCGGTGCCCGCGTCCGACCACTCGTCGTTGACGTTGTGCGCGCCGATGCTGTCGCGGCGCGAGCGGACGTAGATGACGATCGCGACGGCGACGAGGACGGCGGTCATCAGGATGCCGCCGGCGGCTCCGCCGACCAGGTGACCGATCCACCACATCACGGCGCCCATCAGGGCGGCGGCGGGAAGCGTGATCACCCAGGCGATCACCATCCGCAGCGCCACGCGCCAGCGGACCTGCGCGCCGGGGCGGCCGACGCCGGAGCCGAGGATCGAGCCGGTCGCGACGTGCGTGGTCGAGAGGGCGAAGCCGAGGTGGCTGGAGGCGAGGATGACCGCGGCGGAGGCGCTCTCGGCGGCCATGCCCTGCGGGGTGTCGATCTCGACGAGGCCCTTGCCGACGGTGCGGATGATGCGCCAGCCGCCGATGTAGGTGCCGAGCGAGATGGCGAGCGCGCAGCTGAGCTTGACCCAGAACGGGACGGACTCGGTGTCGCTCCAGCCGCCCGCGGCGATCAGCGCGAGGGTGATGACGCCCATGGTCTTCTGCGCGTCGTTGGTGCCGTGCGCGAGCGAGACGAGCGAGGCGCTGCCGATCTGGCCGATCCGGAAGCCGCGGTGGATGCGGCGGTCGGCGAGGTTCCCGATCACGCGGAAGACGAGCCAGGTGCCGATCGCGGCGACCGCACCGGCGAGCACCGGCGACATCAGTGCGGGCAGGATCACCTTGCCGACGACGCCGTCGAGCTTCGAGCCGTCGCCGGCCCAGTTGACGCCGTTGAGGCCGAGGCCGGCGAGCGCCGAGCCGATCAGGCCACCGAAGAGGGCGTGTGACGAGCTGGAGGGCAGACCGAGCAGCCAGGTGAGGAGGTTCCAGACGATGCCGCCGATGAGGCCGGCGAGCACGATCAGCAGGAGCGCCGAGCCGCCGCCCTCGAGCAGCGCCGGGTCAGGCGCGCCGGTGGAGTCCTGGATCTTGACGACCGCGTTGGTGACGGTCAGCGCCACCTCGATGCTGAGGAACGCGCCGACCAGATTGAGGACGGCGGAGAGCGTGACGGCCACCTTCGGCTTCAACGCGCCGGTCGCGATGGATGTGGCCATCGCGTTCGCCGTGTCGTGGAAGCCGTTGGTGAAATCGAACGCCAGAGCGGTGACGATGACGAGCGCGAGAAGGATGAAGGGATCCACGGAGGAGATCCTCCCGCCCGCGCAGGCCGCTCGGAAGGGTTCGCCGGGGCGTTCACCGGCTGTTCACCTCTCCGAGCGGCGCGCCGGGCTACCCTGTGCGGTTTCTCAGGGTAGGGGCGTCCCGCGGGGCCCGCTCAGTGCGAGGAGTGCGGCAGCGGCGGCGTGAGGTCCGGCACGTGCTCGGGGTCGGCGTCGGGCTGCTGTTCGGGCTGCTCCTCGGCCTGCTCCTCGGCCTGCTCCTCGGGAGCCTGCTCCTGGTCCTGCTCGTCGTGCGCCGCGCTCGGCAGCGGCGGCGTGAAGTCGGGCGTGACCGACGGGTCGGCCGCGCCGACGGCGACGCGCTCGCGCTCGACCACGTGCTTGGGCGCGGAGGGCGCGCTGCGCTTCTCGGCCTGGGCGGCCTTCTTCGCGGCCTTCTCCTGCCGGCGCTTGAGCTTGTCGGTCTGCTCGGCGAGCTTGCGGGCCTTCTTGCGCAGCTTCTTGCTGGAGTCGCGGACGGCGTCGTGGGCCGCACGGACCGACTTCTCCGCCTTGGCGAGGGCCTTCTTCGCGCGCTTCTGCGCGGCCTTGTCGTCGGTCTTCTGCGACGACTTCTTCGAATCCGACTTCTTCTTCTGCGCCATGCTGGCTCCTCACACTCGTCGACCCGATCGGTCGTGGGTCCACCGTAGCGAGCGGGCACCGCACGGGGCCTGGGCAGCCGGGCCTGGGCAGAACGGCCGGCCGGGGAGTACAACTGCCGCATGACCGATGCGATCTCCCCGCGCGACTTCCGCGCCGCCCCCGGCACCGCCGACTGGCGGGTCGTCGGCGACGGCGCCCGCGCCTACTTCCGCACGGGCGGTCTCGGGGCCGGCTCCTTCGCCGCGGGAGCCGCCCTGGTCACCGCGATCGCCGCCCTCGCCGAGGAAGCCGGCCACCACCCCGACGTCGATCTGCGCTACGGCGGCGTCGGCGTGCGCCTGATCAGCCACGACGTCGGCGACATCAGCGAGCGCGACCTGGCCCTCGCTCGCGAGATCTCCGCCGCCGCCCGCGAACTCGGCCTCGCCGCCGAGCCGGCCGCGGTGCAGAGCCTGCAGATCGCCATCGACGCCGTCGACGTCGCCGCCGTCCGCGCCTTCTGGCGGGCCGTGCTCGGCTACTCCCCCGTCGAGGACGCCGACCTCGCCGACCCGCGCGCCCTCGGCCCGAACCTCTGGATCCAGCGGATAGAGGGCCCGCGCCCGGAGCGCAACACGATCCACCTCGACCTCTACCTGCCGCGCGACGTCGTCGACGCCCGCCTCGCCGCGGCCCTCGCCGCGGGCGGCCGCGTCGTCGACGACTCGAACGCGCCGGAGTGGTGGACCCTCGCGGACCCGGAGGGCAACGAGGTCGATCTCGCGCCCTGGCGGGACGACAGCGAGTGGAGCGCGTGAGGCCGTGACCCGGCGCGCCTCGTGAGGCAGGCTGGAGTCATGGTCTTCACTCCGAACCCCGGCGGCTACCCCGGCCGGAACGCCCTGCGCCGCCCGATGCGCGGCCCCAAGCGCGACCGCTGGATGTGGTGGCGCCTGGGCTCCGGCGTCGCCGCGACCGTCGCGGGCCTGATCGCCCTGCTGGTCTTCACGAGCGGCCGGTACTGATCGTGTCGCGCGAGAGGGTCACGGGCATCGGCGGCTTCTTCTTCGCCGCGCGCGACCCGGAGGCGCTGGCGCGCTGGTACGCCGAGCACCTCGGCATCGACGAGGTGCCGACCGAGTACGGCGCCCCCTCGTGGCGTCAGGACGCCGGCACCACCGTCCTCGCCCCGATGCCGGCCGGCTCCGAGCCGCTCGGCCCCGCCGGCTGGACCCTGAACCTCCGCGTCCACTCGCTCGACGCGCTCGTCGCCCAGCTCCGCGCCGCGGGCATCACCGTCGAGATCCACCCCGAGACCTACCCGAACGGCCGCTTCGCCGACCTGCACGACCCCGAGGGCAACCGCCTGCAGCTCTGGCAGCCGGCGGGCGCGGACGCCTAGCCGCCCGGCGCACCCGGACGGCACCGCGCGTCAGGCGCGGTCGTGAAGGGTGATCAGGTAGCCGTCCGGGTCGGCGAAGGTGAAGGTGAGGCCGAAGGGGCCCTCGGCGGGGGCCGACGTGATCGGGACGCCGGCGGCGGCGAGGTCGTCGTGCAGGGCGGCCACCTCGGTGGCGTGCAGCCAGAGTGCGACGCCGCGGCCGGGCTCGGCGGGGAGCTCGGTGCCGGGGAGGTTGTCGCGGGACGCGAAGGGAATGAGCACAGTGCGGATCGCGAAGGGGATCGGCGCGGTGTCGAAGACGACGGCGTGCGGCGGGCCGGGGCGGCGGGAGAGGCCGAGGCGGGTCTCGTAGAACTCGGCGGAGCGCTCGAGGTCGCGGACCTGGAGGGAGAGGAAGTCGGGGCCGGTGATCGCCATGAGAGCGCCTTTCGTCGGGGTGGGTGTCAGTTTCCTTACATCGAGCGTATGTCAGACTACTGACATGAGTCAACACGGCGAGAGCACGGCACGGATCGAGCTGGACACCTCCGTCGGCTACGTGCTGAAGGAGGCGTCGAGCGCCCTGCGCGTCGCGATGGAGGCGGCGCTGCGGCCGCTCGGGATCACGGTCACCGCCTACTCCTGCCTGGAGCTGCTGGCGCACCGGCCGGGGCTGTCCAGCTCCGAGCTGGCGCGGGGCGCGTTCGTGACCCGGCAGTCGATGCACGTGCTGCTGCAGTCGCTCGAGCGCGACGGTCACCTGATCCGGGCCGAGACGGCGCCGAGCGGTCGGGCGCTGCCGATCCGGCTCACGGCGTCCGGCGAGGAGCTCCTCGGCGAGGCGAGCGCGGCCGTCCGAGCGGTCGAGGAGCGCATGCTGACGGGGCTGGACGGGGCGCGGATCCGCGAGCTGCACGCCCTGCTCCGCCACTGCGCGGAGGCGCTCGCCTGAGCGCGAGACGTCGATACCGTGCACCGCTCGGCATTCTCCCAGTGGCGTTCCGGAGCTGCGCAGGTACTCTGGAGGGTCGCCGCGCGGTCCCCTGAGCCCCGGCTGACACCCCCCTGAGCACCACCTGCTGAGCGCTGCTGAGCGCTCCGCCGCCCCGACCCGCCCTGCCGCGCCCCCGTTCCCTCGCGGCGAACGACCCGGAAATCACGACTGCATGCACCACTCCGACCACGCCCCGGCCCCCGTCTCCGCCGCGACCGCGCAGGCCCTCCCGACCCGCCGGCAGCTGCGCGAGCAGCGCGAGGCCGAGCAGGTCGCCGCGCGCGGCGTCGCCCGCACCGCCGCCGCCCGCACCGCCGCCGCGCGCAGCGCGGCCCGGAGCACCGCCGTCCGCCGCCCCTCGACGCGCCGCGTGTCCGCCTTCGCCGCGATGACCTTCGTGGTCGGCCTGGCCGTCACCTCGACGATGCCCGCCTTCGCCGTCGGCGACACCCCGGAGTCCGCCGTCGCGACCGACACCGCGAACGCCGTCGCCGCGGCCCGCCCGCAGAGCTTCGTCGCCGCGGGCGTCGTGCAGCAGAGCGTCACCCGCGACGCCTTCGCCGCCGAGGCCAAGCCCGAGGTCCTCGTGCCCACCGCCTCCCTCGACGCGATCACCGTCGGCGCGGGCGAGTCGACCGCCGCGGCCGCCGGGGTCTCCGGCACCTGGGTGCTCCCGATCGCCGGCCACATCAGCAGCAGCTACGGCCCCCGCCCGGACCAGCCGGTCGCCGGCGTGAACCTCTTCCACAAGGGCACCGACCTCGCCGGCGCCTGCGGGACCCCGGTCCTCGCGGCCGCGAGCGGCACCGTCGAGGAGGCGGCCTACTCCGGCAGCTACGGCAACTGGATCCTGCTCGACAACGGCGACGGCATCGAGACCGGCTACGCGCACAACACCGACCTGCTCGTCGACGTCGGGGACACCGTCGTCGCGGGCGAGGTCATCGCGACCCGCGGCTCGACCGGCGCCTCCACCGGCTGCCACCTGCACTTCGAGACCCGCGTCGACGGCGAGGCGGTCGACGCCGTGCCGTTCATGGCCGCGCTGGGCGTGCCCCTGGGCTAGAGCCGAGCCGGACTGCGCGTCAGCCCAGCGGCACGGTGCGCGGGCCGGTCGAGACCGCGCCGGACCAGTGGGCGTCGGCGGGGTCGGTCGTCACGGTGATGCGCGCGTCCTGGTCGACGGCGATCTCCATCGAGCCGGTGTTGCCGCCGCCGTTGCTCGTCGTCCGGGTGGTGCCCGGGTCGTAGACGCAGGACGAGCCGGTGGTCATCAGGCCCTCGACCTCGACGGTCACCTCGGCGTCGGCGGTGTCGCAGGCGACCGAGACGGTCACGTAGAGCGGCTCGCCGGTGATACGCACGGTCTGCGGCTCGACGGCGCCGATCTCGTCGACCCACTCGACGGCGGCGGTCGCCCCCTCGGGCAGCCGGACGGGTCCGATCGGGCGGTCACCCGGCGAGGCGGAGGCGGAGGCGGTCGAGGAGGCCGCGGGCGCCTCCGAGACGGTCGGCGACGCCTCCGCTCCGCTCTCCGCCGGGGCGGTGCAGGCGGCCAGCGCCAGCCCGGTGAGGGCCAGCGCGGCGCCGGTGGTCATCGTTCTTCTCCTGCTCTTCACGGCTCCCCCTGCTCGTGTCGGCGGTCGTGTCGGCCCCTCCGGTCTACCCGAGACGGTCGCCGAGCGGGACGGTCTCTGCGGCGGTTGCCAGGGAGACGGAGAACCGGACGCGGCGGATCCGAGCCGTCGATCCACGGAGCCGGCGCCCAGATTCCCGAGTACCACTAGGTATATAGTGCACCTATGGATATCAGCAGCACCCGCTTCACCGACCGCGTCGTCCTCATCACCGGCGGCGGCTCCGGCCTCGGCCGCGCCACCGCCGTCCGCCTCGCCGCGGAGGGCGCGAAGCTCGCCCTCGTCGACGTCTCCGAGCAGGGACTCGCCGCGACCGTCGAGGCGCTCCCCGAGGGCACCGAGTCGCTCACCGTGATCGCGGACGTGTCGAAGGCGTCCGACGTCGACGACTACGTCGCGCAGACCCTCGCGCGCTTCGGCCGCATCGACGGCTTCTTCAACAACGCCGGCATCGAGGGCCGCCAGAACCTCACCGAGGACTTCACCGCCGACGAGTTCGACAAGGTCGTCGCGATCAACCTCCGCGGCGTGTTCCTCGGCCTCGAGAAGGTGCTGAAGGTGATGCGCGAGCAGGGCTCGGGCATGGTCGTCAACACCGCGAGCGTCGGCGGCATCACCGGCATCGGCAACCAGTCCGGCTACGCGGCCGCGAAGCACGGCGTCGTCGGCCTCACCCGCAACTCCGGCATCGAGTACGGGCAGTACGGCATCCGCATCAACGCGATCGCCCCGGGCGCCATCTGGACGCCGATGGTCGAGAACTCGATGAAGCAGCTCGACGCCGAGAACCCGCGCAAGGCCGCCGAGGAGTTCATCCAGGTGAACCCGACCAAGCGCTACGGCGAGGCCGCCGAGATCGCCTCGGTCGTCGCCTTCCTGCTCTCGGACGACGCCTCCTACATCAACGCGGTCGTGCTGCCGATCGACGGCGGGCAGTCGATCAAGTACTGAGCCCTCACCTCGAAGCCGCCGCGGCGCGAGAGGATGGTCGGATGAACCCCACCGGGCGCCTCCGCGCCGCGCGCGACACCCTGCTCGAGCACCGCACCGACGCGGCGGCCGCCACGGACGCCTTCCGCTGGCCGGACGTCGGCCCGCACTTCAACTGGGCCGTCGACTGGTTCGACGAGATCGCCATCGGCAACGAGAAGACCGCCCTCTGGATCGTCGAGGAGGACGGCTCGGAGACGAAGGTCTCCTTCGACGAGATGCGCTGGCGCTCCGACGAGGTCGCCGCCTGGCTGCACTCCGTCGGCGTCGAGCAGGGCGACCACGTGATGCTCATGCTCGGCAACCGGCTCGAGCTGTGGGAGTCGATGCTCGCGATCATGAAGCTCGGCGCGGTCATCCTGCCCACCACGACGCTCCTCTCCCCCGCGGACCTCGCCGACCGCCTCGAGCGCGGCGAGGTCGCGCACGTGATCGCGGACGCGACCGAGACCGCGAAGTTCGAGGGCCTCACGGAGGACGTCGGACTGATCGCGGTCGGCGGCCCCGGCGGCGCCGTGCCCGACGGCTGGCTCGACTACGCCGACTCGATCGAGGCCCCGGGAATCGCCCCGAGCGTCGTCGTCGACAGCACCGACGCCTGCCTGATCTACTTCACCTCGGGGACCACCTCGAAGCCGAAGATGGTCGTGCACACCCACGAGTCCTACCCGGTCGGGCACCTCAGCACGATGTACTGGCTCGGCGTGCAGCCGGGCGACGTGCACTCGGCGATCAGCTCGCCCGGCTGGGGCAAGCACGCCTGGAGCTGCTTCTTCGCGCCGTGGAACGCCGAGGCGACCGTGTTCGTCTACAACTACTCGCGGTTCTCGCCGGTCGCGCTGCGCGAGCAGCTGGACCGCGCGGGCGTCACCACCTTCTGCGCGCCGCCGACGGTCTGGCGGATGCTGATCCAGTCCGACCTCGGTGCCCGCCCGCGTGCTCTCAGCGAGATCCTCTCGGCCGGCGAGCCGCTGAACCCCGAGGTGATCGCGACCGTCGAACGCGACTGGGGCCTCACCATCCGCGACGGCTACGGCCAGACCGAGACCACGGCGATCATCGCCAACCCGCCCGGCGCCGCGGTCGTCTCCGGAGCAATGGGCCGGCCGCTGCCGGGCGTCGCGATCGCGCTGATCGACCCGGTCACCGGCGAGTCCTCCGCCACCGGCGAGATCTGCCTCGACCTGTCCACAGAACCCGTCAACCTGATGTCCGGCTACCACGGCGACGACGAGCGCACCTCCCGCGCGCGGGCCGACGGCTACTTCCACACCGGCGACGTCGCCGTCCGCGCCGTCGACGGCACCATCACCTTCCTCGGCCGGACCGACGACATCTTCAAGTCGTCCGACTTCAAGATCTCGCCCTTCGAGGTCGAGAGCGTGCTGCTGCAGCACCCGGCCGTCGCCGAGTCCGCGGTCGTCCCGGCGCCCGACCCGACCCGGCACAGCGTGGTCAAGGCCTACGTCGCGCTGGCGGACGGCTGGGAGCCGACCGCCGAGACCGCCGCGGCGATCTTCCGCCACACCGACGAGCTGCTCTCGTCCTTCGAGCGGGTGCGCCGGATCGAGTTCCACGAGCTGCCCAAGACCATCTCGGGCAAGATCCGCCGCGTCGAGCTGCGCGAGCGCGAGGAGCAGGCCTTCGCCCGCGGCGAGGAGCTCGCGGCGGAGTGGCGGAGCGACCGGCTCTAGCGCCGCCGTCCCGGCCGGCCGCTCCTAGAGCTTCCGGGCGACGATCTCGCCGTGGTCGCGGACGCCCGGGCTCGTGCGCGCCGCCGCCGCGACGACCTCGAAGCCCGCGTCCGCAACGGCGGCCCGCATGCTCGCGAGCGGGTGGAACCAGGCCGGCAGGACCGCATGCGCGAACTCCCGCTGCGGGGCGCCCTCGAAGAAGCCGATCAGCAGTCCGCCGCCGGGCCGCAGCGCGCGGGCGAAGCCGCCGAGGACCTCGGGCAGCTCGGCGGGCGGGAGATGGATGAGCGAGTACCAGGCGAGGATCCCGCCGAGTGAGGCGGCGGCTCCCGGCTCGCGCAGGGTGCCCGTCCGGAACGGAACACCGGGGAAGCGCCGTCGTGCGACCGCGACGAACTCCGGTACGAGGTCGACGCCCTCCGCCTCGAGACCGCGCTGCCGAAGGAACGCGGTCCAGTGGCCGGGACCGCAGCCCGCGTCGAGGACCGGACCGGTCAACCCGGCGGCCCAGCCGTCGATCAGCGCGCGGTCGCGCGGGTCGGCGTCGTCGACGGAGCCGAGCAGGGCGGTGTACTCGTCCGCCCGGGCGCCGTAGGCGTCGCGCACCTCCGCCTCGCTCATGAATCCGCCTCGGTCACGAGTCGCCGGTCGGGCGGCGGCGCTGCTGCTTCGTGGCGGAGCGCTGCTGCTTGCTCGCGAGGTGGCGGCGGCCGGAGCCGCGGGTGGGGCGGGTCGGCCGGCGCGCGGCGGCGGGCGGGGCGAGGGCCGCGGCGACGAGGTCGCGGAGGGTCGTGCGGGCGACCTCGCGGTTGCGCAGCTGCGAGCGCTCCTGCGAGACCGTGACGGTGATCGCTCCGGAGACAAGGCGCTGGGCGAGCCGCTGGAGGAGGCGCTCCCCCTGCTCGTCCGTGAGCGCGGCGGACTCCGCGACGCTCCAGGTGAGCTGCACGCGGCTGTCGGACGTGTTGACGTGCTGCCCGCCCGGGCCGGAGGAGCGGGAGAACCGCCACTGCAGCTCGGACGCGGGGATCGTCAGGCGCGCGGACACCTCGAGATCCGCACCCACCTCGACAGCCATGCGGCAAGCCTGGCACGCCGAGCGCCGTCAGGCCGAGGGCGGACGTCCCCCGCCCGCGCCGCCGCCGCCCGAGGGCACCGACCCGCCGGTCGGCTCCGTCGTCGTGTCGACGCGGACCGTGAGGGCGAAGCGGTAGCCGGAGGTGGCGTCGCCGGTCGCGGTCGGCAGCTGCAGCTCACCGCCGTCGTCGCCGAAGACGTTGTCGTCGTCGAGGCTCACCTGGGCGAGGTTCTCGCTCGAGCCCTCGTAGCCGCTGAGCGCGTAGACCGCGGTGCAGGCGTCCTCGGGGACGGCCAGCTGCGAGGTCGCGATCGCGTTGCCGGAGTCGCTGATCGAGTCGACGTCGGGGTAGACCTCGAAGTGGATGTGCGGCCAGCGGCCGGAGTAGCAGGCCGGGAAGATCGAGGTGTACGTGACCTCGCCGTTCGCGTCGGCGACCTGCACGCCGCGGAGGTAGGTCTCCTCGGTGATGCCGTCGGAGTACATCGAGTAGCCGCCGGACGCGTCGCAGTGCCAGACGTAGACAGCGGCGTTCTCGAACGGGACGCCGCCGTTCGCAGTGTCGAGGATCGTCAGGGTGAAGGCGAGCGGCACGCCGGCCGCGGTGGCGCCGCCGTCGATGCTCGAGCGGATGTCGCTGCGGACGATGCCGGAGTCGCTCAGCACGTCGGGGCCGTTCGAGCCGTCGCCGGGGTAGGGACCGGCGGTCTCGTCGGGGATCTCGCCGGTGGTCGCGGCGGCGCTGCTGCTCGCGCTGCTCGTCGCGGTTCCGGAGGCGCTGCCCGCGACGGCCGAGCACGCGGCCAGCGCCGTGGTGGCGGCGCCGACCCCGATCAGGCCGAGCACGCGGCGGCGATCGAACATCCGGCGGCTCAGCAGGGTGCCGACGTCGAAGGAGAGGCCCTGGTCGACGACCTCGTCGTCGGGGCGGACGAGGGCGCGGCCCTCGTAGCGGAGGCCGTCGGGGGTGCGGTCGGGCTCGGGGATGCGGGACATCGGGGGATCCTTGTCACTCGGGGGGCTCGGGGAACCCCAGAGTGACCGGCGCGGCAGGCGGGACCCTTTGCGTCGCCTATGAGCCTCCGATGTCAGGAGCCGCTGGTGTCCCGGCGCGAACGCCGCCAGAAGGCCTTGAGCCGGTCGACCTGCCGGTCGGTCCACGCGTTGGACAGCGCGAAGGCCGCCGCGGCGGGATCGCCTCCGCTGCTGATCCGCTGGATCGCCTCGAGCGCCTGCTGGGCGGGATCGCGGTCGTCGGGGACGTCGGGATCGTGGGCGTCTCGATCGTGACGCGACTCGGTCACGATGCGCTCTCCGGATACGGCGTGCTCGCCGCCGGCCAGTCCGAGGCCAGCAGCTCGCCGCGCAGCCGGTGGTACTGCTGCACGGCGCTGAGCGAGTCGGTGCGGAACGCGATCGCGACGGCGGCGTCGCGCCAGTAGCCCTCCCAGCCGCTGTACTGCGCGAAGACGCGGGAGCCGATGCTCTCCAGCAGCTCCCAGGCCCGGTCGGCGGTCAGGTAGCCGGCGACGTAGGCGTAGCGGATCGCTCCGATCGTGCGCTCGGCGTCGCCGGCGAGCAGCAGCACGGGCGGGCGGCCGCCGACCGGCTGCGCGCGCTCGAGGAGGTGGAACTCGCTCTCGCCGGTGAGGGCGGCGATGCGGGAGCGCATCCGCTCGGCGTCCTCCGACGCGGAGACCTCGGCGAAGCGCGTCGACAGCGGACCGCGGGCGAGGACGTCGGCGACGAACAGCTCGACGTCCTCCGCGGAGGCGATGCGGAAGTCGCGGTCGAGCGCGCCGCGCTGCTCGGTGAGCGCGGGCATCGGCAGCTCCGGCCAGGGCGAGCCCTTGGCGCCGTCGGCGAAGCGGGCGCGCAGCTCGGCGGGCAGCTCGGCCCAGGTGGGCTGGAAGGCGAGCGAGGAGTTCCAGCCGCCGAAGGAGAAGTCGCTGACGGCGTCGAGGGCGAGCAGCTGCTGCTGGCGCAGGGTCGGCGCGGGCGTCCGCGCCTCGGCGCGGTAGGCGAGCTGCTGCCGGCGGGGCGCTCCGGCGTCGCGGATCTGGAAGGTGATCGACGCGAGGGCCAGCCCGAGGACGAGGCCGATGCCGAAGGTGAAGATCGGCAGTCCGGTGCTGCCGTCCGCGCTCGCGAGACCGAGCACGAAGCCGACGATCCCGAGCGGAGCGGCGACGGCCGTGACCAGCAGGGCGCGGCGGCCGATCCCGCCGCCGGGAGCGCGCCGGTGCGCGTCCGCGGCACGCGCGTAGCGCAGGCGGGAGCGCACGGGGAACTCGACGTCTCCCGGGTGATTCTGCAGCGGCACGATCGGCAGCCTAGACGGGCAGCGAGGACGCCGCGCGTGTGGTTGCCTGGGGGCATGAAGCTTGCCGAAGCACTCCTCGAGCGGGCCGATCTGCAGAAGCGGATCGAGGCCCTCCAGTCGCGGATCGTCGCGAACGCCTCCTACCAGGAGGGCGAGGAGCCGACGGAGGACCCGTCGGAGCTGCTGGCCGAGTGCCTGCGCGCGCTGGACGCGCTGGAGCGGCTGGTGACCGCGGTCAATCTGACGAACACGACGGCGACCACGCCCGACGGCGTGCGGCTGACCGCGGCGCTCGCCCGGCGCGAGTCGCTCCGGTCGCAGCACAGCATCGTCGTGCGCGCGGCCGACGCGGCGGCGGGCGATCGCGGCTACCGGCAGCTGCGCAGCGAGCTGCGGCGGCTGCCGGCGCTGCCGGTGCGCGAGCTGCGCGCGCGGGCCGACGTGCTCGCCCGTGAGCTGCGCGACCTGGACGCGGCGATCCAGCGCACCAACTGGGAGGTCGATCTGCTGCAGGAGTGAGCCGGAGCGCCCTGCGGGGCGCGGTCGGGCGGTGAGTCGGTAGGCGCACCGGAGCGAGCACACACCGTCGGGCCGGCGGTCAATCCGGCCCACTGTCACGCGGTGGGCAGCGTACGGCTCCGGCCATCACTCACAGCCCAGCACCGACGACCGGTGACCGCGCAGACAGGACATCTCATCACCACGTGCTGGCCGGGGCGCCGAGGGCGGGTTCGGGGACCTCACCGCCTGTCCTGCGTCAGCGCGCGCAGCTGGGCCGCGAAGAAGGCGAGCGAGCGGTCGACCTCGGGCAGCGCGGGCGTGCGGTTGAGGTGCCCGTGCGGCATGCCCTGCGCGAGGTAGCCGGTCGCGGCGACGCCCGCCTCCGCGAGCTGGCGGAGCAGGAGCTCGGCCGAGCCGCGGAGCTCGTCGAACTCGTTGACGAGGACCGAGGTCGGCGGCAGTCCGTGCAGCGGCGCCGCGCCGGGGAGCGCGTGCGGGGGCAGGTCGGAGAGTCGCCCGACGTAGGTGCGGACCATGTCCTCGATCCCGGCGGTCGGGAAGCGCAGCAGCGGCGGGAGCGGGAGCAGCTCGCGGATCACGGAGTCGTCGAGTGCCGGGTTCGGGAAGTGCGCGAACGGGTAGGCGAGCAGCACGTGGTCCGGGAGGCGGGCGCCGGCGTCGCGCTCGCGGAGCGTCGCGGCGAGGGCCAGGGCGGCGCCGGCGCTGGCGCCGCCGATCGCGACGGGCAGCGCGTCGGGGGTCTCCGCGCGGAGGTGGCGCCAGGCGGCCTGCACGTCGTCGAGCGGGACGGGGAAGCGGACCTCGGCGCTGGCGAGGCGGTAGCCGACCGACACGACGCGAGCGCCGGCGCGGGCGGCGAGCTCGGCGGAGACGACGTGCGACTCGCGCATCTCGAGGTCGCCGGCCTGGAAGCCGCCGCCGTGCACCCAGAGCAGGGCGGGGGCAGCGGGCTCTGCGGACGCGTAGACCCGGAGCGGGATCGGGCCGTGCGGGCCGTCGATCGCGGCGTCGGAGACGGTGACGCCCTCGGGGAGCGTCCACGGGCCGGGGTCCTCCTCGAACTCGGCGACCTTTGCCGCCTGCGCCGCGTCGAGCGGGTAGGCGACCCCGTCGAGCAGCGGCAGGCGGGCGGCGAGGTAGGGATCGAGCGGCAACGGTGCCTCCTGGAGGGTGCGGGATACGGAGACCACGGTAGCCAGCGTTCTGCCGGAGGGTGGACCTCGAGACGCCCTCTCCGAGGGCTGCTCGAACAGCATGGATCACCCATGCGGGTCGGGTAGCGCGCAGCACGTATCGAGACCCGCCCTCTGCAGAACGGTGGATCTCGATACGCCCTCTCCGAGGGCTACTCGATCAGCATGGATCTCTCCAGCCCGGTGTCCGCGGGGCGGACCATGCTGGTCGAGTAGCGCGCAGCGCGTATCGAGACTCGCGCGTCAGAACGGCGGCGGGACGTCCTCGAAGCGGGGGCCCGGCGGCGCCCCGGCCAGGGCGGGCGGGCGGATCGTGACGGTGCGGCCGGTCGGGGTCGTCCAGACGATGCCGCCGTCGGGGCGGGGGACGTAGGACCACCGATCGCCGTGGCGCACGTGGTGGTGCGATGTGCAGAGGGAGACGAGGTTCTCCAGGGACGTCTCGCCGCCGTTGCGCCACTCGATCGTGTGGTCCGCCTCCGACCTCGATGCGGAGCGGGTGCAGCCGGGGAAGCGGCAGGTCTGGTCTCGGAGCTGCAGATGCAGGCGCATCTGCGGGGGCGGGACCCGGTAGGTGCGGCCGACGGAGACGACCGCGCGGGTGTCCGGATCTGTGAGGACGCGGGTGAAGGAGGCGCCGGTCTCGACCAGCGCGCGGGCGAGGTCGGCCGGGATGAGGCCGTAGCCGTCGAGGTCCGCGGGTGCGTCGTCGAGACCGGCGGCGGTCGACGCGGCGAGCGTGAGCCGCACCTCCGCGTGAATCCCGGGCACGTACGACGCGGACAGCTGAGGCCCGTCGCTCGCGGGAGTGGTACCGGCGATGTCGCCGTCGCTGAGCAGATCGGTGAGGGCGTCGGCCTTCAGCTGCGCCAGGGTGCGCTCGTCGCCGCCCTCCCGGAGGGAGCGGGCGATGCGGTCGAGACGATCCCCGATGCCCATCGCGTCCGGCGCGGGGAGGAGCGCGCAGAGCGTGGCCATTCCATCGACGTCGGGCGTGATCCAGACGGCGCGGTCCTCGCGGGCGCGGGCATGGCGCTGGACGAGTGGCTCCTCGTGCAGCTCATCACGCAAGCGGCCGACGATCCTCCTCAGCTGCGTCGGCGTCACCTCCGGAGCGACCTCGGCCGCGCGCTCGTCGAACGCGGCACGCGACGTCGGAGGCAGGGTCGCGGCTATCGCGGAGATCACCTCGCCCGCCTCCCACAGCAACCGCCCCTCGGCCAGCAGAGCGCGCGTGCGGGGCAGCTCCTCGACCAGCAGGATCGCGTGATCGATCACCTTCGACGCCGCCCGCTCCGACAGGCGCAGCGCGACCGCGAACTGCGCTCGGATCGACCGCTCGACGAGGCTGCTCGCCTCACTCCGGGACAGGCCGCCGCCCCGCGCGAACTCCTCGGGAGCGGTGAGCGCCGTGCGGTACGCCAGGTGCACGGCCTCGGCCCGCGTGAGCAGGAACCGCGCCGACGTGACACCGAGATCGGCGGCGACGCCGAGCACCGCGCCGACCGCGGCGACCGGCCCGGTCGGTTCCTCCGCGCTGCTCGCGTCGCTGATCTCATCCATACGGGTATCAAATCAGGGACCGCCGACAGCCGCGGGGCGATTTCGATCAGCCCTCAGACAACTCCGCGAAGGAGCTCCTGTGGAGGAGCGTCAGCGGCGGCTCGGGCGCCTCAGCGTGCAGGCGCCGCGCGCTCGAGGAGGAGGACCCCGTCCAGGAGGACCGTGTCCTCGCCGTCGGGGCCGGTCGCCGTCCGCTCGCGGGTCTCGACGACCCGGGGCGTCCACTCCGCCGGATCGAGGGCGAGGGCGGCGAGCTCCTCCTCGGGCGAGGCGAGGACGGGTCCGCCCTCATGCCGGTGCGCGTGCGCGGACCAGGGCGGCGCGGCCGCGTGCGAGACGACCGCGAGGACTCCGCCGGGCGCCACGAGCTCGGCGGCACGGCGCAGGATGGGGATCCGCGGCAACTCCACCATCGAGTGCAGGAAGCTCGACGCGACCAGGTCGAAGACGCCCTCGACCGGCCAGTCGGCGCCGAGATCCGCCTGGCGGACGTCGATCACGAGACCCCGGGCGAGCGCCTCGGCCCGGGCGCGCTCGAGCGCGGTCTCGGAGAGGTCGAGGCCGGTGACGGTCCAGCCCTGCGCCGCCAGCCAGAGGACGTCGCCGCCCTCGCCGCAGCCCAGGTCGAGGGCGCGGCCGGGAGTCAGGTCGCCGACGAGCTCGACGAGGGTCGCGTTCGGCCGGCCCGACCAGACGCGGTCGGAGTCGGAGTAGCGCGCCTCCCAGTGCTCGCGGGCGGTCCCGGGCTCGGTGTCCTGCTCGGTGCGGTGCTCGTGCTCGCTGCTCATGTCGTTCCCTCCGGCGAGCGCGGCGCGTGCGTCCGGCTCCGCTCGAGGATGCCGGACCGCGCGCTCCGGAGCCAGCCGTCGTGCCGCTTCGGCACGGACTCCTCCCCAGGCGCCGAGTGCGGGGCTCTCTCCACCGATCTCCGCGACCCCTTCCGCGACACCGCGAACGCCGATTAGCGTCGGCGGCATGAGCCTGAGCTTCGAAGAGATCATCGTCGACTGCACCGACTTCCGCGCCCTGGGGCACTGGTGGCAGGAGGCGCTCGGCTGGGACATCGTCGATGAGGACGACGAGGGGATCGAGTTGCTGCCCGCGTCCGGCCGCGGCCCGAGTCTCCTCTTCCTCGACGTGCCGGAGCGGAAGACCGTGAAGAACCGCCTGCACCTCGACTTCGTGCCCGACGATCAGGCGGCGGAGGTCGACCGGCTGATCGCGCTGGGCGCCACCCGGATCGACGTCGGCCAGGGCGAGCAGTCGTGGGTGGTGCTCGCGGATCCGGAGGGGAACGAGTTCTGCATCCTCTCCGCGCGCGAGTGACGGAGAGCGAAGATGCATATGTATCGATGATCGCCTGAGAAAGTCAAGGGTAGAACGATCGTTCTCGACACCTCTAGCATCGGCTTCGACGCGAGCCCGCCCCGGCCGCGCAGAGACGAGGAGAGACCCGTGAGCGCGAACGCCCTGCCCACGACGGCCCTGCCCGCGACGGCCCAGCCCGCGAGAGCGGAGAAGGCGCAGTCCCCCGCGCTGAACCGCACCGCCGGCCTCTACGCCTACGCCTACCGGCTCACGCTCTCGGAGTCGATGGCCACCGCCGCCCTGCACCAGGCCGCGGTCACCCTCCGCTCGGGATCACCGCGGGTCGTCGACGAGCAGTCGGCCCTCGAGATCGCACGGACGGAGATCGGCCGTCACAGCGTCGGCCGCCGCGCTGCGCTCGTTCCGGCGTCCGCTCCGGTCGGGCTCCGCGAGGACGACCTGCTCCGCTCCGCGTTCCACCGCCGCCTGCACGGCCTGCCCGCCCTCGAGCGCCAGTGCTGGCTGCTGCGCCACACCGGCGGGCACGACGTCGCGGTGATCGCCGACCTCCTCGAGATCAGCGCCGAGCAGGTGCGCTCGGCGCTCGGCAGCGCTGCGGCGATCCTCGTCGCGGGCGAGCTGGCCGACGCCGGCGCGGAGGACGCCGAGTCCGCCGCCCTCTGACACGCGGATCGCAGCGGCGGGTGCAGGAGAGAAGGAGCCCGAGGGACGCCGGGTCCAGCCGGCGGCGCCCCTCAGGCGTCTGAGACCGCGGGGGCGGCGCTCCCTCGGGAGGCGTCCGGGCGGAGGTCGGGGTCAGTCGAGGTAGTCGATGTCGTCCCACGGCTCCTGCAGGTCGCCGGTGTCGCGGTCGTCATCGGGGACCTGCACCTCTTCGAAGATCACCGGCACGCCGGAGGAGATCAGCACGCTGACCTGGCGGTTGCCGACCACGACGAAGTCGATGAGCCCACCGCCGGCCTGGGTCGCGCGGGTCGCGGACTCCTTGAGATCGTCGACGTCCGTCCCCTGGGAGAGTCCGTAGGTCTTGCCCTCGATGGTGACGGTGGTTCGGATCATCTGGCGCGCCTGCTCCTCGACTCGGGAGCCCTCACCCTACGAATCGCGCCGAAGTGCAGCCAGGCCTTGCGGAGGAGGCGGCGGACTGCCACGCGCGCTCGCGGACTCTGCGCGGGACACGCGCGGAACGGCCCGCTCACGCTCTCCCCGCTCGCGTCAACGGGGGTCACGGCGGACCGGGCGGACCGTAGCGTGGCCGACGCACGATCCGAACAGCCGCGGGAGCAGGACCGACCGCGGAAGGAGCAATGAGGAGGATCCCATGACGGACACGAGCACCCCCGACACCCAGCCGGTCGAGCCCGACGAGGTCGACCCCGAGACGGCGACCGACCCCGAGGGCGACCCGGTCGAGAACCCGTCCGGCTGAACCGGGCGCGCGCCGCACGGCGCAGAGAAGGCCGAGAGCGCCGGACCCCCTGCTAGTCGGGGATCCGGCGCTCTCAGCCTGTGTTCTGCGGGTGCCGCGGTGCTGTCACCACGGCACCCGCCGGCCGGGAGGGGGAGGCTCGGCTCCCCCTCTCAGCGACAGCGCCGCGTCGCGGCGATCAGCTGCGGTTGCGGCGTCGTGCTCGTCGCTGCTGGAGCAGCAGCAGTGCGCCGCCACCCAGGGCGAGGAACGCGAGCGACAGACCCGCACCGGTCTCGACTCCGGTCGAGGCGAGTCCGCTGGTCGGCGGCGTCCCGGACTTCGCCGGGATCACCGGCGGAGTGGAGGCCCGGGGCGTGGGCTGGACCGTCGGCGTGGGCGTCGGGGTCGGCGTGGGCGTCGGGGTCGGCGTGGGCGTCGGGGTCGGCGTGGGCGTCGGGGTCGGCGTCACGACGGGCGGCGTCGTCGGCGGCGTCGTCGGAGGCGTGGTCGGCGGCGTCGTGGGCGGCGTGGTCGGAGGCGTCGTCGGCGGCGTCGTGGGCGGCGTCGTGGGCGGCGTGGTCGGCGGCGTCGTCGGAGGCGTCGTCGGAGGCGTCGTCGGAGGCGTCGTCGGCGGAGTCGTCGGCGGAGTCGTCGGCGGCGTCGTCGGCGGAGTCGTCGGCGGAGTCGTCGGCGGCGTCGTCGGCGGCGTCGTCGGAGGCGTCGTCGGCGGCGTCGTCGGCGGCGTGGTCGGCGGAGTCGTAGGCGGCGTCGTCGGCGGCGTCGTCGGCGGCGCCGTGGTCGGCGCGGTCGTCGGCGGGGCGGTGGTCGCCGGGGTGCAGGAGGACGAGACGAAGGTGTCGTCGTCGAGGGTCACGGCGCCGTTGCGGGCGAGGGCGCGGCCGTCGACGGTGACGGCGTTGGTCACGGTGATCGAGGTCAGCGCGAGGATCGAGCCCGCGAAGTCGGAGGAGGTGCCGAGGGTCGCGGAGCTGCCGACCTGCCAGAAGACGTTGCAGGCCTGCGCGCCGTTGATCAGCTCGATCCGGCTCCCGGAGCCCGTGATGAGGGTCGAGGCGGCCTTGAAGACGAAGACGGCGCCGTTCGCGCCCTCGGCGTCGAGGGTCACGGTGCCCGTGACTCCGATCGGGCCGGAGGCGGTGTAGACGCCGGGAGTGAAGGTGCGGCCGACGAGGTCGCCGGCGACGGACTCGGTGGTGGCCTGCGAGGTCAGCTGGTCGTAGGCCTTGACCAGGTCGGACTGCGCGCCGATCGCGTCGGCGTCCGCGGCGTGCGTCGCGCCGAGGACCTCGCCGGGCGGGAAGCCGGTGATCGCGGTGCCGGGGCTCACGCCGAGGTCGAGCGGCAGGAGGGTGTCGCCGGTGTTGGTGACGGTCGATCCGCCGAGGACCGAGAAGTGCCCGGCCCTCCCGAGGGTCGGCGCCGTGGCCGCCTGGGCGGCGGTGGCGGAGAGGAGCCCCGCGGACAGGAGCAGGATCCCGGTCGACGCCGCGATCCCCACCTTCCAACGGGCCCGGTCTCGTCGGACGTGGGAAGGAGTTCCGTGCGGCATCGTTGCGCAGCGATCCGCCCACGACAGCGTGGGCTCGTGACACCCGAGGTGAGTGGAGTCGAACCGTAGCCCCGGGCTTGAGCAGGAGTACAGGGCGCGATCGCCGGCCCGGCGCGGATCTGCCGGGGATCCGGGCGCGGATCGACGGATTGTCACCCTAACGGGGGACTGCGTGCCGTTGCACCGGTGTCCCCGGACACGTGATGCGGCCGAGGCCACGATGACGCGGCGGCCTCTTGCCCCGCCCCCGCTCGAGTGGGACCGTGGGCCGCAGCCGCAGCCGCCGACGCAGAGGAGCGCACCGTGGGAACCCTCGACATCGATCTGTTCAGCACCGTCGACGGGGTCGCGCAGGCGCCCGGCGGACCGGAGGAGGACCCGGGCGGCGGCTTCGCGTTCGGCGGCTGGCAGGCGCCGCTGGTCGACGAGACGGTCGGCGAGCAGGTCCTGGACGGGATGGCCGGCATGGACGCCCTGCTGCTCGGACGGCGCACCTACGAGATCTTCGCGGGCTACTGGCCGCAGCAGCAGGGGCCGATCGCGGAGCTGTTCAACCGGATCCCGAAGTACGTCGCCTCCCGCGGCACGCCGCCACTCCCCTGGTCCGGCTCGGTGCAGCTCGGCGCCGACCTGCCGGCCGCCGTCCGCGAGGTGCGCGAGCGCCACTCCGCCGTGCACGTGATCGGCAGCCTCGACCTGGTGCAGACGCTGCTCGCGGAGCAGCTCTTCGACCGGCTCACCCTGTGGCTGCACCCGATCCTGCTGGGCTCCGGCAAGCCGGTCTTCGGCGGCGGTGCCGTGCCGACGAACCTGCGGCTCGACGGGCCGGCCGTCACCTCACCGCGCGGAGTCGTGCGCCTGCAGTACCTGCGGGTCGACGGGACGCCCGGCACTGGGACGATGGGGCCCTGAGGCGCCGATCGACCCGCCGGCCGGGCGACGCTCCGGCATACTGACGGCGTGCAGGACGAGGACGACGAGCGCCAGGATCTCGAGCGCGCGCTCTACGCCCGCCCGACCGGGGACGACCGCGACGAAGCACTGCGGGCCGAAGCGCAGCGGATCGAGGCGCAGCGGGCCGAGGCGCAGCGCCGACTCGTGGCCGCCGCCGCCGCGGAGGCGCAGCCCGCCCCACGAGCCGCCGGACCCGCGCGGACGGCGAGCGGACCCTCGCCCGCCGCACCCCCCGCCCGGTCGCGCCTCGTCCTCCTCGGCGCCGGGCTGCTCGTCGGCGGGCTCGCGATCGGCGCGGCCACCGCCTCCGTCATCGGCGTGGCCGTCCCGCAGCGGTCCTCGAGCGGGCCCGCAACGGCGACCGGGACCCCGACCCCGCGCGCGACCGACCGCTTCGCCGCGCTCGTCGAGCGCTGGGCCGTCACCACCGACATCCCCACCGGTCTCTCGCTGATCTCGGGCGACGCCGAGGTCTACAGCCCGACCTTCGAGACCACCCAGAACGACCGGCTGCTGCTCACGGCGCCCGACGCCACCCGGATCTGCCTCGCCCTCGAGCGCCCCGACGGCTCGCTCTCGGCCGGCTGCACCGGCCTCGAGGCCTTCTTCGCCGGCGACGCGCTCGACGTCGTCGGCACGGTGACCGGCGACGACACCCCGGTGTACACGCGCGTCACCCTCCGCCCCGACGGCAGCATCGAGGGCGGCTTCCAGCTGGTCGCGACGCCGGGGCCTGAGGCGTAGATCGCGCCATCACGACGCTCGAGCTCGCTGTTCGGCCCAGGAAGCGTATTATTATTGGTGGTCACCAACTTTTCTGAGTGAGGAGCGCCGCATGCGGACGCAGAGCCCACTCGCCGTCGTGACCGCGTCCGTCGACGGCGACGTCCTGACCGTTCTGGCGCGCGCCGACGACTGGTTCACCGTCGGCGAGCTGCGCAGCCGGATCGGCGGCCGCTCACTCGAAGGAATCCGACGCACGCTCACCCGCCTCGTCGAGGAGGGGATCGTCACGAGCCAGGCGGTCGGCAGGACGACGATCTACCGGCTCAATCGCTCCCATCTGGCCGCCGGCGCGATCATGGAGCTCGCGCGCCTCGACGAGACGCTGCACGAGCGCCTCGTCTCGACCCTCGAGGGCTGGGCGCACCAGCCGGACTACGCGGCGATGTTCGGCTCCGCCGCCCGCGGGGAGATGCGGGCGGGCAGCGACCTCGACCTCTTCCTCCAGCAGCCCGCGGCACCGACGGACGCCTGGCACGAGCAGGTGTCCGCCCTCGTGCGCGACGCGAAGGCCTGGACCGGGAACGACCCGCGCGTCCTCGAGATGTCCGAGGGCGAGCTGCGCGACGCCGCCGCGGACGAGCCGGTGCTCCGATCCATCGTCGACGAGGGCATCCCTCTGATCGGCTCGCCCCTCGCCTTCCGCCGGCTCGTGGGCGCGCGATGACGGCGGATCGCGACGCCGACCCGGCCGTCGCCGCAGGCCGCCTCTCGAAGGCGGAGGAGTTCGCCGACGCCGCTGCGGTCTTCGTCGGCTCGGACGGCACGATCGAGAGCACCGACGCGTTCACGACGATGGCCGTGCACGCGGGGATCGCCGCGAGCGACGTGATCTGCATCCGCCGCCTCGGGCGTTACTCGCCCACCGGCTCGCACGCCGAGGCCGTCGCGCTGCTCCGTCGCGCCGATCCGGAGGCGGCCAAGCACCTGGAGCGGCTCCTCTCGCTGAAGACCAAGGCGGGCTACTCGGCGCGGCCGATCTCGGCGACGGAGGCCCAGGGCGCCGATCGCGCTCACCGGGAGCTGCTCCTCCGCGCCCGGCGGTCCTGACGGCGCGAGCGGACAGAGCCGCTGTCAAGCCAGCGCGGGCGCTCAGAGAAACCGAGGGCGCGGGCGCCAGGATGCGGGGACACCGCCCGCTCCGCCGAGCACCGACCCGAGAGGCCCCGCCGTGCCCGCCAGCACCCAGAACGCCACCGCCGCCACCGACCCCGGCACCACCGCGCCCCAGGAGTACGACGTCGCCGTGATCGGCGCGGGCCCGGCCGGCACCGCCGCCGCCCTCCGCGCCGCCGAGCTCGGCGCGAAGGTGGTCGTGCTCGAGGCCGGCCGCGTCGGCGGCACCTGCGTCAACACCGGCTGCGTGCCCACCCGCGTGCTCGCGAAGACCGCGCGCATCGTCCGCGAGGCTCGCACCGCCGGCGACTACGGCGTCGACGTCGGCACGCCCGTCGTCGACTGGGCCGCGACCGTCCGCCACGTGCACGCGCGGGTCGACAAGGTCCGCTCGATCAAGCGCGAGGCGCAGCGCTTCGAGGAGGCGGGAGTCGAGCTGATCCACGAGGGCCGCGCGCGCTTCGTCGACGAGAGCACCCTCGTCCTGGACAGCGGTCGGCGGATCCGCGCCCGCTCGATCCTGATCTGCGTCGGCGGCCACTCGCGCCGCCTGCCGATCCCGGGCGCCGAGCTCGCCACCGTCCCCGAGGACGTGCTGGCGCTGCCGACCCTCCCCCGCCGGGTCGCGGTCATCGGCGGCGGCAACACCGGCGCGCAGCTCGTCACGGTGTTCAACGCCTTCGGGTCGGAGGTGACGCTGCTCGACGTCGCGCCGCGGATCCTGACCACCTCGGACGCGAGCATCTCGGAGCACGTCGCCGGCGCCTTCGAGCGCCAGGGCGTGCGCGTGCACCTGGGCATCGAGACGATCGAGCGCCTCGAGCGCGCGGAGGGCGGCTCGATCGACATCACCTGGCGCGAGGCCGGCTCCGCGCGCACCGAGGGCGTCGACGCCGTGATCATGGCGACCGGCTGGCCCGCCGACGTCGAGGACCTGGGGCTCGAGAACGCCGGCATCGAGGTCGTCCGCTCGGCGATCCCGGCCGATCAGTACTTCCGGACGGTCGTGCCGCACGTCTTCGCGGTCGGCGACGCGAACGGGCGCGACATGCTCGTGCAGGCGGCGCAGTTCGAGGCCGAGGCGGCGGCCGAGAACGCGGTGCTGGGCGCCAACCGGCGCACTCCGCAGTTCCTGCTGCCGGCCGGCGGCTTCACGGACCCGGACTACGCGGGCGTGGGCTTCACCCAGGAGCAGGCGCGCGAGCGCGACCCGCAGTGCATCGTTGCCTCGGTGCCGTTCTCGAGCGTCGACCGCGCCGTGATCGACGACCGCGAGGGCGGGTTCTTGACGCTGATCGCCGACCGCCGCCGCGAGCTGCTGCTCGGCGCGCACGCCGTCGGCGAGAACGCGATCGAGGTCGTGCAGTCGGTGACCACCGCGATGGCGGCCGGCGTCGACGTCGCGACCCTCGCGAACGTGCGGTTCGCCTACCCGACGTACAGCGCGGTGATCGGGATGGCGGCGCGGGCGCTGCTGGCCGAGCCGGCGCGGCCCGCCGAGCTGGAGTGAGCGGCGCTACCCGATCCCGGGGCGCGGCGCCAGCCCTCACCGGGTGCGGCGCCCGCTCCGAATCATGAAGACAGGGCGACTCCGCCCTCCGCTCCCGAGAGGAACCACCGTGCCGATCCCCGCTGTCGACTACGCCCACATCCGCCTGACCGTCCGCGACATCGCCGTGTCGCGCGCCTTCTACGACTCCGTCTTCGGCTTCGACGTCGCCTTCGAGGCGCCGCCCGCGGACGCCCCCGAGGAGCAGAAGGAGCAGCTCGCGTTCCTCTTCGGTGGCGTGATCTACCAGTTCCCGGGCGGACTGCTGGGCCTGCGCCCGGTCGCCGACGCGGGCGACCGCTTCGACGAGGACCGCATCGGCCTCGACCACCTCAGCTTCGCCGTCGCCGACCTCGACGCCCTGAAGGCCGCCGCCGCCGCGCTCGACGAGCTCGGCATCGCGCACGAGCCGATCAAGGACGCCGGCGGCCAGAGCATCCTCGAGTTCCGCGACCCCGACAACATCGCGCTGGAGATCAGCTCGCCGAGCTGAGCGCAGCGCATGCCGGTCGAGTAGCCCCGCAGGGGCGTATCGAGACCCACCCATCGGACGACGGTGGATCTCGATACGCCCGCTTCGCGGGCTACTCGATCAGCATGAAAGGCGTGCCTCTCACGGGCGGCGCCAGAGGTACGGGGTCGTCGTCGAGACTTTGACGAGGCCAGAGCGCTCGAGGATGGGGCGGGAGTACTCGGTCGAGTCGCTGTGCACGAGGGTGCGGCCCGACTCGAGCGCGGAGGCGGCGCGCGCGGCCGTCAGCGTGCGGTAGATGCCGCGGCCGCGGTACTCCTCGAGCACGGCGCCGCCCCAGATGCCGATGACGTCGGAGTCCGCGACCGGCTCGAGCCGGCCGCCGCCGACCATGCGGCCGTCGACCTCGGCGACCCACAGCTCCATGCCGTCGCCGCGAGCCAGCCGTGCGACCAGCGCGTCGGCGATGTCCGTGTCGACGTCCTCGCCGAAGGCGGCGTCGATCATCGCGCTGAACGCGCGGACGTCCGGCTCGTCGACGACGCGGCGCAGGGTCGCGCCGTCGGGCACCGGGGCGTCGCGGGTCAGCGCCTCGAGCGGGCCGATCATGATCGACTCGGTCTCCTCGGCGGCGAAGCCGTGCCGCAGCAGCGCCTCGTGCAGGCCGGGTGCGCGGTCGTGGCCGCGGGTCTTCCACTCGACCTTCCGGATCTCCGGGTCGGCGTCGAAGTGCGCGCGGGCCGCGGCGACGAGGGCGTCGATCGCCGCCTCGTCCGCCCCGCCGAGGTCGCGGTAGGTGACGAAGCCGCGCCCGCCGGCGAAGGTCACCAGCCGGAGCGGGCCGACGAGCGTCACCGCCACGGCGCTCGGCGTCTCGGCGTCGGTGCGGAGCTGCTCGTCGTAGACGCGCAGGTACTGGGCACGGAGGTCGTCGGGGTCGGTGCTGGTGGTCATCCCACCACGCTACGGGCGGCGAGCGCAGATCGCCTCGGGGTGCCCATGCTGATCGAGTAGCCCGCGGAGCGGGCGTATCGAGATCCACCGACGTCAGAACATGAGTCTGCAGACCCACCGCTCTGAGGACGGCGGGTCTCGATACGCCCCTGCGGGGCTACTCGACCAGCATGTTCGCCGGCGTCTCTTCCCGGTGATCCTCCGATGTCAGAACACGAGTCTGCAGAGCCGCCGAGCTGGTGACGGCGGGTCTCGAGACACCCCTGCTGGCTCCTCGACCGGCAGGGGTGCGCACAACATCAGCTGAGAGCAGGGGGCCTCCCCTGACAGCGGAGGCCACCCCTTCTCAGCTGATGTTCTGCAGCGATCGAGCGCTCCACGCCGTTCGAGCGGCTTCTCTGCTGATCGCACAGCATGCGCAGCGGGCACGTGGAGGTCCGCTCGCGTCGGAAGACGAGTCCGCAGACTGCCGTGCGGATGACGGCGGGTCTCGATACGCCCCTTCGGGGCTACTCGACCAGCATGAGACTCGACATGCCCCTGTGTGCCTGATCGACCAGCATGAGACTCGACATGCCCCTGTGGGGCTGATCGACCAGGAGGGTCCACTCCCCATCGCCGAGGCGCGAAGCGGCTCCGCCTCCTCGACCGGCGGGATGCGGCGCCGGGCTCAGCCGGTGACGCGGGCGATCAGGTCCTGGATGAAGGGGATGACGTCGCCGGCCTGGTCGACGCTCGCGAAGGCGGTGGCGAGCAGCGGCCAGAGCGAGCCGACGAGGGTCGCGATCACGGCGGCGACCGCGGCGACCCAGGCGAGGGCGGCGTTGCGGGAGACGAGAGCCAGCGCGAGGAACGCCAGGGCGACCAGGTAGCTGAGCACGATCGAGAGGGTGATCGCGCCGACCGGGACGTCGAGGACGCCCGCGGTCGTCGCGTCGGCCGCGCCGATCAGGCCGAGCACCGGCAGCAGCACGCCGACGACGATCAGGAAGCTGACGACGACGCCGGTGGCGAGGGCGGCCCAGGCCGCGCGCGGCTTCCGGCGCGAGCCGTAGGAGCGGGTGCGCACGGCCTACTCCGACCCGCGGCGCTCGGCGTCGGCGACGTCGGAGCCGTCGGCAGAGGTGTCGGCGGCCGAAGCATCGGTGGCCGAGGTGTCGGCCTCCACCGGCTCGACCTCGACGCGGACGACGAACTCGGCGGCGGGAGCATCGGCGGTGACGACGACGGTCTCGACGGCGTCGGAGTCGGAGTCCGCGTCGACGTCGGCGGAGCGCTCCACGCGGGCCGGCCGGGTCGCGACCTCGTCGGACAGCGAGTCCGCGGTGGCGTCCGACGCGGCGGCGCGGTCGGCGGCCTCGTCGAGGCGGTCCGAGGCGTCGTCGAGCGCGTCGGCGGTCCGCTCGCGGGCGGTGTCGAGCGCTGCCGCGCCCTTCTCGCGGGCGGAGTCGAGGGCGGCGCCGCCCTTCTCGCGGGCGGAGTCCATCGCGTCGCCGGCCTTCTCGACCAGCGAGGGGCCGTCCTCGCGCTCCGAGTCGGGCACCTCGATCGGGTCGAAGGGGCCGTGCACGTCGGTCACGTTGACGTTGACGACGACGCGCTCGCGGGTCAGCTGCGCAGCGGCCTTGCCGACCTGCTCGCGGACGGCATCGATGACCTCCTGGACGGGGCGCGGGTACTCCGACACCAGGTCGAGGTCGAGGACGAGCGCGCCGTCGACGCGGGCGATGCTCACGCCGGGGCTCGTGCTGGTGCCCAGGACGGCGCGGGTCGCGCGGTCGAGGGTGCGGGCGGCGGTGCCGCCGAGGTGGTGGACGCCGGTGACACCGGCGGTGGTCTCCGCGGCGGCGGTCGCGAGCAGTCGCTCGATCGACTCGTCCTCCGGGTGCGCGCCGTCGATGGCGCGGAGGTCGTTCGTTCCGACGGTGTCGGTCATGGGGTACTCCTCAGTGGTCTTCCGGCCCTCCCGAGCGGGAGGGCCGGATCGTCCGGTGCGGCGGGTGCGCGGCACGGGGCGGCGCGGACGCCGCTACTGCACGCGGGCGCTGCTGCTCATCCTGGTGCGGAGGCCGCTGACGATCTGGATGACCACGGGGGTCTCCTCGCCCAGCACGGCGTCCCAGCTCTTCACCGCGTCGTCGATCGCGCGGCGGGTCCGCATCGGCGAGACGCCGCGGCGGGTGTGCGCGGTGACGCGGAGGACGGTGCGGTGCTTGACCTCGAAGGCGGTGACGTCGAGCGCGACGATCGAGGGATCGTGCGACAGCGCCTCCTCGAGGACGTGCTCGGCGACCTTCGCGTCGATGGTGACGGAGCCGCCGGTCGGCGTGCCCGCGCCGGAGCCGGAGCCCACGCGCAGCAGGGTCGACGTGCGTCCCCGGCCCTGGCGCACGATGAAGCGCATCAGCAGCAGGATCAGCACGAGGGCGACCACGGCCGAGACCCAGAGGATCCAGGGCTGCCCGCCGGAGAGGGCGTCGGTGGTGGGCTGCGTCGCGTCCTCCGCGCCGGTGGAGACCGTCTCCTGGATGTCGGGGAACAGCGCTCCCGCCGCGACGGCACCGCCGGCGAGCAGGAGCACGAGGCCCACGACGAACAGGAGGAGGCGGTTGAGGAACCGGTTGGTGGTGGTCATCGGACCGTCCCCTTCTCGGACAGGCGCACGCGGGCCGTGAGCTTCGGGCTGATGTCGTAGCCGGCG
The DNA here is from genome assembly GCF_003751665.1 of Rathayibacter sp. PhB127. NCBI lineage: Bacteria > Bacillati > Actinomycetota > Actinomycetes > Micrococcales > Microbacteriaceae > Rathayibacter > Rathayibacter sp. PhB127. The sequence continues at coordinate 289,700 of NZ_RKHW01000003.1, forward strand.
AGCTCGGCGTCGACCGCCTCGCGGATGGTGCCGACGTCGAGGCTGCGCCCGGAGGTGCGGCCGACGGTGACACCGGCCGTGCGTCCGCCGATCGACACCGACACCTGGTCGGGGTCGACGTCGCCGGCGTAGGCGGCGGTGCGGGCGAGGCTCTGCGCGATCACGCGGTCGTCGATGACGGCCGCGGTGCGGTCGGCGGCGGCGCGGCGGCGGCCGCGACGGCCCGGGGAGAAGGACACGACGATCAGGACGAGCCCGATCAGCGCGGCGACCACTCCGCCGGCCACGATCAGCGGGACGGGAGCGCTCGCGGCGCCGAGCACCGCGGCCGCTCCGTCCTGTGGGGCGACGAGCAGCGCGGGCTGCCCGAGGGCGGCGAGCACCGCCTCCGTGCCGATCCACGCGAAGACGAGGATGAGCAGGACCGCGAGGACGATCGCCGAGGTGGAGCGGGACGAGGTGATCTCGCGCCGGACGAGCCTGGGGTACAGCGCGCCCGTGGAGCGGGTCCCTGATGCTGCGGGGGTCGTCACGAGACTCTCCTTCGCTCGCGCAGGTCGGCCCCGGTGATCCGGAGGTCGACGCGCCCGATGGTGGACCCGGTCAGCTCGAGGCAGCGGGTGCGGATGGTGGACTGGGCCGTGCTGAGACGGCTGAGGACGGTGCCGGAGCGGCGGTCCTCCTCGCCGAGCGGACGGATGCGCAGGGGGGCCTGCGCGGTGACGTGCAGCTTCCCCCCGTCGTCGTCCAGCTCGACCGAGACGTCCGACGCGTCGACGTCGAGCGCCTCCGCGGTGACGGCCGACACGACCCTGCGCACGGCGCGCGAGGTGATCGTCGTGCGGCCGTGGCGGGCCTGGTCGGCCATCACCGCCGCGGTCACGAGGACCGCCGCCCGCGGAGGGTGTCGGCGAGCGAGCTCAGGTCGAGCTTGCCCTCGACGACGCGGCCGACGCCGTAGCCGACGGCCATGGCGAGGGCGACCCAGAGGAGTGCCCAGAAGCCGAAGACCAGGCCGGTGACGGCGAGGACGGCGCCCAGGATCAGGCCGAGGTGGGACGGAGTCACTTGACGCGGCTCTCGGTGTCCTCGTCCTTGTCGTCCGAGGGGATGTAGACGTCGGCGATGGTCACGTTGACCTCGGTGACCTCCATGCCGACGACCGAGGAGATGGCCTCGGAGACGGCGGAGCGGATGCTGTCGGCGAGCTTCTGCAGCGCGACGGGGTACTCGGCGACGACCGTGATGTCGGCGGCGACCTGCTTCTCGCCGACCTCGACGGAGATGCCCTGGCCGCGGTCCTGCGCGTTGATCGCGTTGCGGATGGCGCCGATGGCGCGGGCGGCTCCGCCACCGAGGTCGTGGACGCCGGCGACCTGGCGGGCGGCGATGCCGGCGACCTTCTCGACGACGCCGTCGGCGATCGTGTTCTTGCCGGTCGAGGTCTCGGTGCCGTGCTTGGCCGAGGTGGTGGCGAGGGTGCTGGGGGTGACGTTGGTCATGATGCTCTCCCTGGTAGAAGGTGATGCGCGACTCGGTCGCGGTGACGACGATCCGTCGCACATGAATCAGACGTGCGCGGCTTCGGGATCGTCCCGCCGGATCAGCCAGTGCGCAGGAAACGTCGAGCGACGACGCGCTCTGCGGCCAGCGCCGTCCACAGGCCGGGGAGATGCGCGGCAGCTGTCGGCGACACGGGCGTCCGTGCGAGCGTTCGGGCGGGCTCCGGGCGGACTCCGCGCAGTCGCGGGGCGGGCTCCGCACTGCGTTCAGACCCGTTTTGTATACAGCAGGTGCGGAATCACCGCACCGAAAGCGCCCTCTCGCCCGGTTCGACGCCCGCGTGCGCAGGTTGTAGCATCGTGGAAACCTGCCCGAAACGGTGTTTGGGATACAAAAGAGGAGTCCTCGCGGTGACCATCACTCTGGAGCCGCCTCACCCCTCGCCCTGCTGGGAGCTACACATGTCAGCTGTATCCCGCACCACCGCTCCGCCCGCCTCCGGACACACGGTCGCCTCCGTCCTCGACTCCATCGGCTTCACCCGCGCGCAGTTCTGGATCTTCCTGCTGATCCTCGCCGGGGAGTTCTTCAACACGCTCGAGCAGAACTCGGTGGGTGCCATGGGCAGCCACATCAAGGAGACGCTGCAGATCGGCGACATCCAGCTCACGACGATCAACACCGCCACGGTCATCGGCGGACTGATCGGCCGCCTGCTGGCCGGCTACCTCGCCGACCGCTACGGCCGCCGCTTCTCGCTCAGCCTGAACCTGCTGATCTACACGCTCGGCGGACTGCTCAGCGCCGTCGCGATGAACTACGAGATGCTGCTCGTCAGCCGCCTGATCGTCGGCATCGGCATCGGCGGCGAGTTCATGATCGGCCTGGTCATGCTCTCCGAGATGGTCTCCACCCGCTTCCGCGGCACCGCGATCGGCGCCGTCAACGTCGGCGCCGGCGGCCTGGGAAACTTCCTCTCCTACGGCCTGTTCCTGCTGCTGCTCGGCCCGCTGGAGACCCCGCTCGGCGGCCCCGACTCGGTGTGGCGCTGGTCGTTCGTGATCCTCGCGGTCCCCGCACTGCTGGTCGTCTTCTACCGCCGCAAGCTGCCGGAGACGCCGCGCTGGCTGCTCTCGCAGGGCCGCACGGAGGAGGCGAACCGCTCGCTCGCGATCCTCGCCTCGAACTCGCTCACCCCCACCACCGCCCGCCCGCCCGTCGAGCTCTCGCCCGACGACCTGCCGCCCGTGCGGATGTCCGCCTCCCCCGCTGCCGTCTTCAGCCGCCCGGTGATCCGCCGCACCGCCGCCCTCGGCATCGCGTCCTGGATGGCCTTCGGCTCGCAGGTCACGCTGAACTTCCTGATGCCGACCCTGCTGGTCGAGCGCGGCTACTCCGTCTCGGAGAGCCTGCTCTACACGATGATCATGAACATCGGCTCGCTCCTCGGAGCGACGACCGCGGCCCTGATCGCCGGTCGCGTCGGCCGCCGCACCGCCGTCGGCGCCGCCGGAGTCCTCGGCTGCCTCACCGCGCTCGCCTTCGCCGGCTTCGGCAACGGCACCGGAGCGATCCTCGTGCTCGGCGCGCTCTTCCAGTTCTTCACGATGGTCACCAACACGACCCTCGCCACCTGGACCGCCGAGATCTTCCCGACCGCGATCCGCGCCTCCGGCGCCTCGATCGTCAACGGCATCGGCAACATCGCCGGAGCGGTCATGCCGTTCCTCGCCGTCGCGCTCTACGGCTCGTTCGCCTTCGCCGGCGTCTTCGGCCTCGCCGCCGTGATGTACGCGGTGCTCGTCGTCGCCTCCCGCTTCGCCCCGGAGACCCGGGGACGCTCGCTCGAGGACGTCAACGAGAACGCGATCGCCGCCGCCGCCCACTGACCCACCCGTGCCCCCGGCGCTCCGGCGCCGGGGGCGCGACCCACCACCGGACAGCACCTCAAGGAGCACCATGGACACCCTCACCGTCTCGGCCACCGCCAACGGACTCAACTACCTCCCCGAGTACGTCGCCGACGTCGGCGGCCTGTTCGCCGAGCGCGGCCTCGCCGTCACCGCCACCGCCTGCGACCCCTGGACCGGCGTCCTCGACGACCTCGACTCCGGCGCCGCCGACCTCGCCCTCGGCGGGCTCTGGGTCCCCGGGATGTACGCCGGCACCAGCCGGGAGCTGACCGTCGTCGGCCAGCTCAACCACCGCTTCCCGATGACGATCGTGGCCCGCGACGGCTCCGGACCGGTCGGCCTCGACTGGCTGGCCGGCAAGGTCGTCCTCGCCCCGGGCGCCGGCGGCAGCGCGCCGTTCGAGTTCACCGCGGGCCTGATCCGCGAGGCCGGGCTCGACGTCTCCGCCACCCGCTGGGCGCGCGACCTGTCCACGGCGATGATGCTCGAGCTCTACCGCGACGGCCTCGGCGACGCGATCGTGCTCGACCTGCTCTCGGCGAAGGAGCTCGTCGCGGCCGGCGGCGGGCAGATCGTCTTCCGCCACCTCGACGCGGGCGTGATGCCCAACAGCGTCTACTACACCCGCACCGAGCGCGTCGAGGAGCTCGCCGACCGCACCGAGCGCTTCGTCGACGCGATCGAGACGGCGATGCAGCGGATCACTGCGGGCCAGGCCGGTGCCGAGATCGACGCGGTGCTCGCCGCCCGCTGGCCGGACCGCGACCCGGTGCTGCTGCACGAGGCCGCCGAGGAGATGGCCGCCGGCGGGGTCTGGGACACGACCGTGATCGACGAGGCCGCCTCCGACCGCTGGATGCGGATCCTCGCGGAGGCCGGGCTCGTCACCCGCGCCCCCTCGCTCGCCGAGCTGACCGGCCGCACGACGGTCGGCGCGCGCTGATGACGCTCGTCCTCGCCTCCGAGCAGATCGCCGGACTGCTCCCCGACGTCGATGTGCTCGGCGCGGTCGAGCAGGTGTTCGCGGACCTCGGCTCCGGCGCGCTGCACCAGGGCGCGCCGACGGCCCTCGCGGGCGAGGACGACGGGCTGATCCTGCCGATGGCCGTTCGCTCCGACGCCCTGGGCCTGGCCGCCGTGAAGTTGATGGCCGACCTGCCCGGCAATGCGGCGCGAGGGCTGCCGACGCAGCGCTCGACGATCCTGGTCACCTCGCTGCTCACCGGGGAGTGCGTGGCCGTCCTGGACGGAGCGCTGATCACCCGGGCCCGCACCGCCGCCGCCTCCGCGGTCGCCACCCGGCACCTCGCCCGGGCGGACAGCCGGGTCCTCGGGCTGATCGGCGCCGGCAACCTCGCCGTCGCGCACGTCCGCGCGCTGCAGGCGGTGCGCGACCTGGACGAAATCGTGGTCTGGTCGCGGTCGGACGCGACGCTCGACCGGTTCGAGGAGGCGGTGGGGCGCTCCGTGACCCGCGCCACCAATCCGCGGGCCGTCGCCGAGCGCTCCGACGTGCTCTGCACGCTGACGCCGTCGGTCGAGCCGATCGTGCGCGGGGCCTGGCTGCACGCCGGCCAGCACGTGAACGCTGTGGGCGCCCGCCCGCGGCCGGAGCACCGCGAGCTCGACTCCGCGGCGATGGCGATCGGCACGCTCGTCGTCGACAGCGCCGCCACCGCGCGGGCGAAGTCCGGCGACCTCGTCCTCGCGATCGCGGAGGGCGCCCTCGACGCCGCGGCCGGGCTGCTCGAGCTCGGTGACGTCGTGGCCGGCACCGCTCCCGGCCGCACGCGCGCGGAGGAGATCACCGTGTTCGACTCCGTCGGCCTCGCCGCGCAGGACCTCGCCGTCGCCGCCGCGCTGATCGACCTGGCGCGGCTGCGGGACGCGGGCAGCACTGTCCGGCTGTCCGGCGTCCCCGCGGCGGCGGGCCGCTGATGCGCATCGCCGTCGTCAACTGCAACACGACCGAGTCGATGACCGAGACGGCCGCCGCCCGCGCCCGGCTCGCCGTCGGGCCGGGCACCGAGATCGTCGCGATCACGCCGAGCTGGGGCGTCGCCTCGGCCGAGGGCTGGTACGACAGCTTCCTCAGCGCCGCCGCCGTCCTGCACACCCTGGAGCGGCTGCCGGCCGGCATCGACGGCGTCGTGATGGCCGGCTTCGGCGAGCACGGCCGCGAGGGCGCGCGCGAGCTGCTCGACGTGCCCGTCGTGGACATCACGGAGGCGTCGGCGCATCTCGCGATGCTGCTCGGCCGCCGCTACGGGGTGGTCACCACGGTCCGCCGCGCGGTCGGCCAGATCGAGGACAGCCTCACCACCGCCGGCCTGATCGCGCACTGCGCCGCGATCGAGGACACGGGGCTCGGCGTCCTCGAGCTGGAGGAGGATCCGCAGGCCACCCTCGATGCCTTCGTCGCCGCCGGCGAGCGCGCGATCGCCCGCGGCGCCGAGGTGATCTGCCTCGGCTGCGCGGGCATGGCGGGGCTCGAGGAGCACGTCGGCGCGCGGCTGCCGGTGCCGGTCGTCGACGGGGTCGCCGCGGCGGCCGCGCTCGTCGAGACCCTCGTCCGCCAGCGGCTCGGCACCAGCCGGATCGACAGCTACGCCCGGCCGCTGCCGAAGGAGCGCAGCTGGCCCGGCGGCTGAGCGCCTCCGGACGGCGAGCGCACCGGGTCGGCCGAGCGTGTTGAATGGTCGCACCGGCGTCGCGAGGAGGACCGTCATGACACTCGCCAGCACCGAGGAGTCGCTCGCCAGCCAGACCTACCGGACGCTGCGCCGGCAGATCATCCTCGGCCAGCACCCGCAGGGGTCGCGGCTCGTCGAGGCCTCACTGGCCGCCGAGCTGCACGTCTCGCGGCTGCCGGTGCGCGAGGCCGTGCCGCAGCTGGCCAACGAGGGCTTCGTGCGGATGCTGCCCCGTCGCTCCACCCGCGTCGCGCAGTGGAGCGTCGAGGACGTGGTCGAGCTCTTCGACGTCCGGCTGAGCCTCGAGACGCTCGCCGCGCGCCTCGCGGCGCAGGCCGTCGCCCGCGGCGCCTCCCTCGCTCCGCTGCTCGACGCGATCGACGCCGAGCACCGCGCCCTCGACAGCGAGGACTGGCTGGAGGTCGCCGAGACCTCGACCGTCGTGCACGAGGCGATCGTCGAGGTGGCCGGCAGCGCCCTGCTCTCCTCGCTGATGCGCGCCGTCACCGGCCGGATGACCTGGCTGTTCTACCTGACCAGCGCTCGCGACCAGCGCCAGCAGTCCGACGAGCACCACGGCCTTCTCGACGCGATCCGCGCGGGCAACGACCGCCTCGCCGAGTCGATCGCCTTCACCCACATCGAGAAAGGCCGTGCGCCGTCGCTCGCGATGATCGCCGGGCAGTGACGTCCGCGGCGCGGCGGCCGCGCGCTCAGTGGCGCAGCGTGTGGCTCGGCAGCTCCTGGAAGCGGGTCTGGTAGGCGCTCGCGAAGCGGCCGAGGTTGCCGAAGCCCCAGTCGCGGGCGACGGCGGCGACGGTCGTCGAGCAGGGGTCGCCCTCGACGAGGTCGTGGTGGGCGCGGTCGAGGCGGACGTCGCGCAGGTAGACCGACGGCGAGACGCCGAGGTGGCGCTGGGTGGCCTGCTGCAGGGTGCGGGTGTGCAGGCCGGCGGCGCGGGCGGCGTCGGCCGGGGTGATCGGCTCGTGTGCGTGGTGCTGCAGGAAGTCGAGGGCGACGCGGGTGCGCGAGGCGGAGGGGCGGCGCAGCACGGCGGGGACGTCCCAGGCGCGCCACGGGAAGAGCAGCAGCAGCGCGCGGGCGAGGTTGAGCTCGGCGGTGAAGCGCACCAGCGGGGCGATCGCGGCGCTCGCGAGCGCCGCCGTCGCGTCGGTCACGGCGGTCCGCCAGCGGGCGAGCACTCCGGGGTCGGCGTCGGCCTCGTGGTCGAAGGAGACGGGCTGGCGCGGGCCGGAGTGCGACTCGGTCGCGACGTCCTCGAGGAAGCCGGGCGCGAAGTGCACGAGGTTCTGGCGGTGCGGCTGGTAGGCCAGGCCGAACTGGCGCTCGGCGGGCAGCAGGAACGGCGCGGACGCGGCTCCGGTGCGGGTGAAGGGGCGGAGGTTGAGCTGGCCGCCGCCGGCGCGGAACCAGCCGACGACGTACTCGCGCAGGTGCGCGATCTCGCCGGTCAGCGCGCCCGCGCAGTCGGAGGTGCGGAGGGTGACCCGCTCGCTCCCCCGGTAGGCGTAGCGGAAGGAGAAGCCGCGCGAGCCCGGCTCCACGCGGAACGAGCCGCCGCCGTACGCCTCGGCGTAGACCGCGGACGCCTCGGCGGGGTCGCCTCCGGCGGCCTCGAAGCGCCGCTCGGTGCCGCCGGAGAGGTCGCCGGCGGAGGCGAAGGGGCTGCCCATCGTGAAGGTCGAGCCGGGAGTCGCGGTCGAGCCGGGGACGGCCGGGCGTGCCGTCGGTGGAGGGGAGGTGTGCATGGTCGGGCTTCTCTCGGGGGTCTGGGAGATCAGAGGCGGACGGGGGTGGGCCTCGGGGCTCTACAGATACAGACGGGTCGACGGCCGGAAACGTCACGGATCCGGGGCGTGCTCGCAATCCGGCCAGCGGATTCGCCGGGGAGGGTGGAGGCTGATAGGCATTCGGAGCGGCGCCTGCGGAGAACGCCCGCAGGCGCGCAACGACGGCGGAACGGCGGGAGGTGGCGATCGTGGCGGAGGCACTGCCCGCGGAGCAGCCCGACGACGCCCAGCCCGACGACGCCCAGCCCGATGACGCCCAGCCCGATGACGCCCGGCCCGACGACGCGCAGCCCGACGACCCGCTGCTCCGAGCCTCCGACGCCACGCTCGCCTCGCGGGCCGTGGACGGCGACGTCGCCGCGTTCGAGCAGCTCGCCCGGCGCCACGGCGCGCTGATGCGGGTGTACGCCGCCAAGCTGCTCGGCTCCGAGGCGGAGTCCGACGACATCGTGCAGGAGGCGTTCCTCACCGGCTGGCGCCGCCTCGGCGACCTCGACAGCCCCGCGCACATCCGCAACTGGCTGATGCGGATCGTCTCGCACAAGGCGATCGACCGGATCCGCGTCCGGCGCCGCCACGACGACATCGACGACTGGGACCCGCCGGCGCCCGCCGAGAGCTCGCCCGAGCGGATCGTCGAGGCGCGGCTCCAGCTGGACGCCGTCTGGGAGGCACTGGACCGATTGCCTCCCGATCAGCGACGCTGTTGGCTGCTCCGCGAGACCGCCGGCTACAGCTACCAGGAGATCGCCGACGCTCTCGAACTCCCCGTCTCGACGGTCCGCGGCCTGCTCGCCCGAGCCCGCCGCTTCCTGCTCCACGAACTGGAGGCATGGCGATGACCACCGACGACATGCCCACCGCCGAGCCGGACGACAACGCCGTGCCGGTCGACGCCGTGCCCGAGAACGCCGCGCCCGACGACGACCTCGACGGCCACACGCTGGAGGAGCTCGGCGAGTACCTCGACCGCGGGCGCACCCCGGTCGATCCCTCCATCGAGGGCTCCGCGGCCTGCCGCCTGGCGCTCGCGAACCTCACCCGCCTGAACGAGCTGTCGGCGAGCGCGCTGCGCCGCCGCGCCGACGAGGAGCCGGACCGCGACGAGGTCTGGATCGCCGGGCTGCTCGACACGATCCGGTCCGAGGTGCGCTCCGGGCGCGACGTGCCGATCCGCCACCCCGACCCGACGCTGCGGCTCGCCCTCACCGAGGCGGCCGTGCGCGGGATGATCCGGCGCGCGGGCGACACCATGGGCGGCGTCATCATGGGCCGCTGCACCCTCGACGGCGACGTCGGGACCCCGGGCGCGGTGATCCGGGTCGACGTCACCTTCGCGCTCGAGTTCGGGATCCCCGTCGCGACGGTCGCGGACCGCCTGCGCGAGCGGATCCGCTACGCCCTCGAGCGGCACACCGAGCTCGTCATCGGTGCGATCGACGTGACCGTGGACGACGTGTACCCGAGCAGGGAGGACCAGCCGTGACCGACAGCACTGCGACCGACAGCACCGGGACCGACAGCACCGGGACCGACGACAGCGCTCTCGACGACAGCGCCCGGGACGACACGGCCCGCGACGACCCCGCCAACGACGACACCGCGCTCTCGCAGCGCCTCACCGCGGCGATCCGCGACTCCGAGGGGGTCACCGGCGTCTATCCGGCCCAGCCGATCCTCGAGGCGGCCGCCGATGCGCTGGCCGTGAAGCTCGCCCTGCGGCAGCCGGACGTGCTGGTCGACATCGACCGCTCGGACGGCTTCACCACGGTGAGCGCGCACATCGCGGCGACCGCGGCGCTGCCCGCGCCCGAGACCCTGCGCGCGGTCGGCGAGGAGCTGCGGCGCCTGCTCGACGCCGAGCCGTCGGTGACCGGCCCGCTCGCCGTGAACGTGAAGGTCCGGCTGATCGAGGACTCGGGCCGCGCCGCGGAGTGACGCCGGTCAGGCGTCGATCGTGCGCTGCGCGCCGGGGTCGGGGCTCGCCACCGCGTCGGCCGACCCCTCGTCGGTCACCGTCACGTCGCTCGCTCCCACGTCGCTCGACGCGAGGCTGATCCGGCGCGGCTTCGCCTTCGCGGCGATCGGGATGCGCAGCGTCAGCACGCCCGCCGTGTAGTCGGCGTGCACGCTCTCGGTATCGAGGGAGTCGCCGAGGACGAGCTGGCGGCTGAAGACGCCCCACTGCCGCTCGGCGGCGACGGGGTCGGCGCCCTCGGGGAGGTGGCCGGTGCGCTCGGCGCGCACGGTCAGCACGTTCCTCTCGACATCGATGTCGATCCGCTCGGGCCGGACGCCGGGCAGGTCGAGCTCGACGACGAAGTCGTCGCCCTCGCGCCAGGCGTCCAGGGGCATCACGGTCGGTCGGGCGGCCGTGCCGAAGACCTGCCGGCTGAAGCGGTCGAGGTCGCGGAACGGGTCCTGCTGCAGAAGCATGATGGTCTCCTCACGTGTTCTGAAATGCCTCGCCACCGGGCTTTTCGCCGGTGACACACAAGTATTTACAACGGCGGGAGCGTCATCGCAAGGGCGTCTCAGCGAACCTCGAGGAAACCCCGCCGGGCGGGCTGACCGGGGTCGCGGGCGTACACAAGCAAGGCTGAACGCCCCGAATCGGAGCGAAACCGCCGGATTCGGAGCATCCAGCCTTCTTTGTGCACCGGATGCGCGGGAGACGCGAGGATCAGCGCCGCCAGGCGGGCCAGCCGGGGTCGTGACCGGGCCAGACCTCGACGCCGGGCTCCGCCGCGAGGTCGGCGAGGCGCTCGATCGAGCGCTGGGCCGCCTCGGCGTCGCCGGAACGCGCCGTCCATCCGCAGGCGGTGCGCTCGTCGAGGTTGCGGCGGAGGTCCGCCGCGTCGCAGGCGAGCACGATCGAGCGGTCGGCGAGGTCGATCCGGAACGACTGGTGGCCGGGGGTGTGCCCGCGGGTGTCGAGCGCGGTGACGCCGGGGGCCAGCTCGGTCTCGCCGTCGAGGAGCACCACCCGGACGTCGGCGTCGAGAAGGTCGGCCGGGACGACGGTCTCGCGGCGGCCGAGGCCCTCGCCGAGCCACTCCCACTCGCGCCGCTGCAGGGCGACCGGGGTGCCGGCCGGAGCGAGGCGCAGCCCGCCGGTGTGGTCGAGGTGCAGGTGCGAGAGGGCGACGAGGGCGAGGTCCTCCCAGCGCAGGCCGGCCGCCGCGACCTGCTCGGCGAGCGCGTCGCCCGGCGGGACGACGGCGGTGTAGCTCTCGTAGTCGTAGTGCGCGGCGCGCTGGGCGGGGTCGCGGACGCGGTCGAGGTGGAATCCGCCGTCGATCAGGATCCAGGAGTCGCCGAGGTCGATCGCGGCGCCGGTGACCGGCTCGAGCAGGAAGCGCGCCGGGTCGCCGCCGCGGAGCGAGATCGACTCCGCGATCGGCTCGTGGCCGAGTACGAGCGGGACGAGGCGGCGGGGGCGGCCGAGCGGAAGGCCGGTCGGGGAGTCGTCGGCGATCACGGGAACCTCCTGCAGCTCTTCGGATTGGATCCAATATAGTTGTGAATGAATCCACGACCATCCTTCCGCACGAGACGAGGGCTCGCATGACCGGCGCCATCCCGATCAACATCCCGATCACCACCGAGATGCTCCACTGGGGCCGTCGGCCGACCTACGAGATGGTCGAGCAGATCGTCGACGGGTACCCCTCCGACGTCTCGCGCTGGCTGATCGGCGCGCACACCGGCACGCACGTCGACGCGCCGTCGCACTTCGTGCCGGGCGGCGCGACCGTCGACGAGATCGCGCTGGAGAGCGTGGTCGGACCGGTGCGGGTGCTCGATCTGCGGCACGTCGCGGAGGAGATCACGGACGAGGACCTCGTCGCGGCCGGTGCCGAGGGGGCCGTGCGCGTGCTGTTCCGCACGCGCAACTCGACCGACGCGCTGACCCGCGCGGTGAAGTCGAAGACCTGGGTCGGACTGGCGCCGAGCGGTGCGCGCTGGCTGGTCGAGCACGGCGTGCTCTTCGCGGGCCTGGACTACATGACGATGGAGGCGCCCGCGCACACCGAGGAGTGGCCGACGCACGTGATCCTCTGCGGCGCCGGCGTCGTGATCCTCGAGAACGCGGACCTCGCGCAGGTCGAGCCCGGCGACTACCTGATGGTCTGCCAGCCCGTCGCCTTCGAGGGCCGCGAGGCCGCCCCCGCCCCGACGGTCCTGCTCCCCCTCCCGTGACCCCCTCCCCGCGAGATGCCACTTATGAGCGCGACACGCCGTGGAAAGCGCTCACAAGTGGCATCTCGCGGGAGGAGGCGGACTCGCGGCGGGGGTCAGACTCCCGCGGGCTCCAGAGCTCCCTGCTGCTCGCGGTCGAGCTCGGTGCGGACCGAGCGCTCGCCGGCGAGCTCGCGCGGGGTGCGCGGGGCCAGGAGGCCGACCACGATGAAGGTGCCGAAGCCGATCGCCGCGGCGACGAGGGTGGCGTAGCCGTCGAAGCCGGCGCCGATCAGGTCGTTCGGGACGTAGAGGATGTCGTTCGGCACGCCGTAGAGCGTCGGGGTGAGCGCCAGGAAGACCAGGCGGACGACCAGGCCGACGCCCGCGGCGGTGAGCGCGGCGACGACTCCGGGGCGCTTCCAGAACACCCCGAGCAGGAACGGCGCGGCCAGGCAGGCGAGCATGATGTCGAACGCGAGCGTCAGCAGGATGCCGGTCTGGCTGACCCGGATCGCGAGGAACGAGCCGAGGATCACGATCGGCACCATGGCGACGCGGGTCCAGCGCAGCAGCGGGTCCGGGCCGCTGCCGGAGTGGCGGCGGACCGAGAGCACGTTGCGGACGACGATCGCCGAGGTGGCGAGGATGGCGCCGGACGCCGTCGAGAACGACGCGGCGACGACTCCGGAGAGCACCAGGATCGCGATGACCGGCGGCGCGTAGTCGTCGAGCACCGTGAACAGCACCGGGCCGTCGGCGGCCGAGAGCCCCAGGACGGCGGTGGCGCTGAGGGCGACGATCGCGAAGATCGAGCCGATCGCCGCGGTGCCGACGGCGGCGGCGTAGCAGGCGCGGCGGGCGACCTCGGGCGACTTGGCGCCGAAGATCCGCTGCATGAAGTCGATCGCGACGAGGTCGCCGATGCCGAGGGCGACGAGGGTGGCCCAGTTGACGGGGGCGCCCATCGCCGGGTCGGTGAGCTGCTCGAAGTCGAACGGCCCCATGCCCTCGGGGATGACGATGCCGTAGGCGAGCGCGACCCAGACCAGCAGCGAGACCGCCGCGACGACGGTGATCACGGTCTGGATGGCCGCGGTGTAGGCGTCGGAGAAGAGGCCGCCGGCGATCGTGTAGCTGAGGACGAGGGCGACCGAGAGGATCACGCCCCAGGCGTACGGGATGCCGGCGAAGCGCTCGAGCAGGAAGCCGCAGGCCACCAGGTTGCCGGCCAGCAGGATCGTGAAGGAGAAGACCATGATCACCGAGGCGACGACCTCGGTGGTGCGGTCGTAGCGCATCCGGAAGAAGTCGGCGAGGGTGAAGAGCTTCATCGCGTTCATCGGCTTGGCGAGGAAGAGGCCCGTGATCAGGAGGCAGATCGCCAGGCCGATCGCGAGCGAGGCGCCCGCCCAGAAGCCGAACTGCGAGGTGAGGTCGGTGTTGCCGACGGTGGCGTTCGAGTCGACCGCGGCGGCGGTGAGGCTGACGGCGACGAGCGGGATGCCGAGGCGGCGTCCGGCGACGAGGTAGTTGGCGCTGTCGCCGTCGATCTTGCGGGCGACCGCGATGCCGACGGCGAGGATCACCACGACGGTGATCCCCACTCCGAGGATGATCATGCGTGCTCCGAGCTGCTGGGTGGTGCGGCGGGGTGTTTCTATCGGTTGATAGACACGGATCCTGCCGCGCGCTCGGTCGCGGTTCTTTTCGGGCGTGGGTCGATCCTGTTAACTCCGGCGCGCGGCCCCCTCGGCCACACCTCAAAAGTTGTCGTATCGGGCGCTCGAGTACGACAACTTTTGGAGAGTGGGCGGGCACTCGGGAGTGGACGGGCACTCAGGAGTGGGCGGGCACTCAGGAGTGGCGGCGGGGCGTCAGCGCAGGTGGGCGAGCAGGGCCGGGCCCGCGGCGAGCGCCTCGGCGACGGCGGGGCGCGGGAGGTCGAGGACGCGGAGGGCGGCGAGGGCGACCGCCTCGGCGGACGGGCCGGGCTCGGCGGGCTGCCGGCGGCGCTGGAGGATGACGTTCTCGACGAGGGCGAGCACGAGGGAGGCGCCGGTCGCAGGGTCGACGGCGCCGCAGGCCGCGACGAGGGTGCGGTAGGCGGTCTCCAGCTCGGAGCGGCGGTCGCGGAACACGGCGAAGCGCTCGTCGCCGAGCTCGGGCAGCAGGTAGAGCGCGCCGACGTTGTGCTCGCCGGCCGCGAGCAACCGGGCGTCGGAGACGCAGAGCGCCCAGAGGCGCGCGGCCGGCGGCTCGTCGCGGGTGAGCAGCACGGCGGCGGCGTCGAGCGAGGGCTGCACCGTGCCGAGCAACAGCTCGAGCAGCACCGCGTGCTTGCCGCCGAAGTGGTGGTAGAGCGAGGCCTGGCGGATGCCGGCCGCCGCGGCGATGGCGTGCGTGCTGGTGCCGCCGAACCCCTCCGTGCAGAAGAGCGCCGCGCTCGCCGCGAGGATGTCGGCCCGCGTGCCCAGCCCCGTGAGCGACGCCCCGGAGGCGCGCGGCCGTCCGGGGGGTGCGCTCGCCATGCGCTCGACCGTAGCAGCGCCCGGAGCCCCCTCCGCTCCTCGAAAGTTGTCGTACTCGGCGGTCGAGTACGACAACTTCTGGAGAGTGGGAAGGGCTGGGGCGCGCGCGAAACACGATCGCAACGTCGGGGTCACAGCGGCGACACGGGGGCGCGGTTGACTTCCTGTCGAGTGATAGAAACCCCGGCAGCGACCGGACCAGCAGACGGAGCAGGCGCACCATGACCTCATCAGGCACCTCGACCACGGCGGGTGCGCGCGAGCACGCCCGCGCCCAGGAGGCGGCGGCGGCGAGCACACGCCCCGACGCGCCGGAGGGCGTCGCCCCGGCGGATCTGCACTGGTCCGAGCGGATCGAGGGCGGCGGCTACGGCCACCGCGTCCTCGCCCGCGGCACGCGCCTCCGACTGACCGACGTCACCGGCGACGCCTGCGTCTCGCTCCTGGTGTACAACGCGATGGAGCCGCACGAGCGGCTGAACGTCGCGGACACCGTCAAGGTGCAGTGGCAGGTCTACGCCGGCGCCGGACAGCTGCTCCTCAGCGACCAGGGCCGCGTGCTCGCGAGCGTCGTCGCCGACGACTCCGGCCGCCACGACACGATCTACGGCACGACCGCGCTGGCGCGGAACGTCGAGCGCTACGGCGACGGCTCCCCGCAGGGCCCGTCGCCGGCCGGGCGCGAGCTGCTGCTGCTCGGCGCGGCCAAGCACGGGCTCGGCCGACGCGATCTGCCGCCGAGCGTCTCGTACTTCCAGGGGGTGCGGATCCGCGAGGACGGCAGCCCGGAGTGGCTCGGCGGCGCGGGACCCGGCCGCTCGGTGACGCTGCGGCTCGAGATGCCGGCGATCGTCCTGCTGGCGAACACCGCGCATCCGCTCGACCCGCGGCCGGAGTTCACGGTCGGCCCGGTCGACGTGCACGCCTGGGCGGGCGAGCCGGCGAGCGCCGACGAGCGCGACGCCACTCCGGAGGGCCGCCGCGCCTTCCTGCAGACCGACGAGTACCTGAGCGCGAGGGGCATCGCATGAGCAGCGACACGAGCACGAGCAGCACCACCACGACCACGACCTACGGCACCGAGATCCACCGCGAGACCGTCGCCGCCCGCGCCCCCTGGTCGCGCCTCCTGAAGCGCGGCGAGCACCTCACGATCGTCGACGTCGACGGCAACCAGGCCGTCGACTTCCTCGCCTACGACGCGGAGGACCGCACCGCCTACTCCGCCGCCGCGACCCTGCAGGCGCAGGAGACGGTGTACCTCGTCACCGGCTCGGTGCTCCGCGACGCCGAGCACCGCCCGCTGCTGACCGTCGTGGCGACCGACGTCGAGCGCCACGACACCCTCGGCGGCGCCTGCTCGAAGGAGAGCAACGCGCTCCGCTACGGCTTCCACACCACGGCGCAGCACGCCTGCGCCGAGAACTTCGTCGCCGAGCTCTCCCGGCACGGGATGGGCAAGCGCGACCAGGTCTCGAACGTGAACTGGTTCATGAACGTGCCGGTCGATCTGGACGGCGCGCTCGGCATCGTCGACGGCATCTCCTCCCCCGGGCTCAGCGTCACTCTGCGGGCCGAGCGGGACACCCTCGTCGTCGTCTCGAACTGCCCGCAGATCAACAACCCGTGCAACGGCTTCGACCCGTCTCGCGCCGAGATGATCGTGCACAGCGGCGAGAACGCGGGAACGGGCACCGCATGACCTTCGACACCCTCCTCGTCGCCAACCGCGGCGAGATCGCGGTCCGCATCCTCCGCACCGCGAAGGCGATGGGCCTGCGCACGGTCGCGGTCTACTCCGACGCCGACCTCGGCGCCGCACACGTCGCGCTCGCCGACGAGGCGGTGCGGCTCGGCCCGGCCCCTGCGGCCGACAGCTACCTGCGGATCGACCGGATCCTCGCGGCGGCCGCGCAGACCGGCGCCGGCGCGATCCACCCGGGCTACGGCTTCCTCAGCGAGAACGCCGAGTTCGCGCGCGCCTGCGCGGCGGCCGGCATCGTCTTCGTCGGCCCCACTCCCGAGCAGCTGGAGGTGTTCGGCGCCAAGCACACCGCGCGCGACGCCGCCGAGCGCGCGGGCGTGCCACTGCTGGCCGGCACCGGGCTGCTCGACGACGCCGACCACGCGGCTCGCGAGGCCGACCGGATCGGCTACCCGGTGATGCTCAAGGCGACGGCGGGCGGCGGCGGCATCGGCATGCGCGCCTGCCGCGACGAGGCCGAGCTGCGCGCCGCCTGGCGCGAGGTGCGGCGCCTGGCCGAGGCCGGCTTCTCCTCCGCCGGCGTGTTCCTCGAGCGGCTGGTCGAGCGCGCCCGGCACGTCGAGGTGCAGGTCTTCGGCGACGGCGCCGGCCGCGTCGTCTCGCTCGGCGACCGCGACTGCTCGCTGCAGCGCCGCAACCAGAAGGTGGTGGAGGAGAGCCCCGCCCCGGATCTGCCGGACGCCGTGCGCGAGCGCATCGCGGAGGCGTCGCGCCGGCTCTGCGCCGAGGCCGGCTACCGCAGTGCGGGAACGGTCGAGTACATCTACGACCCGGTCCGGCAGGAGGCGGCGTTCCTCGAGGTGAACACCCGGCTGCAGGTCGAGCACCCGGTGACGGAGTCGCGCTACGGCATCGACCTGGTCGAGTGGATGCTGCGGCTCGCGCAGGGCGAGACCGGCTTCCTCGACGCGGTCCCGGAGCCGAGCGGCGCGGCCGTCGAGGCGCGGGTCTACGCGGAGAACCCGGACCTCGGCAACGCGCCGAGCTCGGGCACCATCACCGGGCTGCAGTTCCCCGACGACGTCCGCGTCGACGGCTGGATCCGCCCCGGAAGCGAGGTCTCCACCTCCTACGACCCGCTGCTCGCGAAGGTGATCGTGAGCGGCGGCACCCGCGAGGAGGCCTGGGCCGCGCTCGGGAGGGCGCTCGCCGCCACCCGGGTCGACGGCATCGCGACCAACGTCGGCCTACTGCGGGCCATCGCCGCCGAGCCCTCGGTGCTCGCGGCCGAGCACTCCACCGCGACCCTCGACGACCTGCGCGACGCGAGCCCGCGGGTCGAGGTGCTGAAGGGCGGGATGCTGACCACCGTGCAGGACGCGACCGGGCGCCTGGGCTACTGGCCGGTCGGCGTGCCGCCGTCGGGACCGATGGATGCGCTGTCGTTCCGGCTCGGCAACACCGCGCTCGGCAACCCCGAGGACGCGCCGGGACTCGAGATCACGATGACCGGGCCGACCCTCCGCTTCCACACCGCCACCCGCGTGGTGCTCACCGGGGCACCCGCGCCGGCGACCCTCGACGGCGCGCCGATCGCGCAGTGGGAGCCGGTCGCGGTGCCGGCCGGCGGCGTCCTCGCCATCGGCACGGCCGAGAGCGGCATGCGCATGTACCTGCTGGTCGAGGGCGGGCTCGACATCCCGCTCGTGCTCGGCTCGGCCAGCACCTTCGACCTCGGCGCGATCGGCGGGCACGCGGGGCGCGCGCTCGCCCCGGGCGACGTGCTCGGGCTGCGGACGCCGAGCGTCCCGAACACCGTGGCGATCGTGCCGGTGGAGGAGCGCCCCGCCTTTCCGCACGCCTGGACGCTCGCCGCGCTCGAGGGCCCGCACGCCGCTCCGGAGTTCTTCACCGAGGACGACATGGCGGTCTTCTACGCCACCGACTGGGAGGTGCACTTCAACTCGGCGCGTACCGGCGTCCGCCTGCTCGGCCCGAAGCCGCACTGGGCGCGCGAGGACGGCGGCGAGGCCGGGCTGCACCCCTCCAACATCCACGACACCCCGTACGCGGTCGGCGCCGTCGACTACACCGGCGACCTGCCGATCCTGCTCGGACCCGACGGCCCGAGTCTCGGCGGCTTCACCTGCCCGGCGAGCGTCGCGACCGGCCACCTCTGGCGGCTCGGGCAGCTCCGCCCCGGCGACACCGTGCGCTTCGTGCCGGTCACCGCGGCGCAGGCGACCGGGCTGCTCGACGCTCCGCTCGACGAGCCCGCGGCCGGCCGCGCGGCGGTCGACGACCAGGGAGTGCTGCACCGCCGGCCCGCGCACGACGGCGATCCGTCGCTGGTGCTGCGGCGCAGCGGCGACGCGAACCTGCTCGTCGAGATCGGCGAGATGACTCTGGACCTCGCCTCGCGGATGCGCGTGCACGCGATCGCCGAGACGCTGGAGCAGGCGGCGCTGCCGGGCGTGATCGAGCTGACCCCGGGCATCCGCTCGCTGCAGGTGCACTTCGACCCGCGGACGACCTCGACCGACGCGGTCGCCGAGGCCGTGCTCGCGGCCGAGGCGCTGCTGCCCGCGACGGCGGATCTGCGCGTGCCGAGCCGCACCGTGCACCTGCCGCTGGCCTGGGACGACCCGTCGACGCGCGAGGCGATCCGCCGCTACATGGCGGGCGTCCGCGACGACGCGCCCTGGTGCCCGTGGAACATCGAGTTCATCCGCCGGATCAACGGCCTGGACAGCGTCGACGAGGTCTACCGCACGGTGTTCGAGGCGGAGTACCTGGTGCTCGGGCTCGGCGACGTCTACCTCGGCGCGCCGGTCGCGACTCCGCTCGACCCGCGGCACCGGCTGGTGACCACCAAGTACAACCCGGCGCGCACCTGGACCCCGCAGAACGCCGTCGGCATCGGCGGCGCCTACCTCTGCATCTACGGGATGGAGGGGCCGGGCGGCTACCAGTTCGTCGGCCGCACGGTGCCGATCTGGTCGACGCACCACCAGGCCGGAGCGTTCGAGACCGGCGTGCCGTGGCTGCTGCGGTTCTTCGACCGGATCCGCTGGTACCCGGTGGAGCCGGACGAGCTGCTCGAGCTGCGCTCGGAGATGGCCGCGGGGCGGCTGCCGCTGCGGATCGAGGAGGGCGAGTTCGGGCTCGCGGAGTACCAGGAGTTCCTCGCGGAGAACGCGGAGTCGATCGCCGACTTCCGCGCGGTGCAGGCCGGGGCCTTCGGCGCCGAGCGCGCCGCCTGGGAGGCGTCCGGCGAGTTCGACCGCGTGGAGGCGGTGCCCGCGCCGCCCGCATCGTCCGCGGTGGAGATCCCGGAGGGCTGCGAGGGCGTCGAGGCGCCGTTCGTGGCGACGGTGTTCCGGATCGACGTGGCCGTGGGGGATGCGGTCGCCGCCGGGCAGACGCTGGTCGCCCTCGAGGCGATGAAGATGGAGGCGCCCGTGACGGCTCCGGCGGCCGGGCGCGTGGTCGCCGTGGTCGCCGAGGTCGGGGCGCACGTGGCCGCGGGCACGGTGCTCGTGGTGCTGGAGACGAGGGCCGAGCAGGCCGAGGAAGAGGACGCAGCATGAGGGACGACCCGGCGCAGGACCCCGCGCACCAGGACCCCGCGGCGCACGTCGCCGAGCGCTACCGGCGGCTGGCCGCCCGGCCCGAGGCGTTCATCGCCCTGCGGTCCGAGGCCGAGGTGGCCGCGGAGCTGGCCGCCGTCGATCCGGCGCTCCCGCTCGCCGGGCTGCTGTTCGCGGTGAAGGGCAACATCGACGTCGCGCGTCTGGAGACGACCGCGGCCTGCCCGGCGTTCGCGTACGCCCCCGCCGAGGACGCGACCGTCGTGGCGCGGCTGCGCGCGGCCGGAGCCGTGGTGCTCGGCTCGGCCAACCTCGACCAGTTCGCGACGGGCCTCGTCGGCACCCGCTCGCCCTACGGCGCGGTGCGGCACGCGGTGGATCCGTCGCGGATCTCCGGCGGCTCGTCCTCCGGCTCCGCGGTCGCGGTGGCGCTCGGCGGCGCGGACTTCGCGCTCGGGACCGACACCGCGGGCTCCGGCCGGGTGCCGGCCGCGTTCCACGGGCTGGTCGGGCTCAAGCCGACCAAGGGCTGGGTCAGCGCCGCCGGCGTCGTGCCGGCCTGCCGGAGCCTGGACGTGGTGACGGTGATGGCGGCGGATCCGGCGATCGCCCGGCGCGCGCTCGACGTGATGGCCGGGCCGGACCCGCGCGATCCGCTCAGCCGCAGCGGAGTCGCCGAGCCGTTCGCCGCCACCGCGCGGATCGGCGTCCCGCGGCCCGGGCAGCTCGGCGAGCTGGCCGACGGCTGGGCCGAGGCGTTCGACGCCGAGGTCGCCCGCTGGGCCGAGGCGGGGGCGACGCTGGTCGAGCTCGACATCGAGGTGTTCCTCGAGACCGCGCGGATGCTCTACGACGGCGCCTTCGTGGCCGAGCGCTACGCGGCGGTCGGCGAGTTCGTCGACGCGCACCCGGACGAGGTGGACCCGGTCGTCGGCGGCATCGTCTCGCGGTCGCGGGAGCTGCCGGCCTGGAAGCTCTTCCAGGACCAGGAGCGGCTCGACCGGGCGCGGGCGGTGTCGGACGCCGTGTTCGAGCGGATCGACGCGCTGCTGCTGCCGACGACGACCGAGCACCCGACGCTCGCGGCCGTCGCCGCCGACCCGATCGGCGTCAACTCGCGGCTCGGGCGCTTCACCAACTTCGCGAACCTGCTCGACCTCGCGGCGGTCGCCTACCCCGCGGGAGTCGTCGACGGGCTGCCGTTCGGCGTGCAGCTGATCGGGCCCGCGTTCACCGACCACCAGCTCGCCGATCTCGTCTGGAGCCGCTCATGAGCACCGCTACCGCGAACACCGTCCTCCTCGCCGTCGCCGGAGCGCACCTGCGCGACCAGCCGCTGCACCACCAGCTCGCGGACCGGGACGCGGAGTTCGTCGAGGCGACGACGACGAGCGCCGGCTACCGCCTCTACGCGCTGTCGACCGTGCCGCCGAAGCCCGGCGTCGTGCGCGTCGCCGAGGGCGGCGCGGCGCTCGAGGTCGAGGTCTACCGGCTGACGGAGGCCGCGTTCGGCTCCTTCGTCGCGGCGCTCCCCCAGCCGATGGCCATCGGCTCCGTCTCCCTCGCCGACGGCTCCCTCGTCAGCGGCTTCCTCGTCGAGCCGATCGCCCTCAGCGGCGCGGACGACATCACCGCCTTCGGCGGCTGGCGCGCGTACCTGGCGCGCTGACCGGCGCCGGATCTCGATACGCCCTCTGCGAGGGCTACTCGATCGCCATGAACCGCCGCATGCGGGCCGAGAAGCGGACCGCATTCCCCATGTTGGTCGAGTAGCCCCGCCAGGGGCGTATCGAGACCCGACGTCACCAGCAGGGCGGGTCTGCAGACTCAGGTGCTGACGACGGCGGATCTCGATACGCCCGCTCCGCGGGCTACTCGATCAGCATGGAAGACGCCCGCTCCGCGGGCTGCTCGATCAGCATGAAGGCGCGCATCGGCACGCAGGGGCTAGATCGTCGGGAGGAGGATCTCGCGCACGAGCGCGTCGAGGCGGGCGTCGGCGTCGAGGAACTGGCGGAGGGTGCGGCGGGTGGCGCCGAACGAGCCGAACTCGTCGACGGTCATGCCGTCCTCGAAGTAGGCGCGGCGGAACTCGGGGAGCTCGAGCAGCGCGGACAGGATCTCGGCGGGGACCGGGACGTCGATCTGCGCCGGGTCGACCTCGATGCGGTTCTCGTGGATCAGCAGCTGCCACTCGAACGGCGGCGAGACGACGAGGTCGCCGCCCACCAGCTCCGACCACTGCAGGTGGTTGCGGAACGCGGCGGAGAGGATGCGCGAGCGGTAGCCGCGCTCCCGGAAGATCCGGTACGCCTCCTTGAGCGCCGCGACGCCCGCCCACTCGAGGTACCCGGGCTGCATCAGCCGGCGGTCGGCCGCGACCGACGCCTTGATCCAGTCGTCGAGGCGCCCGCCCATGATGGTGACGACGGAGCCGAACTCGTGGTCCGGCAGCCCCTCGGCTTCGCGGCGGTCGAAGCCGCGCTCGATCGCCTCGGCGACGGCCACGGCCTGCGCGACCGTGAACGACACGGTCGCGTTGATGCTGACGCCGCGGTAGGTCGCCTCCTCGATCGCGCGGATGCCGATCGCGGTCGCGGGGATCTTCACGATGATGTTCTCGGCCAGCTCCGAGAAGTGCACGGCCTGCGCGACGAGCGCGTCGGCGTCGCGGTGCAGCCGCGGGTCGGTCTGCACCGAGAGGCGCCCGTCCCGTCCGCCGCTCGCGCGGAACGCGGGGAGCAGCAGCTCGGCCGCCTCGATCGACATCTGCTCGATGGCCAGCCAGCCGAGCTCGCTCTCGCCCGCGGTGGGGTGCTGCTCGGCGAGCGCCGCGATCCGCGGGCCCCAGACGTCGAGGTGCTTCTCGATCGTGGTGAGCGCGATGACCGGGTTGCAGGTCGCGCCGACCGCGCCGAACGCGATCGACCGGCCGAGCTCCTCGAGGTCCGCGGAGTCGTTCCAGAGGCTGGTCGCCGTCGCGGCGCCGGCCCGGAGCGGCTCGTACGGGGCGGTCGCTGCGTCGGCGGTCACGGTGGCGCTCATGGTCTTCTCCAGGGGATGGGGCGCGTCGGCGCCGGTGGCGGTGGTGCTCATTGTAGGCGAATCCTGTACAAATGTCCTGACATTATTGCAGCGCTTTTCCGTCGGCGCTCAGCCCAGCAGCGGCTTCTGCGCCGCCCGCTGCCGCGTGTACTCCTCGAACGCCCGCTGCGTGCTCGGCAGCTCGGACACCTCGGCGACGGGCACGTCCCACCAGCCCTCGCCGCTCGGCGCGTAGAGCAGCGGGTCGCTGTTGATGTGGATGAGGGTCGTGCGATCGGACGCCTTCGCGGCGGCCATCGCGGCGCGCAGGTCGTCGATCGAGGACCCGCTCGGTACCACCTCGATCACGTCGACGCCGTAGCTGCGCGCGTTCGCGGCGAGATCGAGCGGGATCTCGCGGTCGTCGAGCCCGCGGTACTGCGTGCCGTAGCGGCCGGAGCCGACGGTCTCGGACAGGTGCCCGATCGAGGCGTAGCCGTGGTTCTGGATCAGCACCACGATGATCTTCAGTCCCTCGGCCACCGCGGTCACCAGCTCGGTGTGCAGCATCAGGTAGGAGCCGTCGCCGACCATCACGACGACGTCGCGGTCCGACCCCGACGCCTCCGCCCCGCGCTTGACGCCCAGGCCGCCGGCGATCTCGTAGCCCATGCAGGAGAAGGCGTACTCGACGTGGTACCCGAGACTGTCGCGCACCCGCCACAGCTTGTGCAGGTCGCCGGGCAGCGAGCCGGCCGCCTGCACGATGACGTCCTCGGGGTCGGTCGCGGACTGCACCGCGCCGATGATCTCGGCCTGGCCGGGCAGCGCGAGTCCGGAGGGGGCGAACGCGGCGTCGACCGCGGCGTCCCACTCCGCCTTCTCGCGGCGGAGGCGCTCGGCGTACTCCTCGGAGACGTGGAACCTGCTCAGCTGCTCGCGCAGCGCCTCCAGCGTCTCGCGGGCGTCGGCGATGATCGGCAGCCGGCTGCCGTGCTTGTAGGCGTCGAACGCGGCGACGTTGACGTTCACGAACACGACGCCGTCGTTCTGGAAGACGGTGCGGCTCGCGGTGGTGAAGTCGCTGTAGCGCGTGCCGATGCCGATGACGACGTCGGCGTCGGCCGCGAGGCGGTTCGCGGCGGTGGAGCCGGTGGCGCCGATCCCGCCGAGGTACTGCGGGTGATCCCAGGCGAGGGCGCCGCCGCCGGCCTGGGTGGTGGCGACGGGGACGCCGGTGGCCTCGGCGAACGCGCGCAGCGCCTCCTCGGCACCGGAGTAGATCACGCCGCCGCCGGCGACGACGATCGGGTTCCGGGCGGCGGCGATCGCCGCGACCGCGCGCTCGAGCGGTCCGCGCTCCGGGACCGGACGGCGCAGGTGCCACTCGCGCTCCTCGAGGAAGGCGACGGGGACGTCGAGCACCTCGGCCTGGACGTCCTCGGGCAGGGCGATGGTGACCGCGCCGGTCTCGGCCGGGTCGGTCAGCACGCGCAGCGCGGCGAGGGCGATCGAGTAGAGCTGCTCGGGCCGCTGCACGCGGTCGAAGAAGCGCGAGAGCGGCCGGAAGGCGTCGTTCACGGTGATGCCGATGTCGTGCGGCAGCTCGAGCTGCTGCAGGACGGGGTCCGCGACGCGGGTCGCGAAGGTGTCGCTGGGCAGCAGCAGCGCCGGGAGCCGGTTCGCGGTCGCGAGGGCGGCACCGGTGAGCATGTTGGCGGCGCCCGGGCCGACGGAGGCGGCGCTGGCGTAGGTGCCGAGCCGGCGGTGCATGCGGGCGTAGCCGACGGCCTGGTGCACCATCGCCTGCTCGTTGCGGGCCTGGTGGTACGGCATCAGGGTCGGGTCGAGGGCGTTCGACTGCGCGAGCGCCTGGCCGATCCCGGCGACGTTGCCGTGCCCGAAGATGCCGAACATCCCCGGGATCGTGCGCTCGCGGTGGTCGCCGTCCACGGTCCACTGCCGGGCGAGGAACTCGACGAGCGCCTGGCTCACGGTCATCCGCTGGGTCTTGTCGGCCATCAGTGCTGTCCTCCGGTGGTGCTGGTGCTGGGCTTCGTATCGGGTGCGTCGGGCGTGTACGGGAGTCGGGGGTCGATGGCCTGGTCGTCCCAGGTGCTGCGGATCCAGCCGTGCGCCGGGTGGTCGCTGATCAGCCAGGCGCGCTCCTCGCCCGGGCCGGCCATCACGTTGAGGTAGTAGAGGTCGTAGCCCGGCGCCGCGACGGCGGGGCCGTGGTAGCCGAACGGGACGAGGGCGATGTCGCCGGTGCGCACGGTCGCGTCGATCGCGATCTCGCCGGCCGGCGAGGTGGAGGTGCTGAACATCCCGAACGGCTCGGCGCCCGCGGGCGCCTCGACGCCGCGACTGACGGCGGTCTCGAAGTAGTAGATCTCCTCGAGCCGCGACTCGTGCCCGGGGACGTCCTCGTCGTGCTTGTGCGCGGGGTAGCTCGACCAGTTCTCGGCCGGAGTGATCACCTCGCAGACGATGAAGCGGTCGGCCTCGAGCGCGCTCGGGGTGCCGAAGTTGTGCACCTGCCGGCTGGAGCGGCCGGCGTCGCGCAGCTCGACGGGGACCTCGACGCGCGGGACGTAGCGGCTCGGGTGCGCGGTCGCGGCGGGCGCCTCCGCGATCGCGACGCGACCCTCCCCCGACACCGTCGCGGAGGAGAGCGTCGAGAGGTAGAGCACGTCGCTGGGGCCGTCGAAGACCGAGGCCCGGCCCGCCAGGACGGTGGTCTCGGCGGGGCCGCCGGCCTCGTGCCGGACGGTGAAGGAGCCGGAGAGCGGGACGACGAAGCGCTCGACGCCCGCCGTGGGGAGCGCGAGCTCGTCGCCGGGGCCCAGGTCCGCGACGCGGAGACCCGTGTGCCGCCAGCCGGGCAGGCTGGCGTCGACGACGGACTCCCAGCCGTCGCGGGCGAGCGCGCCCCGCGGGAACAGCCACTCGTTGTGCGTGGTCATCTCGGGCCTTCCGTCGTGTCTCGGTGCGGGGGTGCTGGCGGGGCGGGTCTCGATACGCCGCCTGCGGCGGCTACTCGACCAGCATGTGAGCCCGATGCGTCTGCACAAGGGTGGAGCGCAACCGGTGAATCGCGTGCCAGCGATTCGACGTGCGCGGACGCAGGACGCTCTGCGGGACGCTCCCCCTTCGCGAAGCCGACCGCGGCCGAGCGACGACGAAGGAGGAGCGAGGCACAACGGCTCAGTTCTGAGGGAAACCCAGGTTGATGCCGCCGTGCGACGGGTCCAGCCAGCGCGACGTGACCGCCTTCTGCTGCGTGAAGAACCGCACGCCCTCGGCGCCGTGGGCCTTGGTGTCGCCGAACAGCGAGGACTTCCAGCCGCCGAACGAGAACGTCGCCACCGGCACCGGGATCGGCACGTTGATGCCGATCATCCCGACCTGGACCTCGTTCTGGAAGCGCCGCGCGGCCCCGCCGTCGTTGGTGAAGATCGCGGTGCCGTTGCCGAACGCACCGTTGTTGATGAGCTCGACGCCCTCCTCGTAGGTGGCGACGCGCACGATCGAGAGCACCGGTCCGAAGATCTCCTCGGTGTAGGCGCGGGAGGTGGTGGGGACCTTGTCGAGCAAGGTCGGTCCGAGCCAGAAGCCGTTGGGATCGCCGTCGACCTCGATGCCGCGGCCGTCGATGACGACCTCGGCGCCGTCCTGCTCGGCGATGCCGATGTAGGAGGCGACCTTGTCGCGATGCGCCTCGGTGACCAGCGGTCCCATGTCGCAGCCGCGGCGGCCGTCGCCGATGCGCAGCTGCGACGCGCGCTCCTGGATCTTGCCGATCAGCTCGTCCGCGACGGGCTCCACGGCCACGACGACCGAGATCGCCATGCAGCGCTCCCCCGCCGAGCCGAAGCCCGCGTTGATCGCCGAGTCGGCGACCAGGTCGAGGTCCGCGTCCGGCAGCACCAGCATGTGGTTCTTCGCCCCGCCGAGGGCCTGCACGCGCTTGCCGTGCTTCGTCCCGGTCTCGTAGACGTACTGCGCGATCGGCGTGGAGCCGACGAACGAGATCGAGCGGACGTCGGGCGAGGTCAGCAGCCCGTCGACGGCCTGCTTGTCGCCGTTGAGCACGGTGAAGACGCCGTCGGGCAGGCCGGCCTCCTTCCACAGCTTCGCGAGCCAGATCGCCGCGGTCGGGTCCTTCTCGCTGGGCTTGAGGATGACGGTGTTGCCGGCCGCGATCGCGATCGGGAAGAACCACATCGGCACCATCGCCGGGAAGTTGAACGGCGAGATGATCCCGACCACGCCGAGCGGCTGCTTGGTGGAGTAGACGTCGACGCCGGTCGAGACCTGCTCCGAGTACTCGCCCTTCAGGTGGTGCGCGAGCCCGGTCGCGAACTCCACGACCTCCTGCCCGCGGGTGATCTCGCCGAGCGCGTCCGAGACGACCTTGCCGTGCTCGGAGGTGATGATCTCGGCCAGCTCGCCCTTCTTCGCCTCGAGCAGCTCGCGGAACGTGAAGAGGATCTGCTGGCGCTTGGCGAGCGAGAGGTCGCGCCAGGCGGGGAACGCGGCCTTCGCCGAGGCGATCGCCGCGGCGATCTCGGCCTCGTCGGCCAGCGCCACCTCCCTGGTCGCGACGCCCAGCGCGGGGTCGAAGACCGGCGCGGTGCGGCCCGAGGTCGAGGGCGCCTCGCGCCCGTCGATCCAGTGCGGGACGACGGCGAGCTGGTGCAGCGGGGTGGTTCCGATGGTCTCGGACATGATTCCTGTCTCTGTTCGTGGGAGAGGGGGTTCGTGGGAGAGGGGCTTGTCGGTCAGGGGTGCGATCAGCCGTGCACGAGCGCGGCGGCGGTGTCGACCGCTGCCGCGACGTCGCCGTCGGCCGGGTAGAGGAGGGTGCGCCCGACGACGAGGCCGCGGACGCCGGGCAGCGCGAGAGCCGCGCCCCATGCCGCGTAGGTCTCGTCGGGGCTCCCCGTCGGGTCGCCGCCGAGCAGCAGCGTCGGGAGGGTGGTGGCGGCCATCACCCGCTCCATCTCGTCGACGACGGGCAGCTTCATCCAGGTGTAGGCCGAGGACGAGCCGAGCCCGGAGGCGATCGCGATCGAGGTGATCACGGCGTCGGCGGAGAGGTCGTTGACGACGGCGCCGTCGACCCACTCGCTCAGGAAGGGCTCGAGCATGATCGGCACGCGGGCCGCCGCAGCCGCGGTCACGGCCGCCGCGTTGGCCTCCAGTGTCGCGACCGAGCCGGCGTCGGCGAGGTTGATCCGCAGCAGCGTCTTCGCGAAGTCGAGGCCGTCGCGGACGATCCCGTCGATGTCGTAGCCGGTGAAGCGGTCGTCCATCTCGAAGGAGGCGCCGCGCAGGCCGCCGCGGTTCATCGATCCGACCACGACCTTGTCGTCGAGCAGCCCGAGCAGGGCGAGATCGTCGATGATGTCCGGCGTGCCGAGCACGCCGTCCACTCCCGGCCGCGAGAGCGCGGTCGCGAGACGGTCGAGCAGGTCGTAGCGGTCCGCCATCGCCATCGCCTCGCCGCGCACGCCGAGCGCGCCGCGGGCGGGGTGGTCGGCGGCCACGAGCAGCAGCCGGCCGTCCCCGCCGAGCAGCGGACGGCGGCGGCGCCCGGCGAGCGCCCGTGCGACGGCGGTCGGGTCCTCGGCGCGGAGCCGGCGCAGCTCCGCGAAGTCGCGATCAGAGCGTGACATCGGTGCGCTCCTTCAGGAAGGCCTCGACCTCGGCCGTGGTGGGCATCGCCGTCGAGCACTCGCGCCGCGAGGCGACGATCGCGCCGGCGACGTTCGCGAAGCGGAGGATGCGCTCGAGGTCCCAGCCCTCGACGAGGCCGTGGATGAGCGCGCCGCCGAAGCTGTCCCCGGCGCCGAGGCCGTTGACGACCTGCACCGGGAAGGGTGCGACCTCGACCGTCTCGGAGCGGGTCTTCGCGAGCACGCCGCGGGGCCCCTGCTTGACGATCGCGAGCTCGACGCCCCGGTCGAGGAGCGCGTCGGCCGCGCGCGACGGGTCGGTCTCGCCGACGGCGACCTCGCACTCCTCCCGGTTGCCGACCGCGACGGTGACCCACTCCAGCGCCTTCGCGACCTCCTGCGAGGCCCGCTCCGGCGAGCGCCAGAACATCGGCCGGTAGTCCAGGTCGAGCACGGTGAACGGCCGGCGGTCGCGCGCCTGCCAGGCGACGAAGTGCGCGGACCGGCTGGGCTCCTCCGTGAGCCCGGTGACGGTCGACCAGTAGACCTTCGCCCGGACGATCGCGTCGAGGTCGAGCGACTGCGCGGTGATCGCCAGGTCGGGGGCCTTGGGCTTGCGGTAGAAGTACAGCGGGAAGTCGTCCGGCGGGAAGATCTCGCAGAACGTCACCGGGGTGGCCAGGTCCGGCTCGGTGCCGACGAACTCGTCCGAGACGCCGAGCCGGACCAGCTCGCGCTTCACGTAGCGGCCGAACGGGTCGTCGCCGGCCCGCGAGATCAGCGCGGCGGAGTGCCCGTGCCGGGCGGCCGCGATCGCGACGTTGGCGGCGCTCCCGCCGAGGTACTTGCCGAAGGTCTCGACATCCTCGAGCCCGAGGCCGTCCTGCAGCGGGTAGATGTCGACCCCGACCCGGCCGATGGTCAGGACGTCGTAGGGCGTGGTGGAGGGGCTCATACGACTCTGTACAACTCTCTGTCGCCCGTCGCTCCGGCGGCGACGTGGGTGGGGACGAATGTCGAGACGACTCTACACTGAATGTCCTAACAAGCGAACATGCAGAACAGGACAGGTCTCCGCCGCGCACGGCGGCACCTGCGACCATGGAGCGCGCCGGCTCCGCTCCGTCCGAGAGCACGAGTCGTCACTCCGCCGCACACCGATGACGAGAGAACCCGGGAGAGAGCCGATGAGCGTCCGCGTGCCGGTGAAGAGTCAGCTGCTCGCCTGGGCCGTCGAGCGGTCCGGAGTCGATGCAGGAGACCTCCACCGCCGCTTTCCCGACCTGCACTCCTGGGAGGCGGGCGAGAAGAACCCGACCTTCCCGCAGCTCGAGCGGTTCGCGACCGCGACCCGAGCGCCGGTCGGCTACTTCTTCCTCGATGAGGCACCGGTCAAGAGCCTGCCGATCCCGGATTACCGGACCCTCGGGAATGCCCGGATCGCCGCTCCCAGCGCCGACCTCCTGGAGACGATCTACCTCTGCCAGCGGCGCCAGGACTGGTTCAGAAACCACTGCATCCTGAACGGCCACCCACGCCTGCCCTTCATCGGCAGCGTCGATGTCGGAGCCCCCGTCACGGAGACGGCTGCCGCGATCCAGACCGCCCTCCGGTTCGAGACGGCCGAGCGTCATCTCCTGGCGAGCTGGGAATCCGCGCTTCGCAGACTCATCGACACGATCGAGGAACTGGGTGTCCTCGTGATGGTGAACGGCGTCGTCGGTGGGAACACCCACCGCCGACTCGACAGCAGCGAGTTCCGCGGCTTCGCGCTGAGCGACGAGTTCGCGCCGCTCGTCTTCGTGAACGGCGCGGATACGAAGGCCTCGCAGATCTTCACCCTCGTCCACGAGGTGGCGCACCTGTGGCTGGGACTGGGCGGCGTCGACGACGCCTCGGTGGACGACAGCCGAACCGCCGAGGTCGAGGTCTGGTGCAATCGGGTGGCCGCGGAGGTCCTCGTTCCGCTGGACGCCGTGCGCGCGGAGTACCGAGGGGAGGCCGACGTCGCAGAACTCGAACGTCTCGCGAGGGTCTACCGAGTCAGCACGCTCGTGGTCCTCCGTCGGATCTTCGACGCGTCGTTCCTGGCCTGGGACGACTACCGAGCGCGCCACGCGGAGGAGCTGGCTCGGGTGCGCGCGATCCTCGAGAGCCGAAGGAGCGGAAGCGGTGGCGACTTCTACCTCAGCCACCCGCTCAAGGTGAGTCGCCTCTTCGCTCGCGCCGTCATCGTCGACACGCAGGAGGGGCGAACGCTGCACAGGGACGCCTACAGCCTCCTGGCGACGAAGAAGGCGGAGACGTTCGCCCGCCTCGCGCGCGAACTGGGAGTCGCGTGATGTATCTGCTGGACGCCAACATCTTCATCACCTCGAAGAACGCGCACTACGGATTCGACTTCGTCCCCGCGTTCTGGGAGTGGCTGGACCAGGGGCACTCCGCGGGCGTCCTCTGCAGCATCGACAGGATCGCGGACGAGCTGAGAGCCGCGGCTGACGACATGTCGACCTGGGCGAGCGGACGCGCTCCGATGTTCCTCCGGATGGACCAGGCCACGCTCCCGAGCCTCGCGCTGGTCTCGACCTGGGCGAGCACCTCGGACTTCACCGCTGCCGCGGTCAGCCAGTTCCTCAGTGTCGGGGACTTCCAGCTCGTGGCGTACGCCCACGCGCACGGGCACACGGTCGTCACTCACGAGAAGTCGGCGCCGCAGGCGACCCGGAGGATCAAGATCCCCGACGCCTGCGCAGCGATGGGTGTCCCGTGCATCGACCCGTTCACGATGCTCCGGGCCGAGAGCGCGCGGTTCGTCCTGCCCGGAGCATCGATCGCCTGACGTTCGAGTCACGCGTGCCGCGCGTCCGTCACTCCGGCCTCGCGGCGGCCTCGTGCGCGAGCTCGGCGGTGACCGCGGAGTCCGGCATCGAGCGCTCGAGCTCGTGGGCGAGGGAGGCGAGCTCGGCGCCGCCGGCCATCAGGCTGGTCAGCTCGCCGAGGGTGATCTCGCTCTTCTCGAAGTTGCCGAGGCTGGTGCCGCGGTTCAGGAGGAGGAAGCGGTCGCCGACCGGGTAGGCGTGGTGCGGGTTGTGGGTGATGAAGACCACGCCGAGCCCGGCGTCGCGGGAGCGGGCGATGTACTTGAGCACCACGCCCGACTGCTTGACGCCCAGCGCCGCGGTCGGCTCGTCCAGGATCAGCACGCGGGCACCGAAGTACACGGCGCGGGCGATGGCGACGCACTGGCGCTCGCCTCCGGAGAGGGTGCCGATCGGCTGGTCGACGTCGCGCAGGTCGATGCCCATGTTCGCCAGCTCGCTCTGCGTGATCTCCTTCATCCGCTTCACGTCCAGGCGGCGCAGCGGTCCGCGCCCCTTGGTGATCTCGGAGCCGAGGAAGAAGTTGCGCCAGACCGGCATCAGCGGCACGACCGCGAGGTCCTGGTAGACGGTCGCGATCCCCGCCTGCAGCGCGGCGCGCGGCGACGAGAAGGTGACCGGCGTCCCATCGAGGAGCAGCTCGCCCTCGGAGGGGGTGTGCGCGCCGGCGAGCATCTTGATGAACGTCGACTTGCCGGCGCCGTTGTCGCCGAGGACGCAGGTGACCTGGCCGGCGTTGACCGTGGTCGAGACTCCGGCGAGCGCATTGACGGCGCCGTAGCTCTTGCCGATGTCGCGGACCTCGACGATCGTCGTGCCCACCGGGGTGCGGGGCGCGGCCGGCTGTCCGGTCGAGGGGCCGCTCGTCGTGTCGGCGCTCATCGTCCGCCTCCTGCTCGTGTCCGGACGAAGTTGTTGAGGAGCACCGCGGCGAGCAGCATGCCGCCGAGGACGGTGCGCAGCCAGTTGGTGTCCCACTGGGCGAAGGTGATGCCCTGGAAGACCATCCCGTAGATCAGCGCGCCGAGGGCGGCGCCGATCGCCGAGCCGTAGCCGCCGGTCATCAGGCAGCCGCCGACGACGGCGCAGATGATGTAGATGAACTCCTGGCCGACGCCGGTGTTCGCCTGCACCGTCGAGGTGCGGAAGAGCGAGATCATGCCGACGAGCCAGGCGGCGCCGGCGGTCCCCATGAAGAGGCCGATCTTGGTCTTCAGCACCGGGACGCCGACCTGGCGCGACGCGGTCTGCGCCCCGCCGACGGCGAAGATCCAGTTGCCGGCGCGGGTGCGCAGCAGGATCCAGGTCGCGACGGCCGCCACCACGAACCACCAGAGCACCGAGACGTAGAAGGTGCCGCCGCCGATGCCGGCCGACGAGCCGAACAGCGGCTGGATGCCGTCGTAGCCCGGGACCTTGGTCATGCCCTGGATCGCGACCTGGCCGGTGATGATCTTCGTCACCGCCAGGTCGATGCCGGCGAGGGCGAAGAAGGTGCCGAGCGTCACGATGAAGCTGGGCAGGCCCGTCTTCATCACCAGGATGCCGTTGAGGGCGCCCACGCCGAGGCAGACGATCAGCGAGACGAACACCGCGACCCAGATGCTGAGTCCGTAGTGGGTGGTCAGGATCCCGACGATGAGGGCGGAGAAGCCCGTCATCACGCCGGCGGAGAGGTCGAACTCGCCGCCGATCATCAGCAGCGCCACGGCGACGGCCATGATCCCGAAGGTCGAGGCCGACTCCAGCCAGACCCCGGCGCCGGCGAAGCTCAGGAACTGCGGGGTGTAGAGGGAGAAGAACACGAGCACGGCGAGGGCGGCGACGAACGCGCCGGTCTCGGGCCGGGCCAGGATCTTGCGGAGCGGACGGCGCTCGAGGCGGGGCCTCGTCGCGATCGTCACGATGTCTGTCGTCGTCACTGCTGACTCCTGTCGGGGACGGGCCGGGGCCGCTAGCGGGTGCCGTTCGCGGCGAACTCGGCGACCGCGGCCGCGTTCTCCTTGGTGACGAAGGCGGGGCCGGAGTAGACCGGCTGGCCGCCGCCGATGACGTTGCCGTTGGTCGTGTAGAGCTGGAGCGCGGTCACTCCGAGGAAGCCCTGGACGTAGGGCTGCTGGTCGACGGCGAAGGCGATCGTGCCGTCCTCGACGGCCGTGACGACGTCCTCCGAGAGGTCGAAGGTGCCGACCTGGGCCGAGCTGCCCGACTCCGACACGGCACCGACGGCGTCGATCGCGTACTGGCCGCCGAGGGTGAGCACGCCGTCGATGGACGGGTCGGCCTGCAGCTTGGACTTGATGGTCGCCTTGACGTCGGCGTCGTTCGTGCCGTCCACCTGCAGGTTGCTCATGCTGCCGCCGAAGGTCGAGGCGGCAGCCTTGCAGCGCTCCTCGAGACCGACGTTGCCCGCCTCCTGGATGACGCAGAGCGCGTTGGTGGCGCCGGCCTCGGCGAGCTTGGTGCCGACCGCCTCGCCGGCGACCGTCTCGCTCTGGCCGATGTGGGTGAGGGCGCCGAACTCGGCGGAGCGCTCGATGCCGGAGTTGATGGTGACGACCGGGATGCCGGCCGCGACGGCCTTCTCGACGCTGTCCTTGACTCCGTCGGGGTTGGCCATCGAGACGACGATGCCGTCGACCTGCTGGGCGACCGCGTTGTCGATCAGCTGCGACTGCTTCGCCGGGTCGGGGTCGGCGTTGTAGGTGATGGTCGCGCCGTAGTCGCCGCCGGCCGCCTCGGCGCCGGACTTCACGCGGTCCCAGAAGGCGTCGCCGGGGCCGGAGTGGGTGACGACCGCGTAGGTGTAGTCGCCGCCGCCGCCCGCGCCACCGCCGCCGCCGGTGGTCGCGGTGGGCTCCTGCCCGGTGCCCGTGCACCCGCTGAGCAGCAGGGCGGCCGAGGCTGCGAGGCCGAGGCCGGCGAGGAATCGCTTCTTCATGGAGAGCTCCTTCTCTGCGGACGGCGTCGTCTCTGACGGTCCGGAACGTCGTTGTCGGGTCGAGTATGAAATCGCTGGTTGCAAATGTCAATACATATTGTCATTGCGCTACGCTCGGAGCGGCTCACCGGTGAGAGACATCGGGTGCCGAGCTGCTGTCACAAGCAGGGAGGAGCGCGCAATGGTGCACCGTTTCGGAGTGGGTCTGGTGTCGGTCGGCTGGATGGGACGCCTGCACACGCGCGCGTACCGCGCGGTCCCGGAGCACTACCCGGACCTCGGCGTCGCCGTGGACCTCGTGTCGGCGGCCGACACCGATCCTGGCACGCGCTCGCTCGCGGAGGACGTCCTGGGCTACCGCCGGACGACGGCCGACTACCGCGACGTGCTCGAGGACCCCGAGGTCGACATCGTCTCGATCTGCGCGCCGAACTTCCTGCACCGCGAGGTCGCCCTCGCCGCTGCGGCCGCCGGCAAGCCGTTCTGGATCGAGAAGCCGATGGGCCGCTCGGCCGCCGAGTCGTCCGAGATCGCCCGCGCGGCCGCCGACGCCGGCGTCGTCACCTCGGTCGGCTTCAACTACCGGCACGCGCCGGCGCTCGCGCAGGCCCGCGCCCTGATCCGCGAGGGAGCGATCGGCCGCGTCACGAACGTGAGCGTGCGCCTGCTCGCCGACTACTCCGCGGATCCGCTCGGCGCGCTCACCTGGCGCTTCCTGCAGGCGCGGGCCGGCTCGGGCGTGCTCGGCGATCTGCTCTCGCACGGCGCCGACCTGGCGCAGTACCTGGTGGGGCGGATCGACTCGGTCTCCGCGCTCACCGAGACCTTCGTGCGCGAGCGCCCGCTGCCCGGCTCCGCCGCGGCGGGCCACTTCAGCAAGGGCTCCGAGGGCGGCGAGCGCGGCGCGGTCGAGAACGAGGACTACGCGGCGGTCCTCGGCCGCTTCGAGTCCGGCGCGGTCGCGGTGCTGGAGGCGAGCCGGGTCGCGGTCGGGCCGCGCGCCGAGTACACCCTCGAGGTGTACGGCACGAAGGGCTCGCTGCGCTGGGACTTCCAGCGGCTGAACGAGCTGCAGCTCGCCGACGACCCCAGCGGCTACCGGACGATCATGGCGCAGCCGGGCTTCGGCGACTTCTCGCGCTTCCAGCCCGGCGCCGGGACGAGCATGGGCTTCGACGACCTCAAGACGATCGAGGCGTCGCTCTTCCTCACCTCGGTGCTCGAGAGCCGCCAGCTCGCGCCGTCGGCCGCGGACGCCTGGTCGGCCGCCGAGATCGTCGAGGCGGCGCTGCGCAGCGACCGGTCGCGGGCATGGGAGAGCGTCGCGGCCGTGAGCGGAGACACCACCTACGACGCGTGAGCCGCGGGGCGGCCTTCAGAGAGCGAAGGCCGCCTCGAAGGCGTCGAGCGCCGACTCGGAGTCGGTCGACGGCCACGCCTCGAGCCCGACGACCCCGTCGTAGCCGAGGGCACGCAGCTCCCGGGCGACGGCCGGGTAGCGGATCTCGCCGGTCCCCGGCTCGCAGCGGCCGGGCACGTCGGCGACCTGGATCTCGCCGATCCAGGTCAGGCAGCGGCGCACGAGCTCGAGCAGGTTCCCCTCGCCGATCTGCGCGTGGTACAGGTCGAGGTTCAGCCGCAGACCCGGGCGGTCGACCGCGCTGACCAGCGCGAGGGTGTCCTCGGCGCGGGCGAACGGCGTGCCCGGGTGGTCGACGGCGGTGTTGAGGTTCTCGAGGGTGAAGACCCGGCCGCGCTCCTCGCCGAGCGCGGCCAGCCGGCGGAGGGTGTCCTCGGCGCGCTCGCGATCCGCGGGCGTCACCTGGGTGCCGGGCCGGACGGGCAGGCCGCCCGGCGCGAGGCCGGTGCCGTGCAGGTTCAGCCGCGGGCTGTCGATGATCTCGGCGGCCGCCAGCGAGAGCTCGGCCGTCCGGAGCGTCTCGGCGATGCCGTCGGGGGTGATCAGGTCGCCGGTCAGATAGCCGGTCATCGACGAGAACGTCGCTCCGGTCGCCGCGAGCGCGGGCAGGTCCTTGGTGGACCAGTCCCAGATCTCGACCTCGAAGCCGCGCTCGTGCAGGCGGCGGACGCGGTCGACGAACTCGAGCTCCGGGAAGAGCATCTCCGCGGAGGCGGCGAGACGGACGGTCACGGCCGGCGCCCTACAGCTCGACGCTCACCGAGACGCGCTCGACCGCGGAGCGGGCGGCGGCGTCGGCGAGGACCAGGGCGGCGCGGCCGTCGGCGAAGGTGGGGCTCGTCGACTCCTGACCGCGGGCGAGCTTGATGAACTCGCTCAGCTCGGCCCGGTAGGCCACGGAGTACCGCTCGAGGAAGAAGTCCTGGTACGGCGGCTTGGCCTGCACGCTGGTGCCGTTCGAGACGCTGACCAGGCTGGTGAGGGCGTTCGCGACCTCGATGGAGCCGTCCGCGCCGAAGGCCTCGATGCGCTGGTCGTAGCCGACCGAGCTGTGCCGCGAGTTGGTGATCGAGACGAGCGCGCCGGAGGCGGAGCGGAGCGTGACGACGGCGGTGTCGAAGTCGCCGTGCTCGCGCGCGCCGGGGTCGAAGGTCGTCGTGCCGGTCGCGGTGACCTCGACGATGTCGGGGAGGAAGAAGCGCGCCATGTCGAAGTCGTGGATCGTCATGTCGCGGAAGATGCCGCCGGAGACGCCGATGTAGGCCGCGGGCGGGGCGGCGGGGTCGCGGCTGATGATCGAGAGCTGCTCCAGCGCGCCGATCTCGCCGGCGGCGACGCGGGCGCGCGCCTCGGCGAAGGCCGGGTCGAAGCGGCGGTTGAAGCCGAGGGCGATCGCGACTCCCGACGACGTGACGCGGGGCAGCAGGGCGTCGACGCGCGCGATGTCGAGGTCGATCGGCTTCTCGCAGAGCGCGGGGATCCCGGCCGAGATCGCGGCCTCGAGCAGGTCGACGTGGGTCGCGGTCGGCGAGGCGATCAGCACCGCGTCGATCTCACCGGAGGCGAACATCTCGGCGGCGTCGGTCGTCACGGTTCCGCCATAGC
Source organism: Rathayibacter sp. PhB127 (assembly GCF_003751665.1). Taxonomy (NCBI): domain Bacteria; kingdom Bacillati; phylum Actinomycetota; class Actinomycetes; order Micrococcales; family Microbacteriaceae; genus Rathayibacter; species Rathayibacter sp. PhB127. The sequence continues at coordinate 327,178 of NZ_RKHW01000003.1, forward strand.
GGGCCGCGACGGCGTTCGCGCCGTCGACGAACGGGTCGCAGACCCAGGCGAGCGTCGCCTCGGGGTCGGCGGCGATGTTCGCCGCGTGCACCTGGCCGATGCGGCCGGTGCCGATGAGTCCGAAGCGGAGAGGGGTGTCGGTCACGGCGATGTCCTTGCTGCCCGGGGGCGGTCGGGGTGGTCGGGGTTCGGGTGTCGGGAGTGGGTGGCGGCGGGAGCGGGTGGCGGCGGGTCAGGCCCAGGCGCGCAGGGCCTCGCGGTTGACGGCCTGGTCGTCGCGGCGCTCGTCGCGGAAGGCCGTGATGTCGGCGTCGGGCGCGTTGAGGACGTCCTGCTCGACGACGACCCAGCCGTCGTAGCCCTGGGTGTCGATCGCGGTCATCACGGCGTCGAGGTCGATGTCGCCGCGGCCGAAGGCGACGAACGCTCCGGAGGACCAGACCTCGCGCATGCCGCCGCCGGCCGCGAGGACCCGGCGCAGCTCGGCGACGTCGACGTCCTTGAGGTGCAAGTGGTTGATCCGGGAGCCCCAGCGCTCGACGGCCGCGACCGGGTCGCCGCCGCCGATCAGCAGGTGGCCGGTGTCGAGGGTGAGCCCGATGTCGACGGCACCGAGGAAGCGGTCGATCTCCTCCGGCGACTCGATGTACGTGCCCGCGTGGTGGTGGAAGGTGGGCTCGAAGCCGGCCGCGCGGACCACGGCGGTGGCGCGCTCGACGTTGGCGACCAGCCGCGACCAGCGGGCGTCGTCGAGCGGGTCGGCACCGGCGCCGCGACCGGGCGAGGAGCGCCGGGCCGCGGAGCCGTCGTCGGCGAGAGTCGGCAGGGGGAGCCGCGCGGGGCCGTGCTCGGACGCCTCGGCGAAGAGGCGGAGCGCGGCGTCGAGCTCGGGGAGCGACGCCGCGAAGGCCTCGTCGTCCGAGAAGGGCAGCTGGATCCAGCCGCCGGCGATGTCGAGTCCCGAGCGCTCGAGGCGCTGGCGCAGCTCTCGTCCGCGGCCGAGGTAGCCGGCCGGTCCCAGGTCGACGCCGGTGTAGCCCGCCTCGGCGAGCACGTCGACGAGGTCGTCGGGCGAGACCACGTCGGCGCCCTCGGGGGTGAGCTCGAAGACGCCGAAGCTGACGGGGGCGCCGGCGACCGCGGCCTTCATCGGGACGCTCCGGGGACGACGAGCGCGGCGGTGGCGTGCGCAGGGGCGGCGTGCGCGAGGGCGCGGCGGATCATCTGGACCATACGACGGTGTACTACTCCTCGAGAGGGCGGTCTGTGATGTCGTTACAATAGCACAATGGGACGGACTGCTGAGCTGCTGATGTGCGCTGCATAATGTAGTGACGCCGACAGGTGTCGAGGACAGCCGGCGGTGAGCCGGCGAGCGGAGGGGGACGACATGGCGCTGCAGGAGGAGCACGCCCTGCCGATGGACCTCTTCATGGACCTCGACCGCTCCGGGCCCATCCCGCTCTACCACCAGATCGCGACCCGCCTCGAGCGCGCCATCCTCGACGAGACGCTCCCGGCCGGCTCCCGGCTCGAGAACGAGGTGTCGCTGGGCAACCGTCTCGGCATGTCGCGGCCGACCATCCGCCGCGCCATCCAGGACCTCGTCGACAAGGGACTCCTCGTGCGCCGCCGCGGCATCGGCACGCAGGTCGTGCACGGCAGGGTCACCCGCAACGTCGAGCTCACCAGCCTCTTCGAGGACCTCCAGCGCTCCGGGCAGAGCCCGACGACGAGCACCCTCTCCTCCACCGTCGGCACGGCCGACGAGAAGACCGCCGAGGCGCTCGGCGTCGAGGTCGGCTCGCCCGTCCTGCACCTCGTGCGCCTGCGGTCCGCGGACGGGGTCCCGCTCGCCGTGCTCGACAACACGCTGCCGGCCGACTTCGTCGACCTCGACCTCGGCGCCCTCGAGACGCACGGCCTCTACCAGCTGCTCCGGGCCCGGGGAGTGGCGATGCGCGTCGCCAAGCAGCGGATCGGCGCCCGCGCCACGACCCCGCGCGAGGCCCAGCTCCTCGACCTCCGGAAGGGCGCCGCGGTCCTGACGATGACCCGCACCGCCTTCGACAACTCGGGCCGCGCCGTCGAGTACGGCCAGCACTGCTACCGCCCCGACCTCTACTCCTTCGAGATCACCCTCGTCGACCGCTGACCCGCCGGCAGGCGGATCTCGATACGCCCGCTCCGAGGGCTACTCGATCAGCATGAGAAGGCGCTCCCTGCATGCTGGTCGAGTAGCGCGCAGCGCGTATCGAGACCCACGTGCCAGCGGTGGGCGGATCTCGATACGCCCGCTCCGAGGGCTACTCGATCAGCATGAGGGCGTCAGTGCCCGTCGCGGCGGAGCCGGGCCTCGCGGCCGGCGATGTGCACGCCGAGGCCGGTGGCGCCGGCGGCGAACGCGACGATCACGCCGAGCACCCCGTAGACGCTGCCCGCGCCGGCGGCGAACGCGCCGATCAGGAGCACGATCGAGGCCAGCACGATCAGGGCGGCGCCGGCGATCTCGCCGCCGCTGGATCTCCTCAGCACGTCTCGCATGCCTCCAGACTGCGGCGCGCGACACGCCCGCCGCAAGGCCTCCGAGGTGAACGGGGCACGAGAGCCCGCCTCCCGGTAGACGCCCGCCCGCCCCCGCCGCAACCCCGAGAGATCCGGATCCGCCCCGTTCAGACTGGAGGAATGCAGCAGCTGACCTACGCCTCCAAGAGCATCGTCACCACCGACGCCGTCACCGAGGCCCTCCTCGACCTCGTGACCGCGATCGACCGGCAGGAGCACTCGGAGGCGGTCACCGTCCCGGCGTTCACCGACGAGGGAGTGCTCGTCGAGGCGAAGATGACCCTCGACGCGAGCAGCGAGCTCGTCGCCGTGCCCGTGGAGGTCGCCGTCGACGACGAGGCCGCGATGAACGAGGCCGTCGCGTCGGCCGTCGAGGACATCCGCTCCCGCATCAAGAACAACAGGCGCACCGTCGCGCGCCCCGTGATCGAGCCGGACCCGGAGCCCTACAACTACGAGGAGTTCTGATCCGCCGCTGACCTCGAGCGTCTAGCCCAGGCGACCGTCGAGGTCCTTGACCACGCGGCCCGACTGCAGGACCGCGCGCACCGCCGAGGGATCGCCCAGCGCGGCGATATCGGCCAGCGGATCCGCGTCGGTCAGCACCAGGTCGGCGAGCTTGCCCGGCTCGACCGAGCCGAGCTGCGCGTCCAGGCCCAGCAGGCGCGCGCCGCCGAGGGTGCCGGCGCTCAGCGCCTCCAGCGGCGTGAGCCCGACGGCGACCAGCTGCGCCAGCTCGGCGAGGTTGCGGCCGTGCGGGTGCACGCCGGCGTCCGTGCCGAGGGCGAGCGGGATCCCCGCCGCGACGGCCCGGCGCACCGAGTCGAGACCGCGCTCGCGCAGCAGCTCGCGCTGCCGGAGCCGCTCGGCGGTCGTCGTCGCCGGGTCGAACGCGCGGACCAGGATGCTCAGGGTCGGCACGAGCGTCGTCCCGCGCTCGCGCATCAGCGCGATGGTCTCGTCGGAGAGGTCGTAGCCGTGCTCGATGCTCGTCGCGCCGCCCAGGACGGCGGCGCGCGCGGCGTCGTCGGAGAGGGCGTGCGCGGTGATCGGACGGCCGCCGCGCTCGGCGAGCAGCTCCGCGATCAGGGCGACCTGCTTCTCGGTGATGCCGACGTCGCGGGCGTCGTCGTTCGGTGAGCCGAGCCCGCCCGAGGTGGCGACCTTGATCACGTCGGCACCGGTGCGGACGAGCGTCCTGACCATCCGGACCACGTCCTCGTCGGTGTCGACGAGTCCGGGCGCGGGCATGCCCGGGCGCACGGCCCAGGCCGGCAGGCTGCCGTTGCGGTGGTGCGGATCGGCGTGGCCGCCGGTCGGCGAGAGCATGGCGATCGCGAGGTGCAGGCGCGGGCCGTCGACGGCGCCACGGGCGACGGCCTCGCGGTAGCCGGGCGAGAGCCCGTCGAGGTCGCGGGCGGTCGTCACCCCGGCGTCGAGCGTGCGGCGCAGCAGCCCGGCGATCTCGAGGACGTCCTCCTCCGGGAAGCGCTCGCGCGCCGCCTCCGGAGCGACCGGCACCATCGCGAGGTGCACGTGCACGTCGACGAAGCCCGGCAGCAGGAACGCGCCGGACACATCGACCGCGCGGCCCTCGAGCCCGGGATCCGCACGGCGCGGCCCCGCGTAGGCGATCACGCCGTCGCGGATCTCCACCTCGGAGTCCTCGAGCGGTGCGGCACCGGTGCCGTCGACGAGCGTCGCGCCGACGAGGCGGAGCACGCCCTCGGCGACGGGGGTGGCGGGCAGTCGGGCCGTCATGCGCTCTCCTTCGCGGGGACCGACGCCGCTCCGGAGAGGCTGAAGCCGGGCGAGCCCGGGTCGGCGTCGAGCAGGCGGCGGGTGTACCAGTGCTGGGGGTCGGCGTAGATCCGCTCGACCGGGCCGGCCTCGACGACCTCGCCGCGGTAGAGCACCACGACCTCGTCGCTGACCCGCTGGACGACGGCGAGGTTGTGCGAGATGAACATCATCGTCAGGCCGAGCGACTCCTTGATGCCGGCCAGCAGGTCGAGGATCTGCCCCTGCACCGAGACGTCGAGGGCGGAGGTGATCTCGTCGGCGATCACGAAGGTCGGGTCGATGATCAGCCCGCGGGCGATCGCGACGCGCTGGCGCTGGCCGCCGGAGAACTCGTGCGGGAACCGGTGCCGCATGTCGGCGCTGAGACCGACGCGCTCGAGCCAGGCGACGATGAGCTCCTCGTTCCGGCCGACGCGGGCGCGGACCGGGTCGATCGCCTCGGCCAGGGTCTGCGCGATCGTGCGCCGCGGCGACAGCGACGAGTAGGGGTCCTGCGGGATCATCTGCGTGCGCCGGCGGTAGGCGTGCATCGCCGAACGGTTCGCGGCCACGATGTCGACGCCGTCCACGCTCGCCGTGCCGGCGGCCGCGCGGACCGATCCGACGAGCACCTTGGCGAGGGTCGACTTGCCGGAGCCGGACTCGCCGACCACGCCGACGGTGCGGCCGCGCTCGACCCGCAGGTCGACGCCGTGCAGGACCTTCGCGTGCCCGAAGACGACGTCGAGACCGCGGACGTCGACCATCGCGGAGGACGCGGCGGCTCCGGCGGGCGAAACGGCGGCGGCGCTCACGAGCGCACCTCCGGCGCGGTCGGCACGGTCACGACGGGCGTCGCGGCGAGCAGCTGCCGCGTGTACGGATGCGTCACGGTCTCCTCCGAGAGATGGGCGATGTCCTCGATCCGCTCGACGATGCGGCCGTCCTTCATCACGAGGACGCGGTCGCAGAGCGCCCGGACGACGCCGAGGTCGTGCGAGATGAAGAGCACGGCGGTGCCGGAGTCCTCGTTCATGCGCTTGAGCACGCTCAGCACCTCGCGCTGCACCGTCACGTCGAGCGCGGTGGTCGGCTCGTCGGCGATCAGCAGGTCGGGCTTCGCGCTCATCGCCGAGGCGATCATCGCGCGCTGCTTCATGCCGCCGGAGAGCTGGTGCGGGTACTGCCGGAGCCGCCCCTCCGGATCGGAGAGCATCACCGAGCGGAAGCCGCGCAGGAGCAGGTCGAGCGCGTCGCGGCGGGAGTGGCGCAGGCGGATCCGCAGCACGTCGGACAGCTGGGTGCCGAGGACCATGGCGGGGTTCAGTGCGGTGCCCGGATCCTGGTAGATCAGGCCGATCTTCGCGGCGAGCACCCGGTCCGGCACGGGGCCGAGCAGGTCGGTGCCGCCGAGCTCGAGCCGGCGCGCGGACGCCTCGAGGCCCTCGCCGAGCAGCTTGGCGACGACGGAGGCGGTCAGCGACTTGCCCGAGCCGGACTCGCCGACGATGCCGAGCACCTCGCCGCGGCGGATGGTGAAGGAGAGGTCGGAGACGAGCTCGCGGCCGGTCGCGCCGTGGCAGACGGTGATGCCGTCGGCGACGAGCACGGCGTCGGCCGGGACGGGCGCGGCGGTCGAGGAGCCGGTGGACGAGGAGTCGGCGGCCCTCGTCATCCGGGCCCGCGTCGTGTTCGAGCGCGGGTTCGCCGCCGCCGCCAGCCCGTCGCCGACCAGCAGCGCCGCGAAGGAGGCGACCGTGAGCGCGAGCGCCGGGCCGAGGATGACGACCGGGTTCACCGAGATGCGGCTCAGCCCGTCGTTGAGCAGCGTGCCCCAGTCGAAGGCGGGCGTCTGGGCGCCGAGGCCGATGAAGGAGAGGCCGGAGATCTCGACGAGGGCGCCGGAGAAGGCACCGGCGACGAGGATCAGCGTCGGCTCGGCCATGTTCGGCAGCACGTGCCGCAGCGCGACGAGGTGCGTCGGCACTCCGGTCAGCCGGGCGGTGGTGACGTACTCGCTCGCCGCGATCTTGGAGGCGAGGTTGGCCGTGAGCCGCGCGAAGCCGGCGATGTTGGCGACCGCGATGGCGACCACCACCTGCACGACGCCCTGGCCGAGGATGGCGGCGACGATGATCGCGACGAGCATCGTCGGGTAGCTGACGGCCAGCTCGATCGCGCGCAGCCCCAGCTCGCGGACCCGGCGCGGGGCGAGCCAGACGCCGATGCCGACCGCGATGCCGACGATCGCCGAGAGCACGGTCGCGGCGAGCGCCATCAGCACGGTCGAGCGGGTGGCGACGAGGGTGCGGGCGAGCATGTCGCGGCCGAGGGTGTCGGTGCCGAGCGGGTGCTCGGGGGTCGAGCCGAGGCTGGGGCTTCCGCCGAGGCCGGTGGCCTGGCCCTCGAGCGCGATCGGGGCGATCAGCGCGGTGAGGGCGATGACGCCGAGCAGGCCGAGCCCGATCACGAGCCCGGGGTTCCAGGCGAAGGTGCGCGCGCCGGCGGGCTTCAGGCCGCGGACGGCGGGGAGGGACTCAGCCACGCTGCTCTCCGAGGGTGCGCGGGTCGATCAGACCCAGGATGACGTCGATCACGAGGGTGATCACGAGGGAGATGAGCCCGATCACGAAGACGGCCGCGCGGATCACCGGGTAGTCCTTGTCGATCGCGATTGCCTGGACGATCACGCCGCCGAGACCGGGCCAGGCGAAGACCGCCTCGGTGATCAGCGCCGAGCCGAGCAGGGCGGTGAGGATGATGCCCGAGAGCGTCAGCGCCGTGGTCAGCAGGTTCGGCAGCATGTGCTTGGCGTAGAGGGTGAGCGCGGGCAGCCGCCAGCCGCGGGCGGTGCGCATGTAGTCCTGCTCGAGGATCACCGCGGTCTCACGGCGGACGATCCTCGCGACGGAGCAGGTGCCGCCGACGGTGAGCGAGGCGATCGGCAGGATCGCGGCGGTGCCGAAGTCGTAGGCCGGCGAGTACGCGGGCGGCAGCACCTTCAGCAGCACCGCGAAGACGACGACGAAGCCGGTCGCGAGCACGTAGGTGGGCACCGAGGAGATCAGCCCGGTGACGGTGCTGAACACGGCGTCGAGCCAGCGGCGGCGGTCGCCGCGGGTCGCGACTCCGACCGCCATGCCGAGCGCGATGCCGAGCACGAGCAGGAGCAGCACCGCGGAGATCGTGATGGTCAGCGTGTACGGCACAGCCGTCATCACGAGGTCCATCGCGGGGATCTTGTATCGGTAGGAGGCGCCGAAGTCGCCCTGCAGCACGCCGACGAGGTAGGTCCAGAGCTGCGCGGGCAGCGGCTGGTCGAGCCCGAGCTGGGTGCGCACCAGCTCGACCTGGTCGAGCGAGGCCGCCTCCCCCGCGATGGCGATCGCCGGGTCGCCGGGGATGAGCTGCACGATCAGGAAGGTGACCAGCACGAGCAGCGCGAGGTTGACGAGCAGGCCGAGGGCCCGGCGGAGGAGGAACCTCCGCCAGGCCCCGCCGAGGGTGCCGGCGCGGACGGCGCCCGGGCCGGGCGCCCCCGCGCCGGACGACCCGAGGCCCAACGATGCAGCGGTGGTGGCGGTCGTGGTGCTCATCGCGTCGTCTCCTCGTGTCGTCCGGCTCGGGTGGGCTGCTCAGTGGATCAGGGCGTCATCGGATCAGGACAGGATCCGCATGGCCGAGATGTCCCAGTAGCCCGAGAACACCGAGGTGGCGAAGCCGGAGCGGGCCACGTAGCGGTGCGTGTCGGTGATCAGCGGCGTCATGTCGACGCGCTCGAGGATCGTCTTCTGGGCGGCGAGCAGGTTCTCGCACTGCGTCTCGGTGTCCGAGGCGGCCATCGCGGCCTCGTAGTAGGCGACGCCCTCGGGGTTGTCGCTGGAGGAGACGTTCGTGCCGCCGTCGGCGTAGGTCGGGCCGAGGTAGCGGGCGATCGTGGTGTGGATCAGGCCGGGGCCGGCGTTCTCCGCGGCGATCGCGACGTCCCAGGTGGCGGGCTCGGTGCGCATGGCCTTCGACCAGTCGGCCGGGTCGAGCGCCGAGACGGTGACGGTGGCGCCCGCGGCGCGGAGCGACTCGGCCAGGTAGTCGGCGGCCGGGTCCCAGTTCGACATCATCAGCAGGCGGATCGACTGACCGGTGAGCTCGGGCGTCGCGGCGGCGGGGTCGTACTTCTGCACCAGCGACTCGTCGTCCAGCGCGCATCGGTAGCTCGCCGCGTTGACGGTGTACTGCGGCACGCCGAGGCCGTCGAGGCCGGCGGAGTTGAAGCCCTGGGTGTCGATCGCCTGGGCGACCGCGGCGCGGAGGTCCTCCTTGCCCTCGAAGATCGAGCCGGAGCCGGGGGCCTCGTTGAAGACGAGGTTGTAGGCCGAGCTGGCGAAGGTGACGGTCGTGTAGGCCGGGTCGTCCTCGAAGCGCAGCGCGTTCGAGTCGTAGAAGCGGGCCAGATCGACGCCGCCGGACTCAAGCAGGTTGGCGCTCGTGTTGGAGTCGGACTGCACGGTGAGGTTGATCGTCTTCGCGGGCTCGCCCTCGACGTCCTGCCAGTCGGGCCAGGCGTCGTAGTCGTCGCGCAGCGTGTAGGCGGCGCTGACGCCGGCCGAGAGGTCCGACAGCATGTACGGGCCGGACCAGGCGCCGTCGACGGTGCCCGCGGCGAGGCCCTCGGTGTCGGCGAGGCCGGCGGGGCAGATGATGCCGGTGCCGGGGCGGGTGACGCCGCCGAGCAGCTGCGAGTAGGGCTGGCTGAGCGAGATCGTCAGCGTGCCGGCCGCGTCGTCGGGGGTGAAGGTCGGCTCGCCGGAGCCGAAGGCCTGGTTCTTCCAGGTCAGCGCGCCCGAGTCGTCGAGGCCGGTGAGGTACGTGAAGGAGTCGGCGACGACGGTCGGCGTGATCGCCGTGCCGTCGGCGCAGGTGGCGCCGTCGCGGAGGGTGAACGTGTACTCGGAGGCCGAGACGGCGTTCCACTCGGTGGCGAGGCCGCCGATGTAGCCCTCGGTCTCGCCCTGGCGGAGCAGGGTGTCGAAGCCGAGGCGCGCGACGGTCACGTCGGCGTCGGCGGAGGCCTTCGCGGGGTCGAAGGTGGACGGCGCGTACCAGAGCTCCGCGTTGATGGTGTCGGTGGTGCCGGCGGTGCCGGTGGCGCTCTGCGGGGCGCTGGTGGTCCCGCAGGCGGTGAGCGCGAGGCTCGCGACGGCCGCCAGTGCGACGCCGGCGAGCAAGCTCTTCCTGACCATGGTGCTGTCCTCCAAGGGGTACGGGTGGTGCATCGGGGGCGGGGCGGAGTTGCTCGGGGGGCCGCTCAACTTGGATCCAATCTAAGGCAATGCGGATCCCATTGTGTTTCGGCGGGATTACATCTGCTGGGCGATCCCCGCGGCCGCCTCGTGCACCGTCCGCCCGCCGACCACCGTCCGCAGCACGCGCGCCCCGGCGAACTCCTCCGCCGAGCACTCCCCCGGGTCGACCGAGAGCAGCACCAGGTCGGCGAGGAAGCCGGGGCGGAGCATCCCGCGGCGGTCCTCCGCGAAGGCCGCGTGCGCCGCTCCCCGGGTGTAGCCCTCGACGGCCTCGAGCACCGTGAGCGCCTGCTCCGGACCGAGCGGTTCGGGCAGGCGGCGCATCCGACGGCTCACCGCGGTCGCGACCACCCGGCGCGGGTCGAACGGGAAGTAGGGGGCGTCGGAGCCGAGCGCGATCACGGCGCCGGACTCCTGCCAGTCGCGCATCGGGTTCACCGGGTCGGCCCGCGCGCCGAGCCGCTCCGTCAGTCCGGCCGCGTTGCTCCAGGCGATCGAGGGCTGCAGCGAGGCGACGACGCCGAGCCGGGCCGCGCGCTCGCGGCTCTCGGCGGAGGGCTCGAGGTAGGCGTGGATCAGCTGGCAGCGCAGGGCGGCGATCCGCTCGGGCGGGCCGGCCGCCTCGAGGGCGTCGAGCACCTCGGCGACCGCGCGGCTGCCGACCGCGTGCACGCCCAGGCCCCAGCCGCGGGCGACGCACTCCGCGGCGAGCCGCGCGAACTCTGCGGTCGCGATCCGCTGCACGCCGTGGCTTCCGCTGGGCCAGGGCTGCTCGAGGAGCGCCTGGCCCTTCATCCCCTCGCCGTCGTAGTAGACCTTGATCGGGCCGAGGCGGAGCAGCTCGTCGCCGTCGCCGGTGCTGCCGCCGACGGTGTCGAGCAGGGCGAGCGCCTCGTCGACGCCCGGGACCGCTTCCGTGCCGAGCTCGGGGTAGGGCATCGCGACGACCCGCAGCGACAGCTCGCCGCGCTCGTGGGCGGCGCGGTAGGCGGCGAGCTCGTCGAGCGTGACGGCCGGGTCGACGACGCCGGTGAAGCCCAGCTCGTGCAGCAGCGGCTGGATGCGGAGGAGGGCCGCGCGGCGGTCCTCGGGGGTGGGCGGGGTGTCGCCGAGCCAGTCCGGGGCGTCCGGATCAGCGTCCGCGTCGGCGAGCATCGCGGCCGAGAAGGCGTCCGCTCCGGCGCCCGCGTCGAGCAGCTGCAGGGCCTTCAGTCCCGCGCGCTGGGCGTGCGAGTGCGCGTCGATGAAGCCGGGGAGGAGGGTGCCGTCGAGGTGCTCCTCGGGGGTGCCGGCCGGGGCTGCGGCGCGGACGCCTGCGAGGGTGCCGACGGCGGTGATCCGGTCGCCGTCTATCAGGAGCGCCTCGGCGAGCGGGTTCTCGGGGTCCATCGTGCGGATGCGGGCGACGAGGAGGCGGGGGGCGGTGCCGTTCTGCGACTCAGGCATCGATCGTCTCCCGGCGGTCGAGCCAGTCGTGCACGTCGGCGGCGGTGACGAGGGCGTCGCGCTGGAGGTACTCGATCGCCTCCAGGGTGGCGGCGTGCGCGCGCTCGCTCGAGCCGGCGACGCAGTCGGTGAGCACCCGGACGGCGTAGTCGTGCTGGTGCGCGTCCGCCGCCGTGTAGTGGATGCAGACGTCGGTGAGGCCGCCGACCAGCAGCAGCGTGCCCGCGCGGTAGGCCTTCAGCACGATCTCGAGCTCGGTGCCGAAGAAGGCGGAGTAGCGGCGCTTGCGGATCACGAACTCCTCGGGCCGCGGCTCGAGCCAGGACGCCAGCTCGGTGCCCGGGTCGCCCTCGAGGCAGTGCGGGCCCTCGGCGCCGTCGAGTTCGCGGCCGATGTCGATCAGGTCGCGCTTGTGCACCTCCTGCACGAAGACGACCGGCACACCGGCACTGCGGCAGTGCGCGATCAGGTCACGCACCCGGGGCGTGCGCTCCGCCCGGCCGCTCATCACGGGGATGCCGGGGGTCGGCAGGCCCGAGGCGGCCCCGCCCTGGATGTCGACGACGAGGAGGACGGGAGTGCCGGAGACGGCGAGCATGCGGGTGGATCCTTCCGGGTGGTGCGCGGGTCGGGTGAGGTGCCCCCACGACCCCGGCGGCGCGAGGGCCGGGGCCCGTCGTCCGCCCGGCAAGTCTGGCCAGGCGATCGTTCGGGCGGGGGTCGGCCGTGTTTCCCTGGGGTAAAACCTCGGGCTGCTCGGCTTGTGGAGGAGAGTCGGCTCCTCCGGTGCGCAGAAGTTGTCGTACCCGCGCGCCCAGTACGACAACTTCCGGAGAGGGGCGGGCGTCAGGCCGGGCGGCCGTCAGACCGGGCGGGCGGCGCGGCGGCGGCGGTGCGGGAGCAGGGCGGCGACGGGGACCGGGGCGAAGGCGTCGGCGACGGCGACCCAGACGGTCGCGTCGGGCGCGTGGTCGCCGAGGAGCTCGGCGCAGACGCCGCAGGGCTCGATGAGGTGGCGGGAGCCGGCCGGGCGCTGCAGCACTCCGACGATCGAGACGACCGGGGAGCCGGCGACGACGGCGGCGCTCAGGGCGGCGGACTCGGCGCAGACGGAGGCCCGGCCGGCGCTCGCCTCGACGTGCAGGCCGGTCACGATCCGCCCGTCCGCGAGCCGCAGGGCGGCCGCGACCTCGTGGACGCCGGTCCGGTAGCGGGCGTCGAGGATCGCCGAGGCCACCTCGAGCAGCTCGCGGTCCGGCGCGGACATCCCCGCGGGAGGCCCGTCGAGCACCGGCCGATCGAGCACCGGCCGATCGCGCACCGGCCGATCGCGCACCGGGCTCTCCGGCGCCGAAGGCGCCGACTCCGCCCCCTCGGTCACGACCAGCCCAGGATCCGCGCCATGTTGCCGCCCTCGACCAGCGCGCGGTCGGCCTCGTCCGGGATCGCCTTGGCGATCTTCATCCGCTCGAGGTCGAAGTCGCTGCCCGGCCACTCCGAGCCGAGCAGGATCTTCTCGGCGCCGAGACGGGCGTAGGCGCGCTTGACGTCGGACATCAGCGTCGCCGAGGTCTCGAGGTAGACGTGCGGGTTGCGCTCGGCGACGATGATCGCCTCGGGCACGTTCCAGACCGCGCCCATGTGGGCGATGATCGTCGGCACCCCGGGGAAGCCCTTGGCGATCTCCTCGATGGCGAACGGCGCGCAGAACGCGTCGTCGAGGGCGTTGATCAGAACGGGCAGGCCGAGCTCGTCGCAGACCGCGAACAGCGGGTCGAGCAGCCCGTGGTCGGCGACGTGGTAGCCGTGCAGGCTGGGGTGCAGCTTGAGTCCGACCAGCCCGGCGTCGGCGAAGCGGCGGATCTCGTCGGTCGCGTTCTCCCACTGCGGCATGACCTGGCCGAAGCCGAACAGGCGGTCGGGGTGCGCCTTCACGAGGTCGATCAGGAAGTCGTTCTCGATGCCCTGCGCGAGGGAGCAGACCATCGCGCGGTCGACGCCGGCGGCGTCCATCCGGTCGAGGATGCGCTTCGGGTCGAACGGGGTGTAGGCCGGGGGCTGCTCGCCGGGGCGGACCCCGCTGAGGTAGTCGCTGCGGCCTCGGCGGTCCTGCGTGGTGTTGTACGCGTCGATGATCATGCGGCGTCTCCTTCTTCCGGTGCGGTGCGGGGTGTGGGGTGCGGGGTGTGGGGTGTCGTTCGGGGGGCGGGGCGGGCTGCTCAGCCGACCGCGGCCATCGCGCCCATGGCGACGAGCGCGGCAAGGGAGGCGAGCCTGCGGGTGGTGTCGAGGCGGCCGGGGCGGCCGGCGAGGGCGACGCGGAGCGTGCACGCCGCGTAGACGGCGACGGCGGCGCCGAGCGGCAGGGCGAGTCCGCCGCCGTGCGCGTGCCCGGCGCCCGCGAGAGCACCCGCGGTGGGGGCGGCGTCGGCGAGGAGCACGAGGACGGCGGCGAGCAGCATCCCGACGGCGTGCAGCGCGTCGGCGCCGTGCCGCCGGACGCCTCGGCCGCGACGCACCCGGTCGACGAGGGCGGCGACGAGTGCGCAGCCCGCGAGCAGCGCGGACCAGAGCGGCGCGGGCAGGAGGTGCAGGGCCGGCAGGTGCACGTCGAGCATCGCGGCGAGCATGGCCGCTTCGGCGACGAGCCAGCCGCGGCCGACGCCACGCCAGCCGGCCAGGCCGAGCGCGAGGGAGGCGGCGGCGCCCGCGAGCATCACGACCAGCAGCACATCCACGCCGGCCTCCTGACCTCGATCGGTCGCCACGGCGGGCAACATTGGATCCAATCTAGGGCTGCGCGGATCCACGGGTCAAGCCGACAGCAAGAGCGGGCCCTCGGTTCGACGACACCGGCCCTCGCGTGGGATCCAATGCCTGCCATGATTGGATCCCGGCCGACCTGGCCGCTGATCGGAGGGGATCATCGCGTGACGACCCAGGGCGACAATGCACTCGTGGACGATCTGGCCGCCCGGATCCGGGCGAAGATCATGTCCGGCGAGATCCCGATCGGCGCCCCGCTGCGCCAGGCCGAGCTCGCGACGCAGTTCGGCATCAGCCGCACCCCGGTCCGCGAGGCGCTGCGCCAGCTGCAGACCGGCGGGCTGATCGAGGTCGTCCCCAACCGCGGCGCCGTCGTCCGCGTGCCGGTGCCGTGGGAGGTACGCGAGGCCTACGAGGTGCGCGCCGAGCTGGAGTCGCTCGCCGCCCGCCGCGCGGTCGACCGCCTGGACGATGCGACGATCGCCGAGCTCCGCGAGGTGAACACCGCGATGTACGAGCGCTCGCTCGCCGTCGCCGCCGGCACCGCGGCCGAGCGCGACGGCAGCGCCAACGACCAGTTCCACGGGCTGATCTACCAGGCCTCGGGTAACACCCGCCTCAGCCGGATGCTGATCGAGATCAACGACGCCTTCCCCCGGAACGTCTCGGGCCTGGTCCTCCGCGAGAACTCGCGCCACCGCGAGGAGAATTTCCGCGAGCACGAACAGATCGTCGAGGCCTTCGTCGCCGGCGACCGCGAGCGCGCCGCCGACATCATGCGCGAGCACGTCCTCCGCGCGGGCGAGCACCTCGCGCACTGGTACGAGCGCCGCTCCTCGACGGTGTTCACGGGCTGAGGGGCGGAGTCGGCCGCACACCATCAGCTGAGAAGGGTGGGCCTCCTCCCACAGCGGAGGCCGGGTGCTCTCAGCTGATGTTGTGCGGCGGAGTCAGCTCCGCGGCACCGTCGAGGCGCGGATCAGCAGCTCCGTCGGCAGCAGCGTCGCCCGCGGGACGTCGTCGCCGGCCAGCAGCCGCACCAGGACCTCGGCCATCGCGTCGCCGAGGCCGGCGGCGGGCTGGCGCACGGTCGTGATCGGCGGCTCGGCGGCCTCCGAGGAGTAGTCGCCGTCGAAGCCGGCGAGCGCCACGTCGCCGGGCACGCTCAGGCCGCGCTCGCGCAGCACCGCCAGGGCGCCGGAGGCCATCTGGTCGTTGGAGGCGAAGACCGCGTCGATCGGGCGGCCGGAGTCGAGCAGCCGCCGCATCGCCTCGGCGCCGTCCCGCGGCGAGTAGTCGCCGATCTCGACGAGCGAGGCGTCCAGGCCCGCCGCCTCGACGGTCGCGCGCCAGCCCGCCAGGCGGTCGATCGCGCCGGGCATGTCCTGGCGGCTCGCGATCATCGCCGGGGCGCGCCGCCCGAGGCCCAGCAGGTGCTCGGTGACCTGCCGCGCCGCTCCGACGTTGTCGACGTCGACGAAGTGGCTGTCGTGGTCGTCGAGGCTGAGCGGTCGGCCGCCGAAGACGAGGGGCACGCTCGCGCCGATCCGGGCGTAGGAGTGGTCGCCGCTGTGGTGCGACACGACGAGCGCGCCGTCGACGTTGCCGCCGAGCAGGTAGCGGCGGGTCTTGTCGGGCGTCGCCTCGGAGGCGATCACGATGTTGAGCATGTAGTCGGTCGCGGCGAGGCGGGTGGCCGCGCCCTGGACGACGGCGGCGAGGAACGGATCGCCGAACACCTTGCCTATCGACTCGGGCACGAGCAGGGCGAGGACCTGGGTCCGCCGGCTGGCGAGCGAGCGGGCCGCGCGGTTGGGCACGTAGCCGAGCTTCTCGATCGCGAGGCGGACGGCGGCCTGCGCCTCGGCCTTCACCTTCGGCGAGTCGTTGACGACCCGGCTGACCGTCGCCCGGGACACTCCCGCGAGCGCGGCGACGGCCTCGAGCGTGGGTGCGGCCGGTGCGGTGTCGTGACTCATGCGTGCCTCTCGAGCGGTGGACCCCCGGGCCCGAGAGTAGCCGAGCGGGCGGGTGGCGTTCGAGACGCCCCTGCGGGGGCGCTCGCTCACCGGCCATGCCGGCCGGGCGGCGTCAGGAGACGAGTCTGCAGGTCCGCCCTGCTGAGGACGGTGGGTCTCGATACGCCCCTCCGGGGCTACTCGACCAGCATGGAAGGCTGTGCCCGCCACCTCCGGCACGCGGAAACAGCTCCGGCACGCGGGAACCGGCCGAATCGACGAGCCAGAAATGGAACCGCGAGCCGAACCTCCGTCCCAGCCACCTCCGGCATGCAGAAACAGGTTCGGCACGCGGGAACCGGCTGGTTCTGCGTGCCGGACCCGTTCTCGCGAGCCGGAGGTCCAGCCGGGCTTCGGAGGCGCCCGCGGTCAGCCCTTGACCGCGCCGCCCATGATGCCGGCGATCAGCTGCTTGCCCGCCAGCACGAACAGCACGAGCAGCGGGATGATCGAGAGCACCGCGCCGGCCAGCACGATCGAGTAGTCGACGTAGTAGCCGGACTGCAGCTGCGACAGGGCGGTCTGCAGTGTCGGGTTGGTCGGGCTCAGCACGATCAGCGGCCAGAGGAAGTCGGTCCACGCCATCATGAACGTGAACAGCGCGAGGATCGCCATCGCGGGCCGCGCGGCCGGCACCGCGACGGTCAGGAAGGTCCGGAACTGGTTCGCTCCGTCGACCCGGGCCGCCTCGATCAGCTCGTCCGGGATCACGTCCACCAGGTACTGCCGCATGAAGAACACGCCGAACGCGGTGACCAGCGTCGGCACGATCACGGCGCCGAGGGTGCCGGTCCAGCCGAGCTGCCGCATCAGGATGAACAGCGGGATGATGCCCAGCTGGGTCGGGATCGCCATCGTCGCGATCACGGTGATCATCAGGCCGTCCCGCCCGCGGAAGCGCAGCTTCGCGAAGGCGTAGCCGGCCAGGGTCGAGAACGAGACGACCGACAGCGTGATGATTCCCGAGACGACCACGCTGTTCAGCAGCGCCGTCCAGAACGGGATCGCCGTGAACACCTGCGCCGCATTCGCGAGGAAGTTGCCGCCCGGGATCAGCGGCAGCGTCTCGCCGCGGGTCGCGTTGCTCCCGCTGGCCACCACGAAGGACCACCAGAGCGGGTAGGTCGAGCCGAGGATGAAGGCGCTGAGCAGTCCGTAGGTGAGGAAGCCGGGGCGGTCGACGCGGCCGGCCCCGGAGGAGCGCGGGCGCCGGGCGCGACGCTCCGGCTCGGCCACGACAGGCGCGGCGGCGGGAACGGTGGGAATCGTCGCGGTCATCGGTCGCTCACCTTCTGCGCCGGTCGGCGCGTGCGCGTTCTCACGCGGTTCTCGACGGACGCGATCCGCCGCGAGATCGCGAAGTTCACCAGTCCGATCAGCACGATCAGGAGGAACAGCAGCCAGGCGACCGCCGCCGCCTCGCCGAAGTTCTGGCGGAAGAACGCCATCTCCCAGAGGTAGAGGACGGTCGTCTGGAACTGGCGGTCCGAGCCGCCGATGCCGCCGGCGTTCGAGACGTCGAACAGGCGCGGCTCGGCGAAGATCTGCAGCCCGCCGATGGTGGCCGTGATGATCACGAAGATCAGGGTCGGCCGGATGCTCGGGATGGTGATCGAGGTGAAGCGGCGGAACGAGCCCGCTCCGTCGAGCGCGGCCGACTCGTGCAGGTCGCGCGGCACGGCCTGCATCGCGGCGAGGAGGATGAGCGCGTTGTAGCCGGTCCAGCGCCAGTTGACCATCGAGGCGATCGCGATGTGGCTGGCGAGGCGGTCGTTGGTCCAGTCGATCGGGGCGATGCCGACCAGGCCGAGCAGGTTGTTCGCCAGGCCCTCCTGGTCGCCGAAGATGCTCGAGAAGATCAGCGCCACGGCGACGGGCGAGACGACGTAGGGCAGCAGCACGCTCATCCGCCAGAAGGTGCGGGCGCGCAGCGACTGGTCGAGCACCGCCGCGAGCACCAGGGCGACGGCGAGCTGCGGGATGGTGGAGAGCAGGAAGATGCTCAGCGTGTTGCCGATCGAGTTCCAGAAGAAGCGGTCGCCGAGCACCGCGGCGAAGTTGCCGAGGCCGACGAAGTCGCCCTGGCCCTGGAGCAGCTGCCAGTCGTAGAGCGAGACCACCAGCGTGTAGACGAGGGGGAAGGCTCCCGTGATCGCGAAGAGCAGGAAGAACGGCGAGATGTAGAGGTACGGCGACGCCTTGACGTCGAAGCGGCTCATCCGCTGCCGCGCCGTCAGCGGCAGGCGGGGCGCGGGGCGGCGGCCGGGAGGCGGCGCGGCCGATGCGGTCGGCGGGGTCAGGGTGCTCGTCATGGGTCGCTCTCGTCGTGGGACTCGTTCATCGGAGGGGGAGGGAGGGCCCCCGCCCGGCCTGCTACCGGACGGGGGCCCTGTCTGAGGGGAGCGGGTCAGTCGACCAGCTCGTCGAGGAGCGAGAGCGCCTCGTTCCAGCCCTTGTCGCCGTCGAGCTCGCCGCGGTCGACCTTCTGCAGGACCGGGCCGAAGACGTTCTCCTGGATCAGCGAGTCGTCCGGTCCCTTGTACTGGGCGACGACGCCCTGGGCGCGCTCGGCGAGGATCGCGCCGGTCGGCGAGCCGTTCAGCGCCGGGTCGGGCGCTGCGGCGGAGGCGAGCTGCTCCTGGGCGGAGACGGTGCTCGGGAACGGGCCGGTCGCGTCGAACGCGGCGATCTGCTGCTCCGGCTCGCTCAGCCACGAGGCGAGCTCCGCGGCCTCGGCGGGGTGCTTCGACTGCGTCGGGACGGAGAGGAACGAGCCGCCCCAGTTGGCCGCGCCGCCGGGGAAGACGTCGGCGAAGTCCCAGCCGGTGGCCTCGGGATCGCCGCCGCCGGCCTCGACCTGCGCCTTCACCTGGCCGAGCATCCAGCCCGGGCAGACGAAGGTCGCGAAGGTCCCGTCGTTGAACGACTTGCCCTTGTTCCAGTCCCAGGCCTTCTGCGCGGCCGAGAGTCCGGAGGCGGCGCCGTCGGTGATCCAGCCCCAGCGCTCCTGCAGCTCGGCGTTGTCGTCGATGTTCAGCTCGCCGTCGGCGGTGTAGTAGCCCTCGGGGAGCTGGTTGACCATCGCGTTCCAGACGAAGCCGGACTGGTCGTACCAGGCCTTGCCGGTCGCGTCGTGGTACTGCTTCCCGGCCGCGAAGTAGTCCTCCCAGGTCGCGTCCGCGCCGCCGAGCAGCTCCGCGACGGCGGCGCGATCGGTGGGCAGGCCCGCGGCCTCGAAGGCGGCGGTGCTGTAGCAGAGGCCCTCGGGGCCGATGTCGGTGCCGAAGCCGATGACGCGGCCGTCGGGGTCGACGGCCTGCTCGTACTTCCAGTCGACCCAGTCGGCCTTGCGGTCCTCGATGCCGTGGTCGCGCAGGTCGACGAACTGGTCGGAGACCTCCATGATCGAGCCGAGCCAGCCCTCCTCGATGGCGACGACGTCGGCGAGGCCGGAGCCTGCGGCGAGCTTGGTGAACGCGTCGGTCCGGGCGTTGCCGCCGGTGTCGATGTTGTTCGGGACGATCGTGACGCCCGGGTGGGCGGCCTCGTACTCGGCGTAGAGGTCGTCGAACCCCATGGCGCCGAACGTGGTCACGGTCAGTTCGATGTCGCCGTCCTCGGCCGCGCCGGATCCGGACGAGCAGCCGGAGACGAGCAAGGCCAGGGTGGCGGCGCCGGCGATCGCCGTGGCGATCCTGGCGCGTCGTGATTCGAGCACGGTCACTCCTTCGTGATGGGTGTCAGGGCACCCCTGGGGGCGCTCCCACGGTGCTGTGCTGCCGTGTGTGAGAGCGCTCTCACGAGGTGTGAGGCGAGCATACGGAGCGGGTCGCGGGGAGGTCAAGACTTTTGTGAGAGCGCTCTCTTTTGCGGTCGCGGCGTGTCCTGGAGGAGGTTCGGCTCGCGGAATCGGCCTCGGCACGCAGAGTCGAGCCGGAACCGCGAGCCGGAGGTGCTTCCGCGTGCCGGAGGCCGCACCAGGCGAACTCCGGCACGCGGAATTTCCCTCGGCTCGTCGAAACGAGGCGGAATCGCGAGCCGGAGCGACTCCCGCGAGCCGGAGGTGACGCCGGGCGACGTCCGGCACGCGGAACGGCCTCGGGCACGCGGAAACCGGACGAAACGACGTGCCGGAGCGGATTCCGCGAGCCGGAGACGTGCGAGCTCGAGATCCGCCGGGACCTCGGGCGACTCCGCACGGATCCGGCACGCGGAACGACCCTCGGCACGCGGAGATCCGGCAGAACCGCGAGCCGGACGTGGTCTCGCGAGCCGGAGCTAGCCCCGGACTGCTCGGGCACGCGGAATCGCCTTCGGCTCATGAAAACCTGCCGAAACGACGAGCCGGAGCTGATCGCGCGAGCCGAAGGCGACTCCGCAGCACCTCGGGCTCGTGGAACCACCTTCGGCACGCGGAAACCCGCGGAAACGACGAGCCGGACGAGATCTCGCGAGCCGGACGTAGCTCCGGACTACCCGGGCACGCGGAATCACCCTCGGCTCGTGGAAACCTTCGGAAATGACGAGCCGGAGACTGTCGCGCGAGCCGGCGGTGACTTCGCCGCAACTCGGGCACGCGGAATCACCCTCGGCTCGTGGAAATCTGCGGGAACGTCGAGCCGGGGCTGATCGCGCGAGCCGGAGGCGACTCCGCAGCACCTCGGGCTCGTGGAATCACCCTCGGCTCGTGGAAACCTGCGGAAACGACGAGCCGGAGCTGATCGCTCGAGCCAGCGGTGACTCCGCCGCAACTCGGGCACGCGGAATCACCCTCGGCACGTGGAAACCCGCCAAAACGACGAGCCGGAGCTGATCGCGCGAGCCGAAGGCGACTCCGCAGCACCTCGGGCTCGTGGAACGCCCTTCGGCACGCGGAGACCGGATGAAATGACGAGCCGGTGACGATCGCGCGAGCCGGCGGTGGCCCGCGGCGACTCCGGCTCGCCTCATCACCTTCGGCACGAGACCGGACGAGACAGCGCGCCGGAGGTCGTCTCACGCGCCACAGGCGGCTCCCGCGTCGGTCGCGGCGTCTCGGGTCCGCCTCTTGACGTGGCACTTGTTTTTCACAAGCATGAGCGCAGACGCCGCAGTCCGCGGCTCCGCCGAGAAGGAGAGACCGCCATGCCCTCGATGTTCGTCAACCTGCCCGTCACCGATCTGGAGCGCGCGAAGGCGTTCTACGTCGCGCTCGGCTTCTCGATCAATCCGGCGTTCTCCGACCACAACGCGGCCTGCGTCGTGGTGGAGGAGGACCACAACTACTTCATGATCCTGGTGCGCGAGTACTTCCAGACCTTCAGCGATCTGCCGATCGGCGACCCGGCCGTGAACCCCTCCGTCTCGACCGCGATCTTCCTCGACACCCGCGAGGCCGTCGACGCCACCGTGACCGCGGGGCTCGCTGCGGGCGGATCCGAATCACGGCCCGCCTCCGACTACGGCTTCATGTACCAGCGTCAGGTCGCCGACCCCGACGGCAACCTGCTCGAGTTCGGCTGGATGGACCCGGTCGCCGCGGCGCAGGGCCCGGAGGCGTTCACCGGCGAGCAGGCCTGAGGGCGATGGCCGCACGCGACTACGGGCAGTACTCGGCGCTCACCCGCGCGGTCGAGCTGGTCGGCGAGCGCTGGGCCCTGCTGATCGTCCGGGATCTCCTGGTCGGGCCGCGCCGGTACAGCGAGCTCGCGCAGGGGCTCGCGCGGATCCCGAGCAACGTGCTGGCCGGCCGGCTCAAGGAGCTGCAGGCGGCCGGGATCATCCGGCGGGCGCCGCGCTCGCGCATTATCGTCTACGAGCTGACGCCCTACGGCCGCGAGCTCGAGCCGATCGTGCTCGCGCTCGGCGCCTGGGGGTTCAAGGCGCTGGGCGATCCGCGCGAGGAGCAGGTGATCACTCCGGACTCGATGACGGTGGATCTGCGGACCGCGTTCCGCCCGCAGGTCGCGGCCGAGCTGCCGGCGACGGTGTACGCGGCGCAGGTCGGACCGGCCGGGCTGCTGATCCGGGTCGACGGGGCGGCGCTGGACGTGTCGCGCGGCGAGGTGCCGGGCGGCGAGGCCCCGGTGGACCTGGCGTTCTCGACCGGCGCGGACATCCGGCTGCTGCTGTCGGGCGAGCTCGCGCCGGAGCGGGCCATCGCGACCGGCGCGGTCACGGTGCTCCGCGGGCGGGACACGCTGCTCGGGCGCTTCGCGAGCACGTTCCACCTCGCGGCGTGACAGCGCCTTGCGGATCGAGCAGTCCGCGCAGCGGACCCCGTGCATGCTGATCGAGTAGTCCGCGCAGCGGACGTATCGAGATCCACCGTGCTGCAGAAGGGTGGGTCTCGATACGCCCCTCCGGGGCTACTCGACCAGCATGCTGGGGCGCCTCGGGGGCAGCTCGATCAGCATGCCGGGCCCCTCCGGGGCTGCTCGACCAGCAGGGGGGGGGCTGCTCGACCAGCGTGCGAGCGGAAGGGCTGGCCGCTGAGCGAGGGGTGGGTGGCCGCGCAGCGCCCCTCTCGGGCCGCGCGGCCGGGAGCCGACTGGGCGCACGGTTCCCCCGGCGCCGGCGGATGCTGGAGTGGCCGTTGCCCTCGCGCGCCGCGGGGCAGTACCACGACCCGCGGAGGAACCCCCATGCCGTCATCGAAGCCCGCCAGCCGCACCACGAGTGAGCAGCGGAAGGAGCACGCCGAGCAGTACTCCGCCGCGGCGCGCTACGCCTCCGAGGCGTTCGGCACCTTCCTGCTCGTCGCGGGCGGCGTCGGCACCGCGATCTTCGCCTCCGCCTTCCCCGACAGCGGCAACGCGCTCGGCGTCGGCTTCCTCGGCGTCGCGCTCGCCTTCGGGCTCACGCTGGTCGCCGGGATCTACGCCGTCGGCCACATCTCGGGCGGCCACTTCAACCCGGCCGTCTCGATCGGCTTCGCCCTCGCGGGGCGGACGGAGTGGCGGCACATCCCCGGCTACATCGTCGCCCAGATCGTGGGCGGCATCGCGGGCGCCGGAGTCGTCGCGCTGATCGCGGCCGACGGGCCGGCCGGCTACTTCGACGCCGCCCGCGACTCGGGCTTCGCCTCGAACGGCTTCGGCGCGCACTCCCCCGGCGGCTTCGGCCTCGGCGCGGTGCTCCTCGCCGAGGTCGTGCTCACGGCCGTCTTCGTCGGCGTGATCCTCTCCGCCACCTCGAAGAGCGAGTACAAGTCCGTCGCCCCGCTCGCGATCGGCCTCACGCTGACCCTCGTGCACCTGATCAGCATCCCGATCAGCAACACCTCGGTGAACCCGGCCCGCTCGATCGCGGCCGCCGTCTTCGCTGGCCCCGACGCGCTCGGCCAGGTGTGGGTGTTCCTGCTGGCGCCGGTGCTCGGCGCGGCGATCGCCGGTCTGGCCTCGAAGACGCTGCACCGCACCCGCTGACGCGCGGCCCCCGCCGGTCGCCGCGTCGAGAACGCAGAAGTTGCGGTAGTCGAGCGCGACTACCGCAACTTTCGAGGAGTGGGGGGGCGCGGCGGGCTGGATCTACTTGGAAGAGACGCCCGCAGCCATGCTGGTCGAGTAGCCCCGAAGGGGCGTATCGAGACCCGCCCACCGCAAGGACGTCGGTCTCTTCCCCGCCCTGCGATGGCGCCGGAGGCGCCCCCTCCGCTCGATACGCCCGCAAGCGGGCTACTCGATCAGCATGAGCGGGTCCGTCAGCCGAGGAGCATCGCGAAGCCCTGAGCGGGGAGGGTGACCGGGGTCGCACCCGCGGCGGGCGACTCGCTGACCAGGGTGCCGTCCTGCGCGTAGACGCGGAGGGTGCCCGTGCCGTCGACCGTGGTCGGCTGGGGCGACGCGGTCGAGTTGCGGACCAGCTCCGTGCGGCCGGAGTCGCCGACGACGACCAGGCGCGAGACGACGGGGCGCACGAGCAGGGCGTCCAGCTTCGTCTCGCCGGAGAGGGCGCGGACCTCGACGGTGGTCGCGCTCGCGGGGAGCGTGCGCCGCAGCTTCTGCGGCAGCAGGATCCCGGACGCCTCGGTGACGCCCTGCGCGCCGACGGTGCTGGTGAGCACGTCGAGCGGGCGGCGGCCCGAGTTCCAGAGGCTGATCGGGGTCTGCTCGGTGCCCCGCTCGGCGGCGAGGATCACGGCCTCGACCAGGCGGTCCTGGGTCGCGGAGCCGACGGGGATCGTCGCTGCGCGGCGCCAGTTCGTGAGCGACAGGTAGGAGCCGCTCCAGCCGGACTCGCCGGTCCACGCCGACTCCGGGGTGACGACCGTGCCGCCGCGGGCCGACTCGGCCTCGACGAGGCGGAGGCCGTCGCGGCTCGCCTGGGTCGTGACCGCGGTCGCGCGGGCGGCGACGGACGGGTGCGCGTCGAGCGCGAGCATCGACAGCAGGCCGTGGATGGTGCTCTCGGCGCCGCTGTTGCGGTTGACGCTGCCGTCGGCCTGGACGCCGTCGTAGGTGACTCCGGTCGCCGGGTCGTAGACGGGGGCGCCGCTGAGGTTGAGCCCGAAGAACCAGGCGCCCTGCACCCCCGCGAGGTCGGTGTAGGCGCGCGAGCCGGTCGCGTCGGCGAGAGCGAGCGAGTTCTGCAGCCGCGAGTCGGCGCCGTAGGCGATCTGCACGCGGTCGGTCGGCGTCGGGTTCCAGCCGTTGTCCGGGCCGCCGGCGGTCAGCAGCTCGGGGGCGAAGCGCGCGGCGTCGACGACGGCCGGCTCGAGGAGCGACGCGTCGCCGAGCGCGACGGACGAGGCGGCCAGGCCGCCCGCCATCTGCGACGACCAGGAGTGCCAGAGCGAGCGGGACTTCGTCCAGGGCAGGATCGCGCCGTACGGCCAGGCGGTGGTGTCGCCGTGAGTCGTGGTGCGGGCGTAGGCGGCGACGCCCTCGGCGAGCTTCGCGGTGCTGGCGCGAACGGCGGCGTCGTCGGGCGCGGCCTCGACGTAGGCGGAGAGGCCGAGGAGGGCCTCCGCGGTGGCGTCGGCGCCATCGACGATCAGCCAGCCGGGCACGTCGACGCCGTCGGCGACCGCGTACTCGCCGTAGCGGGTGAGCACCTCGCGGTCGACGGCGGAGACGCCGAGGCGCAGGCGCTCCTGCAGGAACGCGGCGAAGTCGGGGTCGTCGTCCTGGAACGCGGCGTAGCCCTCGCCGAGCGCCCAGAGGGTGCGGGCGAGCCAGTAGCTGTCCTCGGAGTCGCTGGGGTCGGGCAGCTCGACGGGTTCGGCGCTGGGGTTCAGGTCGCCGTCGGGCTGCATCCAGAGCACGACGTTGCCGGCGTCGTCGCCGGTCGTGGTCTGGAAGTAGGCGAGCGAGCGGAGGGTCTCGTAGGCCTTGTCGCGGCTCGCCGTCGAGCCGGTCTGCTGCCAGTGCCGGAGGTAGACGACGGCGGCCCGCGAGACGTCGTCGGTGTTGTAGGCGCCCTGCGCCCAGTCGCCGGTCGCCGGGTCGAGGGGGCCACCGCCGACGCGCTCGAAGGTGCCGCCGTCGCGGGCGTCGGCGTAGGTCCACGGGAGCACGAGGTCGGGCTCCTCGGCGAGGCGGTAGGTGCTGTGGCCGGCCTGCGGCTGGGGAGTGGTGGTGTCGAGCAGGAAGTCGAGGTGCGCGGTGTTGGTCAGCGGCTCGGCGGCCTGGGCGGGGGCCGCGCCGACGGCGAGGCCTCCGGCAGCGAGGGCGGTCGCGGCCAGGACGGCGGCGGCGCGGGGTCTGAAGTTCGTCATTGAACTCTCTCCTTGAAGGGTGGTGGCTGGGGGTGGGGGATCTCGATACGCCCCCGGAGCGGGCTACTCGATCAGCATGCAAGGGCGCCCGCGGCGCGGAATCGGAGGCAAGGCGCCCGCTCTGCGGGCTCGGAGGGGCGATTGCATGTTGGTCGAGTAGCCCCGAAGGGGCGTATCGAGACCCGGCGCCTGCAGGACGGTGGATCTCGATACGCCCGCGAGCGGGCTACTCGATCAGCATGAAAAGGGTGCGCCCGCAGCGCGGGCTCGAAGGGCGACTGCATGCTGGTCGAGTAGCCCCGGAGGGGCGTATCGAGACCCGGCGTCTTCAGAACGGTGGATCTCGATACGCCCGCGGGGCGGGCTACTCGGCAGGACGGTGCCCGCCACGCGGGCACCACCGCGCCTACTCGTCCGTGCGGAGCAGGCGGGCCGCGCCGATCTTGGAGTCGGCCATGCCGTAGAAGACGAAGTGGCGACCGTCGATCTCCTCGATGGCGGTGGGGAAGACGACGTTGGGGACGATGCCGCTGCGCTCCTCCTCCGTCTCGGCCTCGAGCAGCGGCTCGGAGGTGCGGGCGATCACCTTCGAGGGGTCGTCGGCGTCGAGGAGGATGGCGCCGGCCGCGTAGTTGACGTGCTGCTGCTGCGAGAAGGCGCTGTCGATGGTGCCGGTGACGCCGTGGTGCAGCAGGAGCCAGCCCTCGGGCACCCGCAGCGGCACGGGGCCGCCGCCGATCTTCAGCTCCTCGTAGGCGAACTCGGGGCCCGCGACGAAGCGGTGCCGGGTCCAGCGGGTCAGGTTCGCCAGGTCGCGGTCCACCTCGGCGACCGGCACGTAGCTGATCCAGATGCTCTGCCGCGGGTCGTCGACGCCGGCGGGCAGCCGCACGCCCTCCCCGGGCCGGGTCTCGCCGAGGTCCCACATCGGCCGGTGCAGCACCGCGAACGAGCGCGTGCCGTCCGGCGCCGCGACGATCTCGGGGAAGAACACCGTGTCCTTGTTGTGGAAGAGCCCGAGGTCGATGTCGAGGTCGTCGTCGTAGGCGAAGGTCACCGGGCCCAGCCGCCGCCACTCGCGCAGGTCCTCCGAGACGGCGAGCGCCGTCCGCGGCCCGAGCGGCCCGTAGGCGACGTAGGTCATCACGTGCAGGCCGAGCGCCTCGATGAAGGTGACCCGCGGATCCTCGACGCCGGAGTGCGTCGCCCCGCGCTCGAAGCCGCGGTCGGGCGCCAGCACGACGCCCTGGCGCTCGACGCCGACGGGCACGCCGTCCTCGACGAGCACCCGGGCCAGGCCGATCCGGGAGACGTTGCCGGCGGCGACCATCCGGGGCAGGAGGTAGAGCTCGCCGTCGGGTCCGCGCCCGCTGCCGGGGTTGAGCACCCCCTCGGCCTCGAGCGGATCGCCGGCGAGCGGCTCCATCACGACGCCGACGCGCTCGAGGCGGTAGGGGACGGAGGTGCGGGTGGTGGTACCGGGGGTGGGAGTCATGGTCATCCTTTCACTCCGGATCCGAGATCCGTCGAGACGAAGTAGCGCTGGAACACGATGAAGAGCACGACGACGGGGGCGGCCAGCACGACGGCGCCCGCGAGGATCGCGCCGAACGGGTTGTCGGTCGACGACGCGACGTTGGAGATGTAGTTGGCGAGGGACACGGCGAGCGGCTGCAGCGACGCGTCCTTGGTGATCAGGAACGGCCAGAGGAACTCGTTCCACGGGCCGATGAAGGTGAGCAGCACGGCCGTGACGAGCGCGGGGCGCACGAGCGGCAGCGCGATGTTCCACAGCAGCTTGATCTCGCCGGCCCCGTCGATCCGCGCGGCCTCGAACAGCTCCTTGGGCAGCTGCAGGAAGTACTGCCGGAAGATGATCACCGCCGTCGAGTTGATCGCGAACGGCAGGATCATGCCCAGGTGGCTGTCCGCGAGGCCGTAGTCGCGGGCGATCAGCACGTAGAGCGGGATCTGCAGCAGCTGGAACGGGATGACCTGCACCAGCAGCGCGAGCGCGAACACGGCGTTCCGGCCGCGCCACTCGAGCATCGCGAGCGCGTAGCCCGCCAGCACCCCGAAGACGATCGTGCAGAGCAGGACGCCGCCGGTGAAGATCCCCGAGTTGATCAGGCCTGTGAGCAGGTTGATCCGCTCGTTCACGTTGACGTAGTTGTCGAGGGTGAGGTTCCCCGCCTCGGGGATGGCCCCGGCCAGGGTGGGGTCGGGGTCGGTCTGCAGCGAGCCGATCACCATGTAGTAGAAGGGGAACAGGAAGACGATCGCGCCGAGCGCGAGCACGACGCCGCGCAGGATCACGGCCGATCGGCTCGAGGCCGGGCGCTTCCGCCGGGTCGGCGGGGCGGCGGCGGCGGCGGGGACCGCGGAGGTCGCGCCTCCGGCACTGGCGAGCGTGCTCATGAGTTCCTCTCCCCGGCGAAGCGGTTCTGCAGGTAGGCGATGACGAGCACGAGCAGCACCAGCACGACGCCGATGGCCGAGGCCACGTCGGGCTGCCCCTGCTGGATGCCCAGCTGATACATCAGCAGCACGGGCGAGGCGGAGGCGCCGTTGGGCCCGCCGCCGCCGGTGAGCAGGTAGGGCTCGGTGAAGAGGTTCGCGCCGGTCACGGTGGAGACGAGCAGCACCAGCAGCGTCGCCGGCCGCACGCTCGGCACGGTCACCGACCAGAACTGCCGGATCCGGCCCGCGCCGTCGGTCGACGCGGACTCGTAGAGCTCCTTCGGCACGTTCTGCAGCGCCGCCAGGTACAGCAGGATGTAGAAGCCGAGCTGCTTCCAGGTGACGTAGAGCGCGATGATCGGCATCGCCAGCTTGTCGTTGATCAGCCAGGACGGGTCCGGCGCGAGCGGCCCGAGCAGGCTGTTCACGAGTCCGTTCCCGTTGAAGAGGAACAGCCAGACGCCGACGACCGCGACGCTCGCCGTGACGTAGGGCACGTAGAAGCTGACCCGGAGGAACGTGCGCAGGTGCACGACCTTGTCCAGCGCCGAGGCGAGCAGCAGCGAGAGCACCACCGTCAGCGGCACGTTGATCACCAGGAAGATCCCGATGTTGCCGAAGGAGCGGATGACCTGCGGGCTCGAGAACGCGGTGATGAAGTTGTCGAAGCCGACGAACGGGCGCTCGACCTGCACGCCGGGGGCCGCGAAGAAGAAGTCGTGGAAGGCGATGTAGACGGAGTAGCCGACCGGGAACGCGAAGACCGCGAGCACGAACAGCAGGTAGGGGCTGCCGAGCAGCAGCCCGAACGGCTGCGGACCGAGGACGCGGCGGAGCAGGCTCCGCTTGTCCTGCGGCCGCGGGGCTCCGGCGCCCTGCGACACCGGAGCCTTCGGGGCGAGAGTCGTCATCTCACTGCCGTCCGGCGTGTCACTGCTGGCCGGCGAGCCCGGTGACGGTCTCCGCCGCCCCGTCGAGCGCCGACTGCACGTCGCCGTCGCCGAAGATCACGGTCTTGCCCCAGGCGTCACGGATCGCCTGCAGCATCTGCACGGTGTTCGGGCCCGAGGGCACCTCGATGGTGCGGCTCGCCTGGTCGCCGAAGCGCTGGTAGGCGGGGTTGGCCTCGAAGTAGTCGGCGTAGGTGGTCTGCAGGTCGGTGCGCAGCGGCATCTGGCCGGTGGTCTCCAGCAGCGAGCGGTCCTGCTCCTCGCTGGTGGCGAACTTCAGCACGTCCCAGGCGGTGCCCTTGTTCTCGCAGGCGGAGTAGAGGCCGACGTTCTTCGCGTCGCTGAAGGTCCAGGTGTCCTCGGCGGGCGTGCCGTCGGGGGTGGGCACGGAGACGGAGCCCCAGTTCAGGTCGTCGTAGACCGAGACCGCCCACGGGCCGACGATCGACATCGCGGCCTGGCCGTCGGCGAACGCGTCGCCCTGGTACTGCTCGCGGCCGGCGAGGCCCTGGTCGTAGAGGCTCTTCCAGAACTCGGCGACCTCGTAGCCGGCGTCGTCGGCGAAGGTGGCCTTCCCGTCCTCGACCAGCCCCGTCCCTCCGGTCGCCGCGGCGTAGAGCGGCATGAAGTCGAACTGGGTCTGGAAGAACTCGCTGGTCGGCGCGGGCTGGATCGCGGCGGGCGCGGCTCCGGACTCGACGAGGGTCTTCGCGGTGGCGGTGAACTCGTCGTAGGTGGCGAGCGAGGGGTTCTCCGGGTCGAGGCCCGCCGCGGTGAAGACGTCCTTGTTGTAGAAGATGACGACCGGGTTGCTCTTCCACGGCATCTGGAAGTAGTCGCCGTCGGCGTTCTGGTACTGCTCGGCGAGGTCGCCGCTGCGGGTCTCGATGTAGTCGACGCCGTCCTCGAACTCGGACAGGTTCACGAGTCCGCCCTGGCGCTCGAACTGGCCGACCGCGCTGGGCGCCGTGTTGAAGACGAGGCAGGGCGCGTTGCCGGCGGTGATCGCGGCGCCGATGACCTCCTCGCTGCTCTTGCCGGCCGGGATCTCCTGGCCGGTGATCTGCTCGTCGGGGTGGTCGGCGTTCCAGGCGTCGACCATCGACTTGCCCCACTGCACCTCCTGCTCGTTGTTCGAGTACCAGATGGTGATCGGGCCGGTCGCGGTCAGGTCGGTGGAGGCGCCTCCCCCACCGCCGCTGCAGGCGGTCAGTCCGAGGGTCGCGAGCGAGGCGATGCCCACTCCGGTCAGCCAGCGTCTCTTCATCGAGGCCATGGTGTTCTCCTTGTTCTGCGCGTGCGCGGCGGTGCGCAGGCGCGTCAGTGGATCGGGTTCAGGGGGTCGGGTTCAGAATTCGGGACCGCGGTGCGGCGGTCGAGTGGCGGACCACGAGTCCTGCGGGCTCGAGGTCGACGTCGGGGGCGGTGCCGTTCTCGATCAGGTCGAGGAGGGTCCTCGCGGCCGCCTCGCCCCAGCGCGCGGGGCGCGTGCGGGCCGAGGTCAGCGAGGGGTAGACGTGCGCGGCGATCTCGGAGTCGTCGAAGCCGGTGATCGAGAGGTCGTCCGGCAGGCGCAGCCCGCGGGTGTGCGCGACGCCGAGGCCGGCGATGGCCATCGGGTCGTTCGCGAAGACGATCGCGGTGGGCGGGACGGCGGAGTCGAGCAGCGTCTCGGTGGCGCTCGCGCCCTGGCCGGCACTGAAGTCGGTGACGACGACGGGGCCGGGCTCGAGGCCGGCGTCGGCGCAGGCGCGCTCGAACGCCTCGCGGCGGCGGAGGGAGTGCAGCAGGTGGCCGGAGCCGGCGACGTGCGCGATGCGGCGGTGGCCGAGAGCGGCGAGGTGCTGCACGGCGCCGGTGATGCCGGCGGTGTCGTCCATCACGACCGCGGGCGAGGTCGAGCCGTCGAGGCGGCCGAGGGTGACCGCGGGCAGCCCGAGCTCGGCGAGCAGCGCGGGGCGGGCGTCGGCCTCGCGCAGGTCGCTGAGGAAGACGCCGTCGACGCGGCGGTCGGCGGCGAGCGTGCGGTAGACCGCCTCCTCGGAGGCGCCCGGGTCGACGACGCTGAGCACCAGCACCCGGCCGTGCTCGGCGAGCACCCGCTCGACGCCGGAGATGAAGGCGGGGAAGAACGGGTCGGCCGCGATGACCTCGGGGTCGCGGGCGACCACGAGCCCGACCGCGAAGGAGACGCTCGTGGACAGCGAGCGGGCGGTGAGGCTCGGCCGGTAGCCGAGCTCGCCGGCGACGCGGAGGATCCGCTCGCGCGACTCCGGCGAGACGCCCGGCCGGTCGTTCAGCGCGAAGGAGACGAGCGCCTTGCTGACGCCGGCCGCGCGGGCGACATCCAGGATCGTCGGTCGTGCCGCCATGGCCGCGCCTCCTGCTCGTCGTCGAGTCCGGATCTGAACCGGTTTACTTAACCGGTTCAGGCACCGTAGCAGGCGCGCGCGGGCGGAGGGAAGCACCGGCGAGGCGCTGACCCCCTGATCGAGACCTGCGCGGATCCGCTGAGGCGTCCCGTTGCGGTCGAGGCGTCCAGCAGCACCGGGACGCCTCGACCACTCCGGGACGCCTCGGCGCGGACCGGCGCCAGCAGCGCCCGTCGAAACCCGACTATTGCCGGAAAGGGTCTATGCGTACGCATTGAGGGTGTGAGACAGTCGGTTGTCGCGACACGCAACCCGAAACTGCCGTCGTGACGAAGACCTGAGTGGCACGGGCATCCCGAGCGGCGCACCTCGCGTGCGGCGCTGCCCCGCCGCTCTCACGCCCGCCGCCGGCCCGCCTCCTTCCGGAGCGCCCGGGCCCGCGCACCTCACCCCCAAGGACACCCTGATGAACGACACCCGCCTGCGCTCCACCCTGCCCACTCCGCCCACCTCGCCCGCCCTGCCCCGCCGCAGCGTCCTCACCGGCGCCGCCTGGTCCGTCCCCGTGATCGCCGTCGCGATCGCCACCCCGGCCGCCGCCGCCTCGACCGCCCCCGAGGCCGACAAGGGCCCGATCACCGGCACCATCGCGTTCACCCCGGTCCAGTACCGCGGCACCCGCGCCGGCGACCGGGTCGAGTTCCCGGTGCTGACCGGTGTCGTCACCATCTCCCGCGGCCCGCTGCCGGCCAAGGTCTTCCTCAACTTCTCCGAGGTGAGCGAGGGACGCGTCGACCTGCGCCGCGACGCCGGCCGCTACGTCGCGGTCGACCCGGCGACCGGCCGCTTCGAGGTCCACGGCGTTTACAACGCGATCGTCGGCGGCGACAACCCGTTCGGCTTCGTCTACGCGGGCGTCGAGGCGGAGGACGCCGACGGCGCGGTCTTCGGCTACACCGTCGCCGAGCTGATCGGCTGACCCGCCGACGATCCTGCGCGGCCGGCGCGCGTCACCGGGCCAGGGCTGCCAGCTCGGCCCGGTTGCGGGCGCCGGCCTTGCGCAGCAGGTTCGACACGTGGAACTTCGCCGTGTTGCCGCTGATGCCGAGGTCGTCCGCGATCCGCTGATTTGAGGCGCCGAGCGTGATCAGGTTCAGCACCTCGCGCTCGCGGGCACTGAGCTCGGCGAGGTCCAGCCCGTCGGGCTGAGCCGGCGGATCGAGCGGCAGGCGGATCGACAGGGTCGAGCCCCAGCCCGCGGTCGACGCGATCGAGAGCTCGCCGTCGAGGCCGCGCACGCGCTCCGCGATCGGCCGCAGCGCCTCGTCGCGGGTGGTCAGCTCGCCGCGGCCGTCGTCGCGGATCTCGACCAGCAGGTTCAGCCCGTCGCAGTCCCACTGGATCCGCACCCGCCGCGTCTGCTCCGACTCCACGAAGGCCAGCACCGCACTGCGGACGATCGCGCGCGCCGCGTGCGCGACCTCGCCGGGCAGCGCGCGTCCCGTCGCCGGCGGCTCGACGAACTGCACGTCCAGGTCGCCGAACCGGACCAGCGGGCTCAGGTCGCGCCGCAACCGGGCGAAGGCACCGACGACCGGCTCGAGCATGGCGCTGCGCTGCTCGTCGGAGGCGGTGCGCAGCTCGACCAGCGCGTTCGCCGCGATGTCGATCGCGACGGTGCGAGCCGCCCGATCGTCCAGGCGCTCGGCGCGCAGGGCGGCGAGCACCGACTCCAGCGCCACCGCGTGCCGGTCGGCCTGCTCGGCGACGGTGCGGGCGTGCTGCTGCAGCAGCGAGCGGGAGGCGGGCGTCTCGGCGTCGGTCTCGGCGGGCTCCATCCCTCGAACCTACCCGGCCTACCCGCGCACGGCGCCACCCACCCGATCGGGTAGGCAGAACCGCTCCATCGGGTGGTGGGAGCCGGTGTCCCCCACGCGCAGGCTGGCCACATGCCCGCATCCACCGACGTCACCACCGACCCCGCCCAGGCCCTCGCCGCGATCGTCGCCGAGGTCTCGAAGGCGACCGCCGCGCTCACGACCGACCGCCTCGAGCCCGTCGCCGAGCTGCTCGCGGACGCCGAGCGCGTCTTCGTGCACGGCGCCGGCCGCTCCGGCCTCGCGCTGCGGATGACCGCCATGCGGCTGATGCACCTCGGTCTCGTCGTGCACGTGGTCGGCGACGTCACCACCCCCGCGATCCGCGAGGGCGACGTGCTGCTCACCGCGAGCGGCTCCGGCACCACCGGCGGCATCGTGCGCGCCGCGCAGTCGGCCGTCGACGCCGGCGCGCGGGTCGCCGCGATCACCACCGCCGCCGAGTCGCCGCTCGCCGAGCTGGCCTCCGCCGTCGTGATCGTGCCGGCCGCCGACAAGCTCGACCGCTCGGGCGCCGCCTCGGCGCAGTACTCCGGCGGGCTCTTCGAGCAGGTCGTCGTGCTCACCGGCGACGCCCTGTTCCACGCGCTCTGGAAGCGCGGGGGCGCGAGCGCCGACGAGCTCTGGCCGCGCCACGCGAACCTCGAATGACGACCGGCCCCACCCTCCTCACCACCCCCACCTCGACAGGAAGAAGCACCCCGTGAAGCTCCAGTTCGCCATGGACACCCTCAGCACCGACGCCGCCCTCGAGCTCGCCGCCGCGGCCGCCCCGCACGTCGACATCCTCGAGCTCGGCACCCCGCTGATCAAGAGCGCCGGCCTCTCGGCCATCACCGCCGTCAAGGAGGCCCACCCCGACAAGACGGTCTTCGCCGACCTGAAGACGATGGACGCCGGCGAGCTCGAGGCCGACATGGCCTTCAAGGCCGGCGCCGACCTCGTCACCGTCCTCGGCGTCGCCGGCGACAGCACCATCGCCGGTGCGATCGCCGCCGGCAAGAAGCACGGCAAGGGCGTCGTCGTCGACCTGATCGGCGTCCCCGACAAGGCCGCCCGCGCCCGCGAGGTCGTCGCCCTCGGCGCCGAGTTCGTCGAGATGCACGCCGGCCTCGACGAGCAGGCCGAGGAGGGCTTCACCTTCGAGACGCTCCTCCGCGACGGCGAGGCCTCCGGCGTCCCGTTCTCGGTCGCGGGCGGCGTGAGCACAGCCACCATCGAGTCGGTGCAGCGCGCGGGCGCCGTGGTCGCCGTCGCGGGCGGCGCGATCTACGGCGCGCCCGACGTGGGTGCGGCGGCTGCCGCGCTGCGCGCTGCCATCGCCTGATCACCGACATCGCCTAATCCCTCGGGGCGGCGTCGCGCGATTGCGCGCCGCCGCCCTCCTGCAGCTCAGCCCCTCCGACTCGCGCCCGCCTCCTGCTGGCCCCTGCGAGAGTCGGGAGCTCCTTGTTCCCAAGATTGCCGAACGCAGATTCCGTCAGCGACCGAGCAGGCTCGCGCTAGAGAAGTCGCGGTGGCGCGATCAGTTCGAGGAAGCCGCCGAGCGCACCCTCGAGGTAGACGATGCGCGTACCCGCTCGGGCGCCGCTGGTCATCCGGTGGGGCGGACCGACCGGCCGCCAACCGTGCGCCGCACACAGGCCCAGCACCCGGTCGAGGTCCGAGACCGAGTCAGCGAGTGAGACGCTCTCGACGGAGTGAACGCCTCCTGCCGGGCCGTTCCTGCGAGGAGGCGCGCGAACACGATGCCCCAACGGCGCCGGAGAAGCTTCGCGCTCCTCGATGAGCGAGAAGACATAAGCTCGCACACATGGCAGCCGGCGCAGTGATGTACAACTTCGCGATACAGCTGGCTGATGTCGACCGCGGCGTCTACGAGGACATCACGCTGCGGGCCGCTCGGCATCCTTCCGAGACCGACGCGTTCATGATGACGCGCGTGCTCGCGTACTGCCTCGAATACGTGGAGGGGATCACCTTCAGCGAGGGGATCTCGTCGACGGCGACCGAGCCGGCGGTGCTGGTCCGTGATCTCACCGGCAGGTTGACCACGTGGATCGAGGTGGGCGCGCCGGATGCCGAGCGACTGCACTTCGGGAGCAGGCTGGCCGACCGCACGACGGTCTACACGCATCGCAACCCGGAGAAGGTGATCGCGGCGTGGTCCGGCAAGCGCGTCCACCAGCTCGAGCAGATCACCGTGCAGAGCTTCGACCACGGGTTCCTGGATGCCGCGGTCGCGGTACTCGAGCGCCGCAACACGCTGACCGTGTCGGTCGTCGAGGGGCAGCTGTATCTCGAGTTCAACGGCGTGACGTCGAGCAGCGACATCCACGTGCATCAGCCGGGCTGAGCGTCGGCACCCTCGACGCGAACGGAAGGACCGAGTCGCGTCCTGTTGCACGTCGACGTCCGTCGACCACTGCATTCCAGGCGGAGGCACGGCCTTCGCGACGGGCCGGGTGCAGTGCTCGTCGGTCTGCTGCTCGCGTAAGAGGCGGTGCTGGAGGCGTTGATCGCGCCGACGTGGTCCTCGGAATCTCGGTACCGGGACCTGGTGCGGCCAGGCCGGCTCGGGAGCCGGAGGAGAGCCCGCACCCTTCCTGCTGCGATCCGCGAACGTCATCCGCGCCCCTCCTCCTGCCGGGCGTCCCGTCGAACGCATCACCGCGCTGGAGCGGCACACGCGCCCTGCGCCCTCCAGCTGCCGGCCGCGTGTGCCGGACGGACTGTCACCCGGACTCACTGCGGCTCCGAGGACATGCGAGCACGATTCCGGCGCGAGCGGCACCCCCTTGGACGAGAGACGGCCCGGCAGTGACCCTGGGTGCATGACGTCTCAGACGACCGTCCTCCGCGACGACTCCCTGTCCCTGCTGACGCGCGGCTACGGCTTCGGTGCCCGGATCTGGCGTCGCGCCCGCCCCGACGCTCGAGCGGTGCCCCTTCGTCTGCTGGGACGCGACGCGCTCCTGGTCCGCGGCGCCGAGGCCGTCGACCTGTTCTACGACGACGCCCGCATCGCTCGACACGGCGCGATGCCTGCGATCGTGCAGCAGACCCTGTTCGGGAACGGCTCGGTGCACAGCCTCGACGGCGACGAGCACCGGCACCGCAAGGCCGCCTTCGTCGACGTCGCCTACGAGGACGCGCAGGTCCAGCGGCTGATCCCCCTGCTCGAACGGGAGTGGCGGATCGAGCAGGAGGCGTGGCTGGCGGGCGGAACCCGGAGCGCCTACGACGCGGCGGTCGGCGCGTTCGGCCGGGCGAGCATGAGCTGGGCCGGTCTTCCCGGGACTCGGCGCGCGAAGACCCGGTGGGCCGCACGTCTCGCGCAGATCGTCGACGGGTTCGGTGCGCCCTACTCGCCCGAGTACCTCCTCGCCGCCGCGAACCGGCTGTGGTCCGACCGGCACGCGGAGCGGCTCATCGAAGCGGTGAGAGGCGGCGCCCTGTCCGCCCCGCCCGGCACCGCGCTGCACGAGTGGGCGTGGCATCGCGATCTGTCGGGGGAGCTGCTGCCGGACCGCCTCGCGGGCATCGAGCTGCAGAACAGCATCCGGCCGATGATCGCCGTCGCCCGCTTCGTCGCCTTCGCCGCGAAGGAGCTCCACGACCGGCCCGAGTGGCGGCAGAGGATCGCCGCCGAGGCGGAGGAGTCCGGCGCGCCGAGGGCGGGCCGGCTCGCGACCGCGTTCGCGCAGGAGATCCGGCGAACGGCGCCCTTCGTGCCGATGCTGCCCGGCTGGGCGATCACGGACGTCGAACTCGACGGCGCCCGACTGCCCGCCGGAGGACGAGTGCTCCTGGACATCCTGGGCACCGACACGGACGAGCAGTCCTGGCCCCGCGCCGACGTCTTCGATCCCGAGCGCTTCGTCGGCATCGACGACTACGAGTCCGTCTCCGTCTTCATCCCGCACGGCGGAGCGGACGTCGCCACCGGCCATCGCTGCCCCGGGGAGAAGCCGGCCATCGCCGGCCTCGCGACGGCGATCGCCGCGCTCAGCGACCCACGGCTTCGGATCCTGGGCAGCGGTCTGAGCGTGAACCGACGTCGACTGCCGACCATGCCGACCTCAGGAGGCGACGTGCGATCCGCCGACGCACCCGCACGCTGCCCGTTCCACTGACCGGACTTCACAGCCGGGGCCGGCCGCGTCATCTCCCGGCTCGACCGGACGGCTGCCGGTCAGGGCATCGGTGCGGTCGCGGATGCGCGGGCGGTTCCGAGCCGAGGGTCGGGAACACGCGGTAGCGGGTCGCCGGCTGAGAGGTCCTGTCCGCACGGCACCTTCCTGCTCACCGCCCGGGCGACCGATTCCGCCGGCAACACGACGACGAGCGCTCCGGTCACGGCCGTGCTGCGGTAGTCCGCGATCCCGGCGGATCGACCCCGTCCCGCCCCAGCAGCACCGCGTTCAGGCCCCACCCCGCAGCGGTGACCGCGACCACGGCGCAGGCCATCGCGGCCAGCTGCGCGGGCTGGGTGAGGATCCCGAGGCTGACGATCAGCGTCGTCGCGCCGGCGGGCGGATGCGGGAGCTGCAGCAGCGACAGGACGAGAGTGGTCACCGCGACCGACACCGCGCCGGCGAGCAGGTACGGCACCGTGATCCCCGCCTCCGGGACGGACGCTCCCCCGCCGGGCCCCAGCAGATGGAAGCAGGCGACGCCGGCCAGCAGGCCGACACCGTGCCCGACCAGGGC
This sequence comes from Rathayibacter sp. PhB127, assembly GCF_003751665.1. Taxonomy (NCBI): domain Bacteria; kingdom Bacillati; phylum Actinomycetota; class Actinomycetes; order Micrococcales; family Microbacteriaceae; genus Rathayibacter; species Rathayibacter sp. PhB127. The sequence goes on from NZ_RKHW01000003.1 coordinate 365,127, forward strand.
GTTCACGGGTCGCGATGCGGGCTGCTCCGGGGACTCGAAGAAGAGCATGATCGTCGGCCCGAGACTCGGGAAGAGCCACGGCTGCCGAAGCGCGAGGCCGATCGCGGCGCTGAGCGCCAGCACGACCAGGCACAGCACGGCCGCGTACACCGCGGCCCCGGTCCGGCGTCGGCGCAGGCGCGCGATCGGGCGCGGGCCGCTCACGTCGCGACCAGCAGCGCCTGCGGTGCCGCCTGCTTGATCCGGGTCAGCAGCCACGCCTCCTGGATCGCGGTCTCGGCGCGGTGGTCCTCGAGCAGGGCGAGCAGCTCCTCGTCGCGGAGGGCGAGCGCGGCCTGACGGAGCACGGTCCCGGTGACGTCGACGAGCGACGCGAGCAGGTGCAGATCCTGCAGGTCGCGGAGCAGCCCCACCGGTCCGGTGCGCCCCTCGGTCAGCGCGTCGGCGTGGAACCGCGCGGGCTCGCCGTCCGGTCGCTCGCCGTACCGGTCGAGCATCGGAGCGAGGCGGTGCGCGTGATCGTCGCACTGCTCGGCGAGTGTGAGGCAGATCCCGTGCACGTCGGGCTCGTCGCCGTGGTGCTCCGCGACCAGGCGGAACGACTGCGCGAGGACCCGCTCGCCGGAGTGGAGGAGGCCGAGGTAGAGGTCGACGTTCACGAGCGCTCCTCCGCCGTCGCCAGCTCGGGCGGAGCGGTCGGTCGGATCAGCTCCCGGGCCTCGCCGCCGCGGGTCGGCGGGACGCCCTCGGGGTCGGCCGGCCGGGACGCGGTCGTGGTCGGCGCGGGCGCGGGCCCCCTGCCGTCAGCGACCTTCTCGATGCGCACGGCCGCGACCTTGAAGAGCGGCTGCTTCGAGACCGGGTCCCACTCCGTCCGGGTGAGCTCGTTCGCGGCGGTCGGCGTCTCGCCGGGTCCGCTCCGCTCCTCCTGCCAGTAGCCGTAGTGGAAGGGAGCGAAGACGCAGCCCTCGCGCACGTCGCCGACCCGCGCGGGCACGACGATCTCGCCGCGCGCAGAGACCACGCGCACCACGTCCCCCTCGGCGACGCCCGCCCGCCGGGCGTCCGCGCGCGACAGCTCGACCCATGCCGACGGCGCCGCCCGATTCAGCTGCGGCGCCCGGGCCGTCTTCGTGCGGGTGTGGAACTGGTACGCCGTGCGCCCGGTCGTCAGCCGCAGCGGATACTCCTCGCTCGGCAGCTCGTGCGCCGGCCGGTACGGCGCCGCCTTCAGGATCGCCCGACCGTCCAGCCGCCTCGCGCGGTAGGCCTCGGGGGTGGTCGAGGCGCCGGTCAGCAGGTCGTGGCCGAAGGTCTCGGCGCGATCGACCGCGGTCGGGAAGACCCCGTCGCCGTAGAGCCGGACGGTGCCGTCCGGGTGCTCGTCGTTGCACGGCCACGGGATCCCGCTGCCGCCGCGCAGCCGCTCGTAGCTGATCCCGGTGTAGTCGCAGAGCCGGCCGCGCGTGCACTCCTGCCAGGCGCGGAAGCCGTCCTCCGGTCCGCTCCAGTCCAGCAGCGGCGATCCGTCGTCGCGCCGGAAGTCCATCCGCCGTGAGTAGTCGAGCAGGATGTCGAGGTCGCTGCGCGCCTCCCCCGGCGGTTCGACGGCCTTGTCGGAGAGGTGGACCGTGCGGTTGACGTTGGTGAAGCAGCCCTGCTTCTCGCCCCACCCCGCGGCGGGCAGCACCACGTCGGCGAGCCGGGCGGTCTCGGTGAGGTACAGGTCCTGCACCACCAGGAACAGCCCCGGTGTCGTGAGGACCTCGCGGATCCGCCCCGCCTGCGGCATCGAGACGAGCGGATTCGTCGCCTGGACCCAGAGGAACGGGATCGACCCCTGCTCGACGTAGCGGAAGATCTGCATCGCGTGCGTCGGCGGCGACCAGTGCGGGATCCGGTCGGGATGCACGCCCCACAGCTCTGCCAGCTCGCGGATGTGCTCCGGGTTCTCCCAGTTCCGGAAGCCCGGCAGGTCGCCGTCCGCCCCGGTCTCGCGGGTGTTCTGCGCGGTCGGCTGCCCGTTCATCTGCAGGATCCCGGAACCCGGCCGGCCGATCTTCCCGGTCAGCAGGTGCAGGTTGTTGACCTGGCACGCCGCCGCGGTCGCCTGGCTCGACTGGTAGAACCCCTGCAGCACCGTCGACAGGACGCGCGGCGACTCGCGGAAGATCGCCGCGGCCCGGCGCACGTCGTCCGCGTCCACCTCGCAGACGCGCGCGACCTCCTCGGGCGTCCACGGCTCCACCGCCGCGCGCAACTCGTCGAAGCCGACCGTGTGCGCCGCCACGTACTCCTCGTCGACCCCTCCGGTGACGATCAGCTCGCGCACCAGTCCGTTCATCAGCGCCAGATTCGTGCCCGGCTGCACGGCCAGATGCACCGTCGCGTGCCGGGCGACCTCGGTCTCCCGCGGGTCCACGCAGACCACGAGGGGCGGGTTCGGGCCGGCGAGCCGGTCCAGCACCCGCATCCAGAGCACCGTCTGCGTCTCGGCCATGTTGTGCCCGAAGAGCAGCATCGCGTCGCACTCGTCGATGTCGGCGTAGCTGCCGGGCTGCCCGTCCGAGCCGAAGCTCTCCTTCATCGCCGCCGCCGCCGTCGCGGTGCAGAGCCGGGTGTTCCCGTCCATGTGCGGGGTGCCGATCCCGGCCTTCCCGATGATCCCCAGCGCGTAGTACTCCTCGAGGAACAGCTGCCCGCTGGTGTAGAAGCCGTGCGAGAGCGGCCCCTTCTCCGCCAGCAGCGCCCGGCTGCGCTCGACGATCCGCGACATCGCGGTGTCCCAGTCCGTCTCGACCAGGCGGTCCCCCTCGCGGATCAGCGGCCGGGTCAGCCGGTCGCCGTTCGCGACGCCCTGCCAGCTGCCGAAGAGGCCCTTCGGTCCGAGCCGCCCATGATTCACGATGTCGACGGAGCGGCCGCGCACTCCGACCATCCGCCCGTCCTTGACCGCGATGTCGGTGCCGCAGCCGTTGCTGCAGAGCACGCACGCCGACTGCACCCAGCGGTCGACGTCCTCCTCGGCCACCCCTTCGGCGAGCACCGAGTCCACGCGCACCGGCCACCTCTCCCCCTGCGCGTACGGCGTGCGGGTGCCCCAGATCTCTGCAATGCGATCGATCATGCGCGCACGCTACGCCCGGAGCGGCAGCGGAGGAACGTGGGTTGACAGTCGCTCGGGCACCGCCGCGCGAGTGCGCCCCGTGATCCTCTGCGGCCTCGATCGTCGGGGCGGTCAGGGCGGTGACGAGCGGGCCGGGCGCCGTCTCCGCCGACTTCACCACCGCCTCCCCGGCGACGATGGAGGCGGTCGAGCGGATGATCGACGCCGCGGGCGCCCGCTTCGCCGACGTCGCGATCCTCGGCCCGGTGCCGGCCAAGGGCGCGCGGACCGAGACGATCGTCAGCGGCGCCGCGGCGGGCGACGTGGCGGCCTGGCTCTCCGCGCTCGGGGCGGAGGTCGAGCGGATCGACGGCCCGGCCGGCGTCGCCACCTCGCGCAAGCTGCTCCGGAGCGTGCTGATGAAGAGCCTCGCCGCGGTCGTCGTCGAGGCCGTCACGGCGGGCCGCGCCGCCGGCTGCGAGCCGTGGGTGCGCGAGCAGATCGCCGCCCAGCTCTCGGGCGACGTCGAGGCGAAGATCGACCGCTACGAGACCGGGAGCCGCAAGCACGCCGTCCGGCGCAGCCACGAGATGGCGTCCGTCGTCGAGTACCTCACCGCGCTCGAGGTGCCGGCCGAGATGTCGGCGGCGTCCGAGCGCTTCCTGCAGCGCCTCGCGGACGAGGAGGCGGGCGGGCGCTGATGCGGGCGGGCCGGCCGGCGGGTTCCGGGGCTCACACCCCGAGCCAGTCGAGCGCCCGCCCGAGCAGCCGCAGGTACCCCGCCGAGGAGTAGGACGCCGCGTCGTGCCCGAGTGCGTCGTACACGGTCCGGCCGCCGCCCTCGCGCGTGAGCGCCCAGGCGATCGGGTGCCGCTCGCCGTCGTGCTCGTGCGTCGCCAGGATCCGCGCGGCCGGCGCGACCTCGAGCCAGGAGTACCGCTCGTCGTCCACCTCGAAGTCGTCCAGTCCGTCGCTGATCGGATGGCCGGCCTCGATCGCGACGCTCGCGCGTCCGTACTCCGGATGCATCGTCCTCCCCCGCACCCAGCGCCCGCCGAGGAGCGCCGCCCACTCCGGCGAGTCGCCGAAGCTCGTCGCGCTGACGTGCACCCCGAGCACCGGCACCGCCGCCCGGTCGAGCAGCGCGAGCGCCGCCGCGCCCTCGGGCCGCGGACTCGCCCCGCCGTCCCGCGGCTGCCCGACGTCGACGACGAGCAGCCCCGGCAGCTGCACCCGCCCGGCCCCGAGCTCGGCGAGCGCCCGGTCGACGTCGCCCCGCACCGCCACCTCGCACCCGCGCGCCGCGAGCAGCCCGGCGAGCGCCGCCGCCGTCTCCTCGAACGGATGCCACGGATCGGCGTACCGCCCGTCCCCCCGCAGCAGCAGGGCGGTCCCGGGCGCACCCCCGGTGCGCGTCGACTCCGTCACGGCTCCCCCGTCCGGCGATCCGCGCAGCGCGCGCGGGATCGTGCCTCCTCCGAGTCGACCACATCCCGCGCCACGGATCGCGTCAGCCCGCTCCGTCCCCCTCCCGACATCCGGCGCCGACGCTCCCGCCTCGGGGCCGCCGAAGCGATGGGGCTGCCTAGGGTTGCGTGATGCCTGGGCGTCTCGATCGGATGATGTACGTGGACGACTCGGGCCATCCCGCCTCGGGGCTCGTCGTCTACGGCTGGATCGAGTTCGCTCCCGACCACTGGGCCGGAGTCCTCCGCACCTGGCTCGACCTGCGCAAGCGGCTGTGGCGGGAGTTCGGGATCCCCCTCGTGCAGGAGCTGCACACGACCGAGTACGTCAACGGGCGGGGCCGCATCTCGAAGCGGATCCCGGAGAGGCACGTCCACTCGGGCGCGGAGTACTGGAAGGACTTCGGCCGCGAGGTCGCCGTCGAGTGCCTGCAGACCCTCCGATCGATCGAAGGACTCCGGGTGGGAGCCGTCTGGCGGAGAGGCCGGGCGCAGGACATCGCCCGCACGCGGCAGGACACCTACGCGGCGCTCGTCACCCGGGTGGAACGAGAGCTCGCCGCCGAGCAGTCCCTCGGCATCATCGTGATGGACGGGAACGGCAGTGACCCGAGCTATCGGTCGACCCATCGGAACCTGAAGCTCTCGGAACGCCGAGTCATCGAGGATGCGATCCATCTGGACTCCCGCGCGTCCCAGCTCGTTCAGATGGCGGACCTCGTCGCCTGGTCCGCGTACGCCCACATCGAGCGGCACCCCCGCAACCGGTTCGCGTGGAGCTGGTACAGCGATCACCTGAGCGAGCGTGATCCGTCGAGGGCGCCGTGCGAGGTGTAGCAGGTGCCGCGGGAGGCGGACTTAAACAGCGAGACCCCCTTATCCACGTGTGCGGGGGGGTCTGCACGGTCGATCATAGATCGCACGCCGACCACTGTCGAGCCGATGGCCAGGACGACGCCGCCCCTGGCGCGTCGTGCGCCCGGGGTCCCGGGTCCTCCCGGCGCCGGTGATCTCGATGCGCCCGCCGCGCGGGCTACTCCATCGGCAGGGGCTGTCAACGCCCTGATGCTCGCGGGGCGGGGCGGCCTACCGTCGTCGGACCCGGGTGAGCGCTCGGGTGCGGACGAGCAGGAGGCGGCATGAGCGCGTACACGGGCGGGCGGCGGCGCGGGGGCCCGAGCCTTCACCGGCACGAGGTCGAGGGGGTGCACCGGATCGAGCACGCCTTCACCAACGTGTTCCTGCTGGAGGAGGGGAGGCGGCTGACCGTCGTCGACGCGGGACTGCCCGGGACCTGGCCGCACCTCCTCCGGACGCTGAACGTCCTCGGCCGCGGGCTCGGCGACATCGACGCGCTGGTGCTCACGCACGCGCACTTCGACCACCTCGGCTTCGCGCGGCGGCTGCGCGAGCGCGGCGTGCCGGTGTGGCTGCACTCCGCCGACGCCCGGCTCGCCGCGCACCCCTACTCCTACCGCCGGCAGCGCACGCCGCTGCTGTACCCGCTGCGCCACCCGTCGGCCGTTCCGGTGCTGGGCGCGATGGCGCGGGCGGGAGCGCTGCGGGTCCCTCCGCTCACCGGCACGACGCCGCTGGAGCCGGGTGCCGCGCTCGACGTGCCCGGTTCGCCCGTCGTGCTGGCGACCCCCGGGCACACCGACGGGCACGTCTCGCTGCACCTGCCCGAGCGCGGGGCGGTGATCGGCGGCGACGCCCTGGTGACGCTCGACCCGTACTCGGCACGGACAGGTCCGCACCTGGTCGCCCGGGCGGCGACCGCGGACACGGCGGTCTCGCTCGCGTCGCTCGAGGTGCTGGCGGCGACCGGGGCGGACGTGCTGCTGCCGGGGCACGGGGTGCCGTGGCGGTCCGGAGTCGCGCAGGCCGCGGAGGTCGCCGCGCGCCGGCCGATCGCCTGAGCGCGAAGACCCGCGCGATCTCGATCGCGTCGCTTCGCCGCCGGGCCGCCATGTCAGAGAGAACTGGCCGCCTCCCCTCATCGGGGATGACGACCAGTCGTGATGCTCGGATCCTAGCGAGGTCGACCGAGGATCGCCGACGGGAGGCGACGCGGCCGCAGGCCGTCGAGCAGCACGTCGAGCAGCACCGCCCGGTCGCCGGGAGAGCCGAGGCGGACGGCGTGCTCGATGCCGCAGACGAGGTGCTCGAGGTGATCGATCGTGAGGTCGGGGCGGACGGCGCCCGCGGTGCGCGCCGCCGCGAGCACGGTCGCGAAGGACTCGAAGATCTCGCGCTTGGCCGCGCGGACGGACTCGGCCTCGTCCTCCGGCGAGAGCAGCACCGCCTGAAGACCGCCGTCGGACAGCTGGAGGTCGAGCGCCTCGCGAAGGTAGACGGCGAGGGCGGCGCCGGGGTCGGGCAGGGCGGCGGCACGGCGCGAGACGGCGAGCATCGCGTCGAGGGTGTCGGCGGAGAGGGCCTCGACGAGGGCGTGGACGGTCGGGAAGTGCCGGTAGACGGTGGCGACGCCGACCCCGGCCTCGCGGGCGACCTCGTTCAGCCGGAGCGTGCTGCGGTCGTGGGTGCGCGCGACCTCGAGGATGCGCGCGCGGCTCCGCGCGGCGTCGGATCGGAGGACTGCCATGCGCCCCATCCTACGCAAGCGGATGAGTCATCCGTTTCGTGCTAGCGTCCGATGCGGATAGATCATCCGCTTCGAGAGACGAGGACCGCATGACGAGCGAGCACCCGAGCTGGGACACCGACCGACTTCCCGACCAGACCGGGCGCACCGTCGTCGTGACCGGCGCGACGGCGGGGATCGGCTACTTCGCGGCCGAGCAGCTCGCGGGCGCCGGCGCGGACGTCGTCCTGGCGTCCCGCTCGGAGGGCAAGCTCCGGCGGGCGGCGGACACCCTCCGCGGCGTGGTCCCGCGAGCCCGGATCCGGACCGTCGTGCTCGAGCTCGGCTCGTCCGCCTCCGTCGACCGGGCCGCCGCGGAGCTCGCCGCGCTGCCGCGCCTCGACTGGATCCTGCTCAACGGCGGCGCGATGAGCATGGACCCGCGCGCGGTCACCGACGACGGGCTGCCGCTGCTGCTCGGCACGCACGTCGCCGCCAATGCGCGACTGGTCGCGCGGCTGCTGCCCGCACTCGCGGCCACCGCGGCCGAGCACGGCGGCCGGAGCCGGATCGTGCACACCTCGACGGGGTTCGTGCAGCAGTTCCCGACGCGCGTCGACGACCTGCGCCGGGTCCCGCGGGTGGGCATCAGCGCCTACACGAAGGCCAAGACGGCGACCGAGGTCTGGGCCTTCGAGCTCGACCGCCGGCTGCGCGCGGCGGGCGTCCCGGTCGCGTCGATCGTCACGCGACCCGGAGTGGGCGTCGACGCGAAGACTCCGGAGCGGGCGGGGATCCGCGACGCGACGACACCTCACCAGCGCAATCCGTACACGCCGTGGGCGCAGGGCAAGGACACCGCCGCCTGGTCGGCCGTCCGGGCGCTCACCGATCCGCAGCTGCAGGGCGGGGAGTACGTCTCCCCGCGGGGCCGACTGCGGGGAGCGCCCGTCCTCGTCGCGCCGCCGGCCCGGACCGCCGCTCCCCCGGCGGACGCGGCGGACAGGCTCTGGCGCCAGGTCGAGCAGCTCGCGGGGGTCGGCGTCGATCTCTGAGGCGCGACATCCGCAGACGCCGAATCGTCCCACGCGGCGGCCGCAGTCGCTCCCTCGACGATCGTGGCCCGCACAACATCAGCTGAGAGCGGAGGGCCTCCGCTGTCAGGGGAGGCCGGTGCGTTCTGGCTGATGTCGTGCGCGCCGATCCCCTCGCCGGCCGCGGCGAGTCGCCGCCCGGCCCCCCGCGACTCTCCGGAAGTCGCGGTAGTGGCGCGCGACTATCGCAACTTGTGGAGAGTGGAGGGGGCGCGGGCGATCCAGCCGGTGGCCTCCTCGAGGGCGCGGGTCACCGCCAGCAGCTGGGCCTCGCGGCCGTGGCGGCCGACGACCTGGACGCCGACGGGGAGGCCCTCGGGGGTGAAGCCGGCGGAGGTGACGACGACGGGGTGGGCGGTCAGCGTCACGCGGTTGGCGAGCATCTGCCAGGTGAAGTAGCGGTCGAAGTCGTGGCCGTCGACGGAGGGCACCCACTCGAGCTCCGCGGGCGGCGCGACGACGGGGGTCGCAGGCAGGATCAGCACGTCGTGCGTCTCGAGGACGCGGGCGGTGTCGCGGAAGAGGCGGGTGCGGCGCTCGTAGGCGTCGGCGAGCTGCGTCGCGGTCGTCGCGCGGCCCTGCTCGACGTTGCGGACGTAGTCGGGGCGGAAGCCGGTGGCGCCCGCGTCGACGGCGTGCCGGCCGCCGAGGAAGAACTCGAAGGTCTCGATGGTCTCCCAGGCCTCGTCGGCGCCCGCGAAGTCGGGCTCGTCGGCGTCGAGCACGGCACCGAGCCCGGACAGCTGCGCGGCGAACGCGGCGTGCACGGCGCGCACGTCGGGGTCGATCGGCAGCCCGCCGGCGTCCTCGCTCCAGGCGATCCGCAGGCCGTCGACCGCGACCGGGCGCGCCGCGTGCACGGGCAGCGACGACAGCGGCCAGACGCTCTTCTCGACCGAGAGCGCGTCGAGGAAGAGGGCGGCGTCGGCGGAGTCGCGGGCCATGGGCCCGGTCACGCCGTGCGGGGTCCAGGCGTTGCCGGTGCGCCCGCTGGCCACGCGCCCGGGGCTCGGCCGCACGCCGACGACGTTGCAGAACGCGGCCGGGTAGCGCAGGCTGCCGCCGCTGTCGGAGCCGTCGGCGATCGGCAGCATCCGCGCGGCGAGGGCGGCGGCCGCGCCTCCGCTCGACCCGCCGGCGTGCCGCGAGAGGTCCCACGGGTTGACGGTGGTGCCGAAGACCGGGTTGAAGGTCAGCACGCCCTGGCCCATCTCGGGGGTGTTGGTCTTGCCGATGATCAGGGCGCCGGACTCGCGGAGCAGCGTCGCCAGGACGCTGTCGTGCGCGGCGGGCGCGGCGTCGGCGAAGGCGGCGGAGCCGTTCGTCGTCGGGAAGCCGGCGACGTCCATCAGGTCCTTCACCGCGGTCGGCAGGCCGTGCAGCGGCGGCAGCGCCTCGCCGGACGCCAGCGCCTCGGCGGTGCGGCGGTCGGCGGCCTCGGCGGCGGCGAGCGAGACCGAGTCGGGCTGCTGCGAGACGACGGCGCGGATCGCGGGGTTCCGCTCCTCGATCCGCTCCAGGTGGGCGCGCATCACCTCGACGGCCGAGACCTCGCGGGAGGCGACGGCCGCGGCGAGCGCGACGGCCGAGCTGTCGGCCAGGTTCTCAGCGAGGCCCGCCATCAGCGGCCGCCCTCGTGCCCGTGCTGCTGCTCCGCATGCTCGTGCCCGGCGTGGGCGTCGGACGCGGCGTCCGTGTGGCACGCGTGCGCGTCGCCCGCAGACCCGGATCCCCCGGCCCCCGGCGCGCAGTGCGCCGACTCCGACGCCGGCACGTCCAGCGACGGGTTCCGGTCGAAGAAGCCGTCCGGCTCCAGGCGCAGGCTGATCCGGTCGACGGGCATGATCGGCCACTGCTCCGGGCGCGGGAAGTGGTGCACGCCGAGCACCGGCCAGAGCACGAGGCGCTCGTCCTCGAGCGAGCGGTCGGCCTGCTGCCAGACGTGCACGCCGTCGTCGCCGAGCTCGCCCTGGTTGGGGTACTCGCCGGCGATGAAGCGCTGCTCCGGATCGAAGGCGCTCGCCCAGAGGTGCTGCCCGACGAACGGCGCCTTCCGCTCGACGACGCTGCCCGGGCGGGCGTAGAGCTGCGCGGTGTTCTGCAGCGCGAGGCGGTAGGCGGTCGCCTCGCCGTAGCGGTTCTGCGCCGACTCGCTCTCGATCCGCCAGTGCAGCGCGCGCGACGGGTCGGCGCGGCGGGCGGCCACCGACTCCGAGGCCAGCGGCGTCTCGACGGCGAGGCAGGCGTTGCCGTAGGGGTTGGTCGTCTCGTCGGGGTCGGCCTCGGCGTGCACCTCGACCAGGCGGTTGAGCGGGCCGTCGATCGCGGTGTCGAGGCGGACGGCGAAGTAGTGCTGGTGGATCGGCGCCTGCACGTTCGGCGCGACCATCCGCCCCGAGCGCGGCGACTCGCCGTCGGCGATGCCGCTCACCGACATCAGCCCGGTCAGCTTCACCTCGAGCTCGACCGAGCCGTCCTGGTACAGCGACCAGTAGAAGCCGTAGTCGTAGTTCGCGACGGTCGCGAAGCTGGAGATCACCAGACGGCGGCTGCGGCGCACCTCGGCGCTGCCGGTGCGAGTGTTGACGTGCTTCCAGAGGATCGAGTCGTCCTCCTCGTGCAGGCAGATGCCGTTGACGATGGTCTGCGGCTCGCCGTGGCCGTCGAGGTAGTCGACGTCGAAGTAGCGGATCTCGCCGAGGCAGTCGCAGCCGAGCTCGAGGCTCGCGGTGAGCGGGCCGGCGCCGTACTCGCCCCAGTCGAAGAAGTTCTTGCGGTAGGCGGTCGGGTCGCTGTCGAGGTACGGCACGTACATCTCGTTGACGGCGGCGCGCGCCAGCACCGGGCGCTCGACGTCGCCGTCGCGGTAGGTCAGCTCGTGCAGCACGAGGCCCTCGCGGTGGCTGAAGCCGACCCGGAACGACCAGTTCTGCCACTCGACGCGGTGCCCCTCGATCGCGAAGCCCGGGCCGTCGGCCTGCACGATGTCGAGCTTCGACACCTCGCGGTCGGGGCCCCAGGTGCCGGCGGTGTAGACGCCGGTCTCGCTCGCCATCGGGATCACGCCGTGGTCCTCGATCCGGATCACCTCGAGGGTGTCGAGGTCGAGGATCGGCACGAGGCCGGCGACCGGGCGGGCGTAGCCGTTGTCCTCGGGGAACTCGCGGTACCAGACCGTGCCCCAGCTGAGGCGGCGGTCGGCGAGGTCGTCGGGCACGAAGCCGGTGATCGACTCCGGGTCGACCCAGACCAGCGAGGTGTCGGTGATGCCGCGGAGGGCGAGCGCCTCCTTCAGGAGCGGGGAGTTGCGGGCGGCCTCGGCGATCAGGCGCGCCTCGTCGCTGGAGACGCCGGGGCGGCGGTGGTCGACGTCGGTCCAGACCTCGACGATCGCGGGGCTGTCGGGGCCGGCCGTCCAGCCGCGCACCTCCCAGGCGGCGCGGGCGTCCGGGTCGAGCACGACCAGGCGCACGGGGCGCGCGCCGCCGGGCGCGACGCCGCGGGCCTTCTCCTCGTCGAGGCTGATGCCCCAGAAGCGCGGGCGGGCGCCGATGCGGTCGCTCGCGCGGACGGCCGCGACGAAGGACGCGATCTCGGCGGCGGCGAGCGGGTCGAGCACGTGCGGGTGAGTGGTGGTGGCGGTGGAGGCGGAGCTCATGGCGGCGGCGGTCCTTCGGTTCGGGGCGTCAGGCGTGCGGAAGAAGAGGAGAGTTCAGCGGGAGAAGAGGAGCGGAGTGACGGGGCCGGTCCGCCGGGGCGGGCGCGGTTCCCGGCCGCGACGGCCGAGAGCGGTCAGCCCGCACCCGCGACGATCGCGCGGCCGTCGGCCCGCGGGTCGCTGGCGGAGTCCAGCCGCCCATCGCGGTGCAGCCGCACGAGCTGCACGTGCCCGGCCTCGTCGATCGGCCCGGAGGCTTCGGCGACCGGCAGCCCCAGTGCCTCCGCAGCAGCGACCGCAGCGGGAACCCCCGGCTCCGCCACGAGCGTCAGCTCCTCGTGCCCGAGGTCCCGCGCCCCGACGACGAAGCGCGGCCGCTCGAGCACGGCTCCCGGATCCGCGGCGGGATCGAGCAGCTCGCGCACGAGCTGGGCGAGGATCCACGGCTGGGCGCTGCCGCCCTGGCAGCCGAGGCCGAGCAGGAGGTCCCCGCTCTCGGCGATGACCGGCAGCAGGGTGTGCGGCGGGCGCACGCCCGGGCCGACCCGGCCGGGGTGGGCGGGGTCGGTGCTGAAGGCGGAGCCGCGGTTGTGCAGGACGATGCCGGTGCCGGGGTCGAGGATCCCGGAGCCGAACAGCTGGTAGACGCTCTGGATCAGCGTGACGACGGTCCCGTCGGTGTCCGCCGCGGTGACCGCGACCGTGTCGCCGAGCGCGCGCCCGGCCCGCGGCAGCGAGCCGCGCGAGAGGGAGCGGGGGTCGAGCATGGCGGCGACGTCGATCGCTCCGCCGCGCGGGTCGCCGAGCGCGGACTGCCGCACGAGCGCCGCGTCGCGGACGGCCTCGACGAGCTGCGCCGTGTCGCCGGAGAGCGCCTCGGGCAGGACGCCGAGCAGCACCACGCCCTGGCTCGGCGGCGGGGCCACCCACCAGCGCACGCCGCCCTCGCGCGAGACGGCGGGCTCGACCAGCTCGGCCTCGTGCGCGGCGAAGTCGGCGGGGGTGTGCGCACCGCCGAGGGCGGCCAGGCGCGCGGCGAGGGAGTCGGCGATCCGGCCGCGGTAGAACGCTCCGGGGTCGTCGACGAGCTCGGTCAGCGAGGCGGCCAGCGCGGGCTGCACCAGCAGGTCGCCCTCGCCGAGGAGCCCGCCGTCGCCGTCGCCGAAGACGCCGCGCATGCCCTCGTCGGCGAGCAGCTCGTCGCGGCGCAGCCCGATCGCGCGGCCGAGGCCGGCGGAGATCGGGAAGCCGTCGGCGGCGAGCGTCGCGGCCCGGCGGAGCGGGGTGTCGAGGCCCAGGCGCCCGCCGAGACCGGCGATCGCCTGCCAGCCGGCGACCGCGCCGGGGATCGTGACGGTCTCCGCACCCTGCCGTGGCATCCGCTCCTCGCGGGAGAGCGCCGCGACGTCGATGCCGGCGGGCGCCGCTCCGGCCGAGAGCACGGCGACGACGTCCTCGCCGGGGCGGCGGACCAGCGCGATCAGGTCGCCGCCGAGACCGCACTGGTGCGGGTAGACGACGGTGAGCGCGGTCGCGGCGGCGAGGGCGGCGTCGATCGCGTCGCCGCCGTCGGCGATGGCGCGGGCCGCGGCGTCGAGTGCGGCGGGGTGCGGCGCCGCGACGGCGACGCGGGCGGGAGGCGGGGAGAGGGTCATGCGGTCACCGTCCGGTCCGGGCTGAGGAAGTCGAGGTCGGGGCGCTCGACGCCGTCGACGAGGTCGGCCAGCGCCTCGCCGATCGCGGGGCCGAACTTGAAGCCGTGGCCGGAGCAGGCCGCGGCGACCAGCACCTCGGGCCGACCGGGCAGCGCGCCGACGACGAACCGCTTGTCGGGGGTCATCGTGTAGAGGCAGGCGACGGCCTCGCCGCCGGCGGTCTCGATCCCGGGGACGAAGCGACGGAGCAGGCCCTCGAGGTGCGCGATCTCCGCCGCGGTCGGCGGGGCGACGGGCACGGCCGGGTCCCAGACGGGGCCCGCGTCGACGCCGATCTTGGCGCCGGAGCCGGCCGCCTCGGGCAGGCCGAAGACGAGCCCGTCCGGCAGATCGGCGGAGAAGCAGCCGAGCGCCGGCGGCTGCGCGACGCTCTGGCCGGCCGGGACGGTGAGGGTGAGGATCCGCTGCACCTCGAAGAAGCCGGCGGTCTCGGGGAGCAGCCGCTCGACCCAGGCGCCGCCGGAGACGACGAGCCGGCGCGCGCGCAGCTCGCCCGCGGAGGTGCGGACGGTGACGATCCCGGCGCTGTCGCCGGTGCCGACGCTCCAGTCGAGCACCTCCTCGTCGAAGCGCAGCTCGGCGCCGGCAGCGGTCGCGGCGGACTGCGCGAAGGCCAGTGCGCGGGCGGCCTCGACGACGCCGGCGTCGGGGTCGTGGACGACCCCGTAGTCGGCGGGCGGGGCGAAGGACGTATCGGGCACCGCGACCGGCCGGCTGCGCCCGCCCTGCAGCGCCGCCTCACCGCGGTGCGCGTAGAGGCCGCCGGTCGGGTGCACGAACGGCGCGCCCGCCGCGGCCGCCCAGCGGTCCCAGCCGCGGAAGGCGCGGTCGACCAGGTCGTTCCAGACCGGGCTCGGGTAGGCGCGGCGGATCATCCGGGTGGCGCCGTGCGAGGAGCCGCGGACGTGGCCGGGGCCGAACTGCTCGATCCCCACCACGCTGCGCCCGCGCAGGGCGAGCTCGAAGGCGGTCGCGGAGCCGTGGATCCCGAGGCCGACGACGATCGCGTCGTGCACGGTGTCGTCGGAGACCGTCATGCTGTCACTCCCTCGACCGCGGCGAGCAGCGCCTCGACGTCCGACTCGTCGGTGTAGACGTGCGGCGACACCCGGACGACGCTCGCGAGCCCGCGCGCACCGAGGTCCCACTGCGCGTGCGAGGCGGGCACCGCGAGCGAGTCGACGGCCGCCTCGCGCAGGCGCGCCGAGACGGTCCTGCCGGGGACGCCGTCGACGGTGAACGTGACGATGCCGGACGGCGACACGGGCGGATCCGCCACGGTGACGCCGCCGATCGCGGACAGCTCGGTGCGCAGCCGGGCGCCGAGCGCCACCAGGTGCGCCTCGGTCGCCGCCGTGCCGCGCTCGTGCGCCTCGCGCAGCGCCTCGCCGAGTCCGAGCCGGAGGGCCACCGACGACTCCCAGGTCTCGAGGGCTCTCGCCGTGCCGTCCATCGTCCACTCCTGCTCGCTCGTCCACTGCGAGCCTCGCACGTCGGGTGCCCAGGCCCCGATGCCGTCGAGCAGGCCGCGGCGGAGGAAGACCAGCCCGGTCCCGCGCGGCCCGCGGAGGAACTTGCGGCCGGTGGTGACGAGGGCGTCGCAGCCGATCGCGCGGACGTCGATGTCGAGCTGGCCGACCGACTGGGTCGCGTCGAGCACCGTGATCGCGCCGTAGCGGCGGGCCAGCGCGCCGATCGCGGCGACGGGCTCGACGAGTCCGGAGGAGGTGGGGACGTGCACGGCGCTGATCACGGTGCGGCCGCTCGCGGTGGCGAGGGCGCTCTCGAGCGCCTCGATGTCGAGGCCGCCGCTGGAGTCGTTGGGGAGGAGCGTCAGGCGAACGCCGTCGTAGCGCTCGAGCGCGAGCAGCCGCAGCGCCTGGCTGACGTAGCTCGAGCGCGGGGCGAGCACGGTGTCGCCGGGGCCGAGGCGGAGGGCGTCGAAGATCGCGCGGAGGCCGCTGGTCGCGCTGTCGAAGAAGGCGATCTCTTCGGTGTCCGCGCCGAGCAGCGCGGCGGCGGCACCGTAGGCGGCGTCGACCCGGTCGGCGACGTGGTTCGCGGCCTCGTAGCCGCCGATCCGCTGCTCGAGGCGGAGGTGCGCGATGACGGTCTCGAGAACGGAGTCGGTCATCAGGCCCGCGCCGGCCGCGTTGAAGTAGTGCCGGCCGGCGGTTCCGGCGGTGCGAGCGCGCTCGGCGGCCACATCGATGGACGTCCGGGCGGGGGCGCCACCGGTGAAGCCGATCGTCATCTGCAGGTCCCTTCTCGCGGTCGCCGTACCGCCGACCCTTTAATGGATCCCATCGTACGCAGGTTGTATCCATTCTGGCTACCGCCGGATACGCTGGCGGCATGAGCCCTTCCGCCGTTGAGCACTCCGCCGAGCAGCACTCCCCCGAGCAGCGTGCCCGCGAGCTCGGCCTCGCGATCCCCGACTACCTCGACCCGCCCTACGGCGGCCGCTACGGCGGCAGCACCCTGCGGGCGTTCCACCGCACCGGCGACCTGCTCGAGCTCAGCGGCATCACCCCGGAGTCGCGCGACGGTGCGCTGCTGCATCCGGGAGCGGTCGGCGTCGACATCACCCTCGAGCAGGCACGGGAGGCGGCCCGCTACACCGCCGTCAACGCGCTCGGCATGATCCGCGCGGCCCTCGGCTCGCTCGACGAGGTCGTCGCCCTCTCGCGGGGCCTCTGCTTCGTGCTCTGCCCGCCCGGCTTCGAGCGCCTCAACGAGGTCTCGAACGCCGCGAGCGACCTCCTCCTCGACGTCTTCGGCCCCGACGCCGGCCGCATGGGCCGCGCCTCCATCGGCGCCACCGCCCTCTCCCGCAGCGCCTGCTTCGAGCTCTGGCTCAGCCTGGAGTGCCGGCCCCGCTGACGCCCCCTCCGGCCGAGGCGTCCTCGAACGGTCGAGACGTCCAGGAGCAGCGGGACGCCTCGACGGTTCGAGGACGCCTCGGCGGCGCACTCCAGGTCCCCGCCGGGGGCCGCAGGCGGCCGCCCTAAGCTCGAGGGCGTCGGTGGTCGGTGCAGCCCAGCAGGAGGACGAGTCGTGGACGTGGTTCTCGGAGTCGACGTCGGCACGTCCAGCACGAAGGCGATCCTCGTCGGCCTCGACGGGCGGGTCGTCGCCGAGGCGGCCCGCGCGCACGTGGTCGACCGGCCGCGGCAGGGCTGGGTCGAGATGGACTCCGGCGTCTGGTGGGCCGAGTTCCGCAGCCTCGTCGCCGAGCTGACCGCCGCCGCGCCGCACGGGGTCGTCGTCGCGGTCGGCGTCAGCGGCATGGGCCCGTGCGTGCTCCTCACCGACGCGGCCGGCCACGAGCTCCGCCCCGCGATCCTCTACGGCGTCGACACCCGCAGCGTCGGGATGCTCGACGAGGTCACCGCGCTGCTCGGCGGCGAGGAGGCGATGCGCGCCCGCACCGGCTCCGGGCTCTCGGCGCAGGCCGCGGGCGTCAAGCTCGCCTGGGTCGCCCGCCACGAGCCGGAGCTCTGGCGCCGCGCCGCCCGCTTCACGATGCCGTCCTCGCGGATCGTCGAGCTGCTCACCGGCGAGTACGTGCTCGACCACCACTCCGCCAGCCAGTGCACGCCGCTCTACGACGTCGCCCGCGAGGAGTGGATCGACGAGTGGGCCGCCCTGCTCGCCCCCGGCCTCGAGCTCCCCCGCCTCGGCTGGCCCGGCGAGACCGCCGGCCGCATCACTCCCGAGGCCGCCGCCGCGACCGGGCTGCCGGCCGGCGTGCCGGTCGTCTTCGGCACCATCGACGCCTGGGCCGAGAGCCTCAGCGCCGGCCGCCGGCGACCGGGCCGGGTGTTCCTCCAGTACGGCACGACGATGTTCCTGGTCGCGCCGATGGCCGCGCCGACCCCGCTCGGCGGGATGTGGACGACGGTCGGCGCCGCCCCCGGCGAGCCGACCGCGGCCGGCGGCATGGCCACCTCGGGCGCTGTGACCGACTGGCTGCGCCGGCTGACCGGCGCCTCCTGGGCCGAGCTGCTCGACGAGGCCGCGCGGTCCGGACCGGGCGCCGGCGGGCTGCTCGTGCTGCCCTACTTCGCGGGCGAGCGCTCGCCGTTCGCCGACTCCGACGCGCGCGGCGTCATCGCCGGGCTCGGCGTCGGGTCCACCCGCGGCGACCTCTACCGCGCGGTCCTCGAGGCGACGGCCTTCGCCGTCCGGCACCACCTCGAGGTGCTCCGCGAGCACGGCGTGCGCGTCGAGGCACTCGTCGGCGCGGGCGGCGGGGTCGCCGCGGAGCTCTGGCCGCAGATCGTCAGCGACGTCTGCGGCCTGGAGCAGGTGATCCCCACGGTCTCGGTCGGCGCGGCCTACGGCTCGGCCGTGCTCGCGGCGGGCCTGGTCACCGAGGTCGATATCGAGGAGTGGAACCCCGCGGCGACGACCCTCGTGCCCGATCCGGCCGTCGCCGCGCTCTACGACGAGCTGTACGCCGACTTCCGCCGGCTCTACCCCGAGACCCGCGCCACCGTGCACCGCCTGGCGCAGCGGAGCCGCGGGGCCGCCCCCTACGCCTGAGCGTCCACGCCCTTCGGCGCGCTCCCGTCGTACCCGCAGATCGCCGCGACCTTGCCCGCCGACGCGCTCGACGGGTCGAACTCGTAGCCGAGCCACTCCCGTGCCATCCGCCGCGCCACCTCCAGCCCGACCACGCGCTGGCCCAGGCAGAGCACCTGCGCGTTGTTCGACAGCACCGACCGCTCCACCGAGTAGGAGTCGTGCGCCGTCACCGCGCGCACTCCCGGCACCTTGTTCGCCGCGATCGCGACGCCCAGGCCCGTGCCGCAGATCAGGATCGCGCGATCCGCGGACCCGTCGGCGATCATCCGCGCGGCCGTGACCGCGATGTCCGGATAGTCGGTGTGGCTCTCGGCGTCGACGCCGACGTCGGTCACCAGCGAGACGCGGTCGTCCTTCATCAGGTCGGCCTTCAGCGCCTCCTTGTAGTCGTAGCCCGCGTCGTCCGATCCGACGACGACCCGATAGGTGGTGGTCATTCCGCTCCTCCTTCTTCAGTGGCTTCCGTGGCGGCTTCCGTGGCGGCTTCCGTGGCGGCTTCCGTGGTGGCATCCGCACCCGCGCGCTCCGCGAGGACGTCGCCGACCGCGGTCAGGATCATCCCCATCGACGTCGCGCCCGCGTCCGGCGTGCCCAGGCTCTTCTCGGCCAGGGGTCGCGCGCGGCCGACCTTCGGCCGCAGGTCCGCCGTCGCCGCGGCGCGCTCGACGGCGACGCCCGCCGCCTCCCGCCACGCCTCGACCAGCGACGAGCCGCCCGCCACCCGCTCGCGCAGCACGCGCGCGAACGGCAGCAGCGCGTCGAGCATGGTCTTGTCGCCCTCGCTCGCGCGCCCGAGATCGACGATCGACTCCGCGAAGGCGTCGACCCCGGCCGCGACGTCCGCCGCCGAGTACTCATGGCGCCCGTCGGTCAGCGAGGCGCCGAGCGCCTCGAGCGCCGCACCCCAGAGCACTCCGGAGGTGCCGCCGGCCTGCTCCGCCCAGGACTGCCCGGCGCGGGACAGCAGCCAGGCACCGCCCGCGCGCTCCTCGATCCGGTCGAGGCGCCGGGTCGCCGCGCCGATGCCCTTGAGCATCCCGCGGCCGTGATCGCCGTCGCCCGCCACCGCGTCGATCCGCCCGAGGGTCTCCTCCTCGCGCTGCAGCAGCTCGTGCATCCGGGCGAGCGCCGCGCGGACCGTCCCGCCCAGCGCCACGGCCGCCTCGGTGGCGGAAGGAGCGGACTCCTCCTCGCCCGCCGCGGCGTCCTCGCCCGAGGGCGCCAGCAGCGCCGCGACCGGCGCCGCGATCCGGCGGTAGGCCGGCGTGTAGGCGTCGGCGCACCAGTAGCGCTCGAGCTCGTCGTCCAGCCACTGCAGCGTCAGCGAGACGCCGCCCATGTCGAGGCTGGTGACCAGCTCGCCGACCTCCGGCTCGACGGTCTGCAGCCCGGCCTCCTCCAGCCGGCGCGCGACGTGGCGCCAGAGCAGGAAGAGCTCCTCGTACTTCGTGGTGCCGAGCCCGTTCAGGATCGGGGCGACGCGCGTCGTGCCGCCCTCCGCCCCCGCACCCTCGGGAACGTCCGCCAGCAGCCGGTCGACGAGCAGGTCCGCCAGCTCGGCCGCGCGCAGCAGCTCGATGTCGCGGATGCCGGGCTCGCCGTGGATCCCGAGCCCGAGGCCCAGGTGCCCTTCCGGCACGCTGAACAGCGGCTCGGCGGCGCCGGGCATCGTGCAGCCCGAGAACGCGACGCCGAGCGTGCGGGTCGCCGCATTGCTCGCGTTCCCGACCCGCTCGACCTCGTCGAGGGACAGCCCCTCGGCGGCAGCCGCTCCCATCGCCTTGAACACCGGGAAGTCGCCTGCGATCCCGCGGCGCCTCCCGATCTCCTCCGCCGAGGCGACGTCGTCCGTGACGACGACGATCCGGGTGTCGATCCCCTCCTTGCGCAGCCGCTCGGCCGCGATGCCGAAGTTCATCGTGTCGCCGGCGTAGTTCCCGAAGCTGAACACCACTCCGCGGCCCTGATCGGCCGCCTTCGCCACCGAGTACGCCTGCGCGGCCGAGGGCGAGGTGAAGATGTTGCCCACCACCGCCCCGGTCGCGAGGCCCGGGCCGACCGTGCCGCTGAACGCCGGGTAGTGCCCGGAGCCGCCGCCGATGACGAGCGCCACCTGCGGCTCCGCGCCGGCGGTGCGGTGCGCGACCACTCCGCCCGGCACGCCGCGCAGGCGGTCCGCGTAGAGGGAGAGGAAGCCGGCGAGCTGGTCCTCGGCGAACTCGTCGGGGTCGTCGTAGATCGTCGTCATGCCCTTCAGCTCCGAGCGTCGGCCGCGACGACCGCCTCGGTCAGCGACGGGACGATCGAGACCTTGACCGAGCCGCCCTGGCTGTCGGCGACGAGGTCGAGCGCCTCCTGGAACTGCTCGAGCGGGAACTGGTGCGTGCAGATCTCGTCCATCGGCAGGATCCCGCTCTCGAGCAGCTTGATCGCGGCCGGCCAGCAGTTCGGGCCGAGGTGGGCGCCGAGGACGTTGAGCTCCTTGTCGTCGCTGATGATCGACCAGTCGACCGACGCGTTCGAGCCGAAGACGGAGTACTCGACGTAGGTGCCGAGCTTGCGCAGGATGTTGAGGCCCTGCGAGACCGCGGACGGGTGGCCGGTGGCCTCGATGTAGACGTCGGCGCCGTAGCCGCCGGTGAGCTCCTTGACGACGGCGACCGCGTCCTGCTTCGTGATGTTGATGACGAGGTCGGCGCCGGCCTTGGTGGCGAGCGCGAGCTTCTCGTCGCTCATGTCGAGCGCGATGACCATCTTCGGGTTCTTCTGACGGGTGCCCGCGATCGCACCGAGGCCGATCGGGCCGGCACCCGCGATGACCACGACGTCGTCGAACTGGATGCTCCCGCGCTCGACCGCGTGCATGGCGCAGGACAGCGGCTCGCTGAACGCGGCGACCTGCGGGGCGAGGTCGCGGCTGACGGGGTGGGTGAGCGCGCGGGTCGGGACCAGCACGTACTCGGCCATCGCGCCGTCGAAGCCCTTGAAGCCGAACATGTCGTGCGGTCCGCACATCCAGTAGGCGCCCATCAGGCAGTAGCGGCACTCCCAGCACGGGACGATCTGCTCGCAGGCGATGCGGTCGCCCAGCGCGACGCCGCGCTTGGCGAGCGCCGCGTCGTCGCCGGCCACGACGGTGCCGACGAACTCGTGGCCAGCGATCCGGTCGCGCTCGGCCCAGGCGGGGCGGTTCTCGTCGCCCCAGAACTTGGCGGCGCCGTGGTAGCACTTCAGGTCGCTCGCGCAGACGCCGACCGCGTCGACGCGCAGCAGCAGCTCGCCGGCGGCGGGGACCGGCACGGGCACGGTCTCGAGGCGGTAGTCCTCCGGGCCGTGCACGACGACCGCGCGCATGGACTCGGGCACGTCGGAGCCGCCGGACTGCGACGTCTGCGCGGCCGTCTGCGGGGAAGGAGTGGTGATGGTCATGGGAAGCCTCCGAGGGGTTCGCGGGGCC
This sequence comes from Rathayibacter sp. PhB127, assembly GCF_003751665.1. Classification (NCBI taxonomy): domain Bacteria; kingdom Bacillati; phylum Actinomycetota; class Actinomycetes; order Micrococcales; family Microbacteriaceae; genus Rathayibacter; species Rathayibacter sp. PhB127. Next base: position 386,797 of record NZ_RKHW01000003.1, read on the forward strand.
GCTTCGTCGCGGCCTTCCCGAACCTACCCCGTCCAGAACACTTGTCAAGAACAGAATTTCTGTTCTCGACGGCGGCTGGTCGATCCGCCGCCAATGTCGTCGCAGCCCTTGCGGAAATTCTGTGTTGAACATAATTTCTTCTCCGGAGGCGGGTTCGCCCACCTCCCGCAGCGACGGAGCCGCCCCCGGGGACGCCGTCACGAGCACCACCACGACCAGCACTCCCGACCAGCGAACGGACACCGCGATGACGCGTGCACTCCCTCCCACCACGAGCAGGCCCCCGATCGGCGCCTCCCGGAAGCGCCTGATCCTCGCCGCGGTCGTCGTGGTCGTCCTCGCCGCGATGGCGTTCAGCACCAAGGTCGTCGGCGCCGACTCCGACCTGGGCGCCGGACCCGCCGAGTTCTCGGCCGAGTCCTGGGCCGCCGAGAACTTCCCCGTCATCCAGGAGGGCATCGCCGACCGCGCGGTCGACGCCGCCACCCTCGCCACCGCGATCGCCGCCGACAGCGCGGGCGCCGCGACCGAGTACGGCGTCCCCGGCGGCACCGGCCCCGAGTTCGCCACCACCTTCACCGGCACCGTCGGGGCCGGCCAGAACGGCATCTACCCCGTGACCGTCGAGGGCGTCCCCGGCGACGTCCTGATCCGCGTGCAGACCGGCCCCGCGATCAACGGCACCGACCTCCGCGACGCCACCGGCACCGTCGAGTTCGGCCAGTTCACCAACCAGATCGACTACCAGGACGCGGCGAGCGCCCTCAACGAGCAGCTGAAGACCACCGTGCTCGGCGCGGTCGACACCACGGCGCTCGAGGGGAAGACGATCCAGGTCACCGGCGCGTTCCAGCTGATCAACCCGGCCGGCTGGCTCGTCACGCCGTCCGAGCTGGTGGTCCAGTGAGCACCGCGGAGGCCCCGGTCGCCGGCATCGGCGAGGTCGTCCTCGAGGCCGTCGACGTGGTCAAGACCTACGGCGCCACCCGCGCACTCAAGGGCGTCGGCTTCTCGGTGCACCGCGGCCAGGTCACCACGCTCTTCGGCGAGAACGGCGCCGGCAAGTCGACGCTGATGAAGATCCTGTCCGGGGTCGAGCAGCCCACCTCGGGCGAGATCGTGCTGAACGGCACCGCGGTCGCCTTCGAGGACACCGTCGACGCCCGCGAGCACGGCGTCTCGATCATCCACCAGGAGCTGAGCCTCGCCCCGAACCTCTCGGTGCGCGACAACATCTTCCTCGGCCGCGAGATCACCGGCCCCTCCGGCGTCGACTACGCCGAGGAGGCGCGCCAGGCCCGCGCGGTGCTCGAGGAGCTCGGCGAGGACATCGACCCGCTGACCCTCGTCGCCGACCTGCGGCTCGGCCAGCAGCAGCTGATCGAGATCGCCCGCGCCCTCTCCGTCGACGCGCGGATCCTGATCATGGACGAGCCGACCAGCGCGCTCAGCGCCGCCGAGGTCGAGGTGCTCTTCACCGTCATCCACGACCTCACCGCCCGCGGCGTCTCCATCGTCTACATCTCGCACCACCTGGAGGAGGCGCTGGAGATCACCGACCACGCCGTCGTCCTCCGCGACGGCTCGGTCACCGCGACCGCCGTCGCCGCCGACATCGACCTCGCCTGGGTCGTCCGCGCGATGGTCGGCGAGGGCTTCGACCTCGGCTCCCCGCCCACCGGCTACCCGTTCGGCGACGTCGCCCTCTCGGTGCGCGGCGTCAGCGTCGCGGATCCGTCGATCCCCGGCCGCGACGTGGTCGACCGCATCGACCTCGACGTCCGCGAGGGCGAGATCGTCTGCCTCTACGGGCTGATGGGCGCCGGCCGCACCGAGCTGCTCGAGGCGATCGCCGGCCGCACCGCCGTCACCGCCGGCACGATCTCGAAGAGCGGCCGCGACCTGGCCGGGATGTCGATCGCCGAGCGGATCGGCGCGGGCCTCGGCCTCGTCCCCGAGGACCGCCAGCGCGACGGCCTGGTGCAGACCATGACCGTCGGCCGGAACCTCTCGCTCGCGAGCATCGGCTCCTTCGTGAAGGGGCTGTTCCTCTCCCCCCGCCGCGAGGTCGACCTCGTCACCGACTCGATCCGCACCGTGCACGTGAAGACGGCGGGCGGCGAGGCGATGATCGGCTCGCTCTCCGGCGGCAACCAGCAGAAGGTCGTCATCGGCAAGATGCTGGCCACGCGGCCGGACGTGATCCTGCTCGACGAGCCCAGCCGCGGCATCGACATCGGCGCCAAGGCCGAGGTCTTCCGACTGCTCTCCGAGCGCGCCCGCGACGGCCTGGCCGTCGTCTACACGACCTCCGAGGTCGGCGAGTGCCTCAGCATCGCCCACCGCATCATCGTGCTGAGCCGAGGCCGGATCGCGGCCGAGTTCGGCTCGGACGTCTCCAAAGAAGACATCATGGCCGCCTCCGGTGAGGCCGTGATCTCGTGACCACTACGGAACGGAAGCCCTCAATGACCTCCACCGCGACCGGGCAGCGACGCCCCGCGCTCTTCAAGGACGGTTTCGACCTCGGCCGCCTGCTGCTGCAGGGGCGCGCGTTCTTCGCGCTGATCGCGATCATCGTCGTGTTCTCGATCCTCTCGCCCAACTACTTCACCGTCGGCAACATCCTCACGATGTCCTCGCACGTGGCGGTCTACGCGATCCTCGCGATCGGCATGCTGCTGGTCATCCTCAACGGCGGCATCGACCTCTCGGTCGGCTCGACGCTGGGCTTCTCGGGAGTGATCGCCGGCTTCCTGATGCAGGGCGTGCAGATCGGCGGGAGCACCCTCTACCCCGCGCTCTGGGTCGTGGTCGTGCTCTCCTGCGCGGCCGGCGCCCTGATCGGCCTGATCAACGGGATCCTGGTCGCCCGGTTCAAGGTCGCCCCGTTCGTCGCGACCCTCGGCATGCTCTACGTCGTCCGCGGCGTCGGGCTGCTGATGACCAACGGCCTCACCTACAACGACCTCGCGGGGCAGCCCGAGCTCGGCAACACCGGCTTCGACTGGCTCGGCTTCAACCGCCTGCTCGGCCTGCCGATCGGCGTCGTGATCATGATCGTCGTCGCGATCGTGGTCAGCCTCCTGCTCAACCGCACCGTGTTCGGCCGCTGGCTGTACGCCTCGGGCGGCAACGAGCGCGCCTCGGAGCTCTCCGGCGTTCCGGTCAAGCGGGTCAAGGTCCGCGTCTACGTGCTCTCGGGCCTGTTCGCCTCGATCGCCGGCCTCATCCTCTCCTCCGAGCTCACCAGCGCCAGCCCCACCGCCGGCAGCTCCTACGAGCTCACCGCGATCGCCGCCGTCGTCATCGGCGGCGCGGCCCTCACCGGCGGAGTCGGCACCGTCCGCGGCACGCTGCTCGGCGCGTTCGTCATCGGCTTCCTCTCCGACGGCCTCGTCATCATCGGCGTCTCGTCGTACTGGCAGACCGTCTTCACCGGCGCGGTGATCGTCTTCGCGGTCCTGCTGAACGCGGTGCAGTACCGCGGCAAGCCGCGCAAGGGCGGCGGCGGCTCCGGCCCGCGGCCCACCTCCGACGCGGGCGCTCCGGCGCCCGTCCCCCAGACATCGGGTGCTCCGGCCGCCTAGGCCGGCCTCCCGAGAGAAGACCTCGGTCGGCCACCGCCGATCGGACCACAGTGAAAGGAACAGACCAATGAACCGCAAGCTGGCAACGGTGCTCGCCGCGGGCGCGGGGCTCACCCTCGTCCTGTCCGGATGCTCCTCCGACGCGGGGACCGCGGGAGAGGCCGCCGGCACCCCCGGCGCCTCCGAGGGCGGCCTCATCTCGATCATCGTCAACGACCCGGCCAACCCCTACTGGCAGACCGAGGGCGACGTCGCGTCGGCCGAGGCCGAGGCGCTCGGCTACACGGCCAACGTGGGCGCCTCGAAGGGCGACACCAACACCGAGAGCACCCTGATCGACACCGCGATCACCAACAAGTCGGTCGCGATCATCCTCGACCCGGCCAACGCCTCCGGCTCGGTCGGCGCCGTGAAGAAGGCCGACGCGGCGGGCATCCCCGTGATCCTGGTCAACGCCGAGATCAACGAGACCGGCCTCGCGAAGGCGCAGCTCGTCTCCAACAACGCCCAGGGCGCGGCCCTCGGCGCGCAGCAGTGGGTGGCCGACGTCGGCGACACCGCGAACTATGCGGAGCTGTTCGGATCCCCCTCCGACAACAACGCGCAGACCCGCTCCAACGGCTACGCGACGGTGATCTCGCAGTACCCGGGCCTCGTCGAGGTCGCGAACCAGGTCGGCAACTGGAACCGGACCGAGGGCCACGACAAGATGCAGTCGATCCTGCAGGCCAACCCGGACGTCACCGGCGTCATCTCCGGCAACGACGAGATGGCGCTCGGCGCGATCGCGGCGCTGAAGGAGGCCGGCAAGCTCGAGCAGGTCAAGGTCGGCGGCTTCGACGGCTCGCCCGACGCGGTCGACGCCATCAAGGCCGGCGAGCTGCAGTACACCGTGCTCCAGCCCGTCGCGACCTTCGCGAAGGAGGCCGTCCAGCAGGCCGACTCCTTCATTCGCACAGGCGAGACCGGCGCCTCGGAGGAGAAGCAGGCCTTCGACTGCATCCTCATCACGAAGGACAACGTCGACAAGATGACGGCGCCCTTCACCCTCTCCGAGTAACCCGCCCGTCTCTCCCCTCTCCGCGAGATGCCACTTGCGTACGCCTTCCACGGCGTGTCGCGCTCACAAGTGGCATCTCGCGGAGGGGGAGGGGACCTGCACGACGCCGAGGAAGAGGGCACAATGACGCACGTGACTCCGCCGCCCAGCGCCCCCCGGCGCTCCGACACCGTCAGGTTCCCCCTCGACGTCGTCTACCAGGCGGCGCGGATGTACTACCTCGAGGACGCGACGCAGGTCGAGATCGCCGCGCGGCTCGACGTCTCGCGGCCGACGGTCAGCCGCCTCATCGCCGAGGCCCGGCGCCTGGGCCTCGTCCAGATCAGCGTGATCGACCCCTTCGTCGACGAGAACACCGGCCTCGCCGACGCCCTCCGCGAGGCACTCGGCCTGAACGCCGTGCACCTCGCCCCCGTGACGCACGCGGCCACCCTCGGCCGCGACCTCGCCGTCCCGGTCGCCGCCGCCCTTGCCGACATGCAGCTCGGCGTCGGCGACGCCCTGCTGATGTCGCTCGGCCGCACCGTGCACGACCTGGCCAGCTCGGGGATGCTGCCGCCGCTGCCCGGAGTGACGATCGTCCCCGCCGTCGGCGGCCAGGCCGAGCCGCAGTCCTGGTTCCAGACCAACGAGATCACCCGGATGGCCGCCGCCGCGACCGGCGCCCGCTCCAGCTTCCTCTTCGCGCAGGCCCTGCCCAGCCCGGCGATGCGCTCCGGCCTCGAGGCCGACCCCGCGTTCCTCCAGGTGATGGACCTCTGGAGCAGCGCCAAGGGCGCCCTCCTCGGCATCGGCGCCCCGACCGCCACCCGCCACGAGCTCTCCTCCGGCCTGCCCAGCGACCGGCACCTCTTCGACGAGGCCGCCGGCGACGTCTGTCTCAACTTCTTCCGCGCCGACGGCTCGGCCGTCGAGTTCCCCGGCAGCGAGCGCATGGTCCGCGTCTCCCGCGCCGACCTCGCCGCCCTCCCCCACGCGGTCGGCGTCGCCGTCGGCGTCGACAAGGCCCCGAGCATCCTCGGCGCGGTCCGCGGCTCCCTGATCAACGCGCTGGTCACCGACGCGGTGACGGCCCGCGCGGTCCTCGCCGCGGTCTGACGCCGGCCGCGGGCGGCGGTCAGGCCAGCGTCGTGGGCTGCAGCGTCACGGGGTAGGACAGCGGCGGGAGGTCGACCGCGGTCGGGCAGAAGGACGTCGAGCCGAGATCGACCTGCGTGGTGCCCGGAGCGCCGGGGACCGCGAGCACCATGACGGTCGCGGCCGTCGGCGGGCACGAGCCGGTGGTGTCGGTGAGGAACGTGAGGTAGGCGTGCCCGCCCGGCTCGACCGTGACCGGCTCCCCCGAGAACTGCTCGCCGGAACTCGCCTGGACCACGGTGTCCACCGGGGAGCCGGCGTCGTCGAGGAAGGTCACCTCCGGAGTGCCCTGCAGCACGCAGGTGCCGGTGCCCGCGTCGGTCAGCTCCACGATCACCGTCACCGTGTCCTGCACCTCGAAGGTGGACGTGGCGGCGAGCGCGCACTCCTCGGCGACCGCCGAGGGCGTGGTCGTCGCGCTCGCGGTGCCGCTCGGAACGGGGCCGGCGGACGCGGTGCCGCCGGCAGCGGTGCCGTCCGGAGCGGTGCCCTCCGGACTCGACGCCGTGCAGCCCGCGATCCCGACGGCGAGGAGGACGGCCACCCCGCCGAGAGCGCACGCACGACCGGGCTTCATCGCGGACCTCGCACGATCATCGGACGCTCCTTCGCAGCACGGCCCCGCCGGAGGCCGCTTCACCGTGCCTGCTCTCCGCGAGCCTCCTCCCAGTGTGCGGGCACGAAGGGAGGAGCGGTAGTGGCCCGCTGACGCAAAACGACAGATGGCGAATAGCGCGTCGGAAACCTACTGTGGAGGGGCGGTCGAGGAGTGGGGGCTCCGGCGACGCCGCGGGGCAGACCGACGCGGACGTCGGTGCCGAGGTGCTCTCGGCCGCATCGGGGGACTGCGGCCGGGAGCACCAGCCCTCGCCCTCGGGGATCGACCCGTGAGCCCGCTCCGCCCTACGCTTCGACGATGACACGCACTGACGCGCCGGGGCGTCCTCGCAACACGGTCGGGCTGATCGGCTTCCTGCTCGCGGTCCTCCAGACGCTGACGCAGATCCTGCTCGCCGGGGTCACCACCGCGCTACCGGTGCTCGCCTACGGCAACGGCATCGACGCGACGAGCATCGGCGCGCTGTTCACGGGCATCGCCCTCGTTCAGCTGCTCCTCGCCGCCGCCACCACCGGGCTCGGCGTCGCCGGCGTGGTCCGGCAGGGACGCCCGCGGATCCTCGCCGCGATCGCCCTGGGCGTCGGGGCGCACGGCGTCCTCGTGGGCCTGGCGACGCTGATCCTGCCCCCGCTGGTCGGACTCGTCCTGCAGTGATCGCGCCGCGGTCTCCGACGGCCGCCACGTCACCGGCCCGCCGGAGGACGACCGCCCCTCGCCGACCGCCGATCGTCCGATTCCGGACATGACCGCTAGAGGACGTTGCCTCCTCCCTCCGGACCCTGCCACTGTCGCAGAGCGACCGATGACGGTCCACGACTCGAAGGACCGGAGTTCACCGATGAGCGATTCCCTGTCGACCGATCACCCCACGAGCGAGATGACGCCCGAGGTGCTGGCGGCGTTCAGCGACGCCTGGTCCCGCCACGACCTCGAGGCGCTGATGAGCCACGTCACGGACGACTGCGTCTACGGCGCGTCCGTCGGTCCCGAGCCCGGCCGGACCTGGTCCGGGAAGGAGCAGGTCCGCGAGGGCTTCGCGCTGATGCTCGCCTTCGACACCGGCCAGGAGCGGCACGACGAGGGCGAGCCCCTCATCGCCGGCACGCGCGGCGCGGCCACCTGGTCCTTCACCGGGACCGGCCCCGACGGCGAGCCCCAGGTCACCCGCGGCTGCGACATCTACGAGTTCCGCGGCGGCAGGATCGCCCGCAAGGACGCCTTCCGGAAGGTCTACAAGGCCGACGCGCCAGCCGACTGACGATCGCAGCCCGCACGCTGCCTCATGGTGGTCGAGCAGCCCCGCAGGGGCGTATCGAGACCCGCCGCGATCAGCAGGGCGGTCTTCAGACTCCCCTTCTGACGCTGGTGGATCTACTTGGAAGAGACACCCGCACACATGCTGGTCGAGCAGCCCCGCGGGGGCGTATCGAGACCCGCCGTCGATCAGCAGGGCGTGTCTGCAGACTCCCCTTCTGACGCTGACGGATCTCGATACGCCCGCTCCGCGGGCTACTCGATCAGCACGCATTCACCCGAGCGATTACGGCGAGCCCAGGCCTGTCCCGCGACCCGAAGCACGCCCGCCACCACCTCCGGCACGTGATTCGACCTCCGGCACGCCGTTCCGCGCGAAGCCAGCGAGCCCGGGCCCGTTCCGCGAGCCCGAGCGCGCCTGCCGCCACCTCCGGCACGCGATCCGAACCCCGGCTCGCCATCCCACGCGAATCAAGCGAGCCCAGGCCCGTTCCACGAGCCCAAGCACGTCTGCCGCCACCTCCGGCACGCGATTCGACCTCCGGCACGCCGTTCCGCGCGAATCAAGCGAGCCCAGGCCCGTTCCGCGAGCCCGAGCGCGCCTGCCGCCACCTCCGGCACGTGATTCGACCTCCGGCACGCCGTTCCGCGCGAAGCCAGCGAGCCCGAGCCCGTTCCGCGAGCCCGAGCGCGCCCTCCGGCCCGCGACCCGACCTCCCGCACACCGATCCGCGAAGAATCTCGCGGCGCGGATGAACGCTCGCGGGGGCCGCGCAGTACCCCTCTTCGAGTCGCCGATCTGCGGCGACCGGAAGTCTCGAGGAGTTCATGATGAGCAGGACCTTGAAAGTCGGCATCACCGCTGTCGCCGTCGCGAGCGTGATGGCCGTCGCCCCCATGCTGGCCGGCGCGAGCACTGTCGCTCCCGCCGCCGCGACCAGCGATGCCAGCAGCGCTCTGGTCAGCGCCGCCCGCTCGGTGGCCGCCAAGCTGCGCGTCGTCGGTCTCGCCGACGAGGGCACGTCGCTCGTGCAGTTCAACCCCCTCAAGCCCGGCACGGTCTCCGGCAGCGTCGCCGTCACCGGTCTGACCGGCGGCGACACCGCGCTCATCGGCATCGACTACCGCGTCCAGGACGGCAAGCTCTACGGCGTCGGGAACACCGCGGCGAGCGCCGGCGTCTACTCCATCGACGCGACCACCGGCGTGGCCACCCCGGTCACCCGCCTCACCGTGGCGCTGAGCGGCACCGCCTTCGGCGTCGACTTCAACCCCGCCGCCAACGCCCTCCGCGTGATCAGCGACACCGGCCAGAACCTCCGCCAGCCGTTCGCGACCCCGGGTGCCGCGACCGTGGCCGACGGCGCGCTGAGCTACGCCGCGCCCGCCGTCGCGACCGGCGTCAACGGGGCCGCGTACACGAACAACGATCTCGACCCGAACACGGCGACGACCCTCTTCGTCCTCGACACGGCGCTCGACCAGATCGCGATCCAGTCCCCCGCCAACGCCGGCACGCTGGCGCCGACCGGGAAGCTCGGCGTCGACGCCGCGGGTGTCACCGGCTTCGACATCTACTCCGTCCTGCGCAACGGCGGCTCGATCGGCTCGATCGGCCTGGCCGCGGTGAACGGCTCGCTCTACGAGGTGGGCGTGCTCAACGGCACGGCCACCCGCCTCGGCACGATCGGCGCGGACGTCACCGACATCGCGATCCCGCTCGTCCAGCGCTGACCCGACCGGTCAGGAACGGCACCGACGCCGGCCGGCGCTCCGCGGGGAGTGCCGGCCGGCGTCGTGCTCGGCATCGACGTCACCGCTCCGACGGCGACGTGCGCGCCCGGAGGACGCCGAGGGCGACGAGCGCCGCAGCGAGGCCGGCCAGGACGAGCCCGGCGACGCCGACCGCGCCGGAGAGCTGCTCGGCCCCGGCCGCCGTCGCCCGGGCGCTCGTGATGCTGCCGGCGACGAGCGCGCTGAGGATCGTGCCGCCGGCGGCGATGCCGACCGCGGTCGCGAGCTCGCTCGCCGTGTCCACGAGGGCCGCGCCGACGGACGTGCGCTCGGCCGGGAGCCCGCGGAGCACGTTCGTCCCGGCGACGACGCCGACCACGCGCATCCCCGCCGCGACGAGCACGAGGGCGACCAGCACCCAGCCGTAGCCGAGGCGGCCGAGCAGCCCGAACACCGCGAGCCCGGCGACCACGGCGCCCGCGCTCATCGCGGCGGCGCGCTCGAGGCCGACGCGCGTGACGAAGGGGCCGACGAAGCGACCGCCGGCGAGGAGGACCACGACCTGCGGGAGCAGGCCGAGCGCCGCGGCGGCCGGGCTCCAGCCCCAGGCGAGCTGCAGCTGGATTGTGACCAGGTAGGAGAGCCCGCCGACGGCGAGACCGGTCGCGGCCTTGAACGCCAGTCCGCTGGAGACGAGCGGCAGGGCCACGAGGTGCAGGTCCAGCAGCGGGTGCCGGGCGCTGCGCTGGCGGAGCACGAAACCCGCTCCCGCGAGGGCCGCTGTCGCCACGACCACCCACGGCGCCCACGGCCCGGACCCGGCGCCGTCGGCGCCCACGGACCCGGTGCCCACGAACAGCGTCGGCGCGACGAGGGCGGCCGCGATCGTCACCGTGCCGAGCAGCGCGCCGACGACGTCGATCGGGTCGCGGTGCAGCTCGCCCGGGGCATCGGCCGGCACGCCCAGGCGGATGCCGATCAGCGCGAGCACCGCGATCGGCACGTTCGCCAGCAGGAGCACCTGCCACGGCGCGACCGCCAGCACGAGACCACCGGCGGTGGGGCCGATCGCGAGGCCGACGAGCCCGGCGGTCGAGACGACGGTCAGCGCCCGGACCCGGAGCTCGTCGGTCCCGAACAAGCGGAAGGCGAGCGCCATCGATCCGGGCGTCGTCATCGCCGCCGCGATCCCCATCACGGCGCGGACGGCGATGAGCTGCTCCGTCGTCGTCACGGCCGCGGTCGTCAGGCTCGCGGCGGCGAGCAGCACCAGGCCGGCGAGCATCACCCTGCGGCGTCCGAAGCGGTCGGCGATCGCGCCGAAGAGGAGCATGAGGCCGCCGAACGCGACCGAGTAGGCGCCGGTCACCCACTGCAGGCCCGCGGTCGACGCGTGCAGCTCGCGACCGAGCGTCGGCAGGGCGACGTTCAGGACCGAGTTGTCGAGCATCTCGAAGAGGAAGACGGCCGAGAGGCCGGCGAGGGCGATCCAGGCGTCGCGCAAGCGGCGGGGAGCCGTGTCTCGCGGGGCGGATCGGGGGGTGTCGAGCACCATGGGCGCACTCCTTCACAGGGAAGAAGTGGCGGATCTCTCGATGCCGCGTGCGCCTGCAGACCGGACCGGCCTGCGTTTTACCTCAGATGCGACGACCGTACACCCGGGGCGGGTCGAAGGGCGACCACCGCCGCCGAGGTGGCCGGCTCAGCGGAAGGGCAGCGCCTGCTCCCGGCTGATGAACGTGCCGCTCGCGCCCGGGCTCCGGCGGGGGTGGATCTCCTTGGAAGAGACGCCCGCAGACATGCTGGTCGAGCAGCCCCGCAGGGGGGGCGTATCGAGATCCACCGTCGCCAGTGAAGCAGGCTCCTCAGGCGCCGGACGCGTCCGCGTCAGTGCGCCGCGTCAGTGCGCCGCGTCAGTGCGCCGCGTCGTACGCGGCCTGCACGTCCGCGGGCACCCGGCCGGAGCGCGGAACCTCGTAGCCGTGCCGCCGCGCCCAGTGCCGGATCGCGGCGAGCATCTCGGGGCTCTTGCGCCCGGCGCTCGCGGCGATCGACGTCACCCGGGAGCGGGCCGGCGCCTCGGACAGCGGCCGGGCCGCGTCCACGAACGGCGCGAGCGCGCGGTGCAGGTGCCCGATGTTCGCCGCCGACAGGTCGATCTCGTACGCGTCGTCCCCGACGGAGAAGGACACCGTCCCGCCGCGCCCGGCGGCGATGGGCGCACCGGTGAGATCGTCCACGAGCACGACCTGGGAGACCACGGATCCGACGACCTTTCACGGGAGGAGCAGTGCGACCGGACGGACGCACGCGCACGTCCATGGAACCAGATGCGGGCCCACGGCGGGGCCCGGCGCGCGTCGACGAGGGGACGGCGGCCGGCGGGAGAGCCGTCGAAAGCTACTAAGAACAGTCTCCGATTAGCACCTTTAGCGGTGTCCTGTGCGATTCGCCCACGCCGCCGCCGGGTCGTCACGGCGCCCTCAGAAGCAGCGGCCGGGGCGAGCAGTGGCCGGGACGCGTGAAGTCAACTAAGTTGACTTCACTGCTCGACCACCCTGAAGGAGGACGCATGTCCACGACCGCCCCACTCACCGCCCAGAGCTCGATCGGGGAATGGCTGAACCACCCCGAAGGCTCCGCGCTCATCCGCGACGTGCTCGGCGGCGCCGCCGGCGGCTTCGACGAGGCGAAGCTGGCGCCGGTGCGCTCGCTGCCGCTGCAGCAGCTGGTCGCGCTGAGTCAGGGGCAGCTCCCGCAGAGCGTCGTCGACGATCTGGTTCTGCGGGCGAACGGCGGCGTCGTGCCCGAGGCCGTGGAGAGCACGGGCTGGCGCGAGAGCGTCACCCCCGGCCGCTTCGCGGGGAGGACCGTGATCGTGACCGGCGCGGCGTCCGGGATCGGCCGCGCCACCGCCTCCCGCATCGCCCGCGAGGGCGGCCGGGTCGTCGCCGTGGACATCTCGGCCGAGCGGCTCCAGGAGTTCGCGGCCTCGCTGCCGGACGCCGAGATCGTGCCCGTCGCCGGCGACATCACGAAGCAGGACGACATCGACGCGATCGTCGCGGCGGCCGGCGAGCGGATCGACGGCCTCGCCAACATCGCGGGGATCAACGACGACTTCTCCCCCGCCCACGAGACGTCGGACGCGGTGTGGGACCGGGTGATCGCCATCAACCTCACCGGCGGCTTCAAGCTCTCCCGAGCCGTGCTCCCCGCGATGCTCGCGGCCGCAGCCGGATCGATCGTCAACGTCGCCTCCGAGGCAGGCCTGCGCGGCAACGCGTCCGGCAACGCCTACACGGTCTCCAAGCACGGCGTCGTCGGTCTCACCAGGAGCGCCGCGTTCATGTACGCGGGCAGCGGGATCCGCGTGAACGCCGTCGCGCCCGGCGGCGTCGCCACCGGCATCCCGTTCCCGCCGAACGTCTCCGAGACCGGCAGCGCCCGGCTCGCCCCGTTCCAGAGCGCGATCCCCTCCGTCGCCTCCGCGGAGCAGCTGGCGGCGTCGATCACCTTCCTGCTCAGCGACGACGGCGTGAACATCAACGGGGCGATCCTGCCCAGCGACGGCGGCTGGTCCGTGCAGTAGTCAGGCGGACGCCGGCGTGCCGGACCGGTCCGCGGGAGTGAGCAGGCCCTGCAGCGCGTCGCCGTAGCGCTCGACGATCTGCTCGTGGTCGGTGGCGAGGAGCACCTCGTCGCCGACCACCCACATCGAGTGCAGCAGTCCGCCGACGAGCGCCGCGGCCAGGCGTGCGCGCAGGTCCGCGTCCGGCCCCGTCATGCGGGCCCGCAGCGGAGCCACGAACGCCTCCTCGTGCACGGCGTGCAGCCGGGCGCCGATCGCGGGCTCGCTCCCCCCGCGCACCAGCGCGAGGAACACGGCCTGCGTGTCGCGCTCGTCCGCGAGCAGGGAGGCGACGAAGCTGCGCCCGAAGTCCCGCAGCGGCACGTCCAGCTCCGGGCGGTCCTGGATGCTCACCTGCATCACGTCGAGGAACAGCGCCTCCTTCGACCCGAACCGGCGGACGACGACGGCGGGATCCACCTGCGCCTCCGCCGCGATCTCGCGGACGGTGACCCGCGAGTAGCCGCGCTCCCGGAACAGCCGCTCCCCCGCCGCGCGGATGCTCGCGCTGAGGGCGGCGGGAGAACGGCGAGGCACGGTGCTCGATCGTATCCGAACGGCTGCACCGGCCCTTCGGCGACGACAGCCGCTCCCGCACGACTCCCCTCGCCGGCGGAGCAGCTCGACCCTGCCGTCCCCGAAGCTTTCGACGGCGACGGCACCGCGCGATTCCGGCTGGTGGCCCGGCATCGCCGGGGCACCCCTCCCGCTCAGCCTCAGCGCGCCAGCAGCCCGAACGTCCCGATGACGACCGGCACCACCGCGACGGCCAGCAGGAGGTAGGACAGCACCAGCCCCACCGTCGACTCGCGGCGAGGACCCTCGCGTCGTCGCGCCACGTGGCCGACGACGACGCCGGCCAGCGGGAGGACGTACTGCAGCGTGGTCGCGATCCCGATCACCAGGGGATCGCCCCGCCAGACATGGGCCACCGCCAGGTATCCGATCGCGTACGACACGACGGCGAGAACACCCAGCACGAGCGACGCCCGTGTCCACCCGCGTCCGGTCCGCCGCGCGGTGCCCGTCTCCTTCATCACACTCATGCCTCCACTGTACGAACCGACCCTCGCGTTCCGTGGGCTCGGACCCGCACGAGGGCGGAGCGGAGGACGCGGACCCCTCGCCAGCGGAGAGGTCAGCGGAGCGGTCGGCGGTACGGGGTCGCGACGCGGAGCATCAGCGCTCCCGCGACGGCGAGGAAGGCGGCGCCGATCAGCCCGAAGCCCGGCGGGTCGTCCGCCGAGGTGTGACCGCCGTTGACCATCGGGGCGAAGACGGAGTCGATCAGCGCACTCGACGCCAGCACCGCGACCAACGCGAGGCCCGCGGTGCCGAGACGCCTCCCCGCCGCGACGGAGGCGGCGATGACGGCGAGCGCGAGCAGCACCTCCACGAACCACACCCAGTACGGCAGGAGCCACGCCGGCGAGGGCGCCTCGTACTGCAGGAAGTCGCACGCCGCGCTCTCGAACCCCTCGGACCAGCAGGGCGCCCAGAAGCTCGCCGCGCCGATCCCCTGCACCGCCGCATGGGTCATCAGCAGGACACCGACCGCCACCGCGAGCACGGCCAGCAGGATCGACCGCCGCCTCTCGGACCGGACGGGCACGGTCCTCGTCATCGCCACGGTCGGGAGAGTAGAGCCGCCGGGTGAACAGCGGGCGGATCCCCCTCCACCGGACGGCGAGATCGGGCACTTCCGGCCTTGACTCTGACGCGCCGTCAACCATTACCGTCGCCTTCATCCACCCGGACGTTCCGGGAGGCGGAGAGGGAGGACTCGGTGGAGCAGGAGTGGTCCGCGCACGAGGTGGCGCGGCTGGCCGGCACGACCAGCCGGACGCTGCGGCACTACGGCGCCGAGGGGCTGCTGCCGCCGAGCCGGCTGGGCGCGAACGGGTACCGCTACTACGACGCGGCCGCGCTGGTGACGCTGCAGCGGATCCTGCTGCTGCGCGACCTCGGTGTCGGGCTGTCCGAGATCGGGCGGATCCTGCGCCGCGACACCGAGCCGGCGGTCGCCCTCGAGCGGCACCTCGACGTGCTGCGGGAGGAGCGCCGGCGGCTCGAGCGCCGCATCCGCGCGGTCGCCGGGACCGTCTCGGCGATGAGAGAAGGGAACGGGCCGATGGCCGAGGAGATGTTCGACGGGTTCGACCACGCGGAGCATCGCGAGGAGGTGGAGCGCCGCTGGGGCGCGCCGGCCTACGCCGACGGCGACCGCTGGTGGCGCTCGATGACCGCGGAGGAGCGGGAGCAGTGGCTCCGGCGGCAGGCGGACCTCGCCGGCGCCTGGACCGCCGCGGCGGCGAGCGGCGCGGACCCGGCCGGCGAGGAGGCGCTCGCGCTCGCCGAGCGGCAGCGCGCATGGCTCGCCGACGTGCCGGGCACACCCCGCGACGCGTCCGGCGCCCCGAGCGACGAGTACCTGCTCGGCCTCGGCGAGATGTACGTCGCCGACGAGCGCTTCGCCGCGCACTACGGCGGGGCGACCGGCGCCCGCTTCGTCCGCGACGCGCTGCGGGCGCTGGTCGAGCGGGGCTGACCCGACGGCGCTCCCGGCGGCGCACCTCCGGCTCGTGGAATCCCCTCCGGCTCGTCGTTCCAGGCGTTTTGAGCGAGCCCGAGCGCATTACACGAGCCGGAGCGCACCCGCCCACTACCTCGGGCACGCGATCCGCCCTCTGGCACGTCGTTCCGCGCGAATCCCACGAGCCCGAGCGCACTCCACGAGCCGAAGCACAACCGCCACCACCTCGGGCACGCGATCCGCCCTCCGGCACGTCGATCCGACCGAATCCCACGAGCCCGAGCGCACTCCACGAGCCGAAGCACAACCGCCACCACCTCGGGCACGCGATCCGCCCTCCGGCACGTCGATCCGACCGAATCCCACGAGCCCGAGCGCACTCCACGAGCCGAAGCACAACCGCCACCACCTCGGGCACGCGATCCGCCCTCCGGCACGTCGATCCGACCGAATCCCACGAGCCCGAGCGCACTCCACGAGCCGAAGCACAACCGCCACCACCTCGGGCACGCGATCCGCCCTCCGGCACGTCGTTCCGCGCATTTCCAGCGAGCCCGAGCGCAATTCACGAGCCGGAGTACGCCCCCACAGGGGACCTGCGGACCTGCACTCTCCGCAACGGGTCCTCGATGCGCGCCACGGCCTTGGCAGGACGACGGCTGCCGAGTTGGATGGCAGAATGCTGACTCTCCTCCCGCCGATCTCGGAGCCGTGGACGGTCACGGGTCTGGGCCGCACCGACGACGGTCCGCTCGACGAGGTGCTGATCGCCGTCGACCGGGGAACGGCGGAGCACCGCTTCACGATCCGCACGATGCGGCGCACCGGCACCCGGCTGGGACCTCGGGGCTCCGTCCACGGGACGGTGACTGACTCGGTCGCGACCGCGAGCCTGGCCGTCGGCTCCCTGCTCCTGGACGTGCTGCCCACCGACCTGCCGACGCACGAGGCGCGCGCCGCGATGAGGGCGACGGAGGATCGAGCGCAGGCTCTCGCCCGCGACCGGGACGCCTGGGACGTCACCGCGCTCCCCCTCGACGGCGTCGACTACGCCCTGTTCACCCGCAGCATCCCCGAGGGGAGCGTCGCCCACGCCGACCTCGGCTGGGCCACGGTCGCGATGTGGAGCCGCGGCCCTCTCCACGAGGGCCCCTTCCGGCTGGCGGACGTCGAGCCGGGCGACGACCTCGGCGAGCACTGACGCGGCCGATCCCCGTTCGGGACGGCGCGGCGCTACTGTTCCGGCATGATCTCCCCCGAGCACTTCCTGGCGTTCGCGCTCGCGTCGGTGGCCCTGATCGTGATCCCCGGGCCGAGCGTCCTCTTCACGATCAGCCGGTCGATCGCCTACGGCCGCCGGGCAGGGGTGCTGAGTCTGCTCGGGAACGCGCTCGGCATCATGCCGGCCATCCTCGCCGTGGCCTTCGGGGTGGGCGCCGTCGTCGCAGCCTCGGTCGTCGCCTTCACCGTCCTCAAGCTCGCAGGAGCCGTGTACCTGGTGTGGCTCGGCGTGCAGGCGATCCGCCACCGCCACGCGCGCGCCGGCACGGCCGCCACCGCCCCGGCGTCGTCGTGGACCCTCCTGCGCCAGGGCTTCGTCGTCGGCCTGACGAACCCCAAGACGGTCGCCTTCTTCGTCGCAGTCCTCCCCCAGTTCGTGGACCCGGCCGCCGGCCCCGTCTGGGCGCAGCTGCTGCTGCTCGGCTTCACCTTCCAGGCCCTCGCGCTGATCTGCGACAGCGTCTGGGCCCTGGCCGCGGGCACCGCGCGCTCGTGGTTCGCGTCGTCCCCGAAGCGGATGTCGACCCTCACCGGCACCGGCGGCGTGATGATGATCGGCCTCGGCGGCACGCTCGCGCTGACCGGCTCGAAGAGCTGACCCGCTCCATACCCCGACCGAGAGGGACACCCACCCCGCCCGCCCCGCTGAACACTCTCACTGGCAACGTCCGAGGCGCCGCTTTCGTCTCACCGGGATGCGACAGCCCTCGGGCGGCTCCGGACGGAGTCGTAGGGTTCCCGCCATGGAGCAGCCCCCTTCTCACGACCGCCCGGTGGATCCGCATCGAGCCCAGCTCGACGCATGATGGACCGACTACCTGCGCACCCGAGCGCCGGCCGCCGACCACAGCGACTGGATGCTGGACGCGATGGGCGGATACCGCGACGAGATCGTGCACTTCGGCGGGCAGCTCCTCAACGACGTCGCGATCCGGGAGTGGAACGAAGCACGCGCGCGCCGTGCGTACGACCGGTACCGGGCGGCCGCGGACGACTACGACCAGGACCCCGCCGCCTGGGAGGCCGAGTTCTGGCGACGGGTCCGAGCCCGATGACTCCTCCTCGTCACCCGATGCGACGTCCCCCTTCTCATCGCGGAAAGAGGAAGGCTCTGCGCATCGTGGCGTCGATCGTCGCGCTCGGCGTCGGGCTGTGGGTGCTCGCGGACTACGCCGAGGTGTGGTCCGCGGCGACCCCGGCCGCCTCCGCACCCGCCGTCGACCCGACGTTCTCACCGAACGGCGCGACCTACCGCCACGGCTACTGGGGCCCCATCGAGGATCCGACGACGGCGCTGCCGATCCAGTGGCGGGACGACGGCCGCTCGTTCGTGATCACCACGGGAGGGAGCGGGCAGTGCCTGAACGAGCCGGTCCTGCTGGAGGTACTCGCTCCGGACCGCTTGCGCGTCGAGATGAGGCTGCAGTCGGATCCGGAGGGGATCGGCTGCAGAGAGAGCCTCGTCCTCGCGAGCTACGTCATCGACACGCCGGCCGGGATCGACCCGGCGCGGACCGTCGAGTTCGAGCGGACGAGCGCCGACCGGGCCGGCACGTCGAGCCTCCACCTCGACCCGCTCCCCCCAGGCGCGTGGCGCGCGATCCCATCGCGGTCCGCGAGTCCGAGGTCGTAGGCGGCGCCCGGGGGAGGGGGCGAGGCCGGGCCCGACCCCGACCCGCGGAATCCAGGCGACGCAACCGGTCTGTGGCGGGTCATGAGACCGGAGGGCGGATTCCACCTCTCGAGCGGCGCGTGCGCGCGATCGCCCGAGAGTCGGACGAGACGGGGGCCGGGTCTCACGATCGCCCCCAGCTTCCCGCACGGCCGAGATCGTGTCCAGAGGTACCACCCGACGGCATCGCCGGCGCGGCAGACCGGCGCCTAGGCTCGCGGAATGGCAAGGCGGAGGATGTGGGAGCGCGCGCAGGCGCTGCTCCTCGCCCGGCCGTGGACGCTGGCCGTGCTCAGCAGCGTGTTCGTGGCGATGATCGTCGTGCTCGCCGCGGACGTGGGCTGGGACCCGGCCGCGGTCGTCGGCGGGGGCCGCCGGCACGCTCCGCTGTGGCTGGTGGCGGGGATCGGGCTGCCGTTCTTCGGCACCGGAGTCGTCGTGGGCGTCGTCAAGCAGATCGGTCTCGTCCGGCGGCGGCGGCGCGCGCCCGTGTCGCCGAGCGCGGACGTCGAGCGGCTGCGCCGGGACGGACCCGGCTGGCTGAGCCGCCGGGAGGACGAGCCGCGTGAGCCGGAGGAGTCCGCGGTCGTCCCGCCGGAAGCGGTCGGCCGGCGCGCAGGGCGAGCAGCCCGACGGAGAGGGCCGTCGTGAGCAGTAGGCGGCCGGCGCCTGATCGCGCAGCCCGCGGAGCGGGCACATCATGCAGACCGAGTAGCCCGCGGAGCGGTCACTGCATGCTGATCGAGGAGCCCGCCTCGCGGGCGTATCGAGATCCACGTCGCCAGCACCTCGGTGGAGGCGCGGCTGCTCACGCCGGGTCTCCTAGGAAAGATCACCTCATAGGTATGGAAAAACCATGCTGATCGAGTAGCCCGCGCAGCGGGCGTATCGAGATCCATCACCGTCTGCACCTGAGTCTGCAGACCCGCCCTGCTGGTGACGGCGGGTCTCGATACGCCCCTGGCGGGGCTACTCGACATTGAGAATGGTGGTGTGGCGCGGGAGGGTGTCTGACCTTCTACTCGACGGACCGCCTCGCGGGGTGTGTCCACTGCTGGA
>NZ_RKHW01000004.1:0-402359 GCF_003751665.1 Rathayibacter sp. PhB127
CGGATCACAAGACCCGGACGGGGTTATAAATTTGGCATTGAACATAGTGCACGCTGTTGAGTTCTCAAGAATCGGACACATCCCGCCTCCACACCTGAAAAGGTGCTTCACAACGGAAGTGATCGAAGATGTTGCCTTAGTCGGAAGACTTCGCTAAGCTGGAGAAGTTGTTCTCTCAGCCGCCGTGGCAACTTGACTAACTTAGCACATCCGCAGGCCGTGTCAAATCCGGCTTCTTCGCGATGCCGTTGCGCTCGTAGGCGCTCCGACGTTGCTCGGTTCCGGACCTGAGTCCATCGCCGGGCGGCGAAGTTGCTGGACCCGAAGGATCCTGCGAAGGCTTTACATCCGTACGGCAGACGTGACCCGAAGGACTGTCTTGCCGAGTGGATGGTGCCGAATGAGGCCGGGAC
Source organism: Rathayibacter sp. PhB127 (assembly GCF_003751665.1). Taxonomy (NCBI): domain Bacteria; kingdom Bacillati; phylum Actinomycetota; class Actinomycetes; order Micrococcales; family Microbacteriaceae; genus Rathayibacter; species Rathayibacter sp. PhB127. The sequence continues at coordinate 414 of NZ_RKHW01000004.1, forward strand.
GTTGAACCGTGCTCCCTGAGGAGCCCTGTTCTTCCGTTTCCCTGCGGCCTGTGTGGCGACTTGGAATAAGTTACGGCCCGATCCCGGCACTGTCAAACCGGGCCCCCGAAACCGCTCATCCCGGGCGTGTCGCGCTGCAGGTCCTCCCCAGGACGCGGATGCCGGAGCTCTCCACCGATCGCCCGGTCGGCCCTCTTCCGCCCCGGTACTGCTGGCCACAATGGGCGCATGTCTCTCCCCGACCAGCCCCGTCCCCTGCTCGCCTCCCTCGAGGATGCGGTCGCCGCGATCCGCACGGCGGCGTCGGACCGGCGTCTCCTCCTGGTGGGAGTCATCGGATCGCCGGGCGCCGGCAAGTCCACGATCGCCGAGCGGCTGCGTGCTCGCCTTCCCGGAGCGCTCGTCCTCCCGCTCGACGGGTACCACCTGCCTCAGCAGCGTCTGCGCGAACTCGGCCGGCGGGAGCGGATGGGCGCGCCGGACACCTTCGACGTCGACGGGTTCGTCGGGGCCTTGCGGAGTCTGCGGACCGCGCAGCCGGGCGGCACCGTGCGGGTCGCCTCCTTCGACCGCTCGATCGAGGAGGCGGTGCCGGACTCCCTCGCCCTCCCCGTGGGCGAGCGGACCGTCGTCCTGGTCGAGGGCAACTATCTGCTGCTCGAGGACGACGGCTGGGATGAGGTCGCGGGCCTCCTCGATCTGACGCTGCACCTGCGGGTCGAGCCGGCCCTCCGCCGACGGCGACTGGTCGCCCGGCACCTCCGCTTCGGCAAGACCCTGGAGGAGGCGATCGCCTGGGCCGACGGGCCCGACGAGCGGAACGCGGAGCGGATCGAGGCGGCGGGAGCGCGGGCCGACGCGATCCTCGAGGAGTCCGCTCCCCGCGCCGTGCGGATCCTTCACCTCTCGGACACGCACCTGCTCGCCGACCCCGCTGCCCGGTACAACCGCATCGTCGATCCGCGCGCCGCTCTCGACGCGGTGCTCGCCGCCCACTCCGCCGGCGCCGACCTCGACGCCGTCGTGGTGTCCGGTGATCTCAGCGACGACGGCGATCCCGAGTCGTACCGGGTCCTGCGCGCGAGGCTCGAGGAGTGGTGCGCCGAGCGGGATGCCGCGCTCGTGCTCGCCCTCGGCAATCACGACACCCGCGAGGGCTTCGGCTCCGACGGGCCCTGGAACACCGAGGTCGTCGTGCGCGGGGTGCGGATCCTCGTGCTCGACTCCTCCGTTCCGGGCGGAGCGTCCTGGGGACTCCTCACCGAGCCGACCCTGGCCTGGCTGCGGAATCGAGTGGCCGAGGATCCGGAGACACCGACGGTCGTGGTGCTGCACCACCCTCCGATCGAGGCGGTCACCCCGCTGCACCGGCGGATGGGACTCGCGAATCCGCACGACTTCTGGGAGGCGGTCGAGGGATCGACGCTCCGGGCGGTGCTCGCCGGCCACTGGCACCACGCTTTCGTCGACACGACCCTCCCGGCTCCGGTGGTGGTCGCTCCCGGTGCCGCGAATCGGACCGACGTCCTCGCCGGGCCGGAGCACGAGCGGTCGATCGCCGCGTCGGGGGCCGCGATCGTGGAGATCCTGCCGAGCGGGGTGCGCGTGACGACCACCGAGATCGATGCTCCGCACCGGGGCTCCGAGCTCTTCGACGTCAGCGGGGAAGTGCTCACCGACTGGCAGCGACGCCTCGGGTTCCCGGGATGACGCGGCCGCGCTCGAAGGGATGACTCCCTCGGACGGGGAAGCGGACGGCGCGGGGCCGCATGCGACAGCCCGCGCCGCCCGCTGCTCGGGGGCGCTCGGTCCGGGGGACCGGGCGGAGGCGCGCGGCACCGGGATCAGCCGGTACCGCGCACCAGGGGGTCAGGCGTGGATGCCGACCTCTTCCGGCGAGACGTCCGCGCCGGGGGCGGAGGGCTCGAGGGCCTCGGCGACGCGCTGCGACAGCGAGCTGTCCACGTTCGCCCAGTACTGGAGCACGCGCCGGCGCAGCTCCGGGCGGGTCACCTTGGAGACGTGGCCGGCGATGTTCGCGACCAGTCGCGCCTTGGCGTCGTCGTCGAGGACGTCGCGGTAGAGCGTGCCGGCCTGGCCGAAGTCGTCGTCCTCGGGGTGCAGGGTCGCCGCGGCCCGCGTGAGCGCACCGTCGGTCTCCCAGCCGGGGCCCTCCGCCGCGCGGGCGGGGTCGGCGTGCGCGCCGCCCATCGTGTTCGGCGCGTAGACGGGCACCTCGGAGCGCTGGAAGTCGAAGCGCATCGCGCCGTCCTTCGAGTACGAGTGCACCGGCGACTTCGCGGCGTTGACCGGCAGCTGCGCGTGGTTGGTGCCCACGCGGTAGCGGTGCGCGTCGGCGTAGCTGAAGATGCGGGCGAGCAGCATCTTGTCGGGGCTGGCCTCGATCCCGGGCACGAAGTTCGAGGGGGCGAAGGTCGCCTGCTCGATCTGCGCGAAGTAGTTCTCCGGGTTGCGGTCGAGGGTCATCGTGCCGACCTCGATCAGCGGGTAGTCCGCGTGCGGCCAGACCTTGGTGAGGTCGAACGGGTTGAACCGGTAGGACTCCGCGTCGGCGTACGGCATGACCTGGACGGAGAGGGTCCACGAGGGGTGGTCGCCGCGGTCGATCGCAGCGGACAGGTCGCGGATGTGGAAGTCCGCGTCCTCGCCGGCGATCTGGTCGGCCTGCTCCTGGCTGAGGATCTCGATGCCCTGGTTCGTCTTGAAGTGGTACTTCACCCAGAAGCGCTCGCCGGCGGCGTTGACCCACTGGTAGGTGTGCGAGCCGAAGCCGTCCATGTGCCGCCACGAGCTCGGCAGTCCACGGTCGCCCATCAGCCAGGTGACCTGGTGCGCCGACTCGGGCGAGAGGGTCCAGAAGTCCCACTGCATGTCGTGGTCGCGGAGGTGGGTGCCGGGCAGGCGCTTCTGCGAGCGGATGAAGTCGGGGAACTTGATGCCGTCGCGGAGGAAGAACACCGGGGTGTTGTTGCCGACGAGGTCGTAGTTGCCCTCGCTCGTGTAGAACTTCAGCGCGAAGCCGCGCGGGTCGCGCCAGGTGTCGGGCGAGCCCTGCTCGCCGGCGACGGTGGAGAAGCGCGCGAGCATCTCGGTCTCGACGCCGGGCTGGAAGAGCGCGGCGCGGGTGTACGCGCTGACGTCGCCGGTGGTGACGAAGCGGCCGAAGGCGCCGCCGCCCTTGGCGTGGACGACGCGCTCCGGGATGCGCTCGCGGTTGAACTGCGCGAGCTTCTCGAGGAGGTAGTGGTCGTGGAGCGCGATGGGGCCGTCGGCTCCGACGCTGAGCGAGTGCTCGTCGCTGGCGACGGGGGCTCCGGCATCGGTCGTCGTGAATCGTTCCTCGGTCATGAGTCCTCCTGTCGGCGGGGAGCGGGGAGGCCCTCCGCGGCGGTGATGGCGGGCGCCGGCCGGGTCTCGGCCTGCGCGAGGCAGTCGGGGCAGGTGCCCCAGAACGTGATGTCGGCCGTGTCGATGGCGAAGCCGCTCGACGACGACGGGTGCAGGCAGGGTGCCCGGCCGACGACGCAGTCGACGTCGGCGACGGCGCCGCAGCTGCGGCAGACGACGTGGTGGTGGTTGTCGCCGACCCGGAGCTCGAAGCGGCGGGCGTGACCCTCCGGCTCGATGCGGCGGGTGAGGCCGGCCTCGGTGAAGGCGGCGAGGACCCCGTACACGGCCTGGGCCGAGGTGTCGGGCAGATCGACGCGCACCCGCGCGAGGAGCTGATCGACGTCGGAGTGCGGGTGCCCCTCGAGCGCCTGCAGGACGGCCCGCCGGGTCGCGGTGGCCTTGAGCCCGGAGGCTCTCAGCCGGTCGTCCGTCATCGTCATGGGGACAAGGCTACCGAGTTGTGTTGAATAGTTCAAAACAACGGCGCGTCGCGGTCGGAGTGCGGGCGCCGCGGGCGCGTACTGGCGGGCGGGTCTCGATACGCCGCTCCGCGGCTACTCGACCAGCATGTTCGCCGCGGATGGAGCGGCGCGCTCAGCCGTGTTCATGCCCGCGGATCAGCCCGCGCAGCGGCCCGTCCATGCTGATCGAGCAGCCCGCGCCGCGGGCGTATCGAGATCCAACCCCGTCAGCACGCGGGTCTGCAGACCGCCCTGCTGGGCACGGCGGGTCTCGATACGCCGCTCCGCGGCTACTCGACCAACATGTGTGCCGCTCCGCGGCTCCTCGACCAGCATGCTTCTCGCTGATGAACGAGCCCGCGAAGCGGACCGCTCCTAGGCGACCGGACCCTCGACGAGGGTGACGGTCGCGGACTGCGAGGTGCCGGCGGCGGTGGTCCAGGTGAGGGTGACCGATTCGCCGGGCTCGCGCTGGGCGAGGTCCGCGGAGAGGGCGTCGCCGGAGGCGACGGCCGTGCCGTCGACCGCGGTGACGACGTCGCCGGCCACGAGACCCGCGGCGGCAGCGGGGGTGCCCTCGATCACGCCGGCGATCAGAGCGCCGGCCGCGGCGCTCGCGCCCGAGACGGCTCCGGAGGTGGTGCCCGCCGTCGTGCCGGACGGCAGCGAGACGCCGAGGAAGGCCGGGTAGCCGATCGCGACGGTCGACGTGTCGGCGCCCGCCTCGATCGTCGCGACGATGTCCAGGGCCTTCGAGATCGGGATGGCGAAGCCGGTGATGTCCGCGGTTCCACTGGAGGCGGCGGTGTCGATGCCGACGACCTTCCCGGCCGTGTCGACCAGCGGGCCGCCCGAGTCGCCCGCGACGATGTCCGCGTCGACCTGGATCAGGCCGGTGAGCTTCTCGCCGGTGATGCCGGTCTCGGCCTGGGTGGTGATGCTCTGGCCGAGGGCCTCGACGGTGCCGGCCGCGGCGACCAGATTGCCGGTCCCCTTCGCGTTGCCGACGGCGGTGACAGCGTCGCCGACCGCGACTCCGTCGGTGTCGAGGGTCGCCGGGGTGAGACCCGAGGCGTTCTCGAGCTGGAGCACCGCGATGTCGTTGGTCTTGTCGGTGCCGACGACGCGGGCGGTGTACGCCTGCCCGGTGCTCTCGACCGTGACGGTGATGCTGGTGGAGCCCTCGACGACGTGGTTGTTGGTGAGGATCATGCCGTCGGAGGTGAGGATGACGCCGGTGCCGGCGGAGGTCGCGCCCTCGTAGGTGAGGTCGGAGGTGATCGTGACGACGCCGGCGGTCTGCGCGGTGCTCGCGGGGACGGCGTCGGTCGCCGTGGACGTCGAGGTGGAGCCGGAGGTCCCCGAGCCGGTGCCGCCCGAGCCCGAGCCGTACCCGTACACCGACCCGCTGCCGGAGCCGTACCCCGAGGAGGATCCGCCCGAGGAGGACCCGCCCGAGTAGGGCAGCACGACGATGCCGCCCCCGAAGGAGCCGCGGGAGCCGCCGGGGTAGACGATGGTGCTGGCGGCGCTCGACGAGGCGGCCGAGGCGGACTCGGAGCGGCCGGCGAGCGAGACGCCGCCCGCGGTGACGCCGATCAGCAGGGCGAGCCCGGCACCGCCGGCGATCAGGGCGCGACGGCGGCGGCGGCGGTCGTCGGTCCGGAGCGCCTGGCGCTCCTCGGCGCCGGTGGGGTCCGTCGCGGTGGCAGCGGGCTCGCGCTCGGCGCCGTGGGATTCGGGTGACTCGTTCATGATGCGTCCTCGTGGCCGGGGCCGCCCCTGACGGCGACCGGACTCCATTCGACGACCCGCCGCATCGCGCGGGCTGGACGCTGCCTATGGCCATCCTATGAACCCGGCGACACCGTCTCCTCGACTTCCTCTCGCCAGGAAATAGTTGTGGCTACAACTGAGTTGGACCTAGCATGACCGGCATGACCACCTCCTCGCCCGACCTGCTCGCCCCCGACACCGTGATGGGGGCGGTCACCCTGCGCGTCGCCGACCTCGACGCGATGGTCGCCTACTACCGCGACGCCGTCCTGCTCGATCTGCTCTCGCAGGACGGCTCGGTCGCGGTGCTCGGCCGCGGCGGCGTCCCCGCGGTGATCCTCCAGCACGCTCCGGAGCTGCGGCACGCCGCCCCGCGCAGCGCCGGCCTGTTCCACACCGCGATCCTCTTCGAGTCGGAGGCGGCGCTCGCGGCCGCCGTGCACAGCGTCGCGACCCGGCACCCCGGCTCCTTCACCGGCAGCTCCGACCACCTGGTGAGCAAGGCGTTTTACTTCGACGACCCGGAGCACAACGGCGTCGAGCTCTACTGGGACCGCGACCGCAGCCAGTGGTCCTGGACGCACGGGCGGATCGAGATGTCGACGCTCTTCCTCGACCCGAACGCGTTCCTCCAGGAGCACCTGACCGAGGAGGCGATCGCGCAGCCGCGGCTCGGCGGCGCCTCGGTCGGCCACGTGCACCTGAGCGTCGGCGACGTCGCGACGGCGAAGGAGTTCTACGTCGACCGGCTCGGCTTCGAGACGACGATCGCCTACGGCGGGCAGGCGCTCTTCGTCTCGGCCGGCGGCTACCACCACCACATGGCGATGAACACCTGGAACTCGCTCGGCGCCGGTCGGCGGCAGCTCGCGCTCGGGCTGGGGCAGGTCGAGATCGTGGTGCCGGCGGCGGACGATCTGGGCGCGCTCGGCGAGCGCCTGCGCAGCGCGAGCATCGCGACCGCGGACGACGGGCGGACGCTGTCCTTCGAGGACCCGTGGGCGAACACCCTGCGGGTGACCGCGGCGGCCTGAGCGGACGGCCCGTCGAGACGGGCGATCCCGGGACGGATCGCCGGAAAGCCGGGCGGGTACGATGGGCGCGCGGAGATCCGCACAGCCCCTCGAGACTCCGGAGAACACGGTGCCCACGATCGTCGTTGAAGTCATGCCCAAGGCCGAGCTGCTCGATCCGCAGGGGAAGGCCGTCGCCGGCGCGCTCTCGCGCCTCGGCCACTCCGCCGTCACGGGCGTGCGGGTGGGCAAGCGCTTCGAGATCACCGTCGACGAGGTGACCGACGAGGTCCGCGCCTCGATCGCCGCCCTGGCGGACGACATGCTGTCGAACTCGGTGATCGAGGACGTCGTCGGCATCCACTACCCGGAGGCGTGAGCATGCGCATCGGCGTCATCACCTTCCCCGGCTCGCTCGACGACCGCGACGCCCAGCGCGCGGTCCGGTTCGCCGGCGCGGAGCCGGTGGCCCTCTGGCACGGCGACCACGACCTCGACGGCGTCGACGCGATCGTGCTGCCCGGCGGCTTCTCCTACGGCGACTACCTGCGCTGCGGCGCCATCGCCTCGCACTCGCCGATCATGCGCGAGGTGATCGACGCGGCGAACGCCGGCACCCCCGTCCTCGGCATCTGCAACGGCTTCCAGATGCTGACCGAGGCGCACCTGCTGCCCGGCGGCCTGATCCGCAACGACGTCGGCTCCTTCGTCTGCCGCGACCAGCGGCTCGTCGTCGAGAACGCCGCCACCGTGTGGACGAGCGACTTCGAGGCCGGCCAGGAGATCACCATCCCGCTGAAGAACGGCGAGGGCGGCTACATCGCCTCGGCCGAGACGCTCGCGGAGCTCGAGGGCGAGGGCCGCGTGGTCTTCCGCTACCTCGGCGCGAACCCGAACGGCTCGATGAACGACATCGCCGGAGTCGCGAACGCGCGCGGCAACGTCGTCGGCCTGATGCCGCACCCCGAGCACGCGGTCGAGCCGGGCTTCGGCCCGGACACCCCGGCGGCGATGCGCTCGGGCGTGGACGGGCTCGCCTTCTTCACCTCCGCGGTGCGCGCGCTGGTCGCCACGGCCTGACGCCCGGCCGCGCTACTCCTGCGCGGCGCGCAGACCCGCGATCTCGCGCGCTGCGCCGTAGAGCGCGAGGACGGCCGCGGCGTGCGCCTCGGGCGCGAAATCGGTGAAGGCGTCCCGGGCCGCCGCGGCCGCCGCGTGGACCGGGGCGCGGTCGCGGCAGAGCCGCTCCAGGTACTCGGCGAAGGCGGTCGGCTCGACGGGCGCGAGAAGTCCCGGGCCGTCGAGGCCCTCCGTGAGGGCCGGGTCGACGTAGAGGACTCCGCGGCCGCCCTGCAGCGCCTCGACCACGACCATCGGCTGATTGTCGAAGCCGGACGAGGTCAGGGCGACGAGGTCGGAGCGGCGGACGGCGTCGCCGATGAGGCGGTTCTCGACGAAGCCGCGGAAGACGACGGCCGGAGAACCCGCCGCGAGCCGGACCGCACGGGCGAGCGAGGGACCGGTGCCGATGATCTCGACACAGAGGGCGTCGGGGTCGCGGGCGAGGACGGCGAGGCAGGCCTCGACGAAGGGGACGAGCCGCTTCTCCGGTGCGCACCGGCCGACCCAGAGCAGGCGGAGCGGACCCGAGCCGTCCGGCGCGACGTCCGCGACGTCACCGGGGCCCGATTCCCGCGGGATCACGGTGTTGGGCAGCACCGCCACCCACGGCAGGCCGGCGCGACGGAGCGCCTCGGCCTGGTGGGCGGAGGGGGAGATCACGAGATCGGCCCGGGCGGCGGCGCTCCGGGTGACGTCGCGGAGGAGCGCGCCGAGGCGGTCGTCGCCGCCGCGTCGCGGGCGCGGGCGGCGACCGGTCACGGCGGCGACGTAGGCCGCGGCGAGCGGGGCCAGCATGCGGCCGGCGCGACCGGGCACGCCGCGCCAGAAGAAGGTGTGCACTGTGGCGACCGAGGGGATCGAGAGCGCCGCGGCGACCTCCAGTGCGGCGACCGCGAGGCCGAACTCGGAGTGGACGTGGACGGCGCCGACCCCCTCGTCGCGGAGCAGCCGCTCGAGCAGGGCCCGGGTGCGGCGGGAGTTGCGGACGACCGGCAGTTGCGCGACGGGGATCCGGGGTGCCGGGATCGGGCGGACGTCGATGCCGTCGAGCGGCAGCGTCGTGGCGGAGCGGGGGACGACCAGCAGGACGCGGACACCCGCCTCCACGAGGCTCCGGCACTCCGCGACCATCGCCGTCTGCGCGCCGCCGGTGTAGTCGAGCGCGTAGTCGCTGACGACCGCGACGGTCGGCTGCGCCGCCGAGGGAAACCGAGTACTGCTCATGACCATCGGGCGACGCTAGCAGCGGCCGGAGGGGCGGCTCCGCGGAGGCGCGTCGGGCGGCGCTGGGTGCGGCCGGGCGCCTCGGGAGGCGCGATGCGTGCTGCGCAGCATGCTGGTCGAGCAGCCCCGAAGGGGCGTATCGAGACCCCGCGTGCATGCGGTGGTGGATCTCGATACGCCCGCTGCGCGGGCTACTCGATCAGCATGGACGGCGCCCGCTCCGTGGACCGGTGCGTCGAAGAGGGAGCGCGGCGCAGCCGCTCGATCAGTGAGGGGGCGGCTGCGCAGCCGCTCGGTCGCGAGGAGGGGCTACGGGCCCGTCAGCACCTCGGGCTCCGGGGTCATCGAGATGGTGGGGATGGAGGCGGTGATCACGGTGCCGTCGGAGCGGCGGGTGCCCTCGATGTCGGAGGTGGTCGGCGCGCCGGTGAGGCGCGGGCCCTGGTGGCCGAGGCCGACGCGGACCGGGTTGCCGGACTCGACGTGCACGCGCTCGCCGCGGACGGTGATCGCCGCGGCGTCGCCGTCCTCGACGGTCAGCAGCACCGCCTCCTGGGTCACCTCGACCCGCACCCGCGTGCCGTGCAGCGTGATGCGGAAGGTCAGGCGGTCCCAGTCGTCCGGGAGGCGCGGGTCGAGCGTGATCCGCCCGCCGTGGTCGCGCATCCCGCCGAAGCCGTAGACCAGCGCGGACCAGACGCCTCCGGTCGACGCGACGTGGATGCCGTCGGCGGTGTTGCGGTGCAGGTCGGCGAGGTCGACGAACAGCGCCGAGAGGAAGTAGTGCCGCGACAGGTCGCTGTAGCCGACCTCGGCCGCGATGATCGACTGCACGACCGCCGACAGCGTCGAGTCGCCGGTGGTCAGGGCGTCGTAGTACTCGAAGTCGGCTCGCTTCTGCTCCGCGGTGAACTCGTTGCCCTGCAGCAGCAGCGCGAGCACCACGTCGGCCTGCTTGAGCACCTGGAAGCGGTAGATCACCAGCGGGTGGAAGTGCAGCAGCAGCGGGCGCTTGGACGCCGGGGTGTTCTCGAGATCCCACAGCTCCTTCTCGAGGAACGCCGCGTCCTGCGGGTGGATGCCGGCGCGCGCGTCGAAGGGGATGTGCATCTTGTCGGCCGCGCGGGCCCACTCGATGACCTCGTCCTCGTCCAGCAGCAGCCGGGCGACCATCCGCTCGTAGGCCGACGGCTCGACGGCCTTCAGCAGCTCGACGGCGCGGGCGGCCGCGCGCAGGTTCGAGCGGGCCATCACGTTCGTGTACAGGTTGTCGTTGACGACGGTCGTGTACTCGTCCGGCCCGGTGACGCCGTGGATGTGGAAGTGGTCGTCGCCGTTGCTGCGCCAGAAGCCCAGGTCGGCCCACATCCGCGCGGTCTCGACCAGGATGTCGATCGCGCCGCGGGCGAGGAAGTCGTCGTCGCCGGTCGCTCCGACGTACTGCATCAGCGCATACGAGATGTCCGCATCGATGTGGTACTGCGCGGTGCCGGCGGCGTAGTAGGCCGACGACTCCTGGCCGTTGATGGTGCGCCAGGGGAAGAGCGCGCCGCGCTGGTTGAGCTCGGCCGCGCGCGAGCGGGCCGCCTCGAGCATGTTCTGGCGGAAGCGCAGGGCGTTCCGCGCCACGAGCGGGGCCGTGTAGCTGAGGAACGGGAGGACGTAGACCTCGGTGTCCCAGAAGTAGTGCCCGCCGTAGCCGGAGCCCGAGACGCCCTTGGCCGCGACGCCGCCGCCGTCCGTGCGGGCGGTGGACTGCGCGAGCTGGAAGAGGTTCCAGCGGGTGGCCTGCTGGATCGCCGGCTGACCGTCGATCTGCACGTCGGAGCGGGTCCAGAAGTCGTCGAGCCACTCGCGCTGCTTGCTGAACTGCTCCTCCACCGGGGTCTCGCGGGCGCGGTCGAGCGTCCGGTCGCAGCGGTCGGCGAGCTCGCGCACGGGGACGCCGCGCGAGGTGTGGTAGGTCAGCGTCTTCACCAGGCGCACCGGGACGCCGGCCTTCGCCTTCACGCGGTAGACGTGCTTGGCGAGGTCGTCGTCGATCTGAGAGGTCTGGTCCCACTCGTTCTCGGTCTCGAGCACGTGCTCGGCACCGCAGGCGACGGTCATCCGGGAGTTGGTGGTGCGGTAGCCGAGCAGGTAGCGCGTGCCGCTGACCCGCTTGAGCTGCGGCTGCAGCACCCGGTCCTCGAAGGACTCGGCCTTGCGCGGGTCGAAGCCGGCCGCCTCGCTGCCCGAGGGCGCGTGGTACTCGTCGACGCCGTCCTGGCGGTTGAGGATCTGACTCGAGATCAGCACCGAGGCGTCGTGGTCGAGCATCTCGACCTCGTAGTCGAGGATCGCGAGGTGCCGGTCGGTGAAGGAGACCAGGCGGCGCGAGCGGATCAGCACGCGCTTGCCCGAGGGGGTGCGCCACTCCAGCTCGCGGGTGAGCACGCCGTTCGCGAAGTCGAGGCGGCGCGTGTACGCGAGGACGTCGGCCTCGCTCAGCACGAACGGCTCGTCGTCGACGTAGAGGCGGATGATCTTCGCGTCCGGCACGTTGACGATGGTCTGGCCGACGCGGGCGAAGCCGAACGCCTCCTCCGCGTGCCGGATGGGCCAGGTCTCGTGGAAGCCGTTGATGAAGGTGCCGTAGGCGTAGCCGTCGCGGCCCTCCTCGACGTTGCCGCGCAGGCCCAGGTAGCCGTTGCCGGTCGCGAAGAGGGTCTCGGTGCGCCCCTGCAGCTCGGTGGCGAACTCGGTCTCGATCAGCGACCACTCGTCGACCGGGAACCGGTTGCGGTCGAGCGGGTCGGAGGTGATGGGGTTCATGCGGCGTCCTCGGGGGCGGGGGCGGAGGGGAGGAAGGGGAGCAGCTCGGCCAGGTCGTCGACGACGATGTCGGCGCCGTGCTCGAGCAGGGTGTCGCGGCCGACGCCGCGGTCGACGCCGACGACGAGGCCGAAGGCGCCCGCGCGGCCGGCGGCGACTCCGGAGTGGGCGTCCTCGACGACCACGCAATCGGCGGCGGTGAGCCCGAGCAGCTGCGCGGCGTGCAGGTAGGTGTCCGGCGCGGGCTTGCCGGCGATCGAGTCCCGGGCGGCGAGCAGGCCGTCGACGACGACCTCGAAGCGGTCGCGGATCCCCGCGGCCTCGAGCACCGGCACGCCGTTGCGGGAGGAGGTGACGACGGCCACCTCGACGCCCGCGGCGATCGCGGCGTCGACCAGGGCGAGCGAGCCCGGGTACGGGGCGACGCCGTTCTCGGCGAGGGTCTGATTGAAGGCGTCGTTCTTGCGGTTGCCGAGACCGCAGACGGTCTCGAGGGCGGGGTCGTCACTGGGCGAGCCCTCGGGGAGGGTGATGCCGCGCGAGGCGAGCAGCGCCCGGACGCCGTCGTAGCGGGGGCGGCCGTCGATGTACCGGAAGTAGTCGGCGTCGGTGTAGCCCTCGGCGATGCCGCGCGATTCGAGGTAGGGCGTGAAGAGGCGGGCCCAGGCCTGCATGTGCACGTCGGCGGTGGGGGTGAGCACCCCGTCGAGGTCGAAGAGCAGCGCCTTCGCCCGGCCGAGGGCGGAGGCGTCGGGGCGCGTCGGTGAAGCAGTCACAGCGGGGAGGACCTCTGGTCGGGGCACGGGTGCGGCGGGCTCCGCCGTCGACAGGCCGTCCGCGCGGACACCGGGTATCGTATACGCCCCCCGGTCGCCGTCTGGAACCGTTTACACGTCCGACATCTGCGGGCCCCGGACGGTCTGCGCGGCCGGTGCGCGCCAGTGGCCGCGGAGTCGCCTGCGGAACGAGGGCTGCACGACCGGATCCGCGGATCTCCGGGCGATCCCGGGCGTTCGGCCTTCGTTGCGCTGCTCGTCAGGCGGTCTCCGCGAGGGCGTCCCCTGCATCGGGGGTGGCCGCGAGCTGCGAGACGCGAGCGGGGCTGATCCCCAGGGCGGCCGCGACGGCCTCGACGGTGTAGCCGTCGGCGCGGAGGGTCCGGACGGCCTCGCGGCGGAGTACGCCGGCGTGCCGCAGTGCGGCGCGGGCCGCCTCCTCGGCGCGGGCGCCCTCGTTCCAGATCGCGAGGACCTCGGGCGGCGCCTCGACGGTCACCCGCACGTCCACCTCGTCGACGCCGACGTCGAGGTGCACGGCGGCGAGCTCGCGGGCGGCGGCCGGGATGCCCCGGGTCGAGACCGCGCCTCCGGTCGCGACGATCTCGACTCCGTTCGGCGCGGTCGACGTCAGCTCGGGGATCTCGATGGTCCACCAGGGAGTGCCGTCCCGGTAGGCGCGGGCCGCGAGGACCCGGGGTCCGCTCGTCATGGTCATCAGGGTATTCCAGCCCTCCCTGCTGCTCAAGAGTCAGGGTGGGCTTGAACTTCGTGGAGAGCGGAGGAATCTTTCGCCTGGGGAGGAGACCCGCGCCGGGCGGTCAGCCGAGGGGCTGCAGGTCGGCCTCGTCCGGGCCGGCGGTCAGGCGGTGGCGGCCGAGCGGGAGCATCAGCGGGGTGCCGGAGGTGGGGTCGGTGATGATGCGGCTGTCCAGGCCGAAGACGGCGCGGACCGTGTCCTCGGTCAGGACCTCGGCGGGGGTGCCGGCGGCGTGCACGGTGCCGCCGGCGAGGGCGACGAGGTGGTCGGCGTAGCGGGCCGCGAGGTTGAGGTCGTGCAGGACCATCACGACCGTCGTGCCGCGGTTGCGGTTGAGGTCGACGAGGAGGTCGAGCACCTCGACCTGGTGGCTGACGTCAAGGAAGGTGGTCGGCTCGTCCAGCAGCAGCAGGTCGGTCTCCTGGGCGAGGGCCATCGCGATCCAGACCCGCTGGCGCTGGCCGCCGCTGAGCTCGTCGACCGCGCGGTCGGCGAGGGCAGCGGTGTCGGTCGCGTCGAGCGCGGTCGCGACGGCCTCGTCGTCGTGCGCGTTCCAGCGGCTGAGGATGCCCTGGTGCGGGTGGCGGCCGCGGCCGACGAGATCCGCGACGGTGATCCCCTCCGGAGCGATCGGCGACTGCGGCAGGAGGCCCAGCGTGCGCGCGAGCTGCTTCGCGGGCGTCCTGTGCACGGCCTTGCCGTCGAGCAGCACGGTGCCGGCGCGCGGCGCCAGCAGTCGCGACATCGAGCGCAGGAGGGTCGACTTGCCGCAGGCGTTCGCGCCGACGATGGCGGTGATCCGGCCGGGCGGGACGACGAGGTCGAGTCCCTCGACGACGGTGCGGTCGCCGTAGCCCAGGGTGAGCGCGTCGACGGTGAGGGTGTGCTCGGCGGTCACAGGGAGCCTCCCGATCGGTTGCTGCGGACGATGAGGTAGATCAGGTACGGCGCGCCGAGCACGCCGGTGACGACGCCGACCGGGTAGCGCAGGCCCAGCGCGTACTGCCCGACGAAGTCGGCGACGAGCACGAGCAGCGCGCCGACCAGCGCCGACGGGATGAGCAGCGAGCGGCCGGGACCGACCAGCCGCGCGGCGATCGGGCCGGAGAGGAAGGCGACGAACGCGATCGGGCCGGCCGCCGCGGTCGCGAAGGCGATCAGGCCGACGGCGGCGACGATCACGACGAGGCGGGTGCGGTTCACCCGGATGCCCAGCGCGGAGGCGGTGTCGTCGCCGAGCTGGGTGCCGGAGAGGTCGCGCGAGCGGGCGAGCAGGACGGGGGTGAGGACGACCACGGCGATCAGCACCGGCACGACCTCGCTCCAGCGGGCGCCGTTGAGGCTGCCGGTGAGCCAGCGGCTGGCCTCCTGGAAGTCGAAGGCGGCGGCGCGGGAGAGCACGTAGGCGGTGACGCTGTCGAGCATCGCGGCGACGCCGATCCCGATCAGGATCAGCCGGGTGCCCGCGACTCCGCTGCGGTAGGAGAGGGCGTAGACGACGAGCGCGACGAGGAGGCCCGCGGCGATGGCGAGGACCGAGACCTGCGTCGCTCCGAGCGACAGCGTCACGATGGCGAAGGCCGCGGCGGCGCTCGCCCCGGCGCTGATGCCGATGATGTCGGGGCTGGCCAGCGGATTGCGCAGCATCGTCTGGAAGGCGACGCCGCCGAGGCCGAAGCAGAGGCCGACGAGCACGCCGAGGATCGCGCGCGGCAGCCGCAGGCGTCCGACCGTGAAGGAGGCGCCGGGGACCTGCTCGCCGAGGATCACCCGGACGACCTCGGCCGGCGAGTAGATCGTCTGGCCGACGATCAGCGAGACGGCGAAGACGACGACGAGCAGCGCGACGAGCACGGCGACCACGGTGCGGCGGCGGGCCCCGCGGCGGCGACGGCTCGCCGCGACGGCGAGGGCCGTGGCGGAGGGTGCGGCGGAACGGGCCGCGGGCCGGGACTGCACGGCGGTCACAGCTCGCGCACCTTCTGCCGGCGGACGATCGCGATGAAGACAGGGGCGCCGATCAGCGCGGTGATGATGCCGACGTCGATCTCGCTCGGGCGCGCGACGATCCGGCCGACGACGTCCGCGCCGATCAGCAGGACCGCGCCGGCGACCGCGGAGAAGGGGAGCAGCCAGCGGTGGTCGACGCCGACGAGCAGCCGGCAGGCGTGCGGGACGACCAGGCCGACGAAGCCGATCGGCCCGGTGACCGCGGTGGTCGCTCCGCAGAGGACGACGGCGCCGAGGGCCGCCGCGCCGCGGGCCAGGGCCACGCGCTCGCCGAGGCCGGCCGCCAGCTCGTCGCCGAGCGCCAGGGTGTTGAGACTCTTCGCCGAGAGCACGCAGAGCACGAGTCCGACGGCGAGGAAGGGCAGGACCTGGCCGATGCTCGCGAAGGTGCCGCCGCCGACCCCGCCGATCTGCCAGGAGCGGATGCCGCCGGAGAGGTCGGCGCGCGGCAGGACGATCGCGCTGATCACGGAGACGAGCGCGGCGGAGGTGGCGGCGCCGGCGAGCGCGAGCTTGAGCGGCGTCGCTCCCCCGCGGCCGAGCGAGCCGACGACGTAGACGAAGACGGCGGCGACGGCCGCGCCGCCGATCGCGACCCAGATGAAGCCGGTCGCGGTCGAGAGGCCGAAGAAGACGATGCCGGTGACGACCGCGAGCGAGGCGCCGGTGTTGACGCCGAGGATCCCGGGGTCGGCGAGCGGATTGCGGGTGACGCCCTGCATCAGCACGCCGGCGACCCCGAGCGCGGCGCCGGCGATCGCGGCGAGGACGGTGCGCGGGAGGCGCTTGGCGACCGCGGCCTGCCCGAAGCCGTCGGTGGAGCCGCCGAACGCGGCGACCACGTCGCTCCAGGCCACGTCGCGCGAGCCGATCATCACCGAGACCACCGCGACGCCGGCCAGCACCAGCAGCGAGACGAGCAGCCAGAGGGCGCGCAGACGCCTCGGGCGCCGCACGGCGGCGGCACCCGAGACGGGAGGTGCGGTGAGGGTCACGCGGTGGGAGCTCACGCAGTCGGGAGGGAGTGGATCACGCCGCCTTGTCCGCGGCCTCGGCCAGCATGGCGAGGTAGTCGTCCAGCACGTACGAGATCGACAGCGGGGTCGGGTTCGCGGCGGTGCCGAGCGGCGTGGAAGGCAGGCGGACGATGGCGTCGTTCTGCACGGCCGGGATCTGCGAGAGCAGCGGGTCGGCCTTGAGGGTGTTCACGAGCTCGTCGTCGCCGTAGGTGACGATGACGTCGACGTCGTTGAACGCGTCGGCCTGCTCGGCGCTCTGGGTGAGCGAGAACGCGTCGGTGGTGGCCGAGGCGGTCGCGATGCTCTCCGGCGTGGTCAGGCCGAGGTCCTCGAAGAAGGCCGGGCGGGTGTCGTGCGTCGTGTAGAAGCTGACCTGGCTGAGGTCGGTCGGGTCGACGTGGGTGAGGAACATCGCCGAGGCGCCGGCGAGCTGCGGGTGCGCGGCGACCTTCTCCTCGATCTCGGTCTCGAGCTCGCCGATCAGCGCGGCGCCCTCGTCGGCCATGCCCATCGCCTCGCTGTTGAAGGTGATGGTGTCGCGCCAGGAGGTGCCCCAGGCGGTCTCGGGGTAGGCGACGACGGGCGCGATCTCGGTCAGCGTGTCGTAGTCCTCCTGGGTGAGGCCGGAGTAGGCGGCGAGGATCACGTCGGGCTGCGTGTCGGCGACGGCCTCGAAGTCGATGCCGTCGGTCTCGTCGAAGAGGACGGGAGTCTCGCCGCCGAGCTCCTCGAGCTTCTCGGACACCCAGGGGAGCAGTCCGTCGCCGTCGTCGTCGCCGAAGTTCGCGGCGGCCATGCCGACCGGGACCACGCCGAGCGCGAGCGGGACCTCGTGGTTGGCCCAGTTGACGGTCGCGACGCGCTCCGGCTGCGACTCGATGGTCGTGGTGCCGAGCGCGTGCTCGATGGTGATCGGGGTGAAGTCGCTGTCGGCGGTGTCGGAGCCGGCCGCGGCGGACGAGCAGCCGGCGAGGCCGACGGTGAGCAGGGCGGTCGCGACGAGCGCGAGCGACTTGGTGGCGCGGGGCATTGTTCCCTTTCGGAAGGCTGTGGTCGTGGCGCGCAACGGGCGACGGACGCCGTGCACTAAGGACAGCCTAACCAAAGAATGTGCGAGTTCTCAGCCGGAAAGGGCTGCGCGGTCCGCATCTCAGGCGGTGACGAGCTTCTCCACGGTGCGGAGGTTCCGGGTCGTCGTGGTCGAGCGGAAGACCGCACGGGCCAGGATCTTCGCGGCCGGAGTGTCGGTGGAGGAGCCCTTCGGGCAGCGCCAGTAGAGGACGCCGTCGCCGCGGGCGAGCAGCTCGACATCCGGGTCGGTCGCGCCGACCGCGGACTCCGCCGCGTCGAGGGCGGCGGAGTCGGAGCCGAAGACGACGTAGGGGTGCGCGGTCTCGTCGATCCGCTCGAACGGGTAGGCGGCGGCCGCCGCGGCGAGCGCCTCCTGCGTGACGAGGACGATCCAGGCGTCGTAGCCGAAGCGCTCGCCGAGGGCCGCCTCCAGCGCGGGCTTCAGCTCGGCGGGGTCGCGGTCGGAGTCGAAGGCGGCGTTGCCGCTGGCGAGCACCGTGCGGACGGCCGTGCCGCCGACGCTCGCGACGGTGGCGGCGAGGTCCGCGCTGCGGACGGTGCGGCCGTTGACGTTCACTCCGCGGAGGAGGGCGACGAGGCGGGTCATGCCGCCGACGGTAGCGTGGCGGGATGGCGCGCGGTGGACGGATCTTCGGGGGCGATGCGGCGCGGACGGGCGCGGACACGGGCTCGGACACGCTCGAGGCGGCGATCCTGCGTGCGAGCACCCGCGGGCCCGGCGCGCGGACCCGGGCGGAGATCGTGCCGCCGTCGGGGCGGCACCTCGTGCTGCCGTCGATCTCGGGGACCGTGCTCGCGGTCGACGTCGACGCACTGGTGGCGCTGGCCGCGTCGGAGGACCTGCTGATCGCGCTGGAGCGGCGGCCAGGCGACTTCGCCGTGGCGGCGACTCCGCTGCTCTCGTGGTGGTCGGCGGACGAGACGGTGCCGGACGAGCAGACGGAGCGACGGCTCGACGCGCGCGCGCTCGCCGCGGTGACGCTCGGGCCGGGTCCCGGGACGGATGTGGAGTCGCGGCTGCGCGGGCTCGTCGCGCGGGCGGACATGGACGGGCTGGCCGCGGCGCTCGCGCTGCTGGCCCGGGTGCCGGATCCGCCGGCGGCGTTCCAGGACGCGGACGGCTTCTGGCGGCTGATGGTGCCGGAGGCGCCGTTCGAGCGGCGGCTGCTGCTGGCGCTGGCGGTCGAGGCTCCGGCCGAGCGGGTGCTCCTGCTGCTGCGCGACTGCGGGTTCACGGCGACGCTGCCGCGGCGGCGCGCGGTGATCGCGGCGGCCTGCGCGCGCGTCGTGGCGGCGGCGCCGGACCCCGGGGCGCTCGCCGGACTGGCGGAGGCCGTCGACGACGCGCTGGAGAAGCGCTGGCGCGCCCTCTGACCACCTCCGGCACGCGGAACCGGCCTCGGCACGCGGGAACCCGCTGATCCGGCGAGCCGGACGCGAATCCGCGAGCCGGATCTCGCCCGGCCGCACCTCCGGCACGCGGAAACACCCTTGGCTCGCCGAAACGCGCGGATCCAGCGAGCCCGACGTGATTCCGCGTGCCGAAGCTCCTGGGCCGCACCTCTGGCACGCGGAATCACCCTCGGCACGCGGAATCACCCTCGGTACGCGGAAGCCTGCTGATCGGACGAGCTCGACCCGTTTCCACGAGCCGGAGCTCCCCCGACCACACCTCCGGCACGCGGAAACACCTTCGGCACGCCGAAACGCGCGGATCCAGCGAGCCCGACCCGAATCCGCGAGCCGGAGCTCCCCGGGCCACACCTCCGGCACGTGGAAACGCCCTCGGCTCGCGAAAACGGGCGGATGCAGCGAGCCCGACGCGGTTCCGCGAGCCGGAGCTCCCCGGGCCGCACCTCCGGCACGTGGAAACGCCCTCGGCTCGCGAAAACGGGCGGATGCAGCGAGCCCGACGCGGTTCCACGAGCCGGAGGTGGACCCGCGAGCACGCGGCGTGCGCCGAGCGACCGCCGCTCCGGCCCCCGGAGCACCCGCGCAGGCCGGGTGCCTAAGCTGGACGGATGTCCCTTCCCGGTCTCGAATTCCGTCGCTTCCCCGCCGCCCTGACCACCGAGGGCGGACCCGACGCCGCCACGGCCGCCTGGGGCACCGCGATCAACGCGGGGTTCCACGAGAAGGAGTACACGCCGGAGCAGTGGCGCGACTGGGCCGAGCACATGGTCGCCGACCAGCGCGAGCTGACCGCGGTGCACGACGCAGCCTCCCCCGAGGGCATCGACGGCGAGTCCGTCCCGGTCGCCACCTACGCCGCGTTCCCCGGGTCGCTGCAGGTCGGCCGGGGGCGCGAGCTCGCCGCGCACCTCGTCTCGCAGGTCACTGTCCGGGCCACGCACCGTCGCCGCGGGATCCTCCGCGCCATGATCACCGACGACCTGCGCCTGGCCCGCGAATCGGGCGCCGCGGTCGCCGTGCTCACCGCGAGCGAGGCCTCGATCTACCGCCGGTTCGGCTTCGGCCGCTCGGCGTTCACCCGCTCGATCCGCGTCGACACCGGCCCGCGCTTCGCTCTGCAGGTCGAGCCGGCCGGCCGCGTCGAGGTCGTCGCGACGACCTGGCTGCAGTCGCGGGTCGAGGAGGTCTTCCGCGCCTTTCACGCGCGCACCCCCGGCTCGCTGACCCGGCAGTCGCGCTACGCCGCGAACGCCGTCGGCACCGAGCCCGGCGAGACCGCGCCGGGCCGCGCCGTCCGCTCCGCCGTGCACCTCGACGCCGACGGCCGGCTCGACGGCTACGTCACCTACAAGGCCGTCGGGCCGGACGAGGACGACCGAACCCTCGAAGTCGTCGACCTGGTCGCCGCGACCGCCGACGCCTACCTCGGGCTCTGGGGCTTCCTCGGCGCCGTCGACCTCGCCTCGACCGTCACCTGGGACATGGCTCCCGTCGACGACCCGCTGACCTGGGCGCTGCGCGACGCGCGCGTCGTGGAGGTGACGAAGGTCGCCGACCTGATCTGGACCCGCGTGCTCGACGTGGCGGCGGCGTTCGGTGCGCGGCCGTGGACGAGCGACGGCACGCTGGCGCTCGCGGTCCGCGACGAGCTCGGCCTCGTCGACGGGACCTACCGCATCACGGTCGAGGGCGGCGAGGGCCGGGTGGAGCGCAGCGACGACGCGGCGACCCTGTCGCTGGACGTCGCCGACCTCGGCACGCTGCTGCTCGGCTCCGCCCGCCCGTCCACGCTGGCGCGGGCCGGAGCGGTGACGCTGGCGGAAGCGGACCACGAGAGCGTCGACCGCTTCTTCGCGCCGATCGCGGCGCCGTACTGCATCTCCTTCTTCTAGGCGGCACGTACGGGGAAGTCATGCTGATCGAGTAGCCCGCGGAGCGGGCGTATCGAGATCCACCATCGCCAGGAGGAGAGTCTGCAGACCCGGCCTGCTGAGGACGACGGGTCTCGATACGCCCCTGCGGGGCTACTCGACCAGCATGTCGCAGCCCCGCCGCGTCCTCTCGACCGGCATCGCGCGGCCCAGCCGCGTCCTCTCGACCGGCATCGCGCGGCCCAGCCGCGTCCTCTCGACCAGCGTGCCGAGCCCGGGACTCGCAGGGTCCTCCGGGTGTCCCCGCAACCGCGGTCGGTCATGCTGGAGGATCCCGACCCGCGAGGAGTTCCGCATGGGCGCATCCGTGATCGTCGACGCCGTCGTCGTGCTGAGCCTCATCGGCGCGCTCGTCGACGGTCTGCGCCGCGGCTTCCTCCGCACACTCGGCGGCCTGGCGGGGGTGGTCGCCGGGGCGATCGCCGCCTCCTTCGCCGTTCCCGCGGTCTCCGTCTGGGCGGCCGGCAGCGAGTGGCGGCTGCTCGCCGTGATCGGCACCGCGGTGCTGCTGCTCGGCGTCGGCTACGCGATCGGCGCGACCATCGGCGCCGTGTTCGGCCGCGGCGCCGACAAGGTCAAGCTCGGCCTGCTCGATCGCCTCGCCGGCGGGGTCGCCGGCGTCGCCATCACCGGGCTGGTCTGGATCGCCGTCACCTCGGCGGTCTCGCTGCTCGGCGTCCCACTGGTCACTACGTCCGTCGCGGGCTCCACCGTCATCCGCACCATCGACGACCTCACGCCCGACCCGGTCCGCGGCTTCCTCGCGCAGCTGCAGTCGACCGTCGTCGACGAGGGCACCTCCTGGATCGTCGAGGCCCTCGACGCCCCGACCGAGGCGCCGGTCATCCCCAGCGTCGCGACGGACGACCCCGAGGTCGCGACCGCGACCGACTCGGTGGTGCGCGTCTCCGGCACCGCCTGGGCGTGCGATGTCGGTGTCACGGGCAGCGGCTTCGTCGTCTCGGACGACCGGGTGATCACCAACGCGCACGTGGTGGCCGGAGTCTCGCAGCCCGTGGTCGAGGCGCCGAACGAGCCGCCGCGCACCGGCCGCGTCGTCTACCTCGACGCCGCCGCCGACCTCGCCGTCATCGCGGTCGACGGGCTCTCCGCCGCGCCGCTCGCCCTCGACGACGCGGTCCTGGCCGGCGATGACGGCGTGGTGGCCGGCTACCCGTTCGGCGGTCCGCTGACGCTCGGCGCCGCGCAGATCTCCTCCGACGCCACCGTCTCGCTGATGGTCGACGGCGCGCCGACTTCGCGCGAGGTGCTGACGCTCGCGGCCCTCGTGAACCAGGGCAACTCCGGCGGACCGCTGCTCTCCCTCGACGGCACCGTCTCGGGCGTCGTGTTCGGCAAGGCCGCCTCGGTCGACAACGTGGGCTACGCGATCCCGCTCTCGGTGCTCGGACCGGTGGCCGCCGAGGCGCCGGCGCTGACCGCGACCGTCGACTCCGGGCCCTGCCGATCCGCCTGATCACGAACTCCCGCGCGCAACATCAGCTGAGAAGGGGGTCCCTCGCCCCACAGCGGAGGCACCCCCTTCTCAGCTGATGTTGTGCAGCGCAACCGCGCACACCCCGGTCACTCCGCCGGCAGCGGGCCGTCCGTGAGCACCAGCCGCAGCTCGTCCAGCTGCACCACGGTCGGATCGGTCGCCAGGTACTCCTCGACCCGCGGATCCAGCGGGAAGCGCGCCGACTCCTCGATCGCGATCGCGACGATCCCCTCCGACGCCGGATCCGCCGTGTACCGATCGCCGATGTAGGGCACGTAGACCCCCGACGACATCCCCTGCACCAGCACCAGCCCGCCGTCGAGCCCGCGCTCGTGCAGCGCGGCCGCCACCCGCGCGATCCCGGTCGGCCGCTCCTGCGCGATGCCGACGGAGGTCGCCGCCGCGATCACCAGCGAGGCCACCAGCAGCAGGACACCGGCCGGCCGCGCGATCCGCCACGGCAGCACGAGCCCGTCGCGCAGCGCCTCGGCGATCCCCACCCCGGCCAGCACGCAGAGCAGCCACGCCCACGCCACGTAGTAGTGCGGCAGCGCGACGGCGCTGATCAGCAGGTGGAACACCAGCAGGAGCAGCGTCGCGCCCGCCAGGTACAGCACCAGCGCCCGCCGCCGCGGCGCGAGCAGCGCCAGCAGCCCGCCCAGCACGAGCACGGCGAGCGCCGCCGGACCGACGCCCGACAGCATGAACCAGAGGTTCGCCCACCACGGTGGGAAGCGGTACGGCGCCCCCGCGACGTCGATCATGTGCCCGCTCGCGTTGTGCTCGCTCTGGAAGTCGAGCAGGTAGCGGATCGCCTCGACCGGGTGCACCGGCAGGTAGGCGAGCACCGCGGTCACGAGGAAGGCGAGCGCGAAGGCCGCGAAGCCCCGGAGCGCCCGGCGGCGGTCGCCGATCAGCAGCAGCGGCACGAGGAACACCGGCGCCAGCGCCAGGGTCGTCAGCTTCGAGGTGACCGACAGCGCGAAGAGGACGCCGGCGACGGCGATCAGCCGACCACTGCGCTCCCCCGCCGCCCCGCGTCGCGCCCAGGTCCAGGCGGCGGCCATCGCGGCGACCGCGAAGAGCACCATGAACGGCTCCAGGAGCGCGAGCCGGTCGATCCGGGTGCCGCCGGTCGCGGTGGTCCGCGGGAAGAGGAGGAACAGGCCGGCCGGGATCAGCGCCAGGACGGTGCCGAGCTCGCGCTTCAACCAGAACCAGAGGATCACGCCGGTGAGGAGGGTCGCCGCGCCGGCCGCGATCCGCCCCGCGAGCAGGCCCTCGCCGAGCACGACCTGCGCGAGTCCGATCAGGTACTTCGCGGTCGGCGGGTGCTCGAGATTGGGCGTCATGTCGCCGTGCAGGTAGCTCCAGCCGACGGAGAGGTAGGCGGGCTCGTCCGAGGAGATGTTCGCGGCGCCCAGGTTGCCGAAGCACTGCCAGAGCGCCCAGAGCAGGGTCGCGAGGACGGCCGCGGCCCTCGCCGTGCCGGTTCCGCGTGTCGTGCCGACGGCCCGCGCCGTCTCGCTTCCGCGCGCCGTGCCGATCCCCCGCTCCACCCGGCCGATCCTAGGCGGCGCCCGATCGACGGGAAGGACGCCGAGAGGCCGCCCCCGAGCGCCGACCGCCCGCCCCGGTAGGATCGTCGCGCATCCCCACCCTCTCTCCTGGAGCCTCCAGCACATGGCAGACAGCCGCACCGCAGACGCCCGCATCGCCGTTCCCGACACCACCGCGAACGCGGCCGTCACTCCCGAGAAGGAGCAGCCCTACGCGGCGCTGGGGCTGAAGCCCGACGAGTACGCGAGCATCCGCGAGATCCTCGGCCGGCGCCCCACGAGCGGCGAGCTGGCGATGTACTCGGTGATGTGGAGCGAGCACTGCTCCTACAAGTCGTCGAAGATGTACCTCCGCCAGTTCGGGCAGAAGGTCTCGCCCGCCATGAAGAAGAACCTCATGGTCGGCATGGGCGAGAACGCCGGAGTGGTCGACGTGGGCGAGGGCTGGGCCGTCACCTTCAAGATCGAGAGCCACAACCACCCCAGCTACATCGAGCCGTTCCAGGGCGCGGCCACCGGCGTCGGCGGCATCGTCCGCGACATCATCTCGATGGGCGCCCGCCCCGTCGCCGTGATGGACGCGCTGCGCTTCGGCGACATCGACGACCCCGACACCGCGCGCGTCGTGCACGGCGTGGTCGCCGGCATCTCCTTCTACGCCAACTGCCTCGGCCTGCCGAACATCGGTGGCGAGACGTACTTCGACTCCGTCTACCAGGGGAACCCGCTCGTCAACGCGCTCGCGGTCGGCGTCCTCCGCCACGAGGACCTGCACCTCGCCAACGCCCGCGGCGTCGGCAACAAGGTCGTGCTCTTCGGAGCGCGCACCGGCGGCGACGGCATCGGCGGCGCGTCGATCCTCGCCTCCGACAGCTTCGCCGACGGCGGCCCGACCAAGCGCCCGGCCGTCCAGGTCGGTGACCCGTTCGCCGAGAAGGTGCTCATCGAGTGCTGCCTCGAGCTGTTCCGCAAGGACCTCGTCGAGGGCATCCAGGACCTCGGCGCGGCCGGCATCTCCTGCGCCACCTCCGAGCTCGCCTCCAACGGCGACGGCGGCATGTTCATCGAGCTCGACTCGGTGCTGCTGCGCGATCCCTCGCTGACGGCCGAGGAGATCCTGATGTCGGAGTCGCAGGAGCGGATGATGGCGGTCGTCCGCCCTGAGAAGCTCGACGCGTTCCTGGAGGTCGTCCGCAAGTGGGACGTCGAGACCAGCGTGCTCGGCGAGGTCACCGACTCCGGCCGCCTCATCATCAACTGGCACGGCGAGGAGATCGTCAACGTCGACCCGCGCACCGTCGCCGTCGACGGCCCGGTCTACGAGCGCCCGATCGCCTACCCCGCCTGGCTCGACGCCCTGCAGGCCGACTCCTCCTCGCGCCTGCCGCGCTCGACCGAGGGCGACGCCCTCCGCGCCGAGACCCTCGCGCTGCTCGGCTCGGCGAACCTCGCCGACAAGAGCTGGATCACTTCGCAGTACGACCGCTACGTGCTCGGCAACACCGCGCTGAGCTACCCCGACGACGGCGGCATGGTCCGCGTGGACGAGGAGTCCGGACTGGGCTTCGCCGTCGCCACCGACGCCAACGGCCGCTGGTGCCAGCTCGACCCCGCGCAGGGCGCGCGCCTCGCGCTCGCCGAGGCGTTCCGCAACGTCGCCGTCACCGGAGCGACGCCCGTCGCCGTCTCGGACTGCCTCAACTTCGGCAGCCCGGAGAACCCCGAGGTGATGTGGCAGTTCCGCGAGGCCGTCGGCGCGCTCGCCGACGCCTGCCTCGAGCTGGAGATCCCCGTCACCGGCGGCAACGTCTCGTTCTACAACCAGACCGGCGACGTGCCGATCTTCCCGACCCCCGTCGTCGGCGTGCTCGGCGTGATCGACGACGTCGCCCGCCGCATCCCCTCCGGCTGGCAGGACGAGGGCGACAACGTCTACCTCCTCGGTGTCACCCGCGACGAGCTCGACGGCTCCGCCTGGGCCGGCACCGTGCACGACCACCTCGGCGGGCGTCCCCCGCAGCTCGACCTCGCCGCCGAGAAGGCGCTGGCCGAGCTGATCGCGGCCGGCTCGACCGAGTCGCTGATCGCCTCCGCGCACGACCTCGCCGACGGCGGCCTCGTCGTCGCGCTGGCCGAGTCCGCGCTGCGCTTCGGGGTCGGCGTGCGGATCTGGCTGGACGAGCTGATGGAGCGCGACGGCGTCGACGCCACCGCCGCCCTCTTCTCGGAGTCGACCGGCCGCGTGCTCGTGTCCGTGCCGCGCGAGGACGACGTGAAGTTCCGCGGGCTCTGCGAGGGCCGCGGCTACCCCGTCCTCCGGATCGGCGTCACCGACGCCGAGTCCCCCGTCGTCGAGGTCCAGGGCCTCTTCACGGTGCCCCTCGAGGAGCTGCGCGCCGTGAACGGCGCCGTGCTGCCCTCCCGCTTCGCCTGACGCGGACGGCCCTCCCGGCGTCCACCCTGACCCTCCAAAAGTTGCGGTAGTCGCACCCGACTACCGCAACTTTCGAGGACTCGCCCCACCACCACCCGGCTCGCTCGAGCGAGTCACCCAGAGTTGCGGTAGTCGCGCGCCACTACCGCAACTTCGGAGGAGTCAACCCCACCGCGCGCCGACGCCCACCGCCCGAGTCTCCAGAAGTTGCGGTAGTCGCGCTCGACTACCGCAACTTTCGAGGAGAGGGGCGGGCGAGGCCCCGCGGGTACGTCGCGGGTCCGCAGAAGTTGTCGTACTCGAAGAGTGCGTACGACAACTCTTGAGGAATGGGCGCGCGGGAGCAGCGCCGGGGTTCCGGTGTTACGGGATTACGGAATGTTTGCAATAGTGGAGGTATGACCTCCGAACGTGATCTCGCCGGCGAGCTCGACGAGCTGCGGGAGCGGGTGGCGCGGCTCGAGGGGGACGCGCTCGTCGCGGCTCCTCCCGGCACCGCCGCCACCGGCGCCCCGGCGCAGGACGACCCGTTCTGGGCGCTCACCGCGCTCAAGGAGCGGCTGCCCTCGCCGGGCGGGGTCGTGTTCGCGGGGGCCGTCGCCACCCCGTCCGGACCGGTCGAGTGGCAGTACGGCCTCAGCACCGACGCGTTCTTCGAGCGCGACTGGGGGTCGAGCCCGGGCCCGGCGGCGCTGGCCGCGCTGGGCAGCCCGGTGCGCTTGCGCTTCCTGCAGGCGGTCGCGGGCGGAGTCGAGACGGTCGCGCAGCTCGCCGAGAGCGAGGGGGCCGGCACGACCGGCCAGATCTACCACCACGTCAACCAGCTGGTCGCGGCGGGCTGGCTCGAGGCGCGCGGGCGCGGGCGCTACGGCATCCCGCCCGAGCGGCTGGTGCCCCTGCTGACGATCCTTCTCGCCGCAGGAGGTCCCCGATGAGAACCCGCACCCGCCTGATCGCCGCCGCCGCGGCCGTCGCCGTGCTCGCCGGCGGGGTGCTGCTGCGCCCGCAGGCCCCCCGGCTCTCGGACGAGCGCACGGGCGACGCCGCCATCGCGCAGTGGCTGTCCGAGCGGGCCGACGGCACCCGCGACCGGCTCGTCGCCGCGGTCGTCACTCCCGACGGCGTCCGGTTCGCCGGACTCGGCGCCGACGAGAGCACGGAGGTCGAGATCGGCTCGGTGACCAAGACGATGACGGCGCTGCTCCTCGCGCAGAGCGCCGACGCCGGGACGGTCGCCCTCGCCGATCGCGCCGGCGACCACGCGGAGCTGGGCGGCTTCGACGGCACGCTGGAGGAGCTGGCGAGCCATCGCTCCGGGCTCCCGCGCCTCTCCTCGGCCCCGCTCGACCTGGCGGCGACGCTCGTCGCGCAGCTGCGCGGCGTCGATCCGTACACGACCTTCTCGCCGGACGACGTGCTGCGCCAGGCGGCGAGCGCCGGCGGCGGCGGGACGGACGAGGTCGCGTACTCGAACCTCGGCGTCGCCGTCCTGGGGCAGACCCTCGCCCGGGCGGAGGGAGCCGACTACGCCGACCTCGTCCGGGATCGGATCTTCGCGCCGCTCGGGATGACCGGCAGCTCGGTCCCCGTCTCGGCGGACGCGCTCACGCCGGACGCGCCTACGGGCTACTCCGAGAGCGGCCGCTCGGTCGGGCCGTGGACACTCGAGGGCTACGCGCCGGCCGGAGGCGTCCGCTCGACCGCCGCGGACATGGCGCGGTACGCGAGCGCCCTGCTCACCGACGACCCGGCGCTCGGCGTCCCGGCCGCGACCGTCCTCGAGCCGCGCTTCGACGCCGGCGACGGCGACCGCATCGGCCTCGCCTGGTTCACCTCCCCAGCGGAGGGCGGCGGCTCGACGACCTGGCACAACGGCGGCACCGCCGGCTACGCGACCATGCTCGCGATGGACCGGGAGCGCGGCGTCGCCGTCTTCGTGAATTCGAGCACCGCGACCTCGGTCGACGCGCTCGGCCTCGACCTGCTCGCCCACGTCCTGGAGGAGGAGGCATGATCCTCGCCACGCTGATCGCCCTCGCCGTCACGGTCTTCACCGTCGGCCGCTTCGCGCTCGGGAGCATCCCCTGGCGCCGCACGGCGAAGCACCTCGACCGCGACCGCCTGCGCGTGCTCACCCGCGGCGTCGAGTCGGCGCTCGTGCTGCTGCTGGTGCGGGTGCTCGCCGACTGGACGCTGGTGACCCTCGTGCCGTGGTTCGCGCTCGTGGCGCTGGCGGCGGCCGGGGCGTTCGGCGCCGTCGTGCGCTGGCACGCCCTGCCCTGGCTCGAGGATCCGTCGAAGCGCCGGGCCCGGACGACCGGCTTCGCCGGCACGGTCGCCCTCTCGGCCGTGCTCGTCCGCGTGATCGGGCTCTGACCGACGCGCCGCCCATGGTGGTCGAGCAGCCCCGCAGGGGCGTATCGAGACCCACCGTCCTCAGAAAGATGGGTCTGCAGACTCAGGTTCTGACAGTGGTGGATCTCGATACGCCCGCTTCGCGGGCTACTCGATCAGCATGACTCGGCGGGCGCGTCGATCGGCATGCACGGCGGCTGCTCGATCGGCGGGGAGGGCCGGGTCAGCCGGCCTGGGTCGGCAGCGGCTCGGGCTCGGCGTTGTCGAGGACGCGGCCGTTCTGGTCGCCGACGGTCAGCACCGTCGACGGGCTGAGGTTGAGGGTGTCGCCGCCGAAGAGGCTGCTCAGGGTGACGCCGTCGCGGCGGACCGAGTTCAGGGCGTCGAGGTAGTCGGCGCTGACGCAGAAGCGGTCGGCGATGCGGGCGGGATTGTCGCCGGCCGCGACCACGTACGCGGCGGGCGTGCCGTCGGTCGCGGTGCGCGTCGTCCCGGCGGCGCCCTCGCGGGTCCCCCGGTCGCGCACGACCTCGAGGTCGACGTCCCCGATCGAGCCGCCGCCGGCGAGGTCGGAGATCACGCACTCGCCGGTCGCGGCGACGGGCACCGGCGCGAGCGAGACGCTCGGCACGGGACGAGGACCGGTCTCGGCATCGGCGCTCGGCGCGGTCGAGGCGGTCGCGGAGCTCGCGGCACCGGCCTCGGCGGTCGGCGCCGCGTCCGGGATGTCGGCCGCCGACGTGCAGCCGGCGAGCAGGAGGGTGCTCGCGAGCACGATCACGATGCGCTGAGTCGTCTTCGATGCCACTCCCAGACTCTAACCCGCACGGCAGCCGCCTCTTCCGCCCTCTCGGGCCCGAGAACCTGCCCGAACTGTGACGCGCTCGAGTATTGCCTCCGATCTCCCTGAGGATCACACTGTGCGCAGGAGGCGACGATGCCTGTTCCGCACTGCACGACACGCACGGTCGACGACACTGCGGCCCCTCGCCCACGTCGCCTCCGCCCTGAGCGGTCCGCAGCGGCGCGGCTCGTCCTCGCCGTCCTCGCGTCGGGCGTGCTCACGTGTCTGCTGGCCGCCCCCGCGCCGGCCGAGGAGGCCTCCCCGAGCAGCACCACCGTGGAGGAGACGACCACGGTCACGACACCGGGCCAGCCGGAGCCCGCGACCACCACGACCACCACCACGACCACGACGCGGTCGACCCCCGCGCAGACCGCCTCGCCGGAGCCCGCGACCCTCGGATCCGACAACAACGCGGTCTGCGACGCGGCCCAGGAACTGACCGACGCCGGCAGACCGGCCGAGGCTCTCGCCCTGATCGACAAGGTCCGCGCCTCCCCCGACGGTGCCGACGCCGCCGCGAAGGCTGCAGCAGCCCGCTTGTGCACGGCGGAACGAGAGAGTGCGCTCTCGATGCAGTCCGAGGGCCCGGCGGGCACATCCGGAGATCTCGAACGCGGCTGGGCCGCCTTCTCCGGGGCGTGGCTGCAGCCGCTCCTTCCGTCGGTTCTGGCCGCGGTCGGGGCGATCCTGCTCACGTTCGTGATCGCCGTTCGAGCAGCGACGCTGCTTCCTCTCCCTAATCCAGGCATGCGGTCGGACGCCACCCAGAGAGGGCTCGCGTTCGCATCCGGCGGCGCACTCGTCGGTGCCCTCCTGATCGCGCTGATCTCGATCGGGCACCTGGGGGTCGATGCTCGGACAGCGCGTCAGCTCGAGCTCGTCCTGCCGCTCCTTCTCGGCTTCCTCGCCGCACTGCTCCTCGCCGTGATCTTCGCTGCCGCGCACCTGATCGGGAGGAAGCGCATCTCGGTGTCGGCGACCGACAAGGACGGAGACCGCGATCTCAGCGCGGCGCGGACGACGCAGTTGGTCGCCGTGCTCGGCCGGTTCGGGAACAGCCCACCGGCCGGACTCGAGACGCCGCGCGGATCGGATGTCAGCTCCCTCGCCGACTCCTTCCTCCTTCCGGCGCCGGCCAACGCCATGGCGAAGGCTGCGCTCGCGGTACTGTCGGCGCTGGTCGGCAGCGCACCCTGGAAGGTCGACCTCCAGTTCACGGGTGAGCATTCGGCGAGCGTCGTCATCAGCCGGAACGGCCGGACGGTGCAGACCGCTGTGCTGAGAACGCCGAGCGATCCGTCCGAGCACGGTCTCTTCGGCGAGAACGACGCCGAAGCCGAGCGGTCGATGCTGTGCGCGCTCGCTGCGGGGGTCGTCGTGATCGCCCTGAGCCGCGCGCATCCCGGCTTCGAGGGTCTCGGTGGAGCGACGGACGGTCGCAGCG
This sequence comes from Rathayibacter sp. PhB127, assembly GCF_003751665.1. NCBI lineage: Bacteria > Bacillati > Actinomycetota > Actinomycetes > Micrococcales > Microbacteriaceae > Rathayibacter > Rathayibacter sp. PhB127. Next base: position 31,373 of record NZ_RKHW01000004.1, read on the forward strand.
TCGGCCTCCAATTCGTCGCGACGACGACCTTCGCGCACGACACCGATCGGGCGGTCCTCCTCCTCAGCCGGGCACTGCAGATCGATCCGGGCAACCGAGGAGCGGACATTGCGCTCCAGCACCTCCTCCACCGGCGCTCGAACGACCCGCTCATCCTCCGCCGGTACCGGGACTCGCTGCGGGCGAGGGCGGAGAGCATGCGCGACCAGCCCGAGCACCGGCTTCTCACCCAGCGTGTGCTGATGACCTACTTCTCGGTGCTGATCAACCTGCACTCCGCTCGGCCGAGCGAGCGGGCGCCCCGCGATCTCGGCCGGCGCTTCCGGCAGATGAGTACGCTCCTGGAGCGGGCGGAGGTCGACGACCGGGTGCGCGAGCAGGACCCGCTGCTCCTCACGACGAAGACGAGGTTCGAGAACCTCCGGGAGGCCGTCCTGGCGGAGTACGGAGTGCGAGAACAGGACCTGGTCCGGGACGACTGCACCGGCGCGCCACCTCCCTGGCAGCCCCTCGATCCCTACGGGTCGTACAACGCCGCTCTGTCCGCCCTCGGCGAGGACAAGGCGGGCGAAGCCGCCTTCCGCCTCCGGTCGGCGTTCACGTCGCTCGAGCTCCGGCGGTGGATCCGGCAGGATCCCGAGGTCTCGAATCTGCGCGGAGGCGCCGTCGTGGACGGACTCGTCGGCGGCGGAGACCGACTCGGGCTGTGGGATCTGCCGATCTACGCTCCGCACCGGCTCATCCTCACGCGACTCGGGTTCGAGGATCCGCTCGCTCTGACCACGGCGACCGGGGACGGGCTGAAGGAGGAGCTCGGTGTGACGGCCGTCGAGCTCGCCCGGATGACCGCGACAGCCGGCCTTCTCTCCCGGGTGATGGCGGCGACGCCGCCCTCCCTGGCCGGGCCGATCCACCTGGAGCACTGGCGCGTCGACCTCGCAGAGATCCTGGTCGCGCAAGGCCGGAGCGATCCGGGCAGTGAGACCGTCGCCCTCGTCACTGCCGAGCTGCTGCGGAGGATGCCGCCGCTCTCGAGCAAGAAGTTCCGCGCCCGCCTCGCCTGCGCCGTTGAGAAATGGCTGATCGCGCTCCAGCCCGTGACCACCCCCGGGCCGGACCGTCGCATCCGCCCGCCCTGCATTGACCGCTGGGGGCGCTGAATCCCATCGCACCGCCCTGTTGGACACCGGGCCCGCGACGGCGTCAACTGGAGGCATGCAGTACACGAATCTCGGCCGCACCGGTCTGTCCGTCTCCCGCGCCGTCCTGGGCACCATGAACTTCGGCCCGGAGACCAGCGAGCCCGACTCGTTCGCGATCATGGACCGCGCCCACGAGCTCGGCGTCAACTTCTTCGACACCGCGAACGTCTACGGCGGCGAGGGCGGACGCGGCGCGACGGAGGAGATCGTCGGCCGCTGGTTCGCGCAGGGCGGCGAGCGCCGCGAGCGCACCGTCCTCGCGACCAAGCTCTACGGCGACATGGAGCAGCACGCCGCCCCCGGCGCCGAGCGCGGCCGCGACTCCTGGCCCAACGGCGGGCGGCTCTCCGCTCTGAACATCCGCCGCGCGCTCGACGACAGCCTGCGCCGCCTGCAGACCGACCACATCGACCTGTACCAGTTCCACCACGTCGACCGCACGACGCCGTGGGACGAGATCTGGCAGGCGATGGAGGTCGCCGTGCAGCAGGGCAAGGTCCTCTACGTCGGCTCGAGCAACTTCGCCGGCTGGCACATCGCGCAGGCGCAGGAGGCGGCCCGCGACCGCCGCTTCACCGGCCTCTCCTCCGAGCAGTCGATCTACAACCTGCTCGTCCGCGACATCGAGCGCGAGGTCCTGCCCGCCGCCCAGCACTACGGGCTCGGCGTCATCCCCTGGTCGCCGCTGCAGGGCGGCCTGCTCGGCGGCGTGATCGAGAAGACGGAGTCGGGCAGCCGTCGCGCCTCCGCCCGCTCGCTCGAGGCGATCGAGAAGAACCGCCCCGCGCTGGAGCAGTACGAGGCCTTCGCCCGCGAGCGCGGGATCGCGCCGGGGGAGCTCGCGCTCGCCTGGCTGCTGCACCAGCCGGGTGTCACCGGTCCGATCACGGGGCCGCGCACGATGGAGCAGCTCGAGAGCGCCGTCGCGGCCGTCGACATCGCGCTCGAGCCCGCCGACCTGGCCCGCCTCGACGAGATCTTCCCCGGACACCGCACGGCGCCGGAGGACTACGCCTGGTGAGCGGCTTGCCCGCGCCCGCATGCTGATCGAGCGGGGCGCTCCCCTTTCATGCTGATCGAGCGGCCCGCGCACCGTGCGAATCTCATGCTGCTCGAGTAGCCCGCGCAGCGGGCGTATCGAGATCCACCAGCGTCAGAAGTCGAGTCTGCAGACCCGCCCTGCTGACGACGGTGGGTCTCGATACGCCGCTGACGCGGCTACTCGACCAGCATGCATCCCCCCATGACATCGACCACGAAGGAAGCACATATGAAGCAGCGCAGCATCGGCGACATCAGCGTCGGCAGCATCGGACTCGGCGGCATGCCGATGTCGATCGAGGGCCGCCCCGACCGCGAGCGGTCGATCGCCACGATCCATGCCGCCCTCGACTCCGGCGTCACCCTCATCGACACGGCCGACGCCTACCACCAGGGCGGCGACGCCGACCTCGGCCACAACGAGCTGCTCATCGCGGAGGCGCTCCGCGGCTACGGCGGCGACACCTCCGGGGTGCTCGTCGCCACCAAGGGCGGGCACCTCCGCCCCGAGCCGGGAGTCTGGACGCAGGACGGCCGCCCCGAGTACCTCAAGGAGGCGGCCCGCGCCTCCGCGCAGCGCCTCGGCGTCGACGCGATCGGCCTCTACCAGTACCACCGCCCCGACCCCGAGGTGCCCTACGCCGACTCGATCGGCGCGCTCGCCGAGCTGCTCGACGAGGGAGTGATCCTCCGCGCCGGCATCTCGAACGCCGACCCGGACCAGATCCGCGAGGCGCACGGGATCCTCGGCGACCGCCTGGTCTCCGTGCAGAACCAGTTCTCGCCGAAGTTCCGCTCCAGCGAGCCGGAGCTCGAGCTCTGCGCCGAGCTGGGCCTCGCCTTCCTGCCGTGGAGCCCGCTGGGCGGCATCACCTCGGCCGCCGAGCTGGGCACGTCGTTCGCGGCGTTCGCCACCGTCGCCGAGGCGCACGACGTCTCGCCGCAGGTCGTCTGCCTCGCCTGGGAGCTGGCGAAGTCGCCGACCGTCATCCCGATCCCCGGCTCCTCGCGCCCCGAGAGCATCCGCGACTCGGCGACGGCGGCCGACCTGGAGCTGACGGCGGAGGAGCTCGCCTCGCTCGACTGACGCGCTGCGGATCTCGATACGCCCGCTCCGCGGGCTACTCGATCAGCATGAACGGGGCGCGAGCGCGATGCACGCGCGACCACCGGGCGGCGCACGCATGCTGGTCGAGCAGCGCGCAGAGCGTATCGAGACCCACCCAGCGGACGACGGTGGATCTCGATACGCCCGCTGTGCGGGCTACTCGATCAGCATGAAGGGGCGAATCCGAGGACTGCTCGATCAGCGTGGAAGGGGCCCCGCGCGGGCCGTCGGTCAGCGGGCGGCGGAGGCGCCCGGCAGGGCCGCGACGAAGGCGCGCGCCGCCGCCGTCGGCCGCTCCGGCAGCGCGACCATGGTGCGCCAGACCAGCAGCGGGTCCTCCAGCGGCACGGCGCGCAGGCCGGCCGGCCGCTTCTCGGCGAAGTGCGCCGGCACGACCGCCACGCCCATGCCGTACTCGACGAGGTCGAGCAGGGTGTGCACGTCGTTGACCTCGAGCTCCACCTCGAACGCCAGGCCGTGCGCGGCGAACGCCTGGGCCGCGAGGTGGCTCGCGCCCCAGTGCTCCTGCAGGCCGACGATCGTCTGCCCCTCCAGGTCCGGGATGCGGCAGACCGGCCGGTCGGCCAGCGGATGCTCCGGATGCGCGAGCACCGCGAAGCCCTCGCTGGCGAGCGGCCGCGTCACCACTCCGGCCGGCACCGCGCCGATGTCGGCGACCAGCGCGAGATCCAGGCGCCCACTGCCCACCGCGTCGAGCAGCGTGCCGGACCCGTCGTGGGTCAGCCGCAGCCCGACGCCCGGGTGCTGCTCCCGGAAGGTCGCGAGCTCGCGCGGCAGGTGCACGCCGCCCAGGCACTCCTCGGTGCCGACCGCGAGACTCCCCCGCAGCACGCCCTGCACCGCCAGCACGGCGTCGCGGGCGGCGAGCGCGCTGGCGACCGACTGCTCCGACTCCGCCAGCATCGCCCGGCCGGCCGGCGTCAGCTCGACCCGGCGGGTGCTCCGGGTGAACAGCGGGCTGCCGAGCTCGCTCTCGAGCGCGCGGATCGACGCCGAGAGGCCCGACTGCGAGATCTGCAGGGCGCTCGCCGCGCGGGTGAAGTGCTGCTCCTTCGCGACGGCGAGGAAGTGTTCGAGCTGGCGCAGTTCCATGGGTCCATCCTCCTCGCGCGCGGGCACCACCGGGACCGGTTGCGCCGACGGCTCAGCGCCCGGCGGCTCAGCGCCCGACGACCCAGCGCCCGACGGCTCAGCGCCCGACGACCCAGCGCCCGACGGCTCAGCGCCCGACGGACCGGCCCACCCGGCCTAGCGCTCCGCCGAGATCGCCAGCACCACGTCGGTGAGCGTCGCCCGGAGCCGCTCGAGCGCGGCCTCCTCCGAGTCGCCCTCGAGGATCGAGGTCTTCACCGCGTCGTCGTAGCTCGCGATCAGCAGGCGGACGGCCGTGGTCGGCGCCAGCGAGAAGTCGCGGTGCACCTGCTGCAGCGCCCCCCGCACGATGTCGACGAGGGTCGCGTCGAAGCCCGCCCGGAAGGCGCTGTACTGCGGAGCGATCGCCGCGTCGCGCAGCGCGAGCAGCTCGAACTCGGACTGCACGACGCACCAGCGCCGGCTGTCGGTGAATGGCCCCTGCAGGAAGTCGAGGATGACGACCGCGAGCGTCTCGGGAGTCAGCGGCTCGTCCGATTCGGCGACCTTGGGGATCGTGCGCCCCATCTGCTCGACCAGCCCGTCCAGGCGGGCGCCGTTCTCCCGCTGCATCAGCGCGAAGAACAGCTCCTCCTTCGTGGAGAAGTTGGAGTAGAAGGCGCCGCGGCTGAACCCCGCGCGCTCGCAGATCTGCTCGACCGAGGCCGTGTGCACGCCGGTCTCGGCGAAGACGTCGTATGCGGCGTCGAGGAGCCGCTCGCGCGTCCGACCCCGGCGGGAGGTCTCGACGGAGTCGGTCATCCTGAGTCCTTCCCGGGCGGGCGTCGGCGGTGTTGAGATACATCACTGTATCGGATACATTCGCGTATCGGATACGTTCGTGTATCGAGCACGGTCGTGCGTCGAGCAGATCGCCTCCTGCGCGTTCGTGCTGACGGCACGATCACGCTCTCCGAGCACAGAGTCGTGTCCCTTTCCGCTCCCCCGTCGTCAGGAGACACGCGTGTCGTCGATGCTCTACCGACTCGGCCGCTGGGTGTTCCGCGCCCACCGGCTGGTCGCCGTCCTCTGGCTCGCCGTCGTCGTCCTCGCGGGCGGCGGCGCGCTGCTGCTCAACCAGGGCACGGACAACACCTTCTCGATCCCCGGCACCCAGTCGCAGACCGCACTGGACCAGCTCGAGCGCACCTTCCCCCAGGTCAGCGGCACCTCGGCGCGCTACGTCGTCGTCGCGCCCGACGGCGGCAGCGTCGAGGACGCGGACATCAGCGGCCCGGTCGGCGAGGCGGTCACCGCGCTCGAGGGGATCGACGGCGTCGCCGCGGTCACCGACCCCTACTCCGACACCGTCGAGGGCACGATCTCCGAGGCCGGCAACGCGCTGGTCATCACCACGCAGATGGACGGCTCCGCCACCACGACCTCCGAGGCGTCGCGGGACGCGCTCCAGGCCGAGGCCACCACACTCCAGGATGCGCTCCCCGCGGGCGCCGTGGTCTCGCTCGGCGGCGACCTCTTCTCCCAGAGCCTGCCCGGCGTCACCGTCACGGAGGGGATCGGCCTCCTCGTCGCACTCGTCGTCCTGGTGCTCACCTTCGGCTCGTTCCTCGCCGCGGGCATGCCGCTGGTGACCGCACTGCTCGGCGTCGCGCTCTCGATGTCCGCGATCTTCATCGCGACCCGCTTCGCCTCGATCTCCTCCACCACGCCGCTGCTGGCGCTGATGCTCGGCCTCGCGGTCGGCATCGACTACGCGCTCTTCATCATCAGCCGGCACCAGGACCAGCTGAAGCAGGGCATGGCGCCGGAGGAGTCGGCCGCCCGCGCGACCGCGACGGCCGGCTCCGCGGTCGTCTTCGCCGGCCTGACCGTCATCATCGCGCTCGCCGGCCTCTCGGTCGCGGGCATCCCGTTCCTCACCACGATGGGCATCGCGGCGGCGGGCGGAGTCGCGATCGCCGTGGTCATCGCGCTCACGCTCACCCCCGCGCTGCTCGGCTTCGCCGGCGAGCGCCTCCGGCCGAAGGAGCGCAAGGCCAAGAAGGCCGCCGCGAAGGCCGCCGCGACCTCCGGCGCCGAGAAGGCCGCTCTGACCACCGGCGCCCACACCGATCCCGACGCCGCCGAGGACGCGACCGCCCCCTCCCCCGGCTCGCACGTGCACGCCGAGGTCCCGCGCGGCTTCTTCCGCGGCTGGGTCCGCGTCGTCACCCGCTTCCCGATCCTCACGATCATCGCGGTCGTCGGCGTGCTCGGCATGGCGTCGATCCCCGCGCTCAGCCTCCGCCTCGCCCTGCCCGACGCCGGCTACCAGGCCGAGGGCACGCCCGCGCGCGACACCTACGACCTGCTCGCCGAGAACTTCGGCCCCGGCTACAACGGCCCGCTCATCGTCACCGGCACGATCATCGGCTCGACCGATCCGCTCGGCCTGATGGCCGACCTCAAGACCGAGATCGAGGGCCTGGACGGCGTCGCCTCCGTGCCGCTCGCCACCCCGAACGAGACCGCCGACACCGGGATCATCCAGGTGATCCCCGAGGGCGGCCCGGACTCCGAGGCCACCAAGGCGCTCGTCGCCGAGATCCGCGACAAGCACGACTACTTCGAGGAGACCTACGGGGTCGACCTCGCGGTCACCGGGCAGACCGCGGTCGGCATCGACATCTCCGACACCCTCGCGAACGCGCTGCTGCCGTTCGGCCTGCTGGTGGTCGGGCTCTCGCTGGTGCTGCTGACGATGGTCTTCCGCTCGCTCTGGGTGCCGCTCAAGGCGACGCTCGGCTACCTGCTCTCGGTCGGCGCGTCCTTCGGCGCCGTCGCGGCGGTCTTCGAGTGGGGCTGGTTCGCCGACGCGCTGCACGTGGACAAGACCGGCCCGATCATCAGCTTCATGCCGATCATCCTGATGGGCGTGCTCTTCGGACTGGCGATGGACTACGAGGTCTTCCTCGTCTCGCGGATGCGCGAGGACTACGTGCACGGCCGTCCGGCCCGCGCGGCGGTCGAGTCGGGCTTCGTCGGCTCGGCGAAGGTCGTCACCGCGGCCGCGGTCATCATGTTCTCCGTCTTCGCGGCGTTCGTGCCGGAGGGCGACACCAACATCAAGCCGATCGCGCTCGGCCTGGCGGTGGGCGTGTTCGTCGACGCCTTCATCGTCCGGATGACGCTCGTGCCGGCGGTGCTGCACCTGCTGGGCGACCGCGCGTGGCACATGCCGCGCTGGCTCGATCGGGTGCTCCCCTCCTTCGATGTGGAGGGCGAGGGCCTGACCAAGGAGCTCGCGCTCGCCGACTGGCCCGAGCCCGGCGCCACCGACGCGGTCGCGGCCGAGGGGCTGTGCCTCGACGGTCCCGACGGCCCGGTCTACCGCGACGTCGACGTGCGGGTGCCCGCGGGCGGCGCGCTCGTCGTGCACGGCCCGCACCGCTCGGGCCGCACCGCGCTGCTGCTGACGATCGCGGGGCGCCTCGCCCCCGACGCCGGCCGGCTCAAGGTCGACGGCCTCGTCGTGCCGATCCGCTCCTCCGCGGTCCGCGGGCGCGTCGGACTCGTCCGGCTCGCCGGCGCGGCCGATCCGGTGGCCGAGGTCCGCGCGGCGCTCGAGACGGCCCCGCCGCTGCTCGTGCTCGACGACCTCGACACCGTCACCGATCCGCAGCTGCGCGACGGCATCCGCGCCGAGCTCGACCGGGCCCGCGCGAAGGCCGCGCAGAAGGAGCACTCCTTCACGGTGATCGCCTCCTCCGTCGACGCGGACGCGCTCGACGACCTCCTCCCCACCGACCGCGGCGAGCTCGCGGTCTCCCCCGCGGCCGAGCGCCGCGCTATCGCGAAGGTCCGCTGACAGATGGCTCTCTTCTCCCTCGAACGCCCCCGCGGCGTCAAGAAGGTGTCCTGGGTGACCCTTCTCGGCATCGTCCTCGTCCCGCTGGTCATCGGCGGCCTGCTCGTCTGGGCGCTGTGGAACCCGACCGAGCGCCTCGACACCATCACGGCCGCGGTCGTGAACGAGGACACCCCCGTCGAGCTCAACGGGCAGACCGTGCCGCTCGGGCGCCAGCTCGCGGCCGGGCTCGTCACTGGCGGGGAGACGGACGCGGCGACGCCCGCGCCCTCCGCGTCCGGCACTCCCTCCCCCTCCGCGAGCTCCGCGAGCCCCGCGGCGAACGTCTCGGGCTCCGACTCCACCGGCAACTTCACCTGGGTCCTCACCGACAAGGACGACGCGGCGAAGGGCCTCGCCGACGGCAGCTACGCGACCGTCGTCACGATCCCGTCCTCGTTCTCGGCCGCCGCGACCTCCTACGCCGGAGACGCCGCCGCCGCGACCAAGGCCACGATCGACATCGCCACCAGCGAGAAGGCGAAGCTCGTCGACGACGCCATCTCGGCGACGGTCACCAGCACGGCGACGGCGCTGCTGAACACGCAGCTGACCACCGCGTACCTCGAGAACATCTACGTCGGCTTCAACACCCTGAACCAGCAGATCGGCCAGGCCGCCGACGGCGCGGGCACGCTCGCGGACGGCGCCGACCAGCTCGGCACCGGCGCCTCCACGCTCGCCGACGGCACCAGCACGCTCGCGGACGGCATCGACGACCTCGCGACCGGCGCGTCCGGGCTCTCCGACGGCGTCGCACAGCTCGGCACCGGCGCGTCGTCCCTGGCGGACGGCGTCGCGCAGGTGGGCACCGGTGCCTCCGACCTCTCGGGCGGCGTCTCGCAGCTCGCGACCGGCGCGCAGCAGTCGGCCGACGGCGCGACGCAGCTCGCGACCGGCGCCGGCTCGCTCGCCGACGGCCTCGACGCGCTCAGCGCCAGCACGACCGAGCTCGGTGCGAGCACGCAGCAGATCGCGACCCTCAGCGAGGGCGCCGCGGAGTCGACAGCGGGCACGCTGCAGGGCCTCCAGCGGGTCCTCGCCGATTGCCGGACCGCCGAGTGCCTCACCGCGCTGGGCGTCATCGCCGATGCGCAGACCTCCGCCACCGGGCCGGTGACCCTGACGACGACCGCCGCGGGCGCCACCGCGCAGCTCGACGCCGGGATCCGCGTCGGCGCGGACGGGCAGCCCTCGCTCGTCTCCGGAGTCGCGTCCGCGGCGACCGGGGCGCGCGGCGTCGCCGACGGCGCCGGCTCCCTCGCGGGCGGACTCACGCAGCTCTCGACCGGAGCCGCCACGGCGGCCGGCGGAGCGTCCCAGCTCGCCACCGGCGCCGCCTCCGCCGCCGACGGCGCCCGGCAGCTGGCGACCGGCGCGACCTCGGCCGCGGACGGCGCCGCGCAGCTCTCGACCGGCGCCTCCTCGGCGGCGGACGGCGCGCGGCAGCTCGCCGACGGCGCGGGCGGCGTCTCGGACGGCGCGCTCCAGCTCGCCGACGGCACCCGCTCGCTCGCCACCGGCCTCGACGCCGCGGTAGCCCAGCTGCCGACCTACACCGAGTCGGAGTCGCAGAACCTCGCCGACGTCGTCTCCGACCCGGTGGAGAACTCGAGCAGCAGCACGGACCTCTTCGGAGCGTCGAGCGTGCCGTTCTTCGCGACGATCGCGCTCTGGCTCGGCGCCCTGGCGACCTTCCTCGTGCTCGCCGCGTTCTCGCACCGCGCGCTCTCCTCGACCCGCTCCTCCGCGGCGCTGGCGCTGTCCTCCTACGTTCCGGCCCTCGTGATCGGACTCGTGCAGGGCCTCGCCGTCGCGATCGTGATGAGCGCGGTCGCGAGCCTGGACCTCGTGACCTGGTTCGGCTTCGCCGCGCTGGCGATGCTCGCAGGGGCGTCCTTCGCCGCCGTGAACCAAGGGCTGGTCGCCCTGCTCGGCGGGCTCGGCCGCTTCGTCTCGATGGTCGCCGCGGTGATCGGCCTCGGCGCCGGCATCATCTCGACGGTCCCGGGCGTCTTCGACGACGCCCTCGCCTTCCTGCCGCTCTCCGCCGCGCAGAACGCGCTGGCCGGCGTGGTCGAGGGCACCGGCGGCGTCGGCGCCGCGGTCGTCGGCCTGCTGATCTGGCTGCTCTTCGGCCTCCTGCTGACGGTCGCCGCCATCGCCCGCCGCCGAGTCACCTCGGTCCGAGCCCTGACCCGCCCGGTCGAGGCGTAACCCCTCCCCTCCGCGAGATGCCACTTGTGCACGCGACACGCCGTGTCGAGCGTGCACAAGTGGCATCTCGCGGGAGGGGTCAGGCGGCCAGCATCAGGGAGCGGCCGCCGCAGGCGCCACCTGCTGGTCGAGCAGCCGCCGCAGGCGGCGTATCGAGACCCACAGTCGTCAGCAGGCCGGGTCTGCACACTCCACCTCTGACGCTGGTGGATCTCGATACGCCCGCTGCGCGGGCTACTCGATCAGCATGAAGCGGGGGCCGCTCGGTGAGCGGCCGCCCACCGTGTCGGGCGGGCGCTCATCCATGCTGGTCGAGCAGCCCTCGCAGGCGGCGTATCGAGACCCACCCGCCGCGAGCCTCAGTCGGCCGCGCCGCTCGCGATCTGCTCGTGGTGGTGGATGACCTCGGCGACGATGAAGCCGAGGAACTTCTCCGCGAAGGCCGGGTCGAGGTGTGCGTCCTCCGCCAGGGCACGCAGCCGCGCGATCTGACGCGACTCGCGCTCGAGGTCGGCGGGCGGCAGGCCGTGCGCCGCCTTCAGCCGCCCGACCTTCTGGGTGAACTTGAAGCGCTCGGCGAGCAGGTGGATCAGCGCCGCGTCGATGTTGTCGATGCTCTGACGGATCTGCTCGAGCTCGGCCAGCGCCTCGGCGTCCGACCCCTCGCGCGACGGTTCCTCGATCATGCCCTCGACCCTAACGGACCGGCGCGACGCACTCCCGCTGCCGCAGACCTCCGGCTCGCGCAGGCGCCCCCGGCACGCCGAATCTCGCGATTCCCGCGAGCCCGAGCCGGAATCACGAGCCGAAGGCGACGGCACGACGAAGGCCCCCGCCCGTCACCGGGCAGGGGCCTTCGAGGAGAGGCGGCGTCAGTCGACGATGTTGAGGACGACGTCCACGTTGCCGCGGGTCGCGTTCGAGTACGGGCACATGGTGTGCGCCTTCTCGGCGACGGCGTGCGCGTCCTCCGAGCTCGCCTTCGGGACGTGGATGTCGAGCTCGACCGCGAGGCCGAAGCCGCCGTCGTCGTTCTTGCCGATCGAGACGCTCGCCGACACCTGCGCGTCAGTGGTGTCGATCGAGAGCGCCTTGCCGGAGCCGTGCAGCGCGCTCAGGAAGCAGGCCGCGAAGCCGGCGGCGAAGAGCTGCTCGGGGTTCGTGCCCTCGCCGGAGCCGCCGAGCTCCTGGGGCGGGCGGGTGTCGAGGTCGAGCCGGTCGTCCTCGGTGCGGACGTGGCCGTCGCGTCCTCCACCGGAGGCGTGGGCGATGGCGGTGTAGAGAGCATCCATCCCTCCATCACACCACTGCGCGGCCGGGAGCGGGGTGAGCGTCGGGTGCACGTCCTCTCGACATCGCCGCCGCTCGGCACGGCCGCTGCCAGGGAAGAGCCTCCGAACCGCGCCGTCCGGCCGTCAACCCCCTCGCGACTCCGCGCCGCCGGGTGTGGCCTGGGGAGGTACCCGGCGAGCGCCGGAGAACCACCGGCGTCAGCGCCGGGAGAAGGAGGAAGCATGCGCGCACTCACGTGGCAGGGCGTCGAGAAGGTCTCGGTCGAGACGGTTCCCGATCCCCGCATCCAGCAGCCGACGGACGCCATCGTCCGGATCACCTCGACCGCCATCTGCGGCTCCGACCTGCACCTGTACCGCCTGCTCGGCCCGTACCTCGACAAGGGCGACATCCTCGGACACGAGCCGATGGGCATCGTCGAGGAGGTCGGCGCCGGCATCACGAAGCTGAAGGTCGGCGACCGCGTCGTCGTCCCGTTCAACATCTCCTGCGGCGAGTGCTTCATGTGCCGCCGCGGCCTGCAGTCGCAGTGCGAGACCACCCAGGTGACGGAGTACGGCTCCGGAGCCTCGCTCTTCGGCTACACGAAGATGTACGGCCAGGTCCCCGGCGGTCAGGCGGAGTTCCTCCGCGTGCCGCTCGCCGACTACAACACCGTCGTCGTCGGCACCGACCTGCCGGACGAGAACTACCTCTTCCTCAGCGACATCGTGCCGACGGCCTGGCAGGGCGTCGAGTACGCGAACGTTCCCGATGGCGGCTCGCTCGTCGTCTTCGGCCTCGGCCCGGTCGGCCAGTTCGCCGCCCGCATCGGCGCGCACAAGGGCTACCGCGTGCTCGCGGTCGACCCGGTCGCCGAGCGCCGCGCGATGGCCGCCCGTCACGGGATCGAGGTCTTCGACTTCACCGACGACATCAACGACCAGCTGCGCGACCTCACCGAGGGCCGCGGCCCCGACTCGGTCGTCGACGCGGTCGGCATGGAGGCGCACGGCTCGCCGATGGGTTCGTTCGCCCAGACCGTCGCCGGGCTGCTGCCCGACCCGATCGCGCGGAAGGCGATGGACACGGTCGGCGTCGACCGGCTCGCCGCGGTCGTCTCCTCGCTCGACCTCGTGCGCCGCGGCGGCACGGTCTCGCTGAGCGGCGTCTACGGCGGGGAGGCGGACCCGCTGCCGCTGAAGTCGATGTTCGACAAGCAGATCACCCTGACGATGGGCCAGTGCAACGTCAAGCGCTGGATCGACGACCTGCTGCCGCTGGTCGAGGACTCGAGCGACCCGCTGGGCGTCAACGACCTCGTCACCCACCGCGCCCCCCTCGAGGACGCCCCCGGCCTCTACGAGACGTTCCAGAAGAAGGAGGACGGCTGCATCAAGGTCGTCCTGCAGCCGTAGCGGCGGCGCCGGGTCTCGATACGCGCCTCCGGCGCTACTCGACCAGCATGGGCCGCTCATGCTGATCGAGTAGCCGCGGGACGCGGCGTATCGAGATCCATCCGCCCGGACACGACGAAGACGGCGTCCCCGAGGGGGCGCCGCCTGAGTCGTGGTGCGGGGAAGACCTACTTGAAGACGTCCTTGATGTCCTCGCCGGTCTGCTTCGCGGAGGCCGAGGCCTGGTCCTTCTGGCCCTCGGCCTTCAGGCTGTCGTCGTTCTTGTGGTCGCCCAGGGCTTCCTTCGCCTTGCCGGCGATGTCCTGAGCGGCGTTCTTGATCTTGTCATCGAGCCCCATAGTGGTGCCTCCTTCGTGATCGTCGTGCGCTGAACTGTCACCCGAAGGTAGGAGCCGTTTCTGCTCGTCGGCTGGGAGCCGGAAGGGGCTTGCCCGGACGATCGCCGAGGTGCCACGATCGTCGGTTGCCCGCTCCCGGCCGGGTCACATGACGGGCGTCGCGGTGTCCGACGGCGCGGTCTGCGTCGGCTCCATCGTGGGCGTGCGGGTCGAGCCGTCGTCGGCGCTGGTCGGCACGGCGCTCCCGGACTGGTTCGGGGTCTGCGCGTCGCCGGTGCAGCCCGCGAGCAGGCCGATGGTCAGGGCGGAGGCGCCGAGCGCGCCGAGGACGCGCACGGTGCGGGACGGTCGAGTGCTGAGCATGGGGTGCCTTTCCGGAAGCGGAGACGGGGCGGTCGTGCCCCCGTCCCCGTCGACGCTAGGCAGCGCTCCTCGCCGGCCAGAAGGGCTTGACGCCGCGGTCCACCGGATCCGGAGCCGACGTCCAGGAAGCGCCGCACCGGCGTCGGAGCACGGATGCGCGGGATCGTACGCCCTCACGCCTTCTGTCCGCTACGCCCTATCTCGGTGCGCGGCGCACTGCCCAGACTGGCGACGCCGGCACGCAGACCACCATTTCTCGATCCTGGAAGGGACAGACGATGTCGAACATCGATCCCGCTTCACCTCCGTTCGGAGACGGCGCGGCGAACGCCCGCGCCGCCGACCCCTCGTACGACAGCACCTACGACGCACCGCTCACCTCCGAGCCGTACTCGTCGGACACGACCACGGACACGACCTCCGGCGCGCACAGCGTCGGCGGGGGCACCTCGGGCAGCGTCTCGGACGCCGCCGGCTCCGCCAAGGAGAAGGCCGCCGAGACCGCGGGCGCTGCGAAGGAGCAGGCCGGCGCCGTCGCCGGCGACGCCAAGCAGGCCGCGGGCGACGTGCTCGCCACCGGCAAGGAGGAGGCCGCCAACGTCGCCCAGGAGGCGAAGGTGCAGGTCAAGGACCTCCTCGACCAGAGCCGCACCCAGCTCACGGAGCAGGCGCACGCCCAGAAGGAGAACGCCGCCAAGGGCGCCCGCGCCTTCAGTGACGACCTCACCGCGCTCGCGAACGGCGAGGGTGGCGACGACAACGCGGCGTCGAAGCTCGTCTCGCAGGCCGCCGAGCGCGTCCAGGGCGTCGCCTCGTGGCTCGAGAACCGCGACCCGTCCGAGCTGCTGGACGACGTCCGCTCGTTCGCGCGCCGCCGTCCGGGTGCGTTCATCCTGATCGCCGCCGCGACCGGCCTCGTCGCCGGACGCCTGGTCCGCGCGCTGACCGCCGAGGCGAAGGACGAGAAGGCCGCGACCGCGGACACCTCCGGACCCGAGTTCGCCGCTCCCGCCGCCGCGGACTACTCCGGTGGCGCGACCACGACGGCCTCGTTCGACGAGCGCGGCGATTTCGCGCCGACCGAGCCCGTCGCCGACCCGCTGAGCACGCCGATCACGCCCGGCTACGACGCCTTCCCGAACGGAACCCGGCCGTGAGCGATCCGCTGGGCGCGCATCGCGCCTCCGCTGAGCCGACGCCCGGCGAGCGCGCGGGCTCGACCTCCCTGGGCGATCTGCTCGGCGAGGTCTCCCGCGACCTCTCGACGCTGATCCGCCAGGAGATGGCGCTGGCGAAGGCCGAGATCAAGGAGTCGGCCGGCAAGGCCGGGAAGGGCGCCGGACTCCTCGGCGGCGCGGGCTACGCGGCGCTGATGGCCGTGCTCTTCCTCTCGATCGCCCTCTGGTGGGCGCTCGGGACGCTGGTCGGCAACGGCTGGTCGGGCGTGATCGTCGCCGTGATCTGGGGCGTCGTCGCGGCGATCCTCTTCGCCGTCGGCCGCAAGAGCCTCAAGCAGGTCGACGGAGTACCCGAGACGGTCGACACCCTCAAGCAGATTCCCGAAACCCTCAAGCCGAACGGGGCAGGACGATGACGTACGACGCAGGACAGAACAGGACTCCGGATTCTCAGAAGAGCGCCGAGGAGATCCGGGCCGACATCGAGCGCACGCGGCTCGAGCTCGGCGGAGACGTGGACGCGCTGGCCGAGAAGGTCAGCCCGAGCGCGATCGTCGACCGGCAGACCGACAAGGTCAAGGCGGCCGTGGGCTCCGTGCGCGACCGGGTGATGGGCTCGGCGCACGACGCCGGCGACTCGCTCTCCGGCACGGCGGGTTCGGTGAAG
This sequence comes from Rathayibacter sp. PhB127, assembly GCF_003751665.1. Classification (NCBI taxonomy): domain Bacteria; kingdom Bacillati; phylum Actinomycetota; class Actinomycetes; order Micrococcales; family Microbacteriaceae; genus Rathayibacter; species Rathayibacter sp. PhB127. The sequence goes on from NZ_RKHW01000004.1 coordinate 47,176, forward strand.
AGCAAGGCGAACGGCAATCCCTTCGCGGTGGGCCTGATGGCCTTCGGCGCCGGGCTCCTGATCGCCTCGCTCATCCCGGCCTCGGACGCCGAGAAGGACGCGGCCGGCAAGGTCAAGGAGCAGGCGCAGCCCGTCGTCGACTCCGTGACCGGTGCCGCGAAGGACGTCGCGAACGAGCTGCGCGAGCCGGCGCAGCAGGCCTTCGCCTCGGTGAAGGACACCGCGACCGACGCCGCGCAGAACGTCAAGGAGGCGGGTGGATCCGCCGCCGAGGACGTCAAGGACTCCGCCCGCGAGGCCAAGCACGCGGTGCAGGAGAACGTGACGCAGGACAGCGACCGCTCGTAACTCCCCCTCCCGCCTCCGCGAGATGCCACTTGTGTACGCCTTTCACGGCGTGTCGCGTACACAAGTGGCATCTCGCTGTCCGGGACGGGGTGCGCGGGAATAGGGGGCGGCTCGCGGGGCTTCTGGGTCGTATGCGATCCATCGTCTACTCCCGCTCCGGTTCCTCCTCCGTCCTCTCGCTCGTCGACCGGGAGGCCGGCACGCCGGGCGCCGGCGAGGTGCGCGTGCGCGTCCTCGTCTCCGGCGTCAATCCGACCGACTGGAAGGCGCGCGCCGGTGGCGAGCCGCCCTTCGACGAGGTCGTTCCCAACCAGGACGGCGCCGGCGTGATCGACGCCGTCGGCGAGGGCGTCGAGGGATTCGCGGTCGGCGACCGCGTCTGGTTCTACCTCGCTGCCCACCAGCGGCCGACCGGCTCCGCGCAGGAGTCGACCGTCCTCGCAGCCGAGCACGTCGTGCGCCTGCCCGAGGGCATCGGCGCCGAGCTCGGAGCGAGCCTCGGCGTCCCCGCGATGACCGCGCACCGCGCCCTGACCGTGCACGAGGAGGGGCCTGCCCGCCTGTCCCCCGGCGCGCTCACCGGCCGCACCGTCCTGGTGCAGGGCGGCGCGGGAGCGGTCGGCCACGCCGCCATCCAGCTCGCGGTCTGGGCCGGGGCGACCGTGATCGCCACCGTGAGCAGCGACGCGAAGGCGCGGCTCGCGACGGCCGCCGGCGCGCAGCACGTCCTGCAGTACCCGGACGAGCAGCTCGCGGCGAAGATCCTGGAGCTCGCGCCCGACGGCGTCCAGCAGATCGTCGAGGTGGCGCCGACGCAGAACGCCGCGCTCGACGTCGAGGTGCTCGCGAACCACGGCAGCATCGGCTACTACGCGAACAACAACGGCGACGAGTTCACGATCCCGATCGTGCCCAGCTTCGCCAAGAACGCCCGCTGGCAGGGCCTGCTGCTCTACACGGTCGGCGAGGCGCCGCTCCAGGCCGCGGCCGAGGACATCACCGCGGCCCTGCGAGACGGCGCCCTGCCCGTCGGCGAGGAGGCCGGCCTGCCGCTGACCTGGTTCCCGCTCGAGGAGACCGCCGCCGCCCACGACGCCGTCGAGAGCGGCGTGACGGGCAAGGTGCTGATCCGCGTCGCCGCGGAGTAGGCATGCTGATCGAGCAGCCCTCGCAGAGGGCGTAGCGAGATCCGCGGTCAGCCGCGCAGCGGCGGGGAGCCCGCGACCGTCGCGCGGTCGGCGAGGCCGTCGAGCAGCTCGCGCAGCGCCTCCTCGGCGGTGGTCGTCGGCTGCCAGCCGAGGACGGTGCGCGCCTTCTCCGTCGACATGACCGGCGTGTTCGTCGCGATGTCGAGCCAGCCCGCGTCGGTGCGCTGCAGCCGCAGCCGCCACGTCGCCGACACGATCGAGCGGAGCAGCCCCGCGGGCACCGTGACGAGCCGCGCGCCGACGACGTCCGCGATCCGCTGCGGCGTGAGCACCGGCTCCGCGGCGATGTTGAAGGCCCCGCCGGCCCGGCGGTCGAGCGCGCGCCAGAACGCGTCCGCGACGTCGTCGGCGTGCACGCCCTGGAAGATCAGCGTCCGCGGCAGCGGCAGGACCGGCGGCCGGACCGCCCGCAGCCAGCGCGTCGGGTACCGCGGGCCGGCGAAGAGCCCGGCGATCTCGGTCGCCGCCCCGCGCTGGAAGACCAGCCCCGGGCGCAGCCGGGTGAGCACCACCTCCGGGTGCTCCGTCTCGAACGCGTCCATCGCGCGCTCGTTCGCCGCCTTGTGCCGGCTGTAGGTCGAGGTGTGCAGCCCGCCGGTCGGCCAGCTCTCGTCCACGCGCAGGCTCTTCGGCGCCGCGCTGTAGGCGCCGACGGACGACGCCACCGCGACCTGGCCGACTCCGCTCGCCACCGCGGCCGCCAGCACTGCCGCGGTCCCGCCGACGTCGACCAGACGCTGGAACGGCTCGTCGTGGCTCGGCTGCAGCGCCCAGGCCAGGTGCACGACCGCGTCCACGCCGGTGAACGCCTCCCGCAGCTGCCGCTCCGCGTCGCTCGAGGCCACGTCGACCTCGTGCCAGCGCACGTCGCGGTACTCGTCCGCTCCGGGTCGCGGCTCGCGCCGGGCGATCCCGACGATCTCCGTCACCGCGTCCTCCCGTTGGAGGCGCCTCAGCAGGGCCGTGCCCAGGTTGCCCGTCGCTCCGACGATCGCGATCCGCATGATGTCCCTCCGCGGGCGGCGTCCGCCGTCCTGCTCCGAGGCTAGGCACCGCTCCCCCGCAGCAGCAGCCGCTTGACACTCCCCGCCCCGCCGACCGCCCCGCCCGACCGCCTAGCCCACCCGACCGGCGCCGCGCACCCCCGCGCGCGCCGGCACCGCCGTGCCTAGCCTGGGAGGCATGCCCCGCCCCTCGCCCGTCGTCCGCCACCGGATCGACGGGATCGAGCTCCGGACCCTCGCGACCGGTCGCCCCGACGCCGAGCGCACCTTCGTCCTGATCCACGGCATCGGGATGTCGCACCACACCTTCTCGACCCTCGCCGTCGCCCTCCGCGCGCACGGCCGCGTCGTCGCCGTCGACCTCGCCGGCTTCGGCGCCAACCGCTCGCCCCGCCGCCGTGTCGGCATCGCCGACCACGCACGTCTGGTCGAGAGAGCGCTGGCGGAGCAGGGCGCCACCCGGGCGGTCGTCGTCGGCCACTCGATGGGCGCCCAGGTGGCGGTCGAGCTCGCCGCCCGCGCGCCCGGCCTCGTCGCGGGAGCGGTCCTGATCGGCCCGGTCGTCGACCCGCAGCGCCCCGGTGCCGTGCGCCAGGGCCTCGCGCTCGCCCGCGACTGCCTGGGCGAGCCGCTCGGCGTCGACGCGCTGCTCTTCGCCGACTACGTCCGCGGCGGTCTCGCCTGGTACCTGCGCCAGCTGCCCGAGATGCTGCACTACCCGATCCAGCGGCGGCTGGCCGCGGTCACCGCGCCCGTGCTGGTCGTGCGCGGACGGGACGATCCGATCGCCACCCGCGACTGGTGCGAGCGCCTCCTCGCCCACGCCGCCGACGGGCACCTCCTCGAGTTCGCCGGCTCCCGCCACGTGGTCCCGCGCACGCAGCCGGAGTCGCTCGCGCTCGCGCTGGCGTCCTTCGCCGCCGACATCGCCCCCGACGCCGACGCCGACCCCGCGGCGGACGCCGCGCCCGACTCCGCCCCCGACGCCGGGCCCAGCCCCGCCGCCGACGCCGACCCGTCCCCGGTGCCCGCATGACGCACCTCGTCCGCGACGCCGTCTGGTGGATGCGCGACTACGCCTACGCCGTCGCCTGGCAGGTCCGCGCCTTCGTCTCCCGCCGCGCCCCCGACGACTACCTCGACGGCACGGAGCGGCCGATCGTGGTGCTGCCCGGCATCTGGGAGACCTGGGCCTTCCTCCGCCCGATCATCGACCCGCTGCACCGCCGCGGCCACCCGATGCACGTGCTCACCAGCCTCGGCTGGAACGGCCGCCCGGTCGCGAGCACCGCGGAGGACGTGGCCGCCTACCTCGCCGAGCACGACCTCCGCGACGTGGTGATCGTCGCGCACAGCAAGGGCGGCCTGATCGGCAAGTACGTGATGACCGAGCTCGACCCCGACGGCCGCGTCGACCGGATGGTCGCCGTCGCCACGCCGTTCGGCGGCTCGCGCTATGCGCCCTACCTGCTGCTGAAGAGCCTCCGCTCCTTCTCGCCCCGCGACGCGACGACCCTGCTGCTCTCCAGCCGGGCGGGCGCGAACGCGAGGATCACCTCGGTCTTCGGCCTCTTCGACCCGCACATCCCCGAGGGCAGCATGCTCGAGGGCGCGGTGAACGTCCGGATCGAGACCGGCGGGCACTTCCGCATCCTCAGCGAACCGGAGACGCTCGCGGCGGTCGTCGCCGCGGTGGACGCGCCTACTCGGCCGGCGGAGTGATCGTCTCGGCGTCGGCCGGGCACTCGATGACCGCCACGCCTCCGCCGCCGGCGTCGTCGACCACGGCACCCGCCGCGGCGAACGGCGCGCGGAAGCAGTAGGCCTCCGGCAGATCGGCCACGTCCGGGAAGGCCGCGGCGTCGACCGGCGTGCGGAACGACAGCGCACCGAACTCGCCGCCCTCGCTGAGCGCGTCGTACGACTCGATCCCGATCAGGTCCACGCCCTCGACGGCCTGGTCGCTCGCGAGCCGGGCGTAGCCGAAGGCGTCGTCCTGCGGCCCGGCGAGGGAGGAGACGAGCGCGAGCACGCGGTCGCGCGACTCCTCGCGGGGTGCCACGTCGTTCGACACGACCACGTCCGGCGCGGGAGCGGTGCAGCCGGCGAGCGCGAGCACCGCCAGCGCCGCGCCGAGCAGCAGGGCCGGCGGGGTCGCGCGGGCCGGGGAGGTCGTCGGGGCCGGTCGGGTCCGCAGCAGCTTCACCCGACCGACCCTAGCCGCGTAGCAACTGCTCCGCACCGCGCGGAACCCCCTCGGCCGGGCGGGCCGCGGAGCGGAGCATGGAGCGATGAGCTCCTCCACCAGCACCGGCCCGCGCACCTCCGGCCCCACCGAGCTCCTCCTCGTGCGCCACGGCGAGAGCGTCGCCAACATCGCGGCGAGCGCCGCCGAGGCGGAGGGCGCCCACGACATCGCCGTCGACCGGCGCGACCCCGACGTCGAGCTGTCCCCGGCCGGCCGCGAGCAGGCCCGCGCGCTCGGCCGCTGGCTCGCCGACGGCAACGCCCCGGTCGCCGCCTGGTCCTCGCCGTACCTGCGCGCGTCCTCGACGGCGCAGCTGGCCTTCGAGGAGGCGGGCCTCGACCTCGTGCCCCGCCTCGACGAGCGACTCCGCGACCGCGATCTCGGCATCGCCGATCGCCTGACCACCGCGGGCTTCCGCGCGCGATTCCCCGAGGAGGCGGCGCGGCGGGACTGGCTCGGCAAGTTCTACTACCGCCCGCCGGGCGGCGAGTCCTGGACCGACCTCGCCCAGCGGGTGCGCTCGTTCCTGGACCACCTCGACGTCGTCGCGCCGGCCGGCCCGGTGGCGCTGTTCTGCCACGACGCCGTCGTCCTGATCATCCGCTCGGTCTGCGAGGGCCTCACCGAGCGCGAGCTGCTCGACATCGGCCGGGCGACCCCGGTCGCGAACGCCTCCGTCACCCGGCTCGTCCGCGACGGCGACGCCTGGACGCTCGAGCGCTTCAACGAGACCGCGCACCTCGAGGAGTCGAGCGCGCCGGTCACCCGCCACGACACCGGGGACGACACCGCCGTCGACACCGCCGTCGCCGACCCGCGAGGAAGGACCGACTCATGAGCGAGACCCGGCACAGGAGCGAGCCCGCGCACAGGAGCGCCGTCGTCGACCGCGCCCTGCTCGAGCGGCGCTGGCCGCTGCCCGACCCGGCGGGATCGAAGCACGCCCGCGGTGACGTGGTCGTGGTCGGCGGCGCCCGCAAGACGCCCGGAGCGGCGATCCTCGCCGGGATCGCGGCCCTCCGGGTCGGCGCCGGCCGGATCACCCTCTGCGTCGCCGAGTCCGTCGCCTCCGCCACCGCCGTCGCGCTGCCCGAGTGCGGCGTCGTGCCGCTGGAGGAGACCCGCGGCGGCTCGATCTCGGGCCGCGGGCTCTCCGCGCTGGAGGGCGAGCTGGGCTCCGCCGACGTCGCGCTGATCGGCCCCGGGCTCGACGACCCGAAGGCGACCGCCGCGACGCTGCGCGCGATCGCTCCGCTGCTCGCCGACGTCCCCGCCGTGCACCTGGACGCCTTCCCGCTCGGCGTGCTGCCGGGGCAGCGGCGCGTCGCTCGCGCCCTCGCCGGCCGCCTGCTGCTGACGCCGAACACGGAGGAGGCCGCGCGGCTGCTCGGCGCGGAGGTGGACGACGTGGAGGCCGCCGCGATCGCCGTCGCGCAGCGCTACGGAGCGGTCGTCAGCCTCTTCAACGTGATCGCCGCGCCCGACGGCGACGCCGTGCGCATCGAGGGCGAGCACCCCGGCCTCGCGACGGCGGGCAGCGGCGACGTCCTCGCCGGCGCGACGGCCGGTCTCCGCGCGCGCGGCCTCGACCCGCAGGGCGCCGCGGCGTGGGGTGCCTTCCTGCACACCGAGGCCGACTCGGTCCTGGTGCGCAGGCTCGGCCCGGCCGGCTACCTCGCGCGCGAGATCCCGGGCGAGTTCCCGCCGCTGCTCGCAGGCTGACGCGGGAGCGGTGCGGGACGGCGGCTCGGAACGTGCGACTCAGGACGCGCCGTTCAGGATCAGTGGCTCAGGATCGGCGGCTCAGCCGGCGGCGGTCACTGCGCGACGTCGGCGACGGAGAACGCCACTCCCGGCGTGATCAGGATCGACGTCTCGCGGGGCTGGCCCTCGCCCTGGTTGACGGTCAGCCAGCGCGAGGCGGTGCCGTCGAGCGCCTGCTCGACGCTCGCACGGACGTCCGCGGCGGTGGTGTCGTGCAGGCTGTAGGGGGTGCCGCCGTTGATCAGCTCGACGCGCTTCACAGCAGGCCCTCCTCGCTCTGGCGGGCCCCGCCGTGCGGCTCCTCGCTGATGCGCAGGCCGTGGGCGCTGTGCGAATCGGCCAGGAGCTGGCGGATCCAGTCGGGGTTGATGGCCGGGGCTCGGCCGCCGTGGTACTTGAAGCGCAGCGGGATCGCCGGGTGGAGCCAGATCGACGTGCGACCGTCGCCGACGGACTGCGAGTCCTTCCACGAGAGGTAGAAGGACTCGTTGCGCGACAGCTTCGAGCCGATGACGATCTGCAGATGGGCGAGCAGTCGGTCGTCGAAGTCGGCTTCGAGAGTCGAGTCGTAGATCAATCGGCCCATGAGGGCGGTCTCCGTTCGCAGTGCAGTCCAGCCGGCGGGGGCACGGCCGGACGGTACGGGGCGATTCTAACCGCCCCGGGGCCGACGCTCAGCGTCGATCGTCATCCGAATCGAAGTGCGGGATCTCGAGGTCGGACAGGTGCGGCGAGGACGAGTCGCCCTCCTCGGCCAGCGGCTGGGACACTCCGAGCCGCGCCGTCTCCTTCGCGAGCCTCTCGACCAGGGCCGCGTCCACGATCTCCTCGCCGCCGTCGTCCTCGGTCTCCGAGAAGAGCTGGCTGGCCGGACCGATCAGCAGGGTCGCCCGGCCGAGCTCGCCGGTGGAGCGCCGGATCGGGATGTCGACCGACATCGCGCCCTTGCGCAGCGCGAGGGCCTCCGCGTAGCCGACGAGCGAGTGCGCGATCCGGCTGCCGGTGAGCACCGAGCTGCCGGCGTAGTGGATGCGTTCCATGCGTCCTTCCTACCGCTCAGCGCCCGATCGGAGCATCCGGGTTGCGCGGCGGGACCGGGCTTGATAGCGCCTCGATCCTCCGCTCGAGCCCCTCGCGGACCGCCGGCCACTCCTCCACGAGGATCGAGTGCACCGCCGTGTCGCGCCAGGAGCCGTCCGCCCGCCGCTGGTCGTGCCGCAGCACGCCCTCGAAGACCGCGCCGAGGCGGAGGATCGCCGCGCGGGAGCGCGCGTTCGCCGCGTCCGCCTGCAGCTTCACCCGCGAGAAGCCGCTGTCGAAGGCCAGGCCGAGCAGGAGGAGCTTCGTCTCGGGGTTCACGGCCGTGCCCCAGACCTCGGGGGCGTAGGCGGTCCAGCCCAGGTGCGCCGCCTCCCGCCGCTCGTCGAAGTCGGTCAGCGAGGAGGTGCCGACGACCCGGCCGTCGACGAGCACGGCGCAGGGGTTGCCGGTCTCCCACGGGTAGTAGCGCCGGGCGAAGGCACGGAACGCCTCGGCGCCGTCGGGGAGGCCCGAGGGCCCGCCGCCGTAGCCCGCGGCGAACACTTCGGGGCGGCCGATCGCGGCCCGGAGCGGCTCCAGGTGCTCCTCGGTGAGCGGCTCGAGGACGACGAGACGGCCGGTCAGCACGGTGGGGGCCGGGCGGACGGCGCGGCCGGGACGATCGGGCGAGGCGGGGCTGCTCATCCGGACATTCTGGGGCCACCTCGGCCCGCTGAGGGGTCCAGGACGCGTGCCAGCATGAGGTCCATGGACAGCACCGCGATGTTCGCCGCCTCGGCCGGCGCCCTGCTCCGCCTCGTCGAGCGGATCGGGGACGAGCAGTGGGCGCTGCCGGGGCTGGGCGTCTGGGACGTCCGCGGCCTCACGGGCCACGCCTCGCGGGCGATCACGACCGTCGAGACGTACCTGCTGGCAGAGGAGCCGGCCGCCGCGACCGTGCCCGACGCGCTCGGCTACTACGCGGCCCTGGCGGGCGGACGCGCGGACCCCGCGGCCGTGGCGCGGCGGGGCGTCGAGACCGGGGCGCTGCTCGGCGAGCACCCGGCCGAGTCGATCGCGGCGTCGCTGCGGCGTGCCCTCGCGCTGCTGGCGCAGCAGCCGCCCGGGCGCCTCGTCGCGATCGGCGAGCACGCCCTGGCCCTGGACGAGTACCTGCGGACCCGCGTGCTCGAGCTGGTCGTGCACACCCTCGACCTGTCGCGGGCGACGGGCCTCGCGCACGAGATCCCGCCCGAGGCGGTCGAGGCCTGCTCCGCGATGGCGGGGGCGCTCGCCGCTCGGGCGGGACGGGGCGAGGAGCTCCTGCTCGCACTGAGCGGGCGGGAGCGCCTCGCGGACGGCTTCTCGGTGGTGTGAGCGGCCCGGTGGTTCGAGCCGCTCGCGAGGCGAGCGGCCGGCGCGCTCAGGCGACGGCCAGCGCCTCCACCGGCGGCACCCGGGTCGCGCGGCGGGCCGGCAGGACCGCGGAGACGGCGGTGAGGACGATGCTCACCAGGACGACGGCGACCAGGATCCCGACCGGGATCGTCGGCGGCACCAGCCCGATGCCCGGCAGCGAGCCGAAGATCGCGACGGCCCCGGCCCAGCCGTAGAAGGCGCCGAGCACGAGGCCCAGGAGCGCCGCGGCGATCACCATCTGCGCCGCCTCGACGACGACCATCCAGCGCACCTGCGAGCCCGTGAAGCCGAGCGCGCGGAGCAGTCCCAGCTCGCGACGGCGCTGCAGCACGCTCAGCGAGAGCGTGTTGACCATGCCGACGGCCGCGAGCAGCACCGAGAAGCCGAGCAGCACGCTCATGATCGCCGTGCTGACCGCGACGAACTGGTCGAGCGCCGCGAAGATCTCCGGGCTCATCTCGCTCGAGGCGCGCATGATCGACGAGAAGGTCGCGGCGGCCACCGCGAACATCGTGACGAGCGTCACTCCGATCACGAGGCCGATGACGGCGCGCGCGCTCCGGGCGGGGTTGCGGGTGGCGTTCGCCGAGGCGAGGCGGGCGACGGGGCTGCCGCCGAAGGCCCGGCCGACCAGCGAGATCAGCGGCGGGAGCAGCACCGGAGCGCCGAGGACCACCCCGGTGAAGGAGAGCATGCCGCCGGCGAGGCCGATCAGGACGCCGAGCGGGCTGGCGAGCCCGACGACGACGCCGATCAGCAGGAGCAGGACGCCGACCACGAGGAGGACGAGCGCCAGGACGTTCCGGCCCGTGCGTCCGCGGAGCTCGTCGTAGCGGGGCTCGGCGGCGGAGCCGGCGGCCTGCGAGGGCGCGACCGAGAGCACGCGCCGGGACCCGGCCCAGGAGGCGACGACGGTCGAGGCGATGACGGCGAGGCCCGGCAGCAGCAGTCCCGGTGAGGCGAGCGGTACGGCGATGCGCGTGAAGGTGCCGGTGCTGAAGGCGATCTCGGCGCCCACGGCCACGAGGACGACGGCGGCGACGAGGCCGAGGGCCGCGCCGATCAGCCCCTGCACGAGGCCGGTCCGCACCACCTCGGCACGGAGCGAGCGTCCGGAGGCGCCCAGCAGGCGCAGCAGCGCGATCTCGCGGGTGCGGCCGGCGATCACCGTCGACACCGCGTTGGAGGTGACGATCGCGCCGACGAAGACGGCGATGCCGAAGAAGACGCCGCCGACCACGCCCAGCGTCGTCGCGGCCTGCGCGATGCCGTCGAGACCGGCGGCGTCGAACGCCGCCACCATGTCGGCGATGACCATCACCAGGACCCCGCCGAACGCGGCCGAGAGCGCGGCGACCGTGATGATCGCGCCGCCGCCCTGCCCCGAGGCGGCCCGCAGACCGGTGCGGGCGCTCACGACGCTCCCTCCATCGAGAGCATGGCGCGCGAGATCTCCTCGGCGCTCATCCCGCGGCGGTCGTCGACGACGGCCCCGTCGCGGAGGAAGACGATGCGGTCGGCGAAGGCCGCGGCGATCGGGTCGTGGGTGACCATCGCGATCGACTGGCCGTACTCGCGGGTCGAGGCGCGGAGGAGGCTGAGCACCTCGCGGCCGGTGCGCGAGTCGAGGTTGCCGGTCGGCTCGTCGGCGAAGATCAGCTGCGGGCGGGTGGCCAGCGCGCGGGCGATGGCCACGCGCTGCTGCTGGCCGCCGGAGAGCTCGTGCGGGCGGTGGGTGAGGCGCTCGCGGAGACCGAGGGACTCGATCAGGCGGGCGATCCACTCCTCCTCCTCGGCCGTGACGCGGCGGCCGTCGAGCTCGAACGGGAGGCGGATGTTGCCGCGCACGTCGAGGGTCGGGACGAGGTTGAAGGCCTGGAAGACGAAGCCGACGCTGCGCCGGCGGAGCACGGTGAGCTCGGCGTCGCCCATCGCGGTGATCTCGACGTCGCCGAGGAAGACGCGGCCGGCCGAGGCGGTGTCGAGGCCGGCGAGCACGTGCATCAGCGTCGACTTGCCGGAGCCGCTGGGGCCCATCACCGCGGTGAACTCGCCGCGCTCGATCGAGAGGGTGACGTCGTCGAGGGCGACGACGGGCGGCGTGCTGCCGTAGAGCTTGCGCACGCCCTCGACGCGCGCCACGACGGAGGAGGTCTGGTTCTGCATGTCTCCGACGCTACGGAGCCGTCTCTGTCGCGGGCGTCGCCCCGGGTGGCCGCCGCCGTCATCCTCCCGGGGGACCCGTGCTCGTCCCTGCGGCCCCCGCGAGATGCCACTTATGAGCGGGGTCCACGGCGTGTCGTGCTCATAAGTGGCATCTCGCGGGAGGGGTCAGGGGCGGAGGCCCGCTCGGCGGAGGGTGAGGGCGGAGAGGGCGGCGGTGGCGGCGTGGTCGCCGGCGCGCCAGGCGGGGACGGCCTGCGGGTGCGCGGCGAGGATCTCGCGCGGGGTCGCCTCGGTGAGGGCGCGGAGGGCCAGCAGCTCGGCGCCGCCGGGGGTCGCCCCGAGCGCGCGCAGCTCGGCGGTGCGGCGGGCGAAGCGCAGGCGCGGGCGGAGCCAGACCACCGCGAGCAGGAGCAGCGGCAGCCCGCCGATCGCGAGGCCGGCCACGATCGCCAGCGCGCTCGCGAGCTGCTGCTGGTCGCGGCCGGCCGCGGCGAGCACCGCTCCGGCGCCGCTGGCCTCGTCGAACGGCGCGCGCACGGCGTCGCCGAGCAGCGGGATGCCGCCGAGCGCCGAGCCGGCGTCGCTCATGGTCGAGCCGAAGCCGCTGCCCGCGCTCTCGAGGCGGCGGCCGATCTCGGCGAGGCCCGCGATCAGCGAGCCGACGGCGATCCCGGCCGCGATCGCGATCACCGCGACGGCGAGCGCGAGAGCGTCGGCCGTGATCTGGCGGGCGCGGACGGCGGGGAGGTCGGCGTAGATCTGCACCAGCCGATCATCCCCCGCCCTCGGCCGTCGTGCGCGTCGCTGCCGACGCGGACGGGTCTCGAAGCGGGTCGGTCCCGTCGCGCGTCAGTCGAGGAGGTCGTGCAGGACGACGACCTGCTCGCGCTCCGGCCCGACGCCGATCGCGGAGAAGCGGGCGCCGCTCATCGCCTCGAGGGCGCGGACGTAGTCCTGCGCGGCCTGCGGCAGGTCGGCGAACTCGCGGCAGCCGGTGATGTCCTCCTGCCAGCCGGGGAACTCCTCGTAGATCGGCTTCGCGTGGTGGAAGTCGCTCTGCGAGACGGGGACCTCGTCGTGGCGCACGCCGTCGACCTCGTAGGCGACGCAGACCGGGATGGTCTCCAGGCCCGAGAGCACGTCGAGCTTGGTCAGCACGAAGTCGGTGACGCCGTTGATCCGCGCGGAGTAGCGGGCGATCGGGGCGTCGTACCAGCCGCAGCGGCGCGGGCGGCCGGTGGTGGTGCCGAACTCGAAGCCCTGCTTGCGCAGGTACTCGCCCCACTCGTCGAACAGCTCGGTCGGGAACGGGCCGGCGCCGACGCGGGTCGTGTACGCCTTGATGACCGCGATGACGCGCTCGATGCGGTTGGGCGCCACTCCGGAGCCGGTGGCCGCGCCGCCCGAGGTCGCGTTGGAGGAGGTGACGAACGGGTAGGTGCCGTGGTCGACGTCGAGCATCGTGGCCTGGCCGGCCTCGAAGAGCACCGTCTTGCCGGCGTCGAGCGCCCGGGCGAGCACGAGCGAGGTGTCCGCGACCATCGGGCGCAGGCGCTCCGTGTACTGCAGCAGGTCCTCCATGACCTGCTCGACCAGGATCGCGCGGCGGTTGTAGACCTTCACCAGCAGGTGGTTCTTCTGGTCGAGGGCGCCCTCGACCTTCTGGCGGAGGATGTTCTCGTCGAAGAGGTCCTGGATCCGGATGCCGACGCGGTTGATCTTGTCGGCGTACGCCGGGCCGATGCCGCGGCCGGTGGTGCCGATCTGGCGCTTGCCGAGGAAGCGCTCCGTCACCTTGTCGAGGGTGCGGTGGTAGCTGGTGATCACGTGCGCGTTGGCGCTGACGAGCAGCTTCGAGACGTCGACGCCGCGGGCGCTCAGCGCCTCGAGCTCGTGGAAGAGCACCTCGATGTCGACGACGACGCCGTTCGCGATGACGGGCACGACGCCCGGCGTCAGGATGCCCGAGGGCAGCAGGTGCAGCGCATACTTCTCGTCGCCGACGACGACCGTGTGCCCGGCGTTGTTGCCGCCGTTGAACTTGACGACGTAGTCGACGCGGCTGCCGAGCAGGTCGGTCGCGCGTCCCTTGCCCTCGTCGCCCCACTGGGCGCCGGTGATGACGATTGCTGGCATGGCGTGTCCTTCGCGGGTGGGAGCGGAGTCGTGGGGCGTGCACTCGATCTCGAGGGCGAGCCTCGGCGGCCGGCGGGGCATCCGTTGGCGCAGCAGCGCGACCAGCCGATCGATTCTAGCGGAGGGGCCCCTTCTGCGGCTCGTGCGCACGGGCCCGGATGCCGACGCGGACCGATAGCCGAGCGATGCTCTCGAACCCGTAACGACGCGTTCACACGTGGCGCATAGATTCGAACTCGTTCACACTCCACCGATCACGCGAACAGGAAACCGATGCGCACACTCCGCGCCGCAAGCCTCCTCGCCGTCGTCGCGCTCGGGGCGGCCACCGCCGCTCCCCTCGCGAGCGCGGCCCCCCTCGACGACGGCGTCGAGCTCACCCTGGTGTCGACGACCGACACGCACGGGCACGTCTACAACTGGGACTACTTCGCGAACGCGCCCTACGAGGGCGAGGACACGCTCGGCCTCACCCGCGTCGCGACCGAGGTCGACCGCCTCCGCGCCGAGAAGGGCGACGACTCCGTCCTCGTCTTCGACAACGGTGATGCGATCCAGGGCACGCCCCTGACCTACTACTACGGCCTCGGCGACGGCGCCGCGGGCGTCCTCTCGGGCGACACGACGCACCCGATGGCCACCGCGTTCAACACCATCGGCTACGACGCGCAGGTCGTCGGCAACCACGAGTTCAACTACGGCCTCGACATGCTCAGCGCCTACGAGAACGATCTGAACGCCCCGCTGCTCGGCGCGAACGTCGTCGACGTCGCCACCGGCGAGCCGTACCAGAAGCCGTACACGGTGATCGAGCGCGAGATCGACGGCGAGACCGTGCGGGTCGGCGTGCTCGGCCTGGTCACCCCGGGCGTCCGCGTGTGGGACAAGCAGTACGTCGACGGCGTGCTCGAGTTCCGCGACATGGTCGAGACCGCGAAGGAGTGGGTCCCGAAGGTCGAGGCCGAGGCCGACGTGGTCGTCGTCCTCGCGCACACCGGCCAGGGCACCGTCCCGGACGCCGAGTACGACCCGGCCGACCTCAACGAGGACGTCGTCAACAACATCGCGACGCAGGTCCCCGGCATCGACGTGGTCGTCGCCGGCCACAGCCACCAGGACGTCCCCGAGACGCTCTACACGAACGTCGCCGGCGAGCAGGTCCTCGTCACCCAGCCGTCCTTCTGGGCGCAGGGGCTCACCGAGGTGACCCTGAACCTGGTGAAGGACGCCGCGGGTGACCTGCAGGTCGACTGGACCGAGGGCAGCGCGCCCGTCGTCACCCCGGTCTACGCGCGCGACATCGCCGAGGAGTCGACCGCCGTGGTCGACGCCCTCGCCGAGCAGCACGCGACGACGATCGAGTACGTGAACACCCCCGTGGCGGAGTCGCTCGAGGAGCTCTCGGCCGAGACCTCGCGCTACGAGGACACCCCGATCATCGACTTCATCAACAACGTCCAAGCCGAGACGGTCGACGCCGCGCTCGAGGGCACGGAGTGGGCCGACGTCCCGGTCATCTCGCAGGCGTCGCCGTTCTCGCGCACCGCGGTCTTCCCGAAGGGGCAGGTCACCATCCGCGACATCGCCGGTCTCTACATCTACGAGAACACCCTCCGGGGCGTCGAGATGACGGGCGCGGAGGTGCGCGACTATCTCGAGTACTCGGCCCGCTACTTCAACCAGGTCGCCCCGGGCGCTCCGTTCGACCCGGCCACGGGCACGAACGCGATCACCGCGGACCGCCCCACGGGCATCCCGGACTACAACTACGACGCGCTCTCCGGGCTCGACTACGTCATCGACATCTCGCAGCCGGCCGGCTCGCGGATCCGCGACCTGACGCAGCTCGACGGCACCCCCGTCGCGGACGACGACCGCTTCGTGCTGGCCGTCAACAACTACCGGCAGAGCGGTGGCGGGGCCTACCCGGCCGTCGCCGCAGCTCCCCTCGTCTACGACGAGCGGCTCGAGATCCGGCAGCTGCTGATCGACTGGGCGAGCGCGCGCGGCGTGATCGACCAGGCCGACTTCTTCGACGAGAACTGGTCGCTGACGTCGGTCGCGGCCGAGGTCCCGGCCGAGCCCGGCACGCCCGGCCAGCCCGGCACGCCCGCGCCCGGCCAGCCCGAGCCGACCGAGCAGCCGACGGCCACCCCGGTGCCGCTGCCCTCCGCCACGCCCGTCCCCGTTGCCGGGGGCTCGCACTCCGGACCGCTCGCGAACACGGGCGTCGACGCGGCCTCCTACGCAGGAGGCGCGGCTCTGCTGCTGCTCGCCGGCATCGCACTGACGGTGCTCCGCCGCCGCCGCTCCGCCTCGCACTCGGAGTAGCCGCCCGCACCACCCGCACGACCGGACGGCGCCGCCCTCACTCCCGAGGGCGGCGCCGTCTCGCGTTCCAGGCCGCGAGCACGCCCGTGGACCACAGCGCCCAGAGCACGAGCAGCGGCTGGAAGACCAGCCGGATCGCCCGCGCCGCGTCGGTCTCGAGACCGAAGGCCGGGGTCCGGGTGATGAGCTGCGAGACGTTGCCGGGGAACACCGCGACGAAGAACGCGGCGACCACGATCCCCACCAGCACCCGCCGACGCCGCAGCAGCAGGAGCGCGAGCCCGAGCGCGATCTCGACGACACCGGATGCCAGGACGACGAAGTCCGCATCGAACGGCAGCCACGGCGGAACCTGCGCCTGGAAGGACTGCCGCGCGAAGGTCAGGTGCCCCGTCCCCGCGAACACGAGCACGAGGCCCAGGAGGACGCGGGCGATCGTGCGCGGGAGGCTCATCGCTCCAGTCTGCGCCCGCGGTTCCCGCGCTCCCGGTGTGCCGCCCCGTATCCTCGATACCGCGCGCGCCGCGCCACCCCGTCCCTACCGCCCTGTCCGCAGACCGTGAAACGAGTTCCATGAGCACCCTGCCCCGCCTGATGGCCTTCGACCTCGACGACACCCTCGCCGCCTCGAAGTCCCCCGTGGACCCGGTGATGGCCGACCTCTTCGTCAAGCTGCTGCAGGCGACCGAGGTGTGCATCATCTCCGGCGGCCAGATCGGCCAGTTCCGGATGCAGGTGCTCGACCGCCTCGAGGGCGCCGACCCCGCCGTGCTGGCGAAGCTGCACCTGATGCCCACCTGCGGCACGCAGTACTACCGCTACGAGAACGGCGACTGGGCGCAGATCTACGCCGAGAACCTCACCGAGGACGAGAAGTCGCGCGCGCTCGCCGCCGTCGAGGAGAAGGCCAAGGAGCTCGGCTACTGGGAGTCCGAGACCTGGGGCCCGATCCTCGAGGACCGCGACTCGCAGATCACCTTCTCCGCGCTCGGCCAGGCCGCCCCCGTGCCGGTGAAGCAGGCCTGGGACCCGACCGGCGAGAAGAAGAACACCCTCCGCGAGGCCGTCCAGGCCGTGCTGCCCGACCTCGAGGTCCGCTCCGGCGGCTCCACCTCGGTCGACATCACCCGCAAGGGCATCGACAAGGCCTACGGGATGAACAAGCTCACCGAGCTCACCGGCATCCCCCTCGACGAGATGATCTTCGTCGGCGACCGCCTCGACCCCGACGGCAACGACTACCCCGTCAAGGCGATGGGCGTCGAGACCTTCGCCGTCGAGGGCTGGCACGACACCGCGGCGTACCTCCGCTCTTACGGCCTCTAGGTCTCTGCGCGCCCCGTCGCGCCCCGCGAGATGCCACTTGTGAGCGCGACACGCCGCGAAAGTCCGTCACAAGTGGCATCTCGCGGGGAGGGCCGGGCTCGGGTCAGGCGTCCTCGCTGAGGGAGCCGGTGGCGGTGCCGTCGAGGGCGAGGCGGAGGCGGCGCGGCAGCTTCGCGACGATGATCGCGTGCGACTCCGCGAGCAGCTCCTGGACGAGGCCCTCCTCGACCCGGCCGCCCGCGTCGACCGTCACCCAGTGCTTCTTGTTGAGGTGGTAGCCGGGCTCGATGCCGTCGACGCCCGCGACGAGATGCACGACGTTCTCGGGCAGCGCCTTGACGCTGACGACGGGCCGGCCGAACCGCTCGCTCTCGAGCGCGAAGACCTTGCCCTCGACCTTCCACACCCGCGTCTCCGGGCCGAAGGGGAAGCTCGCGCCTGCGCCCGGCAGGTCGGCGAGGAAGGACTCGAGCGCGGCGGTGTCCACGCGTCCATCATGCCCGCAGAGGTGCCGCCCACGTAGGCTCGTCCTGTCGTCCGTCCAGCCAGTGGAGCAGTCTCCGCCGTCGGAACGACCGGAATCGGATCCGACCATGCCAGACCCCACGACCACCTCGACCTCCGCTCTGAGCCGTGCGACCGGGAGGTACGCGCGGGCGTTCGCCCTCCCGGGGTCGCTGGCCTTCTCCTCGGCCGGCTGGCTCGGCCGCTTCCCCAAGGGCAGCCTCGCGATCGGGGTGCTCGTCCTCGTGTCGGCGCAGTCCGGCAGCTACGCGCTCGGCGGCGCGGTCTCCGGCGCGCTGACCCTCGCCCTCGCCGTGACCGGGCCGCTCTGGTCGCGGGTGATGGACCGCTGGGGGCAGCGGCGGGCGCTCGCCCTGTCGCTCCCGGTCCTCGTCGCCGCCTCGCTCGGGCTCGTCGCCGCCGTGCTGCTGGGCGCTCCCGTCTGGACCTGGTTCGCGCTCGGGATCCTCGCCGGGGCGGCCGTCCTCGACGTCGGCTCGGCCGTCCGCTCGCGCTGGAGTGCCGCGACGTCGGACCCGAGGCTGCGGCACACCGCGTACTCGGTCGAGTCGGTGGCGGACGAGGCGGCCTTCGTGGTCGCGCCGCCGATCGTCACCCTGCTGGCCTCGCTCGTGCACCCGGCGGCCGGCGTCCTGGTCGGACTCGGGATCGGCGTGGCCGGCGGCGTCGCACTGCTCGTGCAGACGGGGACGCAGCCGACGCTCGCTCCGGTGCGCTCGGCCGCGTCGCCGGCGCGGGAGCGGCTGCCGCTCGGCCTCGTCGGCATCGTGGCGGTCTTCGCGACCATCGGCGGGGTCTTCGGCTCGTTCAACGTCGCGGCGATCGCGACCGCGGAGGCGTCCGGGGCGGGAGCCGCCTCGGGGCTGCTGCTCTCGGCGTACAGCATCGGCAGCGTGCTGACCGGCGTCGTGGTCGGCGCCGCGCGCCTGCCCGGCGGTCCGCGCTCGAGGTTCCTGGTGGCGGGCGCGGTCTTCGGAGTGGTCGTGCCGGTGGTCGTGCTGGCCGGCTCGCTGCCCGCGCTGATCGCGCTGGCGTTCGTCGCCGGCCTCGCGACGTCGCCGCTGCTGATCACCGGCTCGAGCCTCGTCGAGTCGATCGCCCCGCGCAGCCGCCTTACCGAGGCCCTCGCCTGGCCGCCGACCGGCATCGCCCTCGGCGCCACCGCCGGCTCCACCCTGAGCGGCCTCGCCGTCGAGGCCCTCGGCCCGCAGTCCGCGTTCCTGGTCACCGCCGCCTCGGCCGCCCTCGGCGCCCTGCTGACCCTCGCGACGGTCCTGCTCCTCCGCCGCCGCGCCGCGCCTACGGACGCCGGCTCGTCTCGCTGACCGAGCGTCCCGCCCGAGGAGCCCGCAGAGCGGGCGCCCACCTGCTGATCGATCCGCCCGCGGAGCGGGTCCCTCTCATGCTGATCGAGTAGCCCTCGCAGAGGGCGTATCGAGATCCACCCACCGAACGACGGCGGGTCTCAATACGCCCCTCCGGGGCTACTCGACCAGCAGGCGGCGGGGGTGGCAACCCTGCACCGCCTCAGCCTGATCGTCGTCCGGTCGCGGTGATCGCAAGGCGGAGGAGGGAGGCGTAGCGGAGCTACGGCGACCGACGACAACGCCGCGAGCGCCGCGGCCGGGCGGCGATCAGTCCGCGCCCAAGATGACGATCGCTGCCGTAGGGGGCAGCGCGTCCTCGTGGTAGCGCTCGATCTCGGGGATCGCGGCGGGGTCGGCCTGCTCGAGGAAGCCGGTGAGACGGGCGACCTCGTCGGTCTCGCCGATCGACTCGGCGGCGCGGCGGAGCGCGTAGAGGGCCAGAAGGAAGCCGCGGTTGGGGCCGTGGCGCCACGGAATGGGGCCCTGGCCGCGCCAGCCGGCGGTGCGGAGCAGATCGAGGCCGCGGTGGTAGCCGACGCGCGCGTAGGCGTAGGACGGCAGCGCGGCGTCGATCCCCCAGACGCTGTCCGCGAGGAGGGCCCAGGCCAGCGGCGAGCGCGGGTGGGCGGCCGCGAGCGCGGCGAACTCGACGGCTCCCGGGTTCGCGTGCTTGGCGAGGGCCGCGGTGATCGCGGGCTCGTCCGGGAGGAGGGTCGGTTCGGGGCCCAGCAGGTTCTCGCCATTCATGCCCTCAGGGTAACCCGCTCCCGCTGTGCCGCTCCGGGGCAGCCCGTCGACTCCCCCGTCCGGGCTGCGCCGATAGCATCGACCCCATGGCGACGAAGCGCAGCGAGGTCGAGGCCTGGCTCACGGACATGGACGGCGTGCTGGTGCACGAGAACCAGGCGCTCCCCGGCGCGCCCGAGCTCATCCAGGAGTGGACGGACGCGGGCACCCCGTTCCTGGTGCTCACGAACAACTCGATCTTCACCCCGCGCGATCTCGCGGCCCGGCTGCGGGCGTCGGGGCTGCACGTGCCCGAGGAGCGGATCTGGACGAGCGCCCTCGCGACCGCCGACTTCTGCGCCTCGCAGATGCCGGGTGGCAGCGCCTTCGTGATCGGCGAGGCCGGCATCACCACGGCCCTGCACGAGGCGGGCTTCATCATGACCGAGACCGCGCCGGACTACGTCGTCGTCGGCGAGACCCGCAACTACAGCTTCGAGGCGATCACGAAGGCGATCCGCCTGATCGTCGGGGGTGCCCGCTTCATCGTGACGAACCCCGACGCGACCGGCCCGAGCGCCGAGGGCGTCATGCCCGCGACGGGCGCGATCGCCGCCCTGATCACGAAGGCAACCGGCAAGGACCCGTACGTGGTCGGCAAGCCGAACCCGATGATGTTCCGCTCCGCGATGAACAAGATCGGCGCGCACAGCGAGAACACCGGCATGATCGGCGACCGGATGGACACCGACATCGTCGCCGGCATCGAGGCCGGCCTGCACACCGTCCTCGTCCTCACCGGCATCAGCGACCGCGCCGAGATGGACCGCTACCCGTTCCGCCCCGACGAGGTGCTGACCGGCGTGCACGAGCTGCTCTCGACCGACCCGTACGAGACCGAGTTCCCCCCGGACGACCAGATCCTCTGACGAGCCGCCCCGCACCGTCGCTCCTCCCACCCGACCTGCCCACACTCCAGAAGTTGCGGTAGTCGCACGCGAGTACCGCAACTTCTGCGGACCCGCCGCGGACCACCCGGGAGACGGCACTCCCACTCCTCAGTAGTTGCGGTAGCGGCGCGCGACTACCGCAACTACTGCGTACTCGGGCGGGGTCGGCCGGCGGCCGCGCTCCCACTCCTCGGAAGTCGCAGTGGTCGGTCGTGAGTACCGCGATTTCCGCGTACCCGCCGCGCACCAGCAGACCACGCTCTGACTCCTCGAAAGTTGCGGCAACGGCGCGCGAGTACCGCAACTTCTGCGTACTCGCGGCCGACCAGCCGACGGACCTCACTCCGACTCCTCCAAAGTTGCGGGAGTCGTGCGCGAGTACCGCAACTTTTGGAGAGTGGGAGAGGGAGGGGCAAGAGCGCCCGGCCGCTCAGAAGCGGACGTGCTGGAGGATCCAGGCGTGCATCGCCACGGCGGCGGCGGCCGAGGCGTTGATCGAGCGGGTCGAGCCGAACTGCGAGATCTCGAGCACGGCGACGGACGCGGCGATCGCCTCCTCCGAGAGGCCCGGCCCCTCCTGCCCGAACAGCAGCACGCAGCGCTCCGGCAGCGCGAACGTCTCGATCGGCACGCAGCCGGGCACGTTGTCGACCGCGAGCAGGGGCACGTCCTCCGCCTCGGCCCAGCGGGCGAGGTCGGCGACGGTCTCGTGGTGCTGCACGTGCTGGTAGCGGTCGGTGACCATCGCGCCGCGCTTGTTCCAGCGCCGGCGCCCGACGATGTGCACGCTCTCGGCGCCGAACGCATTGGCGCTGCGCACGATCGAGCCGATGTTCATGTCGTGCTGCCAGTTTTCGATGGCGACGTGGAAGGGGTGCCGCGTCGCGTCGAGCTCGGCGACGATCGCGTCCATCCGCCAGTAGCGGAAGCGGTCGATCACGTTGCGGGAGTCGCCGCGCTCGAGCAGCTCGGGGTCGAGGCGGTCGTCGTCGGGACGCGGACCGACCCACGGCCCCACGCCGTTCGTCGTCGCCTCGGGGGAGGCGGAGGGCCCGGCCTCGTCCACGTCTCGCGCCGCCCGGCCTAGGCCGACGGGGTGCCGTCGACCGAGCCGAGCATGTCGCCGCCGCCGGCGCGGTCGACGAAGCAGTAGTAGCTGCGCTCGCCGGCGTCCCACTGCTCCTGGGTCACCGGGAAGGAGGCGGACACCTGCACGTCGCCGTACGCCTCGGCACCGGCGATGTCGACGACGCCCTGCGCCTGGCAGAGCGAGGAGACCGAGACGGCGAGCGCGTCCTGGCCCGGGAAGATCGCGTCGGTCAGCTCACCGGTCGCGACCATCTCGCCGGTGTGGGCGGTCGCGCAGTCGACGACTGTGAACTGCTCGGCCCAGACCGTGTCGAACGGCTGCAGGCACTCGCCGCCCAGCAACGCGGTCCAGGCGTAGCTGCCGGCCGGCAGCGGGCCGACGGTGGGCAGGGCTGCGGTGGGCGCGCTGGTGGGCGTCGCACTCGGCTCGGACGGAGCGGCGGTCGTCGCGGCCGGGGCCGGCGCCGCCTCCTGATCGCCGTTCGAGCCGACGGCGATCCCGATGGCGAGGATCGCGCCGAGCAGGAGCACGACGCCGACGGCGATCAGGCCGATCAGCAGGCGCCGACGGCTGCGGGCGCGGTCGGGACCGGGTGCGCCGACGCTCGTGACGGAGGGGACGGGAGCGGGGGCCGGTGACGTCGCGGGCTTCTCGGCACGGGGCCTCTCGCCACGGGGCTTCTCGGCGCGGGGCCTCTCGCTGCGGGGCTTGCGGGTCGAGCGCTTGGCGGCGTTGACGTGCGCGCGGGCAGGAGTGCTGAACGGCGCGACGGCCGGGGCGGCGGGCTCGTCCTCGCCGGACGCCCCCTCGGCGCCGGTGGTCGGCTCGGCGGTCGGCTCTCCGGAGGCAGTGCCGTCGTCGTCCGGCTCGAGGTTCCAGGCGTAGGCACCGGCGGTCTCGCGCCAGAGCTCCTCGTCGCCGCCGTCGTCCTCGGGCTCGTCGCGCGGGGCGACGACGTCCTCCCACACCGGCGGTGCGTCCCAGCCGCCGCGGGGGTCGGGCCACTGGTACACGGTGGGCGCCGCGGGCTCGCGCGGCTCGGGCTCGGTCGCACCCTCGGGTCGGTCGCGGCGCGCCTCGGAGCGGCGCCCTCGCTCGCGAAGCGCCGGGGGCGCGGTCGGCAGATCGTCGATCGGCGGTGTCGCGGGCAGGACGGGCGCGGGCGCGACCGGCGCGACGGGCGACTCCGGCGCGGGAGCCGCGACGGGGCCCGGGGCGGCCGGCGACTGCGGGAGCACCGGGCCGAGCGGGAAGCGCGGCGAGGGCGTGACCGGTCGCTCGGGAGCGGACTCCGAGCTGGTCGAGTCGTCCGCTGCGGGCCGCGACCGGGGAGCGGTGAAGGCGGCCCAGATGTCGCGGCGCGCGGAGGCGGCGGCCTCGGGATCGGACGCGGGCTCCACGGGCTGAGCGTCGTCCTCCGTGAGCCCCGCTTCCGTGCTCAGCGGTGCCGGCGCGGGGTCCGGCCGGACGACGGTCTCGGGAGCGGAGCCGGGCTCGGGCTCGACGGGTCGGACGGCATCGACCGGCTGATCGACATCGGCCTGCTGCTCGGTATCGACGCGCTGCTCGTCCTCGACGGGACGCTCGTCCTCGACGGGACGCTCGTCCTCGACGGACTGCTCGGCCTGCTCGGCGTCGACGGGACGCTCGGCAGCTGCGACCTGCTCGGTCTCGCCGGCCTGCTCAGGCCGGTCGGCCCGGTCGGTCTCGTCGAGCGGCACGGTCTCGTCGAGCGGCTCGGCCTGCTCTGTGCCGACGGGCGGTTCGGACCCGGCGCGGCGCTCGACGTCCACCGACTGCTCGACGGCGGCCTGCTCGGCCTCGACGGAGCGCTCGGCGTCGAGGGGGCGCTCCGCCTCGGCGGCCTGCTCGGCCTCGGTCGAGTCCTGCGTCCCCGCGGGCTGCTCCTCCTCGGCGGGCGCGGCCTCAGTCGCGGGCGCCGCCTCGGGCGCAGGGGTACGCGGGGCGTCGAAGATGCTCTTCAGGCGCCCGCCGCTCAGCTGCTCGAGGAGCCACTCGCTGCCGCCGGCGCGGCGCTCGGGCTGCTCGTCACGCCCGCCGTCGGGCTGGTCGCCGCGCTCGCGGCCGTCGTCGTCCACCATCAGCTCAGCCCGAGGTCGGCCAGCCCGATCGCGGCGAAGTAGGGGTAGCCGGCGCCCTCGATGATCTCGCGGGCCCCGGTCGCGCGGTCGACGACGACGGCGACTCCGGCGATCTCGGCGCCGACCTTCAGCAGGGCCTCGATCGCGGCGAGCGGGGAGCCGCCGGTGGTGGAGGTGTCCTCGACGACGACGACGCGCTTGCCGGCGAGGTCCGGGCCCTCGACCTGGCGGCCGCGGCCGTGGTCCTTGGGCGCCTTGCGCACGACGAAGGCGTCGTACTCGAGTCCGCGGAGGACGCCGCGGTGCAGGATCGCGGACGCGATCGGGTCGGCGCCCATGGTCAGACCGCCGACGGCGTCGACGCGCTCGATCGGGGCGATCAGGTCGAGCATCACGTCGCCGATGAGCGGGGCGACCCGGTGGTCGAGGCTGACGCGCCGCAGGTCGACGTAGTAGCTCGCCTTCTTGCCGCTCGTCAGGGTGAAGTCCCCGTGGAAGACGGCGTCGGAGCCGATGTACTCGATGAGCTGCTGGCGTGCGTCGGTCACGCGCCTACTCTACGGGGCACGCCTACGGCGCGGACTCGGCCCCGCCCGCGCGCGTCGCACCGGCCTTCTCGCCCTGTCCCTCCTCGGCTCCCCCGCGGAACTGGGTCATGTACAGGTCGTAGTACGCGCCGCGGCGCTGGAGCAGCGCCTCGTGAGCACCCTGCTCGACGATGCGGCCGGCCTCCATCACCAGGATCGTGTCGGCGTCCCGGATCGTGGAGAGGCGGTGCGCGATGACGAACGAGGTGCGGTCGGTCCGAAGCGCCGCCATCGCGTGCTGGACGAGCAGCTCGGTGCGGGTGTCGACCGAGGAGGTCGCCTCGTCGAGGATCAGCAGCGACGGATTGGCGAGGAACGCGCGGGCGATCGTGATCAGCTGGCGCTCACCGGCCGAGACGCTGCCGCCCTCGGCGTCGAGCACCGTGTCGTAGCCGTCGGGGAGCTGCTGCACGAAGCGGTCGACCATCGTCGCCCGCGCGGCGTCGACGATCTCCTCGTCGGTCGCGTCGAGGCGGCCGTAGCGGATGTTCTCGCGGATCGTGCCCTGAAACAGCCACGCGTCCTGGAGCACCATGCCGACTCGCGAGCGCAGGTCGCCGCGGCCGATCCGGGTGATGTCGACGCCGTCGAGCAGGATCCGCCCGCCGGTGAGCTCGTAGAAGCGCATCACCAGGTTGACCAGCGTGGTCTTGCCGGCGCCGGTCGGACCGACGATCGCGACCGTCTGGCCCGGCTGGGCCGAGAAGGTCAGCCCCTCGATCAGCGGCTGCTCCGGGTCGTAGGAGAAGGAGACGTCCTGGAACTCGACGTGGCCGTCGGTGCGCTCGGGCAGCGAGTCGATCGCCGTCTCCGGCTCCTGCTCGTCGGCGTCGAGCAGCTCGAAGGTGCGCTCGGCCGAGGCGACGCCCGACTGCAGCATGTTCGCCATGCTCGCGAGCTGGGTCACCGGCTGGGTGAACTCACGCGAGTACTGGATGAACGCGGTCGCGTCGCCGAGGGTCAGCTGGCCCGAGGCGACCCGCAGCCCGCCGACCACCGCGATCAGCACGTAGGAGAGGTAGGACACGAAGGTCATCGCCGGCATGATCATGCCCGAGACGAACTGGGCGCCGAACGAGGCCGAGTACAGCGCGTCGTTCCGGCGGTCGAACTCCTCGAGCATCTCGCGGTCGCGGCCGAAGGTGCGCACGATCTCGAGGCCGGAGAAGGTCTCCTCGATGTGGCCGTTCAGCGCGCCGGTGTTCTTCCACTGCGCGGCGAAGAGCTTCTGCGAGCGGGCGCCGATGACGCCGGCGATCACGGCGGACAGCGGGATCGAGACCAGGGCGATCAGCGCGAGCTGCCAGGAGACGATGAACATCATCACGGCGATGCCGATGATGGTGAGCACCGACTGGACGAGCTGCGAGAACGCCTGCTGCAGCGCCGTCTGGATGTTGTCCACGTCGTTGGTCACCCTCGACATCACGTCGCCGCGCTGCCGGGTGTCGAAGTAGCGCAGCGGGAGGCGGTTGATCTTCGCCTCGATGTCCTGGCGCAGGCCGAAGACGACCCGCATCACGAGGCCGTTGAGGATGTAGCCCTGGGCCCACATCAGCACCGACGCGACGACGTACATCAGCAGCACGATGATGATCAGTCGCCCGAGCACGGTGAAGTCGATGCCCTCGCCGGGCACGATCGCGGTCTTGGAGAGCATGTCGGCGAAGGTGCCGTTGCCCTCGGCCCGCTGCTGCGCGATGATCTGCTCGAGCGGGACGCCGGCTGGCAGCTGCGAGCCGATCACGCCGTTGAAGATGGTGTCCATCGCCTGGCCGAGGATCTTCGGCGCGATGACGGTGAGCACGACCGACGCGGACACGAGCGCGACGACGAGTATCATCCGGGCGCGCTCGGGCCCGAGCAGGCTGAACAGCCGCTTGGCGGAGGGCCAGAAGTTCTGCGCCTTCCGGGCGGGCGGGCCGTCGCCGAACATGCCGCCGTCACCCTCGCCGGGCTCGAACTCGGGCTCGAGCTCGGAGGTCTCGGCGACCGGCGCCGCCTGGGTCTCGGTGTCGCGTGCGCGTGCCATCTCAGGCCACCCCTTCCACGCTCAGCTGGGATTCGACGATCTCGCGGTAGGTCGCGTTCGTCTCGACGAGCTCGTCGTGCGTGCCGCGGCCGACGATGCGGCCCGCGTCGAGCACGACGATCTGGTCGGCGTTCCGGATCGTCGACACGCGCTGGGCGACGATGATCACGGTCGCGTCGGTGGTCGCCTCGGCGAGGGACTCGCGCAGGCGCGCGTCGGTCGCGACGTCCAGCGCCGAGAACGAGTCGTCGAAGAGGTAGACGCGCGGCTTCGCGACGAGTGCCCGCGCGATGCAGAGCCGCTGCCGCTGCCCGCCGGAGACGTTGGTGCCGCCCTGCGAGACCGGCTCGTCGAGCCCGCGCTCCTTCGCCCGGACGAAGTCCTCGCCCTGGGCGATGCGCAGCGCCTCCCAGAGCTCCGCGTCGGTCGCGTCGGGCCGGCCGAAGCGGAGGTTGGAGGCGATCGTGCCCGAGAACAGGTACGGCCGCTGCGGGACGAGCCCGACGACCTTCGCGAGCTGCGCGCGGTCGAGCGAGGAGACGGGCACGCCGTCGATGGCGACCGAGCCCTCCTGCGGGTCGAACAGCCGCGGCACGAGGCCGAGCAGGGTCGTCTTGCCCGCGCCGGTCGAGCCGACGATCGCGGTCGTCCGGCCGGGCTCGGCGACGAGGTCGAGCTGCGAGAGCACGGGGCGCTCGGCGCCGGGGTAGCCGAAGACCACGCCGGAGAACTCGACGCGGCCGACGGTCGGCGCCTCGACGCCGCCGGTCGGCGTGGTGAGGCTGGTCCGAGTGTCGAGGACCTCCTGGATGCGCTCGGAGCAGACCACGGCGCGCGGGATCATCATCACCATGAAGACGCCCATCATCACGGCGGTGAGGATCTGCAGCAGGTACTGGAGGAACGCGGTCAGCGAGCCGATCTGCATCTGACCCGCGTCGACCCGGTGCCCGCCGAACCAGAGCACGGCGGCCGTGGCGAGGTGCAGGATCATCATGATCGCCGGGAACATCAGCACGAAGATGTTGCCGACCTTGATCGACACCTCGGTGATCGCCTCGTTCGAGCGGCGGTAGCGCTCCGACTCGAAGGGCTCGCGGACGAAGGCGCGGACCACGCGGATGCCGGTGATCTGCTCGCGCAGCACCCCGTTGATCCCGTCGATGCGGTCCTGCATCAGGCGGAACAGCGGCAGCAGCAGGAAGACCAGGACGCCGACGACGACGAAGAGCACGGGCACCGAGACCCAGACCAGCCAGGAGAGCCCGGCGTCCTCGCGCAGGGCGAAGACGATCCCGCCGATGCACATGATCGGCGTCGAGACCATGAAGTTGAGCGTCATCAGCACGAGCATCTGCACCTGCTGCACGTCGTTCGTGCCGCGGGTGATCAGGGTGGCGGTGCCGAAGCGGCCGACCTCGAGCCCGCTCAGCGAGTCGACCCGGCGGTAGACGTCGCGGCGCAGGTCGCGGCCGACGGCCATCGCGGTGCGCGCACCGAAGTAGACGCCGCCGATCGCCGCGGCGACCTGGACCAGGCAGACCATGAGCATCGTCATGCCGGTGGCCCAGATGAAGTCGGTGTCCCCCTGGCCGATGCCCTGGTCGATGATCTCGGCGTTGAGGCTCGGCAGGTAGAGCGCCGCGAGGGTCGCGATCAGCTGGAGCACCACGACCGCCGCGATCGACCGGGAGTAGGGCTTCGCGTACGAGGACGCGAGACGGAGCAGGATCATGGGTCCTCCGGTCGAGGCGGGGTGGGAGAGGGCGGCCGGGTCCGCGAGAGGCGGATCGGCCGAGCACGGGGACGGCCGGACCTTCGGGGCTCGGGCCGAGCGGCGCGGAGGAGCGGCCGCTTCAGGGACGGCGCAAGACAACCATCGACCACCGACACCGGTTCCGCAATCGGTCGGCAGGAGGAGACCGCGCGCCCGGCCCCCGTGCGGGGAAGCTGTCGGCGGCGGCTCCTAGACTTCCGGAATGCGCATCGCCACCTGGAACGTGAACTCCATCCGGGCCCGCACCGGCCGCGTCGTCGACTGGCTCGTGCGCGAGGACGTCGACGTGCTCGCCATGCAGGAGCTCAAGTGCAAGCCGGAGCAGTTCCCGCACGAGGCCTTCGCCCAGGCGGGCTACCACGTCGAGATGGTCGGCCTCAGCCAGTGGAACGGCGTCGGCATCGCCTCCCGCCTGCCGATGGAGGACGTCCAGGTCGGCTTCCCCGGGATGCCCGGCTTCGCCAAGGAGCCCGCGGCGGACGGCTCCTTCCCGCTCGAGGCCCGCGCGATCGGCGCGACGGTCGACGGCGTGCGGGTCTGGAGCCTCTACGTCCCCAACGGCCGCGCGGTCGGCGACCCGCACTGGCACTACAAGCTCGAGTGGTTCGCGGCCCTCGAGGCGAGCACCCGCGCCTGGCTCGCGGCCGAGCCCGACCTGCCGCTCGCCCTGGTCGGCGACTGGAACGTCGCCCCGCTCGACAGCGACGTCGGCGACCCGACGCTCGGCCCCGGATCCACCCACGTCTCCCCCGAGGAGCGCGCGGCCTTCGAGGCCTTCACCGCCGCCGGCCTGCACGACGTCGTGCGCCCGCTCGTGCCCGAGGGCTACACCTACTGGGACTACAAGCAGCTGCGCTTCCCGCGCAACGAGGGGCTGCGGATCGACTTCGTGCTCGGCTCGCGCGCCTTCGGCGACCTGGTGACGGGCGCCTCGATCCACCGGAACGAGCGCAAGGGCGACGCCCCGAGCGATCACGTCCCCGTGGTCGTCGACCTCGACCTCGACACCTCGCTCGACGACGACCGCCCGATGATCTTCTGACCGTGGCCTCCTCGAAGAAGAAGCGCGCCCGCGCCGGCCAGCAACCGTCCGCTGCCCAGCGCCCCTCCACCGCCCAGCGCGCCGCCGCGAGCCGGCCGGCCGTGGCGCGGGCCCACGACGAGTTCCGCACCGAGGCGTACCGCTCGGTC
The DNA here is from genome assembly GCF_003751665.1 of Rathayibacter sp. PhB127. Lineage (NCBI taxonomy): Bacteria > Bacillati > Actinomycetota > Actinomycetes > Micrococcales > Microbacteriaceae > Rathayibacter > Rathayibacter sp. PhB127. Next base: position 76,493 of record NZ_RKHW01000004.1, read on the forward strand.
CGCGAGACCTTCGCCGCCGGGAAGCCGCTGCGCCGCCGCTGGGACCTGGTGCTCTCGATCCTCGGCTGCCTCGCGCTCGGGCTGCTCTGCGTGGTGCTCGGCTACCTCGCCGCGATCCTCGCCGTCTTCCCCGGCCAGTGCGAGGGGCAGAACATCGCCTGCGACTACGACCGGATCGACTGGGGCGTCTCGCTCGCCCTGATCGGCCCGCCGATCCTGACGCTGATCGCCGTGGGCGTGACGATCATCCGCTACCTCGTCGGCCGCCGGGTGTTCTGGATCCCGATCGTCGCCTTCGTGCTCTGCGTCGGCACCGCGTTCCTCGCGTCCTGGCTCGTCACCAGCTCGATCCCCGGCTCCGCGCTGGCGTGAGCGGGGCGGCCGTCCACCGGCCGCCCCGCTCTCAGCCGGCGCAGGTCGGGTCGTCCGCGAGCGTCACCTCGGTCTTGTTGATCATCGGCGTGACCCGGACGGCCTGCTCGCCGAAGGTCGCGGCGGCGTCCGCGGCGGTGAAGCCGACCGTCACCGTCGTCGACTCGCCGGGAGCGAGCTGGACCGCCACGCGCGCGACCGGACGCCCGAGGTCCTCGGAAGGCTCGAGGACACTGGCCGCGCCGCCGAGCGGGTCGGACCAGGACGCCTGCGCCTGCGAGGTCGTCGTGCCGGGAGGGCCGTAGACGTAGACGTTGGTGACGAAGTCGCCGAGCGGGAAGCGGTTCCCGCCGTTCGCCGCCACGTACTTGGGCAGCGTGCGCGCGACCTTCTCCGTGATGGTGTTGGTCAGCGTCACCTGGGTGGAGAAGCTGGTGCCGCCGGCGGCGCAGCGGTTCGTGCTCGACTGAGTCACCGCGGTGTCGAGGTAGTAGTCCATCTTCGAGCCGATCGACGCGTCCTGGAAGAACACGCCGGTGGTCGAGGTGTCGTCGTTGTCCGTCGGCAGGACGCCCGCGATCGGGGTCGGCGCGAGCAGCGCCTGCTCGTCCGGGTCGGTGCTGTAGGCGAGGATCCGGCTCTCGCCGACGGCCTTCACCACGGCGGGGAGCATCTTCGACGGCTCCATGTCGCCGCCGAGGATCTTGCCGAGGACGGTGGCGCTGGCCTCGGAGAAGAACGCGTCGGTCGCGTCGGCGACGGTCGCGTCCGAGTAGCGGAAGTAGACCTTGTTGAGCAGCGTCGAGACGGTGTTCTCGCTGGTCAGCTCGGTGCCGTCGGAGAGCGTCACCGGCCCGGTCGAGGCGAGCAGGTACTGCAGCGCCATGGGATCGATCGCGAGCACGCCGTCGATCTTCTGCTCCGGGAACTTCTGCGCCCAGAACTGCGTTGCGATCGAGGACGCGGTCGGGAAGTCGGGGCGGCTGGTGGACACGTTGAACGTGGTCGCGAGGTTGCCGCCGAAGGTGTCCAGCGCACTCTGGTCGACCGTGACCGACTGCAGCCCGCGGAAGTCCTGGCTCGACTGCTGCGTGCCGACCGTGATCGCTCCGCCGTCGACGTTCAGCTGCATCACCGAGGAGGCGCCGCCGCCCAGGGCCTGCGCCTCCGCGAGGTTCTGGAAGAGCACGAGATAGCTGCGCGGTCCGCTGGCGCCGAGGGCGTCGGGGAGGATCGCGGTGATCGGCTGGACCTGGTCCATCGCGCTGGTCGCCGTCTCGAGCTGCGGGGCGAACGCGTCGAGCGCGGAGGCGACCTGCGGCACGAGCGCGCCCCGGTCGATCCCCTCGACGCGGGCCTGCGCCTCGTCGACGACGCCCTTCGCGACGGTGATCTTGTCGGAGAGCGCGGTGATAGCGGCGATGTCGACCTTGCCGTCGACCGGCTTGAGGACGTCGAGCGAGGTGGAGGAGAGCGGGGTGACGATCTTGCCCGAGACGTCGTCGGCGATCTCGGTCGCGGCGCGCACGGCGGAGAGGTTCGGGCCGAGGAAGGGCACGATCTCCATCACCCGCCACACCGGGTCGTCGGTCTCGTCGCGCGCCTCGCCGGTGAGCGTGGCGATCTGGCCGGCGGTCGACTCCGCGCCCGCCGTGTCGAAGCCGGTGAGCTGGTCGGCGACCTGGGAGACCAGCGGGATGGCGGAGGTGAGCTTGGCGCGCACCGTCATCGCCTTCTCGTAGGTCTGCACCGCGAGGAACGCGGCGACGACCGCGCCGATCACGAGGACCAGCAGGACGGTCAGGGTGATCCAGAGGCCCCGTCGGCTGCGGCGAGGGGTGCCGGAGGCGCGGCGAGAGGAGGTCGTCGTGGTGCTCATTCGAGAGAGCCTAAGCGACGCCCGCCCGCGGACGGCGGTCGATCCGCGCCGTCGTCAACCCAGGAGGAGGGACACGGCGATGAGCACGGGCACCGCCGTGACGGTGGTCACCAGGGCCGTGTCGCGCGCCACGGCGACGCCGCGGTCGTAGCGGGAGGCGAAGTTGAAGATGTTCTGCGCGGTCGGCAGCGCCGCCGTCACGGTCACCGCGAAGAGGTGCTCGGCGTCGAGCGCGAAGGCGAAGCGGCCGAGCAGATAGGCGGTCGCGGGCATCACCAGGGTCTTGAGCAGCGAGGCGACGGCGACCTCGATCCGCCCGGGCCCCGGCTCCAGCGGCCGCTGCCCGCGCAGCGACATCCCGAACGCCATCAGCACCAGCGGGATCGAGGCGTTGCCGATGATCGAGAACGGCTCGAGCAGCGGTGCCGGCAGCTGCACCCCGGTGACCGAGACGACCAGGCCGAGCGCCGAGGCGATGATCATCGGGTTCCGCAGCGGCTGGGTGAGGATGCCGGTGACTGAGGCGCGCCCGCTCGTCGACACGTCGAGCACCGTGAGGATCGTCGGCGCGAGCAGCAGCAGCTGGAGGAGCAGCGTCGGCGCGACCCACTGCGGGTCGCCGAGCACGTAGATCGCGACCGGCAGGCCGATGTTGTTGGCGTTCACGTAGGAGGAGGCGGCGGTGCCGATCACCGTCTCCGGCACCGGCCGGCGGAAGAACAGCCGCGACGCGACCAGATAGAGGACCGCCACGATCGCGACCGTGATCAGCGACACCAGGAGGAATGAGGAGAACAGCACCGAGACGTCGGCGCGGGCGAGCACCGTGAACAGCAGCGCCGGCGTGGTGACGAAGAAGGCGATGCGGGTGAGGACGGCGCGGCCCTCGGGCGGCACCAGGCCGAACCGGGCGATCAGGTAGCCGACCGCGATGACCGTCCCGATGATCGCGAACCCGGTGAGCACTCCCTCCACGGCGTCCTCCGTCTCGTCGGCGGAGCCGGGCGGCTCGCGGGCTGGGATCGTCGGCGCGGGTCGGCGCACCGCGTCCAGCCTAGGAGGCGCCGCCCGTTGCCCCGTCGCGGGGCCGGGCCTACGGTGGGCGCATGCCGCATCTCGAGGTCCCCGGAGCGACCCTGCACTGGGAGTCGGACGGCCATGCCTCCGCCCCCGCCCTCCTGCTCGTGCACGCGGGCATCACCGACCTGCGGATGTGGGACCCGGTCGTCCCCGCGCTCGCGGAGGACCACCTCGTCATCCGCTACGACACCCGCGGCTTCGGCGAGACCCGGACGGACGACGTCGAGTTCGACCCGCGGCAGGACGCCCTCGACGTGCTCGAGCACCTCGGCGTCGAGCGCGCGACGGTGATCGGCTGCTCGCGCGGCGGCTCGCTCGTCCTCGACCTGACGCTCGAGCACCCCGACCGCGTCACCGGCCTGGTGCTGATCGCCCCCGGCGTCGGCGGCTTCCCGTACCCCGACCTCACCGAGGAGGAGGACCGCCGCTTCGACGAGATCGACGCGGTGCTGACCGCCGGCTACCACGAGCGCGTCGCGCGGATGGAGGCGGAGCTGTGGGCGTTCGGCCCCGACCGCGACCCCGCCTCGCTGGACCCCGCGTTCGTCGAGACCGTGCGCGAGCTCGCCCGCGGCCGGAGCGGCCACGAGGGCGAGAAGCCGCGGCCGACCGCGATCGAGCCGCCCGCCTACGACCGCGTCGTCGACATCGCCGTGCCCACGCTGGCGATGGTCGGCGCCCACGACGTCTCCGAGTCGCTCCCCGTGCACGCCTTCCTCTCGGCGACCGTGCCCGGCGCCGACGCCCACGTCTTCGACGACGCGGCCCACCTCCCCAGCGTCGAGCGACCCGAAGAGTTCCTCGCCGTGCTGCGCCCGTGGCTGGCGTCCCACGGCCTCTGACACGAGGCCGCCAGCGATCCGCCCCGGCGGACGCACCCACGACGGCGCACACTCATGCTGGTCGAGTAGCCCCGCAGGGGCATATCGAGACCCACCGACTTCAGCAGGCCGGCTCGGCAGACTCGACGTCTGACGCTGGTGGATCTCGATACGCCCGCTGCGCGGGCTACTCGATCAGCATGATCGGCTCAGCGCGGCAAGCATGCGTGAACGTTTCCGCACCCTTGCTGGTCGAGGAGCCCGCAAGGAACTGGCGGGACAGCGCGCCAACATGCTGGTCGAGTAGCGCGCAGCGCGTATCGAGACCCCACCCCCTGCAGAAGGTGGCGCACCCGCGACGCCGTCAGCGGTTCTTGAAGTAGCGGAACAGGTGCCTCTCGCGGGTCGTCAGCACGCCGAGGACGACGCCCGTCGCCGCGGACAGCACGGCGACGGCCGGCGTCCGGAGGCCCTGGATCAGGGTCGCCGCCGCGTCGACGGGCGGACCGGTGCTCGAGAAGAACAGGGCGACGGCGAGGCCCGCCGAGCCGACCGGGATCAGCCACGCGAGCGACTCCAGCAGCAGGACCGCCAGCAGCTCGACCCGGTGGACCCGCGAGTGCAGGGCCGAGGCGAGCTCGACCCGGCGCAGGGCCGTCACCGCCCAGCACGCCGCGAGCACGAGCAGTCCCGCGAGCGGCCCGGCGGCGAGCGTCACCCGGTCCGCGTTGCGAGCCCCGCCGTCGAAGGCCGCACCGAGGCGCGAGTTCAGCGGTGCGAGCACGGGCGCCGGATCGTCGGGAGCGCTCTCGCCGAGCAGCACGGTCGTCAGGAGGAGGGCCCGGACGGTCTCGCTCTGCGGCCAGGCGTCGATCCAGCACTCGTCGAAGGGCCGCTCGCCAGCCGGAGCACCCGCCAGGGCCGCGTAGCCGAAACCGCGGCGCCGCCCGTCGTCCGGATAGTCGTAGCCTCCGCGGATGGCGACCGAGCCGCCGCCGGCGAGCGCGAGGTCGCCGCCGCGCCCGACGGCGTCCGCGGCCTCGGGTCCGAGGACCACGCCGGTCCCGGGCACCGCCGCGGCTCGGAGGATGTCAGGGACGCCCGCGGTGACCTCGAAGAGCGGGATCGGCGAGCGGGGCAGCACGGCCGTGACGAGATCGGACGTGGCGGCGCGGACCGCTCCGGCCGCCCGCACCGTCGCCGAGCCGGCGAGCGCCGCGCACGCCTCCCCGTCTATCCGACCCGGCGCGGCGAGCGTCTGCACGGAAGCGCCGGCCCGCTGGTACGCCTCCGCCGCCCGCACGTGCTGCCGCGTCACCGCGAGGTCCGCGATCTGGATCGGCAGAGCGACGAGGAGGACGCACGCGCAGAGCAGCAGCGCACGCGAGGTGCCGGTCGAGACGTTGCGCCAGGCCTCGCGGACCAGGCTCGAGAATCTCACTCCCCGCCTCCGGAGTGCGCGGCGAGGTCCAGCGCCGTCGTGCAGGAGTCGCGCGTGCCGTGATCGTGCGTCGCGACGACGAGGGCGCAGTCGGGTGTCGCGGCCTCGGCGATCGCCCGGTTCACGGTCTGCGCCGTCCGCTGGTCGAGCTGGGCGGTCGGCTCGTCGATGAGGAGGAGGGTGGGGCGCGCCGCGAGGGCCCTGGCCAGCATCAGCCGCTGGGCCTCACCGCCCGAGAGCTCGCGGAAGGCGCGGTCGGCCACCTGCCCGAGATCGAAGCGGTCGAGGAGAGCGGCCGCGAGACGATCGGCTTCCGCACCGGAGACCCCTCCGGCGAGGAACGGCAGGGCGACGTGATCGAGCGCCGACCGCCGGGCGACGCCGTGCGGGTTCTGGAACACCCAGCCGATCCGCTCGTGGGGAACCCGATCGACGCCGCCCTCGGTCGGCTCCACCCAGCCGGCGAGGAGCGCGAGCAGCGTGCTCTTGCCGGACCCCGACGGACCGACGACCGCGCAGGTCTCGCCGACCCGGAAGTCCGCACTGAGCCCGCGGAAGAGCCAGGGGCCGCGCTCGAAGCGGTGCCCGAGCCCGTGCACCCTCACCCGCAACTCCGCGCCCCGGGCAGGACCGCGACCGAGGCCGGCTCCTCCCCGTCGGGGAAGACGACCGACGTGCGGCCCAGCTCCGAGGAGACGATCTCGACGCGGGCCGGGGAGCCGTCCGCCACGACGCAGCCGCGCTCGCCCTCGAGCGCGAAGAGGGCGGACGGTGGCACCACTCCGACTCGGACGGGGTTCGCGAGCACGTACTCCGCGCGGACGGTCGTCGTCCCCTCGGTCGCGAGCGCCGACCGGGCGGACACCGTGGCCGCGAACGATCGCAGGTCGGCCTCGGCGGTGACCGCGCCCTCCGGAGAGAGCGACAGCACCGCGTCGTCCACGAGCAGCCGCCGCTCGCCCGTCAGGACGTCGGCCGGGACGGAGGGGAGACGCAGCGCCGCGATCCCACCGGCGACGACGGCGACGACGCTCCCCCGCTCGACCGGGCCGCCCACCGAGAGCCCGCAGGAGGCCGTGGTGACCGTCGGTCGTGGGATCCAGAGCAGCCGTGACCGCGGGATCGCCGCGAGCTGCTCGTCCTCCCCCGACGCCTCCTCGAGGAGGTGCTCGATCGCGCGGATCGAACCGTCACCGAGGACCCCGTCGGCCACCAGCGGGGAGCCGAGGCGGACGAGCTCCTCCTGCAGGGCGCGCACGTCGGGACCCCTGTCGCCCTTCACGAGGTCGCGCCAGAGCGGCGTCGCCGTTGCGAGGGACAGCACGGGTGCGCCGTCGACCGCGAGGGACGACGTGCCCGAGGAGAACGATTCGCCGGCGCGGCAGGCCGAAGCGGTCAGCAGCCCCTCCGTCGCGGACACGAGGGACACGTCCGCTGCCCGCTCGAACCCGGCCTCGACCTGGCGAGGATCGGCGAACTCCTCGAACGGGACGGGCACCGTCTCCGGACCGGACGACTCCGCCAGGCTCGCGGGCACCGTCGGCGTCACCAGGAGGAGTGCGGCCCCCGCGCCGCCCGAGGCGAGGAGCACCGCGATGACGACGCCGAGCGAGAGGCGGGCGGCCCGCGACGGCCTCATGCCCGGACCGGCTCAGCCATCGACGAGCCCCAGCGGATCGCCGGCGCACTCCTCGTACTCGCCCTTGCGATCGGCCGGGATCGAGGCGGGCAGCGAGGACACCGCGTTCTCACGGGTCCAGTCCTCAGCGGTGTAGCCGGCGTCGACGAGGCCCTTCCGATGCAGGCAGTCGACCACGATCGACGCCTCGTCCACGTTCTCCGGATTCCGGGTGATCCACGTGTACAGGGCGCCGATGGTCCGCTCGCCCGACTCGACTCCGCAGTCGTCGGTGACCTGCCGAGACGTGTCGGGATCGACGGGCGAGAGTGGCGTGGCGGAGTAGGAGCCGTCGCGTCCGAAACCGGAGAAGTCGAACCCCGCGGCCTCGAGGCAGCCCGAGAAGCGGTCGGTCATCTCCGAGTACTCCTGGTCGGTGATCTCGCCGTCAGCGAGAACGCCACGCTCGAAGTCCGACGCGGCGTCGTCGAAGTGCGAGCGGAACTCCGCCGCCCAGGGGCCGGAGAACGCTGGTCCATCGACCGGCCTCGCCTCCTCGACTCGCGTGTCCGCGCACCCGGCGAGGAGCCCCGACACAGCGAGAACGAGCGCAGCAGCTGCTCGCGCGCGGGCGCCCGTCGAGATGCTCCTGACCATCCGGGGATGGTAGCTCCGCGGCCACCGGCGGGGCGCGATGGCGCGGAGCGTCGCATCGCACCCGAGATGCTCGGTGATGCGGCCCGCCGCTCCGACGCCATGACGGCCAGGTCGAACGCCCAGTCGGCGGAGAGCACGAGAAGCCCCGGCGGAAGCCGCCCGCCTGCGGCCCGAGGAGTTCCTCGCTGTGCTGCGCCCATGGCTGGCGCCTGACGGCCTCCGACGCGGCGGCCGTCAGAGGCCGGACGGGGTCGGAGCGATCCAGGCGGCGAGGTCTACAGCGCCGGCGCCTGTGTCCCCGAGGGCGCGGGCCAGCGCGGGAGAGACGAAGCGGACCAGTGCGCTGGAGCGGAGGCGGCCGCGTGGATCGATGAAGCGTCCGATGTGGAGGGTCTCCCGGCCGACGCCGTCGCTCTCGAAGATGCGGTCGATGGCGTCGAGCGTCTGGAGTCCTCAGGGGGAATGAACCACCAGAAAGGAGTCGCCCAGGACACGGCGGAGACCGCGGCGGACCGGCTCCGGATCAGTGGCACTCGCGATCCCGAACCACCCGCGTTCGTCGCAGTGGGCGACGTAGGACACGAGCCCGGACTCGCGGAGACCGTCGACGACAGCCATCACGTCCACCGCGAGGACTTCCGCTCTCGTCGCCCGGCCGCCGGCGACGAGAGGAGGCTCGGCACGGTCGCCGAGAGCGTCCGGGAATCGCACCGGCTCTCGGAACGGGACGATGCGGGCCTCGGTGATTCCTTCGCCCCGCCAGACGCCCTCGACCGTGACGACGTCGACGCAGGCGGGAGCGGACTCGAGAGTCAGCGGAACGCTCGGCGCCGCCTGCTCGACGACGATGTCGTAGAGGCCGGCGCCCACTGCGGCAAGGCGGAGTCCCCCGGCCACTCGCTTCAGCCGACCGGTGGCGACGACGCCATCGCCGGCTGCGACGACGAGCGAGGAGATCGGTCGGAGATCCCCGTCCTGGGCGCTCATAGCCCAGCCAGCCCCGTCGATTTAGCCGTCCGCGTCGCACCCATACCTGGATGATAGGAACATGGGGTCGCTATGTCGACCGTGGCGCGTCACGACCGGCGCTCCTGCTGCTCGAGGAATGCGCAGCGCGTGTCGCGCCGGCGTTCTGCAGGAGAGCCGATCTCGACGCGCCCGCTGCGCGGGCTACTCGATCAGCATGGACGAGCCCAGCGCGGCCGAGACGCGTGAACATCCCGGCAACCCTGCTGGTCACGGAGCTCGCAAGGAACGGGCGCGCCAGCGCGCCATCATGCTGGTCGAGTAGCGCGCAGCGCGTATCGAGACCCCGCACTCTGCAGAACGGTGGATCTCGATACGCCCGCTGCGCGGGCTACTCGATCAGCATGATCGGCCCATCGCGGGCGCGAGCACGCCGCTCCTAGGCGACGTCGGCGAGGTCGAACGCCCAGTCGGCGTAGAGGACCGGGGGGTCGCCGGCCTCCACGACGTCGACGCGGTCGAAGCCGGCCTCGACGCAGATCGCGCTGTCCTCGGCGTCGTCCGCGGGGACGTACGCGTGCACGAAGCGCGGCAGCGGGAACGCCGCCGCCTCCTCGAGGAGCAGGCGCACCGAGCGCGCCACGACGCCGCGATCGCGGGCTGCGGGAGCGATGCTCCAGCCCGTCTCGTAGGCGAGGGCGCCACGCGAGTGGCCGTACCAATAGCCGATGGAGCCGACGCAGTGCCCGTCGAGCTCGATCGCGTAGAAGAACCCGCTCCCCTCGGCCCAACCGCGCAGGTAGCGGTCGTGCCGGTCGAGGAACTCGTCTTCCGTTTCGAGACGCTCTCCGGACTCCGCGAGATCGCTGCGGAGTGCGGTGACGTCCGCCTGCGGCCAGGGCAGGAGGCGGAGGGTCTCGGAGTGCTGATCGATGCTGACTGTTCTGTGGTCGCTTCCGGGTTCGGGTCCCGTCACGCGATCCGATCCTTCCTCTTGAAGGTGGACCGACGCCCTGCCGCTCCGCCAGGTGTTCGGAGTCGCAGGTCGATCGGATGGCCGCCGGGTGTGGGCAGCCGAGATGTCCGCCCTATCTTCGACCCCTTGGAGGAGCCTTGGCGGGAACCTTGCGAATCTAGCCCCGGACGGGGGGTGCTACCTGCGAAAAGGCTGGTCGCGGGCTGATATCGCGCGCCGATTCCCCCGTCGATCCGCGCAGAGAGGGCCGTTTCGGCGGAGTCGTGCGCCGTGATCGCCGACCTCGCGGATTCGCTCCGGGCTCACGCAAGAAAAGCGCGCGCCGCGGCCCATACGCTCGGGGATGGGCCGGATCCGGCCCGAACCACCCGGTTATACGAGCGTGAGGAGGATCACCATGTCGCAATTCGTGCAGAGCACCGTCGTCGGAGAACCCGAGGTCGTCGAGGACCGCGTCGAGACCTCCCGCGCCTGGCTCCGCCTCAAGGCCGCGGCCACCGCACTGCAACCGCTGCAGGCGCAGGACGGCTCGCTGGCCGACCCGGACCGCCTCGAGGACGCCCGCTCCGAGATCGAGCGCCTCATCGACGCTGTCCGCACCCTCGCGCCCGCCTTCCCGCACGACGCCGCCTACCTCGAGGCGCTCGTCGTCGACTTCGAGCGCTGGAGCGCCGAGGGGCTGGGTGTCCCGGACTTCCTCGACTCGCTGCAGGCGTTCCAGCCGCAGCTCGACCGCGTCGACGGGCTGCGCCACCTGGTCGTCTTCCCGATGCTCACGCAGAACGGCAGCCGCGACCGCCACGTCGAGGCCGTGCTCGTCGAGGTCGTCTGGCCGCGCTTCGTCGCCGAGCTCGAGGCGGGCGACTACTCGAACGCGCTGTTCGTGCCGGTCCGCTTCGTCGACTTCACCGCCGGCTACGACACCGACAGCGCCGTGCTCTTCCCCGAGACCGTCGCGATGCGCGCCGTCCCCGCCTTCACCTGGGGCGCGATCTTCGCCGACCGCGAGGCCGCGCGCTTCCGCCGTGTCGTCTCCGCCGCCGCGGAGATCACGCGGCTCGAGCTGCCGGAGGACGCCCGCCGGATGCTCGAGGACCAGCACACCGCGGAGGAGGCCTTCGTGATGTGGGACCTCATCCACGACCGCACCCACATGCGCGGCGACCTGCCGTTCGACCCGTTCATGATCAAGCAGCGGATGCCGTTCTTCCTCTACTCCCTCGAGGAGCTGCGCTGCGATCTGACCGCGTTCCGCGAGTCCGTCGCGATCGAGCGGCGCCTGGCCGGCCAGGAGCACCGCGACGGCGAGGAGGAGGCGCTCGCGGCGCGGGCGCGCACGGTCCAGTACGCGATCCTCTTCGACCGGCTCTTCCGCTTCCCGCTGACCGGCTCTCGGGTGCGCAACTACGACGGGCTCGGCGGCCAGCTGCTCTTCGCCTGGCTGCACCAGCACGGCGTCCTGCACTGGACCGACACCCGGCTCGCCTTCGAGTGGGACAGCGTCGCGGACGTCGTCGTCGCCCTCTCGGACGCCATCGACGAGCTCTACTGGCGCTCGATCGACCGGCCGAAGACCGCGCACTGGCTCGCCGCCTACGCGCTGGTCGCGGCGACGGTGACGCCGCACCCCGCCTCCGCCTGGGCGCGCGGGCTGCCGGACGAGGTGCTCCTCGGCGCTCCGCGCAGGCTGACCGACGCGGTGCTGGACGACGAGTTCCCGCTGTCGATGTTCTACGAGGCCCTCGGCAGGAAGATGGGCGACGTGATCGCGTCGACCGCGGGCATCACCGGGCGCGACTGACAGATCGCGTGATTCGCGCAGAGGGCCCCGCCCGTGCCGATCGAGCAGCCCGCGCAGCGGCCCCGCCCCTGCTGATCGAGTAGCCCGCGCAGCGGGCGTATCGAGATCCACCGTCAGAACGCGAGTCTGCAGACCCGCACTGCTGAGGCCGGCGGGTCTCGATACGCCCCTGCGGGGCTACTCGACCAGCATGGGCGGTGGCGACTCGACCAGAAGGGGAGGAGCGTCATGCGGCGACTCGCGCGGCGGCCCGCCCGACCGTCGTCGGTTAGCGTGGGGCGCATGCCTCCTGGCGCCGTCGCTGCCGACCCCTTCGATGCGGGCTGGACTCGGCGAGCGCCGACCCGCTCCGCCTACGTCCGCGACGCCGTCGCCGCCGGCGTCCTGCTGGTGGCGACCCTCGTCTCCGTCGCGCTCTACGCCTCTGCGGGCTTCACCGACGCCGCGCACCCCGCCGTGAGCACGCTCTGGGCGCTCGCGATGACCCTCCCGCTCGCCCTGCGCCGGCGCTTCCCGTCGACCGTGGCGGTCGCTCTCACCGCGGTCTACGCGCTCGGGCTGATCCTCCAGGTGCCGGAGTCGCTGTTCAACCAGATCTGCCTCTACCTCGCCCTCTACACGGTCGGTGCCTGGAGCCGCGACCGGCGCCTGGCGCTCATCGTCCGCACGGTCATCGCCGTCGGCATGCTCGGCTGGCTGATCGTCACCCTCGCCACCGGCGCACCTGTGAGCAGCCCGCTCCCGGCGGAGGAGTCGGCCGGGCTGCTCCCGCCCTACGTCGCGGAGTCGGCGCTGGCCGTCGTCGCGAACCTCCTCTACTTCGGCAGCGCGTACGTCTTCGGCGACGCGTCCTGGCAGTCGGCGCGGCGGCTCGAGGCGCTCGAGGCGCGCACCGCCGAGCTCGACGACGAGCGGGAGCGCTCCTCCCGCCAGGCGGTGTCGTCCGAGCGGCTGCGCATCGCCCGCGAGCTGCACGACGTCGTCGCGCACCACGTCAGCGTGATGGGCGTGCAGGCGGGGGCTGCACGGCGGGTGCTCGCGCGCGATCCGGAGCGGGCGGCCACGGCGCTCAGCGCCATCGAGAGCGACGCGCGATCGGCGATCGAGGAGCTGCACCGCATCCTGATCGCCCTCCGCGCCGAGGACACCGCCCTCGACCCGCTGACCGACGCCGCCTCGACCCGCGGGGTGGCGCAGCTCGAGGAGCTCGTCCTCGCCGCGGCCGGCTCCGGACTGCCCGCCGTGTTCCTCACCGTCGGCGAACCCCGGGACATCCCGGCGACCGTGGGCCTCAGCCTCTACCGGATCGCGCAGGAGTCGCTCACCAACGTGCGCAAGCACGCCGGCCGCGGGGCCACCGCCGAGGTGCGGCTGCGCTACCTGGACGACGCGGTCGAGCTCGAGGTCGCCGACGACGGCGGCGAGGGCGCGCATCCCGTCGCCGCGACGTCCTGCGGGCTCGGGCACACCGGCATGAGCGAGCGCGCCGCGGCCGTCGGCGGCACGGTCGAGACCGGCCCGAGCGGCTCCGGCTACCTGGTGCGCGCGCACGTCCCTCTGACGAGCGTCCGCGGGGGGTCCGGGGAGCAGGTAGCGTCGTCCGAGGTGTCGTGGGGGCGCCGGGAGCGAGCGAGCGGGGGGCGCGCATGACGGCCGATGTCCGGGTGCTGCTGGTCGACGACCAGGAGCTCGTCCGTGCCGGCTTCCGCACCATCCTCGAGTCCGAGCCCGGGATCGTCGTCGTCGGCGAGGCCCGCACCGGGATCGAGGCGATCGAGCGGGCCTCCGACCTGTGCCCGGACGTCATCTGCATGGACGTGCAGATGCCCGGCATGGACGGCCTGGCCGCGACCCGCGAGATCGTCAAGGATCCGCGCCTGTGCTCCAGCGTCCTCATCCTGACCACCTTCGACCGCGACGACTACCTCTTCGAGGCGCTGTCCTCCGGAGCGAGCGGCTTCCTGCTGAAGAACGCGTCGCCGGAGGAGCTGGTCGAGGCCGTGCAGGTCGTGGCCCGCGGCGACGCGATGCTCGCACCCGACGTGACGCGCCGCGTGCTCGAGCGCTTCGCGACGGCGCCGGCCCGCGCCGAGGTCCACCCCGGCATCGAGGAGCTCACCGACCGCGAGCGCGAGGTGCTCGTGCACCTGGCCCGCGGCTCGTCCAACGCCGAGATCGCCGCCGAGCTCTACGTCGGCGAGGCCACCGTGAAGACCCACGTGTCCAAGATCCTGATGAAGCTGCGCGTCCGCGACCGCATCCAGGCCGTCGTCTTCGCCTACGAGCACGGGATCGCGGTGCCGGGGCGGTCCTGACGCTACCGGCGAAGCCGGACCGCCGTTTTGCGTCTCATGTACAAAAATGTATACACACGATGTACATTTTTGCCATGTCTCTCATTCCCCGGCTGCTTGGAGATGCCCTTCTCTCCTCCGATGCGAAGGTCGTCGTTCTCGAGGGAGCGAGGGCCGTCGGCAAAACCACTCTCGTGCGCAGCGTTCTCCAGAAGCGGGGCTTCTCCTACACTTCGCTCGCCGACCCCTCAGTGCTCCGCCGAGCGACCTCCGACCCGGGCGGCTGGCTGCGAGGCCTCACCTTCCCCGCGATCATCGACGAGGCGCAACTGCTCGAAGCGCTTCCGCTCCTGGTCAAGGAGCTCGTCGACGAGATTCCCGGCGCGGGCACGAGAGTCGTCCTGACCGGCTCAGCGTCCATCGCTCGGACCGGACTCGGCGGCGCCGACGCCCTCACGCGACGCTCCCGCCGGTTCAGCATGGGTCCGCTGACGGAGTGGGAGATCGGAGGCCAGGAGGGTTCGATCGTCGACCTCCTCTTCGATGCAGAGATCGCTGCAGGAGGGCGCACCGATCTCGACGAGTCGACGCTCCTCGATCGGCTCACCAGGGGAGGCTTCCCCACCTACGTCGTCCCCGATGTCATCAGGACACGGCGCGACCTCTCGCTGGACCTGCGGTCGGACATCGAAGGCCTGCTCTCAGATCAGGCACTCGCCGGCCGTGGAGTGGACACTCTTGCCGCCCGCGCCGCCTTGGACGGTCTCATGCGCACACCGGGCGGTATCTTCAACGCCAGTCGCCTCGCTCAGCAGCTCGATCTCGACCGCCGAACGATCGATCGCTATCTCGGAGTCTTCGAGCGGGTCTTCCTCACTCATCACCTCCCCAACCTCGCCACCGCGCCGCCACGCCAATCCCATTCGCGCGCGAAGATCCACCCGGTCGATACGTCCTTCGCCGTGGAATCGATGACCCGAGCCGGAGTCGATCTCCGTCAAGACCGTGAAGCACTCGGAGCGCTTCTCGAAAGTCATGTCGTCAACCAGCTGACGACCGCGGCCGGCTGGTCCGACCACGAGATCCGCGCCTTCTACTGGCGTCCAGCGGAGAAACGAGGGCGAGAGGTCGATCTCGTGATGATCGACGAACTCGATCGCACCGTCGGTGTCGAGATCAAGGCGTCACGCTCGGTCCACGAGCGGGACATCGCCGGACTCATCGCTCTCGGTGAGGGACGAGGACTGCACAGAGGCTTCGTGTTCCACAACGGCCCCGAGGTCATCCGGTTGCGAGAGAACATCTGGGGGCTCCCCCTGGCCGTCCTCGACGGATCCCATCCGCTCGGCAGGGCCGGCGATGCTCGCATCTCAGAGAGAGAGGTCGTCACTGTGCCGGATCCGATCGTCGGAAGTGACGCCTCGATCTTCATCAGTCACGTCCACGCAGACGACGCCAGCTCGCGCGGGCGAATGATCTCCTTCGCCAAAGATCTCGCCGACCGCTACGAGTTCCTGACGGGCGGCTCCCTCCGTCTCTTCATCGACCGCGACGACATCTCCTGGGGGGAGAACTGGCGACAGCGCCTCAGAGCAGAGGCGAGCACGACGACCTTCCTGTTGAGTTTCGTGACCCCTCGCTACCTCAGCAGCGCCGCCTGCCGGGAGGAGTTCCTGGACTTCCGGCGGGCAGCGACCGCGGATCCCGGGCAGAAAGTCCTCCTCCCGCTCATCTGGGTGGATCCCTCGGCGAGCGGCGTGATGTCCGACAAGGACCCGGTCTGGTCAGTGATCAAAGAGACGCAGTGGGTTGCGGCCACAGATTTCCGGCTGCTCGAACCGGGAAGTGTCGAGTACGACACCGTGCTCGACCAGCTGACGCAGCGGCTCCGCATCGCTGTCGCGACCGTGGCCAAGGACAGGACGGAGACGTTCACTCAGCGTGGAGAGGACCCCGACGAGGACCGCGACCTTCTCGAGACCCTGGAATCCCTGGAGGCGAGTCGGACAGACATCGAGCGCGCGGCCTCCGGCCTGAAGGATGCGATCGCCTCGATCAGTGCCGTGTTCTCCGGTCGGCCTCCGCTCCGGACCGGACCGACGTACGCGACTGCGCGAGCCCTGTCGGAGATCGGGGCGGAGCTGGAGCAGCCCGTGGCACGACTCGACCACGCGGCGGAGGAACTCGGTGCGGTGTGGCAGGGCGTGGACAGCGATGTATCGCGCTTGGTCTTCCTCCTCAGCGGCACGCCCGACGAAGCGTCCAAGCGCATGCTGTTCGAGATTCTGGACGGCCTGGTCCGAGCTCTCGACGTCCCCGGCGCGAGCGGGCTCGATCAGCAGCTCGCGCTGCTGGGCAACCTGTCGCGGCATCTGCGCCCCATGAGTCGTTCGATGAGCGCCGCACTGCGCCTCCTCGACGGCGTCAAGGTCTCGGCGCGCGCTTGGCGGGACAGCCTCGCCGGGCAGGGGTGAACCGCGCCGCAGAGATCCGATCGTGCCCGCTGCCGAGCCCGATCGCGTCCGTTCGGGCGTCAGCGCCGAGGCTGGGCCGGTGCCGGACGTGGCGGGATTCGACGGACGAACTCCATGCGGATGTCGGGGGCGATCTTCCGATCGAGCACGACCGTCATGTAGCGGCCGTCGACCCGGGCGCCGATCGCGACCACGTCGGGGTCGGTGTCGACGCGGTAGCCGCGCAGCGCCTCACCGTCGACGACGACCGGGACTCCGCGCACGACGTCCTCGTCGCGCAGGGCGGCGGCGACGACCGGCATGCCGCCGCGGCGGGTGCGGACGCGACCCGGGAAGGTGTTCCTCAGCACGTCGCCCATGTGCGCGGCGAGACGCGACTCGAGCGGGCGGCTGCGCTCGGCGGGGATCGGCACGGAGGTGCGCACCGCCTCCCACAGCACGGGATAGCGCATCCGCGTGACCTGATCGACCATCCACGGCGGGAGGTGGTCGTTCTCGGCGCGCTCGATCGCGCGCTTCTGCTCGGGGGTGAGCGGGACGTGGTTGACCGGGTCGGCCCGGTTGCGCGGATTCTTGAAGAACGAGTAGGAGAGGGAGATCTCGACGAAGCGTCCGAGCGCCATGGTCTGCGCCGCCGCGAACTCCTCGAGGCGGGGCTGCGGGGCGAACGCGAGGACGGGATCGCCGAAGCGAGCCGCGATCTCGTCCACCCCGGGAGGGGCGGGCATGTCGCGGACCGCCCCCGAAGTGTCCATGCGCATAGGACAAGAGTGGCCTGCCTCCCACGCGATACCAACTTCTTGACGGCAATCGGCTTTCAGAGGACGGTCCGTTCACATGCCGGAAACACAGGGAGCGACGGCGCCCGCCACCAGGATCGATCCGCGGCGGGCTGCGAGGATGGGGGAATGAGCGCTCTGCACGATCCCGACCTCCGCGGCTTCGCCTCCGACAACTACTCCGGCGTGCACGAGGAGGTGCTCGCGGCGATCGCCGCGGCGAACGGCGCCCACCAGGTCGCCTACGGCGAGGACGTCTACACCGCGGAGCTGCAGCGCGTCTTCCGCCGCGAGTTCGGCGAGCAGGCCGAGGCCTTCCCCGTCTTCAACGGAACCGGGGCGAACGTGACCGGTCTGCAGTCGATGCTGCCCCGCTGGGGGGCGGTCGTCTCGGCCGGAACCGCGCACATCAACTCGGACGAGGGCGGGGCCCCCGAGAAGGTCGGCGGGATCAAGATCCTCACCGTCGAGAGCCCCGACGGCAAGCTCACGCCGGCGCTCGTGGACGAGCAGGCCTGGGGCTTCGGCGACGAGCACCGCGCCCAGCCGCTGGTCGTCTCGATCACGCAGTCGACCGAGCTCGGCACGGTCTACACGCCGGAGGAGGTCCGCGCGCTCGCCGATCAGGCCCACGAACGGGGGATGCGGCTCCACATGGACGGAGCGCGGATCGCGAACGCCGGAGCGGCCCTCGGGCTGCCCCTGCGCGCCTTCACCAGCGACGCCGGAGTCGACGTGCTGTCCTTCGGCGGCACCAAGAACGGGATGCTGCTCGGCGAGGCGATCGTCGTGCTCGACCCCGAGGCGTCCAGCGGGCTGACGTTCCTCCGCAAGACCAACATGCAGCTGTCCTCGAAGATGCGCTTCCTCTCGGCGCAGCTGCTCGCGATGCTCGGCGAGGACGGCGAGGCGGAGCCGCTCTGGCTGCGCTCGGCCCGGCACGCGAACGCGATGGCGGCGCGGCTGCGCTCGCAGCTGGACGAGGCCGTGGCGGCCGGGCGGATCACCGGGCTCGCCTTCACCCAGCCGACGCAGGCGAACGCGGTGTTCGCGACCCTGCCGGCGGGGGTCGCGGACCGGCTGCGCGCCGCCTACCGCTTCTACGACTGGAACCCGGCGACCGGCGAGGTGCGCTGGGTCTGCTCGTTCGACACGAGCGAGGACGACATCGACGCGTTCACGGCGGCGATCGAGCGCGAGCTGGCCGCGTGAGGGCGCGCGCCGTCGGGGCGGGGGCGGCGCTGCTCGTCGCAGCCGGCCTGCTCGCGGGCTGCACGGCGGCCGAGCCGGAGACGAGCGGGACGGCGTCCGCGACTCCCTCTGCGACTCCTCCTGCCTCCGCGTCCGCGTCGCCGACGCCAAGTCGCTCCTCCGCCGCCCGGCTCGACTGCGACGCCCTGCTGCCGGTCGCCCGCGCGTCGAGCGCCCTCGGGATCGCGCCCGGCTCGCTCGAGGGCACGCGGGACGAGACGGTGCGCTCCTCGGCCGAGCTGATCCGCGAGTCGGCGCAGGAGAACGGCGGGCTGCTGACCTGCGCCTGGTACGAGGAGGACGGCACGGCGTCGATCACCGCCTCGGCCGCCGAGGACGCCGCGGACGCGTTCGCCGCGGCCGGTCTCTCCGGCGGAACGCGACTCGCGACCGACGTCGAGGCCTACAGCGCCTGCTCGGTCGAGATCTGCTCCGTCGATCTCCTCACCGGCTCGACCTGGGTGACGCTCGCGCTGACCGGCTCGCCGGCCGACGCCGACCTCGCGGCCCTCGCCACGGCGACCGCCGCGGCGGCCGGCGGCCGGCTCGACGAGCCGGTGACCGCCACCGCTCCGGTCTGTGCCGAGGTGCTCACCGGCGAGCAGCTGGCCGCGACGGCCGGGCTCGTGGACGCGACCCCGGGGAGCGGGACCGAGGGCGTCGCGCCGTCGACCGCCTCCGCGGCGGCCGCCGCCCGCGCGGGCTACGCCTCGTGCACCTGGACCGATGCGACCAGCAGCAGCTACGCGGGCCTGAGCGTCGACGTGCTGCCGAACGGCGAGGACGGCTGGCGGAACCTGTCCCTGACGACCGGGCTCGCCGTCACGCTGACTCCGCTCGACGGTCTCGGCGACCGCGCGCTCTCGGGCTGCGGCGGCGGCTCGTGCGAGGTCGACGTGCTGGCCGACGACACGTGGTGGCGCGTGCTCGTGACGGGCGACGCGGCCCGCGCCGAGGCGGTCGCACGCGCGGTCATCGCCGGCTGATCCCTTCCGCGAGATGCCACTTGTGCACACGTTTCACGGCGTGTCGCGTGCACAAGAGGCATCTCGCGGGAGGGAGGGGACGGCGCGGTCAGGGGCGCCAGTAGTCGTAGTGCGAGGACTCGCGGCAGCCGAGGGACGCGTAGAGGCGGCGGGCGGCGGCGTTGTCGGCGAGCACCTGGATCCACAGGCGGTCGACGCTTCGGGCGGCGGCCTGCTCGAGCAGGGCGCGGAGGAGCGTGGCGGCGTGGCCGCGGCGGCGGGCGTCGGGGCGAGTGGCCAGCGCGAAGAGGCCGCACCAGCGCTCGCCGTCCTCGGCGGTCGCCCAGGAGAGCCGGCCGCAGGCGGCGGGGCCGCTCCCGTCCCGCAGCAGGGCGTAGGCGGAGTCGCAGCCCGCGAGGATCCGCTCGGCGATCCTGCGCTCGGCGTCGCCGCCGCGGCCGTCGACCGACCACCAGAGCGAGAGCCACTCCTCGCCGGGCGCCTCCGTCGTCTCGACCGGCTCCGCGGCCTCCGGGGCGGCGGGGCCGAGCGCGGCGAGCGCCTCCGTCACCGAGCCGGTGAGGACGAGGGTGCGCTCGTGCCCGGCGTAGCCGCGGCGGGCGAGCCGCTCGGGCAGGTCGGCGGGGAGCGTCGCGGGGCCGAGCTGGAAGAGCGGCGGGATCCCCTGCTCGCGCGCGAACTCCTCCGCTGCGGTGATCGCCTGGTCCACGTCCTCGACGAGACCCGAGGTGAGCACGGAGTTGGCGCGCTTCGTGACGCCGCCGGCGGCGCGCAGCCGCCAGCCGCCGAGCGCGCGGCGCTCGAGGGGCGGCCAGGCGTCGGCGGCGAGTCGGTCGAGGAGGCGCGGGTCCATCCGTCCACGCTAGCGGCGGCCCGGAGCCGGGCTCGTCGGGTCGCGATCCGGCTCGGGGCGGGACCTCCGGCACGCGGAGACGGATCCGGCTCGCGGAAACAGCTCCGGCTCGCCGGATCCGCGCGATCGGGCGAGCCGAGGCGGATCCTGCGAGCCGGAGCAGGTGCTCCCGCGAGCCGGAGCGCGCGGTGCGGGGAGCGGGGAGCTACATGTTGATCATGTGGCCCTTGAGGCCGTGGAAGCCCTCCTGGAGCGCCTCCGACAGCGTCGGGTGGGTGTGCACGTTGCGGGCCAGCTCGGTCGCCGTGAGGTCCCACTTCTGCGCGAGCGTGAGCTCCGGGAGCAGCTCGGACACGTCCGGGCCGATCATGTGGGCGCCGAGGAGCTCGCCGTACTGCTTGCTCGCGATGAGCTTGACGAAGCCGGTCGGCTCGCCGAGGCCGTGCGCCTTGCCGTTGGCCATGAACGGGAAGGTCGAGACGGTGATCTCGTGGCCCTCGTCGGTCGCCTGCTTCTCGGTGAGGCCGAAGGAGGCGATCTGCGGCTGGCAGAACGTGGCGCGCGGCATCATCCGGTAGTCGCCGAGGGTCTGGGTCTCGGCTCCGGCGATGGTCTCGGCGGCGACGACGCCCTGCGCCTCCGCGACGTGCGCGAGCTGCAGCTTGGCGGTGACGTCGCCGATCGCGTAGATGTGCGGGACGTTGGTGCGCATGTACTCGTCGATGCCGATGGCGCCGCGCTCGGTGACCTCGACGCCCGTCTTCTCGAGGCCGAAGCCCTCGACGCGGGGGACCCAGCCGATCGACATGAGGACCTTGTCGACCTCGAGGGTCGACTGCGTGCCGTCCTTGCCGGTGTAGGTGACGGTGACGTAGCCGTCCTTGTCGACGACCGACTCGACCTTGGTGGAGGTGAGGATCTCGACGCCGAGCTTCTTGTACTGCTTCTGGATCTCCTTGGAGACGTCCGGGTCCTCGTTGGGGAGGGCGCGATCCATGAACTCGATGATCGTCACGTCGACGCCGTAGTTCTTCAGGACGTAGGCGAACTCCATGCCGATCGCGCCGGCGCCCACGATGGCCATCGTGTCGGGCAGCTCGCGGGTCATGATCTGGGTCTCGTAGGTGACGACGTTCTCGGAGAGCTCGACACCGGGGAGGAGGCGGACGCTCGCGCCGGTCGCGATGATCGCGTCGTCGAACGTCAGCGACTCGGAGCCGCCCTTGGTGAGCTGCACGTCGAGGCCCTGCGGGCCGGTGAAGGAGCCGGTGCCGTCGAACTCGGTGATCTTGTTCTTCTTCATCAGGAAGTGGACGCCCTTGGTGCGTCCGTCCGCGACGGTGCGGCTGCGGTCGAAGGCCACGCCGAAGTCGAAGGAGACGTCGCCCGAGATGCCGAACTGCTTCGCCTGCGCGTGGAAGATGTGGGCGAGCTCCGCGTTGCGCAGCAGCGCCTTGGAGGGGATGCAGCCCACGTTGAGGCAGACACCGCCCCAGTACTTCTTCTCGACGATGGCGACGGACTTGCCGAGCTGGGCGGCACGGATCGCGGCCACGTATCCACCGGGGCCTGCCCCCAGGACGACGACGTCGAAGTGCTGGGCCATGGATGATCCTCCATCAGAGTGGTGAGTTGTCGCGCGCGGGGAAGCACGCCGCTCTCCAGGGTACCGTTCCGCACCGACAGGACCCCGTGCTCCTCCGTGGGCGAACGGCCGGTCGGCGCGACGAGCGGGAATGCCGGCGGAGCTCCTGCGGTTGGGTCCCTCGGGCGACGAGGCCCTCCCTGTTCAGCGATCTCCGGAGAGAAGCACCCCATGACCGACACCGCCACCCGCACCGCCTCGACCAGCGCCCCGATCCTGGACGTCCTCGCCGAGCGCTGGAGCCCCCGCTCCTACGACGCCTCCGCGGCGATCGCGGACGAGACGCTGACCGCGCTGCTCGAGGCCGCCCGCTGGTCCCCCTCGGCGGGCAACTCGCAGCCGTCGCGCTTCATCGTCGCGCGCCGCGGCACTCCGGAGTTCGACAGCATCGTCGGCACCCTCGTCGGCTTCAACGCCGCCTGGGCCGGCTCGGCCGCCGCGCTGATCGTCGCGCTCGCCGAGACGGTCGACGAGAAGGGCGAGGCGCGCCCGTGGGCCGTCTACGACCTCGGCCAGGCCGTCGCCCACCTCAGCGTGCAGGCGCACCACGAGGGGCTGCACGTGCACCAGATGGCCGGCTTCGACAAGGACGGGATCCGCACGGCGTTCGGCGTCGACGAGCGCTTCGACCCGGTGACCGTCGCCGCCGTGGGCGTGCTCGCCGGCCCCGACGCGCTCGAGAACGACGTGCTCCGCGAGCGCGAGACCGCTCCCCGCACGCGCCTGCCGCTCGAGGAGCTCGTGCTCGTCCAGGCGTAGTCCGCTCCCCCGAGGCCCCGTCGGCCGCCGCTGCGCGGTGCCGGCGGGGCCTTCGTCGTGCAGGGGTGCGCCTGTGTTACTCCGCGTGTCGTCGCGGCCGCCGAGGGGTCGGCGCTCGTCCGTACGATCGGACGGTCCGCCCGCCCGCCCCGCCTCGGAGCCCTCATGACCGGAACCCCCGCCCGCACGAGCCTGGCCTTCGACGCCGCGCTCGGCCAGTCGGCGTTCCCGGTGCGCTTCGACGGGGTCGGCCGCACCTTCACCCCGGGCGCTCCCGTCCTGGCCGACGTCTCGCTCGACGTGCGCGCCGGCGAGGTCATCGCGATCCTCGGCCCGAGCGGCTGCGGCAAGTCGACGCTGCTGCGGATCGCCGCCGGCCTGGACACGGCGAGCGCCGGCACGGTGCTGATCGACGGGTCGTCGGTCTCGGGGATCGACCCGCGCTGCGCGGTCGCTTTCCAGGAGCCGCGCCTGCTGCCCTGGCGCTCCCTCGCGGCGAACGTCGCGCTCGGGCTTCCGCGCGGCACCTCGCGCGAGGCGGGCCGCACCGCCGTCGACGAGCTGCTCTCGCTCGTCGGCCTGACCGCGCACGCCGGCTCCCGGCCGCGCGAGGTGTCCGGCGGGATGGCGCAGCGCGCCTCGCTCGCCCGCGCGCTCGCCCGCAACCCGGGCGTGCTGCTGCTGGACGAGCCGTTCGGCGCGCTCGACGCGCTGACCCGCCTGCGGATGCAGGACCTGCTGCTCGAGGTGCACGCGGCCGCCCCCGCCACGATCCTGCTCGTCACCCACGACGTCGATGAGGCGCTGCAGCTGGCCGACCGGATCGTGCTGCTCGGCCGCGACGAGCCGGGTGGCGTCTCGCGCATCCGGCAGATCATGACGGTCCCCGGTGCACGGCCCCGCGACCGCGGCTCCGCCGAGCTCGCCGAGCGGCGGGTCGAGCTGCTCGAGGGGCTCGGGATCGAGCGGCACTAGGCCGCCGCGCCCCTCCTCCTTCTCCTCCCCAGGCGCCGATCCCGCCCTCCGTCCACGGATCCCACCGCTCGCGGACATCCCGTCCGTCCGCTCCCGCACACTCGTCCCACTCCCCCACCGCACCGAAGTCGAGGCCCCCATGTCCTTCCCGTCGTTCAGCACCTCCCCACTCACCCGCCGCACCGCGCTCGCGGGCCTGCTCACCGCCGCCGCGGTCCCGCTCCTCGCGGGATGCGTCCAGGGCGAGGGCGGCGGCGGCGCGGCCGCGGCGCCCGCCGCCTCCGACGGCTCGACCGCGAAGACCCAGGGCGGCACGCTGACGCTCGACTTCGCGACCTACAACCCGCTCAGCCTCGTCATCAAGGAGAAGGGCTGGCTCGAGGCCGCCCTCGCCGAGCAGGACGTCACGGTCACCTGGGTGCAGTCGGCCGGCTCGAACAAGGCCAACGAGGCGCTGCGCGCCGGGGCGATCGACGTCGGCTCGACCGCCGGCTCGGCCGCGCTGCTCGCGCGCTCGAACGGCTCGCCGATCAGGACCATCGACATCTTCTCCCAGCCGGAGTGGTCCGCCCTCGTCGTGCCCGCCGGCTCGGCGATCACGAGCGTCGAGCAGCTCGCCGGCAAGCAGATCGCGGCGACCAGCGGCACCGACCCCTACTTCTTCCTGGTGCAGGCGCTCGAGGCCGCCGGCCTGAGCATCGACGACGTCACCGTGCAGAACCTGCAGCACGCCGACGGCTGGGCCGCGCTGCAGAACGGCTCGGTCGACGCGTGGGCCGGACTCGACCCGATCATGGCGGGCGCGCAGGCGGCCGGGGCGACCCTGCTCTACCGCAACGTCGACTTCAACTCCTACGGGCTGCTCAACGCCACCGAGAGCTTCCTCGCGGCCAAGCCCGACCTCGCGCAGACCGTCGTGAACGCCTACGAGCACGCCCGCGCCTGGGCCCTGGAGAACCAGGAGGAGACGGCGAGCATCCTCGCGTCCGTCGCCGGTCTCGACGTCGCCGTGGCGACCACCGTGATCACCGAGCGCAGCAACCTCGACGTCGACAACGTGCCCGGCTCGGCCCAGACCGACGTGCTCTCCGTCATCGGCCCGATCTTCGTCGCGAACGGCGACGTCGCCTCGCAGGAGCAGGTCGACGCGGCCCTCGACTCCCTGATCGACGACAGCTACGCGACGGCGGCCGATCCGTCCGCGATCGCCTGACGGCGCTCCTGACGCCCGCACCACCCCCGCACGACGGCACCGAACCACGACAGAACGACCCGCGACAGCACCGACCGCGACACCGACCGAGGAGACGACGATGGCGACACGCGACGACGAGACCGTGACCGACGCCGACCTCGTGCGCCGGAGCACCGGGCTCGTGCAGGCGCCGGGTGCGGTCGGCACCGCCGTGGTCGGTCCGAGCGTCGAGGCCTCGCAGAAGCGGATCCGCGACGACGAGGCGGCGCACGCCCGGCCGCTCACCTCGCGGCGCTGGTTCCTGGTCGTCGGCGGGGCGATCCTCCCGGTGCTGCTGCTCGCGGCCTGGCAGATCGTCACCACCACCGGGATGGTGTCGGTCTCGGTGTTCCCGTCGCCGGCGATGGTCTGGGCGGCGGCGGTCGATCTCGCGCAGCGCGGCGACCTCGGGCAGGACGTCGCGATCTCGACCCAGCGGGTGCTGATCGGCTTCGGCCTCGGCTCCGCGCTGGGGCTGCTGGTCGGCGCGCTCTTCGGGCTCTCGCGGGTGTGGGAGGTCGTGCTGGCACCGACGCTCGGCGCGATCCGCGCGGTGCCGTCGCTGGCCTGGGTGCCGCTGCTGCTGCTCTGGATGGGGATCGGCGAGGAGTCGAAGATCACGCTGATCACGATCGGCGCGTTCTTCCCCGTCTTCACCACCGTCGCGACAGCCCTCGGCCACGTCGACCGGCAGCTCGTCGAGGCGGGCCGGGCGTTCGGGCTCTCCGGCGTGCGGCTGTTCACCGCGGTGCAGCTGCCCGCCGTGATCCCCTCGGTGATCGCCGGGCTGCGCCTGGCGCTCGCGCAGTCGTGGCTGTTCCTGGTCGCCGCCGAGCTGATCGCCTCGTCGATGGGCCTGGGCTTCCGCCTGACCGACAGCCAGAGCAACGGGCGGATCGACCGCGTCTTCCTCGCGATCATCCTGCTTGCCGTGCTGGGCAAGCTGACCGACTCGATCGTGGGCGTGTTCCAGCGCTACGCGATCCGGAAGTGGGCGTGAGGATGACCGGCACGGCGCGTCCCACGACCGACACGACCACCGGCACGACGACCACGGAGGCCCGCCGATGATCGAGACGATCGCGAACCTGCTCGAGGAGTCCCGCCGCTTCCCGGCGCCCGAGGCCTTCGCTGCGCAGGCGAACGTCGCCCCCGGCGAGCACGCCCGCGCCGCCGCCGACCCGGTGGCGTTCTGGGAGGAGGCCGCCCGGCGCCTGGACTGGGTCGAGCCCTGGCACACCGCGCACCGCTGGGAGCCGGCCGTCCCGCAGGAGGACGGCACGCTGTCGGTCCCGCGCGCGACCTGGTTCGAGGGCGGCACGCTCAACGTCGCCGTCAACTGCGTCGACCGGCACGTCGACGCGGGCCGCGGCGACAAGACCGCCCTGCACTTCGAGGGCGAGCGCGGCGACCGGCGCTCGATCAGCTACGCCGAGCTGCAGCGCGACGTCGCCCGCGCCGCGCACGCGCTCACCGCACTCGGCATCGGGAAGGGCGACCGCGTCGTCGTCTACCTCCCGGTGATCCCCGAGACCGTCGTGATCACCCTCGCCATCGCGCGGATCGGTGCGATCCACTCCCTCGTCTTCGGCGGCTTCTCGGCCGAGGCCGTCCGCTTCCGCGTCGAGGACACCGGCGCGAAGCTGCTCGTCACCACCGACGGCCAGTTCCGGCGCGGTGTCGCCGTGCCGGTGAAGGCGAACGCCGACCACGCGGTCGCCGGCGTCGCGTCGATCGAGCACGTGCTCGTCGTCCGCCGCACCGGCGACGAGACGCCGGACCTCCCCTGGACCGAGGGCCGCGACGTCTGGTGGCACGACGTCGTCGACGGGCAGAGCGACGTGCACGAGGCCGAGGCCTTCGACGCCGAGACGCCGCTGTTCATCATCTACACCTCGGGTACGACCGGGAAGCCGAAGGGCCTCGTGCACACCAGCGGCGGGTACCTCACCCAGGCCTCCTGGACGCACTGGGCCGTGTTCGACGCCAAGCCGGACGACGTGCACTGGTGCACCGCCGACCTGGCCTGGGTCACGGCGCACACCTACGAGATCTACGGACCGCTCTCGAACGGGCTCACCCAGGTGATCTACGAGGGCACCCCGAACACCCCGCACACCGCGCGGCACTTCGAGATCATCGAGCGCTACGGCGTCACCGTCTACTACACGGCGCCGACGCTGATCCGGACGCTGATGACCTGGTTCCCGGAGGGCGTCCCGTCGGAGTACGACCTCTCGAGTCTGCGGCTGCTCGGCACGGTCGGCGAGTCGATCAATCCCGAGGCCTGGGTGTGGTTCCACGAGCGGATCGGCGGCGGGCGCTGCCCGATCGTCGACACCTGGTGGCAGTCCGAGACGGGCGCGGCCGTGATGTGCCCGCTGCCGGGCGTCTCGACGCTCAAGCCGGGCTCCTCGCTGGGCGCCCTGCCCGGCCTCGGCGCCCTCGTCGTCGACGAGGCGGGCGAGCGGGTGCCGAACGGGTCCGGCGGCTACCTCGTGGTGGACCGCACCGGCCCGGCCCTCGCCCGGACGGTCTGGGGGAACCCGGAGCGGTACCGCGACTCCTACTGGGCCCGCTACGCCGACCGCGGCTACTTCTTCTCCGGCGACGGCGCGAAGTACGACGCCGACGGCGACATCTGGGTGCTCGGCCGGGTCGACGACGTCATCAACGTCTCGGGGCACCGGCTCTCGACCATCGAGATCGAGTCGGCGCTCGTCGCGCACCCGGCGGTCGGCGAGGCCGGCGTGGTGGGCGTCGAGGACGCGACGACGGGCCAGGCCATCGCGGCGTTCGTGATCCCCTCCGACGAGGCGATCGACCGCGCGGAGGAGGATCCGGCCTACTGGACCGCGCTCGAGGCCGACCTCTCGCAGGTGCTGCGCGAGCACGTCGCGACGGCGATCGGCCCGATCGCGAAGCCGCGCGACGTGGTCGTCGTCCCCGACCTGCCCAAGACCCGCTCGGGCAAGATCATGCGCCGCCTCCTCGGCGACATCCGCGACGGCCGCGCCCTCGGCGACGTCACGAGCCTCCAGGACGACACGGTCCCGGAGCGGATCGCCCGCATCGTCGCCGCGCGCGGCTGACCCGGGCTCAGCGCAGCGCGGCTGCCGCTGCAGCGACACGATCGAGGAGCGCCGCACGCAGATCGTCGACGAACTCCGGGTCCATCGCCCGCAGCGCCGGGTCCGAGCAGAGCGCACGGATGTGGTCCGGTGCGGCGGCGACGAGCTCGGTGATCCGGTCTCCGAAGCGGTCGGGGTCCAGATCACGCGCCGCGGCTTCCGTCCGCCACCCGAGTCCTCCGATCTCGGCGGGCCGGTACGTGCCTGCCACCTTCTGCGCCAACCGCATGCGCTCCGGGCGGTACCGGTCGTACGGGGTCAGTGTGGCGATGTCGTAGAGCGGTGCGAGGGCGATCTGCCGTCCCGACAGCAGGACGGAGTAGTTCTTCGCATGGGCGTCGGGCGCCGCGATCAGCCAGTTGAAGGCGACGCCGAGGAGCAGCCGCTCGATCGCGCGCTGCGCCTCGTCCCTCGGCAGCTGCCTGCGGAGAAGCGCCGCCATGCGTCCCAGTCCGGGGCCGCCGTCGTCCTCGTACTTCTGGGACGGCATGACGGAGAGCGCCTGGCAGAAGTCCTCCTGGTGGATCCGGCGCAGGCCACGCGCGCTCCGTTCCGGCGGACGGGCTTCCGCCAGGCGCAGACGGTCGTACCGCTCGACGACGACGGCGGTCTCGCCGTCGAACCGATCGATGCGGGAGCGCGCGGCTACCAGCCCCAGGCGCGCGGCGAGCGTGAGGCATACGTGCTCATTCACAGCGCTTCCCCGGAACTCCGGGATCCCCGGCTTGACGATGTGCGTCGTCGGCGTCGCGCCCGTCGGCAGGGCCCACGCATCGTCTTCTCGCAGCAGGCCGAATTTGGCCTGGGCGCCGCCGAGACTGAACCGACCGTCGCGATCGTCGAACGTCCATCTGCTCGGATCCGCGTTCATTGCACGGATCTGCGCTCCGATCTGCGTATCGCTGAGCCGGGAGAGGCCGCCGTGACGCTCGAAGGTCGCCTCGTTCTCAGGACGCACGAACTGCACGGCTCCCGCGCAGTCGAGCCCGTAGTGCTGGAGCAGGGTGAACGGATTGTGCTCGTCGGCCTGCGGCCGGGCGTCGAGCGCCCACCGCCGGAGCGTCTCGGCGTTGTCGGGCAGGAGCCCCCAGAGGAAGGGCTCGACCGCCTCGGGCCCGTACTCCCGTGGACCGACAGGCAGCGAGAGGGACAGCGGAGTGGGCGTGCGGCGCGCCAGGTACGGCCGGTCGTAGCGGAACGTCGACGACCGGACGTCGCATCCGAGCACTCCGGCACGGACACCGTCGACGAAGACGAGGAGCTGCCGCGTCACGTGGATGCTCCGTCCGTGAATCCGCGGAGGTACGCCTGAAGGTCGAGACCGGCCGGCTCCTCCGTCCGCTGGTGGGCGTCCTCGGGGGCGAAGACGTCCGCCTCGAGTCCGAGCTCGAGGAGGACGCGGAGGACCGCGGCCAGAGCCGCTCGTTCCTTGCCCTGCTCGATCGCGACGATCGACTGCCGGGAGAGACCGGCTCGGTCGGCCAGGTCCTGCTGGGTGCAGCCGAGCTGTCGACGCCGTGCTCGGATCACCGCGCCGATGTCCTCGGCGGTGCGAACCACTGACATGTGCCGCTCCTTCCTTCACGATGCTGCGCCGGGGGCGCGTGTCCATGATCGTTGTCACCGGTATCTCTGTCTACGTTCGGCGACATATAGAGAATGTCGCGAGACGGCGACATTCCCTGCTCGGGGGATCCTGCAGCTCGCGCAATGGGCCCCATTGCATGCTGATCGAGTTCTCCGCGCAGCGGGCGTATCGAGCGGAGGGGGCGCCTCCGGCGCCACCGCAGGGCGGGGAAGAGGCCGACGTGCATGTGGTGGGTGGGTCTCGATACGCCCCTGCGGGGCTACTCGACCAGCATGTCTGCGGGCGTCTCTGCCAAGTAGATCCACCGGCGTCGGAAGACGAGTATGCAGACCCGTCCTGCTGGTGGCGGCCGGCCTCGATACGCCCCTGCGGGACTGCTCGACCGGCATGCGTGTGTGCAGGCGGGGCTGCTCGACCCGCAGGACGGTGTGCACCGCCCGAGGCTTGCGGTCGCCTGCGAAGCGGGGCGGGGCGGGGGCATCGGGAGTAGCGTTGTCGCGTGCGCGATGTCCAGCAGCGAATCATCTCCGAGCTCCACGTCTCCCCCTCCATCGATCCGGCCGCCGAGGTCGAGCGGCGCAGCGGCTTCCTCGCCGACTACCTCCGGCACACCGGGGCCAAGGGCCTCGTGCTCGGCATCAGCGGCGGGCAGGACTCGAGCCTGGCCGGCCGGCTCTGCCAGCTCGCGGTCGAGCAGGTGCGCGCGGAGGGCGGCGACGCCTCCTTCATCGCGGTGCGGCTGCCCTACAAGGTGCAGGCCGACGAGGAGGACGCCCAGCTCGCGCTGACCTTCATCCGGCCCGACCGCCAGGTGACCTTCGACATCCACGCCGGGGTCGACGGCATCGCCTCCGCGTTCGGCGACGCGGTCGGCGAGCCGATCTCGGACTTCGTCAAGGGCAACGTCAAGGCGCGTGCCCGGATGGTCGCGCAGTACGCGATCGCCGGCCAGGCGGGCATGCTCGTCGTCGGCACCGACCACGCGGCGGAGGCGGTGACCGGCTTCTTCACCAAGTTCGGCGACGGCGGCGCCGACGTGCTGCCGCTGACCGGCCTCACGAAGCGCCAGGGCCGCTCGCTGCTCGTGCACCTCGACGCCCCGGCCCGGCTCTACGAGAAGGCGCCGACCGCCGACCTGCTCGACGAGAACCCGGGCCAGACGGACGAGTCGAACCTCGGCCTGGTCTACGCCGACCTCGACGAGTACCTCGAGGGTGGCGACGTCGCGACCGAGGTCGCCGAGGCGATCGAGGCCCGGTACCAGGCGACCGAGCACAAGCGGCAGGTGCCGCTGTCGATGTTCGACGACTGGTGGCGCACCTCCGCCGTGTACACGCCCGGCAACCACTGACGCCGCAGGCCCACTGACAGCACGAGCCGCCCCGGGGATCCTCCGGGGCGGCTCGCTCGTTCAGAAGGGGCGGCGGCTCAGTCCGCGGCGCGCGCGTTGTAGACGAGCACGTCCCCCGCGTCGACGTGCGCGCGATAGGCGCGGAAGACCTCGAGCGCCTCGTCGCGGAGCACGCCGTCGACGACCTCGATGCCGCGCGCCTCGAACTGCGCGGCCCAGTCCTCGCGCATCGGGCCCTCGTCGAAGGTGGAGATCTCCTCCAGCTCCGGACCCGACCCGGCGACCACCAGGCGGCGCACGCCCGACCACAGCGTCGCTCCGTAGCACTGCACGCAGGGCCGCCAGTTGACGACCAGCTCGTGCGCCGGCAGGCCCTCGCCGCCCAGGTCCCACGAGCCGAGCGCCGTCTGCGCGAGACCGAGCGCGGTGACCTCCGCGTGGCCGGAGGAGACCCCGCTGCCCAGGACGACGTTCACGCCGACCGAGACCACGCGACCGGAGTCGCGCTCGACGACGATCGCCGCGAACGGGCCGCCGTTGCCCTCGCGGAAGTTGCGATCGGCGAGCGCGTGCACGAGGGCCATGCGGTCCTCGCGCTCAGACAGGTACTCGGGGACGTCGCGCACGGCGTCCTCGATCCAGGCGGGCAGGGCGATCTCGTAGCGGGTGGCGAGGCGGTCGATGTCCATGCGTCCATGCTCCCATCCGGTGCAGCGGCACCCCGCACGGCTCGACCCGCCGTCCGGTCGGGCCCGGATCGCAGAGCCTCAGGCGCCCAGCGCCCTCCCCAGGGCGGCCGCCTTAGCCGCCCAGAAGCGCTTCGCCACGCCGGTGCGGGAGAAGAGGGCGTCGAAGCCGTGGAACGCGCCGTCGACGATCTCGAGCTCGCAGGGCACTCCCGCGGCGCGGAGCCGCTCCGCGTAGCGGACGTCCTCGTCGTGGAAGAGGTCGAGGGTTCCGACGCCGATCCACGCGGGCGGGAGGCCCGAGAGGTCGTCCCGGCGGGCGGGCGCGGCGTACGGCGAGACATCGGGGCCGCCGGGCTCCGCGCCGAGGTAGGACGTCCAGCCGAAGCGGTTGCTGCCCGGCGTCCAGACGCGGACACCGCGGGGCGCCGGCCCAGGACGGGTGACGGTGCGGTCGTCCAGCATCGGGTAGACCAGCAGCTGGAACGCGGGCTGCACTCCGCCGCGATCGTGGGCGAGGAGGGTCGCCCCCGCGGCCAGGCCGGCGCCCGCGCTCGCGCCGCCCAGCGCGATCCGCTCGGGATCGACTCCCCGCTCCTCGGCGTGCGCGGCGAGCCAGCGGAACGCGGCCAGCACGTCCTCGAGGGCGGCGGGCGCCGGGTGGGCGGGCGCGAGCCGGTAGCCGACCGAGAGGACCGTGATGCCGAGGGTGCGGGCGAAGGCGATGTTCGAGGACTCGTCGTCGAAGCGGCTGCCGAGCACCATGCCGCCGCCGTGCACCCACACCAGCGCGGGCGCGGCGCCGCGGAGGGTGCGCGGACGGTAGCTGCGGACCGGGACCGAGGTGCCGTCCGGCCCAGGGATCTGGAGGTCCTCGACGAGCAGGTCCGGCGGTGCCTCCCCGCCGACGGCGGTGCGACGGGTGGCGAGGCGGAGCAGCCGCGGTCCGAGCACGATCGGCGGGACGAGGCGGCCGAGCGCGAGGTCGGGGTGGAAGCGCGCTGCGGCGCCGCGCGCGGACCCGCTCATGCCCGCGGGTCCGTGACGAGCGGCAGCACGTCGTCGTAGTGGCCGGGCACGACCGCCGGCTCGACGTCGTAGACGCGCACCGCGTCGCCCTCCGCGCCGTGCGCCGGCGGCCAGGGCAGCTCCTCGCCCCGGACGAAGGCCACCAGCTCGCCGTGCATCACCGTGGCGAGCGCCGCGGGCGGGTCCTCGCCCAGGACGCGGGCGGTCGCCTCGGCGTCGAGGTGGTCGAAGAAGAACGGCAGGTCGAGGCAGTGCGACGCGCCGCCGGTCGCGGGCGAGAGCCGGTCGAAGGCGTAGAGCCAGGTCGGCGCCGGTCCTGCGGCACGGTTCCGCGCCGCCTGCAGCACCGCGCGGCGGAACAGCAGGTCGGTCGTGCGGGGTGCCGCCCCGGGCTCGCGCTCGAGGCGCGGGCTGTCGAATTCGTCGGCGGTCGCCCCGATCAGGAGCGGCTTGTCGAGGCCGGTCGTCGCGGTCGCCTCGGACACGGGCAGGGGCAGGAGCGCGTCTCCCGAGACCGGCGCGAAGACGATCGCGTGACCCGACCCGGGCATCATCGTGAGCGCGGCGGTCTCGGAGAGCCCGTCCTGGTCGAGCGAGGCCAGCCCGGCGCGGGTGGGCTCGACGCCGAGGCCGTGAGCGAAGGCGGCGAGCTGCTCCTCCGCCTCCTCGAGCGGGACGCTGCGATCGGTCGGCGAGATCGCGACGGCGCGCGCGAAGAGCGGCTGCGCCTCGGCGCAGCCGAGCAGGGTGAGCACGGCGCCGCCGCCCGCGGACTGGCCCGCGATCGTGACCCGGCCGGGATCGCCGCCGAACGCGCCGATGCTCTCGCGGACCCACCGGAGGGCGGCGAGCCAGTCGCGGACCCCGCGGTTCGCGTCGCCCTCGACGACGCCGAAGCCGTCGACCCCCAGCCGGTAGGCGGCGGTCACGATGATCACGCCGTCGCGCGCGAACGCCGAGCCGTCGTGCCAGTCGCTCGAGGCCGCTCCGGTGACGTAGCCGCCGCCGTGCAGGTAGACCAGCACGGGCAGCGAGCCGGCCGGCTCGGCCGGGGCGAACACGTTCAGCGTCAGCGTGTCCTCACCCGGGATCGAGTGCTCGGGGATGGTCGTGAACTCGAAGGGGCGGCCGCGCTGAGGCGTCGCCCCGTAGGCGTCCGCCTCGAAGACGCCGTCGAACGGCGCCCGCGGCTCGGGCGCGCGGAACCGGCGGTCGCCCGCCGGCGCCTGTGCGAAGGGGACGCCGAGGAACCGGGCGACGCCGTCCTCCGCGACTCCGGCGACGACGCCGCGGGGCGTCTCGACCTCGATGCGCACGACCGGCTCCCGCTACGGCCGCACGAGGGTCTTGATCGCGCGGCGCTCGTCCATCGCGGCGTACGCCTCGGCGATCTCCTCGAGCGGCAGCTCCAGGTCGAAGACGAGACCCGGCTCGATCGCGCCGCTCAGCACGTCGGGCAGCAGCTCCGCCATGTAGCCGCGGACCGGCGCGACGCCGCCGTTGACGCCGACGTTCGAGCCGAACATCTGGCGCACGGGCAGCTCCGGCCCGCCGTTGGGGACGCCGACGTAGCCGACCATGCCGCCGGGGCGGGCCGAGTCGAGCGCCTGCTGCATCGACTCCTTGGTGCCGACGCACTCCAGGACGCAGTCCGCGCCGATGCCGTCGGTGAGCTCGCGGACGCGGGCCACGCCCTGGTCCCCGCGGGTGTCGACGATGTGGGTCGCGCCGAAGCGGGTGGCGAGCGCCTGGCGGGACTCGTGCCGCGACATCGCGATGATCGTGGTCGCGCCGAGGCGCTTGGCCGCGAGCACGGCGCAGAGGCCGACCGCGCCGTCGCCGACGACCGCGACCGTGGAGCCCGCGGTGACGCCGGCCGAGACGGCGGCGTGGTGACCGGTGCCCATCACGTCAGCGAGGGTGAGCAGGCTCGGGATCAGCTTCGGGTCGACGTCGGTGCCGACCGGGAAGAGGGTGCCGTCGGCGAGCGGGACGCGGACCTTCTCGCCCTGCGCGCCGTCGGCGAAGCCCTGCTCGCCGACCTCGGCGCCCCACCAGCCGCCGGTGAGGCAGGAGGTCGAGACGCCGTTCGCGCAGTTCGCGCAGGTGCCGTCGCAGACGTAGAAGGGGGCGATCACGAAGTCGCCGACCGCGATGTCGTGCACGTCGTCGCCGATCTCCTCGACGACGCCGACGAACTCGTGGCCGATGCGGTGCGCCTCCTTCGTCGGGGTGACGCCGCGGTAGGGCCAGAGGTCGGAGCCGCAGACGCACGCGGCGGTGACGCGGACGATCGCGTCGCGACCGGTCGAGAGCACGGGGTCGGGCACCTCCTCGAGTCGGACGTCGCGCTCGCCGTGGATGATCGTTGCTCGCATGGGGACTCCTGCTCGAGAGGGGGTGGGGGCTCGTCCACGGTACGCCGCCGCCGCGGGGTGGAAGGGTGGCCGGCCAGGGGCTTGCACGAACGTCCGCGGCTGCTACGGCGGCGCGTCCCGCCAGCCGTCGGCGCCGACGACGACGTGCGCGACGAACCGCAGCCCGCAGGCCGCGCACGCCTCGGCGAGCGCCCGGGTCGCGGCGAGATCGGAGGGGAGGACGTCCGCCGCGCCCGCGTGGCTGTGCGCGAGGCCGACGCCGGCCGCACCGCGCGCCAGCACCTCGGCGAGGATCTCGGCGACCGGCACCTCCGCGTGGGTGGGCGGTCCGTCGGCGAGGGCGATCACGTCGCGCACGGCTCCGGCGGCGGTCAGCGCGACGGCGAGCACGGTCTCGGTCGGCCGTGCGGCGAGCAGCGGCGTCACCAGCTCGGCGAGACCGGCCGCGTCGACGACGCGCGCGGCCCGTCCGGCGCGGTTCATCCTCCGCCGCAGCTCGAAGGACGCGACGATGCGGCAAGCGGCGACCTCGCCGACGCCGCGCTGGCGGACGAGGTCGGCGACGCCCGCGCGCGACACCGCGTCGATGCCGCCGAAGCGCGCGAGCAGACGCTGCGCGACGACCGTGGCGTTCGCCCCGCGGACCCCGCTGCCGATCAGCACGGCGAGCGTCTCCGCGTCGGTCAGCGCCTCCGGACCGCGGGCGCGGAGCCGCTCGCGCGGCCGCTCCTCGGGCGCGAGGTCGGCCATGCGCGCGCCGGCGGCGGGAGAGGGGGCGTCCATGGGCGGGACGCTACCAGCCGACGCGACCCCGGCGAGGCGCCCGGGCGACGACTGCGGACGGACCGCCCGCGATCGCCCCCTGTGGAGGAGCGACCCTCGCGCATCCCTCCCGCGAGTCCTCAAAAGTTGCGGTAGTGGCGCGCGACTACCGCAACTTTTGAGGAATGGGAGAGGAGCCTCGCCCGGCCTACGGCGTCGCGAGGCCCGCGGAGACCAGCAGGCCGTCCGGGCCCGCGTCGACGAGCACCACGTCGCCGTCGCGGATGGAGCCGTCGAGGAGGGCCGTCGCCAGCCGGTCGTCGATCTCCTGCTGCATCAGGCGGCGCAGCGGGCGGGCGCCGTACTGCGGGTCGTAGCCGCGCTCGGCCAGCCAGCCGCGGGCGGCGGGCGTGACGGCGAGGTCGAGACGCCGCTCCGCCAGCCGGCGCGAGAGCCGGTCGACGTAGAGCGAGACGATCTCGCCGAGCTCGGTGCGGTCGAGCGCCTCGAACACGACGATGTCGTCGAGCCGGTTCACGAACTCGGGCTTGAAGGCCTGGCGCACCATCTGCTGCACCGCCTCCACCTTCTGCGGGCGGGTCAGCGACTGGTCGACCAGGAACTGCGAGCCGAGGTTCGAGGTGAGGATGAGGATCGTGTTGCGGAAGTCGACCGTCCGCCCCTGGCCGTCGGTGAGCCGGCCGTCGTCGAGCACCTGCAGCAGCACGTCGAAGACCTCGGGGTGCGCCTTCTCGATCTCGTCGAGCAGCACGACCGAGTACGGCCGGCGGCGCACCGCCTCCGTCAGCTGGCCGCCCTGCTCGTAGCCGATGTAGCCGGGAGGGGCGCCGACGAGCCGCGAGACGGCGAACTTCTCGCCATACTCCGACATGTCGATGCGCACCATCGCCTTCTCGTCGTCGAAGAGGTGGTCGGCGAGCGCCTTCGCCAGCTCGGTCTTGCCGACGCCGGTCGGTCCGAGGAAGAGGAAGGAGCCGGTGGGCCGGTCGGGGTCGGAGACGCCCGCGCGGGTGCGGCGGACGGCGCCGGCGACGGCCGAGACCGCCTCGTTCTGGCCGATCAGGCGCCGGTGCAGCTCGGTCTCGAGGTGCAGCAGCTTCTCGGTCTCGCCCTGCATCAGCCGGCCGACGGGGATGCCGGTCCAGGCGGCGATGACCGCGGCGATGTCGTCCGAGGTGACCTGCTCGTTGACCATGCGGCCCTCGGCCGGCTGCTCCTCCTGCTCGGCGGCCGCGAGCTCGCTCTCGGCGGCGGGGATGTCGCCGTAGAGCAGGCGCGAGGCGCGCTCGAGGTTGCCCTCGCGCTGGGCCCGCTCGGCCGCGATCCGGAGCGCGTCGAGCCGGTTCTTGAGATCGCCGATGCGGTTGAGGGAGGCGCGCTCGCGCTCCCAGCGCTGCTGCAGCTCGGCGAGGTGGGCGCCGCGGCGGGCGAGGTCCTCGCGCAGCGTCTCCAGCCGCGCCTTCGACGCCTCGTCCTTCTCCTTCTTCAGCGCGAGCTCCTCGAGCTTCAGCCGGTCGACGGAGCGGCGCAGCTCGTCGATCTCGACCGGCGCGGAGTCGATCTCCATCCGCAGGCGCGAGGCGGCCTCGTCGATCAGGTCGATGGCCTTGTCCGGCAGCTGGCGCGCGGTGATGTAGCGGTTGGACAGCGAGGCGGCGGCGATCAGCGCGGAGTCGGCGATCGCGACCTTGTGGTGCGCCTCGTAGCGCTCCTTCAGCCCGCGGAGGATGGCCACCGTGTCCTCGACCGTCGGCTCGCCGACGAAGACCTGCTGGAAGCGGCGCTCCAGGGCCGCGTCCTTCTCGATGTACTGGCGGTACTCGTCGAGCGTGGTGGCGCCGATCATCCGCAGCTCGCCGCGGGCCAGCATCGGCTTGAGCATGTTCGCGGCGGCGACCGAGCCCTCGCCGCCGCCGGCGCCCATCAGGGTGTGCAGCTCGTCGATGAAGGTGATGATGCGGCCGCCGGAGTCGTTGATCTCGGCGAGGACGGCCTTCAGCCGCTCCTCGAACTCGCCGCGGTACTTCGCCCCCGCGATCAGCGCGGAGAGGTCGAGGCTGACGAGCCGCTTGCCCTTGAGGCTGTCGGCGACGTCGCCCGCGACGATCCGCTGCGCGAGCCCCTCGACGACCGCCGTCTTGCCGACGCCGGGCTCGCCGATGAGCACCGGGTTGTTCTTGGTGCGACGCGTGAGCACCTGGCTGACGCGGCGGATCTCGGCGTCCCGTCCGATGACCGGGTCGAGCTTGCCGCTCGCCGCGATCGCGGTCAGGTCGACGCCGTACTGCGCGAGCGCGGACGACTCGTCCTGCTGGGGTGTCCGACCGGCCTGCATCTGCATCTCCTCCTTGCGGTTCGAAAGTTGAGTTCGGGTGACTCAAGTTTACGCCCGTCGGAGCCGCCGCGGGGGAGGCGGCGACTTCTCGAGGAGACGGCGCCGCGGTCAGGCGGTGAGGCGCCCGTCGCCGAGGCCGCCGCGGAGGGAGCCGAGCGCGTCGCGGAGGACCGCGCGCAGCCGCGACTCGCGGACGCCCGTGAGCGCGGCGATCTCGGGCTGGGAGTAGCGGCCGGCCACGGCGAGCAGCAGCAGCTCGCGATCCGGGCAGGCCAGTGCGAGGAGCCCCTCGGCGAGAGGGCGGCGCGAGCCCTCCCGGGAGGAGCCGAGCGTCTCGCAGAGCACCTCGAGCAGCCAGAGCACCGGCTCCGGGGCGCGGGCGCCCTCCCGGGCACGGCGCCAGACCGCGGCGAAGGCCTCGGTGCAGAGCCGGTCGCGCGTGGAGGCATCGGCGTGCACCGTGGCGATCGAGGCGGAGAAGAGTCCGCCGAAGCGGTCGAACAGCTCGGCGAACGCGGCACGGTCACCGGTCGCGACGGCCCGGAGCAGGCGCGCGGCCGTCTCGGCCAGGGCAGCGCGGACCCGCTCCGCGCTCGCGTCGTCGCTGTCTGCATGCATCTGCACAGAGTGTCACTGGAACGCGGACCGGGGCACTGCTTGCGATCACACCCGTCAGGGGGTATCAGCACCGCCCCGCGCCCCGCGTCACAGGTGCGCGCCCCGCTGGGCCGTCCTTCCGGGGATCGGCGACCCGACGACGAGGCCGGACAGGACGGCGGCGCGGTGCGGATCCGGCGCGCATGGGCGGGCTCCGCGACGGCTATCGCGCCGAGCCCTCCTGCCGACGCGACGTCGGTGCCCCGGCGGCGCTCCTCAGAGCTTCGGCCAGCGCGCCCGGGCGAAGCAGAACGCGCCGTAGGCGATCAGCCCGACGGCGACGACGCCGAGCAGCACCACGCCGAACGGCAGCTCGGTCAGCGTCTTCAGCGCCTCGTCCAGGCCGCCCGCCTGCGCCGGGTCGTGCGTGACGGCGGCGATGATCACCAGGATCCCGAGCACGCCGAGCACGACGCCCTTCGCGACGTAGCCCGCGACGCCGAGGCCGGTGACGACCCGGCCGGCCGTTCCGCCCGGCAGTGCGACGTTCTTGAGGAACTTCTTCGACGCGCCTCGGTAGACGAAGACGCCGCCGACGGCGAGGATCGCGAGACCGGCGATCACGAGCAGCACCACTCCGCCCGGCGCGGCGAGGACCTGCGCGCTCGCGCTCTCGGACGTCTCGGACGAGTCGGAGCTGCCGCCCATCGCGAAGCGCAGGGTCGTGATGCCGAGCGCGAGGTAGACGACGGCCTTCGCCGCCTCCTTGAGCCGGCTGCCCCAGCGGGACGCGGCGCTGTCGCCGCCCGCCACCAGGAACGCCTCGAGCGCCCCCCACAGCGCGAGCCCGAAGAGCCCGATCGCGCAGACCCAGAGCACGACCAGTCCCCCGGGCTGCGCCGCGAGCGAGCCGAGCGCGCCGGACTGGTCGGCCTCGCCCTGGCCGCCGGTCGCGATCTGCAGGGCGATGACGCCGATGAGGACGTGGACGAGGCCGTTCGCGGCGTAGCCCCCGCGGGCGAGCGTGCGCACCGCGGTCGAGTCCTGCGCGTCGTCCGCGGCGCGCTTGGCCTGGGTTCCTGAAGGAGTGTTCACGGTCCGGACGGTACGCGGTTCCGCCCCCGGCGTCGAACCGGGAGCCGGTTCCCCCGTTCCGGGGCAGGGGTTCACCGACCGGACACCTCGCGTTTCCACAGCCTCCGCTCGGCCGGATCCGCTGTGGGACGGGCGATCCGCGGCGGCGGGCACCGGCGAGGACGCCCGTTCTCCACATCTCTCCACAGGTTTGTCCACAGCTGTGGAGATCTCTCGATCCTCTAGCGGAAAGGCGTGGCCGCGACCGTCGCGATCACACGTCGATCGCGCGGACCAGGCCGTCCTGGACGCTGCCGAGCCAGTCGTAGACCGCGCGGATCGCCTGGCCGGTCTCGTCCTCCGGCTCGACGGCGTCGGTGTCGACGATGCCGAGGCGGGCGGCGAGGGCGAGGCGCATGTCGGTGAGCCCGCGGAGCCAGGACAGCGCCTGCGGCGGCTCGAGCCGGACGGCGACCTCGCCGAGACCGGCGAAGACGCGGGCGTGGCCGGAGCCCTCGCCGGCGTCCAGCGCGGCGGTGATCGCGCGGGCGTCGTCCATCTTGCGGCCGGCCAGGTCCGGGGCGGTGAAGCGACGGAACTCGGCGGCGGCCTCGTCGTCGTCGCGGTAGGCGTCGGGCAGCAGGCGCGCGAGCGCAGGGTCGTTGCGCGCGTCCTCGGACGTGCCGCGATCGAGGAGCTCGAGCATCTCGC
Organism: Rathayibacter sp. PhB127; assembly: GCF_003751665.1. Classification (NCBI taxonomy): domain Bacteria; kingdom Bacillati; phylum Actinomycetota; class Actinomycetes; order Micrococcales; family Microbacteriaceae; genus Rathayibacter; species Rathayibacter sp. PhB127. The sequence continues at coordinate 117,017 of NZ_RKHW01000004.1, forward strand.
CGGCCAGGTGGCGGAGGATCCCGGCCTCCTCGCGGTCGAAGCGGGCGACGGCGGCACCGGAGGAGTCGCGGCGGAAGGAGCGCATCAGGGCCTACCCGCCGTCAGTCGGCCGGTCATGCGTCGGCCTTCTGCAGCGTCGCCCACAGGCCGTAGCCGTGCATCGCCTCCACGTGCCGCTCCATCTCCTCGCGGTTGCCGGTCGCGACCACGGCGCGCCCCTCCGTGTGCACCTGGAGCATGAGCCGCTCGGCCTCGGCGCGACCGAAGCCGAAGTAGCTGCGGAACACGTAGGACACGTACGACATCAGATTGACCGGATCGTCCCAGACGAGCACGACCCACGGCACCTCGGCGGCCGAGCGGGTCGCCAGCCGCTCGTCGGCGCGCTCGATCGTGTCCACCATCCCTCCAGCCTAGGTCGCGGCGGCAGGCGTCTCCCTGCCTGCGGCCTCGCTGGTCGAGCAGCCCTTTCCATGCTGGTCGAGTAGCCGCCTCCGGCGGCGTATCGAGACCCACGTCCTGCAGAACGGTGGATCTCGATACGCCCGCTCCGCGGGCTACTCGATCAGCATGCAGTGCCCGCTCCGCGGGCTACTCGATCAGCATGGTGCGCGCGAAGCGCGCTCCTCTCCAGCGGGTCTCAGGCGGACAGGCGCGGCAGCACCTCGCGGGCGAAGAAGTCGAGGTGGTCGAGGTCCTGGAGGTCCATGAACTGGAGGTAGACGCGCTCGGCACCGGCCGCGCGCAGGGACTCGAGGCGGTCGACGGTCTCGTCGACGCCGCCGGCGACGCCGTGCTCGCGCAGCTCGGCGGGCTCGCGGCCGATCGCCGCGGCGCGCCGGACGAACTCCGCCTCATCCGCTCCGCCGACCGCGATCAGCGCGACCGAGTGCACGAGCGAGGACGGCTCGCGGCCGATCGCGGCGCAGGCCTCGTCGACGCGCGCGAAGGCGCCGGGGATCGCGTCGAACTCGGGGAAGGGCAGGTTGAACTCGCTGGCGAAGCGGGCCGCGAGCCGCGGGGTCCGCTTGGGCCCGCCTCCGCCGACGATCACCGGCAGCGGCAGCCGCGCGGGCTTGGGCAGCGCGGGCGAGTCGGTCAGCGTGTAGTGCTCGCCCGCGAACGAGTAGCGCTCGCCGACCGGCGTCGACCAGAGGCCGGTGACGATCTCGAGCTGCTCCTCGAGCAGGTCGAAGCGACGCGGCGGGAAGTCGATGCCGTACGCGGCGTGCTCCTCCTCGAACCAGCCGGTGCCGAGCCCGAGCTCGACGCGGCCGCCCGACATCGCGTCGACCTGGGCGACCTGGATCGCGAGGATCCCCGGCGGCCGGTAAGTGACGGAGGAGACGAGCGTGCCGAGTGCGATCCGCTCGGTCTCGCGCGCGAGGCCGGCGAGGGTCGTCCAGGCGTCGGTCGGGCCGGGGCCGGGGTCGCCGTCGCCCATCCGGAGATAGTGGTCGGAGCGGAAGAAGCCGTCGTAGCCGAGGGCTTCGGTCGCCTGCGCGACCGCGAGGAGATCCTCGTAGCTCGCGCCCTGCTGGGGTTCGGTGAAGACTCTGAACTGCACGGGTCCAGCCTCGCGCACCCCGGTCGCCGCGGTCGGGACCGACCCGCCCGCAGGAACCCCGGGACCCTCGATCGGGGACCTTGCGCCACCGGGCGGCCGACCGCGCTCGCGACCGCACGTGTACCGTGGCAGGTTGCCGCCGACGAGAGGACCCCATGTCCGACAAGCCTTCCGCCCCGGACACCGCCGTCCCGCCCGCCACCGCCACCGCGGTGAGATCGCCGCACGGCCTCGCCCGCTGGGTGTTCTGGCCCGCCGCGGTGATCACCCTGTCGATCGCCGCCTTCGCGATCATCGTTCCGGACGCCGCCACCAGCGTGTTCGCCTCCCTGCAGACCACGGTCGTCAACACCTTCAGCTGGTACTACGTGCTGATCGCCGCCGTCTTCGTCGCCTTCGCGATCTGGATGGGCGTCAGCCGCTTCGGCGACATCAAGCTCGGCGCCGACGACGACGAGCCCGAGTTCTCGCTGCTCTCCTGGATCTCGCTGCTCTTCGCCGCCGGGATGGGCATCGGCCTCGTCTTCTACGGCGTCGCGGAGCCGCTCACCCACTTCGCCACCCCGCGCCCCGGCGTCACCGGCACCGAGACGGAGCTCGCCCAGAGCGCCATCTCGCAGACCTACCTGCACTGGGGCGTGCACGCCTGGTCGATCTACGTCGTCGTCGGCCTCGCCCTCGCCTACGCGATCCACCGCCGCAAGCGCCCGGTGTCGATCCGCTGGGCGCTCGAGCCACTGCTGGGCCGTCGCGTCCGCGGCGGCTGGGGCAACGCCATCGACGTGGTCGCGCTCGTCGGCACGATGTTCGGCGTCGCCACCTCGCTCGGCCTCGGCGTCACCCAGATCTCCGCGGGACTGGAGGCGAGCGGCATCGTCGACTCCTCGCTCACCGTGCAGATCATCGTGATCGCGGTCGTGACCGCCCTCACCGTGTTCTCACTGGTCTCCGGTGTCGGCAAGGGCATGAAGTGGCTCTCGACCGGCAACCTGCTGCTCGCCGCCGCGCTGCTCGTGTTCGTGCTGGTCGCCGGCCCGACCCAGTTCCTGCTGCGCGAGTTCGTGCAGTCGCTCGGCAACTACCTGCAGAACTTCATCGGGCTGACCTTCACCGTCAGCGCCTACGCGGGCCAGGAGGGCGAGGCCTGGCAGGCGTCCTGGACGACCTTCTACTGGGGCTGGTGGATGTCGTGGGCGCCGTTCGTCGGCATCTTCATCGCCCGGGTCTCCAAGGGCCGGACCGTCCGCGAGTTCGTCGCGGGCGTGCTGCTGGTGCCGACCATCATGACCTTCCTCTGGTTCAGCGTCCTCGGCGGCACCGCGCTCTTCCGCGAGCTGTACGGCGACGGCGGGCTCGTCGGCGCCGACGGCTCGGTCAGCACCGACGCGGCGCTCTTCGAGATGCTGCAGGGCCTGCCCGCGGGCTCCGTGCTCACGGTCGGCGCGATCATCCTGATCGGCATCTTCTTCGTCACCTCCGCCGACTCCGGCGCCCTGGTGATGTCGATGATCGCCACCGGCGGCGACGCTGAGCCGCGCAACCGCATCCGCATCTTCTTCGCGCTCGCGACGGCGCTGCTCGCGCTCTCGCTGCTGATCGCGGGCGGCCTCGACGCGCTGCAGACGGCCGCGATCCTCTCGGCGCTGCCGTTCAGCGTGGTGATGATCCTGATGTGCGTGGCGACAGTGATCGCCTTCCGGAGGGAGATCCGCGCCTACGACAAAGCCCGCCGGGCCGCCTTCGTCGGCGACATCGGCTCGTTCTACGGCCTCGAGGTGGAGGAGCCGCTCGAGCGCGAGCCGGCGCACCCGCTGAAGCGGCTCGCGCAGCGCATCAAGCCGGGGTCGACCCCGCGGGAGTAGGCGCGCGGATCTCGATACGCCCGGCTGCGCCGGGCTACTCGATCAGCATGGAGCGCGGACGCTCCGCGGGCTGCTCGATCCGCATGTACTCGCACCCGTCGGAGACATGCTGGTCGAGTAGCCGCCGCAGGCGGCGTATCGAGACCCGGCGACTTCACTCACGTCGTGCCCGGCGCGCTCACCGTACGATCGCCTCGCACGAGACCGACGTCCCGCCCGAGGAGCACCCGCATGACCGATCCCCGCCCGCTGCTCTTCAACGCGTTCGTGATGAACACGCCCTCGCACATCCACCACGGCCAGTGGCGGCGGCCCGGGGCGCGGCCCGGCGCGTTCGAGGACCTCGGGCACTGGATCGAGGTCGCGAGGACGCTCGAGCGCGGGGTGTTCGACGCGATCTTCTTCGCGGACGTCGTGGGCACCTACGGCGCGGTCGGCGCCTCGCTCGAGGTGAACGCGCGCGAGGGACTGCAGCTGCCGAACAACGACCCGTCGATCCTGCTCGCCGCCCTGATCGGCTCGACCGAGCACCTGGGCCTGGCGATGACCAGCTCGATCCTGCAGGCGCACCCGTTCGAGTTCGCCCGGCGGATGTCGACGCTCGACCACCTCTCGAAGGGCCGGGTCGCCTGGAACATCGTCACCAGCTACCAGGAGAACGCGGCCCGCAACTTCGGCCTCGACCGACTGACCGAGCACGACGACCGCTACGCGCAGGCCGAGGAGTACCTCGACGTCGTCTACAAGCTGTGGGAGGGGTCCTGGGACGACGACGCCTCGGTCCGCGACCAGGCCGGCGCGTACTCCCGCCCGGAGTCGGTGCACCGCATCGACCACGCCGGCGCGAGCTACCGGGTCGAGGGGCCGCACCTGTCGGCGCCGTCGCCGCAGCGCACGCCGTTCCTCTTCCAGGCCGGCTCCTCCCCCGCCGGGCGGGCCTTCGCGGCCCGGCACGCGGAGGCGCAGTTCGTCGGCGGCTCGACGACGGAGCAGACCCGCGAGCTGATCGCCTCGACGCGGGCGCTCACGGAGGCGGCGGGGCGCCGCGGCGACGACGTGCTGTTCTTCTCCCCGCTCTCGGTCGTGGTCGGCAGCACCGAGCGCGAGGCCCGGGAGCTCGAGGCCGAGCTCGACGCATATACGAGCGTCGACGCCCACCTGCTGCACGCGGGGCTCAGCGTCGACCAGGCCGACGGGAAGCCCTTCCCGCCCGAGACGAGGCTGCGCGACATCGTCACCAATGGGAATCGCAGCACACTCGAGTCGATGATCCGGCTGCTCCCCGACCGGGACGCGACCGTCGCGGACCTGGCGCGACTCACCGTCGGCCGGCACCAGCGCGTCGTCGGGACGCCCGAGCAGATCGCCGACCGGCTGTCGGAGCTGCGCGACGCGGGCGTCGACGGCATCAACCTCAACCACTGGTCGCTGCCCGACAGCTACGTCGAGTTCGTCGACGAGGTGATGCCGGTGCTGCGGGATCGGGGGCTGGCCCGCTCGGAGTACGCGCCCGGCGGGCTCCGCGAGCGGCTGACCGGAGCCGCGCGGCTCAACCCGCGGCACCCTGCGGCGCGCTACCGCGGGGCGTTCCGCGGTTGAAGAGGGTCTGCCGCCCCGTCACCGACCGCCCGAAGCGATGTCAGCCGTGGAGGGCGTGCACAACTAAGGCTGGAAGCCGCGGATCGGGCGTTTTCGGGCCGATCCGGCCCTTCCAGCCTTAGTTGTGCACGCACCGGGTCGGAGCCCGGTCCGTCGCTCAGCTGGGCGAGGGGACGAAGGGGTGCTCCGGCGGGTCCTGGTCGTCGTCGAGACGCGCATCGTCGTCGAGGCGGGAGTCGGCGCCCTCGTCGGTCGCCTCTCCGGTCGCCTCGGTGTCGTCGACCTCGGCCGGGTCCTCCGGGGGGACCGGCAGGGAGTCGGCGTCGGGACGGGTGGTGTCGGTGACGTCCTCGGGGGCGTCGAAGCCGAAGCTGCTCATGGTGTCCTCTCCGCGGCGCACCGGGAGGCGGCGCCGCTGCGGGCAGCCTAGGTCGCGCCTCCGGGCCCGGTCACCTGCTTGACGACGCCGCCCGCGGCGAGCACCTCCGGCACGCGGAACCGACATGGGCACGCGGAATCGTGCGCTTCGCGCGAGCCGGACGTGATTCGGCGTGCCGAACATCCCGCCGGGAGGCGAGTGGAACCCTCCGGCACGCACGACCGACTCCGGCACGCCGGACCTCGCGATTCCGGCGAGCCGAACGATGTTTCACGAGCCGGAGGTCGGCGAGCGCGGACCGCAAGGGAGCGAGCGGAAGCACGCGGCCGCTGCGACCGTCAGTGCACGTACTCCAGCAGGTCGACGCCCAGCGTGCGCATGCCGTCGAGCACTGCGAGGCGGTAGCGCAGGCTGGAGTCGTCGAACTGCGTGATGACGGCGTAGGCGACGCCGGCGCGCGGGCCGCGGAGCACGCCGACCTCGGCGCGGACGCCGACGTCGGTGCCGGTCCGGTTGACGAGCAGGACGCCGTGGTCGGGCTGCCGGTGCGAGAGCGCGTCGAGGCCGAAGGCGGAGGCGACCATCGACAGGTCGCTGTTCAGCGAGAGCCAGCCGATGACGCGCGAGCTGACCGCGGGGTCGACGACCTCGCCGTTCGCGAGGGTCGCGAGCAGCCAGGTCAGCTCGCTGGCCGAGCCGATGGAGAGCTGCGGAGCGTCGTCCGGACCGCGCTCGTCGCGGACGACGTCGAGCAGCGCGGTGCGCGAGAGGCCGAGCGCCTCGGCGCGCTCGCGGACGGCGTCCAGTCCGACGCGGCGCAGGAGGACGTTGGTGGCCAGGTTGTCGCTGGTCGCCCCGACGAGGGCGGCGAGATCCGCGATCGGCATCGACGGGATCTGCAGGTGCTGCCAGATCCCGGTGCCGGTGACGGCGTCGGCGGCGGTGCGGTCGACGAGGCGCAGGTTCTCCTGCGGGTCGGTGGCGAGCCGCGCCGCGACCTCGACCAGGAGCACGATCGTGCCGACGGACGCCGTCGGCATCGAGACGGAGTCGTCGACCGCGAAGAGCGCGCGGCCGGTGCCGAGGTCGACCGCGCGCGCCGACACCACGACGCCGTCCAGGGCGAGCCGGCCGAGCGCGTCGAAGCCGCGCTGGAAGTCGTCGTGGTCGTAGTCGCCCTTGTGCCGGCCGCGGCGGGCGCGACGACTCTCGCGACGGGTCTCGTGGGCGGGGATCACCACGGCTGCGGCCTCTCTCCGGGTCGGTGGAACGGTCGGTGCGGAGGGGAGGAGCGGGGTCCACCGCGACGACGCGTCGGTGGACGGACGGCGCGGGAGGCATCGGTCGGCTCTCGATGCCCGCCGCTCGCCCGTGGTGCGGGACGGCAGTCGGCGGCGACTACCAGATGGCGACGCGCTCGCTCGGCGGGAGCCAGAGGGAGTCGCCTTCGGTGACGTCAAAAGTAGCGTAGAACTCGTCCAGGTTCCGGACGATCTGGTTGCAGCGGAACTCCGACGGCGAGTGCGGATCGATCGCCAGCAGGCGGATCGTCTCCTCGTCGCGCGCCTTCTGCTGCCAGGCCTGCGCCCAGGAGAGGAAGAAGCGCTGCGCGCCGGTCAGGCCGTCGATCACGGGCGACTCCTCGCCGTCGAGCGAGAGCAGGTAGGCCTTCCACGCGATGCCGAGGCCGCCGAGGTCGCCGATGTTCTCGCCGATGGTGAGCGCGCCGTTGACGTGGTGGCCGGGCGTCGTCGCGGGGGCGAGGGCGTCGTACTGCGCGATCAGCGCCTTCGTGCGCTCCTCGAACGCGGCACGGTCGTCCTCGGTCCACCAGTCGGTGAGGCGGCCGTCGCCGTCGAAGCGCGAGCCCTGGTCGTCGAAGCCGTGGCCGATCTCGTGGCCGATCACCGCGCCGATCGCGCCGTAGTTGGCCGCGGCGTCGCGGGACTCGTCGAAGAAGGGGAACTGCAGGATCGCGGCGGGGAAGACGATCTCGTTGAAGCCGGGGTTGTAGTACGCGTTGATGGTCTGCGGCGTCATGAACCACTCGTCGCGGTCGAGCGGCTTCCCGATCTTGCCGAGCTCCCGGTCGAACTCGAAGGCGGCGACGCGGCGGGCGTTGCCGACCAGGTCCGCCGGGTCGATCGAGAGGGCGGAGTAGTCGCGCCAGCGGACCGGGTAGCCGATCTTCGGCGTGAACTTCGCGAGCTTCTCCAGCGCGCGCTCGCGAGTGTCGGCGCCCATCCACTCGAGGTCCACGATCGAGCGGCGGTAGGCCTCGATCAGGTTCGCGACGAGGACGTCCATCGCGGCCTTCGCCGTCTCGGGGAAGTGGCGCTCGACGTAGATCCGGCCGACGGCCTCGCCGAGCGAGCCCTCGACGAGCGAGACGGCGCGCTTCCAGCGCTCGCGCTTCTGCGGCGTGCCGGTCAGGGTGCGGCCGTAGAAGTCGAAGTTGGCGTCGACGAAGTCGCTGGAGAGGTAGGCCGCGGCGCCGCGGATCACCTGCCAGGACAGCCAGTCGCGCCAGGCGGGGAGGCGGTCGTCGGTCAGCAGGCCGGCGAGCCCCTCGAGGAAGCTCGGCTGGCGCACGACGACCTCGGCGAGCGCCCCCTCCGGCGCGCCCATCGCGGTCAGCCAGACGCCGAGGTCGATGCCGGCGGCGAGCTCGGTGACCTCGGCCCAGGAGCGGAGGTTGTAGGTGGACTGGCTGTCGCGGCTGCGCACCTTGTCCCAGTGCACGGCGGCGAGGTCGGTCTCGAGCGCGACGATGCGCTCGGCGCGCGACTCCGGCGAGTCGAGGCCGGCGAACCCGAGCATCCGGGCGACGAAGGGCAGGTACGCCTCGCGGACGGAGGCGAACTCCTCCTCGCGGTAGTAGCTCTCGTCGGGCAGGCCGAGGCCGCCCTGGTTGACGAAGACGAGGTAGCGCTCGGGGTCGCCCGGGTCGTTGTCGACGAAGAGGCCGAAGAGGCCGGGGACACCCGCGCGCTCGAAGGCGCCGACGGCCTGCAGCAGCCCGGCGATCGAGTCGACGCGCTGCACGGCCGCGAGATCGTCGGCGAGCGGGGCGGCGCCGAGCTCCTCAGCGCGCTCCTCGTCGAGGAAGGAGGTGTAGAGGTCGCCGAACATGCGCGCCTCGGTGCCCTGCGGGGCCGACTGCGCCTCGACGATGATGTCGCGGACCGCCTTCTCCGCCTCCTCCTGGAGCACGTGGAAGGAGCCGTAGCGTGCCTTGTCGCTCGGGATCTCGGTGCGGTCGATCCACAGGCCGTTGACGTGGCGGTAGAGGTCGTCCTGCGGACGCGTCGCCGGGTCGAGTTCGGAGAGGTCGATACCGGAGCGAGGCGTCGTCGAGGTCATGGCGTCAAGCCTACGTCGGGCGTCGGACACCGCGGCCCGCGGGCGCGGGTCCGGCTCGCGGAACCGCCTCCGGCACGCGGGAACCGGCCGATTCATCGAGCCCGAGCCGATTCTGCGAGCCGGAGGTGCGTCGGCGATGCGTTAGAGCCCGACACATTCGCGCGCCCCCGGTAGTGTCGGCGCATAATCACCCGGGTGTCTCGACTACCGGGCGCGGCCCCCGACTCGTCGGGGGCCTGCTTCGTTCTCGGCCCTCCTCGCCGGGCCGCGCGTCGATGACGGAGGGCCGCCAGGGCCGTCCGTTCGCAACTTCCGACGCGTGGACACCTTGGCACGCCGAGTCCGGCCGATCGGACGCGCCGCAGCGGCTTCCGCGGGCCCGAGGTTCACCAGTCGCAGCTCCGGCACGCGGAACCGCCTCCGGCACGCGGGAACAGGCCGATCCGACGAGCCGGAGCGGATTCCGCATGCCGGAGGTGGACCAGTCAGAAGTCGGGCACGAGAGAACACCTCCGGCTCGCGAGAACCGGACGATCCGGCGAGCCGGAGCGGGTTCCGCGAGCCGGAGGTCAGCCCCCGGCAGGCCGCGGCTCAGCGGGCGAGCTGCTCCTCGACGTAGGCGCGGATCGGGGTGGTCGGGCGGCCGATCAGGCGGGCGAGCGAGCCGTCGGTCTCGCCGAGGAGGCCGTCGGCGATGTTCGCGTCGAGGCCGACGACGAAGCCGACGCCGCCCTCGGGGACGCCGGCCTCGGTGAGGACGCGGGCGTGCTCGGCGGCGTCGACGTGCGTGATCGCGGCGTCGCGGCCGGCGACCTCGCCGACGAGGGCCGCGAGCTCGTCGAAGCTCCAGGCGGTGTCGCCGGAGAGCTCGTGCACCGAGCCGACCAGGGACGCGTCGAGCAGCGCGACGGCGGCCGCCTCGGCGTAGTCGGTGCGGGCGGCGCTGGAGACGCGGCCGTCGCCGGCGCTGGAGAGGGCGGTGCCGGTCGAGGCGAGCTCGGCGACGGTCTGCGCGTAGTTCTCGTTGTACCAGCCGTTGCGGAGGATCACGGCGGGGATCCCCGCGGCGGCGATCGCCTCCTCCGTCGCCTTGTGCTCGGGGGCCAGGATCAGCGGGCTGGTGGTCGCCTTCGGCGCGCTCGTGTAGACCAGGCGCGCGCCGGCACGGGCGGCGGCCTCGATCGCGGCGGTGTGCTGCGCGACGCGCTTGCCCACCTCCGAGCCGGAGACGAGCAGCACGGCCTCGGCGCCGGAGAAGGCGGCGTCGAGCGAGGCCGGGTCCTCGAAGTCGGCGACGGCGGTGCGGACGCCGAGGTCGGCGGCGAGCGCCTCGAGCTTGGCGGCGTCGCGGCCGGTGGCGACGATGTCGGAGGCGGCGGTGCCGCGGGCGAGCAGGTGCTCGACGGCGAGACGGCCGAGGTGGCCGGTGGCTCCGGTGACGACGAGGGTCATGAGGGTGGTCCTTCCGTTCGGGAGACGGCGGGTGGGGCGCCGTCGGAGAAGAGGAACCGGACGACGACGCCAGAACTTCCCGGAATGCAGTACCCACTATTTTGTTAGTACTCCTGTGACCATCATCCAGAGCCCCCTCCTCACCGGCGACGTCTACTCCGCCGACTGCCCGAGCCGCGAGGTCTTCGGCCACGTGACGAGCAAGTGGGGCGTGCTCGTGCTCGCCGCCCTGGCCGAGCGCGGCCTGCGCTGGGGCGAGCTGCGGCGGCGGATCGGCGGCATCAGCGAGAAGATGCTGGCGCAGACCCTCCGCACCCTCGAGGAGGACGGCTTCGTTCAGCGCGAGGCGCACCCCGTCATCCCGCCGCGGGTCGACTACGCGCTGACGCCGCTCGGGGCCGAGCTGGCCGAGCGGCTGCTGCCCGTGGTCGAGTGGATCGCGGACAACGTCGGCGCGGTGCTGGCGGCCCGGGGCGCCCGCCGGAGCGACGAAGGATAGCCTTACCTTCTTGTGAGAACGTTCATATTCCGTTCAGGGAGAGGCCGCCGCTGAGCGGGATGCGCGTCCCCTCGCACTGGTCCACTCGATCGCACTGCCTGCCGATCGAAGGACATCGCATGACCGACACCGCCCGCCGCCCGCTCCTCCTCCCCATGGCGGGGCACGTGCGCGGCAAGCGCAGCCCCGTCACCTGCGCCCTGAAGTGCGCGAACGCGTGCTCGACCGCCGCCTGCAACACCTCGCACAACAGCTCGTTCCGCGACATCGTCGCCCGGCAGATCTCGCGCCGCAGCGCTCTCGGCCTGGGCCTCGCCGGCGCGGTCACCGTCGCCGTCGCCTCGGCCGGCGGCGCCCCCAGCGCGGAGGCGGCCGTCGCCGGTGCCGCGGTCGGCGGCTCCCCGCTCGCCTTCACCCCGATCGCCCCGGTGCCGTACACGGTCGACGAGTTCACCGTCCCCGAGGGCTTCGCCTGGCAGCCGATCATCCGCTGGGGCGACCCGCTCTTCGCCGACAGCCCCGCCTTCGACATCCAGAACCAGACGGAGGCGGCCCAGGCCGCGCAGTTCGGCTACAACAACGACTACACCGACATCGTCGAGATCCCCGGCTCGAAGCGCCTGCGCGCCCTGCTGGTCGTGAACCACGAGTACACGAACGAGTCGATCATGTTCCCGGCCGCGCAGCTCGAGGCCGAGCCCGAGCGGGTCCGCGCCGTCGGCCGCGCCGCCCACGGCCTCAGCGTCGTCGAGCTGGTCCGCACCGCCGTCGACCGCCCCTGGGCCTACGTCCAGGGCGGCGAGCACAACCGCCGCTACCTGCTGGACACCCCGTACGAGGTCACCGGCGCCGCGGCCGGCTCGGCGCTGCTGAAGACCGCCGCCGACCCGACGGGACGCTCCGTCCTCGGCACGCTCGGCAACTGCTCCGGCGGCACCACGCCGTGGGGCACGATCCTCTCCGGCGAGGAGAACTTCAACGGCTACTTCCGCGCCACCGCGACCAGCGACGCGGAGAAGCGCTACGGCCTCGCCGACGCCGAGACCGCCCGCCTCTGGGAGCTCGACGACCCGCGCTTCGACGCCCGCACGCCCGGCTACGAGAACGAGCCGAACCGCTTCGGCTGGATCGTCGAGTTCGACCCCTTCGACCCCGAGTCCACCCCGAAGAAGCACACCGCGCTCGGCCGCCTCAAGCACGAGGGCGCGAACGTCATCCTCGCCCCGGACGGCCGCGTGGTCGCCTACCAGGGCGACGACGAGCGCTTCGACTACCTCTACAAGTTCGTCTCGAAGAAGCGCTACATCGAGGGCGACCGCGCACACAACAAGACGCTGCTGGAGGAGGGCGACCTCTTCGTCGCGAGCTTCACCGGCGACTCCCCCGTCGCCGAGATCACCGGCACCGGCGCGGTCCCCTCGGACGGCGGCTTCGACGGCATCGGCGCCTGGCTGCCCCTGGTCCTCGACGGCGCGTCGATGATCGCCGGCATGAGCGTCGAGGAGGTGCTCGTGCACACCCGCATGGCCGCCGACATCGCCGGCGCGACGAAGATGGACCGCTGCGAGGACGTCCAGCCGAGCCTCGTCAGCGGCCGGATCTACGTGGCCTGCACCAACAACTCCAACCGCGGCACCGAGGGCAAGGAGGGGCCGACCGAGGTCAACCCGCGCACCGAGAACCGCGACGGCCACATCGTCGAGATCATCGAGGACGGCGGCGACCAGACCGGCCGCACCTTCACCTGGAACCTGCTGATGCTCTGCGGCGACGTCGCGCAGGGCGACACGGTCTACTTCTCCGGCTTCCCGGTCGACCAGGTCTCGCCGATCTCCTGCCCGGACAACCTCGCGTTCGACTCGGTCGGGAACCTCTGGATCTCGACCGACGGCGCCCCGAGCGGCATCGGCTACAACGACGGCCTCTTCAAGGTGGCGCTCGAGGGCGCCGAGCGCGGGCGGGTGGAGCAGTTCCTCTCGGTCCCGCGCGATGCCGAGACCTGCGGCCCGATCGTGCACGACCAGGACCAGCACGTGTTCGTGGCCGTCCAGCACCCGGGCGAGGAGGGCACCTTCGAGGAGCCCAGCTCGTACTTCCCGGACTTCGCTGCCACCGGAGCCCTCGCGGCCGGTGCCGTCGCGGCGCCGCGCCCGACGATCGTGCAGATCCTGCCGGCGTCGCAGCTCGTCACGCCGACACCCACGCCGACCGCGGGGCCGACCACGGCGCCGACGGCGACTCCGACGGCCGGACCGACCGCGGTTCCGACCGCGGGGCCGACAGCCGGACCGACCGCTGCGCCCACCGCCGGGCCGATCGCCGCGCCGACCGCTGTTCCGACCGTCGCGCCGACCGGCACGCCCGTTCCGATGCCGGTGGGCGGCGGAACGACCGGCGGACTCGCCTCGACCGGTGTCGAGAGCGTCGGCCTCGTCGCCGGCGCCGCCGCCCTGCTGACCGCGGGTGCGGCCGCACTGGGTCTGGCGCGCCGCCGCGCGGCCGGCACGGAGGCCGAGCCGGAGGCCTGATCGGGGACGCAGGTCCGTTGTGCAGGCGATCCGAGGCTCGGCGGCGCACTCGACGCGGTGGCAAGTGCTTTCCGCGGCCGGTCGCCTGCACATCGGACGGACACCTGCACATCGGACTGACGCCTGCACACCGGGGGCCCGAGGGGTGCGCTAGGTTGAGCGCGATGTCGACCCTCCGGAGCCGCGAGTCCGCGGTCATCGTCGCTGTGCAGCGCTCGCCGCTGGCACCGCCCCTGCGCCCGATCGCCCGCTGGCTCAGCTTCTTCGGCGAGCACGCCGCGGGCTGGCTGCTGCTGGGCGTGGTCGGTGCGTTCGCCGATCCGTCCCGCTTCTGGGCGTGGGCGCTCTGCGACGTCGCGATCGTCGTGGCGCACGGGCTGTCGATCGTGATCAAGCGCGTCGTCCGGCGGCCGCGTCCCCTCGGCGAGGGCGTCGAGGTGCGGGGGACGGCGCCGAGCAAGCTCAGCTTCCCGAGCTCGCACGCGTCCTCGACCACCGCCGCGGCGATCGTGTTCGCCGTGATGCTGCCCGCGCTGTGGCCGCTCGCCGTCCTCGTCGTGCTGGTGATGCTGCTGTCGCGCCTCGTGCTCGGGATGCACTTCCCGACCGACGTGCTCGCGGGCGCGGCACTCGGCACGCTCGCGGCGCTGGCCGCGCTGCCGTTCCTCCCGCTGCTCTCGTTCTAGCTTCCGGGCGCGGGGGCGTCTTCCGTCCGTTGTCCGATCTGCAGGCGATGCGCGAATCCGTCTTCCGCGCCTCGCGGTGGAAGGCGCCTACCGCATCGGATCGCCTGCAGATCAGACGGGAGCCTTCCTCAGAGGAGGCGGCGGGCCGAAGCCCAGGCGGTCAGCTCGTAGCGGGAGGAGAGCTGGAGCTTGCGGAGCACCGCGGAGACGTGGGACTCGACGGTCTTCACCGAGATGAAGAGCTCGGCGGCGGCCTCCTTGTAGGCGTAGCCGCGGGCGATGAGGCGCATCACCTCACGCTCGCGAGCCGAGAGGCGGTCGAGCTCGTCGACGGACTCCGCCTGCTCGCCGCTGAGGGCGCCGAAGGCGTCGAGGACGAAGCCGGCCAGGCGCGGTGAGAAGACGGCGTCGCCGCCGGCCACCGCGAGGACCGCCCGGCTGACCTCGGCGCCGGAGCTTGCCTTGGTGATGTAGCCGCGGGCTCCGGCGCGGATGACGCCGACCACGTCCTCCGCCGCGTCCGAGACGCTCAGCGCCAGGAAGCGCACCGCGTCGAGGTGCGCGGCGCTGCGGCGCAGGACCTCGGCGCCGCCGCCACCCGCGCCGCCGGGCAGGTGCACGTCGAGCAGCACCACGTCCGGACGCTCGGCCGCGACCAGCGCGACGGCGGAGTCGACGTCGGCCGCCTCGCCCACGACGTCGAGCTCGGGGGCGAGATCGGCGCGCAGCCCGGAGCGGAAGATGGAGTGGTCGTCGACCAGCACGACGCGGGTCACCGCTCGGCCCCCGCCGGCAGGCGCAGGTGGACCTCGGTGCCCGAGCCGCCCGCGCCGGGCCGCACGGTCGCGCTGCCGCCGGCGCGCGCCATCCGGCCGACGATCGACTCGCGGATGCCGAGGCGGTCGCCGGGGAGTGCGCCGAGGTCGACTCCGGGGCCGCGGTCGCGCACGAAGACGTCGACCCCGGTGGCCGACGACTCGACGTAGACCGAGACCTCGCCGCCTGCGTGCCGAGCCGCGTTGAGCATCGCCTCGCGGGTCGCGGCGAGCACGGGGGCGGCGCCCGGCACCGAGGCCCCCACCGCGACCACCTCGAGCGTCGCCGGCCAGTCGAGCTCGATCGCGGCGGCGATGGCGCGGATCTCGGCCGCCAGGTCGTTCGCGACCGGGACGTCGCGCTCGAAGAGCCAGTCGCGCAACTCCCGCTCCTGCGCGCGGGCGATGCGGGCGACCTCGCTGGAGGCGCCCGCCCGGTTCTGGATCAGCGCGAGGGTCTGCAGCACCGAGTCGTGCAGGTGCGCGGCGATCTCGGCGCGCTGCTCCTCGCGGACCCGCGCCGCGCGCTCGCCCATCAGCTCGGTCCACAGCGTGACGACCCGGGGCGCGGCGAGCACGCCCGCGGCGACCAGGAGGACGCCGACGGCGAGGACCGCGTTGACCGCGCTCGGGCGGGCCGTGAGCACGGCGGCCCCGGCGACGACGAGCACAGCGCAGGCGGCGAGGCGGACCAGGACGGAGGAGCGCGCCGAGCGGGACGGATCGCCGCGGTCGAGTCCGAGACTCCAGGCGACGGCGCCGCCGGAGAGCACCGCGACGGCGGCGAGCGCCCGGGTGACGTCGGTGTCGTCGCCCCCGCGCAGCGCGACCACGACCGAGAGCGTCGCGGCCCCGGCGACGCCGACGAGCAGCACGGCGACCGGGACGGCCCGCCGCACACCGCCCGCCTGCTCGCCCGACTCGGGGCCGGCGTCGCGCAGGGGCACCAGCGCCCACAGCCACAGGTAGAGCAGCGCACCGCCGCCGCCCAGCAGCGTCGCGATGATCATGAGGAAGCGCACCGTCCCCGGGCGCAGGCCCAGGTGCTCGGCGAGCGCCGCGCACACGCCGCCGAGGACCATCCGGCGCGGGCGGCGCAGCGGAGGCCGGGCCGAGGCGGGCCGACCCGCGGACGATCGGCCCGGGGACGGCCGACGCCGCGGCGGATGCGCCGCGGTGCTCGGGAGGGTGGGTGTGCTCACCCCTGCATCCAAACAGGTCGTCGGGGTCGCCGGGGCGGGAGTCGGGGTCGGATCAGGGGTTCCCCCGATGGTCGGCGGCTGTGGAGGAGGGTCACACTCGAGCCATGACAGCAGCGAGCACGACCCCGCCGGACCCGGCGCAGGAGACGGCGGGCGATCCGCCGACGCCGGACCCGACCGCTGGAGCAGGCGATCCCGGGAACGGCACCCCCGGGACCGGCACCCCCGGCCCCGGCGCCTCCGCATCCGGCCCCTCCTCCGAGAACCGCTTCCTCCTCTGGCTGCGCTCCCTCGATCTCGCCCGCCGGCCCGGCTGGGTCGGCGGCGTCTGCTCCGGCATCGCCGACCGCCTCGGCATCGACCCGCTGATCGTGCGCGGGATCTTCGTCGTGGTCGCCGTCCTCGGCGGCCCGGCCTTCCTCTTCTACGCGGCGGCCTGGCTGCTGCTGCCCGACGAGGACGGCGTGCTGCCGGTCGAGGAGCTGCTCCGCGGGCGCCTGACCCGGGTCCACGCCGGGATCGGCGCCCTGGTGCTCGCCTCGATGCTCCCGGTCGCGCAGGGCTTCTGGTCGCTCGGCGGCGCGTACACCGGGGCGGTCCCCTGGGCGCCCGCCACCGGCCGTGCCCTCTGGACGGTCGTCGTCCTGGTCCTCATCGTGCTCTTCGTGGTCTGGATCGCCCGCCGCTCGGGCCGCACCGACCCGACGCCCCCGCCGTACGGCAGCCCCGAGGGACCCGGCGCCTCGGCCGCCGGCTACCCCGCCCCGAAGGGCGAGCCCGCGAGCGGCGCTCCCCTCCTCCCTCCGCAGCGCCCGACCGAGCCGCGGCCGAGCACCCCCGAGGACCTCGCGCTGTGGCGCGAGCGCCAGGAGGAGTGGAAGGCCGAGCGGGAGGCGTTCCGCGCCCAGGAGAGCGCGACCGCCCGCGAGACGGCCCGGGCCCGTGCCGAGGAGTCGCGCCTCCGAGCCGCCGCGATCACCGCGGCGCGCCTCGAGCGGCGTCGGCTGCACCGCGAGGCGAACCCGCGGCTGCGGAGGAGCGTCACCCTGCTCGTGCTCGGCCTGGCCGCCGTCGTCGGCGCGATCGCGTCGCTCACCGTCTCCGGCTCGACCGCGACAGTCGTCGGCTTCAGCGTCGCGACCCTGGTGCTCGCCCTGGCGATCGTCGCCGCGGGACTGCTGCGCCGGCGCGCGATCCTCCTGATCGCGGTCTCGGTGATCACGGTGCTGACAGCCTCGACCGCATCGCTCGTCCCGCCCGATCGCCAGCTGCTGCCGATGCTCAGCTCGTACGGCCTCTCGAACGCGGTTCCGGGCAGCTACGCGATGGTTGCGGGCGACCTGCAGATCTCGATCGACCCGTCGCTGGGTGCCCCGGGGGAGGTGATCGACGTCTGGCAGGGCGCCGGGAACATCACCGTTATGCCGATGGCGGGGGCGGCGGTCCGCCTCGAGGCGTCCACGGCCAACGGCTACTACTGGCTGACGACCGCTTTCGCCGACGGCGACGTGGGCTCCGAGCCGGAGAACGTCGAGTACAGCCGCGACGGAGCCACGTGGACGCAGACCTTCGGCGACCCGGACGCCGAGCCGGTCGTCGTCCGGATCGCGCAGGGCCGCGGCGGGGTCACCGTCTACGACCGGACCGCCGAGGACTCGACCAGCGGCGCCGCACTCGACCAGGACGGCACTGCGACCGCGGAGCCGACCTCGGGGGCGACCGCTGCCGCGACCGACCTCCCGACCCCGACGGACACCGGCAGCACGACTGACCCCACCACGACGGACCCCACCACCCCGACAGACCCCGGCACCCCGCCCGGAACCGACAGCACGACCCCGACGGAGGTAGGACGATGACCGCGCAGAGCACCACCGCCACGCAGACCAGCACCGCCACCGAGACCGCGAAGCGGCCCAGGATCCGCGCCGGCGCGATCGTCTGGGGGCTGGTCCAGGCCGCCGTCGCGGTCCTCCTGCTCCTCCTCGCCGCCGACGCCGGGCTGCGGACCGCCGTCGTCGACTGGGCGCTCTCGCTCGGCCCGGCCGGAGCCGCCGCGATCGCGATCGCCGCGCTGGGGACGATCGCCCTCCTGATCGGCCTCGTCCGGGTCCTCGACCGGCGCTGACGAGCGGCAGCAGGGCAGGAAGGCGACCGACGTCCGTGGGGAGTCGGGTCTCGATACGCCCCTGCGGGGCTGCTCGACCAGCAGGCAGGCGGGCGTCTCTTCCCAGGAGATCGGGTCGCGGAGCCACGCACCCGCCACCCGCAACCCCCCTAGGCCGAGGCCGGACACGAGCGCAGACTCGCCGTCCGGCCTCGACCGCGCGCGCGAGCGCCCGCGCGCGCGAGCGCCCCCGCACGGACAGGCGCCTCCCCCTCCCCGAATCGAGACCGCCGATGCCCGACGCCGCCCGCAGGACGCTCTGATGGAGCTCGGCATCGCCGCCGTCATCAGCGTCGAGGAAGAGAACCGCTCCCGCTCTCGCGGCCATCGATGATGCTCATCGCGCGCCTCCGAGCCAGAGTCCTGTCGCTGCGGCGATGACGCTGAGGAGGAGCATGCCGAGCGCGTTGGTGACGGAGGCGAGGCGGCGTCCTTCGGCGAGGAGGCGGACGGTCTCGAGGCTGGCGGTGGAGAAGGTGGTGTAGCCGCCGAGGAAGCCGGTGCCGAGGACGAGTCGCCACGATTCGGGGGCGATGCCTGCGAGGGCGAGGCCGGTGATCAGTCCGAGGAGGAGTGATCCGGTGACGTTGATGACGGTGGTGCCCCAGGGGTAGGCGCCGCCGGTGCGGGCTTTGATGAGCCCGTCGAGGAGGAGCCGTGTCGCGGCTCCGATTCCACCGGCGAGGGAGAGCGCGAGGAACAGTGCGGGTGTCATGCCGGCACCTTCCTCTGCGTGCGTCGCCGGTGGAGTGCTGCGGCGAGGACGATCCCTGTCCAGGACGCGAGGGCACCGAGGAGGACGGTGCCGAGCGCGTAGAGGGCGGCGGGTGCGGGGTGTCCTGTGGTGAGCAGGTGGGCGGTGTCGGTGGCGAGGGTGCTGTAGGTGGTGAAGCCTCCGAGCGCTCCGGTACCGAGCAGCAGCCGTGCGGTGCGGCGTCGGCCCTCGTCGCTGCCGGCTCTGGCGAGGCCCTCCAGGAGCACGCCGAGCAGGAGCGCGCCGACGATGTTGATGGCGAAGACGACGGTGTCGAAGGCGGGACCGGCGGGGAACGCGAGGGTCAGGCCCTCCCGCGCCCCGGTCCCGACCGTGCCGCCGGCGGCGACGAGGAGGAGGTACCGCAGGCGCAGGTGCACGGGTCGTGGCGTCCCGTCGGGGGCGTCGTCGACGTCGAGGTCGCTGTCGACCGGCAGCTCGGGGTCGGGGTCCGGGGGGCGGTGACGGTGGAGGTCATCGGTCACGAGGAGCGGGGCCTTTCGGGAGGGGGCGGGTCAGTGGGTGAGGCCGTAGTGCAGCGCGGGGTCGAGGTGCTCGATGTCGACGAGGCGGTTGTACTTCGCGACCCTCTCACCGCGCGCGGGGGCGCCGGATTTGATCTGCCCGACTCCGGTTCCCACCGAGAGGTCGGCGATGAAGGTGTCGAGGGTCTCGCCGGAGCGGTGGGAGACCATGCAGCGCATGCCGGCGTCGTGCGCGGCCGCGATCGCGTCGAGGGTGCCGGTGATGGTGCCGATCTGGTTGGGCTTGATGAGTGCGGCGTTGGAGTAGCCGTTGCGGGCTCCGTCGCGGATGCGGTCGGCGTCGGTGACGTAGAGGTCGTCTCCCACGAGCTGCACCCGGTCGCTGATGGTGTGGGCGAGGAGGGCCCAGCCCTCGTGGTCGTCCTCGGCGAAACCGTCCTCGATGCTGCGGATCGGGTAGTCGGCGATCAGCTTCTCGTAGTAGCGGGCGAGTGCGTCGCGGTCGAGGTCGGTGCCGGCGACGGTGTAGTGGCCGTCGCCGTGGAAGAAGCCGTTCGCGGCGGGATCCATCGCGATCGCGATGTCACCGGTGCCGGGCTGGTATCCGGCGTCGGTGATCGCTGCGACGAGGAGGTCCAGGGCGTCCTCGGGCCGGTCGATGGGGGGCGCGAAGCCGCCCTCGTCGCCGAGCCCGGAGGTGCCGTAGGCGGTGCGGACGCGGGCGGCGAGGGCGTGATAGATCTCCGCGCCGACCTGCACGGCCTCCTCCTCGGTGCCGGCGGAGACGGGGGCGATCATGAACTCTTGGAAGTCGAGGCCGTTCGCGGCGTGCGCGCCGCCGTTGATGACGTTGAAGTGCGGGACGGGCAGGGAGGCGGTCGCCCCGGTGTGATCGGCGATCCACCGGTGCAGGGGCAGGCCGGTGCGCGCTGCGAAGGCGCGGGCGGCCGCGATGGAGACGGCGACGACGGAGTTCGCTCCGAGGCGGGCGAGGTTCGCGGTTCCATCCAGTGCTCGCAGCGCTTCGTCGATCTCGCGAAGCGAGGTCCAGGAGTGCTCGAGCAGGAGGGCGCGGATCTCGCCGTCGACGGCCGCGACAGCGAAGCGGACTCCGCGTCCGCCGAACGCGGGGCCGCCGTCGCGCAGCTCGACCGCTTCGAACGCGCCGGTCGAGGCGCCTGCGGGGGCGGAGGCGTCCAGGACGGTGTCGTCGTCCAGACGCAGGGTGACAGCGACGGTCGGGAAGCCGCGGGAGTCGAGGATCTGCCGTGCGGCGACGTCGGCGATGACCAGCGGGTGTCCGGCGGGGTGGGCGACGTACTCGCCCGATCCGTGGATGCTGGTGCGGGTGTGGCTGATGTAGGCGTTCATCAGGTTCCTCCTTCGTGGGCGAGCGTGATCGCCGCCCGGTCGGCTCTTGCGGGGTCGAGGTAGCGTCCGCTCCTCGAGATCGGTGTCCCGGACGGCCCGGTGTCGTACAGGTACGGCTGACCGGTCGGGATGTTCAGATCGCGGACCGCGGCATCGCCGAGGTCCTCGAGAAGGGCGCGCAGCGCGCGCAGGGAGTTGCCGTGCCCGACGATGAGCACCGTCTCGCCCTCCTCGAGGGCGGGCAGGATGCGCTCCTCGAGGAGCGGCTGCAGTCGGTGGACGACGTCGCGCAACGACTCCGTCTCCGTCATCGCCTCGGCCGGCTGCCCACGGAACGCCGCAGACCTGTGCAGCTGCGCGAAGGCGGCGGCGGACAGAGCAGGCGGGCGGACGTCCATCGACCGGCGCCACTCCAGGAAGGCGTCGGCCCCGTACCGGGCTCTGACGGCGCTTTTCGACAGGCCGGTGAGCGCTCCGTAGTTGCGCTCGTTCAGCCGCCACTGGGCCGCGACGATCCGCGGCCGCCCTGGAAGGGCGCCGACGATGATCCGGGCCGATTCGGCGGAGCGTTGCAGGGTCGACGTGAGGATCAGATCGGGGTCGATCGATGCGTCCCTCAGCAGCGTCGCGGCCTGTCGCGCTTCGTCACGTCCGAGGTCGGTGAGGGGGACGTCGAGGACGCCGCAGAAGAGACCGTCGGCGTTGCCGGTGCTCTCACCGTGGCGCACGAGGACGAGCGGGGGATGCGCGGGCACGGGTCACCTACCTGGTCTCTGATCGAGAAGGTAGGAACCATCAGCCTCGGCGGCAGTTCGAGCTCACGCTCGGGCGGGATCCATCGCCACTGCCATCAGCTTACGCCCGCACCTCGGTCAGGACCAGGGCAGCGGCTCCGAATCATCGACCGGGGAGAGGGGGATCATGAGGACCGGCCGGTGCTGACGGTGAGAAGCAGCCCCGGCGCAAGGGGGTCTCGAATCGTCGTCGGCGCGGTTCACTCAGTGCATGGATGGTCTGCCTCTCGTTGTTCTCGTCGTCATCTTCCTCGCCGCCGCCGCAGTGGTGTGGGTCGCCGGCATCCAGTTGTCGAAGGCCACGGACGTTCTGGACGCGCGTCTGCACCTGGGGAGTGCGCTGGGCGGTCTGATCGTCCTCGCCGTCGCGACGAACCTGCCGGAGATCGCGATCACCGTGTCCGCCGCGCTCTCCGGGAACCTGGACGTCGCGGTCGGCAACATCCTCGGCGGCATCGCACTGCAGACCGTGGTCCTCGTCGTCCTCGACCTGTTCGGCAAGCGCGGAAAGGGTGCGAAGCCGCTCACCTACCGTGCTGCGTCCCTCACACTCGTGCTCGAGGGGCTCGTGGTCGTCGCGGTGCTCGCCGTCGTCATCGCCGGCAGCCAGCTGCCCTCCGGACTGGAAGTGCTGCGCCTGACCCCGGACGTCGTCCTCATCGCCGGCCTCTGGGTCGTGGGGCTGCTGCTCGTGCAGCGCTCCGGCAAGCACCTCCCCTGGCACGAGGACGGGCGGGCCCCCGACGCGACAGCATCCCCCGCGAAGAAGAAGACGCACCCGATGAGCACACGCAAGGCGACCATCGTGTTCACGATCTCCGCCGCGGCGACCCTCCTCGCCGGTGTCGTGCTCGAGCGCGCCGGTGACGCGGCATCCTCGCAGCTCGGTCTCTCAGGGGTGCTGTTCGGAGCCACCGTGCTCGCTCTCGCCACCTCCCTCCCCGAGATCTCGACCGGGCTGCAAGCCATCAAGCAGGGCGACGACAACCTCGCCATCAGCGACATCTTCGGCGGCAATGCCTTCCTCCCCGTCCTGTTCCTCGTCGCCACCGTCCTCTCCGGCACCGCGGTCCTCCCGCAGGCGAACTCGTCCGACATCTACCTCACCGCTCTCGCCGCCCTGCTCACCCTCGTCTACGTCGTCGGACTGATCTTCCGACCCACCCGCCGCATCGCCGGCATGGGAGTCGACTCGGTGATCGTGCTCGCGCTCTACACCGTCGGCATCGGCGGGCTCTTCGCCATCACCGCGAAGTGACGTCCGTGCCGCCGTGTGCAGAGGTGACCACTCCGGTTCGGCCCGGCCCGGCCGTGCACCGGTCAGCGCATCTCGTGCGCGATCTCCAGGAACGCCGCCGCGGACGACCCGATGCGATCGGACCAGATGGCGCGGAGGGGTCGCACGAGTGCTGGTCCGCGGAGGGGCACTCGTATCAGTGAGCGCGCGGCGAGATCTGCTTCGACGGTGAGGATGCTCATGACGGCGGGCGCGATGCCGGCGCGGGCGTTCGCTCGGATGATCGCCGTCGTCTCCAGGATCGCGGCGGGAGTCGTGGGTGCGAGCCCGGCGTCGTGGAGCCATGCTTCGAGGGTCGTCCGGGTGCCGGAGCCTTCCTCTCGTGTCAGCAGTGCGGTCCCGGCCAAGTCCTCGGCGCTGATACTCGCCGCGCGTGCCCAGGGGTGGTCCGGTGCGACGACGACAGCGAGTTCGTCCTCCGTGACCACGTGAGAGGAGAGCGTGGCCGTGGACGCCGGAGTCTCGACGAATCCGAGCTGCGCCGCACCGGATCGCACGAGCTCGGTGACCGTGGCTGAATTGCCGGCGATCAGCTGCACACTCACCTCGGGTGTGCGCTGTCGGAATTCGAGGAGCCAGCGTGGGAGCAGCAGTTCGGCGATCGTCTGCGACGCCGCGAGGACCAGTGAGCCGGTCGGCTGTCGCAGTGCTGCCGCGCCCGCCTCGAGGCGGCGGGACGCCTCGAGGACCGGGCCGGCCAGCTCGAGCACGAGCCGGCCCGCGTCGGTCATCAGGGACCCGGTCGGAGAGCGGCGCACGAGCGGCTGCCCGATGGCGCGCTCCGCGACCCGCAGACGCGCCGAAACGGCCTGCTGGGTGACGCCGAGGTCTTCGGCGGCACGGGAGAGCGAGCCCGCCTCGGCGATGCGTTCGAGCACCTCCAGCGTGTCGAGATCCAGGATCCGGTCCGTCAATCGCCGCGTCGCCACAAGCACTCATTGTGCCCCGCCAACACGATCGCTGTATCGGCTGGGGACGGCGATGCTCAGGCTGGAGTCATGACAACTCTCTCCCCCGCCCGCGCATCTTCCTCGATCGGGCATCCTCCGCGGTCGAGGCGCTTGTTCCGGGAGCTGGAGCATCCGGGACTGATCGTGTCGAACCTGACGCCGAACTGGTTCGCGTCGATCATGGGCACCGGCATCGTCGCGGTCGCCGCCGCGTCCCTGCCCCTCCAGTTCCCCGGACTGCGTACCGGGGCCACCGTCGTCTGGGCGATCGCCGCACTGCTGCTCGTCGCGCTGACGGTCGCGACCGGGCTGCACTGGGTCCGCTACCGCGGTACAGCGATGAGGCACCACCTGAATCCGGTCCTCTCGCACTTCTACGGCGCGCCGCCCATGGCGTTCCTCACCGTCGGCGCGGGGACCCTCCTTCTCGGCAAGGACTGGATCGGCCTGCCCGCCGCTGTCACCATCGACTGGGTGCTCTGGGGTGCGGGGACACTCGGCGGGCTGGCGACGGCGGTCCTGGTGCCCTACCTCGCGTTCACCCGGCACGAGAACAAGCCCGATTCGGCGTTCGGCGGCTGGCTGATGCCGATCGTTCCGCCGATGGTGTCCGCTTCCACCGGCGCACTGCTGCTGCCGTACGCGCCAGCCGGGCAAGCGCGGGAGACGCTCCTGTGGTCCTGCTACGGCTTCTTCGGCCTCAGCCTGGTCGCGTCGCTGGTGGTGATCACCCTGATCTGGAACCGGCTCGCGCAGCACAAGGTCGGAGCAGCCGGGATGGTGCCGACGCTGTGGATCGTCCTCGGACCGGTCGGACAGTCGATCACCGCTGTGAATCTGCTCGCCTCGAACGCGCCCACCGTCGTCGACGCCGGCACGGCGCGTGCGCTGCTGGTCGTGGCTCTGGTGTACGGCTTCGCGATGCTCGGCTTCGCACTGCTCTGGACCGTCATCGCCCTCGCGATCACCCTCCGCACCGCGAAGGAGCACCTGCCGTTCAGTCTGACGTGGTGGTCGTTCACGTTCCCCGTCGGCACCTGCGTCACCGGACTGAACGGCCTCGCCCTGCACTCCGGTCTCACGGTCGTCGCCGGCCTCGCCGTGCTCTACTACGTCGGCCTGGTCGCCGCGTGGATCTTCGTCGCCGCCCGCACCTTCCACGGTTCCGTGATCCGCGGCACCCTGCTCGCACCACCGCGACCGGCCTGACCGGGATCGAGGACCATCGTGGACATCCGAACCCTGAACGCCCTCGCCGAGACCTGGCGGAGTACCGCGGACGCGACCGGACGCTTCGTTCCGGGCTTCGATCCCCGCTCCGGCGGCACCGCCAGTCGCGTCCTGGTGCTGATGCAGTCACCCGGCCCTCGGACGATCGCCGCGGGATCCGCTGCCGTCTGCAGTGAGGACAACCTCGGGCCCACCGCCGCCGCGTTCCGGGCGGCCCGCATCGAGTCCGGACTCTCCCGCGACCACTACCTCCGCTGGAACCTCATCCCGTGGGAGATCCCTGGCCGCGTCCGCCCCGCGGACATCGAGCAGGG
Source organism: Rathayibacter sp. PhB127 (assembly GCF_003751665.1). Classification (NCBI taxonomy): domain Bacteria; kingdom Bacillati; phylum Actinomycetota; class Actinomycetes; order Micrococcales; family Microbacteriaceae; genus Rathayibacter; species Rathayibacter sp. PhB127. The sequence continues at coordinate 142,331 of NZ_RKHW01000004.1, forward strand.
CAGGCTCGCGCTCGGTGAGCTGCTGGAGCTGCTGCCCGCGCTCGACGCCGTCGTCACCTACGGGACCGTGGCGCTCGACGGGGTCATGCGCTACCTGACCCTGCACGATGATCCCCGTGTCGTTCCCGTCCTCGCGGCACCGCACCCGTCGCCGGCCAACGGACGTCACCGCGCCGACCAGCACCTCCGCTCCGTGAACGCGCTCCGCCTCGCGAATCGTCTCGGATCCGGTCGGCGAGTCGCGGACTGACGGCACTGAAGGCAGACGTCCGCCGCTCGGTCGGCACCGGTCGTCGTGACCGATGAGGCGCTGATCTCAGACGGTCCCCGTCCTCGGACCGCTGACGGGAACGGCCTGGTCGTCCACGATGTCGACGGTGTACGCCGCGCCGTGCTCGAGCGTGTGGCCGACGGTGCACTGACGGTCGACCGCCCGGCGGGTGCGCTCGGACAGTGAGGCGATCCGCTCGGGATCGAGCGCCGACAGGTCGGCGCGGATCACGGCGGTGATCGAGTCGTAGCGGTCCTCACCCTCGGGCTTGGTCGCGGTGATGTCGGTGGTCGCTTCGAAGTCGGCTCCGAGGCGGCTGGCGAGGAGGTGGTCCGAGGAGAGCATGCCGCAGGCGGCGAGGGCGAGGTGCAGCAGCTCGCCGGGCGAGAACACGCCGTCGGCCTCCGACCCGCCGATGCGGACCTCGGCTCCTCGCGCGTTGCGGCCGATGAAGCGTCTCGGGCCCTCGCGGGTGATGTGCAGCGGCGTGGTCTCGGTGCTCAAGGTCTGCTCCTGTCCGGTGTCCGCGGCACCGCGGGCAGTGTCGGTGTCTCCTGCGGGTGGATGGTGTCTCAGGTGTCGGTGCGGACGAGGGGGGTGTTCGTACCGCGGACCCTGATGTCGACACCGGTGATCTCCGACCGGGCGATGCCCGTGGACGCCGCCAGGTCGACGGCGCGCTGCCCGGCCGCCGTCCAGGTGGCGACGGTGATCGTGCTGCCGTCTGTGCGGGTGATCACGAGTTCGTACTCCGCGTCGGCGGGCGCATCACCACTGTAGGTGCAGCTCCACTCCAGCCGGGTGCCCCACGGCTTCCCCTCGACCTCGATGTCCGCAGCGAGAGCGGGATCGGTCGCGATCGGGTCCATCGGTTCGAGGGTCGCCTCGCTCGCCACGGGAGCGCCCGCGATGCCCGTGCCGAGAGCGACGCCTCCGAAGACGGAGGCGGTGACGGCGGCCGCGACGGCGAGGGACGTCACCAGCCGGCGCCGACGTCGGCGCGTCCGGACACGGTGGGCGATGGCGGGCAGCGTCACCATCGACGGCGGCGCCTCCTCGCCGTCGTCCGATGCGCTGATGGCGAGAGCGTCCTCGACGGAGAGGCGACCGACGATGCCGGGCAGTCCTGCCAGCTCTGCCACGGCCGCGCGGCAGGCCGCGCAGCCGCTGAGGTGCTGCTCGTACTCGAGTCGCTGATCCGCGGGGAGAGCGCCGAGGACGTAGGACGCGTCCCAGTCGCGGTACTCGTCCTCCGTCGCAGAGCTTCCGTGGTGGTCGTTCATCGGGTGACGCCCCTTTCCTGCAGAGCCAGTCGCAGTCCGCGCAGTCCGTAGTGCAATCGGGATTTCGCTGTTCCCTCGGGGATGGAGTGCCGGCGAGCGATCTCGGGGACGGTGTGTCCGAGGAAGTACGCGTCCACCACGATCCGACGATGCTCCACCGACAGCGAGGCGAGAGCGTCGGCGACGAGGATGCTGTCCAGGACCGCGTCGGTGCGATCGGGGACGGCGCCGCCGCCGTCCTCGTCCTTCGCCGGCACTTCGCGTCGGCTCCGAGCGGAGCGGGCGTCGTCGATGACGAGGTTGCGGGCGACGGTGAACAGCCACGCGCGGGCGGCGTCGGCGTCGCGTTCGAGGACCTGCGGGCGCTGCCAGGCGCGGACCATCGTCTCCTGCACGACGTCCTCCGTCAGCGCCGCGTTCCGAGTGAGGTTCTGCACGAAGCGCCGCAACGCCGGGCCGTGACTCTCGTACAGCGCCGCCAGGAGCTCATCGACGGGGCGGGGCACAGTGCTCACCGCCTCGAAGCGCCACGGCGCGCTCCCTCATCTCGGTCGCTGCGATCACTGCCGGTCATCCCTTTCCGTCCTTGCCTGTCGAGAACCGGCGACCCGTCCGGGCGATGCGCTTCGCTGCGCGGGGACGGGTCGCCGTCGCATCAGGACGCCGGGGTGGCGGTGCTCATGGCCGCGGCTTCCTTGTTCATCGTGCCGTCAGGGAGGAGGACGTACCAGGCGTCCTTCACACCCTGCCCGTTGACCTGGCCCGGTGCAGTGTCCTTCGCGAACCGATAGACCGGCCATCCGTCGACGGTCAGCTGGGTCGTCCCGTCGGTGCGCGTGATCGAGCCGACCTCTCCGGTGATCCCGTCCGCGGCGGTCGTGCTGGACGCCGACACGGCCGGCCAGGTCGTGGCGCACTCGTCGTAGCAGCTGCTGCTGCCCGAGTTCTGCGTGTCCTTCGTGAACGTGTAGACGGTGGAGCCGGCCTCGTCCGTGATGATCTCGCCCAGCGGCGAGGACGCCGTCGTGAGAGCCGCCGTCTCAGCGGAGGCGGTCGCGGTGGCGGAGGCCATCGCGGTGGCGGAGGGGCTGTCGGCCGGCGCTTCCGACGAGGCGGCCGAGCCGGCGGCCGTCGAACATCCGGCGAGAAGGACGGCGGCGAACGCCGCAGTCGTCACAGTGGTCGCGATTCGCTTGAGCATGATGCCTCCTGTAGTGCGGGGGCCGAGGTGGTCCCACCGAGGACACGACACAGCAGTCGCGGACGTTCAACGAGGCGAGAAGATCGCTGGGACGCTGCTGATCCAGGGCAGCACCCTGCCGCTGCTCATCCGCGCCACCGGGATCCGCGGGGTCGACGTGCCGGAGGACCAGCGCGAGCTCGCGGGCCTGCTCGACGAGATCACCGAGCAGGCGCTCGCGGTCCCCGAGAAGCCCGGCGAGGTGATCGAGGGCGTCGACGACGTCGATCCCGCGGCGGACCCGGCTCGACGCCCGACCCGCGACCTCAGCCCGTGGTCGTCCGCGTCATGATCGCGACGACGAACAGCCCCGCCCAGAGCGCGCCGCAGACCAGCAGCCGCAGGTTGCCGAGCACGATGTCCTCCGGCGCCGACGCCCGCCCGCGCTCGATGTCGAGGGCGTAGAGGAAGAGCGCCGCACCGAAGGGCACCACCGACGCCATCGACCAGAGCGAGTTCTCGCCGTTGATGAACAGTGCCCACAGCGCGTAGGAGATCATCGTCAGCGACGCGGCGACCGACCAGATGAAGCGCAGATAGCCCGGCGTGTAGACCTTGAGGGTCGAGCGGGTGTGGCTCTCCTCCTTGCCCTCGCTCTGCAGCTTCTCGGAGTAGCGCTTGCCCGCGACCATGAACAGCGAGCCCGAGGACACCGCGAGCAGGAACCACTGCGTCAGCGGGATGTCCGCGATGGCCGCGCCCGAGATCGCGCGGAGTACGAAGCCGCCCGCCACGATCAGGATGTCGATGACCGGCTCGTGCTTGAGCCAGAGGCAGTACGAGATCTGCATCACCAGGTAGGCCGCGAGCGTCGCCGCGAACCAGGTGAAGCCGAGGAGGAAGGTCACCAGCACCGGCACGATCATCAGCACGAACGCGGCCGGCCAGGCGACCTTCAGCGGCAGCGCGCCCGAGGCGATCGCGCGGAAGCGCTTCTTCGGGTGCACGCGGTCCGACTCGACGTCGAGGAGGTCGTTCAGCAGGTAGCCGCCGGAGGAGGCGAGGCTGAACGCGATCACCCCGATGACGGTCGCGACGAGGATCTCGGGCTCGAGGATGCGTGCGGCGGCGACCGGAGCGGCCAGCACCAGGACGTTCTTCAGCCATTGGCGCGGACGCATGGCGGCGACGAGTGCGCGGGCGGTGTTCACGACGTCTCCCTCTCGGGGGAACGGGGCCAGGAACGGCCGGATCGGGCGGGATCGGGGTGACGCGGGCCCAACCTACAATCGGGGGTGAACGCGCTCCCATCCACCCGGATCCGCAGCGCTCACGACCGGAGCACCACGGAGGGAAGCGCATGCGGACGGCCGCGCTGTACGTCGTCTTCGCGATCCTTGCAACGGCGGTGAATCTGGGCACGCAGATGCTCGTCGAGCTCGCCGTCGACGCGGAGTGGGCCACCGTCGCCGCCGTGCTCGCGGGCACCCTGACGGGGGTGATCGCCAAGTACGTGCTCGACAAGCGCTTCATCTTCAAGCACGAGACGATGAATGCGGCGCACGGGCTGAGGACCTTCCTCCTCTACGGCGTGATGAGCGGCGTGACGACCCTGATCTTCTGGGGCTTCGAGTTCGGCTTCGACTACCTCTTCGGCACCGACCTGGCCCGCTACACCGGGGCCGTCATCGGCCTGGCCATCGGCTACGTCGCCAAGTACCACCTCGACAAGAACGTCACGTTCTCCGGCCCGCGAGAGGAGCCCGCATGACCACCCCCGTCTCCTCCTGGGGCCTGCTCTCGCGCGACGAGCACCGCGTCACCCGGATCACGAGCGTCGAGCAGGCGCAGGCCGCGCTGGCCGCGGGCGACAGCGGGATCGCCTACGGGCTCGGCCGCAGCTACGGCGACGTCGCGCTCAACGGCGGCGGCCGGATCTGGGACTTCAGCGGCTTCGACCGCCTGCTCGCCTTCGACGAGGAGACCGGCGTGCTGCGGGCCGAGCCGGGCGTGCTGCTGCGCGACGTGCAGGCCGTCTTCGCGCCGCGCGGCTGGATGCTGCCGGTCACCCCCGGGACGAAGAACGTGACCCTCGCCGGCGCGATCGCGAACGACGTGCACGGCAAGAACCACGCCTCCGCGGGCACGATCGGCCGGCACGTGCGCTCCTTCACGCTCCTGCGCAGCGACGGGTCGTCCTCGCGCTGCTCCCCCACCGAGAACGTCGAGCTGTTCGAGGCGACGATCGGCGGCCTCGGGCTCACCGGGCTGATCGTCGAGGTCGAGCTCGGGCTCGCCCGTGTCCCCGGGCCGTGGCTCGTCAGCGAGGACGTGCCGTTCCAGACGCTCGAGGGGTACCTCGATCTCGTGCACGAGTCGATGGACGTCTTCGAGCACACCGTCGCCTGGATCGACGTGACCACGGGCGGCGGCCGCCGCGGGGTCTACTCGCGCGCGGACAGCACGGCCGCCCCGGAGCTGCCGGAGAACCGGCCGGGCTCGCTGAAGGTGCCCTTCGCCTTCCCGCTCTCGGTCGTCAACCGCGCCACGCTGCCGCTGCTCAACCGCGCCTACTACCGCCTGAAGGCGACCCGCGCCCGCCGCTCCGTGCAGCACTACGAGCAGTTCGACTACCCGCTCGACGCGATCGAGGGCTGGAACACGATGTACGGCCCGCGCGGCTTCTACCAGTACCAGAGCACCGTGCCGTGGGAGGGGGCGCTCGAGACGACCCGCGAGATGCTCGCGCTGATCGCGGCCTCGGGCACCGGCTCCTTCCTCGGCGTGCTGAAGACCTTCGGCGCGCTGGAGTCGCCGGGCCTGCTGAGCTTCCCGGCGCCCGGGGTCTGCTTCGCGCTCGACTTCCCGAACACGCCCGTCGCGCTGCCGCTGTTCGAGCGCCTCGACGCGCTGGTGCTCGCCGCGGGCGGCCGGCTGTACCCGGCGAAGGACGCGCGCATGACGCGCGAGATGTTCGAGGCCGGCTTCCCGCGCCTCGCCGAATTCACCCTCCAGCGCGACCCGGGGATCTCCTCCGGCTTCTCGCGCCGAGTCCTCGGGAGCTGACGTGAGCACTGGTACCCCCTCCAAGATCGTCGTGGTCGGAGCGACCTCCGCCATCGCCGAGCACACGCTGCGGCTGTGGCTGGGCACGGGCGCGCGCTCGGCCCTGCTGGTCGGCCGCGACGCCGGCCGGCTGGAGGCGCTGGCGACGGACCTGCGCGTGCGCTTCCCCGCGGCCGCGCTGTCGGTGGCGGCGGTCGACCTGACCGACCCCGCCGCGATCTCCTCGGTCGTCGCGACCTCGCTCGAGGGCGGCGCCCCCGACACCGTGCTGATCGCCCACGGCGCGATGACCACCCAGGACGAGGCGTCCGCCGACCTCGCCGTCGCCCGCGACGTCCTCGTCGTCACCGGAGTCTCGGTGGCCCTCTGGATGGAGGCCTACGCGAACGCGCTGACCTCCGGCAGCATCGGCGTGATCGGCTCCGTCGCCGGCGACCGCGGCCGCAAGACCAACTACGTCTACGGCTCCGCCAAGGGCCTCGTCGAGCGCTTCGCCCAGGGCCTGCAGCACCGCCTGGCCGGCTCGCGCCTGTCCGTCGTGCTGATCAAGCCCGGTCCGACCGACACCCCGATGACCGCCTCGCTCAAGCAGAGCGGCGCCTCGCTGGCCCCGGTCGACTCCGTCGCGAAGGACGTCGCCGCCGCCATGGCCTCCGGCCGCGCCGTCGCCTACGCCCCGGCCAAGTGGCGCGTCATCATGACGGTCATCCGCCTGCTGCCGTCCCCGATCTTCAACCGCCTCAACATCTGACGCGGACGGCTGCCGGGACTCCGGCGGCAGCGGGGTCTCGATACGCCCCTTCGGGGCCACTCGACCAGCATGCAGCGCCGGGCATGCCGACCCGCGCCGTCCATGCACTCCCGGGCATGCCGATCCCTGCTGACCGCAGTCCGGGGCACGCCTCCTTCATGCTGATCGAGTAGCCCGCGCAGCGGGCGTATCGAGATCCACCACCGCCAGAAGTCCGGTCCACCGAGAAGCCGCCGCGATGTTATACATCGGCCCGATGTATAACATCGAGCGCGCAACGGGAGCCGGAGCAGAGTCCCCCGCGGAATCACCTCCGGAAGGGGGATCTGCAAGGGGGTCCGCCGCAGACGGCCGCGTTCTACGCTCGGCGCATGCCCCTCCGCAGTGCTGCGAGCGCCTCCGCTGTCCTCCCGCAGATCGCCGCGCCGAGCGCCCGGCAGCGGGCGGCGGCCGAGGTGCTCGGGCACGTCGTGGTGGCTCTCGCGGTCGGATCAGCGCTGCTGCTGCTGGCGTCGGCGAGCGTCGCGGGGCTGCCGTTCCTGGCTGGCGAAGGCCGCATGCCGCCGTTCGAGGCGTGGTCGCTGATGCGGACCTCGGCGACCGTGCAGATCGGCGCCGCCGTGCTCGCCGCCGGCCTCGCCGCGCTCGCCCGAGCGGGCGGCTGCCGCCTCCGCGCCGACCGCTGGTGCCTCGTCGCGGCCCTGAGCGCCGCCGCCGGCGCCGTGCTGCTGGCGGCCCCGCCGCTCTAACGCCGCCGAGGCGTCCTCGAACGGTCGAGACGTCCAGGTGGAACGGGACGCCTCGACCGGAACGGGACGTCTCGGCGAGCGCACCTACGCCGGGGCCCCGATCGTCGAGTCCTCGTAGTCCTCCGTGAGGCCGTGGGGCGTCTTCTCCCACTTGTGCGGGCTGAAGACGATCTGCCAGGCCGCGCGCCAGGCCGAGATGGAGTGCAGCACCCAGTAGACGGGGTTCAGGATCGCGAACGCCGCGACCCGCCAGTTGTAGCGCTTCCACGCCGCGATCCCCGAGACGACGATCATCAGCGTGTTCGAGAAGAGCATGTTCGTCGTCCCCGCGACGATCAGCCACTCCGGCAGATCCAGCCCGAGGAACTGCACGCCGATGTAGGTGATCACGGTGAAGCCGAGCACCAGCGGGTAGAGCAGGAAGGCGACCGGCGTCCCCATGATCAGCGCCACCAGGCTCAGCGAGCCGAGCACCCCGTTCACCTTGAACCAGCGGATCGGGTGCCGCGTGTTCACTCCCGCGGTCATCATGTAGCCCTTGATCCAGCGGGTGCGCTGCTTGATCCACGCAGGGACCTCGGCGCACGCCTCCTCCCAGGTGTTGGAGTCGACGACGCCCACGCGGTAGCCGTGCGCGGCCACGCGCAGGCCGAGGTCGGCGTCCTCCGTGACGTTGTACGGGTCCCAGGCGCCGAGCTCGCGCAGCACGCGCGTCTCGAAGTGGTTCGAGGTGCCGCCGAGCGGGATCGGCAGGTGCGACTGGTCGAGCCCCGGCAGCATCGCACCGAACCAGTGCGCGTACTCGACCGCGAACATCCGGGTGAGCACGTTGTAGTCGGCGTTGAAGTAGCTCAGCGCCCCCTGCAGGCAGACGAGCTGCTTCTGCTCCGGATCCACGTGCTCGCGCTCGAACGCGTCCTCGCGGAACAGCCGCACGCACTTGCGCAGCTGGTCGGGGTCGGGCCGGTCCTCGGCGTCGTAGATCACCACGAACTCGCCGCGGGCGAAGCTGAGCCCGTAGTTGCAGGCGCGCGGCTTGGTCTGCGGGCCGCCCGGGGGCACGATCACCATCCGCACGTACTCCGGCGGGCTCATCCGGCGCACCGCGGAGATCGTCTCGTCGTCGTCGGCCTCGAGCAGCACCAGCACCTCGAGCTTGGCCTTCGGGTAGTCGAGGGCGCCGAGGTTCACCAGCAGCTTGCTGATGATGTTGGCCTCTTTGTAGGCGGGGATCAGGATCGTGTAGATCGGCAGCTCGTCGTCCGTCATCCGCGGCGGCGAGACGTCCAGCCCGCGGCGGCCGCGCTCGAGCGCCACCTCCTCCTCCCACGCGCGCACCGAGCTCTGGTTGAGCGGCGCGCGCAGGCCGGCCAGCGCCTTGAAGGCGATGTTCATCAGGAAGAGCAGGTTGGCCGAGGCGAGCACGATCACGAAGGTCAGGCTCGGCGCCAGCACCGCTCCGACGATCACGATCGCGGCGACGACGAGCGGAGTGATGACCTGCCAGCGGCGCAGCCCCGACTTGGCCGACTCGTCGCCGCTCTGCACCGCGAGCGAGTCGGCCGCGCCGAAGAGCAGCGCGGCGCGGCAGGCGCTCTCGACGGCCTGGAAGATGTCCCAGTCGGTCGTGGTGCGCACGGTGACCACGTCGACCTCGAGCATCTCCCGCGCCTCGGCGAGCATCGCCTCGGTCGGCGGCACGGAGGTCGCGATCACGCCGGTCCCGTCGGGCAGCACCCGCCAGGGCACCCAGCCCGCGCCGACCAGGGTGGAGGCGCCGATGCGGGCCAGCAGCGCGGCTCCCGGCGGCTCCTCGACCAGGTCGAGCATCGGCGCGTCCCACTGCTCCGCGAGCGCCCCGTACATCTCGCGCCGGGTGACGGCGCCGTCGATGACGAGGTGCCGGCCGAGCAGGCCGCCCTCGCGCGCCTGGCGGCGCAGCGCCTCGTCGAGCTGCTCGGCCGTGATCAGTCCGCGGGAGAGCAGGATCTCGCCCACGCGGGGCGTCGTCGTCGCCATGGTCAGCCTCCGAGCCGCTCGTAGATGACGTAGATCCCCTGCGCGAACACCGGCCGGTAGCGGGTGTCGAAGGAGGAGTCGCGGGTGATCGCGTCGTAGACGAGGTCGGCGACGCCGGTCTCGCTCAGCTCGGGGGCGTCCGCGGTGGTCACGAAGACCCACTTCGCGTGCGTGTACGGGGCGGCGAGCGCCTCGTCGAACAGCTCGCCGGCCGAGCGGTTGTAGTACTCGGCGAGCGGCACGCCGATCTCGGGCAGCAGCGCGTTGCCGGCCGCGCTCTCGTCGATCAGGATGCCGCCGCCGTCGTAGTTCTCGCTCAGGAACCGGGCCGCGGCGGTCGCACCCGACGCCTCCTTGATCGAGACGTAGCCGGTCGCCTCCGCGATCACCGCGTTGCGGTCCAGGTCCTGCACCCACCAGGCCGTCTGCGCGCCGAGCAGCACCAGCACGAGGCCGAGCGCGCCCGCGCCGATCCGGGGTACCCGCCGCAGCGCGTCGACCAGCACGGCACCGAGCACCGCGAGGAACGGCAGCACCGACAGCGCGTAGCGGTTGTTCCACCAGTTGGTCGGCAGGGTCTGGTCGTTGTTCATGTGCGTCTGGCCGAGGTAGAGGCTCAGCAGCGAGAAGGCGTAGGAGACGATCATCAGCCAGATCACGAGGGCGTCGTCCGAGATCCCGCGCCGCCAGGCCAGCACCAGCGCACCGGCCAGGCCGAGCGCGACCGTCAGCAGGCCCGAGGTCTCGAGGACCGCCCAGTTGTACGACCAGAGCGTGAGCCCCGCGTTGCCCTGGTAGGCGAGCAGCCCCGCGTCGGCGACCGCCTTCTGCAGGTTCGCGGCCGAGTACTGGCCGTTCATGAACTCGAGCGGGTTGCTGTAGACCGCGAAGTTGTAGACCAGCCACCAGACGATCGCGATCAGCGGCAGGATCCCGAAGGCGCTCGCCATCTTGATCGCGTAGACGAAGGACCGCTTCTTCCGCCAGGCGACGATCAGCACCACGAACGTGCCGCCGAAGACGAGCACCCAGCCCTCGTAGCGCGAGAGCGTCGCGGCCGCGGCGGGCAGGCCGGAGAAGACCATCATCTCGCCGGCGCTGAGGTTGCGCCGGCTGGTGACCCAGTGCGCCAGCCCGGAGAAGCAGCCGACCATCGTGACGATCAGCACCGGCTCCGTCATCGCCGTCGAGAAGGCGTAGAGCACGCCGGGATTCGCCAGCACCAGGAGCACCGCGGTGAGGCGGCCGGCGCGCAGGTGGCCCACCCGCGCCGAGATCCGGTAGACGCCGCAGGCCGTGCCGGCCAGGCAGATCATCCCGAGCAGCCCGGCCGCCCAGCCCGTGTGCCAGAGCCAGAGCGACTGCACGAACGGGATCAGGATCAGGCTCGGCACCGGCAGCCAGACCGTGCCGAGCTGGGTGAAGCCGGGCGCCTTCGAGTCGAAGATGCGCCGCGAGATCGAGAGGTGGCTCTGGGTGTCCGCGTAGGCGAGGTTGATCCCGGAGGAGGTGGTCACCAGGCAGGCCGCGAAGCCCACCAGCAGCGAGACCACCAGGATCACGACCGTGCCGGGCACCTGCCGCCCGGTGACCGGCCGGCCGAGGCGCTCCCACGCCTCCCGCCACCAGGGGAGCCGGGCGGGCGCGCCGGCCACCGGCGGCGGGGCGGCGATCGTGCTGGTCATCCGCTCGGTCAGTCGGTCGAGGAGTGGCGCGCGGCGGGGTGGTCGCCCTCCGCGGCCGGCGCGGAGGCGGGCGCAGCGGCGGAGTCGGCGGCCGCGGGCTCGCCGGCCGCCCGCTCCTGCGCGTCGACGTAGGCGGCGACCTTCCGCGACCGGCGGCGGCGCGCCAGCCAGCCGAGGAGGATCAGCACGCCGATCACCACGACCGCGATCACGAACCAGATCGCGTAGGAGGAGTAGTCGTCCTTCACCTCGTCCTGCGGGGTGATCTCGTTGCTGTCGATCGCGACCGGGTCGGACTCGGTCGAACCGGAGACCGCGAGGTTCCCGGACAGCGAGGTCCAGCCCTCCTCCGCGGCCCAGCCGGCGATCGAGGACTGCAGCCCGGAGGACGCCGTCGCGTCGCCGTCGGCGCTCCAGCCGCCCAGCAGCACGATGTCGCGGCCGTCGGTGGTGAAGGCCTCGAGGGCCGCGTAGGGCGCCTCGGTGCCGACGCCGTAGCTGAGGCGCGAGGCGTCGATCGCGGTGAAGGAGGCGAGGCGCAGCGGCGTCTTCAGCGCCTCGGCCTCGTCGGTCCCCGCGCCGACGACGACCCCGGAGCGGTCCGAGTCGACGAACTCGTCGACGCTCACGACCGAGACGGCGAGGGGGTCGGCGTCGACCCGCTGCAGCGCGGTGACGAGGTCGCCGGCGCTGCGCAGCGCGTCGGCGCCGCTCGCGGAGCCGCCGAACGCGACGGCGAGCTCGCCGCCGAACGCCTGCGGGAAGCGGCCGAAGCCGGGCGCCGCGGACTCGCCGCGGACGCCGGTGACACTCGAGCCCGCGCCGTCGACGAAGAACTCGATCGGCACGGAGTCGGCCGAGCCGATGCAGGCGCCGTCGCTCTCGCGCACGGCCGAGAGCGTCACCGAGAGGCCGTTGGACGCACTGAGCTGCCCGGTCGGCACCGGCAGCGTCATCGCGACGTCGGTGTCCTGGCCCAGCACCGTCGAGCCGATCAGGAAGTCGTTCCAGTAGACGTTCGCGGTCGCGGTGATCCCCGCGGGGACGGCGGAGTGCGTGCCGACCAGGTCCAGCTCGACGCTCGAGACCGGCCCGCCGAACGCGGACTGCGTGATGGTCGTGTAGCTCGTCGACGCCCCGGTGCTGCCGAGGGCGATGCGCTCGGTGCCGAAGTCGGCCAGCGTGTGCTCGAGCGAGCTCGAGGGGACGACCTTCTGCGCGAGACCGGTGGTGGTCGCGCTCGAGGCGAGGCCGGCGTACTCGCTGCCCAGCGCCGCGCCGGCCGCGGCGAGGTCCGCCTCCGCCCCGGTGAGGGTCAGCTCGGGCACGCCGCCGGCGTCGCCGATCGCGCTGACGACGTCGCCGTCCCCCGCCGCGAATCGCACGATGCGGCCCTGCGCAGCGTCCAGCGCCGGGCGGCCCTCGGTCGCGCTCTCCTCCGAGACGGTGATCGCGGTGCCGGAGGAGTAGCGCGAGGCGAGCGAGGCCGCCGCAGAGAGGCCCGCGGCGCGCAGGGCGTCGTCGGCGCCGTCGGGCACGACGATCGAGACGCCGGTGACCGCGTCCGGGAAGAAGTCGCCGACGGTGGTCGGCGCGGTCGGGGTGCCGTCGACGACGACACCCAGGCCGGAGACGCTCAGCACCTCGCTCCCGACCTCGCAGAGCGCGCCGCCCGAGTCGCCGGAGCCGCCGAGCTGGAAGCCGACCGCGAGCACGCCGTCCACGACGTCGGAGGCCTGGACCGGCGCGTCGATCGCGGTCGCGGTGGCGGCGTCGAGCGTCTGCACGACCCGGCCCGACACGATGACCGAGAGCGTGCCGGTGAGCGGCTCGAGCGGAGCGAGCGACGCGATCACCCGGGTCGGCACGACCCCGTCGGCGACCGGGACGGTGACGAACTGCGGCTCGGAGCCGGCCGAGACCGAGACGACGGCGTCGCTCTCGAGCCCCTGGACGACGCCGCCGGTGGCCGGATCGACGAGGTCGGCGGCGGACGCGGAGGTCGCGCCGCCGAGGACGAGACCGAGGCAGAGCACCGGGGCGAGGACCGGGACGAGGGCGCGTCGAGGCAGGAGCGGAGAAGCCATGGGGCGGGGTTCCGATCGGCATACGGGAGTCCGGGAGGTCCGGCGCTCGAGGATGGAGAGTGGAACGGTCGTGCACGAAAGCTCGGCGGAGAACCGCGGAAGTGCGGGGGAAACGCCCCGTTCTCGCGTCAGTCTAGGCAGTCGCCGACACCCGAACCGGTGGTGAGCAATCGGTGCTCCGCCCCCGTCCGAGTGTCAGGCCGGCCGTAGACGAATCCCTGCACATCGGTCACTCCGAGCTCGCGCAGCACCGCGACCGTCTCCTCGTCCTCCGCCCCCTCGACGATCATCCGCACCCCGACCGCGACCGCGAACGACTGCATCGCCCGGACGATCTCGCGCTGGCGCAGCTCGGTCGTCAGGTCGGCGATCAGGGCGCGGTCGAGCTTCACGACGTCGAGGGGGAACGTCGCCACGGCGAGCGCCGAGGAGCCCTCCGTGCCGAAGTCGTCCAGCGCCAGCAGCACACCCGCGTCGCGCAGGAGCTGGGCCTGCGCGCGCAGCTCGTCCGTCGCCGCCGCGAGCGACCCCTCGCTGAGCTCGAGGCAGAACCGCAGGCCCGGGAAGCGCTCGGGCACGGCGGCGAAGTACGGGCCGAGCCGCTCGGCGGCGAGCTGCTCCAGGTCCGCGTTGACGCTCATGCACTCCACTCCGGCGCCGGAGTCGCGGAAGCAGGCGGCGGCGGACATCGCCTTCTCCACCACCTGCACGGTCAGCTCGTCGAGCAGGCCGGCGTGCCGCACCGTCCGGATCAGCAGGGACGGGTCGATCCGCCCGAGCACCGGGTCCTCCAGCCGCACGAGCGCCTCGTAGGCCCAGATCCGGTCGGTGCCGAGATCGACGACGGGCTGGAAGGCGAGGTCGAGGGTGCGGTCGCGGAGGGCGCGCGACGCCACCTCGCGCACCGGATCGGTCAGCACCGAGGTGACGTCGAGGCTGCTCGAGCGCCCGCGGCCGCTGCGGCCCCGCCCGCGCTTGAGCGCGAGCATGCTGCGGTCGGCCTCGATGACGATGGTCGTCGGGTCCGTCTCCTCGTGCGCCGAGAACGCCACGCCGACGGTCACCACCGGGGCGAGGGTGTCGCCGTCGACGGTCGCCGGCTCGCTCACCCGCTCGACCAGGGCCTGCGCCCGCCGGCGCGCGTCCTCGGCCGAGTCGAGTCCGCGCAGCACCAGCGCGAACTCGTCGCCGCCGACCCGCGCGGCGACTCCGCCCTCGTCGGCCACCTCCGCGAGCCGCTCCCCGACCAGGCGCAGCATCTTGTCGCCGACGTGGTGCCCGCGGCCGTCGTTGAGGTCCTTGAAGTCGTCCAGGTCGAGGAAGAGCACCGCGATGCCCTCGAACGGCCGCCGCTCGCGGTTGGCGACGGCGAGCGCCGACTGGAACACCCGCTGGTTCGGCAGCCCGGTCAGCGCGTCGTGGTCCACGGAGCGCCGCAGCGACTCGACGTCGTGGCGGGTGCTCAGCGTGTCCGCGCCCATGTGCGCGAGGGCGTCGAGGATCTGCTCGTCGTCGTCGTTGAAGGGGATCGCGCTCACCCGCTTCGACGCGACGACGTACCGGGTCCGGCCGTCGGGCAGGAGCATGGCGGAGGCGATCTCCCGCCCGGAGGCGGGCTCGTCGCGCACCTCGATCGCGTCCGCCTCGATCGAGGTCAGCGCGTGGCGGACGATCTTCCGCTCCGCCTGCTCCACGGTCCCCCAGGGCAGCGCGAGTGCCGCGTCGAGCACGCCGGCGAGCCGGCGCCGCACGCCGCGCACCTCGATCCGCTTCGCCACGCCGAAGACCAGCGCGCCGACCACCAGGACGACCATCGGGCTCTGCTCGATGGCGGGGTCCCCGGCCATCGCCGGCACGACCACGGCGTCGAGGAACCAGACGGCCGTGCTCAGCAGCCAGACCAGGAGGAGGTAGAAGCCGACCCGCTTGGGCGACAGGGCGCCGAAGCCCCGCTCCCACTGCATCCCCCAGCGGCCGCGCTGGCGGAGGAGGTCGACGAGCAGGATGACCGCGAGGAAGAGCGCGCTCGCCGCGAGCAGCGCGATCGGCGGCGTCAGCACGGCCCTCCCCGCCTGGAAGACGGTGACGTAGAGGAGCGCGGCGAGGGACCCCAGTCCCGTGACGTAGCCCGCGACCGCGAGGTTCCGTGTCTGCAGCAGCTGGGTCACCAGGCTCGCCGCCGTCCAGACGCCGAGCAGGCGGAACGGGTCGGCCTCCGGCTGCATGATCACGAGGAGGGTGACCGTCAGGCCGGCGACCGGCATGCCCGAGCGGCGGCCGAGAGCGATCCGGAAGGCCGCGGTGAGGGCGACGGCCACGCCGAACGCGGCGACGAACGCCCAGCTGACCGGCGGCGTGATGATCAGCAGGGCCGTCGCGCGGGCGATGAGCAGGAGCGCGAAGAGGCTCAGCACGCCCGCGATCGCCAGATCGAGGAGGCTCAGCTCACGCGTACGGGGCATGGTGGCATGCTAGGCCGTGGGTCGTTCCGCGCCGCCTCCGCCGGACTGTCGACGATCCCTGCGGCCCCAACGCCCCACTTCGGAGGTCGGCGCCGCCTCCTCGACCCGTCGACTGTGAGCGGATGCCCCCTCTCACCGCACTGACCGCCGACCTCACCCGTCGCAGTCTCCTCGCCTCCCCCCTGGGCGCCGCCGCGGCCGGCACCGCCCCCTCCGACCCCGTCCTGCACTCCGAGATCGCCTCCCCGGGCGGAGTCGCCGGCCTCGACTCCACCGCCACCGTCCCCGTCGCGCAGCTGCCCGAGGCGGTGCGCACCGTCTCCGGCGAGCGCCCCGTCGCGAAGGGCGAGCTCGTCTACAACGTCCAGGACTACGGCGCGACCGGCGACGGCAGCACCGACGACCTGCCCGCCATCGACGCCGCGATCGACGCGGCCGTCGCCAGCTACGGCGGTGTCGTGTACTTCCCGCGCGGCATCTACCGCATCGCCGGATCGATCGGCCGCGCCGAGGGCCTGGCGAGCATCGCCTTCCGCGGCGCGGGCGAGCTGTCCACACGGATCCGCTCGCTGACGAACGCCCCCGTCGTCACCGGCGCCTTCTCCGCCTGCCGCTTCGACAACCTGATCCTCGACGCGAACGGCCTCGGCTCGCCCTGCGTCTCCGCGCACCTGGACAAGACGGTGCTCGACTCGCTGCAGCTCTACGGCTGGACCGACTACGGCATGCGCCTGAACGACGGCACCTTCGGCGACCTCGGCCTGCTCAACCGCATCCAGCGCTGCAGCATCGACCAGTGCACCGGCACCGGCATCTGGACCGGCTACCGGATGATCGACTCCTGGATCGTGGAGAACAACATCGGCGCGAGCTACGCCGACCTCTCGATCGAGGGCGGCCCGATCCGGATCCTCGGCAACCACCTCGACGGCTCGCCGCAGATCAACATCGAGCTCCGCGGCAACCGCCGCATCACCATCGCGAACAACATCATGGAGGGGGCGCGCCGGCAGTCCCTCGTCTACACGATGCCGCCGTGGCTGACCGAGGACCTCGCGCAGATCCAGATCGTCGGCAACGCGATCAGCAACGGGGGCAAGGCCGCCGCGAACACCTACCCCGCCATCGCGATCCTCGGCGTCTCGCCGACCGCCCGCACCGTCGGCTTCAGCATCACCGGCAACATCTTCGCCTGCGAGGACGCCGGCTCCGGCTGGACCCACTGCGTCGAGGCCCTCAACGCCCGCGCCGTCTCCGTCCTCGGCAACCAGTGGGCGACCGGCCACGTCAACGCCAAGCCCGTCCGCGCCGTCGGCAGCACCGCCTACGAGGTCATCGGCAACCACGGCGACAACGCGGTGAAGACCACGTAGCCGCCGATCGAGCGGCTCCGCCGCCTGGGGGATGCTCGGCATGCCAGTCGAGCAGCCCCGTTGCATGCTGGTCGAGTAGCTCCGCAGGAGCGTATCGAGACCCACCGTCCCCACAACGCCGGATCTCGATACGCCCGCTCCGCGGCCTACTCGATCAGCATGAAGGGCCCCGCCCCTTGCCACGCGCGCCGAGCACCCGTGCCGGTCGAGCACCCCCTTCGCATGCCGGTCGAGTAGCCCCGCAGGGGCGTATCGAGACCCACCCACCCCCGAACCTCTGCCACCGTGTCCCCATGCCCCGTCTCGCCGCCGCCACCACCGCGCACGTCGACGCGATGCACCACCCGCGCCGCGAGCAGATCGAGCGCACGCGCGAGGCGGTCCTCGCCGCCGACGAGCGCCTGGTCGAGTCGGTGAAGTGGAACGCCCCGAGCTACGCGATCGGCGCCCACCTGGTGACCCTCCGCCTCCGCCCCGGCGACCGCGTCGAGGTGATCCTGCATCGCGGCGCCGCGCCCCTCGCCGGCCCGCCCCCTGCCGACGCGCTGTCCGACCCCGGCCACCGCCTCGACTGGCGCGCCCCCGACCGCGCCGTCCTGGCACTCGCCCCCGGCGAGGACCCGTCCTGGCTCACCCCCCTCGTCGCACAGTGGCTGGCGGCCGTCGCCCCGCACTGACCCGCTCGCCCCTCACCCGACCTCCGGCACGCGAAACCACCTCCGGCACGCCGGAACCGCCCGATCTCACGAGCCCGACCCCGTTCCACGAGCCGAACCCGACCCCCGGTCGACCCTCGGCACGCGGAACCGCCTCCGGCACGCGAGATCTACGCGACTCCGCGAGCCGAACCTCACTCCGCGAGCCGAACCGACGCCGCCCGACCTCCGGCACGCGCAACCACCTCCGGCACGCCGGAACCGCCCGATCCCGCGAGCCCGACCACATTCCACGAGCCGAACCCGACCCCGGTCGACCTCCGGCACGCGAATCCACCTCCGGCACGCCGGAACCGCCCGGTCCCGCGAGCCGAACCCGATCCCGCGAGCCCGAGGTCCCCCGAGCCGCTCACCCGCCCGCGCGTCAGCGCCAGGCCAGCGCCGACCGTTCGGCCCAGTACTCCCCCGGATCCTGCGCCGGCAGCCCCTCCGGCACCGCGCCGGCCCGCGCGCGCACGTTCTCCCGCAGCTGCGCCGGAGTCGCCGCCCCGCTGAGCACCAGGTCGGCCCACGACCGCCCGAGCGCCGCACCGAGCGCGACGTCCTCCGGCACCCCCGGCAGCCCCCGCAGCTCCGCCGGCGCCCGGTCGCCGACCAGCCGCCCGTTCGCGAGCGCCTCCTTGACCACCACGGTCCACCCCGCGCCGTGCGCCTCGGCGAGCGCCGCGCCGGCCGAGCGCTCGAGCAGGTTCCACGTCGTCTGCACCGTGCTGAACGGCGAGTCCGGGATCGCCAGGGCGAGCCGGATCGTCCGCGCCTGCTCCGGCCCGCTCGTCGACAGCCCGACCGCGACGCCCGACCCGGCGAGCCCGCGCAGCCGATCCAGCAGCTCGCGGTCGACGAGCGCCGGGCTCTCCGGAGTGATCGAGTGCACGAGGTACCGGTCCGGCGCGCTGCCCAGCGCCGCGAGCGTCGCCGACCACTGGCGCTCGAGCATCGCGACCGAGTGCTCCTTGCGCTCGTGCACCGCCGCGTCCATCGCCCAGTCGCCGACGTACTCGTAGCCCCACTTCGACTCGACCGTCAGCTCCCCGCGCCGCTCCGGATGCTCCGCCAGCCACCCGCCGAGGAACTCCTCGGCGCGTCCGTACGACCGGGCCACGTCGAAGAAGCGGACACCGAGGTCCCACGCGGTGTCGAGCAGCTCGTGCGACCGCGCGCGGAGGGCGTCGACGCTGCGCCCCTCCGGCGGCCCGAGATCGCCGTCGCGCCCGGCGGTGATGTAGGCCGGTCGCCCGACGGCGGCCAGGCCGAGGCCGAGGCGGGGAGTGCGGGATGCCATGGTGCTCGTTCCGTCCGGGGGTGCCTCCACCGTAGCCACCGCCCGCGCACACCGCCCGCGCACCCCGCCCGCCCCGCTACCGTCGAGCGGGTGACCACCGCCGACCGCCGCACCCTCGACCGCAGCATCCTGCGGCTCGCCGTGCCCGCGCTCGGGGCGCTGATCGCCGAGCCGCTGTTCCTGCTCACCGACTCCGCCCTCGTCGGCCACCTCGGCGCGGTGCCGCTCGCCGGCCTCGCCCTCGGCGGCGCGGTGCTGCAGACGATCGTCGGCCTGATGGTCTTCCTCGCCTACAGCACCACTCCCCGGGTCGGCCGCGCGCTCGGCGAGGGCGACGAGCGCCGCGCGGTCGCGGCCGGGATCGACGGCGGCTGGCTCGCGCTCGCCCTCGGCGCGGTCATCGCGGTCGCCGGAGCCCTCGCCGCTCCCGCCCTGATCGGCCTCTTCGGCGCGGAGCCCGCGGTCGCCGACGCGGGCGTCCGCTACCTCTCGGTGAGCATGGCCGGCATCCCCGCGATGCTCGGCGTCTTCGCCCTCACCGGACTGCTCCGCGGCTTCCAGGACACCCGCACTCCGCTGATCATCGCGGGCGGCGGATTCGCGGTGAACGCGGCCCTGAACGCCGTGCTGATCTACCCCGCCGGCCTGGGGATAACCGGGTCCGCCCTGGGGACGGTCATCGCCCAGTGGGGCATGTTCGGCGCCTACGCGGTGATCGCCCTGCGGCTCGCCCGCCGCGTCGGAGCGCCGCTGCGCCCGCACCCGGCCGGGCTGCGCGCCTCCGCCGGCTCGGGCGGCTGGCTGCTGCTGCGCACCGCCTCGCTGCGCGCCGCCATCCTGCTCGCGGTCGCGGTCGCCGGCTCGCTCGGCGCCGAGGAGCTCGGCGCGTTCCAGGTCGCGATGACGCTGTTCTCCACGGTCGCCTTCGCCCTCGACGCCGTCGCGATCGCGGCGCAGGCGCTGCTCGGCCGCCTCCTCGGCGAGGGCGACCCCGCACGGGCCCGAGCGGTCGCGAAACGCTGTGTGACCTGGGGAATCGGCGCGGGGGTCGCCCTCGGAGCGGTCATCGTCGCGACCAGCGGAGTGCTCCCGTTCGTCTTCTCGAGCGACCCCGAGGTCCTCCGCCTGCTCCCCGCCGCCCTCGTCGTGGTCGGCCTGACGGCTCCTCTCGGCGGCTTCGTGTTCGTCCTGGACGGCGTGCTGATCGGCGCCGGCGACGGCCGCTACCTCGCCCTGAGCGGCCTCGTGAACCTCGCCGCCCTCGCCCCGCTGGCCCTCCTCGCGCCCCTCGCACCCGAGGACTGGCGCCTCCTGGCCCTCTGGATCGCCTACGCCGCGGGCTTCCTCGGCGCCCGCGCGCTCACCCTCGGCCTCCGCTTCCGCGGCGACGTCTGGCTCCGCTGACCCTCGAACGAAGTTTCGAACACCCTGTGCACAACCCTGTGGACAACTCCCGGCGCTCCCCCTCCGCGAGATGCCACTTATGAGCACGACACGCCGCAGAATCCGCTCATAAGTGGCATCTCGCGGGAGGGGTCAGCGCGGGTCAGCGGGGCGGTGCGCTCGTGGTGCCGCGGTGGAAGACGGAGGTGAAGCGCACGGGCTCGGCCTCGTCGCCGGCGATCAGCGCGAGGACGGCGCGGGCCGCGGCCCGGCCCTTCTCCACCGCGGGCTGCGCCATCGTCGTCAGGTCGTACTCGGCCGCGAGCCCCGGCACCTGCACCCCGTCGAAGCCGACCACCGACACGTCGGCCGGCACCCGCAGTCCGAGCTGCTCGGCCGCGAGGATCACCCCGGCCGCCAGCAGATCGCTCTGCGCGATCACGGCCGTCGGCGGCCGGGCGGCATCGAGCAGCACCCGCCCGGCGGCGACCCCCTCGTCGACCGTGCTCGCCCCCGCCGCCACGACCTCCGGATCGCCGAACACGTCCCGCGCCCCCAGCAGCCGCTCGACCGCCGTGATGCTCGGGCTCGCGCGCCAGTCGGCCGGGATCGGCCCGCGCCGGCGGTCCTTCGCGAACGGCAGCGAGACGACGGCGACGCGCTCGTGCCCGAGCTCCCGCAGATGCTCGGCCAGCGTCCGGGTCGCCTCCCGGTTGTCGAGCGAGACGACGGCGGTCCCCAGATCGGAGACCCCCTCGACCACCACGACCGGCACGCCGCGCCGCCGCAGCACCGCCACGGAGTCGTCGACGGAGGGACTGCAGCCGACCAGGATCATCGCGTCCACCGGCGCCGTCGCCAGCAGCCCCGAGCCGCCCTCGGTCTCGGTGAGCAGCAGGATCCCCGCATCGGCCCCGCCGAGCACGTCCGCGATGCCGTCGAGCATCGCGATCTTGATCGGGTCGCGGAAGGCGTGCAGCACCCGCTCGTCGACGACGACCCCGACGATGCCCGAGCGTCCGCGCCGGAGCGACTGCGCGCGCGGATCCGGCCCGGCGTAGTCGAGCTCGGCGGCGGCCAGCAGCACCCGCTCGCGGGTCGCGGCCGCGACGGGTCCGGAGCCGCTGAACACGAGCGACGCCGTCGACGGCGACACCCCGGCCCGGCTCGCGACCCGCGCGAGGGTCGGGCGCGACGTCGGCGCTCCGCCGCTCTTCGACTCCACGGCCTTGCTCGACTCCACGGTGCTCCTCGTCCCCGACCCGGAGGGCCGGCGCCCGGCGACCCGTCCTTGACCGGTCCCGGCGTTCCGGATAGCTTAGACCGGCCCGCATCGAATCGATTCGATTCCCCTCGATCAGGCCCCACGACCGCCCCGCGATCAGCCAGGACCCCGCATGCCCTCGACCACCGCCCTCAGCCGCCCGCAGCTCGTCGCGTGGCGCAACGCCGTCTTCACGATCTTCGTGCTGAGCGGCCTCTCGATCGCGACCTGGGTCTCGCGCACTCCCGCCATCCGCGACGAGCTGCAGCTCCCCACCTCCGGCGTGGGCCTCCTGATCCTCTCGATGTCGATCGGCGCGATCGTCGGCCTCAGCCTCTCCACCGCGATCATGTCGGCGCTGGGCGCCCGCCGCGGCATGGTCGCCGGACTCGTCGTCTGCTCCTCCGGACTCGCGCTCCTGGGCCTCGCGGCGGACGCGTTCGGCGCACTCCCCCTCGCCTTCGCGGGCATGGTCCTGCTGGGCTTCGGCAACGGCGCGGTCGACGTGATGATGAACGTCGAGGGCTCCGCGAACGAGAAGGCCTTCGGCAAGACCCTGCTCCCGCTCTTCCACGCCTTCTTCAGCCTCGGCACCGTCCTCGGCGCGATCCTCGGCGCCGCCGCCTCCGCGCTCGCCGTGCCGGTGGCCGCGCACCTCTCGGGCGTCGCCGTCGTCGTGGTGATCACCGTCTCCGTCGCGATCCGCTTCATCCCCGTGCGCGACGAGCTCGACACCTCCGGGGTCGCCGTCGTCGCGAAGGCGCCGGTCCGCGAGCGCGTCGCCGCCTCGCTCGGCGTCTGGCGCGACCGCCGCCTGGTGCTGATCGGCCTGATCATGCTGGGCATGGCCTTCGCGGAGGGATCGGCCAACGACTGGCTGACCCTCGCGATGGTGGACGGCCACGGCACCGACAAGACCACCGCCGCCGTCGTCTTCGGCGTCTTCGTCGCGGCGATGACCGTCGGCCGGGTGCTCGGCGGCCCCGTGCTCGACCGCTTCGGCCGCGTGCCGGTGCTCCGCGCGTCCGCCGGGCTGGCGATCGTCGGCATCCTGCTCTTCATCCTCGCTCCGGTCGACGGCCTCGTGATCGCCGGAGCGGTCGCGTGGGGCCTGGGCTGCTCGCTCGGCTTCCCGGTCGGCATGTCCGCCGCGGCCGAGGGCCCGCACTCGGCGGCCCGGGTCAGCGCCGTCGCGATGCTCGGCTACGTCGCCTTCCTGGTCGGCCCGCCCGCGATCGGCTTCCTCGGCGAGCACTTCGGCCTCCTCAACGCGCTCTTCCTGGTGCTCGCCCTCGTCGTCCTCGCCGGTCTCGCCTCACCCGCCGCCCGCCCGCAGAAGGAGCCCGCCGAGCGCGTGCAGGACGGCGCGCGCGCATGAGCGCCCCGGGCCTCGAGCCCTGCCGCGTCGCCGTCGTCACCGGGGCGAACCACGGCATCGGCACCGCGATCGCCGAGCGCCTCGCCGCCGACGGTCTGGCCGTGCTGGTCGCCTTCCTCGCCGAGGATCTGCCGGAGTACGAGCCGGAGCGCCAGCGTCTCGCCCACCGCACCGACGGCGAGCAGGTCGCCGATCGGATCCGCGCCGCGGGTGGCCGCGCCCGCGCCGTCTCCGCCGACCTGCGCGACGCCGCCTCCGCCGCCCTGCTCCTCGACGCCGCGGAGGAGTCGCTCGGCCCGGTCGACGTCCTCGTGCACAACGCCACCGGCTCCGTCATCGACACCTTCCGCACCCGCCCGAACGACTGGATGGGCCGCCCCCAGCGCCGCGTCGACGCCGCGAGCATCGACCGGGTGCTCGACATCGACGCCCGCGCCGGTGCACTGCTGATCGCCGAGCTCGCCGAGCGGCTGGAGCGCCGCGGCGGCCACGGCGGCCGGATCGTCACGCTCACCTCGGGCGGCGAGCGCGGCTTCCCCGGCGAGGTCTCCTACGGCGCCGCCAAGGCCGCGCTGGTGAACTACACGATCTCCGCCTCGCTCGAGCTCAGCCCGCTCGGCGTCACCGCCAACGCGGTCCACCCGCCCGTCACCGACACCGGCTGGGTCACCGACGACGTCCACGCCGCCGTCGCCGCGAACGACGCCTTCTTCGACGTCGCCCGCCCCGACGAGGTCGCCGACCTCGTCTCCTACCTCGTCTCCCCCGCCGGCCGCCGCGTCACCGGCAACGTCCTCCGCATGGCCTGACCCGCTTCGACCCCGCAGGGGCCCCCTTCATGCTGGTCGAGTAGCCCCGCAGGGGCGTATCGAGACCCACCCGTCCGACCGCCCCCGACCACCGCCGTCTATCCTCGACGGGTGCGTCTCGTCATCGCGCGCTGCTCCGTCGACTACACCGGCCGTCTCAGCGCCCACCTCCCCCTCGCCACCCGACTGCTGCTGGTCAAGGCCGACGGCAGCGTCCTCGTGCACTCCGACGGCGGCTCCTACAAGCCGCTGAACTGGATGAGCCCCCCGTGCATCCTCAGCACCGGCGAGCCCGACGAGGACGCCCGCGCGGCCGGCGTCCACGAGCAGTGGACGGTCACGCACCGCAAGACCGGCGACGCCCTCGTCGTCTCGATCCACGAGGTCCTGCACGATTCCGCGCACGAGCTCGGCGTCGATCCCGGCCTGATCAAGGACGGCGTCGAGGCGCACCTGCAGCGCCTCCTGGCCGAGCAGATCGATCTGCTCGGCGAGGGCCACACCCTCGTCCGGCGCGAGTACATGACGGCGATCGGACCGGTCGACATCCTCGCCCGCGATTCGAGCGGCGCCTCCGTGGCGGTCGAGATCAAGCGCCGCGGAGAGATCGACGGCGTCGAGCAGCTGACCCGCTATCTCGAGCTGATGAATCGCGATCCGCACCTCTCCCCGGTCACCGGAGTCTTCGCGGCGCAGGAGATCAAGCCGCAGGCGAGGACCCTCGCGCAGGACCGCGGCATCCGCTGCGTCGTGCTCGACTACGAGTCGATGCGCGGCGTCGACGATTCGCACACCCGCCTCTTCTAGCGCTCGCGTCCCCCTTTCCAGGGGCTCTGCGAGAATCCACGAGCGGTCGTGGAGAACAGCACGCGAAAGGCCCCGTCGACGGATCGACGGGGCCTTTCGACGATGCGGGCGCGACCTCTCGGTGCGCCCGGCGCGGCTCTACTTGTGAGCGGCGGCGTATGCCGCCTGGACCTCGGCGGGGATGCGACCGCGGTCGGACACCTGGTGTCCGTTGGCGTTCGCCCACTCGCGGACGGCCTTGAGCTGCTTGGGGTCGCTCTTCGACGCCGAGGCGACCGACGTGGCGGCAGCGGGGCGCGAGCCGACGCGGCGGCCGTTCGAGACGAACTTCTCGAGCACGGAGTGCAGCTCGGCGATGTTGTCCGGACCGAGGTCGATCTCGTAGTTGGCTCCGTCGATGCTGAAGCGGACGGTGCCGCCGTCCCCGGAGTCGATAGGGGTTCCGTCGATATCGTCGACAAGCGTGATCTTCTGGGCCACTTTTCCTCCTGGATGTCACTGACAGGAGGAGACATTACCCCTTCTTGTCGGCGGTCGAGCACTTATCGGCGCCATTCGCCCGATTCTCTGTCGTCATCTGCGCCGATACTCAGGATAAGCGTCGCAATCCGCCTGAGAATCGGCTCATCTCTCCGGCATCCGTCGTATAGCGCACTCGGACATCGAATGCGCGCGATTGTCGCGATGGATTCGAGAGATGGCGCGAACCCGGATACCGTGAAGACATGCCACGGAGGAACGGACCCCCTGCCCGCCCGTCGCGACCCGGCCCGTACCGCAACACCGCGGCGCGCGAAGCGCTCGAGGCGCTGGTCGCCGACGCGACCGCGGAGGGGGTCGAGCGCCTCCTCGCCGCCTGCCTCGAGGGCTCGCTCGTCGTCGATGTGACCGGCTCGCAGCCCGGTGGCGTGCCGCACGTGCGCGTGGTCGCGACGACCACCGGCGAGCAGGTGCTCCCTCTGTTCACCTCGACCGACGAGCTGCGCGCCGCCGTCCCCCGGCAGCAGCACCCGCGCGTGCAGATGCTGGTCCTGCCCGGCCGCGAGGCGTTCGCGCTGATCCGCACCGCCGACTTCGTCGCCGTCCAGCTCGACGCCGGCTCGATCGCCCAGGTCGTCACCCGGTCGTTCATCGAGCAGTCCCTCGACGCCCCGGCACCGTAGAGTGTTCCCCCCGACGGGGCACACCGCCGGGATCACGACGTCCCTCCGAGGGCAGGAGCCCGCCATGTCCGACACCACTCTCGCGCCCGACGCGCAGCCCGGCATCGCAGCGACCTGGAGCTGCATCCTCTTCGACCTCGACGGCACGATCACCGATTCGGCGCCCGGCATCACCGGCACCCTCGTGGACACCTTCGTCGAGCTCGGCCGCCCGGTGCCCACCCCCGTCGAGCTGCTCGCCTACGTCGGACCGCCGCTGCTCGACGCCTTCCGCGAGCTCGGCGGGATGAGCGTCGACGAGGCGCAGGCCGCCCTCGTCGTCTACCGCCGCCGCTACAACGCGGGCGGTCTCTTCGACTCCAGCGTCTACCCCGGTCTGCCGGAGCTCCTGGCGGGCATCGCCGCCGCGGGCATCCCGCTGTCGCTCGCCACCTCGAAGCCGGAGTCCGCCGCGCGCCGGGTCCTCGAGCACTACGGCCTCGCGCAGTACTTCACGATCATCTGCGGCGCCTCCGAGGACGAGGTCCGCAGCGCCAAGGCGGACGTCGTCGAGGAGGCGCTGCGCCGCCTCCGCGAGATCGGCGTCGACCTCTCCACGCCGGTCATGGTCGGCGACCGCGAGCACGACGTGCACGGCGCCGCCGCGCACGGGGTGCCGACGATCATGGTCGAGTGGGGCTACGGCTCCCCGCTCGAGGCGGTCGGCACCATCGCGGTGGCCTCGGGCGCGGGCGAGCTGCGAGCGCTCCTGCTGCCCTGAGGCCGGGCGCCCTTCCCGTCCTGCGCCCCGTACGATGAGGGCATGACTGGTCTGGGCGTCGTCCTCTCTTTCGTGCTCTTCCTCGGCGGCATCCTGGTGCTCGGCAACTCGTTCCTGCTGCCCGACCTGGCCGGGTTCCTCTTCTTCGGCGGGATCCTGATGATCTCGGCGTCGCTCGCGCTCGCCTTCCACCTGCTGCCGAAGTCGGAGTAGCGGCCGGCGCCTCGCCGGCAGCCGGAGCGGCCCCGGGCGACCGGCCGGCGACCGCCCCGGCGTCGGCGCTCAGCCCAGGGAGTTCGCGTCGAGGTTGATGACGTTGCCGATGTAGACCGCCTCGCCTGCCCCCGCGACCCCGGGGTTCATCCGCAGCAGCTGCTGCACGGGGATCCCGAAGCGCTGGGCGATGTCGAAGAACGAGTCGCCCGCGACCACGGTGTAGGTGATGATCTCCCCCGCGCCGTTCGTGGCCGGCTCGCCGGTCGCTCCCGGGACCGCGCCGTTGTCGACGGCGAAGGCCGTCTCCGGGATCACCGGCACGTCGTTCGGAGTGAAGGTGACGGTCGCCTCCGGCACCGGCACGAAGACCGTGGCGGTCGACTGCGGGAGCGCGGCCGTGACGGTCGGATCAGGCGTCGGCGTCGCGGTGGCGAAGACCGTCACCGTGGGCGCCGGAGTCGGCGCAGAGCAGCCGGTGAGCACCCCCGCGGCCACCAGCGCGAGCAGTGCGCCTCCCAGAACTCGTGCGCGCATGTGCTCCCCCTCGTCGCGCCCACCCCCGGGCGCACGGATCCACCCTAGGAGACGCGCGGGGCGGGAGGTCGCCGGACGCCGCCGGGAGCGGATCCGCGGCGCGGGTCAGGCGTGCGGCTCGGGCAGCAGGCGCAGCCCGCCGCCGCCGTTCGCCGCGTCCATCAGCACCTCGACCCAGGACGGGTTGATCGTGGGCTGGCGGCTGCCGGCGAAGTGGAACTGCAGCGCGATGTTCGGGTTCATCCAGAACGAGTGGCGGCCGCGAGCACCCTCGGGCATCGAGTCGAGGGTGAGGCTGAAGCGCTCGTCGCGCCGGAACTTCGCGTAGACGACGATCTGCAGGTGCGCGAGGGTCCGGTCCTCGATCTCGATCACGGCCGGCGGTGTGCCGTAGAGGAATTGACCCATGCCGCCAGCCTATCCCTAGTCCGGCTCTTTACTAGAAGGTCTAGCTACTTCCCGGGTTCGTCGTCCGCCGTGGCGTCGGCGTCGATCTCGTCGACCGCGGCACCCATCCGTCGGAGGAAGTTGACGACGACCTCGGCCTCGCCGGCATCGAGGTCCTCCGCGATCTCGAGCATCCGGCGGTGCATCTCCTGCAGCGTCTCGCGGACCTCCTGGTCGCTGTCGACCGTCGCCTCGACGACGATGCCGCGGCGGTCGCTCGGGTGGGGCTTCCGCACCAGGTGCCCGCTGCGGACGAGCCGATCGATCAGCACGGTGGTCGACGCGGAGGAGATCGAGAGGTGCGCGGCGAGGTCCTTGGCGCTGACGAGGTCGCCCTCCCGCTGGCGCCGCAGCAGGAACTGGATCGCGATCAGGTCGGTCTCGCCCATCGCCATCTTCTCGCGCGTGCGGCGGCGCATCGCCACCTCGGAGACGCGGTACCCGCGCATCGCGCTGAGCACCTCGACGGCACGACGCGTCGAGGACTCGTCCGGGTACCAGTAGCCGGCGCCGCCCCGGACCGTCGTCTCGCTCATCCGGCCATCCTAGACTCGCGTGCAATCAGACCGTCTAGCGACCGGGGGCCGGTGCCGGCGGCCCGCCCGCCTACGCTGGAGCGGTGACCGCCACCCTCGTCGCCAAGGGCCTCTCCGGAGGCTACGCGCACCGCACCCTGTTCGACCGCCTCGATCTCACGGTCGCCCCGGGCGACGTGGTCGGCGTCGTCGGCGCGAACGGCGCGGGCAAGTCCACCCTCCTGCGCATCCTCGCCGGCGAGACCGCCCCGCTCGAGGGCAGCGTCGTGCTCGCGCCCGGCGACGCCTTCGTCGGCTGGCTGCCGCAGGAGCACGAGCGCCGCGAGGGCGAGACCGTCGCCGCCTACATCGCCCGGCGCACCGGCGCCGCGGAGGCCTCGGCCGAGCTCGACGAGGCCGCCTCCGCGCTGGCCGAGCCCGACCCCGACGGCCGCATCGCCGACCGATACGCGCTTGCCCTCGACCGCTGGCTCGCGAGCGGCGCCGCCGACCTCGACGAGCGGACCCCCGTCGTCCTCGCCGACCTCGGCCTCGCGCTCGACGCGACCGGGCGCACGAGCGGTGTGGCCGCCGACTCCCTGATGACCTCGCTCTCCGGCGGCCAAGCCGCTCGCGTCGGCCTCGCCGCCCTCCTGCTCTCCCGCTTCGACGTCGTGCTGCTCGACGAGCCCACCAACGACCTCGACCTCGACGGCCTCGAGCGGCTCGAGGCGTTCGTCCGCGGTCTGCGCGGCGGAGTGGTGCTCGTCAGCCACGACCGCGAGTTCCTCGCCCGCAGCGTCACCCGCGTGCTCGAGCTCGACCTCGCCCAGGGCACCACCACCGTCTACGGCGGCGGCTACGACGCCTTCTTGGAGGAGCGCGAGACCGCGCGCCGCCAGCGCCGCGAGAAGTACGAGGACTTCGCGGACAAGAAGGAGGACCTCGTCTCGCGCGCCCGCACCCAGCGGGAGTGGTCGAGCCAGGGCGTCCGCAACGCGATGAAGAAGGCGCCCGACAACGACAAGATCCGCCGCAAGGCCTCGGCCGAGTCGAGCGAGAAGCAGGCCCAGAAGGTCCGCCAGATGGAGAGCCGCATCGCCCGGCTCGAGGAGGTGGAGGAGCCGCGCAAGGAGTGGCAGCTGGCCTTCACGATCGGCAGCGCCCCGCGCTCGAGCTCGGTCGTCTCGACGCTGAACGGCGCCGTGGCCCGGCGCGGCACCTTCACCCTCGGCCCGGTCTCGCTGCAGGTCGACGCGGGCGACCGCATCGGAATCACCGGCCCCAACGGCGCCGGCAAGTCGACGCTCCTGTCACTGCTGCTGGGCCGCTCCGCCCCGGAGGAGGGCGGCGCCTCGCTCGGCGCGAGCGTCGCGATCGGCGAGATCGACCAGGCGCGCGGGATGCTCGCCGCCGACGTGCCGCTCGCCGACGCCTTCGAGGCGCTCGTCCCGGAGTGGCCGACCGCCGAGGTGCGCACCCTGCTGGCGAAGTTCGGCCTCAAGGCCGACCACGTCTCGCGCCCCGTCGGCGAGCTCTCGCCCGGCGAGCGGACCCGCGCCGCCCTGGCGCTGCTGCAGGCGCGCGGCACGAACCTCCTCGTGCTGGACGAGCCGACCAACCACCTCGACCTCGCCGCGATCGAGCAGCTGGAGCAGGCGCTCGAGGCCTACGAGGGCACGCTGCTGCTGGTCACCCACGACCGCCGCATGCTCGAGACCGTGCAGCTGACCCGCCACTGGCACGTCGAGGCGGGCGTCGTCACCGAGCGCTGACCGTTCCTCCGCTCTCCAGAAGTCGTCGTACTCGACCCTCCGCTACGACGACTTCTGAGGAGTCGGTGCGCCCGGCGTCAGAGCGACGCCGCGCGCGCCAGCAGCAGGGCGCGGGTGCGCTCGTTGCCGGCCAGCGCGGCGGCCGTCGCGAGCTCGGCACGCGCCTCCTCCCGCCTGCCGAGGCGCGCGAGCAGCTCGCCCCGCACGCTCGGCAGCAGGTGCGAGGCCCGCAGAGCGCCCTCGGACGCGAGCCGGTCGACGATCAGCAGCGCGGAGGCCGGACCGGTCGCCATCGACACCGCGACGGCGCGGTTGAGCTCGACGACCGGGCTCGGCGACACCCGCCCGAGGATCTCGTACAGCAGGACGATGCGCTCCCAGTCGGTCGCGGCGACACTCGGCGCGACCGCGTGGCACTCGGCGATCGCCGCCTGCAGCCCGTAGGACCCGCGGCCCTTGCCCACGCGGTCGGCGCGGCGCAGCGCCTCCCGGCCGCGCTCGATCTGCCCGCGGTCCCAGCGGGTGCGGTCCTGATCCTCGAGCAGCACCGGCGAGCCGTCGGGCGCCGTCCGCGCCGCGAACCGCGAGGCCTGCAGCTCCATCAGGGCGAGCAGCCCCAGCACCTCGGGCTCGCGCGGGAGCAGTGCGGCGAGCACCCGCCCGAGCCGCAGCGCCTCCCCCGCCACCTCCGTGCGGAGCCAGCGATCGCCCGACGTCGCGGCGTAGCCCTCCGTGAAGATCAGGTAGACGACCCCGAGCACCGCGTCGAGCCGCGCCCGCCACTCCGCCGGGTCCGGCACCTCGAACGGCACGCCCGACGCCGCGAGCGACTTCTTCGCCCGGACGATGCGCTGCTGGACGGTCGCGACCGGCACCAGGAACAGCCGCGCGATCGCCTCCGTGCCGAGCCCGCCGACGAGCCGGAGCGTGAGCGCGATGCTCGCCTCCCGCGAGAGGACGGGGTGGCAGGCGGTGAAGACCAGCCGGAGCACGTCGTCCTCGATCGGCCGCCACTCGTCGTCGACGCTCTCCTCGAGGGTGCGCGCGAGGAGGCGGTAGCGCTCGTCGAGCGCCGTCCGCCGCCGCCAGCCGTCGATCGCCCGGCGCTTCGCCACGGCCGTCAGCCAGGCCCCGGCGTTGCACGGGACGCCGGTCGTGGGCCACTGCTCGAGCGCCTCGACGAGGGCCTCCTGCGCCAGGTCCTCGGCCAGGCCGACGTCGCCCGTCACCCGGGCGAGCGTCCCGACGATGCGCGCGCTCTCGATCCGCCAGACGGCGTCGACCCGCGCCCGGGTCTCCTCCCCGGGAGGCGCCGGCGTCATGTCAGCCGTTCTCGGCGCGGGCCTTCTCGTCCTCGCGCCAGCCGGCCTCCTTCTGGAGGTACTCGTTGTCGGCGAAGTCCGCGAAGTCGCTCTCGTCGGTGACGCGGCGCACCTCCAGCTTGTTGCCGGGGACGAGCGGGCAGCGCAGCGCCCACTCCTTCGCCTCCTCCTTCGAGGACACCTGGATGATCCAGAAGCCGTTGAACAGCTCGTGCGTCTCGCCGTAGGGGCCGTCGGTGATCGCGGCGGGCTCGGAGGCGAAGTCGACGACGAACCCCGAGGTCGCGACGTCGTCGGCGAGCCCCTCGCCCGCGAGCAGGACGCCGGCGGTGATCATCGCCTCGTTGTACTGCCCCATCCGGGTGATGATCTCGTCGAACGGGATCGCCTCGTAGGCGGCCTTGGCGGCATCGGTCGCGCGCATGATCAGCATGTACTTCACGGTGTTCTCCTCGGGATTCGCGGGCGCCCTCTGCGCCCTCCTACTATCCC
This sequence comes from Rathayibacter sp. PhB127, assembly GCF_003751665.1. NCBI lineage: Bacteria > Bacillati > Actinomycetota > Actinomycetes > Micrococcales > Microbacteriaceae > Rathayibacter > Rathayibacter sp. PhB127. The sequence goes on from NZ_RKHW01000004.1 coordinate 174,120, forward strand.
GTCGAACGGCGCCCGCCCACATCGACATCCCCGTGAAAGAAACCCGAACGAGTCGATGCCCCCGTGCTGGTCGAGCAGCCCCGCAGTGCTGACATCGTGCCGGTCGAGCAGCCCCGGACTGCCGTCATCATGCCGGTCGAGCAGCCCCGGACTGCCGTCATCATGCCGGTCGAGCAGCCCCGGACTGCCGTCATCATGCTGGTCGAGTAGCCCCGGAGGGGCGTATCGAGACCCACCACCCCCAGCACCCCGGCTCCGCAGACCACCCCGCGCCGCAGGTCACCCCACCGCGTCCAGCAGCACCCGCACCACGGCGGCCGAGCGGTCCGCCGCGTCGTCCACGTGCGCCTCGAACGACCCGGGCTCGCAGAGGTCCGAGATGCCGCGCACCGACACGAACGGCAGCCCGTGCACGTACGCGGTCTGCGCGAGCGACACGGACTCCATGTCCGTCGCCAGCGCCCCGTCGTACAGTCCGCGCACCCGCGCCACATGGTCGCCCGAGACGAAGACGTCGCCCGACACGATCAGCCCGCGCCGCACCGTGATCGCTGCACCGCCCGGCATCGCCGCGTCGAGGTCCGCGGCGAGCGCCGGCGCGTGCCCGGAGTAGCGCGCCGGCATCCCCGGCACCTGCCCCATCGCGTAGCCGAACGCCTGCGCGTCCGCATCGGTCTGCACGTACTCGTCGCCGACGACCACGTCGCCGACGCGCACCTCGGCACCGAGTCCGCCCGCCGATCCGGCGCTGATCACCAGCGGCGCGCCCCCCACCCGGAGGACCGCCGCCGTCAGCCCGCCGGCCGCGTTCACGAGCCCCACGCCGGTGCGCACGAGCAGCACCGAGTGGCCGCCGACCTCGATCGACCACTGCAGGGCGTTGCCCACCGCGACCGGCTCCGGGGCGGCGCCCGCCGCCGCGAGGAACGGCTCGGCCTCCTCGTCCATCGCGACGAGGACGATCGCCTCGACCGCGCTCACGCCGTGACCTGCTCCCACTCGTCGCGCCGCGCGAGGAACGTGCGCGCCGCGTCCTGAGCGCCCTCGAGTGAGTGGTTCGCTCCCCAGCCGCACTGCGTCTCGTTGGCGGCGGGGACCTCGGTGGCCTCGGTGATGTCGCGGAGGGTCGACTCGACCAGGTCCAGCACCTCGGCGAGCTCGGGCTCGCCCTGCAGGATCAGGTAGAAGCCGGTCTGGCAGCCCATCGGCGAGAAGTCGACGACGCGGTCGGAGTGGTTGCGCGACTTCTCCGCGAACAGGTGCTCGAGCGAGTGCACGGTCGGCATCTCGAGGTGGCCGTGGTTGGGCTGAGTGAAGCGCACGTCGTACTTGACGAGGTGGTCCCCGGCCGGGAGCGTCTTCGCGTCGGCCAGGCGCACGTAGGGCGCGGCGACGGTGCGGTGATCGAGGTTGAACGACTCGACGTTCATGCGCGGCTGATCCACGGTGGTCTCCTTCTCCTGGGGTCCGTCCATTGTCCCCCGCGCCTCCGACAGCAGCCCGCGAGCCGATCCACTGCTATCGAGGTGAGGAAGCGCCTGTCGGCATCGGCGGCGAAGGGATGCCGAGCAGCGCCGGCGGCGTGTAGATCCCCGACGGCGTCTTCGGTGCCACCGCGGGTGCGGGGTGGCCGTGCACAGGTGCTTGACCCCTGGCGAGCGCCCCTTCAGTGGTCGTGGTCCGATCCGACATGCGATCCCTCCTTCTGCTGAGGACGAGCGGCGTCGAGCCATTCGACGACGGCTCCCTCCGGGACCGATACCCAGACGCCGCGACTCCCTTCGATCCTTCCACCGAAGGTCCCGTCGGCCAGGACCTCGAACTGCACTTCGACGAAGATGTCGCGAGACTGCGGATAGGTCGAGACGAAGCTCTTCACCGACATCCATCCGCCGACTCGGCGACCGTCGGGAAGCTGCACCTTCACCCAGGTATCGACCATGGTCTGCGCGACCTTGTCCCATGCCGTCGGGATGCTCTCATACGCCGTAGCCCGTCCGACCGGCAAGCGGATCCAGCGCCACTGCGGGCGTGCGAGCCATCGCCAGTCGGGGCGCCACCACCGCGGCCTGAAGTGCAGAACGAACGCCGCCGCGGACGGGATCAGTACCCCGAGCCCCAGCAGGTAGCCGCCGACGAGCCGGGGCTCCCGCTCGAAGGAGGCGCGTGGGTCGCTCGCGAAGGCCACCAGATCGTCGCCGAGGACGACGAGGTACACCGCATCGAGGACGACGCTCACGAGGACCGCATCGAAGACGCGAGTGCTCACGTTCTGGTCGGTCCATCGGAAGCCCCTGAGCCAGAGCCGCACCGCTGCGTAGAGCACGCCCGGCACGACCAGCGCGAGCAGGATCGCCACGCCGATGGCGCTGTCGGGGACGACCATGAGCTGCTCCTTCCGCGAAGTGGACTCCCGCAAGCGTGCCGCCGTTCTTCGGGCGAGGACGATTCCGGGACGCCGATCGGAGGAGAGTTCCTGGTTCCGGACCTTGTTGAGGAGTCTGTCTCGTCGGCGTCCCCCGTCCGACTCCCCACCGCCTCACTCCCTCGAGATCGACGGCGCACGCGCCGCGTCGAGCACGGACGCGGTCGATCAGCGGACCGGAGCACGGGCCGCACTGTTGGCGGCGATCGGCGCCGCAACGCTCGAGGACGCCGTGACCATCGCCAGGGGTCGGCCACGGCTCGACGGCGGGGAGCCCGCCGGCCCGGTGTGGAAGGTGCGCTCGACCAGAGGGCTGGACCAGAAGGTGAGCCGGCTCGCGAAGAGCCGCGGCGTCAGCACGTCGCAGATCCTCCGCGAGGCCGCTGCCGCCTACGTCGAGGCGTCCTGATCCGGCGTCGCCGACACCGCTACCGCGCCGCCGCGTCCTCGCCCGGCACGAAGCGGTAGCCCATCCCCGCCTCCGTCAGCAGGAACCGCGGGTGCGCGGGATCGGGCTCGAGCTTCTTGCGCAGCTGCGCGAGGTACAGCCGGAGGTAGCCGGTGTCGGTCACGTGGGTCGGCCCCCAGATCTCGTCGAGCAGCGAGCGCCGGGTGACCAGCTTGCCCGCGTTCCGCACGAGGATCTCCAGCACCTGCCACTCCGTCGGCGTGAGCCGCACCGCGGCGCCGTCGCGCATCGCGCTCTTCGCCGCGAGGTCGACGGTCACGTCGCCGATCCGCACCGTCGGCTCGCCCTCGGCCGGCTGCACGCGTCGCGACAGGGCCCGGATGCGCGCGAGCACCTCGTCCATCGAGAACGGCTTGGTCACGTAGTCGTCGGCCCCCGCGTCGAGGGCGCCGACCTTGTCCGCCGAGCCGGTGCGCCCCGAGACGACCAGCACCGGCGCGCTCGTCCAGCCGCGCAGCGCCTGGATCACCTCGACCCCGTCGAGCCGCGGCATGCCGAGGTCGATCATGTAGAGGTCCGGCCGCTCGTCGATGGCGCGGTTGATCGCCTCGGTCCCGTCGCCCGCGGTGACCACGTCGTAACCGCGGGCGGTCAGGGTGATCCGCAGCGCGCGCAGGATCTGCGGGTCGTCGTCGGCGATCAGGATCTTCATGCGGCTCCTCCCGAAGCATCGGCTCCCGCGGCCCGCCGCTCGGCGGCATCGGGCTCGGCGGCATCGTTCCGGGCGGCATCGGTCCGGGCGGCCGCGTCGTCCGCCACCACCGGCAGCGTCACCACCATCGTCAGCCCGCCGCCCGGGGTGTCCTCGGCCTCGAGCGTCCCGCCCATCCCCTCGGTGAACCCCTTCGACAGCGCGAGCCCCAGCCCCAGCCCGGTCGTGTTGTCGTCGTCGCCCAGGCGCTGGAACGGCACGAAGACCTCCTCCCGGCGCTCGGGCTCGATCCCGGGGCCGTGGTCGACGATCCGGATCTGCGCCGTGCCGCCGAAGACGCTGGTCGACACGCGCACCCGGGTCCCCTCCGGCGCGTGGCGCACCGCGTTCGCCAGGAGGTTCACCACGACCCGCTGCAGCAGCACGCCGTCGGCGAGCAGCTCCGGCCCGTCCGGATCCAGGTCGAGGTCGACCTCCGCCGGACCGAGCCCCAGCTCGTCGAGCGCGGGCAGCACGACATCGGCGGCGTCCAGCGGCGCGAGCGACACGGCGAGCACTCCCGCCTCGAGCCGGGTCACGTCGAGCAGGTCGGTCACCAGCGCGCCCAGGGTGGTGAGGCTCTCGTCCGCGGTCGCGAGCAGCTCCGCCCGGTCGCCCTCGCTCCACTCCACGTCGCGCGAGCGCAGCCCCGAGACGGCGGCGGTGGCGGCCGCCAGCGGCCGGCGCAGGTCGTGGCTGACCGCCGAGAGCAGGGCGCTGCGCATCCGGTCGGTCTCGGCCAGCGGAGCCAGCGAGCTCGCCGTCTCGCTCAGCGCCTCCCGCTCGAGCGCGGAGTCGAGCTGCGCGGCGACCACCTGCAGCAGCCGCCGCTCGCTGCCCTCCAGCTCGCGGCCGTGCAGCTCGAGCTCCGCCTGCGCGCCCACCGGGATCCGCACGGGCTCGCCCGCGGCGGCCGGCTCGCCGTCCGCGGCGACCACCGCGCCGTCCCGCACCAGCCGGACGCCGGTGAGGCCGAACGCCTCGCGCGCGCGCTCGAGGATCGCCTGCAGCGCACCCTGGCCGCGGATCACCCCGCCCGCGATCGTCGCGAGCAGCTCCGCCTCGGCTCCGGACCGCTTCGCCGCGCGGGAGCGCCGGGCCGCCCTGTCCACCACGGCGCTGACCAGCACCGCGTTCAGGACGTAGAGCGCGAGCGCGAGCTCGTGCAGCGGCTCGTCGACGGAGACCGTGTAGAGCGGATCGACGAAGAAGTAGTCGAGGGTCAGCCCCGAGAGGACGGCCGCGAACAGCGCGGGCCAGAGCCCGCCGACCAGCGCGACGAGCACGACGAGCAGCTGGTACGAGAGCACGTCGCTGGTGATCGACTCATCGCTCCGCAGGCTCGCCATCAGCCAGGTGACCAGCGGCCCGCCGACCAGCGCGAGGGCCGTGCCGAGGAGCCGGCGCCGCAGCGTCAGGGCTCCGCCGAGGCGCGGCAGCACCGCCGCGCGACCGGCGGCCGAATGGCTGACGATGTGGACGTCGATGTCACCCGACTCGCGGATCACGGTCGCGCCGATCCCCGGAGTGAGCGCCGCGGCGAGGCGGCTGCGCCGGCTCACGCCGAGCACCAGCTGCGTGGCGTCCACCGAGCGGGCGAACGCGACGAGGGTGCGCGGCACGTCCTCGCCGACCACCTGGTGGTAGCTGCCGCCGAGCGACTCGACGAGCGCGCGCTGCGCCGCGAGCACCTCGGGGCGCGGCGTCCGCAGTCCGTCCGGCGTCAGCACGTGCACGGCGAGCAGGTCGCCGCCGGAGGCGCGCGCGGCGATCCGCGCACCGCGCCGCAGCAGAGTCTCGCCCTCCGAGCCGCCGGTCAGCGTCACGACCACGCGCTCGCGGGCGGCCCAGGTGCTGTCGATGCCGTGCTCGCCGCGGTAGTCGCGGAGCGCGCTGTCGACCTCGTCCGCCAGCCAGAGCAGTGCCAGCTCGCGCAGCGCGGTGAGCGTGCCGAGGCGGAAGCGGTGCGAGAGCTCGGCGTCGATCCGCTCGGGCGGGAAGACGCGGCCCGCGGCGAGCCGGTCGCGCAGCGCCTGCGGAGCGAGGTCGACGAGCTCGATCCGGTCGGCGGCGCGGAGCACGGCGTCGGGGATCGTCTCGTGCGGCCGCGCCCCGGTGATCGCCTCGACGACGTCGTTCAGCGAGGCGATGTGCTGGATGTCGACGGTCGTGAGCACGGTGATGCCGGCGTCGAGGAGCTCCGCCACGTCCTCCCAGCGCTTCCGGTGCGACGAGCCGGGAGCGTTGGTGTGCGCGAGCTCGTCGACCAGCGCGATGTCCGGTCGGCGGGCGAGCACCGCCGCCGGGTCCATCTCCTCGAGTCGCGCACCGCGGTGCAGCACCGCGCGCCGCGGGACGACCTCGAGGCCCGCGATCCTCGCGGCGGTCTCGGCGCGGCCGTGCGTCTCGACGACCGCGATCACGACGTCGCGGCCCTCGGCGGCGAGCCGGCCGCCCTCCTCGAGCATCGTGGACGTCGTGCCGACGCCGGGCGCCGCTCCCAGCAGCACGCGCAGGCGGCCCTTCGTCATGCTCCGGCCCCCACCCTCGGCTCGCGAGATCGGCTCCGGCACGCACGATCGCGGCGTTCCGGCGAGCCGAAGGTGATTCTACGAGCCCGAGGTGCGCCGCGAGCCTCAGCGCAGGCGGTACGCCTTCCAGAACTGGCGCATGGTCAGGCCGTACTCCTTGCGGAACAGCCGTGCGGCGGTCACGTACTCGTGCAGTCCGCACCGGGCGGCGAGCACCTCGAAGCCGTCGGGGTTGTCGGCCGCACTGATCTCCGCGGCGAGCGCCGTCAGGCGACTGGTCCGGATGTACTCGGAGAGGGTCGGTCCGTCGCTCGCGAAGAGCCGGTGGATCGTGCGGGGACTGGTGTGGAAGACCTCGGCCAGGGTGCCGACGGTGAGATCGCGCTGGGCGAGGTGGTCGCGCACGTAGCCCTCGACGTGCTCCCGGGAGAGCTTGATGCGATCGAGGTCGCCGACGGCGAGGTGCGACCGGTTCGCCAGCGACGCCTCGATCAGCCCGGTCAGCTGCGCGAGCTGCGTGCGGAACGCGTCCGGCGAGATCGAGTCGTGCGAGGCGAGCTCGTGCGAGAGCGTCTGGAACAGGCGCATCAGTCGCGGCGGCGAGATCACCTCCACTCCGTAGAGCGGGACCGAGGCCCGGAAGCGCTCGCTCAGCTGATCGACCGGAATGCTGATGAAGACGCACTCGGTCACGTCGTAGGTCTCCGAGGACACGGGCTCGCCGCCGCCCGCGATGGCGATGGAGCCCCTGGTGAGGCGATAGCGCTGAGTGCCGACGGAGATGAAGCACTCGCCCTCGATGAGGGCCACGATCTCGATGCGATTGCTTCTCGGGAATCCGAGGGAGCTCGAATCCGGAGAGGTGAAGTAATTGGCGCGGGCAGTCAGCCGCTGAGCACTCACCTGATCGATGATCACGCGCTCCGACTCCGCCTCGAACGCCTCTCGACTGCGCGGATGGAATTCACCGACTCCCATCCACTCGCTGATCGCCTTCTCGGCGCCCGGACCGCTGAAGCGCTGCCGATCGATGCGGCAGGGCGAGCTCGGCCTGAGGGGGGAGTCCGTGGACGGGAGGGTCTCTTTCATCACTGCTGTTCCATCTCGAGGATCGGCTACGAGCGCCCCGGAACGGGATCCGCTCGCCACACGTCCGCGACGGCAGGACATGTGAATTCTCAAAGCCACCACCTGCTCATCCGCACGGTGAACGGGGACTGCTGCGGGGTGACCGAGCGGTGAGTGTAACAGGAGAGAGGGCGCCGAATTCAAGTCCGGCGCCAATTGAGTGATTCCCCGCCGAATCAGCTGATCTCCGCCATCTTCGATTCCCCGTCTTTCCGCGGATGGATGTCTTTCTATACGCAAGCATCGACCTTTATATACGTCCTCATGAACGAAGAGCACTTTCAGGTTCCGGACATGGATCACTGAGCCTCATCAGCCGTTCCCGCCATCTCCGATGATCCGTGCCAGAGATTTCGGGACGCCGCGCGGTCGGCTCACCATCGATGTCGACCCCGCGAAACCGCTCTGCCGCCCACGAGGCCGGTTCAGATCGTCGTCCGCCGCGACCGTCGCTCGCCCTCCCCACCCACGAAAGGGACACCCGAGAATGAGACCACGACTCCGCCGCCGCCTCCTGGCCGCCGCCGCCCTCGCCGCCGCGGTCGCCGTTCCGAGCGCCGTCGCCGTGGGCGGTGCCGCACCGGCCGCCGTCGCCGACACCGCGAGCGCCGTCCCCGACCTCCGCGTCTCCTACCTCCAGCTCGGAGCGACCGGCTCGCTGGCGCAGATCGATCCGGCCGGCATCGCCGCCTCGAACGTGATCGTGTTCGCCTTCGCCGACCCGGCGAGCAGCACGGCCGATCCCGCGACCCTCGCGGCGATGCAGAAGGTCATCGACCAGGAGGCGAAGGGCACGGTGAACCTGCTCAGCCTCGGCGGGCAGACCGTCACCCGGGACACCGTGAACACCGGCACGGCGAGCGCCGTCGGCTCCCGGCTGCTCGCGCAGATCGAGGACTACAACGCGAAGCTCTCCGGCGGGAGCATCACGGGCGTCGACCTCGACCTCGAGAACGGCATCGACGCCCCGACGATCAGTGCCCTCGGCGCGACCGTGAAGGGCGCGGGCCTCTCCCTCGCCGTCGCGCCGCAGGTCTACCTGAGCAGCGGGACCGAGGTGGACCCGGCCGCGCCCACGAACCTGACCCTCACCTCCGGTGTCCACGACGGCGCGAACGACCAGTTCGGTCCGCTCCTGAAGAGCGGCACGGTCGACTACCTGCTCGCTCAGACCTACAACACCGGCGGCTGGACGGTCGGCGGCGCCGCCGAGAAGGACCCCGGCTTCTTCAGCACGATCAGCCACGCGCTCAACAGCGCCGTCCGGCCCGACTGCTCCGCCGCCACCTCGCTGTGCATCAGCGAGAGCACCGAGATCGTGATCGGCCAGGTCAGCAACGCCGGCGCCAGCGGGACCGCGAACAACGTCTTCGGCGGATCCGGCGCCGCCGCCTACGACCAGGCCGCGGTGCTCGCCGACCTCGCCGCGCAGTGGAAGGCGATGAAGGCGAAGCCCGAGCTCTACGGTCACGTGACCGGCGTCATGCAGTGGTCGCTCAACAACGACTACGCGCCCGCGGCCTGGGGCGACGCCTCGGCCGTCCCCGGCGCCTTCAGCGTCGCGCTCTTCGGGGCGGCCGCGCCGGCACCGGCTCCGTACTTCCTCCTCCAGGTGAGCAACACCGGCCCGGACAGCCCCGACTCGGGCGCCTACGCCTCGGCCACGCTCGTGGTCGACGGTCAGTACTGGATCTTCGGCAACAAGTGGGGCTCGGCACTGAGCCCGGGCGCCAACGAGTCGTTCGGCACCTCGGCGTCCGCCAAGAACCCCGCGACCCCGTACGTGATCAACAGCAGCAGCCTCGACTCGATCTTCAGCGGCGGGAAGAAGTCCTTCACCACCTCGCAGGTGCTGATCAACGGCTACTCCGCGCAGAGCGACGTCGCCTCACCGGGTGAGCAGTACGCCTGCCCGGTCGGATCGGGCTACACGTTCGAGGCCGGGCACTCCTACAACGTGCAGGTCAACGCGAACTCGGGCTTCAAGTCCTGCGCCATCTCGAAGGTCAACTGACCCTTCCCGCACTCCTCGGGCGGGCCGCGCCGTTCCCACACTCCGCTGCGGCCCGTCCGAGGTCGCGACCGGCTCCCCTCCGGTCGCCCTTCCGCTCTCCCGGTCACCCCGACCCGGAGAGCCAGAACGAGAGGAACACCCCATGTCCCGTCACCTGCTCCCCAAGGCGATCGCCGGAGTCGTCCTCGTGGCCGGCGTCCTGACCGGCTGCGCGCCGGCCACCGGAACCGCCTCGCAGTCGTCCACGAGCTCCAGCTCCGCCGCCGCGAAGACCACGGCGCCGTCGACGGTCGCGCCGGCCGGCGAGAGCCGCGAAGGCGCGTTCGAGGGCCTCAACGGCAAGAAGGTCGCCGGCACCGCGACCGTGTCGGGAAAGACGGTCGACCTCAGCGGCTTCTCCTCCGACGAGGGCCCGGACCTGCACCTCTACCTGACGAACGGGACCGACGAGAAGGCCGTGAGCGCCGGTGTCGAGCTGGGCCCGGTCTCCTACGACACGAAGACCCAGAGCTTCGACGTGGGCGACGCCGCCGACTACACCTACGTCGTCGTGCACTGCGACAAGGCGAAGGCCGTCTTCGGCGCGGCGAAGCTCTCGTGACGCGGCCCGGGTGGCGCTGGGCGGCCGCGGCCCTGGGCACCGCCGTCCGCGTCGCTCTGGGCCTGCTCTGGATCAACGAGGGCGCGATCAAGCTGCGATCCGGATTCGGGGCCTCCGACATCCTCCTCGTCGCCGATGGCGCCGCGGAGAACGGGCGGGTGCCCGACTACTTCCAGCTCTTCGCGTCGACGATCCTGCACGCTCAGGCCGGCCTCTTCGGCTTCGTCACGCCGCTCGTCGAGATCGGGCTGGGCGTCGCGCTGATCGCAGGGATCCTCACCGCGCCGGCCGCGCTCGCCTCGCTCGCGACGCTGCTGATGTACTGGTCGGCCGATCAGCTCATCGACGAGTACCCGGTGATGGCGCTGCTCTCGGGCCTCGTCCTCGCCTTCGCGGCGACCTGCTCGCAGATCTCCGCGACCGGTCTCCTCGTCCGCATCCTGCGGACCCGGAACCGCACCCTGGCCGGCGTCCTGGAGCGGCCGGGCCTGCGCCGCTGGCTCTGACGACGGCGCTGCAGAACACGGGGACCCCGGAACGAGCTCGGCTCGTGCCCGGGGTCCCCTCTTTCATGTCTCCTCCTGAGAGCGGTCTCACCCAGCACTGGCGCGGAGGCACCGGGGGAAGGTCACGGTTCGGCAACGCCGCGGATCGATCTCCCGTCGCGCTTTACAGACCGGTGCACGCGCAATATGTTGTCTCCGTGGACAAAGCCCCTCGGGGCTCCCCGCCCCTCCCGGGCGACGACACGACGACGTGCTCCCACCTGCACGCTCTCGCGCCGTCCTCATCCTCGGACACTGCTTTCAGAGAGGAATGCACTCCATGAAGTTCTCCCGCAGCATCACCACGCTGGCCGCCGCCGGCATCATCTCCCTCGGCCTCGCGGCCTGCTCCGCCAGCCCCGCCAACTCGGGTGGCGCCGCTGCCGGCGCGGGCGCCGAAGGCGACTGCACCGTCGGCATCTCGATGCCCACCCGCAGCCTCGAGCGCTGGATCAACGACGGCGAGGGCCTCCAGTCCCAGCTCGAGGGCGACGGCTGCACCGTCGACCTGCAGTACGCCGACAACAAGACCGACCAGCAGATCTCGCAGATCCAGAACCAGATCGCCGGCGGCTCGAAGATCCTGGTCGTCGCGGCCATCGACGGCGAGGCGCTCGCCCCCGTCCTCGCCGAGGCGAAGAAGCAGAACGCGACCGTCATCGCCTACGACCGCCTGATCAACGGCACCGCCGACGTCGACTACTACGCGACGTTCGACAACTACAAGGTCGGCCAGCTCCAGGGCCAGTACATCGAGTCGACCCTCGACCTCGCCAACGCCGCGGGTCCCTTCACCCTCGAGCCCTTCGCCGGCAGCCCCGACGACAACAACGCCAAGTTCTTCTTCTCCGGCGCCTGGGACGTCCTGCAGCCCTACATCGAGAGCGGCAAGCTCGTCGTGCCGTCCGGCAAGTCCCCCGCCTCGGACGACGACTGGGCCTCGATCGGCATCCAGGGCTGGGCCTCGGACAAGGCGCAGTCCGAGATGGACAACCGCCTCTCCTCCTTCTACACCGGTGACCAGAAGGTCGACGTGGTGCTCTCCCCCAACGACAGCCTGGCGATCGGCATCGAGGCCTCGCTGAAGTCCGCCGGCTACGCGCCCGGCGCCGACTACCCGATCATCACCGGGCAGGACGCCGACAAGGCCAACGTCAAGGCGATCCTCGCCGACGAGCAGTCGATGACGGTCTGGAAGGACACCCGCACCCTCGGCGACCGCGTCTTCCAGATGGTGCAGTCGATCGTCGCGGGCGAGGAGCCCGAGGTCAACGACACCGAGACGTACGACAACGGCGAGAAGGTCGTCCCGTCCTACCTCCTCGAGCCGCAGGTCGTCGTCAAGGACGACGTGCAGTCGGTCCTCGTCGACTCCGGCTTCCTCAAGGCCGGCGACGTCGGACTCTGATCGGTCGGGCGGGGCAGGGGAGGAGTGATCCTCCCCCACCCCGCCCTTCTCCCCCTTCTTCCCCTCGAAGCCCATCCTCTGCACAGTGAAGTGAGGCCCTGTTGGCCAGTCCCATCCTCATCATGCGCGACATCGTCAAGGAGTTCGGCGGCGGCGTCCGCGCCCTCGACGGCGTCTCGCTCTCGGTCCAGCCGGGCGAGGTCCACGCCATCTGCGGCGAGAACGGCGCCGGCAAGTCGACGCTCATGAAGGTCCTCTCGGGCGTCTACCCCGTCGGCAGCTTCGAGGGCTCGATCGAGTTCGAGGGCCACCAGGCGCAGTACCGCTCGATCAACGACAGCGAGGCCGACGGCGTCGTCATCATCCACCAGGAGCTCGCGCTGAGCCCCTACCTCTCGATCGCCGAGAACATCTTCCTCGGCAACGAGAAGTCCACCCGCGGCGTCATCGACTGGAACGCCACCAACGCGGAGGCGGCCAAGCTGCTCGCACGGGTCGGCCTCGCCGAGAGCCCGGCGACGAAGATCCTCGAGCTGGGCGTCGGCAAGCAGCAGCTCGTCGAGATCGCCAAGGCCCTCGCGAAGGAGGTGAAGCTCCTCATCCTCGACGAGCCCACCGCCGCGCTCAACGACGAGGACAGCGACCACCTGCTCGGCCTGATCGACCAGCTGCGCCGCCAGGGCATCACCTGCATCATCATCAGCCACAAGCTGAAGGAGATCCGCGCCATCGCGGACACGGTGACGATCATCCGCGACGGCCGCACCATCGAGAGCTTCGCGATGGCCGGCGAGGACGCCTCGGAGAGCCGGATCATCCGCGCGATGGTCGGCCGCGACCTCAACAGCATGTTCCCGCCGCGCGATCCGCAGATCGGCGAGGAGAAGCTCCGCGTCGAGAACTGGACCGTGCACCACCCGGTCGACATCAACCGCGTGGTCGTCGAGGACGCCTCCTTCACCGTGCGGGCCGGCGAGATCGTCGGCTTCGCGGGGCTGATGGGCGCCGGGCGCACCGAGCTCGCGATGAGCATCTTCGGCCGCAGCTACGGCACCGGCATCTCCGGCCGCGTCTTCAAGGACGGCAAGGAGATCCAGACGCGCACCGTCGAGGAGGCGATCCGCAACGGCCTCGCCTATGCGACCGAGGACCGCAAGCGCTACGGCCTCAACCTCATCGGCGACATCACCGTCAACGTGTCGGCCGCGGCGCTCTCGCGACTCGCCCGCCTCGGCGTGATCGACAAGCACCGCGAGTACAAGGTCGCCGACTCGTACCGCTCGAAGATGAACATCAAGGCCCCGAGCGTCTCCGCCGTCACCGGCAAGCTCTCGGGCGGCAACCAGCAGAAGGTCGTCCTCTCGAAGTGGATCTTCTCGGGCCCGGACGTGCTGATCCTCGACGAGCCCACCCGCGGCATCGACGTGGGGGCCAAGTACGAGATCTACGGCATCATCAACGAGCTCGCGGCCCAGGGCAAGGCGGTCGTCGTCATCTCGTCCGAGCTGCCCGAGCTGATCGGGCTGGCCGACCGGATCTACACCATCTCCGAGGGGCGCATCACGGGCGAGATCGACCGTGCCGACGCCACTCAGGAGCACCTCATGCACTACATGACCGCCGGAAAGGAACAGGCCCGATGAGCGCCACGACCACGACAGCCCCGAGCGGAACGCCGGCGAGCACGCCGTCGACGCCGCCCAAGCGGGCGCGCCGACTGAACATCAACCTCCGCCAGTACGGCATCCTCGCCGCCCTCGCGATCATCATCCTGCTCTTCCAGGTCCTGACGAACGGCCGGCTGCTGCTGCCGGGCAACGTCAACAACCTGATCCAGCAGAACGCCTACGTGCTGATCCTCGCGATCGGCATGGTGATGGTGATCATCGCCGGCCACATCGACCTCTCGGTCGGCTCGGTCGTCGCCATGGTCGGTGCCATCTCCGCGATCGCGATGAACAACTGGGGCCTGCCCTGGTGGGCCGCCGTCATCGTCGCCCTGGTCACCGGCGCCGCCGTCGGCGCCTGGCAGGGCTTCTGGGTCGCCTTCGTCGGGATACCGGCGTTCATCGTGACCCTCGCGGGCATGCTCATCTTCCGCGGCTTCACCCTGGTCCTGCTCACCGGCGGCACGATCAACGGCCTGCCGACCGAGTTCACCGCGATCGGCGCGGGCTGGCTGCCGGGCGTGCTCGGCGGCATCGCCGGCCGCGACGCGCTCACCCTGGTGCTGGGGCTGCTCGTCTGCGTCGCCCTCGTCGTGCAGCAGGTGCGCACCCGCGCCACGCTGCGCCGTCTCGAGCTCCCGCGCGAGCCGATCGCGTCCTTCTATGTGAAGGCTGTCGTCGCGGTCGTCGCGATCATGGCCCTCGCCTGGCTGCTCGCGGGCTACAGCGGCACGCCGATCATCCTGATCGTGCTCGCGGTGCTGATCCTCGCCTACAGCTTCGTGCTCGGCCGGACGGTCTTCGGCCGCCACATCTACGCGATGGGCGGCAACCTGTTCGCCGCGATGATGTCGGGCGTGAAGACGAAGTGGGTCAACTTCTTCATCTTCGTCAACATGGGCGCGCTGGCGGGTGTCGCCGGCATCGTCAGCACGGCCCGCGCGGGCGGCGCCGTCGCCTCCGCCGGTCAGAACTACGAGCTCGACGCGATCGCCGCGGTCTTCATCGGCGGCGCGGCCGTCCAGGGCGGCGTCGGCACGGTGGTCGGCGCGGTCATCGGCGGTCTGGTGATGGGCGTGCTCAACATGGGCCTGTCGATCCTCTCCGTCGACGCCGCGTGGCAGATGGCGATCAAGGGCTTCGTGCTCCTGCTGGCCGTCGCGTTCGACATCTTCAACAAGAGGAGGGCGGGCGGGCGCTAGCCTTCTCTCCTCCCTGCACCGTGCTCGGGCGCGTGCTCTCTCCACGGAGGGCCCGCGCCCGAGCGCATCCCCGGACCGGTGCCCCATCGCGCCGACGAGAGGCTGAGCAGCATGGCAGGAGCAGTCGGAGCATCGAGCAACGCTCTGCTCCGTCGGCACAACCTCGCCGCCATCGCGACCCTGGTGCACCGCTCCGGACCGATCAGCCGCGCCGAGCTGGGCCGCCTGACCGGCCTGAACCGCTCGGCGGTCGCCAACCTCGTCGGCGAGCTGAGCGAGATCGGCTGGGTGGAGGAGGAGACCACCGCCTCCGACGGCCGCATCGGCCGCCCGAGCGCGACCGTCGTCCCCGGCCTCACCTTCGCGATGGTCGGCGTCCACCTCGACACCGACGCGATCATCGTCGGCCTGGTCGGCCTGCACGGGGACCTCCTCCGCCGCGTCCGCTTCGACACCCCGAAGCCGGCGAGCCCGGCGACCGTCGTCCGCGTGGTCAGCGGCATCGTGGCCGGCTTCCGCGCCGAGCGGGAGACCCATCGCGTCCTCCTCGGCGCCGGCGTCGCCGTGCCGGGCCTCGTGCAGGCCGACTCGGGCTTCGTGCACCGCGCGCCGCACCTGGGCTGGCGCGACGTCGACCTCGCGTCGCAGCTCAGCCGCGCGCTCGACCTCCCCGTCTCGGTCGGCAACGACGCCACGCTCGGCGCGATCGGCGAGTCGCTGTTCGGAGCCGCACGGGGCGTCGCCGACGTCGTCTACGTGACCGGCGGCGCCAGCGGCATCGGCGGCGGCGTGATCATCGGCGGCGTCCCCCTGCAGGGCTCCTCGGGGTTCGCCGCCGAGCTCGGCCACACCCTCGTCGCCGCGAACGGCCGCCTCTGCGGCTGCGGTCGGCACGGCTGCCTCGAGGCCGAGGTCCGGATGCGCTCCCTCCTCGACGTGCTCGGCGCCCGCGTCCTCGATCAGGACGAGCTCGACATCGCGCTCGGCACCTCCCGCGACCCCGCCGTCCTCGGCGAGGTGGCCCGCCAGGTCGACCTGCTCGCCGAGGGCCTCTCGACCTACATCAACCTCTTCAACCCGACCGCGGTCGTCCTGGGCGGCTTCCTCGGCTCGCTGCTCACCGTCGACCGCGAGCGCCTGGCGGCCCGCGTCTCGGCGCGCGCCCTCAGCGACCTCGCCCGCGGCGTCCGGATCGAGCGCGCGGCGCTGCGCTCGAGGCTGGAGCTGGTGGGGGCCGCGGAGCTACCCTGGCGTCGCGCGCTCGCGGATCCCGCGGCGGCGGTCGGCGGCTCGGAGCCGCCTCCCGCGTCCGGCCCCGGCTCGCGGACGGACGCCCTCGGCGCCCGCGCCTGACACCGACGTCGAGGAGCACGAGCATGGCCGACTTCAACGAGCAGATCATCGCGGAGTTCCGCGCGAACGGCGGGACGGTGACGACCGCGGGCTTCGGCCGCAGCCTCGTCCTCGTGCACCACGCCGGCGCGCGATCCGGCGAGGAGCGCATCGCCCCGCTGATGGGCCTGCACCCCTCCGACGACGTCTGGCTGATCGCCGCCTCCGCCGCCGGCGCCCCGAAGCACCCGGCCTGGTTCCACAACCTCGAGGCGAACCCCGACACCGTGATCGAGACCCCCGACGACGGCACCGTCCCCGTCCGCGCCCGCACCCTCGAGGGCGCCGAGCGCGACGCCGGCTGGAAGCGCTTCACCGACGCCTCCGAAGGCTTCAAGGGCTACGAGGCCAAGACCACCCGCACCATCCCCGTCGTCGAACTCACCCGCCGCTGACCCCGTCCTTCCCTCTCGCGAGATGCCACTTGTGCACGCGACACGCCGTGAAAAGCGTGCACAAGTGGCATCTCGCGGGGGGCGCCGGGCGTCAGCGGAAGGGGACCGGGACCGCGTCGGGGGTCGACCAGCGGAGGGCGAGCCGCTCGCGGAAGCCGTCGCGCCGCAGCTCCGCCTCGAGGGCGTCGATGACGATCGGCAGCAGCGCGCGGCGCTCCACCAGCACGTCGAGCACCAGCTCGGCGCCGTCCGTGAGGAGCACCGAGCCGACCTCGGGCAGCACCGCGATCCACTGACGCCCGCCCACCTGCACGTGCCGGTGCCGGCGGAGTCGGCGCAGCAGCTCGGGCAGCGCCCTCGAGTCGAGGCCGCCGACGTCGGCGCGGAGAGCGATCATGCGCCGACAGTGCCCGCCCGCGGCATCCGCCCGGTGAACACGCGCCCCTCCCCCGGTGTCCCGGCGTCGTCGGCATTCCCTGACGGCCGTCATCGGCTTTCGCCCTGCTCCCCCGATCGCCCTGTGGTCTCGACGGAACCGGGATCGTCCGACGTGTCCGCGGACGAGGAGGCGAATGCACGACCCCGGTAGGAGAAAGGCACCTCCTGGTACAGACCCAGGGTCGGCTGCCGGTTCATGTGATCGGTCACTCGCACGCCCCCAGCCCGTTCACCTGCCGGTCCGAGGTAGCGGTGCTCCAACAGCCTCAATCGCGCTCCGTACCGCAGGCGAACGGCCTCGAACTCCGGGGTGATGTGGACGTTGTCGAGGAGGGAGGAGCAGTACCCCGCGCAGGCCATGGGGAAGAGCAGAGCGGAGACGACGATGTCCGAGAGCTGCAGAACGACGTGCGCATCACTGTGGCCGAACAGCGGCGACTCCACCAGGTGCGGGAAGGAGTCTCCGCCCGACTTGAAGCGCTTGGTCGTGATCCGGTGAACACTCGGCACGTTCTTGCTCTTCGTGCGGGCGTCGAGGATCACCTGTCCCGGTGTCTCCGCAGCTCGCAAGGCGACTTCGAACTGCTCCGTGATCCACGCGATGGAGTCCGAGTACACCCACCGCCGCAGAGGCTTCTCGCCCTTCACGCTCACATCGCCGACGATCGTCACGTGGTGCTCCTCCAGCAGCTCGAGCACATCGTCGAGAACTCCGAAGGCGCGACGACGCGGGCGCCTGGACCCGGAGCGGATGTCCTTCCGGAGCTCGCTCCCCTTCATCTCGAAGCGGATGACGTCCGAGAGCTTCGCCTCGTCGGCACTGAGACTGGTGTTGTACTTCTTCTTGATCTGGAGGAACCGCCAGATCAAGGACTTCGCCATCCGATGCTCGACGACCAGGCCGGCGATCACCAGTACAGGCGGATCCGTCGACGTCCTGAGCGCCGCTTCATCCCCGGACTCGTCGATGCAGCAGAGCAGCAAGCGATTCCTTCCCTGGAACCATCGACGCGGAAACAACTACAGCCACCTCGCGGACGAGATGGCTGTAGGACTTGCCGCACTGAGTGCGGCGGACGCTTGACGCACCGGTCACACTGCCATGGTCGGCATCTCGGATCAAGCTCATGCCGCGGTGGAGGCGATCCCGGCGCGCGATGACCGGCCCGCGTCGCGTCGTCGAGCCGTGCCTGACCACAGCCCGGAAGTGACACGGCCCGCGGGAACGACACAGCCCCCGGTGAACAGCACAGCCCCCGACCGGATTCCGATCGGGGGCTGTGTCTCTGGTGCGCGAGGGGGGAGTTGAACCCCCACGCCCTTTCGGGCACACGGACCTGAACCGTGCGCGTCTGCCTATTCCGCCACTCGCGCTCACCAACGGCACCGAAGCACCGACGAGAAAGACTAGCACCCCCGCGGCCGACACCGGAAACCGGGCCGTGCGAGCACGGCCGTCGCAGGCCACCTCGGGCTCGCGGAACGGTCCTCGGCTCGCGAGATCGGCGCATTCGAGCGTGCCGGACGACGTCCCGCGAGCCGGAGCCCTGCGTCCGGACGGGCGCGGTCCGCACCCCGAATCCCGCTCGGGGAGGCCGTATCCAGAGCATCCCAGTAACATGCCCGTAGCCGTGCGCGGCGCAGACACGAGATCGGAAGCGGACCGGGCGCGCAGACACCTCGATCCCAACGCGACCGCCGAGAGGCGAAGAAACGGAAGATCGGAAGACTGTGGGCATTCTGGACAACTTCGAGAAGGGACTCGAGCGCGTCGTCAACGGCGCTTTCGCTCGGACCTTCAAGTCGGGTCTGCAGCCGGTCGAGCTCGCCTCCGCTCTCCGCCGCGAGCTCGACACCACGGCGGCCGTGGTCACCCGCGACCGCATCCTCGTGCCCAACCAGCTGACCCTGCGCATGTCCGCCGCCGACCTCGACCGGATGGAGCGGATGGGCCCGACGCTCATCGACGAGCTCACCACGGTCGCCACCGAGCACGCCAAGAAGCAGGGCTTCCGCTTCTCCGGCCCGATCGACATCTCGCTCGCCGCCGACGAGTCGCTCAGCGCCGGGATGGTCGAGGTCGACTCGCGCAGCGTCAAGGGCGTCGTCGCCTCCACGCCCGCGCTCGAGATCGACGGCAAGCGCTACCCGATCACGAAGTCCAGGACGGTCATCGGGCGCGGCAGCGACGCCGACATCACGGTCGACGACTCCGGCACCTCGCGCAAGCACGTCGAGATCCTCTGGGACGGCGTCCGCGCCCAGGTCCACGACCTCGGCTCCACCAACGGATCCAAGCTCGACGGCAAGCCCGTCACCCAGGCGCCGCTCTCGCCCGGGCAGACCATCTCGATCGGACGCACGCGGATCGTCTTCCGCGTCGTCCAGGGCGCCGCACCCGCGCGCGCCGACCGCTCGCCGTCCGGTCCGTCCGGGCGCTCCTCCGAGGGATTCTGGGACGACCGGCTATGAGCGAGCTCACTCTCTTCCTCCTGCGCATCGCGTTCCTCGCGCTGCTGTGGTTCTTCGTGTTCGGCATCGTCTACGCGCTGCGCTCCGACCTGTTCGGCCAGCGGGTGCGCAAGCTGCCCGCGGGCCAGCAGCCCGCGGCCGGGCAGGACGCCGCTCCGTTCGTCACCGCCGCGCAGCCCGTCGTGGCCGCCGCGGCGGTCCCCGCCCCCGCGCCCCAGCCGTCGGCCCCCTCCGCGCGGCGCCCCCGCGAGGAGCGCACCGACTCCGGCGGCGTCGCCACCGTGCACACCGCGCAGCGCCTCGTCATCACCTCGGGCCCCAAGCGCGGCACCGAGCTCGAGCTCAACGGCGAGCCGCTCACGATCGGCCGCTCCTCGGAGTCGGCGCTGGTGATCCGCGACGACTACACCTCGACGCACCACGCGCGCCTGCTGATCTGGAACGACGAGTGGATGATCCAGGACCTCGACTCCACCAACGGCACGTTCCTGGACGGCCGCCGCGTCGGCGCCCCCACCAAGGTGCCGCTTAACACCCCGGTCAAGGTCGGCACGACGACCTTCGAGCTGCGGCGGTCGTAGCGCGTGGCAGCCACACCCGACAGCGCCGCGGAGACGGGCGTCACGCGCGAGAGCGCCGCCGTCTCGCACGTCGGCCGCATCCGCTCCAACAACCAGGACTCCGGCTATGCGGGCCGGCAGCTCTTCGTCGTGGCCGACGGGATGGGCGGGCACGCGGGCGGCGACGTCGCCTCCTCCATCGCGATCAAGCGCATCGCGCAGGCCGACCGCACCTACGCCTCCACCTACGAGGCCGAGGACGAGCTCAAGCGCACGCTGCTCGCCGCGAACACGATGCTGGCCGACGCCGTCGTCGACCACCCCGAGCTCACCGGCATGGGCACCACCGTCAGCGCGATCGTCCGCGTGGGCGAGTCGGTCGCCATCGCGCACATCGGCGATTCCCGGATCTACGTGCTGCGCGACGGCAAGCTCGAGCAGGTCACCACGGACCACACCTTCGTCCAGCGCCTCGTCGACTCCGGCCGCATCACCGAGGAGGAGGCGATGACGCACCCGCGCCGCTCCGTCCTGATGCGGGTCCTCGGCGACGTGCACACGAATCCCGAGATCGACACCCTCACCCTCGAGACCGAGCCGAACGACCGCTGGCTGATCTGCTCCGACGGCCTCTCCGGCGTCGTCCCGCACGACGAGATCCAGAAGGAGCTCTCCCGGGACGAGACGGCGCAGCAGGTCGCCGACCGCCTGATCCGCGACAGCCTCTCGCACGGCGCACCGGACAACGTGACCGTCGTCATCCTCGACGTCCCGGGCGCCGGCGACACCGCGCAGATCCTCGCGCCGACGGCCGAGCCCGTGATCGTCGGCTCCGCCGCCGCGCCGACGCCGCTCAGCACGGACGACTCGCAGAACCGGATCCGCATCCCCGGCCTCCGCCTGCACACCCGCGCCCCGGCCGCCCAGGGCCCGACCCACTTCGAGCCCGCGTCCGAGGACTACCTCGACGAGCTGATCGAGGAGGACCGCCGCCGGCACCTGCGCCGCCGGATTACCTGGCTCGTCGGCCTCTCGCTCGTGCTGATCGCCGGCTTCCTCGGCGTCCTGCTCGCCTACGACTGGACGCAGTCGCGCTTCTACGTCGGCACCGACGGCCAGAACGTCATCATCTACCAGGGCATCCAGCAGTCGGTCGGGCCGCTCTCGCTCTCCGGAGTGAAGGAGGACACGGGGATCCCCCTCGACTCCCTCCGCGACTACGACGTCGAGCAGCTCGAGCAGACGATCAGCGCCGACTCCTACGCCGGCGCCGTCGACATCGTCGAGCGCCTGACGGACGCGAACGGAGCACCGTGACCGCCACCGCCACTCCCCCCGCCACCCGGGAGCGCCCGCGCTTCCTCCGCCAGCGCCTGCGCAATCTCGAGCTGCTGCTGCTGATCGGCGCGTGCCTGATCGACGCGTCGGCGATCGTCCTGGTCCAGCTCGGCGCCCTCGGCGCGGTCGACACCACCCTCGTCTCGCTCGGCGCGGGCCTCTCCGGTCTCGTGCTGGTCGTCCACGTCGTGCTGCGCTTCGCGGCGCCCGAGGCCGATCCCTTCCTCCTCCCGATCGCCACCGTCCTCAACGGGCTCGGCGTCGCCGAGATCTACCGGATCGACATCGCCGACGGCGCGACGGGCTGGGAGTCGGTCGCCGTCCGGCAGATCATCTGGAGCGGCCTGGCGATCGTCGCCGCGATCGTCGTCCTGCTGGTGATCCGCAACCACCGCGTCCTCTTCCGCTACACCTACGTGGCCGGATTCGCGGCGATCGTGCTGCTCCTGCTCCCCCTCCTGCCGTTCATCGGCAAGGAGGTCAGCGGCGCCCGCGTCTGGATCGGCATCGGCGACTTCTTCAGCTTCCAGCCCGGCGAGATCGCCAAGATCGCGCTCGCGGTCTTCTTCGCCGGCTACCTCGTCCGCAACCGCGACTCGCTCTCGATGGTCGGGAAGACCTTCCTGAGGATGCGCTTCCCGCGGCTGCGCGACCTCGGTCCGATCCTCGTGGTCTGGGCCGTGACGATGGGCGTCATCGTCTTCCAGCGCGACCTCGGCACCGCGCTGCTCTACTTCGGCCTGTTCCTCGTGATGCTCTACGTGGCGACCGGCCGCACCAGCTGGGTGCTGATCGGCGTCGGGCTCTTCCTCAGCGGCGCGATCCTCGCCAGCCAGACCCTCGGCTACGTCGGCAACCGCTTCGCGAACTGGCTCGACGCCTTCAGCTCCGACCGCTACGGCGCCGACCCCGGCGGCAGCTACCAGCTCGTGCAGGGCCTGTTCGGCCTCGCGCACGGCGGCCTGCTCGGCACCGGCCTCGGCCAGGGCATGCCCGACATCACCCCGGTCCCGCAGTCGGACTACATCATTGCGAGCCTGGGCGAGGAGCTCGGCCTCGCCGGCCTCTTCGCGATCTTCGGCCTCTACCTCCTGCTGGTCTCGCGCGGCTTCCGGATCGGCTTCGCCGGCCAGGACGACTTCGGCCGGCTCCTCGGCGTCGGGCTCTCCTTCGTGATCGCCCTGCAGTGCTTCATCGTCATCGGCGGCGTCACCCGCGTCATCCCGCTCACCGGCCTCACGACGCCGTTCCTCGCGGCCGGCGGCTCGTCGCTCGTCGCGAACTGGATGATCGTCGCCGTCCTGCTCCGCCTGTCCGACACAGTGCGCAATCAGCCGCGTCTGGTGGTGTGACTCCCCGATGAACCGAGAACTCAAGCGCGTGAGCTTCGTCGTCCTGGCGATGTTCGTGGCCCTCTTCGTGTCCACCTCCACCATCCAGGTCCTCCAGGCCGACACCCTCTCCGAGGACTCCCGGAACACCCGGACGCTGTACGAGAGCTTCTCGACGGAGCGCGGCGTCATCCTCGCCGGCGGGGAGCCGATCGCCTCCTCGACGCCGTCGGACGACATCTACAAGTTCCAGCGCCAGTACGCGAACGGACCGCTCTACTCGGCGGTGACCGGCTACTTCACCCTGAACCAGGGCACCACCGGCATCGAGCGCTCGCTGAACGACTACCTCTCCGGCACCTCGAACTCGCAGTTCTTCGACGAGATCAACAACCTCGTCACCGGCCAGGACCCCAAGGGCGCCTCGGTCGAGCTCTCGATCGACCCGGTCGCGCAGCAGGCCGCGTTCGACGCCCTCGGCGACTACACCGGAGCGGTCGTGGTCACCGAGCCGGCCACGGGCCGCATCCTCGCGATGGTCTCCAAGCCGACCTTCGACCCGAGCGCCCTGGCGTCGCACGACACCGATGACGTCCTCGCGGCGTACCGCGCGCTGAACGACGACCCGACCGATCCGCTCATCAATCGCGCCATCGGCGGCTCGCTCAACCCGCCCGGCTCGGTCTTCAAGCTCGTCGTCGCCTCGGCCGCCCTCGAGTCCGGCCGCTTCACGCCCGACTCCAGCTTCCCGAACGTCCAGGCGTACACCCTGCCGGGCTCGAGCTCGCAGGTGACCAACTCCGGCGGCGGCCTCTGCGGCTCCGGAGACACGGTGACCCTCGCCACGGCGGTCTCGCTCTCCTGCAACGTGCCGATGGCCGAGATGGGGGTCGAGCTGGGTGCCGCCGCGATCCGCGCGCAGGCGGAGAAGTTCGGCTTCGACACCGAGCTCGAGATCCCGATGTCGGTCGAGGCGAGCACCTACCCGCAGACCACGGACGACGCGCAGACGGCGCTGACCGCCTTCGGCCAGTACGAGGTGCGGGCGACCCCGCTGCAGATCGCGATGGTCTCCGCGGCGATCGCGAACGGCGGCGAGGTGATGCAGCCGAACCTCGTCGACGTCATCCGCTCGCAGGACCTCAGCGTGCTGCAGCGCTTCGAGGAGAAGTCGCTCGGCCGGGCCGTGAGCACCGAGACGGCGGACGCCGTGAAGGCCATGATGGTCGCCAGCGTCCAGGGCGGCGCGGCGACGAATGCAACAATAGGTGGCGTCACGGTGGCCGGTAAGACCGGCACCGCTGAGAACGGCGGGGACGACCCGTACACCCTCTGGTTCACCGGATTCGCTCCTGCGGACGATCCGCAGTACGCCATCACCGTCCTCGTGGAGGACGGCGGGGGGCTCGGCCAGACCGGGTACGGCAACCTGATCGCCGCACCCATCGCACAACAGGTACTAGAGGCGGTGCTGAACAAATGAGACCCACATCAGGCCTCACCTTCGGGGGACGCTACGAACTGCAGTCCCGGATCGCCATCGGCGGCATGGGAGAGGTGTGGCAGGCGACGGATCTCGTCATCGGCCGCACGATCGCGATCAAGATCCTCAAGGACGAGTACCTCGGCGACCCCGGGTTCCTCGAGCGCTTCCGCGCCGAGGCCCGGCACGCCGCGCTCGTCAACCACGAGGGCATCGCCAACGTCTACGACTACGGCGAGGAGGACGGCTCGGCCTACCTCGTGATGGAGCTGGTGCCCGGCGAGGCGCTCTCCACGGTCCTCGAGCGCGAGCGCGTGCTGTCGACGGACAAGGTCCTCGACATCGTGGCGCAGACCGCGCTGGCCCTGCACGCAGCACACGCCGCCGGACTGGTGCACCGCGACGTGAAGCCCGGCAATCTCCTGATCACGCCCGACGGCCGCGTCAAGATCACCGACTTCGGCATCGCCCGCATCGCCGATCAGGTCCCGCTCACCGCGACCGGCCAGGTCATGGGCACCGTTCAGTACCTCTCCCCGGAGCAGGCGAGCGGACAGCCCGCCTCCCCCGCGACGGACATCTACTCGCTGGGCATCGTCGCGTACGAGTGCCTGGCGGGCCGCCGGCCGTTCACCGGCGAGTCGCAGGTCGCCATCGCGATGGCCCAGATCAACGACACCCCGCCGGAGCTCCCGGTCACGGTCGCCGAGCCCGTGCGCAACCTGGTCTACTCCTGCATCGCGAAGAAGCCGGTCGACCGGCCGGCGACCGCCGCGCACCTCGCCCGCGCCGCGCAGGCCCTGCGCTCGGGCGACGTCCGCGGTGCCGCCCTCGCGGTGCCGGCCGTCGCCGCCGACCTGCCCAACACGCAGGCCACCACCGTCCTTCCGTCCGCGGCGGGCAACACGACCCAGGCGACGACGATCCTGGGCGCCGGAGCGACGACCGCCTTCGCGGCGAACCCGCCGACGGGCGCCCTGGACGAGACGATCGAGGCCGAGGAGCCGCGCAAGCGCAGCCCCTGGACCTGGCCGCTCGTGGCCCTGATCGTGATCCTCGCCGTGGTGATCGGCGGCACGATCTTCGCGCTGACCAGCAACGGCGGCACCGAGGCCGAGCCGACGCCGAGCCCGACGGTGAGCCAGCCCCCGTCGCAGGCGCCGTCCCCCTCGCAGACGCCGTCGGCGACGCCGAGCTCGAACATCGTGGTCATCAACTCCTCCGACTACGTCGGCCGCCCCTTCGACGAGGTCGAGGCCGAGCTCACCGAGCTCGGGATGGGCGTCCAGCGCGAGGAGGGCTCCAGCGCTCCCAGCTCGGACCAGATCGGCACGGTCGAGGAGGTCAACCCGACCGCCAACGTGATCAAGGGCACCACGATCGTCGTCACGACCTACACCGAGGTCGCCGTCCCCGGCGCTCCGACCGCCGTCCCGACGGTCACCCCCGCCGCGTCGAGCGTCGAGCCCGGCGAGACGTTCAACGTCACCTGGAGCAACTACAACCAGTGCCCGAGCGGAACCTCCGTGACCGGTTACCGGGTGACAGTCTCCGGCGAGGGCGCGACAGTGACGAGCACCAACCCGTCGACGTCGACCACCGCGACGATCCAGGCCGGCGAGTCCGCAGGCACGATCGACATCACCTACACGGTGCTCTGCGGCGAGCCCGAGTCCCCCGCCTCGCCGACCCTCTCGGTCCCCGTCGTGGCTCCTACCCCGACGCAGACCCCGACGGCGACGGCCACCCCGACCTCGTCGGCGCCGGCCTCGAACGCCCCCGACGAGCGCTGACCCTTACCGCTCGAATGAGCCCGCCCTCCGACCGCGACCGCGGCACCGGAGGGCGGGCTCCTCGCTTTCAGCGGCCTTCCGGTCTGCGCATCGAGGACCCGGCGCCGCGCGCCGGGCTGCCGGGAGGCGCCCGGGTACACTTGCCGTGGCTCCCCGGGGGCCGTGCCACACGGAAGTACAGGGCGGGAGCGTGCGCGTGACGGATGAGGGACGCCTGATCGCAGGACGGTACCAGGTCGGGCCCCGGCTCGGTCGCGGTGGGATGTCCGAGGTCTACCTCGGCACCGACACCCGCCTGGGGCGCACGGTCGCGATCAAGGAGCTCAAGCTCTCGCTGTCCTCCGACTCCGCGTTCCGCCTGCGTTTCCGGCAGGAGGCGCAGTCCGCGTCCCGCATGTCGCACCCGACCATCGTCCGCGTCTTCGACGCCGGCGAGGAGGTCTCGCTCGACGACACCGGCGCGGAGTCGCGCCGTCCGTTCATCGTGATGGAGCACATCGAGGGGCGCCTGCTGAAGGACGTCATCGCGGAGGGACCCGTCGAGGTCGACGAGGCCGTCCGCATCACCGAGGGCATCCTCACCGCGCTCGAGTACTCGCACCGCGCGGGGGTCGTCCACCGCGACATCAAGCCCGGCAACATCATGCTGACCCCCTCGGGCCAGGTGAAGGTGATGGACTTCGGGATCGCCCGCGCCGTCTCCGACTCCGCCGCGACCGTGGCGCAGACCACCGCCATCCTCGGCACCGCCGCCTACTTCTCGCCGGAGCAGGCGAAGGGCGAGCAGGTCGACGCGCGCAGCGACCTCTACTCCGCCGGCATCGTCCTCTTCGAGCTGCTCACCGGCCGCGCTCCCTTCCGCGGGGACACTCCGGTGGCCGTCGCCTACCAGCACGTCAGCGAGACGCCCCCGGCGCCCAGTTCGATCAATCCCGCCGTCTCGCCCGCCCTCGACGGCGTCGTCGCCCGAGCGCTGTCGAAGGACCGCTACGAGCGCTTCCAGGGAGCGGCCGAGTTCCGCGACGACCTGCGCGACGCCGCGGCCGGCCGCCTCCCCGACCACCGCCCGATCGACGAGCTGACCACGTCTCTCTTCGCCGCACGCAGCGGCGGCGGCATGAACGACTCCGAGCTCGCGCTGCGCCAGCTCGCGGAGGACAACTCGATCGTCCGCACCCAGCGCCGCCCGCCGGTGCTCTGGATCTGGTCGTCGATCGTCGTGCTCGCCGTCATCGTGGCGGCGCTGGTGATCTGGGTGCTCACGCTCCAGCCGACGACCACGCTGCCCTCGCAGTCGCGCGAGGTCCCCGTGCTGACGGGCACCAGCTACGACAGCGCGCAGTCGACGCTCACCGAGCTCGACCTGGTGGCGAGTCAGCTCGCCGAGTTCAGCGATACGGTCCCGGCCGGCGAGGTGATCCGCACCGACCCCGGCTCGGGCACCATCGTCGCGCCCGAGACGGTCATCCGGGTCTACGTCTCCCAGGGCGCCCAGCCGGTGGCCGTCCCGGAGACGGCGGGGTCGACCCTCGAGGAGGCGATCGCCGCCCTCACCGGGGCCGGCTTCTCGGAGGGATCGCAGACGCGCCAGAACTCGCCCACCGTGCCGGGCGACGTGGTGCTCTCCAGCACTCCTGCCGGCGGCCAGCAACTCGCCCCGGGGACGCCGGTCGACCTCGTCGTCTCCTCGGGCCAGGTGACCCTGCCCGACCTCGTCGGCCAGACGCTGAGCACCGCCCTCGCGACCCTGGCGTCCGAGCAGCTCCAGCTGATCGGCGAGGAGGCTCCCGACGAGACCTGCGAGTCCGTCCGGGCCAACCCGCCGATCACCACCCAGTCGATCGCCCCGGGCGACGTCCCCCAGGGCTCGACCGTCGAGCTCGGCTTCTGCGCCGGCTGACCCTCGCTCCCGGAGGGGCGCATCGAGACCCGCCAGCCCCGACAAGGGGATCTCGCGGGGCACCCACCGTGGAAGAGACGCCCGCACCCATGCTGGTCGAGTAACCCCGCACGGGCGTACATGCTGGTCGAGTAGCCCCGCAGGGGCGTATCGAGACCCGTCGTCGTCAGCAGGACAGGTCCGCAGACTCGCCCTTCCGGCGCTGGTGGATCTCGACACGCCCGCTGCGCGGGCTACTCGATCAGCAAGGACGGCCCGGGCGGTGGGCGCCGGACTCGGGCGTCCTACGCGCGCCGGGCGGCGTCCGCGAGCGGCGGCGCGAGCCGCAGCACACCCTCGTCCGGCGAGCCGGCCTCCATCGGCGTCCCCACCCGCCCGCGGATGTCGCTCGGGGTGAGACCCTCGCGGCGCTTTAGGGCCCGGCGGAGGTGGTCGGCGGACGAGAAGCCCGACGCCGCAGCGATGGCCTCGAGCGGCACCTCGCGCGGGCGGCGGCGGAGCAGCTCGACGGCGCTGGCGACCCGGGCGCGCTCGATCTCGCTCGCCACCGTCGTCCCCGCATCCTCGAAGAGCCGCTGCAGCGAGCGCGTGGACACGTTGACCGCGTCCGCGACCGCCTCCGGGGTGCAGCGCGGGGTCCGGTGGGTCCGGTCGATCACGGTCCGCGCTCGGCCGAGGGTCGCCGCGCGCACGCTCGTCGCCCCGGGCTGGGAGCCGGCCGACGCGAGGAAGGCGCTCACGAGCAGCTGCTTGACCACGTGACCGAAGCCGTCGACCTCGTGGTCGGACGGGAGTCCCGTGCCCGATTCCGCCGCGAGCGCGAACGCCGTCGTGAAGGCGAAGGCCGCCCGGGTGGACCGGGCGTCCGGATCGAGCGCGTACACGTTCGAGCCGAGGTCGAAGCCGTAGCGGCGCATCTCGTCCGCGCGGATGGTGATCTGGAGGGAGGTGACGGGCATCGTCGACTCGGTGGTGAAGGTGGTCGTCCCCGGCTGATAGGCGATCGAGCCGGGCCGCAGGAGCACCGTCCGGTCCGGCCCGACGAGCCGGACCGCGCCCTCGATCAGGAAGCTGAAGCTCAGGATCGACGTGTCGTCGGCGCCCCAGGTCCCCCGGAGGACCCGCAGAGGCGAGGTCGTCAGGAGCACGACGCTGATGCCGGCCGCGGTGAAACCGGAGCCCGCCATGCGCGGAACAGTGCCCGGCTTGACGACGATGCGTGGGCCCAGTGTCTCGAGCTCGCGAATTCCGGAATAAGCCCAAGAAATCGATTCCACCATGTGATGCCTCGGAATTCTCTTCTCGACGGCACCGGTCCCCTAACCGGCGCCCTCCGATTATGCCCGTCATGCCCCTCGCATCATCCGCCAGTGCTCCGTCAAATCACGCCACCCGCTCGGGGGGATCGCGAAGGCCCGCGAGCGGCACTTCCTTGTCGTGGCGCCGATCTCCAAAAGAGTGCGCGCTCTCATAGCGCGTCGATGGCGCGGATCGCACCCCTTCTGACGCTCATCTCAGCCCCCCATCAGGGGGTGACCCGCACAGGTGATCTCTCGGACCGGGAGGGGTGAATGGGGCGTCGATAAGCGGTGAATGGGCCTGATCACCCGGTCCGATAAGCGGTGCGCCGAGCGCTCGGAACGACCGGGCTCCGCATTCCGCTCCCGCGCCTATCGGGTCGGACGGGGCAGCTCCGTCTCGAGGAGCCAGTTCGAGATCAGCCGACGACCGCCCTCGGTGAGGACGGACTCGGGGTGGAACTGGACGCCGACCGCGCGGGCGGTCCGATGGCGCAGCGCCATCACGACCCCCTCGGCGGTCCCCGCGATGACGGCGAGCTCCGCAGGCAGTGTCGAGCGCTGGACGGCGAGCGAGTGGTAGCGCATCGCCGTGAACCCCGACGGGATCCCGGAGAACAGCGGATCGCCGTCGTGCACGACCGCCGAGGTCCGGCCGTGCATCAGCTCCGGAGCCTCGCGGACCCGCGCACCGAGGGCGTGCGCGAGCACCTGGTGCCCGAGGCAGACCCCGAGGAGCGGCTGCGCCTCGGCCAGGGCGTGCCGCGCGAGCGCCACCGACGTGGGGACGTCCTCCGGTCGGCCCGGCCCGGGCGACAGCACGATCCCGTCGCTCCCCGCCGCGCGCTCGATCGCGTCGCGCGGAGACAGCTCCGCTCCCTCGACGACGTCGACCTCCGCCCCCGCCTCGCGCAGGTAGGCGACGAGTGTGAACACGAAGCTGTCGTAGTTGTCGACGACCAGGACCCGCGTCATCGCGGCGACCGCCTCGGGGGCCGGCTCACGTCCCGACGGTGACGTTCTGATCGAGCACGAGTGACTGCACCCAGGGGAAGACCCACTCGGCGAGTGCGGCGAGCACCGCCACCACCAGGACGATCACGAGGAGCAGCCGGAGCCACCAGGGTCCGGGCAGGACCCGCCAGAGTGCCGCGTACACGGTCAGCCCTCCTGCGCGAGAGACGCGGCGATCTCGGCCGGCGCACCCGCGGAGCGCGGCTGCCAGGACTCGAAGACGCCGTAGGCGATGATCCGCTCGGCGGTGGAGTAGAGCGGGTTGCAGCTCGTCAGGGTGATCAGCCGGTCGGTCGCGACAGCGCCCGTCGTCCATGGGACGGGGTCGATGACCTGGATCTCCGAGGGCTGCACGTACTCGAGGTTCCGGAACCGATAGGTGTACCAGCCGTCCGCCGTCTCGATGTAGATCGCATCGCCGAGCTGGAGCTGGTCGATCAAGTGCATGCCGCCGCCGTAGGCGCTCCGGTGCGCCGCGAGGGCGAAGTTCCCCGCCTCGCCCGGCATCTGCGTGCCCGGGTAGTGACCGATGCTGCCCTCGTCGAGGACGTTCTCGGCGTCCACGCCCTCCGCGATGGTGCGGACCCAGCCCTCGCCGTAGCGCGGGATGTAGAGGTTGCCGAAGGAGGTGTCGAGTGCCGCCACCGGAGCGATCACCGGATCGCCGAAGCCGGCGGGGGTCTCGCTCGGCGCCGTCGAGGGCTCCGGCGCGGGGGCGGCGTCACCCCAGCTCTGCCGGAGCTCCGCGGCCTCGGAGGTCTGCTGGCCGGCGATCACCGCGTCGTTCCACCAGAGCTGCCAGCCCAGATAGAGCAGGACGAGCGCTCCGGCGGTCATGAGCAGCTCGCCGAGGACGCCGAAGAACGTCAGGCGGCGGCGCGGTCGCCGTGTGCGCTCTCGTCGGTCGCGCGGTCGCAGCGGGGCGGCGGCGGGCGACGGGGCACTCATGCGACGAGTCTAGGCGCGGGGCGCGCCCGTCCGACGGGCTCCGCGGCCCCTGGCGCGTTCCGCACAGCCGCTCCTGCGCGCCTGCACGGCATCCCCCGGCCTCGCGCTCCCGGTCGGCGGCCGTCTCCCGGTACAGTGGAAGGCATGGCACGAGCGACGAAGAGCCCGAAGCCCGAGCGCGACGAGGCCCGGACCGGTGAGGATGCACCCAATCCGGTGTGGTTCAAGCCCGTCATGTTCGGGTTCATGCTGCTGGGCCTCGCGTGGATCATCGTCTTCTACGTGAGCCAGGGCACGCTCCCCGTGCCGGATCTCGGCAACGCCAACATCCTCATCGGCTTCGGAATCGCCTTCATCGGCTTCCTCATGACGACGCGCTGGCGCTGATCACGCCCGCATGAACGACGCCCCGTCCGGTCCGCCGACGGGGCGTTCGTCGTCCCCGGGATCGGGTCTCCCGCCGGCCCTCGCATCGTCGGTCGCGCGCCTGCGTGCGGCGGGCTGCGTCTTCGCGGAGGAGGAGGCGGAGCTCCTGCACGAGGCGGCGGCCGGCTCCGACCGCCTCGACGCGCTCCTGCGTCGCCGTGAGGCCGGGGAGCCGCTCGAGCAGATCCTCGGCTGGGTCGCCTTCCGCGGGCTGCGCATCCCGGTCTCGCCCGGCGTCTTCGTCCCCCGACGGCGCACCGAGGCCGTCGTCGACGCGGCGCTCGCGCTGCTGGACGGGCGGGGGCCCGCGACCGTCCTCGACCTCTGCTGCGGTGTCGGAGCGATCGGGCGAGCCCTTCTCGAGGAGCGCGACGGCCTCACCCTCCACGCGGCCGACCTCTCCCCCGCCGCGGTCGCGTGCGCCCGGCGAACCCTGGCGGGACTCGCGACGGTCCACCGAGGCGACCTGTTCGCCGCCCTCCCCGAGGATCTCCGGGGTCGGATCGACCTCGTCGTGGTCAATGCGCCGTACGTGCCGACCGCCGCGATCGCCCTGATGCCACCGGAGGCGCGCCTGCACGAGCCGGCGTCGACTCTCGACGGCGGGGGCGACGGCCTGGCGCTGCACCGCCGGATCGCGGCGGAGGTCCTGCCCTGGCTGAGCGACGACGGCGCGGTGGTCATCGAGACGAGCAGAGAGCAGGCGGAGCGGACGGCGGCACTCTTCGCGGACGTGGGATTCGACCCGTCGATCCTCCTCGACGAGGACCTCGACGCCACGGTCGTCTCCGCCCCTCGACGGCGAACTACACGCGTGTAATTATCCCCAGGTGTTGAAACTCCTGTGGACAACTTCGGACCCCGCGCCAGTCCGCGGATGCGGAGCGTGATCGGGCGCGCATCGGCGGCGGGACGGGGCGGGATCGCCGATCCGGAGGCCGTCTCACCGGCCGCTCCGAATGACAACGGCGTAGTTCTCCCCAGTGTTAACAACTCTGTGGATAACTTCGTCCCCAGCTGTGGACAGCTGCTGTGGACAGTGGAGAACGCCCTGTGGACAGGCTCCCGGCCCGTGCCGCGGGGCCTCAGGCCAGGACGTACGCCCCGACGGTGATCGCCACGAGGCCGACGCCGATCAGCCCGACGAGAAGGTTCTGGGTGCGTCGCTGCGAGCGCTGCCGCGTCCGGGTGAAGACCAGCCCGATGAGAGCACCGGCGACCAGGCCGCCGACGTGCGCCTGCCAGGCGACGTTCATCCCCGGCAGGAAGCCGATCACGAGGTTGAGCCCGACCAGCACCAGCAGCTGCGAGGCCTGCCCGCCGAGGTGGCGAAGGATCACGAGGTACGCGCCCATCAGCCCGAAGATGGCGCCCGAGGCACCGATCACCGGCGTCAGCGGGCTGGAGAGGAGCAGGACGCCGACCGAGCCTGCGAAGCCGCTGAGGAGGAACAGCGTCAGGTAGCGCCCGCGGCCGAGCATCCGCTCGAGCGCCATGCCGAAGACCCACAGCGTGTACATGTTCAGCAGGAGGTGGAAGGGCACCACGAAGAAGAGGGACGTGCTGTGCGCGAAGATCGACGTGATCATCCGCCAGGGCTCGAAGCCCGCACCGAAGCCGGGCAGCGTGTACGCGGGGAAGTAGGCGATCGCGTTGAGCACGGTGTTCCCGATGAAGGGGAGCACCTCGAGGATCCAGACCAGGACGCAGAGCGCGATGATCGCGTAGGTGACGGTCGGCTGGTCGGCCCGTGTCATCGCCCGGACCCGCGACACGAGCGGTCCGCGGACGCGCGGGGCCTCGCTGCGCTGCTGCGCCATGTCGTCCGGGCAGATGACGCCGACCGGGGCCGGGGTCTGGCACTCGCCGCAGATCGTGCGACCGCACCGCTGGCAGCGCACGAAGCTCTGGCGATCGGGGTGGCGGTAGCAGGTGTAGGTGCTGCTGCTCGGCGGGACCTGGGTCACGGACGTTCCTCCGGGAGAGAGAACGAGGGCCGGGCCCAGACGGACCCGACCCTCGATGAGTGGTGGAGAGGCGGTCAGACCTCGGTGATCTCGACGCTCTCGATGACGACGTCCTCGAGGGGCTTGTCGCGACCGTCGGTCGCCACGGCCGACAGGGCGTCGACGACCTTCTTGGACTCGTCGTCGGCGACGGCGCCGAAGATGGTGTGCTTGCCCTGGAGCCAGGTGGTCGGCGCGACGGTGATGAAGAACTGCGAGCCGTTGGTGCCGCGCCCCGCCTGCTTGCCGGCGTTCGCCATCGCGAGGATGTAGGGCTGGGTGAAGTCGAGCTCTGAGTTGATCTCGTCGTCGAACTGGTAGCCCGGGCCGCCGATGCCCTGGCCGAGCGGGTCGCCGCCCTGGAGCATGAAGTCGGGGATGATGCGGTGGAAGACGGTGCCGTTGTAGAGCGGCTCCTTCGTCTTGGCGCCCGTCGCCGGGTGGGTCCATTCGATGTCGCCGGTCGCGAGACCGACGAAGTTGCGGACCGTCTTCGGCGCGTGGTTGCCGTAGAGGTTGACGACGATGTCGCCCTTGGTCGTGTGGAACGTCGCGACTGCGGTGTGCAAAGGCATGGGTGGATTCTCGCACAGCGGCTCTGTAGGGCTCCGCAACGCCGGGTGTCAATGCGCTGGGTGCGCGATGCGCGGGCCGCGGGATGAGTGGCAGTATTGAGCCGTTGTTCGCCGCTCGTAGCCGATGGAGGACCAAGTGGGTCTGTCACGTAAGCACAAGAAGGATCTCAAGCGCCTCCGCAAGAACGCCGAGGCGGTCTGGAGTGAGCAGCAGGAGGTGCTGGCGCACGCCGCCTCCGTTCTCGAGAAGAGCCGCCGCCACGCGACCAAGTACGCGAAGAAGGAGGTCGTGCCGGCCGTCAAGGACGCCTACTCGAGCCGGGTGAAGCCCGTCTACGACAACGGGGTCTCCGCCGTCGAGGGCACGTACTCCTCCGCACGCGACGCCTACAAGCACAAGGTCCTCCCGACCTTCGCCGCTGTCGGCGGCACCGCCGCAGCCGCGTTCGAGGCCGCCAAGGACTCGAAGAACCGCGCGAAGCTCGCCGAGATCTCGAAGGCGCGCTGGGAGGAGCTCACCACCCCCCCGAAGAAGAAGAACAAGGTCGGCACGGTCTTCGCGATCGGCGCCGCCCTCGTCGCCGTGGGCGGCATCGGCTACGCCGTCTGGCAGACGTTCCGCGCCGACGACGAGCTGTGGGTCGCCGAGGACGAGCCGGCCAGCGCCGCGCAGTCGCCGGCGTCGACCGCTTCCTGAGTCGCCGCGTGAGGCCCGGACACCGCACTGCGGGTCCGGGCCTCACGCGTGTCCGGTGGTGCGCGGTCCGCGGTTAGGCTGCTGAGGTGGACATCCGGGTCGCCGCGTACGGCGTGATCATCGACGGCGAGCGCATGCTCCTCGCGCACTGGAGCCAGGGACCCTGGGAGGCGTGGACGCTTCCCGGCGGAGGCATCGACGAGGGCGAGTCGCCCGCCGACGCGGCCGTCCGCGAGATCTTCGAGGAGACCGGCTACCACGCCGAACTCGAGGGGCTGATCGGCGTCGACTCGCACGTGATCCCCGCGCACCGCCGAAGCGACCCCGACGCCGGCCCGCTGCACGCGATCCGAGTCGTCTACCGCGCCCGCGTGACCGGCGGCGAGCTGACCCACGAGGTCGATGGCTCGACGGACGCCGCGGCGTGGTTCCCGCTGGCCGAGGTCGAGGGACTCGAGCGGGTCGAGCTGATCGACGTCGCGCTGACGATGAACGAGGCCTGGACGCTGCGCTGACCGCGGCGGGTCTCGATACGCCGCCTCCGGCGGCTACTCGACCAGCATGCAGAGCGCCTCACGGCGTCACATCCGATGTGGATCGACCTCCATGCTGATCGAGTAGCCCGCGCAGCGGGCGTATCGAGATCCATCCCGGGAATCGCGCGGTGCCGCCCGGCGTTGTCTCCCCTGTGATCGTCGAGCTCTACACGTCCGCGTTCTGCGGCGCCTGCAACGCGGGCCGCAGTGTGCTCGAGCGCGCGGCGGAGCTGGTCCCCGCTGCGGAGATCCGCGAGTTCGACGTCGCCTTCGCGCCCGAGGCAGCGGAAGCCGCGGACATCCGCTCCACCCCCACGGTCGTGGTCCGCGACGCCGACGGCCGCGCGGTCTTCCGTGCGGAGGGGGCGCCGTCACTCCCCCAGGCGCTCTCCGCGCTCGCCCTCGCCGTAGGGTGACCTCGTGCCGCATCGTCGTCGAGTCGCCAGCGTCGCGGTCGTGCTGGCGGCCACGGCGTCGCTGGCGCTGTCCGGCTGCGCGACGGAGCCCGTCTCCGAGGCGACCGTCGGCATCGGCCGCGGCGGACAGCGCGCCGAGGTCCTGGGCGTCGTCGTCGTCTGCTCCGGAGCCGTCGACGGCCTCGACCTCGCCGTCGAGGACACCGCTCCCCTGCTGATCGGTGATCGCGCGCGGCGGATCACCCGCTGGGTCGCCCCGGAGCCCGTCGACGACATCGGCGCCACCGACCTCGCCGGCCGCACCGTCTGGCCCGCCGACCGGGAGATCGAGCGCTTCCCTCTCGGCGTCGACCTCACCCTCGGCGCCTACGCGGTCGGCGGCTCGGTCATCGGGCGCCCCGTGGTCTTCACCGCCGAGCAGTTCGACACCCTGTCCGTCGGCGAGATCATCGTCGGCGACATCCGCGACGGCACCTCCGAGACCCTCTCCGTCGAGAACTTCCTCGGCCTGGCCTGCCAGCCCCGCTGACCCCGCCGCCTCCCGCCGGAGGACGGGTTGCTCGCAGTTCGGAGAGCTCTCATCAAGGGCTACCCGGCTATCCCTTGATCTGCGTCATCGCCCACTGACCGCCGAACCCCGTCGCGAGCGGGACGCAGGAACCGATCGTTCGAGGCCGTGGAGGTCCTGGCGGCTCTCGACGACTTCGCCGCCAGAGCACGCCGACCGCGGCACGGCACGCACAGCGGGTGAGGAGGACCCGCGGACGGGTTCGAGTGTGGAGCCTAGGAGATTCGAACTCCTGACATCCTGCTTGCAAAGCAGGCGCTCTACCAACTGAGCTAAGGCCCCGGACCGGCGATGGAACGCCGGCGAGAGTGGAACGGCCCGACACCTCGCGATGTCGGGCCGTTCGGCACGTGGGGGTACCAGGACTTGAACCTGGGACCTCTTCATTATCAGTGAAGCGCTCTAACCGCCTGAGCTATACCCCCGAAATGGCCAGATGTGACTCTACCCGACACCGGGTCAGAATCCCAATCGGCCGCTCCGCCCTACTGGTTGGTGAAGCCGACCAGCAGGCCGCCGGTGATCTTGACGCTGAGGTTGTACAGCAGCGCCACGATCGCACCGAGGGCGGTGGTGACGATGGTGTTCAGCACCGCGACGACGACCGCGAAGCCCATGATCTGGGGCAGCGAGATGATCGTGTTGAGGTCGAACGCCTCCGCGCCGGCGATGTCCTGGACGAGGCCGTTGACCTCGTCGAAGACGCCGGTCTGCGCGAGCACCGTGTAGACGAGGTAGACGACGACGATCGTGATGATCGCCAGCGTCAGACCGAGCAGGAACGACAGCTTGACGGCCGACCAGAAGTCGACGTACACCAGCTTGAGTCTGACCTGCTTCGCCGCCGGGCTCTTCGCGGACTTCTTGGCGAGCTTCTCGGCGACCGTGCTACTCATCGACGGACTCATCCTCCTCCGACACCGCTTCGGACTCGGCCGACGCCGCGGCGTCGGGATCCTCGTCCTGGGCGTCGAGATTGCGTTCGGTGTTCTTGGCGAGTGCGATGATGCGGTCGTCGTCTGCGAATCGTGCGAAGACGACTCCCATGGTGTCGCGACCCTTGGCCGGTACCTCGGCCACGGCAGAGCGTACCACCTTGCCACTGGCGAGGACGACGAGCACCTCGTCGTCCT
The DNA here is from genome assembly GCF_003751665.1 of Rathayibacter sp. PhB127. Classification (NCBI taxonomy): domain Bacteria; kingdom Bacillati; phylum Actinomycetota; class Actinomycetes; order Micrococcales; family Microbacteriaceae; genus Rathayibacter; species Rathayibacter sp. PhB127. The sequence continues at coordinate 211,520 of NZ_RKHW01000004.1, forward strand.
CCCCGGTGATGATGGCGCCCACCAGGTCGCCGCGCTTCTCCTCGAGCTTGGCCACCTTGATGCCCAGACCGCCGCGGCCCTGGAGCCGGTACTGGTCGACCGCGGTGCGCTTCGCGTAGCCGCCCTCGGTCACGACGAAGACGTAGCCCTCGTCGCTGACGACGTTGGCGTCCAGCAGTCGGTCGTCGCCGCGGAACGACATGCCCATCACTCCGGAGGTGGAGCGGCCCATGGGGCGAAGGGCCTGGTCGGACGCGGTGAAGCGGATCGACATGCCCTTGCGCGAGACGAGCAGCACGTCGCTGTCCTCGTCGACCAGGAGCGCGGAGACGAGCTCGTCGCCCTCACGGAGCTTGATCGCGATGATGCCGCCGGAGCGGTTGGTGTCGTACTCCATCAGCGCCGTCTTCTTGACGAGGCCGTCGCGGGTGGCGAGGACGAGGTAGCGGGCCGCCTCGTAGTCGCGGATGTCGAGGATCTGCGCGATCTGCTCGCCGGGCTCCAGCGCGAGGAGGTTCGCGATGTGCTGGCCCTTCGCGTCGCGGCTGACCTCCTGCAGCTCGTACGTCTTGGCGCGGTACACGCGGCCGGTGTTCGTGAAGAACAGCAGCCAGTGGTGCGTCGTGGTGACGAAGAAGTGCTCGACGATGTCGTCGGCCTTGAGCTGAGCGCCGCGCACGCCGCGGCCGCCGCGGTGCTGGGCGCGGTAGGAGTCGCTGCGGGTGCGCTTGAGGTAGCCGCCGCGGGTGACGGTGACGACCATCTCCTCCTCGGGGATCAGGTCCTCGACGCTCATATCGCCGTCGAAGCCGAAGAGGATCTCAGTGCGGCGGTCGTCGCCGAAGCGGTCGACGATCTCGTCGAGCTCGTCCGAGATGATCGTCCGCTGGCGCTCCGGGCTCGCGAGGATCGACTTGTAGTCCTCGATCTCGGCCTGGATCCTGTCGTGCTCGTCGATGATCTTCTGGCGCTCGAGCGCGGCGAGCCGGCGCAACTGCATGTCGAGGATGGCGCGCGACTGCACCTCGTCGATGTCGAGGAGCTCCATCAGGCCGTCGCGGGCCTCCTCCACCGTGGGGGAGCGGCGGATGAGGGCGATGACCTCGTCCAGCGCGTCGAGCGCCTTGAGGTAGCCGCGCAGGATGTGGATCCGCGCCTCGGCCTCGTCGAGCAGGTACTGGGTGCGGCGGACGACGACCTCGACCTGGTGGTCGACCCAGGCGCGGATGAAGCCGTCGAGCGAGAGCGTGCGCGGGATGCCGTCGACGATCGCGAGCATGTTCGCGCCGAAGTTCTCCTGCAGCGGGGTGTGCTTGTAGAGGTTGTTCAGCACGACCTTCGCGACCGCGTCGCGCTTGAGCACGACGACGAGGCGCTGGCCGGTGCGGCCCGAGGTCTCGTCGCGGATGTCGGCGATGCCGGAGACGCGGCCGTCCTTGACCAGCTCGGCGATCTTGATCGCGAGGTTGTCCGGGTTCACCTGGTACGGCAGCTCGGTGACGACGAGGCAGGTACGGCCCTGGATCTCCTCGATCGAGACGACGGCGCGCATCGTGATCGAGCCGCGGCCCGTGCGGTACGCGTCCTGGATGCCGCGGACGCCGAGGATCTGCGCCCCGGTGGGGAAGTCGGGGCCCTTGATGCGCTGCAGCAGCGCCTCGAGCAGCTCCTCGCGCGACGCCTCCGGGTTCTCCAGCGCCCACTTCGCGCCGGCGGCGACCTCGCGGAGGTTGTGCGGCGGGATGTTGGTGGCCATGCCCACCGCGATGCCGACCGAGCCGTTGACCAGCAGGTTGGGGAAGCGCGCAGGAAGGATTGCCGGCTCGCGGGTGCGGCCGTCGTAGTTGTCCTGGAAGTCGACGGTGTTCTTGTCGATGTCGCGGACCATCTCGAGGGCCAGCGGCGCCATCTTGGTCTCGGTGTAGCGGGGGGCCGCGGCGCCGTCGTTGCCGGGGGAGCCGAAGTTGCCCTGGCCGAGCGCCAGCGGGTAGCGGAGGCTCCACGGCTGGACGAGCCGGACGAGTGCGTCGTAGATCGCCGAGTCGCCGTGCGGGTGGAACTGGCCCATCACGTCGCCGACGACGCGGGAGCACTTGGAGAACGCCTTGTCGGGGCGGTAGCCGCCGTCGTACATCGCGTAGATCACGCGGCGGTGCACGGGCTTCAGGCCGTCGCGCACCTCGGGCAGCGCGCGGCCGACGATGACGCTCATCGCGTAGTCGAGGTAGGAGCGCTGCATCTCGAGCTGGAGGTCGACCGGCTCGATCTTGTCGTGCCCGTGGATCACGACACCGGTCTCGGTGACGATGTCCTCGCCGTCGTCCGGTCCGGTGGGGGTGTCTGATTCGTCTGCCATGATCTCTGTCTTCTCAGGTGGGTCCGGGCCCCGGGTCGTGACGGGGGCGGGTCGCGCTGGGTGTCAGTGTTCTCGTCGTCGGCCGCTGAGGCCGCTGCGTGGTGCTTCTCGGGAATGCGACCCATTGAGGGTCGCCGTCACGTCTTCGAAGTGGTCGCGGCGGCGGTCCACTGGACCGCCGGGCTGCCGCCTTTCGAAGGACGTGAGATTCCTCGCCATCTTCTAGATGTCGAGGAATCTCACGTCCTTCGCATTCTTCTGGATGAAGGAGCGGCGGGACTCGACGTCCTCGCCCATCAGGGTCGAGAAGATCTCGTCGGCGGCGGCCGCGTCGTCGAGGGTGACCTGGAGGAGGGTCCGCGTGGCGGGGTCCATCGTGGTCTCCCACAGCTCCTTGTAGTCCATCTCGCCGAGGCCCTTGTAGCGCTGGATCCCGTTCTCCTTGGGCATGCGCTTGTTCGACGCGGCGCCGTGCGCGAGCAGCGCGTCGCGCTCGCGGTCGCTGTAGACGTACTCGTGCGGCGAGTTCGACCACTTGAGGCGGTAGAGCGGCGGCTGCGCGAGGTAGACGTAGCCGAGGTCGATCAGCGGGCGCATGTAGCGGAACAGCAGCGTCAGCAGCAGCGTCGTGATGTGCTGGCCGTCGACGTCGGCGTCGGCCATCAGGATGATCTTGTGGTACCGCGCCTTGTCGGGGTTGAAGTCCTCGCCGATGCCGGCTCCGAAGGCCGTGATCATCGCCTGGACCTCGTTGTTGCCGAGGGCGCGGTCGAGGCGGGCCTTCTCGACGTTGAGGATCTTGCCGCGGAGGGGGAGGATCGCCTGGGTCTCGGGGTTCCGGCCCTGGACGGCGGAGCCGCCGGCCGAGTCGCCCTCGACGATGAAGATCTCGGAGATCGACGGGTCCTTCGACTGGCAGTCCTTGAGCTTGCCCGGCATGCCGCCGCCCTCGAGCAGGCCCTTGCGACGCGCGGTCTCCCGCGCCTTGCGGGCGGCCATCCGCGCGGAGGCCGCCTGGATCGCCTTCCGGATGATGTCCTTGGCCTGGTTGGGGTTGCGGTCGAACCAGTCGGCGAGCTGCTCGCCGGCGACCCGCTGCACGAACGCCTTGGCCTCGGTGTTGCCGAGCTTGGTCTTGGTCTGGCCCTCGAACTGCGGCTCGCCGAGCTTGATCGACACGACGGCGGTGAGGCCCTCGCGGATGTCGTCGCCCGAGAGGTTCTCGTCCTTGTCCTTGAGCAGGTTGTTCGCGCGCGCGTACTTGTTGACGAGCGTCGTCAGCGCCGCCCGGAACCCCTCCTCGTGCGTGCCGCCCTCGTGCGTGTTGATCGTGTTCGCGTAGGTATGCACGCTCTCGGTGTACGCCGTCGTCCACTGCATCGCGACCTCGAGCGAGATGCGGCGCTCGGTGTCCTCGGACTCGAAGTCGATGATCTCGGAGTGCACGAGATCGGACTTCTTCAGCGAGTTGATGTACTCGACGTAGTCGACGAGGCCCTTCTCGTAGAGGAAGACGTCGCTGCGCGGGCCGGAGGTCTCGTTCTCCCCCTCGCCGTCGAACTCGATCTCCTTCTCGTCGGTCAGCGCGATGCGGAGGCCCTTGTTGAGGAACGCCATCTGCTGGAACCGGGCGCGGAGGGTCTCGTAGTCGAACTCGACGGTCTCGAAGATCTCGGCGTTCGGCCAGAAGGTGATGGTGGTGCCGGTCTCGTCGCTCGGCCCGCCCTTCGCGAGCGGCGCCTCCGGCACTCCGTCCGCGAAGGTCATGCTGTAGGAAGCGCCCTGGCGCTTCACCTCGACCTCGAGTCGGGTGGAGAGGGCGTTGACGACGGACGAGCCGACGCCGTGCAGACCACCGGAGACGGCGTAGCCGCCGCCGCCGAACTTGCCGCCGGCGTGCAGGACGGTGAGCACGAGCTCCACGGTCGAGATGCCCTCGGTGGGGTGCATGTCGACCGGGATGCCGCGGCCGTTGTCGACGACGGTCAGGCCGCCGTCGGCGCGCATGACGACCTCGATGTTGTCGCAGTAGCCCGCGAGCGCCTCGTCGACGGCGTTGTCGACGATCTCGTAGACCAGGTGGTGCAGACCGCGCGGGCCCGTCGAGCCGATGTACATGCCGGGGCGCTTGCGGACCGCCTCGAGGCCCTCGAGGACCTGGATCTGGTTCGCGCCGTAGTCGCCGGAGGACTTCGTCGACATCCCCTCGCCCCGTGCCGCCTCGGCGGGAGCGGCCGCGACCGGAGCGGAGGGGCCGGTGGAGCCGTTCGCGTCCAGGTCGTTCGCTGCGGGGGCTGACGTGGAGTCGGTCGGCTCGGGTGTCATAGCTGTGGAGTTCTCCTCTGACGGTCCGTCGCGGCGCGCAGGCGGATCTGGAGATCTCGCGCACGGGGTCGACGCTGCGGTTCGGCGGCCCTCCATTCTATCGCGCGGCGGCCGGTCGCGCGGCGCTCAGTGGCGATCTGACGAACGATTTCTCCGGGGTCGACCGAAAATGCGTCCTCAGCCGTAGGTATCGCGCGGACCACGCCCTGGAATCGACCTGGGGCCCTTTTTCCAGTTCGGGACGTCGGGCCCTTGGAAACGGATCGCGGTGATCCCCGCGTCCGGGTGGTTCACCGCGATGTGGTTCATGATCTCGATCCGCATCAGACGCAGCTGCGTCGACCAGGCCGTCGACTCGCACGCCACTGTGAGCACGCCGTCCACCACGCCGACCGGAGTGGAGTGCTTCGCCGTCTCCTCGCCGGCGATGGCCGTCCAGGACGACATCAGATCGCCCTGGGCGAGGGGAGCGGTCCAGCCGAGCTTCACCGTGAGGGAGGAGAGCACGTCGCCGAGGTCGTGCGGATCGCGGCCCCCGCCGAACGAGGCCGCGTCGCCCTTCGGCTCGGCGCGGTCGACGGTCTTGCGCACCCGGCGGGGGGCGTCGCCGCCGAAGACCTCCTTGAGGTGCTGGTAGACGCGCGCCGCCTCGGAGTCGGGAGCGGGGGAGGGAGCGCCGCGGCGGGGGGAGTCAGCCACGGTCGGGGTCCGGGGTGGGCTCGGAGACGGGCACCGGCGCAGGCTCGGGCACCGAGTCCTGCTCCGGCTTCCGCGCGGGCTCGGGGTCCGGTTCGGCCGCGGACTCGGCGGCGGCCGACTCGAGCGCGGCCGTCTCGGGCGCGGTCAGAGGCGTCTCCGGGACCACGACCGCGTCGGACTCGACGATGCGGCCCGCCTCGATCCGGACCGTGTGCGCCGCCAGCGCCGCGGGCACGTCGTCGAAGACCGCGGCCGTGATCAGCACCTGCTCGTAGTCGGCGACCACGGCGGCGAGCCGCTCGCGGCGGCGGGCGTCGAGCTCGGCGAAGACGTCGTCGAGCATCAGCACGGGGTCGCCCATGGGGGAGTCGCGCCGGAGCAGCTCGGCCGCGCCGAGCTTGAGCGCCAGAGCGAACGACCAGCTCTCGCCGTGGCTGGCGTAGCCCTTCGCCGGGAGGTCGTTGAGCTCGAACTGGACGTCGTCGCGGTGCGGCCCGACCAGCGAGATCCCGCGGTCGAGCTCTCGTCGGCGCACGGCGAGCAGGGCCGCGGAGAAGGCCGCGGCCAGCTCCGCCGGCGCCGCGGAGGCCTCGGCCGTCGCGACGGGCTCCTCGTCGTCGTCGACCGCTCCCTCGATGCTCAGGCGCGAGCGCAGGACCGGGCGCTGGTCCGCTCCGGCGACCGCCTCGTAGGCGGCGCGCACCGGGCCGCTCAGCTCGTCGACCAGGGTCAGCCGCGACTGGATGATCTCGGTGCCGAGGGCGACGAGGCGCTCGTCCCAGATGTCGAGCGTCCCGAGCTTCGCGGGATCGCGGACGCCGCTCGCCCGCGCGGACTTGAGGAGCGAGTTGCGCTGACGGAGCACCCGCTCGTAGTCCGCCTGCACGGCGCTCATCCGCGGGGAGCGGAGGACGACCAGCTGATCGAGGAAGCGGCGGCGCGCGGACGGGTCGCCGCGGATGAGGAGGAGGTCCTCCGGCGCGAAGAGGACGCTCGAGAAGAAGCGGGGCAGCTCGCGCGGCTTGATGCCGCCGCGGTTGATCTGCGCGCGGTTCGCGGAGGAGCGGTTGATCTGCACCTCGGCGAGCAGGTCGCGGTCCCCGTTGCGCAGGCGGGCGCGGATCACCGCACTGTCCTGCCCCGCGCGGATCAGCGCCTGATCGGTGGACACCCGGTGCGAGCCGAGGGTGGAGAGGTAGCCGAGCGACTCGACCAGGTTCGTCTTGCCCTGGCCGTTGCGCCCGACGAAGAGGTTCGGGCCCGGCGCGAGCGCGACGTCCACGGAGGCGTAGTTGCGGAAGTCGCTCAACGCCAGCTGCGTCACCTGCACGCGCTCACCTCCTCCGTCTCCACTCTGCCCGATGCTCCTGCGCCGGGCGCGGGGTCTCGATACGCCGCCGCGCGGCTACTCGACCAGCATGCAGGGCGACCATGGCCGCAGCACCGGCTGACGGCGGCCCGACGACCTCCGTCTCGACGACGCAGGGTCTCGATACGCCGCTGCGCGGCTACTCGACCAGCATGCCGGGGGCGATGACCGCGGCCCCGAGAACGGCGACTCGGGCGGCCGCCGTCCCTGCGACGGTGGGTCTCGATACGCCGCTCCGCGGCTACTCGACCAGCATGGAACTCCGCCGTCCGTAGGACGCGACCCAGCAAGCCACCGCGTCGCCCGAAGGACGCGCGTCCCCCACCGAGCACACCAGGAGTCGACGAACTCCCCCGCGCAGGGTGCAGGCGGCCGGAGGCCCGCCGCCGCCGTGAGAGCATCCCTGCCTCACGGTGGCGGCGGGCCGCAGGTCGCCGTCCGCGACCGGCTCTGCATGACGCCACAGCTTCGAGAAGCCGACCGCCGTGAGGCCGGGCAGGGACCGGCCTCACCGGTCGACTGAGCTGCGCTCAGTCGACCGCCTTGACACTGTGCCCGCCGAACTGGTTGCGGAGCGCCGCGACCGCCTTCATGGCGGGGGAGTCCTCCTGGCGGGAGACGAACCGCGCGAAGATCGAGGCGCTGATCGTGGGGACCGGGACGGCGTTGTTGATGGCCTCCTCGATGGTCCAGCGGCCCTCGCCGGAGTCCTGGACGTAGCCCTCGATGTGCTCGAACTCCGGGTCCTGCTCGAGCGCTCGGACGAGCAGCTCGAGGAGCCAGGAGCGGACGACCGTGCCGCGCTGCCACGCCTTGAAGGTGCCGGTGACGTCCTTGATGATGTCCTTGCGGGTGTCGAGGAGCTCGTAGCCCTCGGCGAACGCCTGCATCAGCGCGTACTCGATGCCGTTGTGCACCATCTTCGCGTAGTGGCCCGCGCCGACCTCGCCGACGTGGACGAAGCCCTCCTCGCGGGGGCCCTCGGGGCGCAGCGCGTCGAAGACGGGCATCGCGTACTCGACGAGCTCCTTCGGGCCGCCGACCATCAGGCCGTAGCCGTTCTCGAGGCCCCAGACGCCGCCGGAGACACCGGCGTCGATGTAGTGGATGCCCTTGGGCTTGAGCAGCGCGTCGTGCTTGAAGTCCTCGGTGAAGCGGGAGTTGCCGCCGTCGATGACCAGGTCGCCCTCGCTGAGCTTCTCGGACAGGTCCGTGACGACGGCGTCCGTGATGGCGCCGGCGGGGACCATGACCCAGACGATGCGCGGCGCCGGGAGGGCGGCGATCATCTCGTCGAGCGAGGCGGCGTCCGAGACGTCCGGGTTGCGGTCGTAACCGGTGACCTCGACGCCCTTCTCCCGCAGGCGGGAGCGCATGTTGTCGCCCATCTTGCCGAGTCCGACGAGTCCGATGTGCATGGTGAACCTTCCTGGGATTCGATGTCCGGCGGGCGGGTGCTCGTCGGGAGCAGGGCGGTCGCGGCGCTGCGATCGGGGAGGAGCGGTCAGCGCAGGAGCAGGTTCGGCTGGAGCAGGTAGCGGTAGCTGTCGCTCCCGGGCTGCTCGCGCGAGGTCTGCGCCGTGATCAGGACCGGTCCGGGCTTGTTGGGGTTCTCGGTCTTCGTGAACGCGATGCGCACGAACTCCGAGTGCACGGCGGCGAGGCCGTCGAGCAGGAACTGCGGCTTCAGCGACACGACGACGTCGACTCCGGTGACGATGGCGTCGATGCTCTCGGACGCCTGAGCCTGCTCGGAGCCGATGGCCTCGAGGGTGAGCCCGTCGCTGCTGAAGCTGAAGCGCAGGGCGGCCTCGCGCTCGAGGACGAGCGAGACGCGGCGGGTGGCCTCGATGAGGTCGCTCGTCGCCATCACGGCGTAGTTCTCGACCGAGGCGGGGAAGAGGCGCTTCACGGGCGGGAAGTTGCCCTTGATCAGGAGCGACGTGACCGTCTTGCGGTCGGCGGTGAAGGCGATCAGCTCGCGCTCGTCGCGCTGGGTGATCGCGACCGAGACGGTGCCGGAGTGGCTGAAGGTCTTGCCGACCTCCTGCAGGGTGCGCGCGGGGACCAGCGCGGTCAGCGGCTGGCTGGGGGCGGCGTTGTCGCCGTTGTCCCAGTCGATCTCGCGGACGGCGACGCGGTAGCGGTCGGTGGCGACCAGGCCGATGGTGTTCTCGGTGATCTCGAGCTGCACGCCGGTGATCACGGGGGTGACGTCGTCTCTGGAGGCGGCGACGGCGACCTGCGAGATCGCGGCGGAGAACGCGTCGGCGGGGACGAGGCCGGTGGAGGCGTCGATCTCGGGGATGCTCGGGTACTCCTCCACGGGCATCTGCAGGAGCGTGAAGTGCGCGGAGCCGGCCGAGACCGAGACGCGCGACTCCTCCGTCGCGACGCGCACCGGGGCGTTGGGGAGGCGGTTGGCGATGTCGGCGAGCAGTCGGCCGGAGACGAGGACCGTGCCGGTCTCCTCGACGTCGGCGGCGATCTGCGTCTGCGCGGAGACCTCGTAGTCGAACGAGGAGAGCGTGAGGCCCTCGGCGGTCGCCTCGATGAGGATGCCCGAGAGGATCGGCAGGGTCGTGCGCTGCGGCAGCAGCTTGACCGCGAACGACACCGCCTCGCTGAAGACATCGCGGTTGGCTTGGAACCTCACGAGAACACCCCTGACGAGTCGTGGACGAAGACCGACGCCCATCGTACTCGTCAGCTTCGACGTGCCCGGAAGCACGACGCCCTCCCGGCGCAGCCGAGCCCTGTGGAGAGGTTGCCGGTCCGCCCCTGATTAAAGAGAGAACTGCGTTAACAGTGTTAACACGTGTGGAAACTGTGGAAAACGTCCGGGAGCCCTACTCACGACTGCGATGCGGAGGGAGTCGACCTGTGGACGGAGTGTGAGCGCGGTCGTGGACGGCCTGTGGAGGGATCCGGGCGGGTGGTCGCGAGTGCACAGGCGGGGGCTCGGAGCGCACAGGTCGAGGGCGGTTGTCCACAGTTATCCACAGGTTGCTCACACGTGTGGAAATCGACCGGAATCGTTCGATGTGGCGAACGAGGGCGGGCGTGGCGGGGTGGTGCGGGGGCGTAGGGGGAGACGGCGTCACCGGGAGGGTGGATCTCGATACGCCGCTGCGCGGCTACTCGACCAGCATGTGGGGGCCGCTGTGCGGGTGGTGGAGAGAGGGGAGCGGTGGGCGTCCCATGCTGATCGAGTAGCGGCCGGAGGGCGCGTATCGAGATCCGGCGTCACCGGGGGTCTCGATACGCCGCTGCGCGGCTACTCGACCAGCATGGGGGCCGCTGCGCGGCTACTCGACCAGCATGGAAGCGCCGCTGCGCGGCTACTCGGCCGGCGTGCGCGCGCGGCTGCTCGACCGGAGAGAGAGGGAGCAGCCGCGGCTCGGGCGTCAGCGGTTGGTCTTGATGCGGGTGGTCAGCTCGGTGACCTGGTTGTAGATGCTGCGGCGCTCCTTCATGAGCTCCGAGATCTTCTTGTTCGCGTACATGACGGTGGTGTGGTCGCGGTTGCCGAACAGCTGGCCGATCTTGGGCAGCGAGAGGTTGGTCAGCTCGCGGCAGAGGTACATCGCGATCTGACGGGCGGTGGCCACGGCCTGCGAGCGCGACGAGCCGTACAGGTCGTCGACCGTCAGCTTGAAGTAGTCCGCGGTGTGATTGATGATGTCGACCGGCGAGATGACGTTGTCCTCGTCGAGCGTGATCAGGTCCTTCAGCACCGTCTGCACCAGGGCCATGTCGACCGGCGTGCGGTTGAGGCTCGCGAACGCGGTGACGCGGATCAGCGTCCCCTCCAGCTCGCGGATGTTGCTGGACACCTTCGACGCCATGAACTCGAGGATGTCGTCCGGGACGAGCAGCTTCTCGCTGACGGCCTTCTTGCGGAGGATCGCGATGCGGGTCTCGAGGTCGGGCGCCTGCACATCGGTGATCAGGCCCCACTCGAACCGCGAGCGCATGCGGTCCTCGAAGCCGGTCAGCGCCTTCGGCGGCAGGTCGGAGGTGATCACGACCTGCTTGTTGTGGTCGTGCAGCTGGTTGAAGGTGTGGAAGAACGCCTCCTGCGTCTCCGCCTTGCCCTGCAGGAACTGGATGTCGTCGATGAGGAGGATGTCGACGTTGCGGTACCGGCCGTGGAACGCGTTGCCGCGGTTGTTCGCGATCGAGTTGATGAAGTCGTTGGTGAACTCCTCGCTCGACACGTACCGCACGCGGATGCCCGGGTAGAGGCTCATCGCGTAGTGGCCGATGGCGTGCAGGAGGTGGGTCTTGCCGAGGCCGGAGTCGCCGTAGACGAAGAGCGGGTTGTACGCCTTCGCCGGCGCCTCGGCCACGGCGACCGCGGCGGCGTGGGCGAATCGGTTGGAGCCGCCGATGACGAAGTTGTCGAAGCTGTACTTGGGGTTCAGCCGGGTGTCGGTGGCCGGCACGGTCCGCAGCTCCTCGACCACCCGCACCGGGGGAGCGACCGTGGCGGAGGAGCCGGTGACCGGCTCGAACGGGTTCAGCGACTCAGACGACGGGGAGTTCATCGGCTCGTGCTCGATGTCGGGGTTCACCACGAAGGCGAAGGTCGAGACGCCGAAGGAGTCGTCGAGGGCGCCGATCGCGCTCAGCAGCGGCACGCGGACGCGGTGCTCGAGCATCCCGCGGGTGAACTCGTTCGGGACCTCGAGATAGAAGGTGCCCGCCATGATGCCCTTGGGCTCCACCAGCGAGACGAAGCCGTACATCGGCGCGGTGATGCGCTCGTCCCGCGACAGCTCGCCGCGGATCACGTTCCACGCGTCGATCATCGACGTGTCGTCAGGCATCTGTCTCCGGTCCTCGGTCGCTCTCGAAATCCTGGCCGCCGCCTCGGGCTGTCGTCCGTCACGGCGGACCCTCGGTTCCAGCGGAGATCCGGGGCCCGATCCCTGCACAGGCGCTTCCACAGGCCTCGCCGGATCCCCGCGATCACGCGGGAGGGGGCGGTTCGCGCCTGTGGATAACTGCGGCTCAACACCGTAGCCAACGGAGCCGACGGGAGACAAATCCACCACAGCGACATCCGCGTGTCAATGCGCGGAACACCGCGTCCCGTGTGCAGAATCGAGGTTTCGCCCGGCGCACATTTGACCGGTGGCGGCGGAGGACGTAGTTTAAGTCAGTTGACGCCTGCCCGGCGTCGGGAGCACGGTCCTCGCGGATCGGGCCGATCGGCACCCGGGCACCCCCTCTTCCCGGACGAACCGGAGCCCCCGCCACCGGCGTGGAGCCCCGCTCGCACCGCGGAACCCGTACGTGGAGATCTGACTATGAGCAAGCGAACCTTCCAGCCGAACAACCGTCGTCGCGCCAAGGTGCACGGCTTCCGTCTGCGCATGCGCACGCGTGCCGGTCGCGGCATCCTGAGCGCTCGCCGCGCCAAGGGCCGCACCGAGCTCTCGGCGTAGCGCCTAGCGATTCCGTCCAGCGGTGCTGGCCAGAGCCCATCGCATCGTCCTCGGTGGCGAGTACCGGGCAGTCGTCCGTCGCGGTGTGCGGTCCACAGGACCGCACACCGTCACGTATGTCCGGAGGTCCTCCGGCGACGCACCGGTGCGGTTCGGCTTCATCGTGGCCAAGACGGTCGGGACGGCCGTGAAGCGGAACACCGTGCGGCGCCGGCTCAAGGCCGTCGCCTTCGAGCTCGTGCCGCAGCTGGAGTCCGGGACCGACGTGGTCGTGCGGGCGCTGCCCGGCAGCGCCGACGCTCCGTGGTCCGCGCTGCGGCAGGACGTGGTCGCCGCCGTCACCCGTGCGCGCGCCGTCCGCACGGGCGAGGCGCTCCGGTGACGGCCGCTCCGTCGACGACCGCGCCGGTAGCCACCGCTCCCGGATCGTCGCGCGCGGCCTCCTGGGCCGCCCGCCTGGGCTGGTTCCTCCTCCTGCTGCCGCGCAACATCGGCATCCTGCTGCTCGTCGTGTACCGGGCGGTGATCTCGCCGCTGTACGGCGACGTCTGCCGCTACTACCCGTCGTGCTCCTCCTACGCACTCCAGGCGGTCCAGCTCCACGGGCTCGTCCTCGGGTCCGTCCTCGGTGCCCGCCGACTCCTCCGCTGCCACCCGTGGGCGGCCGGCGGCGTCGACGACGTGCCGACCTCGATCCCCCTGCACCGACCGGCTCCCGGCCGGACCCGCTTCGCCGTGACGCGATTCGGGTTCGTCGCGGGCCCTCGAAAGGACTGACCCCCTCCCATGGACCTCCTCGGCACGATTCTCTGGCCCCTCAAGTGGGTGGTCGAGCTGCTCCTCGTCGCCTTCCACCAGCTGCTGACCTTCACCGGCCTCGATGCGGCGGCCGGCATCACCTGGGTGCTGTCGATCGTGGGGCTGGTCCTCGTCATCCGCGCCGCGCTCATCCCGATCTTCGTCAAGCAGATCAAGAGCCAGCGCCGCATGATGGAGGTGGCGCCGCAGCTCAAGAAGATCCAGGACAAGTACAAGGGCAAGCGCGACCAGCTGTCCCGCGAGGCGATGTCCCGCGAGACGATGGAGCTCTACAAGAAGACGGGCACCAACCCGCTCGCCTCGTGCCTCCCGCTGCTGATCCAGATGCCGATCTTCTTCAGCCTGTTCTCGGTGCTGAACTCGGCGCAGCACAGCCAGCGCGGCGTCGGTCCGCTGGACGACGTCCTCGCCCGCCAGTTCGGTGAGGCCAACCTCTTCGGCATCGCCCCGCTGCACCAGTCGATCCAGGGTGCGCTCGCGGAGGGCGGCCAGGAGCTCGTCGTCGTCATCGCCGTCGTCATGGTGGTCCTGATGACCGCCTCGCAGTTCATCACCCAGCTGCAGATCGTCTCGAAGAACATGTCGCCCGAGGCCAAGGCCTCGCCGACGTTCAAGCAGCAGCGGATCCTGCTCTACATCCTCCCGCTCGTCTTCGCCTTCTCGGGCTTCGCCTTCCCCCTCGGCGTCATGTTCTACTGGCTGACTTCGAACATCTGGACGATGGTCCAGCAGTTCATCGTCATCCGGAACATGCCGACCCCCGGCAGCGAGGCCGCGAAGGCCCGCGAGGAGCGTCTGCGCCGCAAGGGCAAGCTCGTCGAGGAGACGACCGACGCCGGCACCGTCACGCTCGTCGAGAAGAAGGTCGTGCAGCGCGCGCAGCCCGTCAGCAAGAACCGCTCCAAGAAGCAAGCCGGAAAGAAGTAGGCCCCCAGAATGACCGATTCGACGCAGATGTTCACCGGTGCTCCGGCGGCCCCGGACGCGCAGGCTCCGGCCGACGAGGAGCTCGCTCCGCGGGCCTCCTCCGCCGACGGCGGTGCCGCGCCGACGCTGTCCCAGCTCGAGGAGGAGGGCGACGTCGCCGCGGACTACATCGAGGAGTTCCTCGACATCTGCGACCTCGACGGCGACATCGACATCGAGGTCCGCAACGGCCGGGCCTACCTGTCGGTCACGGCGTCCGGCGACACCAACCTGCGCGTGCTCTCCCGCCCGGACGCGGTCCAGGCGCTGCAGGAGCTCACGCGTCTCGCGGTGCAGACGAAGACGGGCGGCTTCTCGCGGCTCATCCTCGACATCGGCGGCTCCCGGGACGCCCGCGAGGCCGAGCTGGCCCAGCTGGTCGACCGGGCGATCGAGCGCATCGAGGAGGGCGCGACGTCGGCGTCGCTGCCCCCGATGTCGTCCTACGAGCGCAAGCTGGTCCACGACATGGTCGGCGAGCGCGGTTTCGTGTCGGAGTCGCGCGGCGAGGCCCGCGAGCGCCACACCGTCATCACCCGCGGCTGAGCGCCGTGGAGCCGACCCTCGAGCCGGAGCCCGCTGCCGCCGCCGCGATCGCCGGTGAGCGACTGCCCGTCCTGCGGCGCTTCACGGAGGCGCTCGCCAGCGAGGGGGAGGAGCGCGGCCTCATCGGTCCGCTGGAGCTCCCGCGCCTGTGGACGCGGCACGTGCTCAACAGCGCCCTGGTGGCCCCTCTCCTGCGTCCGGGGCTCGTGGGTGATGTCGGGAGTGGTGCCGGCCTTCCCGGCGTCGTGCTGGGCATCGTGCGGCCGGACGTCCGGTTCGTGCTGATCGAGCCGATGGAGCGCCGGGTGCTGTGGCTGCAGGAGCAGGTCGACGCGCTCGAACTCGAGAATGTCTCGGTTCTTCGGGCCCGCGCCGAGGAGGTCCGGCTGGCGGAGCCGCTGGATCAGGTCACGGCGCGAGCGGTCAGCGCTCTCTCGAAGCTGATTCCGCTGACGGCGCCGCTGCTGCGGCCGGGCGGCGAGCTCGTCCTGCTGAAGGGCATCAACGCCGAGAAGGAGATCGAGGCCGCGGCGAAGCAGATCCGCCGCTTCAGGCTCTCCCCGCCCGAGGTCGTGGTGCTCGGCGACGGCGTGCTCTCCGAGGTGACGAGGGTCGTCCGAGCTACAGTGGGATGATCGCCACGACGTCGCACGCGATCCCCTGAATCCTCGACTGTCGGTCCCTCGGTGCTGCCCCACTTCCACCCGCTGAGCGAAGGTTTCACGTGAAACGATCCGACCCCGCCGGACTGACCGGAGGATTCGACGCCTCGACCCCGCTCGCTCGCGAGATCGCGGACATGACGCGTCGGCGTGCGCTGCTGAACGCGCAGCCGCTGCCGAAGCCCGAGACGACGCGCGTCATCACGATCTCCAACCAGAAGGGCGGCGTCGGCAAGACCACGACCACCGTCAATCTGGCCGCGGGGCTCGCTCGAGGCGACGCGAAGGTGCTGGTCATCGACCTGGATCCGCAGGGCAACGCGTCGACGGCGCTCGGGATCGAGCACCGGGCCGAGACGGCGAGCGTTTACGACGTGATCGTGAACGACACGCCCCTCGCGGACGTCGTGCAGAAGAGCCCGGAGTTCGCGTCGCTCTACGGAGTTCCGGCGACGATCCATCTCGCCGGCGCCGAGATCGAGCTGGTCTCCCTCGTGGCGCGCGAGCAGCGGCTCCGCCGGGCGCTGGACCGGATGCTCAAGGGGATGGACGAGCCGTTCGACTACGTCTTCATCGACTGCCCGCCGTCGCTGGGGCTGCTGACGATCAACGCGTTCGTCGCGGCACGCGAGGTGCTGATCCCGATCCAGTGCGAGTACTACGCGCTCGAGGGGCTCAGTCAGCTGCTGAAGAACATCGACCTCATCGAGCGGCACCTCAATCCGAACCTGGCGGTTTCGACGATCCTGCTGACGATGTTCGACGGGCGGACGAACCTGTCCAACCAGGTCGCGGCGGATGTGCGCGAGCACTTCCCGAAGGAGGTGCTGCGCGCCGTGATCCCTCGCAACGTGCGGATCTCGGAGGCGCCGTCCTACGGACAGAGCGTGATCAGCTACGACCCGCAGTCGTCCGGCTCGCTCGCGTATCTCGAGGCGGCGGCGGAGATCGCGCGCCGCGGCGTACCCAAGACCCCGGCGGCGACGCCCGATGGAGAGGACCGCTGATGGCGACCAAGCGCACAGGACTCGGCCGGGGCATCGGCGCCCTGATCCCGGTCAGCGACGACACCAGTTCGCGGCCTGTCGACGTCTTCTTCCCTGATCAGGTCGGTGCGGCGAACGCCGAGGACGAGCTGCTGCAGGTCCCCGGCGCACGGCTCGCGCAGCTGTCGCTGTCGGAGATCGTGCCGAACGCGTCGCAGCCCCGGTCGGTCTTCGACCAGGACGAGCTGGCCGAGCTGGTGCACAGCATCCGCGAGTTCGGGGTGCTTCAGCCGATCGTGGTGCGGCCCGTCACCGGGCGCAAGGGCGCGAAGTACGAGCTGGTGATGGGGGAACGGCGCTTCCGCGCCTCCAAGGCCGCCGGCCTGAAGACCATCCCCGCGGTGGTCAAGGACACGGCGGACGAGAACATGCTCCGGGACGCGCTCCTGGAGAACCTGCACCGCGCCGAGCTGAACCCGCTGGAGGAGGCGTCGGCGTACCAGCAGCTGCTGAGCGACTTCGGCATCACGCAGGAGGCACTGGCGACGCGCCTCGGGCGATCGCGGCCGCAGATCTCCAACACGCTGCGCCTGCTGCGGCTCCCCGCCGACGTGCAGGCACGGGTGGCCGCCGGCGTGCTCAGCGCGGGGCACGCGCGCGCAGTGCTGTCCGTGGAGACGCCGGAGCTCATGCGCCGGCTCGCGGACAAGATCGTCAACGAGGACCTGTCGGTCCGGGCCGCTGAGGCGGCTGCCGCGCAGCTGAAGGCTCCGAAGGCCAGTGTGCGCGAGCCGGAGGAGGAGCAGGGCGGTCATGCCGGGCACCTCAGCACGGTGGCGGACCACCTCGGCGATCGCCTGAACACTCGGGTCAAGGTGACGCTCGGAGCCCGCAAGGGGCAGGTGGTCATCGACTTCGCGACGATCCACGATCTGAACCGCATCCTGGCGGAGATCGGCGAGCCGACTGAGGTATCGCTGGTGCCGTAAGGTGCGTTGCCGTTTCACGTGAAACGGTGTGAGCGCCGGGCCGGGTCTCGATACGCCGCCGTCGGCGGCTACTCGACCAGCATGGTAGTGGGACGCACGTGCGTGGGGCGCTGACGTCTCTCCCGGTTGGCTGCCCGAGAGCATGCACATGCTGGTCGAGTAGGCGCGTAGCGACGTATCGAGACCGAGCTATCGGTTGCAGTGGAGGTTGCAGCTCGGCGGGTGGGTCTCGATGCGCCGCCGGTGGCGGCTGCTCGACCAGCATGTTGTTGTCGCCCGTGCTAGGGCGATCAGGACGTTCGGTCGGCGGAGGTCCGGGCAGGAGCCTGTCTGTCGGCGGCTCACTGCGGTCAGCGACATGTTGGTCGAGTAGGCGCGCAGCGCCGTATCGACACCGGTCCGCTGACGCTGGTGGCCACTGTTGTCAGGAGGTTGGTCTCGATACGCCGCCGTGGGCGGCTACTCGACCAGCATGTTCAGTAGGACCGAGGCCTGCGGAAGAGCCTGGACTCGTGCGGTACTTCGCAGGCGGCAGCATGCTGGTCGAGTAGGCGCGCAGTGCCGTATCGAGACCGGCCCCCCCTACTGCTGACGTTCTGGAGGGAGGCGGGTGGGTCTCGATACGCCGCCACAGGCGGCTACTCGACCAGCATGTGCGGGGAGCGTTTCACGTGAAACGGCGGTATGGCTGACGCTCCGGACGACCGCGGGTGCGGGCCCGGATGTTTCACGTGAAACGGGGCGGTCAGGGGGTGAGGGCCAGGCGGGCGAGGGTGGAGTAGACGTCGCCGAGGTAGCGGCCCGAGGCCTCGATGGCCTGGGGGATGAGGGAGGTCTCGGTCATGCCGGGGAGGACGTTGGCGTCGAAGAACCAGGGGAGGCCGTCGGGGTCGACGATGAAGTCGATGCGGGAGAGGTGGCGGAGGCCGAGCAGCTCGTGGACGGCGACCGCGACGCGAGAGACCTCGGCGAGGACCTCGTTCGAGAGGCGGGCCGGGGTGTAGAAGCGGGTCTCGCCCGCGTTGTAGCGGGCCTCGAAGGTGTAGCGGCCCGCCACCGGGGCGATCTCGACCGGGGGGAGGGCGAAGGGGCCGTCGCCGAGGTCGAGGACACCGACGGAGACCTCGGTGCCGATGATCTGCTGCTCGATGAGCGCGACCTCGCCGTAGGTGTAGGCGTCGACCATCGCACGCGGAAGCTCGTCGGTCTCCGTCACGATGCTCACGCCCTGGGCGGAGCCGCCCTGCGCCGGCTTGACGACGAGCGGGCCGGGAAGGTGCGCACGGACCTGGTCGAGGATGCCTGCGGCGCCGAGCTCGCGGAACGTCTCGCGGGGGAGGGTGATCGAGCGGGGAGTGGCGATGCCGGCCCGCGCGACGAGCGTCTTCGCGGTCGGCTTGAACCAGGCGAGGCGGGCGGCGTCCGTGCGAGAGCCGACGTAGGGGAAGCCGGCCGCCTCGAGCAGGCCGAGCAGCGCGCCGTCCTCGCCGCTCGCTCCGTGGACCGCGGGCCAGATCACATCGGGACGCTGGTCGAGCAGCGCCGTCAGGAGAGCGGCATCCGGTTCGCGGTGGGTGATGCGGTGCCCCAGCGCGGAGAGCCGGTCGGCGACCCGGCGGCCGGAGCGCAGCGAGACATCGCGCTCGTGGCTGATGCCGCCGCTGATCACGACGATGTCGAGGGTGCGGTCCAGGGTGGAGAAATCGGTCATGACCGGCCCTTCTGTCGTTCGCGGATCACGGAGTCAGGAGATCTGGGGCGGGAGGACGGCGTCGCGTTGATCGACGTCGGCGCTTCTCCGCACGCGGGCGTCGGCGAAGGTGGACAGCAGGTCGAGCTCGCCGTTGATCACCGTCGCGAGGCGGCGGATGCCGTCGCCGATGCGCTCAGGGGTCGGGTAGCAGAAGGACAGCCGGATGTTCTGCCGGCCGTCGCCGTCGCCGAAGAAGGCCGTGCCGGGCGTGTAGGCGACCAGCTCCTTCACCGCGCGCGGCAGCATCGCCTTGGAGTCGAGCTCCTCGGGGAGGGTGACCCAGACGTAGAAGCCGCCGTTCGGATTCGTCCAGGAGAGCCCGGGGAGGTGCGTCTCGAGCCCGCGGATCATCGCCTCCTTGCGCTCGCGGTAGACCCCGCGGAAGGTGTCGATCTGCGCGCGCCAGTCCGCCGTCGAGAGGTACTGCGAGATCACGAGCTGGCTGAAGGACGAGGGGCTGAGCACCGCCGCCTCGTTCGCGAGGATCAGCCGTTCACGGATGGCGTGCGGTGCCAGCGCCCAGCCGATGCGGAAGCCGGGCGCCAGGGTCTTCGAGAAGGTGCCGAGGTAGATCACGCCGTCCTCCTCGAGGGAGCGCATCGCCTTCGGCGGCACGTCCTCGAAGTAGAGCAGGCCGTACGGGTTGTCCTCGAGCACGAGGATGCCCTCGCTCTTGCAGATCTCGAGGATCTCGACACGCCGGTCCCAGCTCAGCGTGACGCCCGCAGGGTTGTGGAAGGTCGGGATCGTGTACAGGAACTTGATCCGCTTGCCCGCGGCGCGCACGCGGGCGATGTGCTCGCGCAGCGCCTCGGGGATCAGGCCGTGCTCGTCCATCGCCACGTGCTCGATCTCGGCCTGGTAGGAGCGGAAGATCACCATCGCGGTGACGTAGCTCGGGCCCTCGGAGAGGACGACGTCGCCCGGATCGAGGAACAGCTTCGAGACGAGCTCGAGGGCGTGCTGCGAGCCGGTGGTCACTACGACGTCGTCGGCGCTGGCCGAGATGCCCTCGAGCGCCATCACCTCGAGGATCTGCTCGCGCAGCACCGGGACGCCCTGACCGGAGCCGTACTGCAGCGCGACGGGTCCTTGCTCGCGCATGACGGTGGCCATCGCGTCGGTGACGAGGTCCTGGGGGAGGGCGGAGACGAACGGCATGCCGCCGGCGAGAGAGACCACCTCGGGGCGGGAGGCGACGGCGAACAGTGCTCGGACCTCGCTGGCCGCGAGGCCGGCCGTGCGCTCCGCGTAGGAGTCGTACCAGGGGTCGAGGTTGGTGCCGGCGTTGATCACGGTGATGTCGCTCCGCTCGATGGACAGGGTCTCCGACCGTCAGCCGGATCGATCCAGACTACTCGGCGGGGTCCGGGAGGACCGGGGGAGCGGGACGCCACTGCGCGGCCCGTGGCCTGCCTTCTGCGGCCGTTTCACGTGAAACACGAGGAGCGGCCGGCAACGACGAAGCCCCCGCGCCAGAGGGGCGCAGGGGCTTCGTCAGACGGTCGAACCGTCGGGAGTCGAACTCAGAGGAACGCGGCGAGGTCGGCCTCGAGAGCGGGCTTCGGCTTGGCGCCGATGACGGTCTTGACGACCTCGCCCTTCTGGTAGACCTTCATCGCCGGGATCGAGGTGATCTGGTACTTCGCGGCGATCTGCGGGTTCTCATCGACGTTCAGCTTGACGATCTCGATCTTGTCGCCGTGCTCGGCCGAGATCTGGTCGAGGATCGGGGCGACCATGCGGCAGGGGCCGCACCACTCGGCCCAGAAGTCGACCAGGACGGTCTTCTCGGAGTCGAGGACATCGGCCTGGAACGATGCGTCGGTGACGCTCTTCGCGGTGGACATGACGATTTTCTCCTTCGTGAGCCGGCGGCGCCGACTCGAGTGCTGGGGTGGTGGGAGGACTAGAGGGTGAGGAGCTCGGCGGCCGGGGTTCCCTCGGTGCTGGCGATGCCATCGGTGAGGGCGGCGAGGTAGTGCTCGGCGTCGAGGGCGGCGACGGTGCCCGACGCGGCGGCGGTGACGGCCTGACGGTAGGTCGGGTCGATCACGTCGCCGGCGGCGAAGACGCCCGCCACGGAGGTCTGCGACGAGCGGCCGGTGACGGCGATGGTGCCGTCGGTCGTCAGGTCGAGCTTGCCGTGGACGATGTGGGTGCGCGGGTCGTTGCCGATCGCGATGAAGAGGCCGTCGAGCTCGAGCTTCGACTCGGTGCCGTCGACCGTGTCACGCAGCTTGACGCCGTTCACGTGGTTCTCACCGGTGATGCCGGTGACCTCGGTGTTCCAGACGAACTCGATCTTCTCGTTGTCGCGGGCGCGCTTCTGCATGACCTTGGAGGCGCGGAGCGAGTCCTTGCGGTGGATGACATAGACCTTCTCGGCGAACTTGGTGAGGAAGGTCGCCTCCTCCATCGCGGAGTCGCCGCCGCCGACGACGGCGATGGTCTTGCCCTTGAAGAAGAAGCCGTCGCAGGTGGCGCACCATGAGACACCGTGTCCCGACAGGCGGTCCTCGTCGTGCAGGCCGAGCTTGCGGTACGCGGAGCCGGTGGCGACGACGACGGTCTTCGCCTCGATGCTCTCGCCGGAGCCGAGGTGGATCGTCTTGGTCTCGCCCTCGAGGTCGAGGGAGACGACGTCGTCGTAGAACGTCTCCGCGCCGAACTTCTCGGCCTGCTTCTGCATGGCCGTCATCAGCTCCGGGCCGAGGACGCCGTCCGGGAAGCCGGGGAAGTTCTCGACGTCGGTGGTGTTCATCAGGTCGCCGCCGATCTCGACGGACGAGGCGACGACCACCGGGTGCAGATCGGCGCGCGCCGCGTAGATGGCGGCCGTCCAGCCTGCGGGGCCGGATCCGATGATGACGATGTCGCGCACGGCAACTCCTCGAGGTCTGTGCTGAGCGGGGCTGTACCGGCGGTCCGCCGGAGGGGGTGGTCTGCCCGGATCCGGTGCTGGGAGCGGATCCGCGGAGCCGGTCCCGCTCGCTCTGTCGTTCCCGGGCTCCAGGGGCTACAACACATCCTAGGCGGGGGCTATTCCGTGGCGTCCGGGGCACTCGGCCCGCGGTCAGGGTCGCCGGACGGCTCTCCGCGGGACGGCTCAGAAAGCTGCGTTGACCGGCTCTTTCTCCGCCGAGCCCGCAGGAGTGCCGCGCTGCCCGATCGACCGGCGCGAGATCAGGACCGTCAGCCAGCCGGCCGAGGCGAAGACCGCCGTCATCGCGACGACGTAGAACACCACCGCGATCATGCCGCCGGGGACGATCGGCGGATCGGCCAGGCGAGGATCGAGGAACGGGTACGGGTACCAGACCTGCTCGTGCTTCATCTGGTCGTAGACGAGGGGCGCCCGGATGATCGTGTAGACGAACCAGGCGACCGGGAAGGCGAGCAGCGCGGGGACGGCGGCCCAGGAGAGGCGGCGCCGGCCGGGCGCGAAGAGCCAGTCGAGGATCAGGGCGAGCGGCGCCACGACGTGCATGACCTCGTTGGTCCAGTCCTGGCCGGCCCCGGCGCCGGTGACCACCGTGCCGCGCAGGAGCAGGTTGTAGACCACTCCGATCACGACCATGTAGGTGACGACCCCGGCGCGCAGCCAGGCGAACCAGCGCGGTTCCGGGAGCGCGCCGCGCGCGAGCACGACGGCGCCGATCAGCAGGACGACCACCGCGAGCAGGCAGACCTCGACGGTGATGTAGCTGAAGAAGTTGGCGGCGAGGGTGGCGCGGTCGCGGAAGCGGGCCTCGACCCAGAAGGCGTGGGAGTCGAGGAAGCTCACCGTGGTCGCGGTGAGGACGGCGGCCGCGACGAGCACGCGGAGGAGGACGAAGGTGGAGCGCATCGCGCCTTCCGGATCGGCGGGAGGGGGGTGGGGGAGGCGGCTCTGCCGGAGGACGCCCCCACCCTTCCACGTCGCGCCCGAGGGCGCACCACCGGTCCGGTGACGTCCCAGTGTCGCGACGGGGGCTCTCAGGAACGCGCGGGCGTCCCGTGCCGCGTCAGCGCCCGAGGCGGCGGAGCAGCGGCGCTGCCATCGCGCGCAGCTCCGGGACGCGGAGGACCCAGAGCAGGCCGAAGTAGACGAGGGCCATGACGACGCCGGTGAGCACCATCGAGATGAGGGCCTGCGGCCAGCCGGCGGCCGGGTAGTCGTCCGCCTGGGCGAGGACGAACATCACCAGGAAGCCGGCGCCGATCGAGGGGAGGGTCGCGGCGGCGTAGGTGGCGAAGCGGAACGCGATGCGCGTTCCTCCCCAGCCGCCGAGCTTCTTCCGGAGCATCAGGCACGCCATCAGCGCCTGGACGGCGACACCCGCCGAGATCGAGAGCGCGACGAAGAACGCGGTCGAGTCGTCGGGGAGGAGGAAGGCGATCCCGCAGCCGACGACGATGATCGCGGTCTGCACCAGCGTGTAGAGGAACGGCGAGCGGCCGTCGTTGAGGGCGTAGAACCCGCGCTGCACGATCGCGAGCGTCGAGAACAGCGGCAGCACGATGACGTACGCGGTGATGATCATGGCCATCTGCCCAGCGGCGACGGGATCGGTCGGCGCGAAGATCGTCGCGAAGGAGCGGGCGCAGACCACGAGGGCCGCTGTGGCGAAGAACAGGAAGAGCCCGACCACCCGGATCGAGGTGGAGATGTCGCTCCGGAAGTCCTTCATCTCGTTGCGCGAGGCGTGGCCGCTCATCTTCGTGTAGTACGCGGTGGCGATCGAGACGGCGATCACCGAGTGCGGGAGCATGAAGACGAGCCAGGCCTTCTGCAGCGCTGTGGCCGAGGCATCGTCGCCCGAGGGGCCGCTCACCGTGTTGTTCTCGATGAAGCCCGCGGCGACCGTCAGCAGCAGTGTCGCGAAGGTCCAGCCGGCGATCCTCCCGGCGCGGCCGAGGCCGACGCCGCGCACGTTGAAATCGGGACGGTAGCGCAGCCCGACCCGCTTCCAGAAGAAGACGAGCAGGATCGCCTGGAGCGCCACGCCGAGGGTCGCGGAGCCGGCCAGGACGGCGATCATCTCCGGCGTCCACTGCGTGGCGACGCGGTCGCCTCCGCCGTCGGAGCCGAAGAGCTGCTGGAAGGCCAGGAGCCCGCCGATGGCGACGACGTTGTTCACGACCGGGGTCCAGGTGAACGGACCGAAGGAGCCGCGCGCGTTGAGCACCTCGCCGAGGATCGTGTACAGCCCGTAGAAGAAGACCTGCGGCAGGCACCAGTAGGCGAAGGTGACGGCGAGGCGGGTCTGCTCCGGTCCGTACTGCGAGGCGTTCAGCTGGATCAGCAGGGGTGCGGCGAGCGTCGCGATCACCGCGGCACCGAGGAGGACGAGGAGCGCGAGGGTCAGCAGCTTGTTGATGTAGCGCTGACCGCCGTCGGCCTGGAGACCGGCGCGCACGATCTGCGGCACGAGGACCGCGTTGAGCGCACCGCCCGCGATGATCGCGTAGATCGTGTTCGGGAGGCCGTTGGCGACGGTGAAGGCGTCGGCGCCCTGGCCGACGAGGCCGATGGTCTGGGTGAAGACCAGCGACATCACGAAGCCGAGGACCCGCGAGACCATCGTGCCGGAGGCGAGGACGGCGCTCGCGCGACCGAGGGAGAAGCTAGCCACGGGGATCCGTTCGATCGTCGTCGAGGCCCGGCTGGACGGCGAGGGGGGCGTTCGGGTCCTCCTCGTCCTCCCCGGGGGTGTCGCCGCGGCGGCGCCGGCGGATGTTGCGGAGGATGCCCGCGCCGAAGACGAGGACGAGGAGGATGCCGATGCCCAGGGTGCCGACGGTCTCCCAGTCGGCGCGGACGTTGGTCACGATGCCGGTGGGCGTGCCGATGGGCGTGCCGTCCTGCGCGGTGAGCTGCATGCGCAGCTCGGTCTCGCCGTTGCCGACGCGGGCCTTCACCGGGATGAGGACGCGGCCCTGGGAGCGGGCGTCGATCGCGGTCGGCTCGACCGAGGACTCGTCGATGTCGAGGACGGCGTTCGAGGTCGAGGCCTGGATGCGCACCGTCACGGGCCAGGGCAGGTCGTTGCGGACGTAGACGGGGATGCTCGAGTCGCGCGAGAGCTGGGTGACGCTGTCGGAGCTCTCGATGGCGACCGAGGAGAGCGTCGTGTCGGCCTGCTCGCGGCTCGCGGTCACCGCCTCCTGCCAGCCGGTCGCGTCCTCGCGCCAGGTCACGGCGAGCAGGGCCAGGAGGTCGTTGCGGCGCTTGCCGCTGAGCAGCTCCGGCTCGGTGAGGACGGCCGAGAACGACTCGACGCGGGCGGCCGCGGTCAGCAGGTCCGAGACGCCCTCGAGGCGCTGCTCCGACTCGGGGGAGTCGACGACCGTCGCGTCCTCCGTGGCCGACGACGTGAGGGCGGCAGCGAGGGACGAGCCCTCGGCCCAGGGCAGGGCGTCGACGGCGTCGAGGGTCTGGGCGAGGCGGACGCCGTCGATCGCCGCGCCGCGATCGAGTGCGAGGACCACGTCGGGCGACTCGTCCTCCCGCTGCACCTGCGCGAGGTCGGCGGTGAGGTCGGCCATGCTCGCGCGCCACTCCGAGTCGGTGCTCGCGCTGACGGCGGCGTCGAAGGCGGTGGAGAGGGCGCTGTCGGCGACGATCACGTCGTGGTCGTCGACCGTGGCGCGGGTGGTGGTCGAGACGCCGTCGGGCAGGACGAGGCCTGCGGAGGAGACGACCGTGCGGGTCATGCCGCCCGTGGCATACACGCCCAGATCCGCCGCACGGACCGTGCCGTCGTCCGGCCAGGCGATGCTGCCGACCGTGGGCGACCAGTCGAAGGCGAGGAGCGACTCCGTCGTCGGGCGGTCGGGGAGGTCCTGCGTGGTCGAGTCGTCGGGCACGGCCGTGGGGGTCGGCGTGCCCGTGCTCGTCGGCGCGAAGAGCGCGGGATCGAGCGCGTACTCGAACGAGGTCGGCGCGAGGAGCGTGGAGAGGCCGGCCTGGGCCTGGGCGGCGACGTCCGCATCGGCGTAGGGCAGGGCGAAGACCTCGTTCGGCACCGACTGGAGCCGCTCCAGCCAGGCGGTCGCCGACTCCGGTGCCGTGTCGCCGAGGACGCGGATCGACGCCAGGATGCGCGGGTCGACGCCGAGGGTGACGGCGCGGCCGTCGACGCTGTCGAGCTGGCGGGAGAGCGTGCCGGTGGTCTGGGTGTAGTCCTGCAGGGTCTCGGCCGAGAGCAGGCCGTCGGCGGTGTCGGGGACGGTGAGCGGCACGAGGACGCTGACGCCGGTCTCCTGCTCGCTCGGGAAGCCGGTCGTCAGCTCGACGACGCCCCGGCCGGTCGCGACGGTGCCGCCGGGGCTGGTGACGGTCACCGAGATCGCGTGGCTGCCGAAGGCCTCGGGGTCTCGGCCGAAGTCCATCGAGAAGGGGAGCGAGGCGGCCGGCACGGTGACGCCGACCTGTGCCGAGCTGGAGGGCAGCAGTCGCACGTCGGCGCCGTCGCCGGTGCTCGTGCCCTCGTCCTCGGACTCGCCGTCGAGCCACTCCGCCAGCTCGGCCCGGGAGTCGAGGGTGTCCTCGTCGATCGCGACCTCGACCCGTGCGCCGTCGATCGACTCGGTGGTGCCGTTGCGCACCGAGATCGCGAGCTGGAGGTCCTGGCCGGGGAGGAGGACGCCGTCGTTCGCGGCGCCGACCGTCGCGGTGACGGTGGCCTGCCCGGACTCGAGGGCCGTGCGCTCGGCGGCGGCCGCCGCGGGGAGGGCGCCGCCGAGGAGCGCGATCGACAGCGCAGCGGCACCGGCGGAGCGGAGCAGCTGCGGGACCGCTCGCCGGGGGCGGGGACGATCGGAGGGGGTGAGGTCGTGCCGACGCATCGAACTCACTCGGCCTCCATGCGGGTGATTCTACGGGCAGGCCCCCCGGCGGTCGGCTGATCGACCGCGGGATGCGCTGCGGAGTCGCTCAGCAGTCGTAACCGGTCGAGGCGGTTGCGGCTCGGCGCGCACCGCGGCCCGGTCACGCCTCCCCGGTAGGATCTGCCGGATGCACAGCGTCCAGACCGCCCTCGAGACCCTCCGAGCGCTCGCGGCGACACCGACGGTGGCCCGGCTCGCGGAGGCGTTCGCCGCGCAGGGCCACGAGCTCGCGCTGGTCGGCGGCCCGGTCCGCGACGCCTTCCTCGGCCACGGCGTGCACGACCTCGACTTCACGACCTCGGCGCGGCCGGACGACATCGTGCGGATCGTCGCTCCGATCGCCGAGGCGCACTGGGACATCGGCCGCGCGTTCGGCACGATCGGCGCGCGGATCGCGGGCGAGACGGTGGAGATCACCACGTACCGCAGCGACAGCTACGACGGCGTCAGCCGCAAGCCCGAGGTCGAGTTCGGCGACAGCCTCGAGGGCGACCTCGTGCGCCGCGACTTCACCGTCAACGCGATGGCGCTGCGGCTGCCCGAGATCGTGCTCGTCGACCCGGCCGGGGGAGTGGAGGACCTGCTCGCGGGCCGGCTGCGCACGCCGGCCGCCGCCGACCTCTCCTTCGGCGACGACCCGCTGCGGATGCTGCGCGGCGCGCGGTTCACCTCGCAGCTCGGCTTCCGGACGACCGACGAGGTCGAGTGGGCGATGGCCGAGCTGGCCCCGCGCATCGACGACGTCTCCGCGGAGCGGATCCAGGAGGAGCTGCGGAAGCTCCTCGTAACCGCCTCGCCGCGGGCCGGACTCGAGCTGCTGGTCGACACCGGTCTGGCCGGTTACTTCCTCCCCGAGCTGCCGGCCCTGCGCCTGGAGCAGGACGAGCACCACCACCACAAGGACGTCTACGTGCACAGCCTCACGGTGCTCGAGCAGGCGATCGCGCTGGAGGGGCAGCGGAACCCCGGCGCGGCGCCGGACGTCACCCTCCGCATCGCCGCGCTGCTGCACGACATCGGCAAGCCGGCCACCCGGCGGCTGGAGCCGGGCGGAGCGGTCAGCTTCTACCACCACGACCTCGTCGGGTCGAAGCTCGCGATCAAGCGGCTGCGCTCGCTGAAGTTCGACAAGCAGACCATCGCGGACGTCGCCCGGCTGATCGAGCTGCACCTGCGCTTCTTCGGCTACACCGAGGGTGCCTGGACCGACTCGGCCGTCCGCCGCTACGTCACCGACGCCGGTCCGCTGCTCGAGCGGCTGCACATCCTGACCCGGGCCGACGTGACCACCCGCAACACCCGCAAGGCCGACCGGCTGGCGCACGCCTACGACGACCTGGAGCAGCGGATCGCGGAGCTCGCCGAGAAGGAGGAGCTCGCCTCGAAGCGGCCCGACCTCGACGGCACGCAGATCATGGCGATCCTGGATCTCCCGCCGGGGCGCGAGGTCGGGCTGGCCTACAAGTTCCTGCTCGAGCTGCGGCTCGAGGAGGGACCGCTCGGCGAGGAGGAGGCCGCCCGGCGGCTGAAGGAGTGGTGGGCGGCGCGCTGAGCGTCGTCGCGCGGGATCGGTAGCCGATCAGTCCCGGTCCGTGAGAACGGACTGCCAGTCGCGCGGCACCCGGTCCGCCGGTCCGGGCGTCGACTGGTCGGCGGGGTGGCTCTGCGGGTCGGCGAGACGCGGACCGTCGGCGTAGTCGTCCGTCCGGTAGTCCCAGAACCACTCCTCGCCGGGCTCGAAGCTCCGGATGACCGAGTGGCCGGTCTCGTGGAAGTGCGCGGTCGCGTGCCGGTTCAGCGAGTCGTCGCAGCAGCCGATGTGCCCGCAGAGCGCGCAGCGGCGCAGGTGCAGCCACCACG
Source organism: Rathayibacter sp. PhB127 (assembly GCF_003751665.1). Classification (NCBI taxonomy): domain Bacteria; kingdom Bacillati; phylum Actinomycetota; class Actinomycetes; order Micrococcales; family Microbacteriaceae; genus Rathayibacter; species Rathayibacter sp. PhB127. Next base: position 240,178 of record NZ_RKHW01000004.1, read on the forward strand.
AGCCGGACTGCTCGCACTCGACGCAGCCGGGGCCGCTCGGCGGGACGGAGGGGTCGATCGTCTGCTGCGTCGTCATGCGCTCAGCTTGTCCCTCCGCGCCGTCCGGCACCAGATCCGTCCCGTCCTCCGGAGTACCGTCTGAACGGTTCTCGAACTTCGGAGCGATCCCTCCGTGTCGCGACGCGGCAGGCCTATCGTGGAGCCACTTCTCCCCTGCTTCGGGGAGGAGCGCACGCTGACGTCGACTCGGGCGTGCCCCGGGCCGACCCGAGCACGGAGGTACGACCATGCCGTATGTGACCACGGACGACGACGTCGAGATCTACTACAAGGACTGGGGATCCGCGGACGCGCAGCCGATCGTGTTCCACCACGGCTGGCCGCTGTCCTCGGACGACTGGGACGCGCAGCTCCTCTTCTTCCACGCACACGGCTACCGCGTGATCGCGACCGACCGCCGGGGCCACGGGCGGTCGGCCCAGGTCGGCACCGGACACGACATGGACCACTACGCCAGCGACGTCGACGCCGTGGTGCGGCACCTCGACCTGCACGACGCGGTCCACATCGGCCACTCCACCGGCGGCGGCCAGGTCGCGCGCTACGTCGCGCAGTACGGCCAGCCGCAGGGCCGCGTGGCGAAGGCGGTCCTCGTCTCCTCCGTGCCGCCGCTGATGGTGCAGACGGAGGCGAACCCCGAGGGCACGCCGATGAGCGTCTTCGACGGGTTCCGCGAGGCGCTCGCCGCGAACCGCGCCGAGTTCTTCCAGGCCGTCGCGTCGGGTCCGTTCTACGGCTTCAACCGCGACGGCGCGGAGGTCTCGCAGCCGGTGATCGACAACTGGTGGCGGCAGGGGATGACGGGCAGTGCGCTCGCGCACTACGAGGGGATCAAGGCGTTCTCGGAGACGGACCAGACGGAGGACCTGAAGGCCATCACCGTGCCGGTGCTCGTGCTGCAGGGCGACGACGATCAGGTCGTGCCGTACCAGGACGCGGCGCTGAAGCAGCACGAGCTGCTGCAGGACTCGACGCTGAAGATCTACGAGGGCTACCCGCACGGCATGCTGACGACCCACGCGGACGTGATCAACCCGGACCTGCTGGCGTTCATCCAGCGGTAGCGCGTCCCGGTGACGGCGGGATCCGGCGGGCGACCGCGGATCCCGCCGGATCGGCCCTGGGCTCGGAGCCCCGCGGATGGTAGGGTCGTCAGGTTGTCCATGACCAGACGCACTCGCGTCCGCGGGAGTGGGCAGATGCTACATACCCTCCTGTCACGGAAATACCGTGGCCGTTCAGTCCGAAGGAGGTGGGTTAGTGACGCATCAGTACGAACTCATGGTCATCCTGGATCCCGAGATCGATGAGCGCACCGTCGCTCCGAGTCTCGACAAGTTCCTCAACGTCATCCGCACCGATGGTGGATCCATCGACAAGGTCGACGTCTGGGGCCGCCGTCGTCTGGCGTACGAGATCAACAAGAAGTCCGAGGGCATCTACGCCATCGTCGACTTCACGTCGACCTCGGCCGCCGCGAACGAGCTCGACCGTCAGCTGAAGCTGTCGGAGGCCGTCATGCGGACCAAGGTGCTCCGCGCCGAAGAGGGCATCGCCCAGGTCGCCGCCGCCAAGAAGCTCGCCGACGAGAAGGCCGCCCGCAAGGCTGCCAAGGCTCCGGCCGCTCCCAAGGCGTAACGCTGATGGCCGGCGAGACGATCATCACCGTGGTGGGGAACCTCACCGCCGACCCCGAGCTGCGCTACACGCAGGGCGGGCTCGCGGTCGCGAACTTCACCATCGCCTCCACGCCGCGCACCTTCGACCGTCAGGCGAACGACTGGAAGGACGGCGAAGCGCTGTTCCTCCGGGCCTCCGTCTGGCGCGAGTTCGCCGAGAACGTCGCGGGGACGCTGACCAAGGGCAGCCGTGTCGTCGCGACCGGCCGCCTGAAGCAACGCTCCTACGAGACGAAGGAAGGCGAGAAGCGCACCAGCATCGAGCTCGAGATCGACGAGATCGGCCCCTCGCTGCGCTACGCGACCGCTCAGGTCACGCGCGCAGCCGGTGGCGGCGGTGGACGCGGTCAGGTCGGCGGCGGCGGCGGCAACCAGGGCGCGAGCCAGGGCGGCTTCGGCGGCGGCAACGGCGGCAACCAGGGGGGCTCCGGCGGAAACGGCGGCGGCAACCGCGGTGGCGGCCAGGCCGAGGAGCCGTGGGCGCCCAGCGCTCCGGCCGGTGGCGACGTGTGGAGCACGCCGGGCAGCTACAACGACGAGACGCCGTTCTGAGCCTCCGGCTCGAGCGCGCCCTCACCTGAATCACGCGTCCCCGCCCCGAGAGGGGTGCCGACGGACGCGAACCAGAATCTAAGGAAACCACTATGGCTGGAAAGAGCAGCGGCGACCGCCGCAAGCCGATCCGCGGCAAGGGCGCGAAGAACGCGGCCCCCGCGAAGTCGGTCCGCGTGGGCGTCATCGACTACAAGGACGTCCCGACCCTTCGCAAGTTCATCTCCGAGCGCGGCAAGATCCGCGCCCGTCGCATCACCGGCGTCTCCGTCCAGGAGCAGCGCCTCATCGCCCGCGCCGTCAAGAACGCCCGCGAGATGGCGCTCCTGCCCTACGCCGGCAGCGGAAGGTAGGTAGAAGATGTCCAAGGTCATCCTGACCCACGAGGTCGACGGGCTCGGCTCCGCCGGCGACGTCGTCGACGTGAAGAACGGGTTCGCCCGCAACTACCTCATCCCGCAGGGCTTCGGCGTCGCGTGGACCCGCGGTGGCGAGAAGCAGGTCGAGCAGATCAAGTCGGCGCGAGCCGCTCGTGAGCACAAGACCATCGAGGAGGCTCAGCACACGAAGCAGGTCCTCGAGGCCAACCGCGTGAAGCTGACCGTCAAGGCCGGAAAGGACGGGCGCCTCTTCGGGTCCGTCAAGACCTCCGACATCGCGACCGCGGTGGCGGCGGCCGGCTACGGCGAGCTCGACAAGCGCAAGATCGTGATCTCGAACGCGATCAAGAACGTCGGCGAGCACGAGGCCGTGGTGCGTCTGCGCGACGACATCCAGGCCACCGTGAAGCTGCAGGTGGTCGCGGCCAAGTAAGGCCGCGAGAACGCCGCGGAGGGCGGTGCGACGGGACTTCACGGTCCCCTCGCACCGCCCTTCGTCGTTGCGGTTGTCCACAGCTCCATCCACATACACCCTCGCGGGAGGGCAACCTTCAATGTGGTCTGGAGACTCTTTTCCCCACACACCTGTGGAAAGCGGGAAAAGCCTGGTCAGGTCGTCGAAAAAACTTGTCCGACAGTCGAGTTCCCACAGGGTTGTCCACATGTTGCCCACAGCGGGTGCGGCGTTTCCCGCTCGTTCTCCACAGTTCTCTCCACAGGGTGGTTTGACCCCGGCGGCGGGCGGTCCGTAGTGTGGCGCAGCGCCCCGCGAGGGGAGCGGGGCGGGCGCCGAGCGGCCGCTGTCGGAGGTCGGGCGTAGACCTGTGTCCGGCACTCGCGACAGGCGGCTCGACCGTGTCGCCACCCGTTCCGCGAGGCACCCGACAGGAGGAGGCGAAGGCATGACGATCGCGCACCTGGCGGTTCCCGGCTCGGACGGACGAGACGGGCGGGACTCCCGAGGGGACTCCCCGCGCAGCAACGAGCGCACGCCCCCGCACGACCTGCTCGCGGAGCAGTCGGCGCTCGGCGGCATGCTGCTCTCGAAGGACGCCGTCGCCGACGTCGTGGAGAGCGTCAAGGCGACCGACTTCTACATCCCCAAGCACGAGATCGTCTTCGAGGCGATCCTGGCGCTCTACTCGCACGGCGAGCCGACCGACGTCATCGCCGTCACCGACGAGCTGACCAAGCAGGGCGAGCTGCAGCGCGCCGGCGGCGCCGACTACCTGCACTCGCTCACCGCGATGGTGCCGACCGCGGCGAACGCGGGCTACTACGCGTCGATCGTGGCCGAGCGCGCGCTGCTGCGCCGCCTGGTCGAGGCGGGCACGCGCATCGCGCAGATGGGCTACCAGGGCGAGGGCGAGGTGCTCGACCTCGTCAACACGGCGCAGGCCGAGATCTACAACGTCACCGGGTCCGAGACGGCGGAGGACTACGTCCCGCTGACCGACGCGGTGACCGTCGCCATCGATGAGATCGAGGCCGCGGCGCACAAGGACGGCGCCTTCACCGGCGTGCCGACCGGCTTCGCCGACCTGGACGACCTCACCAACGGCTTCCACCCCGGCCAGATGATCATCGTCGCGGCGCGACCGGCGCTCGGAAAGTCGACGCTCGCGCTCGACTTCGCCCGCGCCGCCGCGATCAAGCACAACATGGCGACGATCTTCTTCTCGCTCGAGATGGGGCGCAGCGAGATCGCGATGCGCCTGCTCTCGGCCGAGGCGTCCGTTCCGCTGCAGCACATGCGCAAGGGCACGGTCGACCAGCGCGACTGGACGACCATCGCCTCGACCCGGGGCCGCATCAACGACGCTCCGCTCTACATCGACGACTCGCCGAACCTCACGCTCGTCGAGATCCGCGCGAAGTGCCGCCGGCTCAAGCAGCGCATCGGCCTGAAGATGGTCGTCATCGACTACCTCCAGCTGATGACCTCGGGCAAGAAGGTCGAGAGCCGCCAGCAGGAGGTCTCCGAGTTCTCCCGTGCGCTGAAGCTGCTCGCGAAGGAGCTGCAGGTGCCGGTCATCGCGCTGTCGCAGCTGAACCGTGGACCGGAGCAGCGCGCCGACAAGCTGCCGGCGATCTCCGACCTCCGCGAGTCCGGCTCGATCGAGCAGGACGCCGACATGGTGATCCTCCTGCACCGCGAGAGCGCCTACGAGAAGGACAACCCGCGCGCGGGCGAGGCCGACCTCATCGTCGCCAAGCACCGCAACGGTCCGACCCGCACGGTGACCGTGGGCTTCCACGGCCACTTCTCCCGCTTCGCGGACATCCCGGCGGTCTGACGCTCGTGGCTGCACAGGATCCGGTCGAGGAGGTCGCGCTCGACGGGGAGAGCATCCGGCTCGGGCAGTTCCTGAAGTTCGCGGGGATCCTCGACTCCGGGGGCGAGGTGAAGGAGGCCGTCGCGGACGGCTTCGTCAGCGTGAACGGCGAGGTGGACCGGCGGCGCGGGCGGCAGCTGGCGGTCGGCGACGTCGTGGAGTTCGGCGGGCGCCGGTTCCGCGTCGGGGCGTAGGACTCGTTCGCACGTCTCCTCTTCCGGGCGTCTCCTCTTCCGGGTGCCGCGAGTGCGTGGCTAGCATCGGGGCGTGCGACGCCGGGGTCGCGCCGGTCAGGAGGCTCCGATGGGGTTCGTCAGCTACGGGATGCTCGTGTCGGTCGACGGGTTCGTCGCGGCGGCGGACGGGGACATCTCCGGTTTCCCCGCGCCAGGGCCCGCGCTGCACCGGGTCTTCAACGACGGGCAGCGCGCCGCCGCCCTGTCGGTCTACGGCACCCGCATGTGGCGGATGATGGCGTACTGGGGCCGGCCGGATCCGGAGTGGGACGAGGTCGCCGAGGACTTCGCCCAGGCGTGGGTCGAGACTCCGAAGGTCGTCTTCTCGTCGACGGTGACCGAGGTGCCCGAGGGCGTGAGGCTGATCGCGTCCGATGCGGTCGACGCGTTCCGGCGGATCAAGGCCGAGACCGAGGGTGCGATCGAGGTGAGCGGGCCGACGCTGGCCGCCGCACTCGGCGCGGCAGGGCTGATCGACGAGTACCGGCTCTACACGCAGCCGTTCGTCCTCGGCGGCGGGACGCCGTACTTCGCTGCGGGGTTCCGACCGGAGCTGCGCTTCCTCGACAGCGAGCCACTGCCGGAGGGCGCAGTGCTGACGCGGTACGCGCCGCGGTGACGGGCAGCGGCAGCATCTTGTTGCGTCGGACGCCAAGGACTCGACGTTCCGCGCCGGTACCGGTCCGACAGTCCGCGCCGCGTGGGCACCTGGTAAAGTCGAACCAATCGACCCCCTCCCAAGCCTCTCCTTGAAGCTCAAATGGGAGGGGCCTTTTTTATGGGTATCGGGGTACTGCAGTGGCTCTGAAGCCGAGCCTTTCGTGGGCGCAGCAGGTTCAGTTGCTTCGCCAGCGCGACCTCGCCATCGGTGACCCAGCGGCCTGCGAGAGATTCCTAGCGGCGCAGAACTACTACCGGTTCTCCGGCTATGCCAGGTATTTTCAGCGCGCCCCACAGGACGGCGACGACATGTTCGTCCAGGACACCTCCTTCGAAGGGATCCGGAGGATCTACGACGCAGACGAAGAGCTGAGGCAGTCGCTCAGCGCGCAGCTCGCGCACGCCGAGATCCTCCTCCGCAGCCACACCGCTCATGTCATCGCCGATCGACACGGCCCCTACAGGTCGTATCTCTCGGCCGCCTTCTACTCGGATGCTCCCTCTGTGGAGCCGACCGCGGAGGCGTGCCTCCGAGACATCGAACGCTGTCGGGAGAGGCACATTCTGCGGTTCACAGCGAACACTCGCGAGGTGGGGACTGCACGCTTCGATGCGCTGCCGATCTGGTCTGCAGTCGACGCTTGGTCGTTCGGCACGCTGTCGAAGTGCATCGAACGCGGTGATTCCGGGTCGCTGGCCGGCGCAGTCGCCTCGAGCCTCGGTATCGCTCAGGCGGGATTCGCATACCGAGTTCGGGCGCTCGTGTATCTGCGCAACAGGTGTGCTCACCACAGTCGGCTGTGGAACCACTCGATCATCGACGCCGGACCGACGCCGAACAACGTCCGGACGAAGGCGAAGCGTCTGGCCGGGCAGTTCGATCCGAGATCCGTGCTCGACGTCGTCGCGTCGCTTGATGACATCCTCCTTCGAGGTGCAGGCGCCGTAGCCATCCTTCCGTCGCTCATCATCGAGCACTCACCACACGAGCCCTTCTGGCGGGGACTCCGCGCGCCGCAGACCACTCACGACCAGCACGACCACATTCCCTGAGGAGACGGGTCGAAGCGCAGCGCCGATGGTCCGTCGGAAGACACGGCGTCTAGCCGAGGGTCGGACGTGCGGTCTCGCCGGCGCGGGGGGCGGCGGCGATCAGCTCTCCGTAGCGGTCGAACTCGATCTGCTGCAGGGTCTTCCCTCTGGTCTGCGGGGCCCAGATCGCACCGACGGTGAGGGCGATCAGCAGCAGCGCGATCATGATGAGACCGACCACGGGGACGCCGTGGGCGGCGAGCACCGTCGGGAAGTAGTAGCTGAGCACCCCGACTGCGACGCGGGCGGCGAAGAACAGGACTCCCTGCGCGCTCGCGCGGTACGGGGTGGCGAACAGCTCGCTCGCCCACAAGCTGTAGAACGCCTGCGCGCCGGTGCCCGCGGAGACTCCCCAGCAGACCGCGAACAGCAGGAGGACCGGGAGCGTGACCTCGGCGAACACGAGCAGGACCCACGCGACGATCCCCAGGGCCGCACCGGCGGTGTAGAGCAGCCTGCGGCTCACCCGGTCTCCGAATCGCATGAAGCCCAGCCAGGTCGCGAGGACGGTGCAGCTCCAGAGCAGCACCTGGAGCAGGTTCTGGGCGACGGGGTCGGCGACTCCCGCCGTGGCGTAGACCCGGGGCATGAAGATCCCCATCTGACCGGCGCACACCCCCCAGAATCCGTAGATCCCGAAGAGGAAGACCAGGGCCCTGACGTTCGTCGGCCTCGAGAGCAGCTCCCGGAGGCCGCGACGCGGTGCGCGGGTCCGCAGTGCGCGGCTGTTCGACTCCTTCCAGAGGACCGACTCGTGGAGTCCCTGGCGGATCCACCAGACGACGAACGCGACGAGGAACAGGTGGACGAAGACGAGTCGACTGCCCAGCAGGCCCAGGGGGGCGAGCACGGTCGCCAGTGCGAAGCCGACGACCGGCCCCATCGACCAGGCGAGCTGCGCCGTACCGACGTGCTTCGCGCGCCGGCCGGCCGGTGCCTCCTCCGCGATGTACGTCCAGGACGCGGGGACGCCGGCGCCGACCGCGATCCCCGTGAGGACGAAGGCGGCCCCCAGCATCCAGACGTCGAAGGCGAACGCCGCCAGCAGGATCCCGACCATGTAGAGGATCAGGTCGTAGGTGTAGATGAACTTGCGGCCGTAGCGGTCGCAGAGCGGACCGCCGATCAGCGCGCCGACCGCGGCTCCGAACGCGTTCGCGCTGACGGCCGCGAGCAGGCCGACAGCCGTGTCGTCGATGCCGAACTCCGCCTGCCAGAAGCCGAGGCTGGTGGCGATCGCGATGATCGAGCCGGCCTCGATGTAGTTCGACATCGCCACCGAGACGGTGGCCTTCCAACCGGTGGTGGAGGTCGCTCCGAAACGTGCCATTGGACTGTTCTCCCTTGAACGAGGTGGTCGTGCGCCGTCGATGGGCGCCGAGGTCAGAGCTGAACCCGGCGGAAGGCCACGCCGAGGAGCTCGGCGGCGGCCTGGAGGTCGCGGGCGCGGTGACCGACGCACAGCGCCCAGTGGTGGTCGACGCCCGAAGCGCTCCACTCGTCGACCCAGAGCCCCGGATCACCGCCGAAGTCGACGCGGGACGTGGTGTTGCCGATCCGCAGCAGGGGGCCGGGCACCACGGTGCCCTCGGAGGCGACGAAGACGTAGGAGCCGTCGCGCTCCTGCCCGAGGCCGAAGACGGTCACCGGGCCGGGACGGACGTCGAGCTCGACCGAGACGCCCCAGCCGCGCTTGCCGTGGTAGACCCCGAGGCCCCGCAGCAGCGGAGGGCCGGAGGAGATCGCGAGGTGCGCGGGTCCGTCGTGGCCCATCTCGACCACGCCGTCGACGAAGTTCAGGCCCTGGATCTCGGTGAAGGAGCCGCCGGCTCCGAGGCGCTGGGCGATCAGCATCGCGAGCGACGCGCGCAGCTCGTACTCGCCCGCGACCGGGAGACCGCGGGCCGTGAGCAGCGACGCGCCCAGGATCATGCCGGCGCCGAGTCGCTCGTGCTGCTCGCCGTTCAGGCCGCGGTGATAATAGGCGAGCGAGTCGAGCCGGAAGTCCTCGATCAGCCGGTCGAGGCCCACCGAGACCTTCGCGCCCCAGGAGAAGTCCTCCTCCTCGACGGTGTCGTCGACTGTGAAGACGCACCGCGCCAGCTCCATGCGCTCCTCCACCTCGGCGTCGGTCACCGCTTCGACACGGACGCGCAGGTCGTCGAACTCGAGGACCTCGACGTGCGAGCCGAAGGTCGTCGAGACCGTGGTGAGGTCGGTCGAGACGTCGAGCATCCCGGGATAGAGGTGCCCCATGAGGCCGTGCCTGCCGTGGCGCAGCGCGGCGCGGACGTGAGCGGCGCCGATCCAGCGGCCGATGCGCTCCCACGCGCTCTCGTCGCGCAGGTGGCCGGAGACGGAGCGGAACGGGATGCCGGCGCGGCGGAACACGTTGCCCATCTCGGGTACCGAGCACTGCCCGCAGTACGCGAGCCACTCCCCGGTGCCGAAGCTCTCGTGGTCCATCGCCGCCGTGGGCTGGAGATCGATGATCAGGACGGGAGCGCCCGTCCGCTGCGCGATGGGCAGGACCATCGACGCGGTGAGGTAGGTGGTGAGGAAGACCACGAGGAGATCGGGATCGGCCCGGCGCAGCGCCTCCGCCGCCGAGGCCGCGCCGTGGGCGTCGCTGATGAAGCCGGCATCGGTCACCTCGACGTCGAGCTCCGCCAGGCGGCCGGAGACGTAGCGGGCCGACTCCTGCAGCTGGGGCAGGAGGGCGGGGAACTGGGGCCAGTAGGCGCCCAGCCCGCCGGCGACGAGTCCGACGCGGGTCCGCCGGCGGACGGTCTCGGGAAGCAGTCCTGGGAATCGCGCGCGCTCTGCGGACATGGTGCGAACTCCTGTGGTCGACGTGGAACTGACGGGCGGGCGGGGGACGGGCGGGCGGCGGCCGGGCCTTGCTTCTGCGGTTGCGGAGCGGCCGACCCGTGGAACGTTTCACCACGGTAGGGGGGGCAGTGCTCCGCCGTGGCGGCCGTCATCGCCGGGTGGCGCGTTCCGACCACTGCGTGGATGGGAGTCCGCGGAGTGCGGGCCCGACCGGCGGCGGCGCGTGGGAGGCTCGGATCGAGTCATCAGCAGGGGAGCGGGCGTGGAGACGGCGGAGTCCCGCCGGGCACCATCCGCCTCCGAGGAGTCAGGAGCGCGCGCATGCAGGTCGGAACGCACATCGAGTCGGTTCAAAGGTCGCCTCGCGACGGGACGGAGGGGCTCGCATGAAGGTGGGAGTTCATTTCATGAACTTCACGCTGCCGGGGGGCAGTGCCGGGATCGCGCCGATCCTCGGGGCGACGGCGCGGACGGCGGAGGACGTCGGCTGCGAGTGGTTCACGCTGATGGACCACTACTTCCAGATGGAGCAGTTCGCGACGAGCGAGGATCCGATGCTCGAGGGGTACACCTCGCTCGGCTTCGTCGCGGGGCGGACGGAGCGGCTGCGGCTGGGGCTGCTCGTGACGGGCGTGACCTACCGGCACCCGGGACTGCTGGCGAAGATCGTGACGACGCTCGACGTGCTGTCGGGCGGGCGGGCGATGCTCGGGATCGGCGCGGCCTGGTACGAGCGGGAGCACCTCGGGCTCGGCGTGCCGTACCCGGCGCTGAAGGAGCGGTTCGAGCGGCTCGAGGAGACGCTGCAGATCTGCAAGCAGATGTGGAGCGAGAACGACGGGCCGTACACGGGGAAGCACTTCCAGCTGGCGGAGACGCTGAACCACCCGGAGCCGATCCAGCGGCCGGGGCCGCCGATCCTGATCGGCGGCAGCGGCGAGAAGAAGACGCTGCGGCTGGTCGCGGAGTACGGCGACGCCTGCAACCTGTTCGCGATCGGGGCGGAAGGGGTCGCGCACAAGCTCGACGTGCTGCGCCGCCACTGCGACGACCTCGGGCGCGACTACGACGCGATCACGAAGACGATCATCGGCGGCGGCGACCCGGTCGGCGACCCGGACGGGTTCGTGCGGGCGATGGAGGAGTACGCGGCGCTGGGGATCTCGCTGGTCGAGCTCGCGCCGCAGGGGCCGGACCCGGAGGGGTACGTGGCGCGGCTGGGCGAGGGCGTCGTGGGGCGGCTGGCGGCGATCGGCTGAGGGCGGCGGGTCTCGATACGCCGCTGGCGCGGCTACTCGACCAGCATGGAAGGGGTGCTGCGCGGCCGGCCGGCCGACGTGGAAGGGGTGCTGCGCGGCCGGCCGGCCGACGTGGAAGGGGCGCTGCGTGGCCGGCCGACTGGCGTGGAGGGGTGCTGCGCGCACAACATCAGCTGAGAGCACCCGGCCTCCGCTGTCAGCGGAGGGGCCCCCGTCTCAGCTGATGTTCTGCGCAGTGGCGGCGGCGGTACATCAGCCGAGGACGTGCGTCGTCGCCGAGGGGCGCTGAGAGTGACGCCTGGCTGATGTTCTGCGTCCGGATCGGGTGCCGTGGTCTGCGGATCCGGACTGTCGGGCGCACTTCATGCTGATCGAGTAGCCCGCGGAGCGGGCGTATCGAGATCCACCGGCGCCAGAAGGACGAGTCTGCAGACCGGGCCTTCATCGGGCGGTGGGTCTCGATACGCCGCTGCGCGGCTACTCGACCAGCATGGAGGGGCCGCTGCGCGGCTACTCGACCAGCGTGTCCGCGGGCCACTCTTCCCCGTGGATCCGGCGTCAGGGGGTGGGGGTGCAGCCGCAGGTCTCGCCGAGGACGAGGGTGGTCGGCAGGCGGACGTGGCGGACGGGGGCGTCGGCCAGGGTCTCGTCGAGGAGCTCGAAGGCGATGCGGGCCATCTCGCGGACGGGGACGGCGACGGTGGTGACGCGGACACCGCCGAGCAGTGCCTCGCGGATGCCGTCGAAGCCGACGATCGCGAGCTCGGCCGGGACGCGGATCCCCTCCTGGGAGGCGGCGCGGAGGAGGGCGAGGGCGTGCTCGTCGGTGGTGGCGAAGACAGCCCGCGGACGCTCGGTGTGCAGGATCGTGCGGAGGGCGGCCTCGGCCGAGACGCGGTCCATCGGCACGCGGTGCAGGCGGCCTGCGGCGCCTCCCCTCGCCTCCGCCCAGAAGCGGGCGCGGAGGCCCGAGGGACCGAAGTCGTCGGGGCCGGTGACGCAGTGCACGTCCTCGTGGCCGTGGGAGAGCAGGTGCTCGACCGCGGCTCGGACGCCCTGCTCGTCGTCGAAGACGACGCTCGGCTCGGTGTCGGTGGGGGCCGCGGAGTGCAGGAAGACGCGGGGGGCGGTGTCGGCGGTGCTGGCCGGGTCGATGGTGATCAGGAGGATGCCGGCGGTGCGGAGATCGGCGAAGGTGCGCTCGTAGCCGCGCTCCACCTCCGGGTCGTACTCGGTGTTGCCGAGGAGGGTCAGCAGCGAGCGACGGCGGGCCTCGTGCTCGATCTCGCGCGCCAGCTCGCCGAAGAAGGCGTTCGAGGAGTCGGGGACGAGCAGGCCGACCAGGTTCGAGCGGCCGACGCTGAGCGCCTCGGCGAGGGTGTTGCGGCGGAAGCCGAGCGCGGTGATGGCGGTCTCGACGCGGGCACGGAGCTCGGGGGAGACGGGGCGCGGGCCGTTGTTGACGACGTAGCTGACGACGGTGGCGGAGGTGCCGGCCGAGCGGGCCACATCGGCGAGGGTGGGGCGCCGGGGGCGGGCTGACATCCGGTCAGCCTAAGGGAGGGGGGTGGGGGAATCTCGAGACGCCCGCTGCGCGGGCTACTCGATCAGCATGATCGGCTCGGGATGTGCGGGCCGCTCGATCAGCATGATCTGCGCCGGACGCCGGTCGGCGTGGTCGGCCCGCCGACGAATGTTTCACATGGGCGTAATAAACGGGCGGGTGGGGGAAACAGGGCGCGACTATGGTCACGCTAACCGCTTAGAACCGCCGACTCCCCTGGAGCGTCATGCACGCCACCCTCACCCCGTTGCGCCGCGCCGCGCTGCCCGCGACGGCGGCCGACGCGTCCGGTGACTCCCGGGTCGTCCGAGCGCTGACCCGCACCGCGTGGGCACAGGCCGTGCTCCGCGCGGTCGCCGCGGCCTCCAACCTCTCCTTCGCGCACACCCGGGTCGCCGTTCTCGGGACCGGGCCGCTCGCCGTCGAGCTGGCGAGCAGGACCGCCGCGACGGGCGCTCGCGTGATCGTCGTGGGCGACGATCCGATCGCGCTGGTCGAGATGGCCCAGCTCGGGCTGACGGTGCAGACAGCGGACTCGGCGGACCTGCGGGATGCGACGATCGCGTTCGCAACGGGCGAGCTCCGGTCGCCGGTCACCGCGGCGCTGCTCGGCACCGGCGGTCCTCTGCTCCTGGTCGACGCGGCGGAGGAGCGCCCGGCCGTGACCGCCCGCACCGACCCCTCCTCCGGCCGCCCCGGGATCGACCGCATCGCGGACGCCGGGCGCGAGCTCTTCCTCCTGGTGGCGCGCGACGTCGCCGACGGCTCGGTCCGCCGCACGCGCGAGCAGCTGTCCGCGCGCTTCGCGGCCGCGGTCGAGGCCGCCCGGGAGCAGGACCCGTCGCCCGGCGATCTGCACGAGCGCGCCGACCGCGCCCTCGCGCGGGAGCTGCTCCGATGACCGCGCCGATCCGGGACCCCTCGCTCCGGCGGCAGGGGCAGGACAAGATCGACTGGGCCGCGCGCTTCATGCCGGTGACCCGCGGGATCGCCGGACAGCTCCGCGAGAGCGGCGCCGTGCGGGGCCTGCGGATCGGGCTGGTGCTCGTGCTCGAGCCCAAGACGGCGACGCTCGCGCTCGAGCTGGCGGCGGCCGGCGCCGACGTCAGCGTGATGTGCGGCGCCTCCAACACCCACGACGACACCGCGGCCGCCCTGCAGCACGCGGGGATCGCGGTCTTCGCCCGTTCGGACGCGAGCGCCGCCGACGACCGCGCGTTCGCGCTCGGACTGCTGGACCGGCGCCCGGACATCCTGGTCGACGACGGCTCGTCGGTGACCCGGCTCGCGCACACCGACCGGCCCGCCGTCTTCGAGACCCTGCGCGGCGCGACGGAGGAGACCACGAGCGGCCTGCGCCCGCTCCGGGTGATGGAGCGCGAGGGCGCGCTGCGGATCCCGGTGCTCGCGGTCAACGACGCGCGCTGCAAGACCCTCTTCGACAACCGGCACGGCACCGGGCAGTCGACGCTCCTGACCATGCTCGACCTGCTCGCGACTCCGCTCGACCGCGCGCACGTCGTCGTCGCCGGCTTCGGACCGGTCGGCCGCGGGGTCGCCCAGCACGCCCGCGCGCTCGGCGCCCGCGTGACGATCGCGGAGGTCGACCCGGTCCGCGCACTCGAGGCGGTCTTCGCCGGCTACGACGTCGACGCCCTGGAGTCGGCGGCCGGCAGCGCCGACCTGCTGATCTCGGCGACGGGCATCGCGCACACCGTCGACGTGGAGCACCTGCTCGCCCTGCCGGAGGGGGCGGCCGTGGCCGTCTCAGGCGGTGTCGCGCAGGAGATCGCGATCGACGCGGCGCTCGCCGCGGGCGCGACCCGGCAGAGCATCGGCCACGCGCTGGAGAGCTTCACGCTGCCCAACGGCCGTTCGATCGTGGTGCTCGACGACGGCGGCTGCATCAACTGCACCGCCGGTGAGGGGAACCCGATCGAGATCATGGACCTGTCCTTCGGCGTCCAGGTGGCCGCCGTCGACCTGCTCGCGCGGGAGGCGGGGAGCCTCGCTCCTGCCGTGCACCTGCTCCCGCCCGAGGTGGACGACCGGGTCGCGCGCGCGAAGCTCGACGCGCTCGGGCTGCGGATCGACGCGCCGAGCAGCGCCCAGCGCGACTTCCTCGGCAGTTGGGCCTCGACCGGCCGCCGGGCCGCGCCGCAGCGGGACGGGGCGCGCTCGTGACCGAGCTGCTGCGCCTGGACGGCGTCGGCGTGACCTACCGGAATGCGGAGCATCCGTCGCTGGTCGACGCCAGCTTCTCGGTGTCGAGCGGCGAGGTCGTCCTGGTCGCGGGCCCGTCCGGCTGCGGCAAGAGCACGCTGCTGCGGGTGCTGAACGGACTGGTGCCGCGCTCCTACCGCGCCGAGGTGACCGGGCGGATCGAGGTCGAGGGGCGGGACGCGGTTCCGCTCGCGCTGCGCGACATCTCGGAGGTCGTCGGCACGCTGCTGCAGGATCCGGGCAAGCAGGTCGTCGGGCACAGCGTGCTCGCCGAGATCGCGTTCGGGCTGGAGAACCGCGGGACGCCGCCCGCCGAGATCCGCGAGCGCGCGCACCGGGTCGCCGAGCGGCTCGGGCTGACCGCTCTGCTCGCGACGCCGCCGCACGAGCTGTCCGGCGGGCAGCTGCAGCTCGTCGCCTTCGCGGGGATCCTCGTGCTCGATCCGCGGGTGATCGTCATCGACGAGCCGCTGGCCAACCTCGATCCCGACGCGGCGGACGTGCTGCTGCGGGCGGTGCGCGCCTACGTCGACGGCGGCGGGGCGGCCGTGATCGTCGAGCACCGCGTCGACGAGGTGCTCGCGCTCGAGCCGGACCGCGTCGTGTACCTGGAGGAGGGGCGCGTCGTCTACTCGGGCGACGTCGCCGGGTTCCTCGAGGTCGCGTCGCCCGAGTCGGTGAAGCTTCCGTTCGAGGCGCTGCTCGCCGGCGCCGCGGGAGAGGAGTCGCCCGAGGAGGAGGCGCGTCCGGCCCCGGCCGGTGCTGCCCGCCTGCACTTCGACGGCGCCGAGCTCGGCTACGGCGCGCGGACGATCGTGGCCGCCGTGGATCGGCGCTTCCACGCGGGGGAGAGGGTGGCGATCCTCGGCCGCAACGGCGCCGGCAAGTCGACGCTGATGCGCGCGGCCGTCGGTCTGGTCGCGCCGACGCGCGGACGCGTGCTGCTGGACGACCGGCCGGTGCACGAGCTGACCGCGGCCGAGCTCGTCTCGACCTGCGGCTACCTCTTCCAGAATCCCGGCCAGGCGCTCTTCAGCGAGACGGTCGAGGCGGAGCTGGCTTTCGGGCCGCGCAACCTCGGGGTGCCGGCGGAGGAGATCCCCGCGATCGCCGACGCTGCGCTGCGCGCCGTGTCGCTCGACGACGTGCCGGGGATCCTGCAGCGGCCGCCGCGGACGCTCTCCTTCGGGCAGCAGCGCCGGCTCGCCGTCGCGCTCGCCCTCACGCTGCGGCCGCGGACGCTGATCCTCGACGAGCCGACGGCGGGGCAGGACGAGCGCTCCTCCCGCCACTTCCTCGACGCGGTCTGGGCGATCGACGGGATCGACAGCGTGTACTTCATCACCCACGACGTCGACATGGCGCTCGCCCGGGCGGACCGCGTGGTGGTCGTCGACGGCGGCGGGATCGTCGCCGACGCCAGCCCCGCCGAGGTCGTGCACGACGCGGCGCTCTGGCACGGCCCGGGCGTCGACCCCGGCCACTCCCGCGCGGTGCTGCGCGAGACCGACTTCGTGCGCGCCGCCCGGCACCACGGACCCGCGAGCGGCCGCCTCCCGCGCCCGCTCGACCTCGCCCGGCACCTCCGCCGTGCGCAGCAGGACTCCGGCAGCACCCCCCACGCCGGACGCACCGCCGATCCCCGCAGCTCCTCTCCCTCCCTCGAAAGGACACACCCGTGACCGCCACCACCTCCACCGCCGCGAAGACCGGCCCCTGGGCCGTCTCCTCCCGCACGATCGTCTTCGGCGCCGTCGGCGCCGCCCTCTACGGCGCGCTCGGCGCCCTGAGCTTCGTGATCCCCGGGACGATGATCTCGATCCGCCCCGCGATCGCGATCATCCCCTTCGTGGGCCTGCGCTTCGGACCGGTCGCCGGCTTCTTCACCGGCGCCGTCGGCAACGCGATCGTCGACCAGATCATGGGCTACGGCTTCCTCACCTACTGGAACTGGAGCATCGCGAACGGCCTCGTCGGCCTGCTCGCCGGACTGATCGGCTACTACGCCAAGGAGCCGCGCACCACCGGCCGCCAGCTCGTCTGGGCCGCCGCCATCGCGGTCGCCGCGGTCGTCGTCGGGCTGCTCTTCACCGCCACCGACTTCCTGTTCCTCGGCCAGACCTTCCAGTACTGGTTCTTCGGCTCCTACCTCCTGGCGATCCTCGCCACCGGCATCACCGCGGTGATCCTGGTGCCCGTGCTCGACCGGGTCTGGAAGCCGCTGCAGAACCTCGCCGGACGCTGACGGGCGCCCGGGATGGAGGTCTCGCCTCGATACCTCGGCGGTGACTCCTTCCTCGGCCGCCGGGATCCGCGCGTGCTGATCCTGGTGCCGGTGATGTTCGTCGTCACGGCCAGCCAGGTGCGCGATCTGCGCTGGATGGCGGCGCTCGCCGTGGTCGCCTTCGCGTACTACCTCAGCGCGCGGATCCCGTTCCGCGAGGTGCGCTCGAACTGGGCCGTCGTGGCCGTGTTCGTGCTGGTCTTCGCGGGGATCAACGGGCTCATCGTCGGCGCGACCGGCAGCGGCGAGCCGGAGGCCGGCGCGACGCTGTTCACGGTGCCGGTCGTCGGGCTGGCGATCACGGAGGGGGCGGTGTCGTACGCGGTCAACCTGCTGCTGCGCTTCCTCACGCTGGTCGCGGTCGGCTTCCCGCTCGCGTTCGCCATCCGCCCGGGAGACCTCGCGGTCGCGTTCGCGCGACTCGGGGTGCCGGCGCGCTTCGCCTACGGGATCGACCTCACCTTCAAGTTCCTGCCCAGCGCGGCCTCGAACCTGCAGGAGACGGCCGCGGCCCAGCGGCTGCGCGGCTACGAGCGGACGCAGACCCGCAATCCGATCCGGCGCCTGCGCGAGGTGGCGCCGCTGATGGTGCCGGTCACCATCACGTCGTTCGTGGACGCGGAGGACACGGTGGACGCCCTCGATCTCCGCGGCTTCGGGACGCGCAAGCGCACCTGGCTGCGGGAGATCCGCTACACGCCGGTCGACTGGACGGTGACGGGCGCGGCGGTGCTGCTGGCGGTCGCGGCGAGCACGGCGAGTCTCAGCGGACTGATGCCGTCGGCGTGGATCCCGTGAGCGGCGCGGTGTCGCTCGGGCGCGAGAGCGCCGGGAGCTCGATGTCGGTGCTCACCGTGCACAGCGCGCCGTGGGTGCTGCCGGTGGCGGGCGAGCCGGTGCGGGACGGGGCGGTCGCCGTGCGCGGCGAGCGGATCGTCGCGGTCGGGGCGCGGGACGAGGTGCTGGAGGGGCTCCGCGACGAGTCGCCGGCGGTGCGGGAGTGGCCGGGCGCGATCGTCCCGGGCCTCGTCAACGCGCACTCGCACCTGCAGTACACCTGCATGTCCGCGGTCGGCCAGGGCCGGTACGCCGGCTTCGAGGACTGGTCGCGCGCCTTCCAGGAGGTCTACGAGCAGCCGCACGACTGGGGCGCCTCGGCGGCCGCCGGACTGGAGATCGCGGTCTCGACCGGCACGACGGCGATCGCCGACATCGTCACCGACCTCGACGCGCTGCGCGTGCTCGAGGACGGCCGGGTGCACGGGATCGCCTACTGGGAGCTGATGAGCCTCCTCGAGGACGACTGGCGCGGCAGCGGGCGCGCGATCACCGCCGAGCTGGTGCGCACCTCCGGCGTGACGCGCATCGGACTCTCGCCGCACGCCCCGTACTCCCTGGACACCCCGGTGCTGAGCGACCTGACCGGGCTCTCGCAGGAGCTCGGCGTGCGCCGGCACCTGCACCTGGCCGAGTCGGCCTGGGAGGCGGAGTACACGATGCACGGCCGCGGCGACCTGGCGGAGCAGTGGCGCCGCTGGGGTTACGACGCCTTCCACCTGCTGCGCAACGGCGGCAGCGCGCTGCGGCCGGTGGCGTACGCGGAGACGATCGGTGCGCTCGGCGACGACGTGCACATCGCGCACGGGATCTACGTGGACGCGGACGATCGCGCGACGCTGCGGCGCACCGGGACCTCTGTGGCGCTGTGTCCGCGCTCGAACGCGGTGATCGGGCTCGACGAAGCACCGGTCGCCGACTACCTGCGCGAGGGGAACGCGATCGCGGTCGGGACGGACTCGCTGTCGTCGACGCCGTCGCTGGACCTGCTCGGGGATGTGGCCGAGCTGTGCCGGATCGCGCGGGCGCAGGGATACGTGGGGCGCGATCTGCACGCGCGGCTGCTGGCGGCGGCGACGCTCGGCGGCGCGGTGGCGATGGGGGCGGCGGGGTCCTTCGGCACGCTGGTGCCGGGGGCGCTCGCCGACCTCGCGGTGCTGGGGGTGTCCGGTTCTTCGTCCGACGACGTGCTCGCCGCGGTCGTCGAGGCCGGCGAGGGGACCGCCCTCGCCACGATCATCTCCGGGGAGGTCCGATGGCAGGCGCGGAGGTGAGCGGGTTCGTCGACCGGCTGAGCGTGGACGGGCGGGTGCTCGAGCGGGTGCGGCGTCCGGCGCTCGCCGAGACGATGGGGCTCGAGCCGCATCCCGAGGGCGGCTGGTACCGGCGGACGTGGGAGTCGCCGGAGCGGCTGACGCTCGTCGGCGCGGACGGCTCGGTGCGGGAGCGGCCGGCGGCGACGCTGATCGTGTTCCTGCTGCCGGCGGGCGAGGCGTCGGCCTGGCACCGGGTGTCCTCGGCGGAGACGTGGATCTGGAACGGGCCCGGCCGGGTGGCGCTGCAGTACGGCGGTCTCGGCGAGGAGCCGGAGGACGGCGAGACCGTGGTCCTCGGCTCGGCGTTCGAGGGGCTGCCGGTGCAGGCGCTGGTGCCGGCGGACGTGTGGCAGCGGACGCTGCCGTCGGCGGAGGACGCCGTGGTGAGCTGCCTGGTGTCGCCGGGTTTCGACTTCGCCGACTTCTCGATGCCGGAGTAGGGAGCGGGGCGGGTCTCGAGACGCCGCTGTTGCATGCGGATCGAGTAGGCCGCGAAGCGGGCGTATCGAGATCCACCAGCGTCGGAACGTCGAGTCTGCAGACCCGCCCTGCTGAGGACGGTGGGTCTCGATACGCCCCTGCGGGGCTACTCGACCAGCATGTCTGCGGGCGTCTCTTCCCAGTAGATCCACCACCGTCTGCACCTGAGTTCGCAGACCTGCTCTGCTGGTGACGGCGGGTCTCGATACGCCCCTGGCGGGGCTGCTCGACCAGCATGGAAGGCGCACGCCGGCGGCTGCTCGGCCGGCGTGCGCCGGGTCACTCGAAGAGCGAGAGGGTGAGCGTCGAGCTGTAGTCGCCGGCGTCGATGGTGGTCGGCGTCTTGAGGGTCAGGGCCGCGTTCGCGGTCCAGGAGCCCTTTTCCGCCACTCCGGCGGAGTCGTTGGTGATCGCGAGGAGCTCCTGGTCGACGAGGCCGACGCCGTCGGGGCCGCCGTCGATGGCGGTGTCGACGACATCGCCCTCGGCGACGAGGCCGGAGTCGCCGCCGTCGATCAGGTTCGGCGCCCAGCCGAGGTTCTCCGCGCCGATCGTGTCGCCGGTCGACGAGGTGAAGTCGCTGGCGGTGCCGAGGACGTACCAGCCGGCACCGGCCGGGATGTCCGCGGCGTCGCGGGTGTCGGTCACGGTGACCGTGGGCAGGGTGCCGGTGAACTGGCGGACGACGCTGGTGGAGCCGTTCTCGGTCAGGGCGGTGGAGTCGCTCGCGACCGTCATCGAGAGGGCGCCGCCACCGGTGAGCGGGGCGATCTGCACGTTGACGTCGACGTCGTCGGCGCCCTGCTGCTCGTCGGCGAACGCGGTGCCGGCGACGCCGAGCAGGAGCAGGCCACCGGCCAGTCCGGCGGCGCCGCGGGTGAGCAGGGATCGGGTGGTGGAGGTGTGGTTCTGCATGCGGGTGTTCTCCGTTCTCGAGGCGGCGTCGTCGCCGTCCTGTCTCGGGCTGAGCGGGAGGGGTCGAGCGGGGTGGGGCACCGTGCATCCGGCGCCCCACCCCGCTCGAGGTGCGACTAGCGGCAGGACGCCGCCGCGTACGCGGGCTTCTGCTGGTCGGTGAGCGTCGCTCCGTCGACGGCGCCGGTCGACTCGACCGTCACCGAGCCGGCGTCGAGGGACACCTGGCGCGTGGTGAAGGCGCCGGTCGCGTTCTTGCCCGGCGCGACCGCGGTGAAGGTCTTCGATCCGAACGCCGACGTCATCACGATGTCGATCGGCGAGGAGCCGGTGTTCTTCGCCGTCGTCGTCAGCACGACCTTCCCGGCGACGCAGCGCGTCGTCGACGTGGTCGCCACGGAGAGCGCGCCGGTGGAGGCGACGAGCGGGGTGACCGAGATCCTGTCGATGTTCGGCGCGTACTGCGAGACGAGCTGGACGCCGGGGAAGGTGTCCGACAGGTAGGTGACTCCGTCGAAGCCGGGCAGCTCCTTCGAGGTGATCTCGATGCTGTTCGCGCCCTTCTTCAGCGTGACGGGCACGCTGAGGTCCCAGAGCTGGTTCTGGTGGAAGGTGTGCGGGAACAGGACGCGCTGCGTGACTCCGTTGACCGTGATGTCCGCGTGGCGGGCGATCGGGTCGGGGTTGTAGTGCGTCGCGGGGGACTGCTCCTCGTTGGAGTAGCGCAGCGTCAGGGCGTACGAGCCGTCGGCCGCCGCCTGCACGTCGCCGAAGACGATCTTCGACGCTCCGTCACGACCGCCGCCGATCTGGCCGACGGCCTTTCCGCCGGAGGCCAGCGAGAGATCGCGGACGACGGCGGGACCGGTGATGGTCGCCGCCTCCGCCTCGTAGGAGACGGTCGGCTGGGGCGAGACGGCCTTCCCGATCACGACGCGGTCGACGAGAAGTGTGCCGCCGGTGCCGACGACCTCGATCTTGTTGACGCCGCCCGAGAGGAAGATCTGCCTCGTGCTGCTGGTGCTGACCGCTCCGATCCTCACGCCGTTGACCCGGAGGTCGCCGGTGCCGCCGGCGAGGGTGTCGACGGTGACCGCGGACGGCGCGTCCTTCGCGCTGTAGGCCCAGACGACGCTGCTCGCGCCGGTGGTGAGCTTCGCGGTGCCGGAGCCGGAGACGCCGGTGCGGGAGTAGTCGGCCGTCGCGCCCTCGCCGAGCGTGCTCAGCTCGGACTCGTAGATCGTCGAGGCGGCCGCGGCGCTGGGCAGCGACAGCTCGATCTTGTCGACGATTCCGTCGCCCTTCGTGCCCTTGGTCCCGGCGAGGTTCTTGGCCGAGAGGCTGATCGTGTGCGTTCCGGCGGTGAGCGTCACCTTGGTGTCCACGTGGTCCCAGACGACGAACTTGTACGCGAGAGGGAGGAAGATCTCCTGCTCGGCCGCGCCGTCGACGGTGAGGAACGTGTTGATCGGGCCCTGCTCCGCGTTGGCGGCGAAGGTGTTCTGCGAGTTGCCGAACACGCTGAGGTCGTACTCGCCGTCCTTCGGGACCGTGACCTGGAAGTCCACCTTCAGGTCGCCGCCCGTGCGGAAGCCGCCGATGTTGCGGCCGCCGGAGGTGTAGAAGCCGCCGACGTTGCTGGGCGAGCCCTCGGGTCCGTTGAGGAAGCGCTGACCCGTGAAGGGAGCGGCCTCGGCCTCGTACTTCTGGCGGAAGTCGACCGGCGACGAGGAGGGGGAGGTCGCGTGGGCGCCGGGGGTCAGGACGACCTCGTACGCCGAGTCGATGTCGAGCGCGGGGAGCGAGCCGCCGAAGTCGAGCACGACGCTGCCGTTCACGGGCGAGACGTCGAACTCCTTCACCGCCTGCGGCGCTCCGGAGTCGCCGACCTGGCCGGTCCAGCGGATCTCGCGGACCGAGACGTGCACCTTCGAGCCGAAGGTCGCGGCCGGGATGCGGTCGAAGCCGACGGTCTGCGGCCCGCCGGAGCCGCCGAAGATCGTCCTGGCCTGCTTCAGGCCGGTGTCGAGGGTGGCGACGCCCTGCAGGGTGTAGCTCTCGCCCGGCTTCGGCGGGGTCACGGCGACGGTCTCACCGCTCATCTGCGCGTAGGCGTTCAGCAGCCACCACTGGCCGTTGGCGCGGTTCGCCTGCACCGCGGAGTCGCTGAGGTTGCCGTCGATGTTCCAGTAGGCGATGTCGCCGTCGACCTTCTTGTCCTCGAGCGCGCTGATCCACTGGATCATCTGCCCGGGAACGGAGGTGTGGTAATTGAAGGCGTACTCGTTGAGGTTGACGGGCAGGTGCTTCCCGGCGTACTCGGTGCCGGCGAAGAGCTCGTCCTCCCACTCCCGGTAGCGGTCCACGTTCTTGCGGATCTCGCCGGGCGCGCTGAGCTCGTGCCAGGTCATCACCTCGGGCAGGGTGCCGGCCTCGAGGGTGTGGCTGATGAAGCCGCGGACCTGGTTGAAGAGGACGCTGGTGTTCGGGCCGGCGATGCGGGCGTCCGGCATCTTCCCCTTGATGAGGGCGTGCGCGCGGTCCCAGGCGGCGAAGAAGTCGGTCGGATCGTTCAGCCAGCTCGTCCCGTTGTAGCTCCACTGCCCGTCGCCGAACATGTTGCCCTCGGGCTCGTTGAACGGCACGAAGACGATGTTGTCCTGGTACTCCTCGGGCAGGGCGAGGACCTGGTCGACCTGGGTGCCGATCTTGCCCAGGTAGTCGTCGAGCTTGGCCTCGGGAGTGCTGCCGGGCCACTCGTAGGGGAAGCCGCGGTAGATGTCCGTCATGTAGATGTAGGTGTCGCCGTCGGAGGTGTCGGCGACGGCCCGCGCCACGTCGAGCGCGTCGGCGCCGGGGTGCTGCGGTCCGTCCTGCGCTCTCGTCGAGACGGTGCGCAGATCGATGCCCTCGAGCAGGTTGTCGGAGGGGAGGCCCTTGCCGTAGACGCCGTAGAGCGTGCCGGAGGCGCCGCCCATGAAGTCGCCGGTCGGTGCTCCGAGGTCGACGGTCAGCTCGCCGGCGGTGCGGACGGCGACGGTCGCGGTGACGGGGTCGCCGGTCTCCGTCACCGTGCCCTTCACGGTGAACGAGCCGCGCGCGGCGTAGGAGGAGGGGGCGACGGCGTCCCAGGTGACGGGGGCCGTCCGGTCGATCCCGTCGGAGTAGCGCCCGGGCACGCCGGGCAGCACCGGGGCGACGCCGAGGGCGGTGGTGACCTGGACGGTGCTCGAGACGAGGCCCGTCAGCGTCGGCGCCGTGCTGCCCGCGAGCCCGCGGATCTGGTCGGCGGTCAAGACGCGGTCGTAGACGCGGAAGTCGTCGATGGCGCCGTCGTAGTAGGGGTGCACGTTCCAGAGCGCGCGCCCGATGTTGCCGCTCTTCGAGGCCGACGGCGAGAACAGCTGCGCCGCCAGGTCGACGGAGGCGGGGGCCGTCGCGACCTGCAGGCCGTTGACGAAGAGGACGATCGAGGTGCCGTCCATCGTCGCGGTGACGTTGACCCACTGGTCCTTCTGCAGCGGGGTGGTGCTCGAGACGCCCGCCTCGCCGCCGCCCCGCAGCTGCTTGACGATCGCGCGGGCGCTGCCGTCGCCGTCGGTGAACGAGGGCGAGAAGGCGGAGGCGGCGTCCGGGCTGATGCCGAGGCACCAGAGCCACTGGAAGCCCGCGCTGCCGGACCATTTCGTCCACGCGGAGACCGTGGTCGCGCTCACGCCCTGGAAGAGGCCGTTCGGCACCGTGATGTACGGAGCGGTCGTCGAGTCCGCGGCTCCACCGGGCAGGTCGATCGCCGTGGTCCCGGGGGTCCGGCCCTCGACGTAGGCGGCTCCGGCGCTGTTCACGACGGTGCCGTTCAGCTTCTTCGAGCCCTGGTCGGTGACGGTCGCGCCGTTCACCTGGCCCTGCTCGAAGTCGTACTTCAGCAGCAGCGCCTCGGCGGGGATGGACGTGTCGGCCGCGACGGCGGCCGGGGCGCTCGGGAGAGCGACGGCGAGGGCGGCGAGGGTCGCGGCGCTCAGGGAGAGGGCGAGCGTGCGTGCTCCGCGCCTCCGGAGGGACATCGTTGTCACAGTGATCGCTTTCTGTGCGGCGGGCCGGCCGGCGAGGGCGGTGCGCCTCGCCGAGGTCGAGAGCGTCAGTGCTTCGAACCGGTTCGACGACAGTACGGTCCTCGCCCGTCGACGCACAAGGGCACGGTCCAGACCCGCCTCAGAGCGGGGCGGCGCTGCCGCGGTCGACGAGCCGGGCGTCGAGGAGCCGCACGGCGGGGTCCTCCGCGTGCTCCGGGTGCTCGATCCGCTCGACCAGGCGCTCCACGACGCGGGCGCCCAGCTCGGACGGTCCCGTCTCGACGTAGGTGTAGGGCAGGGAGAAGTCCCGGGCGAACTCACCCGAGTACAGGCTCACCACGGAGAGCTGCTCGGGGACCGCGACGCCGCGGCGGCCGAGGATCGAGGGGAGCATCGCGACGGCCCGGTCGCTGTGCACGACCAGGGCGGTGAGACCCGGGTTCTCGTCGAGGAACCGCGTGATCATCGGCTCCATCGCCTGCGCGGTCGCACCGGCGGGCTGCACGGCGAGGTCGAGGCCGAGGGCGGCGGCGGCCTGCACGGCGGCGTCCCGGAAGCGGACGCCGTAGGTGCCGCCGCGCTCGAAGACGTGGGCGGGCGGGGTGATCACGCCGATCCTGCGATGACCGAGGCCGGCGAGGTGCCCGACGAGGACCCGCGCGGCGTCGCCGAAGTCGAGGTCGACGACGTCGACGCCCGCGGCGTCCAGCGGTACCCCGATCGCAGCGCCCGGCTGCCTCGCCGCCCTCAGCGCCGGGAGACGGTCGTCCTCCGTCGAGACGCTCAGCAGGAGCAGCCCGTCGACCATCCCCGAGCTCGCCACTCGGGTCAGCGCGGCGGCGCCGTCGGGCTCGGTGACCATCAGGATGTCGTAGCCGAGCTCCCTCGCCCGCGTCGTGATCGGGAGGATGTACTCGAGCATCGCGGGGGCGAACTCGTCCGGGTCGAAGTGCACGAGCAGCCCGAGCGCCATGGTGCGGCGGGTGGCCAGCGCGCGGGCTCCGGCGTTGACCGTGAAGTCGAGCTCGCGGATGGCCCGCTCGATCCGCTGCTGCGTGTCGAGAGAGATGGAGCGCTTGCCGGACAGGGCGTACGACACGGTGCTGCGGGAGACGCCGGCCGCCTTCGCCACGTCGCCGATCGTGGCCATGTCCGCCTCCTCGCCCGCGCATCCCCGGGTGTTCTCGGAGTGGTCGCCCCACAGTAGCTCCGCGATCGGCCGCTCCTCGGAGCGCGACGCGCGGGTTTCCGCGCTCGATACGCTGAGGCCATGGTGACCATCCGGGACGTCGCGGCCGATGCGGGGGTCGCCCGCAGCACGGTGTCGTACGTGCTGTCCGGCAACAAGAAGCTGCCGGAGGCGACCCGGCTGCGCGTCCTCGAGAGCGTCGCGCGGCTCGGCTACCGGCCCGACCCGATGGCGCGGGCCCTCGCGCTGCGGCGGACGAACATCCTCGGCTTCTTCGCCTCCGTCGACCCCGAATCACGGCAGACCGACGTCGACGTCTTCATGCGCTTCGTGCGCGCTGCCATGTACGCGGCCAGAGCGCGCGGCTTCGACCTGCTGATGATGGGCACCGGCGAGGGCGAGCTCGCGCGCGACGTGCTCGCGGACGCGCTCGTGGTGATGGACATCCGCCGCGACGACCCGCGCCTGCCGATCCTCGCCGGGATCGGTCTGCCGACGGCGCTCGTGGGCTATCCCGGCGAGGGCAGCCCGTTCAGCGCGATCGACCTCGACTTCGACAGCGCCGCGCGGGTGGCGGTGGACCACCTCGCCGACCTCGGGCACGCCGAGATCGCGGTGCTCGGGATGGGCCCCGACGCCTACGAGAGCGGCTACGCCTTCGCGCTGCGGTTCCGCGAGGGCTTCCTCGATCAGTGCCGGATCCGCGGGGTCCGCGGGGCGGTCATCCCGAGCACCGAGCACGTCGACGACTGGTTCGAGCGGGCCCAGGAGCTGCTGCCCGGCCTCAGCGCGGTGGTGACGCACGGTCCCGGCGTGCTCGAGCCGTTCCTGCAGCGGCTGTCCGAGCTCGGGCTCGCTGTCCCGGGCGACTGCTCGATCATCACGATCGCGCCGGAGGCCGTGATGCGGCACGCCGACCGCCCGGTGACCGTCATCGACCTGCCCGGTGACGAGATGGTCTCGCGCGCGGTCGACCTGGTGCTCGACGAGCTGGCCGGCACGGCCGCGCCGGGGGTCACGGAGCTCCTGCCCGCCGTTCTCGTCGACCTCGGGACGACGGCTCCCTTCGCCGTCGGGGGCGGCCGCAGCGTCGTCGCCTCCTGGCGCCTCGCCCGCGGCTGACCCTGCTCCCGGTCCTCTCGACCTCCTTCTCGCGCCGTCGGAGAACCGGTTCTCCGAAATCTATTGAACCGGTTCTCCAACTCGATTAGGCTCGCCACGATCTCAGGACGGACGCCCCCGGCGGGCGCCGCCGGAGGGCTTCCCGGCGCGAGCGCATCGCTCGACCCGACCGTATTCAGAGAGGAATACCGTGAAGAACAGCATCCGACGGGCCGCAGGCGCGGCCTCCCTCGTCCTCCTCGCCGGAGTCGCCCTCAGCGCCTGCAGCGCCGGGGGAGGGTCCGATTCCTCGTCGAAGTCGCTGACCCTGTGGGACAGCTTCACCCAGTACGACGCAGCCTCGCCGTACGGGCAGCTGCTCGCCGGCTGCGAGGCCTCGACCGGGATCACCCTGGAGCGCACGTCCGACCCGGACCTGACCACCAAGCTGCTGCAGTCGGCGGCATCGAAGACCACGCCGAACCTGGTCGTCCTCGACAATCCCAACATCGCGAAGTTCGCCGACACCGGCCTCCTCGTCGACAACGAGACCTCGGGGCTCGACACCGCCGACGTCCTGCCCAACGTCCTCGCCGCCGGCCAGCTCGACGGCAAGACCTACGGCTCCTCGATCGGCTCGAACACCCTCGCGCTGTTCTACAACAAGGCGCTGTTCGAGGCCGCGGGCGTCACCCCGCCCACGACCTGGGCCGAGCTCACCTCCGCCGCCGCCGCGCTGACCTCGGGCGACGTGACCGGCATCGGCTTCTCGGCGGTCGGCACGGAGGAGGGCACCTTCCAGTTCCTGCCGTTCTTCTGGGGCTCCGGCGCCACCCTCGACGACATCTCCTCCGACGACGCGGTCTCTGCTCTCGCGCTCTGGACCGACCTCGTGAAGAGCGGGTCGGCCTCGCAGTCCAACGTCAACGCGAACCAGCAGGACGTCCGCGACCAGTTCCTCGCCGGCAAGCTCGGCATGATGGTCAACGGCACCTGGCAGCTCTCGGCCCTCGACGAGGCCGGCATCGACTACGGCGTCGTGCCGATCCCCGCGGCGGACGGCGGAGCGGCACCCAGCCCCCTCGGCGGCGAGTTCGTCGAGGTCGTCACCAGTGACGCGAGCAAGCAGGCGCTCGCAGCGGAGTTCGCCCAGTGCGTCATCGCGCCCGACAGCCTGAAGGCGTGGGCGGCCGGCCAGTCGTACATCATGCCGTACGCCGACGCGGCCGCCGAGCAGGCGACCGAGAACCCGGAGCTCCAGCCGTGGGTCGAGGCGATCTCGGTCGCGCAGGGCCGCACGAGCGACCTCGGCGTCGCCTACCCCGACACCTCCAAGGCGATCTGGACCGCGATCCAGGAGGCGCTGACCGGCTCGAAGACGCCGCAGGCCGCGCTCGACGACGCCGCCGCGAGCCTGAAGAAGTAGCGCATGACCGACCCTGCCGTGCTCACGGCGCCGGTCGCGGGCGAGGCGGCCACCCGGCCGCCCGCCCGCCGTCGGCCCCGCTCCCACCTGAGGCTCGCCGCCGCCGCCTTCATGGCTCCCGTGGTGATCTTCCTCGCCGTCTTCTTCGTCTACCCGATCGTCCGCGGCGTCGTCCTGAGCTTCCAGGACTTCGGCCCCTCGGCCTTCGTCACGGGCGACGCGCCCTTCGTCGGATTCGGCAACTACGTCACCGTGGTCACGGATCCGATCTTCGGCAGCATCGCCTGGCACACGGTGGTCTTCACCGTCGTCTCGCTCGTCGGCCAGTTCGCGATCGGCATGGCGCTGGCGCTGTTCTTCAGCCGCCGGTTCCCGCTCTCGGCCACCTTCCGCTCGCTGATCCTGCTGCCCTGGCTGCTGCCGCTGATCGTCTCGGCGACGGCCTGGCGCTGGATCTTCGACCAGCAGTTCGGCATCCTGAACGCCGCGATCGGCACGCAGGTGGGCTGGCTGACCGACCCGTCCGTCTCGCTCTGGGCGGTCATCATCGCCAACATCTGGCTGGG
Organism: Rathayibacter sp. PhB127; assembly: GCF_003751665.1. Classification (NCBI taxonomy): domain Bacteria; kingdom Bacillati; phylum Actinomycetota; class Actinomycetes; order Micrococcales; family Microbacteriaceae; genus Rathayibacter; species Rathayibacter sp. PhB127. The sequence continues at coordinate 269,238 of NZ_RKHW01000004.1, forward strand.
CATCCCGTTCAACATGGTGCTGCTGCACGGCGGACTGCAGGGCATCCCCGAGAGCCTCTACGAGGCGGCCGCGCTCGACGGCGCCACGCGCTGGCGCACCTTCTGGAGCATCACCTGGCCCCTGCTGCGCCCCGTCACCTCGGTCACGCTCCTGCTCGGCCTCGTCTACACGATCAAGGTCTTCGACGTGATCTGGATCCTCACCAAGGGCGGTCCGGCGAACAGCTCGCACACGCTCGCGACCTGGGCCTACGAGCAGTCCTTCACCGACCTGCAGTTCGGCGTCGGAGCCGCGGCCGGCCAGATCCTCGTGATCGTCGCCCTCGTCTTCGGCCTGATCTACATCCGCGCCCAGCGTAAGGAGGACCTCGGATGAACCAGATCACCACTCCGCTCCGCCGCGGCATCGACGTCGCCATCGCGATCGTGCTCTGCGGATTCCTGCTCTTCCCGCTCTACTGGATGGTCAACGTCTCGCTGACCAAGCCGCAGAACCTCATCCAGACGCCGCCGAGCCTGTTCCCCAGCGATCCCACTCTCGACGGCTACGTGCAGGCGTTCTCGACCCAGCTGCCGAACCTGGTCACGAGCCTCGTGATCTCGATCGGCTGCGTGATCCTCACCCTCGCGATCGCACTGCCCGCGGCGTTCGCCATGGCGAAGTTCCGGGTGCGCGGCACCGGTGCCGTGATGTTCGTCTTCCTGCTCGCGCAGATGATCCCGGGCATCGTGCTGGTCACGGCGCTCTTCGCGATCTACAACGCGCTCGGGCTGCTCAACACCTACCCGGGCCTGATCCTCGCCGACGCGACCGCCTCGGTCCCGTTCGCGGTGATCATCCTGCGCGCGTTCATGCTCGGCATTCCCGACGAGCTGATCGAGGCGGCCCGGATCGACGGGGCGAGCAACTGGCGCTCCTTCGTCTCGATCGTGATCCCGCTGAGCCGCAACTCGATCGTGACCGCCGGGCTGTTCTCCTTCCTGTTCGCGTGGGCCGACTTCCTCAATGCGAACTCGCTCACCTCGGGCAACGGCATCGTGCCGTTCACCCTCGGGCTCTACCGCTACATCGGATCCACCACCACCAACTGGAACGGGATCATGGCGACCGCTGTGATCGCCTCCATCCCCGCAGCCGTGCTGCTGATCGTCGCGCAGCGCTACGTCGCCGCCGGCGTCACGGCCGGCGCGGTCAAGGACTGAGCGCCGTGACGGCCTCGAGGAAGCAGGAGCAGATGGATACCGAGGCGTTCGAGCTCGACGACGTCCGCCTCGTCTGGCGGGGGGACGGCGAGACGATCGTCGTCGAGCCGTGGGGGAGGGACAGCGTGCGCGTCCGCGCGGTCCGTTCGGGCGAGGTGCTCGACACCGACTGGGCGCTCGTGAGCCCCGAGAGGATCGAGCCGGAGGTGACGATCGAGGGCGCGCGGGCGACGCTGCGATCCGGCGGCCTCACTGTCGTCCTCGAGCAGCAGGAGGGCTACGGCTACCAGACCGGCTATCACGAGCTCTCCTGCTCCCTCTCCTTCTACGACCGCCGCGGCGATCTGCTGTTCTCCGAGCTCGGGAGCGGGGGAGCGCTCAAGCTGCGCGCCCGGGAGCAGCGGCCGCACCTCGGCGGCGACTTCCGGCTGACCGCGCTCTTCGAGACGGCGCCCGACGAGAAGCTGTACGGGATGGGGCAGTACCAGCAGGACATCCTCGATCTGAAGGGCTGCACGCTCGAGCTCGCGCACCGCAACTCGCAGTCCAGCGTGCCCTTCGTGCTGTCGAGCCGCGGCTACGGCTTCCTCTGGCACAACCCCGCGGTCGGCCGCGCCACCTTCGCGGCCAACCGCACCGAGTGGTTCGCGGAGTCGTCGAAGCAGCTCGACTACTGGGTGACGGCGGGGGAGACCCCGGCCGACATCACCCGGGCCTACGCCGACGCGACCGGCCACGTGCCGATGATGCCCGAGCACGGACTGGGCTTCTGGCAGTGCAAGCTGCGCTACTGGAACCAGGAGCAGCTCCTCGAGGTCGCCCGCGAGCACAAGCGGCGCGGTCTGCCGATGGACGTCATCGTCGCCGACTTCTTCCACTGGCCGCACATGGGCGACTTCCGCTTCGAGGAGGAGTTCTGGCCCGACCCGTCCGCGATGGTCGCCGAGCTCCGCGAGCTGGGCATCGAGCTGATGGTGTCCGTCTGGCCGCAGGTCTCGGTCGAGTCCGAGAACTACGTCGCGATGAAGAAGGGCAACCTGCTGGTCAAGGCCGAGCGGGGGCTCGACCTGCACATGCAGTTCGAGGGCCCGAGCGCCTTCTACGACGCGACGAACCCGGCCGCCCGCCGCTTCGTCTGGGAGGCGTGCCGCCGCAACTACGCCGAGCACGGCATCCGGCTGTTCTGGCTCGACGAGGCCGAGCCCGAGTACGGCGTCTACGACTTCGACAACTACCGCTACGCGGCGGGCCCCACCGTGCAGGTCGGCAACCTCTACCCGCAGGCGTTCTCCCGCGGCTTCTTCGAGGGACAGCGCGAGAGCGGCGAGACCGAGATCGTCAATCTCGTGCGCACCGCCTGGGCGGGCAGCCAGCGCTACGGTGCGCTGGTGTGGTCGGGCGACATCCACTCGACCTTCGCGGATCTCCGGCACCAGATCACCGCGGGTATCCACATGGGCGTCGCGGGCATTCCGTGGTTCACGACCGACATCGGCGGCTTCGCCGGCGGCGATCCGACGGATCCGGCGTTCCGCGAGCTGCTGGTGCGCTGGTTCCAGTTCGGCGCCTTCAGCCCCGTGATGCGGCTGCACGGCGACCGCGCGCCGTCCGCGCCGGTGCACGCCGCCGACGGTTCGCGGCGTGCGGCGACCGGCGCCGCGAACGAGATCTGGAGCTTCGGCGACGAGGTCACCCCGATCCTCACCGCGCTCCTGGAGCTCCGCGAGCGGCTGCGACCGTACACCCGCGAGGTGATGCGCGAGGCGCACGAGCTCGGGCAGCCGGTCATGCGCGCGCTGTTCCACGAGTTCCCCGGCGATCCCGCCGCCTGGGACATCGGCGACCAGTACCTCTTCGGATCGGATCTCCTCGTCGCCCCGGTCACGGCGGCCGGCGCGGTCTCCCGCAGGGTGTACCTCCCGGCCGGTTCCCGCTGGACCGAGATCAGCACCGGCGCCGAGCACGAGGGTGGGCAGTGGATCGTCGCCGAGGCGCCGCTCGCGGTCGTCCCGGTCTTCGCGCGCGACGGTCGGCAGGCCGGGCTCCTCCGGGGGGAGTGACGCGGGGCTGCTCGACACGCATGGTTCAGCGTTGCTGCGGCTGGATCACTCGAGACGTCGGGGGGCACGGATTCCGTCAACACCGACGTGAACCCGTCATCGCTGTGCTTCCGCCGCCCGCGATTTCTCTGGTGCGGCGGGAGGGCCTCACCCTGGTGTGCAGGTACGCCGTCGCCGACCGTGGCAGCGGTCGTACCTCGACACCACGGGAGACGCACTGATGGCGCACGACGACGATCGCCCGACGACCTCCGACGGTCGAAGCGCAGTGGAACGGCGGACGCTCGTCGCCGGAGGGGTCTGGACGGTGCCCGTCGTCGCCCTGGCGGTGGCGGCTCCGGCCGCATCGGCGTCTCCTGCCCCCTGCCCGTCGGTCACCGATCCCGCCCAGTGGCGGCGCACCGACAACGGCTACGCCTACCAGGGGGCGTCCGGCATCGAGGAGAAGGACGGCTACGTCTACTTCCTCCAGCAGGCGGACGATGCAGCGTCCTATGAGGGGCTCAACCTGGAGGTCTGGTTCCGGGCCGCGCTGCCCGTCGTCGCGGGGACGACCTACACCTTCCTCTATCGGGCCGGCGGCGAGTACGGGCAGACCCGCGACCCGAGGACTCACGGTCCGCAGTACGCACGGCTCGAGATCGACGGTGCGGCCGTGTCGCCCGACTACAGCACCGACACGACCCAGTACGGCACCGTGCAGCTGACCACGGACTTCTCCTTCGTCGACTACTCCTCGCTCTGGGTGGCGAAGACCACGGGAATCGTCCAGCTCACCTGGCACTTCGTCGTCCCGGGGCGGAAAGGTCGGAGGACCGACGCGAACGACGACATCCGCATCACGCTGCCGCTCATCGCCTGCTCCCGGTAGGGGCGCCGAGTAGCCCGTGGGGCGGGCGTATCGAGCGGAGGGGGCGCCTCCGGCGCCAGCGCAGGGCGGGAGGAGACCGACGTTCATGCGGTGGTGGGTCTCGATACGCCCCTGCGGGGCTACTCGACCAGCATGTCTGCGGGCGTCTCTTCCAAGTAGATCCACCGTGGCCTGGAGGGTGGGTCTCGATACGCCGCCTTCCGCGGCTACTCGGCCGGCATGAAGCGCGCGGCCTGCGGCTGGTCGGCCGGCATGAGGTGCGCGGGCTGCGGCTGGTCGTCCGGCAGGGGTGCGCGGACCGGGCGGGTATCGTGAGCCGCATCATGCCCGCTGACTCCGCCCTCGAGGCCGCCGGCTCCGGGACCCGTCTGCAGCGCCGGGTCGCCGAAGGGCTCGGGCGGGAGATCGCGTCGGGGGTCCGGCCGGCGGACTCGCAGATCGTGCCCGAGGAGATCGGCCGCCGGTACGACGTGTCGCGCACGGTGGTGCGCGAGGCCTTCCGGGCTCTCGAGGCGCGGGGGATGATCCGGGCCAGGCCGCGCGCGGGGACGCAGGTCCAGCCGGAGAGCTCGTGGAACCTCCTCGATCCCGACGTGATCCAGTGGCGGGCGGCTGGGCCGGCGAGCGAGACGCAGCTGCAGGAGCTCCTCCTGCTGCGCGAGGCGGTCGAGCCGGCCGCGGCCCGGCTCTTCGCGGCGAGCGGCCGGACCGCCCGGCAGCAGGAGCTGTCGGCCGCGGCGGCGGAGCTGGCCCTCGCGGCCGAGGCGCGATCGCTGCCCCGATTCACGAGCGCCGATCAGAGCTTCCACCGGATCCTGGTCGAGGGGTCGGGCAACGCGGTGCTCGCGCAGCTGCTCGGCACCATCGCCGCGGCGCTGGACAGCAGGTACGGGAGCGGCGTTCCGACCTTCACCGCCGCGACCGATCGTGCGGTCGACCAGCATCGGCGGCTCGCGGCGGCGATCGCCGACGGGGACGCCGATCTCGCGGAGAGCGCGGCGCGCACGCTCGTCCGCGACACCGCCGAGGAGATCCGGACGACGTCGACCGGCCGAGGGACGGCCTGAGCCGAGGCGGGCAGGGGTGTCCTCAGGCGCCGACCGCATCACTCCGCGGGTGCGAGGCCCTCGTACGCGCGACTGGGGATCTGCGTGGCGAGCTTGCCGCCGCTGACGTCGACGAGCGTGCCGGTGATGTAGCTCGCGGCGTCGCTGGAGAGGAAGCAGAGCAGGTCGGCGATGTCGTCGGGCGTGCCCCAGCGGCGCAGGGTCAGCGTGTCGAGGAGCCGTGCCTTCGCGGCCTCCGGCATGTCCGCGAAGCCGTTCATCGCGGTGGGGATCATCCCCGGCGCGTAGGCGTTGACGGTGATGCCCCACGGCCCGAGCTCGCCGGCGAGGACCCGGGTGAACTGCACGACCGCCGCCTTCGAGGCTCCGTAGGCGGCGGCGCCGATGCTCGGGACGATCGCCGCGAACGAGGCGGCGTTGATGATGCGACCGCCGCCGCGCGCCTTCATCACCGGGACGACGGCCTGCGAGACGAGGAAGGTGCCGCGGACGTTCACGTCGAACGCGGCGTCCCAGCGCGACGGATCGAGGGTCTCGACGGTGCCCTCGACGTTGATGCCGGCGTTGTTGACCAGGACGTCGACGTGGCCGAACCGCTCGACCACCGCGTCGATCGCCGCCCGCACGGACGCCGGATCCGTGACGTCGCAGACCAGCTGCTGCGCGTCGCCCGAGGGGGAGGGGAAGGCCAGATCGAGGGCGGCGACCCGCGCGCCCTCCGCCAGGAAGCGGTCGACGATCGCGCGGCCGATGCCGCGCCCGCCTCCGGTGACCACGACGACCAGACCGGTGAGATCGATGAGCACGGCAGCCTCCTATTAGTATGATTAATCGATCGTCACCGTAGCATCGAAGGGACGCCCCATGGACACCGAAGTCGCTCGCAGAGTCGCCTGGATCACGGGAGCCGGCTCCGGGATCGGGGCCGCGTCGGCCGAGCGCCTGGCGGCGTCGGGCTGGACGGTGGCGCTCAGCGGCAGGTCCCGCGAGCGCCTCGACGCCGTCGCCGAGCGGATCGGCAGTGCCGGCGGGGACGCCCTCGTCGTCCCCCTCGACGTGAGCGACCGGGAGGCGGTACCCGCTGCCCGGGACGCGGTGCTGGCGGCGACCGGCCGCATCGACGCGCTGGTCCTCGCGGCCGGGCTCAACTCCCCGCGGCGGACCTGGGGGGACCAGCGGCTGAGCGAGCTCGAGGAGATCGTGCGCACCAACCTGCTGGGGCCGGTGGGCGTCATCGACGCGGCGCTGCCCGAGCTGAGGGCGCACGCCGGAGCGGTGGTGCTCGTCTCCTCCTACTCGGCCTGGGCGTTCGCCCCGATCGCGGGGGTCGGCTACAGCGCGAGCAAGAAGGCGCTGGCCGAGATCGCCCGCACTCTGAACGCGCAGGAGGCCGCCTCCGAGATCCGCGCCTGCCACCTCTGCCCCGGCGACGTCGCGACGGACTTCCTCCGCCACCGGCCGCAGGTGCCCGACGACGTCGCGCGCGCGGCGATGCTCTCGCCGGACGACGTGGCCCGCGCGGTCGAGTTCGTCCTCGACTCGCCCGCCCACGTCCGCATCGACGAGCTGGTGATCTCGCCGGTGTCGCAGCGCTGACGGCGTCCGGGCCTTCGTCGGCGGTCGCGCTCGTGCCGGGCTGTGTCCGCACGTCCGCGGACGGCCGACCCTGCTACTTCGGAGTCGGCTGCGTCTTCGGCTGGGAGGGAGACGCAGCCGACTTCCCGACGGAAGCACTGCTGCGGGTGACGTATCGGCCAGTGGTCGGGCTGATGCGCGCGCCGCTGACCCGGAAGCCGCCGTTGCCGAGGCTCTGGAACGAGTTGCTGCTGCTGTTCGTCATCGCTGTCTCCCTGTCCTCTGTCGATCGTAGTTGCGTGAGGAAGCTCGCACGAGGGAGTCGCTCAGCCGTTCGCTCCACGCGTTCGCGATGTCCAGCACCTGCTCGAACCACATCGCCTTCGACATGGAGAACGCCTCTGCGGTGCCGGGGAGGCCGACGCTCAGCACCGCGGTTGCGATATCCGGCAGACCCGCGAACGACACCCTGATCGGAAGGGCGAGCACCGTGCCCCAGCGATTCGTTCCGGCCGGGTCGAGGTTCTGGAACACGATGCTCTCCGCACCGAGGGTCCGGCCGGCGACCCAGGCGCTGTCGTGTCCGCTCGGCACGAGGCGGATGTCGCACGCTGCACGGTAGGTCCGGTCCTGGGACGCGTACCGCCCGACGCTGCCTGCTCCGTCCGCGAGCCACAGGCTGGCGCCGACGTGCTCGACGTCGAAGGCGTCGCGAAGCATCCGCGCGTCGTCGTCGAGCGCATCGGAGTACTCCGGCTGGCGAACGTGGAAGTCGGCGGCGTGGAGACTCCACAGCTCGGTCGCCCGCTGCTGTGGCGAGCGGTACCGAGGACGATGCAGGTGACGCAGCTCGCGGATGATCTGCGCAGCATCGGTGAAGTCCTCGAGAAGGATCGGTTGCATTCCGGCAGCTCTCCACTGCCCGGCGAGGGCGCTCTTGATCTCGTCGAATCGCTCTCTCGAGACGCCGAAGGCCTGGCGTGCGAGAAGCACCAGCGCCGCGTTGCCGACCGGCGAGTCGGCGAGAGCGACGTGAAGCCACCGCCGGACGTCCGGATCGCGGTAGGACGTTCCAGCGATGACGATGGCGCCTTCCTGCGCCGCCCTGCTCAGCAAGCGCTGCTGCCAGCAGTCGTGGTCGCCGAGCAGCTCGTTGTAGTCGGAGAGGGTCAGGACGACGCCCCTGCTCCGAGAAGGAGAGGCGATCCCGTGCAGGTGGTGCACGACGTACGCGGTCGAGGACACCTCGTCGTCGACGCGGCCTTCCGCCGTCCCTTCGATGTCGATGGCGTCCTCGAGGAGGACATCGAAGTTCAACGTCGCCACCGTGGTCTCGCCGGTTCTCCCGGCGAGGGCGTGGCCGGCGGCCGCGAGATGCAGCGATGAGGGCGACAGATCCTGCAGCCCTTGGTAGAGCGCAGCCCTGACGCGGTGGTCCCACCGGTCCAGCGTGTTCTTGGCAGCTTCAGCGACGAGGAGCGGGTCCTGCCGCTGCACGAGCTCCAGCGCGGCGGTCTCCGAGGAGACGGCCCCGCTCTTCAGGAGAAGCCGAACGGCGAGCTCGTCCCACCCGGGCAGCCCCGATGACGTCGATGCACCGGCACCGAGCAGCAGGGTGACATGTCGATCGATGCCGGAGTCTCGGAACGGAGCCAGGACATCCGCGTTCAGGTCGGGGGCGCTCACCAGCGCATGATGCCATGTGGGTCGGCTGCGCCCTTCGGCCAGGCGCGACATGTTCCGATCGGTCGGAGTGGGCGGGTCTCGATACGCCCGCGGGGCGGGCTGCTCGACCAGCATGGTGGGGGCGGGCCGCTCGACCCGCATGGTGTGCGGGGGTGTCCCTGCATGCTGGTCGAGTAGCCGCGGGACGCGGCGTATCGAGACCCCGCCCGCCGGGCTCCCCCGCCGGACCCGCACGCGATCAGCCGGAGGACTCGCGGGGCACCAGGCGCACGGGCATCGAGCGGACGCCGGGCGTCGCGCGGCCGTGGATGGCGTGGGAGAGCTCCTCGGCGGCGGCGCGGCCGAGGGCCTCGAGCTGCATGTCGATGCTGGTGAGCGGCGGGCGGGCGGCCTCGACGAGGAGGTCCCAGTTGTCGAAGCCGACGACGGCGACGTCGCGCGGCACGGGGTGGCCGCTCTCGCGCAGGTGGTCGAGGGCGCCGCGGGCGATCTGGTCGCTCGCGCAGATGACGGCGTCGAGGTCCGGGTGCGCGGCGAGCAGCGACTCGGCGCACTGGCGGCCCCAGCTCTCCGACCACTGGCCGTAGAGCACGTCGCCGCCGACCAGCGGGAGCCCCGCCTCCGTCAGCGCGCGCTGGACGCCGCGGGCGCGGTCGTGCGCGGCGGTGTAGCTGGGCTCGCCGTTGATCAGCGCGATGCGGGTGCGCCCGCGCTCGATCAGGTGGCGGGCGGCGAGCACGCCTGCGAGCGTGTTGTCGGGGGTGAACGAGGAGTCGCGCTCGTCCTCGGAGGGCGCATAGGCGTAGACGACCGGGACGGGGATCGTCGCCGTGATCGACGGGCGCGGGTTGGTCGTCCGGCCGAGCACGACGATGCCGTCGACGCGCTTGGCCAGCAGGTTCTTGATGTGGTGCTGCTCGCGGATCGAGTCGCCGCGGGCGTCGCAGAGGAACACCGAGGTGGAGCCGGCGCCGAACGCGTCCTCGGCGCCCAGCAGCACGGGCAGCACGAAGCGGTTGTCGAGGTCGTTGGTGAGCATCCCGATCGTGCCGGTGCGGCGCGAGTTGAGGGCCTGCGCGAACGGGTTCGGCGTGAAGGAGAGCGCGGCGGCGGCGTCGAGCACCTTCTGGCGGGTCTCGGCGCGGACCTGGTCGCGGCCGTTCAGCGCCTTCGACGCGGTGGCGATGGAGACGCCGGCCTCGCGGGCGACGTCGGTCAGCGTGATGGTGCCCGTGGGCTTGCGCGGCGCGATGACGTCCTCCTTCCGCGGGACGCCGGTGCGCCCTGGACGATCCTCGCACAGGATCCCGCGAACCGAAAACACCGAAAATGCGACAACTCTTGACTCGACCTTCCCGCCGTGTCTACTTTGAACCCGCAGAAAGTAGTTTCGGTCCGGCGGTCGCCGAGACCGACCACCACCACCCGTCAACGACGAAGGGAACATCCGCGATGAAGAGGAAGCACACTCGGGGCCTCGCCGCCGCCGTCCTGCTCGGGACCGCAGCCGCAGCACTGACCGGCTGCGCGGGAGGCTCGGGAGGCGACTCCTCCGCCGCCGGCGGCACCTACACGTTCTGGGACCCCTACCCCCAGTTCGACGAGTCGTCCGACTGGGCGAAGCTCATCGACTCCTGCGGCACCGAGGCCGGCGTCACCGTCGAGCGCACCGGCTACGACACCACCGACCTGACCAACAAGGCACTCCTCGCCGGGCAGCAGGGCAGCTCGCCCGACATCCTGCTCGTCGACAACCCGGTCGTCTCCACGCTCGCCGAGTCGGGCATCCTGACCACCACCGCCGAGAACGGCCTCGAGACCGGCGACATCGACGCCAACATCCTGGCCGCGGGCGAGGTCGGCGGCGACACCTTCGGCGTCCCGATCGGCGCGAACACGCTGGCGCTCTACTACAACAAGACCGTGCTGGCCACGGCCGGCGTCGACGTCTCCTCGATCACCGACTGGGCGAGCCTCACCGCCGCGCTCGAGAAGGTCACCGCCTCGGGCGGCAAGGGCATCACGTTCTCGGGCATCGGCACCGAGGAGGGCACCTTCCAGTTCCTGCCGTGGTTCTGGGGATCCGGCGCCGAGCTGACCGAGCTCGACTCGGACGCCGCCGTGGACGCGGTCTCGCTCTGGACCGACTGGCTGGAGAAGGGCTACGCGCCCAACTCCGTGATCGGCAACACGCAGACCACCAGCTGGCAGGAGTTCGAGACCGGCGAGTACGCCTTCGGCGAGAACGGCACCTGGCAGCTCGCGAACGCCAAGGCCTCCGGCATCGACTACGGCATCCTCACCATCCCGGCGAAGGACGGCGGCTCGGCCCCCGCTCCGACCGGCGGCGAGTTCCTCACCCTGCCCGTGCAGAAGGACGAGGCGCGCTACGAGACGTCGACCGCGATCGCCGAGTGCCTCACCTCGACGGACAACCTGGTGACGACCGATAACACGCTGTCGTACATCGCGCCGACGGCCGCGGCGCAGGAGGCGCAGGTCGCCGGGAACGCCGACCTCGAGCCCTGGGTCGAGGCCGTCCAGGCCGCGAAGGGCCGCACCTCGGACGACCTCGGGACGAAGTACCCGAAGATCTCCGAGCAGCTCTGGTCCGCGGTGCAGACCGCGCTGAGCGGCTCGCAGTCGCCGGCCGACGCGCTGAAGGCGGCGCAGTCGGCGGCCGAGTCCGCGACGCAGTGATGAGTGTCGTGGAGCCCCTTGCTGATCGCGTAGGCCGCGCAGCGGGCGGCTCGAGATCTGCCGGCGTCGGAGGGGCGGTCGGCAGGCCCGAGGTTCGTGCGGTGGTGGGTCTCGATACGCCCCTGCGGGGCTACTCGACCAGCATGTGGGGCGCGATGCGGGGCTGCTCGACCAGCATGTGGGAGGAACGATGACGACGGCCACTGAGACGGGGCGGCTGCTGCGCCGCGAGGCGGAGCCCGGGGTCGCGGCCGTCGCGGCTCCGGCGCCGAGGAAGCGGCGGCGGCCGGGCGGGCAGCTCGCGGCGTGGGCGTTCCTCGCCCCGCTCGTCGTCTACCTGCTCGTGTTCTACGCCTTCCCGCTCTACCGCAACCTCGAGCTGAGCCTGAAGGACTACACGGTCCGCTCCTTCGTCCAGGGCAACGCCCCGTTCGTCTGGTTCGACAACTACGTGCAGGTCTTCCGCGACCCGACCTTCGGCCCGGCGCTGCTGCACACCGCGGTGTTCACGGGAGTCTCTCTGGTCTTCCAGTTCACGCTGGGGCTCGCGCTCGCGGTCTTCTTCTACCGGCGCTTCCCGCTCGCGAGCACGCTCCGGGCGCTGTTCCTGGTGCCGTGGCTGCTGCCGCTGATCGTCTCGGCCTCGACCTGGTCGTGGATGCTGAACAGCGACTCCGGGATCGTCAACGCGTTCCTCGAGTCGTTCGGGATCGGGCAGATCAACTGGCTGACCTCGCCGTCCACCTCGCTGATCGCGGTGCTGATCGCCAACATCTGGATCGGCATCCCGTTCAACCTGGTGATCCTCTACTCCGGTCTGCAGAACATCTCGCAGGACCTCTACGAGGCGGCCTCGCTCGACGGCGCGACCGGCGCCCAGCAGTTCTGGCGGATCACGCTGCCGCTGCTGCGCCCGGTGTCGGCGATCACGATCCTGCTCGGGCTCGTCTACACGCTGAAGGTGTTCGACATCATCTGGATCATGACCAAGGGCGGTCCGGCCGACTCGTCGACGACCCTGGCGACCTGGACCTACCAGCTCGGCTTCGGCTCGATGCTGCCCGACTTCGGCCCCGCGGCGGCGGTCGGCAACCTGCTGATCATCCTCGCCCTGGTCTTCGGCCTGATCTACATCCGCGTCCAGCGGAAGCAGGCCGACGCATGAGCGCCCGGCGCCCCTGGTGGCTGACCCTCGTGGGCGTCCTGCTCACCGCGGTCATGCTGTTCCCGGTCTACTGGATGATCAACGTCTCGCTGACGCAGACCGGGTCGATGCGGAAGGATCCGCCGGACTGGTTCCCGTTCGCGCCCACCTTCTCGGGCTACCAGGCCGTGCTGAGCGAGCAGCTGCCGTACCTCGGCACCAGCCTGATCGTGGGCCTCGGCACGGTGCTGCTGACCGTGGCGATCGCCGCTCCGGCCGCGTACTCGCTCGCGAAGCTGCGGCCGCGCGGCGGGCAGGGGCTCTCATTCGTCCTCCTGATCGCGCAGATGATCCCGGCGATCATCATGGCGATGGGCTTCTACGCCATCTACCTCAACCTGGGTCTCTTGAACTCGATCCCCGGGCTGATCGTGGCCGACTCGACCATCGCGGTGCCGTTCGGCGTGCTGATCTTCACCGCGTTCATGTCCGGCATCCCCGACGAGCTGACCCAGGCCGCGCGGATGGACGGCGCGAGCGCCTGGCGCACCTTCACCTCGGTGATCATGCCGATCAGCCGCAACTCCGTCGTCACGGTGTCGCTCTTCGCGTTCCTCTGGGCCTGGTCGGACTTCATCTTCGCGTCGACCCTCGACAGCGGCGGGAAGCTTCAGCCGATCACGCTCGGCATCTACAAGTACATCGGCAACAACAACCAGGAGTGGAACTCGATCATGGCGACCGCCGTGGTCGCCTCGCTCCCGGCCGCCCTCCTCCTCGTCGTCGCCCAGCGGTACGTCTCGGCGGGTGTCACCGCCGGTGCCGTCAAGGACTGACCCTCTTCCTCCTAGGAGATCCTCGTGACCCTGACCACCACCGTCGCCCTCGGCGGCCCCGTCGCCCCGACCGCCGGCGCGCTCCGGCCGCTGCGCCAGGACGAGATCCGGCTGACCGGCGGCTTCTGGCAGCACTACCAGCGGCTCGGCGCGGACGCCGTGATCGGCCACTGCCTGAGCTGGATCGAGCGGGTCGGCTGGGCCGGCAACTTCGACCGCGCGGCGAACGGCACGATCTCCTCGGCGGCCGGCGGCGACCTCCATGCGGGCATCGAGTTCGTCGACTCGGAGGTCTACAAGCTGCTCGAGGCGATGGCCTGGGAGCTGGGCCGCTCCGACGATCCGGAGCTCGCCGCGCAGTACGAGGCGCTGGTGCTGCGGGTCGCGGGGGCCCAGGACGAGGACGGCTACTTGCACACGAGCTTCGGCCGGCCGGGGCAGCGGGCGCGCTATTCCGATCTGGAGTGGGGGCACGAGCTGTACTGCTTCGGCCACCTGATCCAGGCCGCCGTGGCGCGGCTGCGCACCGGGCACGACGACCTGCTGCCGGCCGTGGCGCGGCGCCTCGCCGACCACGTGATCGAGGTGTTCGGGGCGGAGGGACGTGCCGCGGTCTGCGGGCATCCCGAGATCGAGCCGGCGCTCGCCGAGCTGGCGCGGGCCACCGGCGACGGGCGGTACCTGGAGCAGGCGCGGCTGTTCGTCGAGCGGCGCGGCACGGGGACGCTCGGTCCGATCGCCTTCGGGCCCGAGTACTTCCAGGACGACGTGCCGGTGCGCTCGGCCGAGGTGCTGCGCGGGCACGCGGTGCGGGCGCTGTACCTCTCGGCGGGGGCGCTCGACGTCGCCGTGGAGACGGGCGACGCGGAGCTCGAGGCCGCGGTGCAGCGGCAGTGGGCGGCGACGGTCGCGCGCCGCACCTACCTGACCGGTGGGATGGGCTCGCACCACCAGGACGAGGCGTTCGGCGCCGACTTCGAGCTGCCGCCGGACCGCGCCTACGCCGAGACCTGCGCGGCGATCGCGTCGAACATGCTGTCATGGCGCCTGCTGCTGCGCTCGGACGACGCGGCCTACGCGGACCTGATGGAGCGGACGCTGCTGAACGCGGTGCTGCCCGCGACGCGCGAGGACGGGCGCGCCTTCTTCTACACGAACACGCTGCAGCAGCGGGTCGACGGGGTGGCGCCGGACGAGAGCGTCGAGACCGACCGGGCGCAGTCGAGCCTGCGGGCGCCGTGGTTCTGGGTGTCCTGCTGCCCGACGAACACGGCGCGGACCCTCGCGAGCGTCGAGCTGAGCTTTGCGACGGCGACGGACGACGGGGTGCAGCTGCACCAGTACGGGGCGTACCGGGTGACGACGGGCGAGGTGTCGCTCGAGGTGGAGACCGCGTATCCGGAGGACGGCGAGATCGCGGTGCGGATCCTGGCGGACGCGGAGTTCGCGCTGACGCTGCGGATCCCGCCGTTCGCGCGCGGGACGGCGCTGCTGGACGGGCAGGCGGTGGACGCGGGGCTCTCGACGGTGACGGTGCGGCGGGCGTTCGCGGCCGGCGACGTCGTGCGGCTGTCGCTGCCGATGCCGGCGCGCTTCGTGACGCCGCACCCGCGGATCGACGCGGTGCGCGGCCAGGTCGCGGTGGAGCGCGGGCCGTTCGTGCTGGCGCTGGAGTCGCTCGAGCTGCCGGACGGCCTCGACACCGAGCACGTGGCGGTGGACGCCGAGGTCTCGCCGGTCGCTGTCGGCGACGGCGCCCGGGTGGCGCTCGTGCGCCGCGACGCCCCGGCGTCCGCGTGGCCCTACTCCGTGCCGGCGGAGCTCGGCGAGCGCTTCACCGCCGAGTTCCACCCCTACTACCGCTGGGCGAACCGCGGCCCCTCCACGATGCGCATCTGGACGCCCACCCTCTGACGCGCCTGCCGCGAGATGCCACTTGTGCACGCCCTCCACGGCGTGTCGCGCGCACAAGTGGCATCTCGCGACGCCGACAGGTCGTCCGTGTACGCCCACGCTGGTCGAGTGGCCCCGGAGGGGGATTCATGCTGGTCGAGTGGCCCCGGAGGGGTGTATCGAGACCCGGCGCCCTCAGCGGGGCGGGTCTGCGGGCCAGCCTTCTGACGATGGGGGGATCTCGATACGCCCGCTGCGCGGGCTACTCGATCAGCAAAGGGGACCCGCTGTGCGGGCTGCTCGATCAACAAAGGGGACCCGCTGTGCGGGCTGCTCGATCGGCAAGGGGGGCGCCGCGCGGGATTCTCGGTCGGCGAGCTGCTGAGAGATGCCACTTGTGCACGCCTTTTGCGGCGTGTCGTGTGCACAAGTGGCATCTCGCGGAAGGGTCAGTGCTCGCGGCGGGAGGGGACGTCGGCCGGGGTCTCCAGGGGGGCGTCCTGGACGGTCGCGCGGTCGGACTTGGAGCGGTCGCCGCGGGTCTTCAGGAGGCTGGCGATCGTGGCGACGGCGATGGTCGAGCCGATGAAGGTGAGCGAGAACCAGATCGGGATCTCGGGGACCCAGAGCAGGGGCTCGCCGCCGTTGATGAACGGGACCTCGTTGACGTGCAGGGCGTGGAAGACGAGCTTCACGGCGATGAAGCCGAGGATGACGGCCAGGCCCTGGCTGAGGTAGACGAGGCGCTCGAGCAGTCCGCCGATCAGGAAGAACAGCTGGCGCAGACCCATCAGCGCGAAGGCGTTCGCGGTGAAGACGATGTAGGCCTCGTTGGTCAGGCCGTAGATGGCGGGGATCGAGTCGAGCGCGAAGACGAGGTCGATGAAGCCGATGGCGACGATGGTCAGCAGCATCGGGGTGACGAAGCGGCGGCCGTCCTTCTTCACGGTCAGCTTGTCGCCGTGGTACTCGTCGGTGACGGGGAGGACGCGGCGCACCAGGCGCATGAAGGCGTTGTTCGAGGGGTCGCCGTGGTCGCCCTTGATCTGCTGGTAGGCCAGCACGAAGAGCAGGGCGCCGAAGAGGTAGAAGACCCAGGAGAAGTTCTCGATCAGGGCCGCGCCGACCGCGATGAAGCCACCGCGCATGATCAGCGCGATGACGATGCCGATCATCAGCACCTTCTGCTGGTACATCTTCGGCACCGCGAACCCGGTCATGATGATCAGGAAGAGGAAGAGGTTGTCGAGCGACAGCGCCTTCTCGGTGAGATAGCCGGCGAAGTACTCGCCGCCGTAGCGCCAGTCGGCGACGAAGCCGATGCCGACGCCGAACAGCAGTGCGAGGCCGATGTAGAAGGCCGACCAGCGGGCGGACTCGCCGATGGTCGGCTCGTGCGGCTTCCGCACGTGCGCGAAGAACTCGTAGACGAAGAAGGCGATCGTCACGGCGATGGTGATCAGCCAGATGACGGGTGTGATCTGCACGGGGGTGCTCCAAGAGGGTCGGTCGATGAGGGACCAAGGTCTCCTCCACTCCGGCCGCGACCTCTCGGAGGTGGTGGCGGAGCCGATGGCCCGGGATGCTCATTCGCATCCGTAGTGACGGGCTCACCGCAGTCGGGAGTACTCCCCTTGCTGTCTGCGATTCTACTCAGGGTCCGAGTGCCGGAGGCTGGGAGAGTACCGACACATCGCTTCTGGATCCATCCGGCTCTATATTGGATCCAGCGGCAGCGTGCCGCGCGAGAGGCGGCGCATGGCCATCCAGACGGTCCTCGGCCCGGTCGAGGCGGCGGAACTCGGCGTCGTGTCGATGCACGAGCACCTGCTGACCGACGCGAGCGCGCTGCAGCGGCCCGGCGTCGAGGCGCTCGACCCCGGCGCCCCCGTCACCGCCGAGCTCGCGGCCGCCCTGCGCTGGAGCCAGCTCGCGCTCGCCGACAACCTCCGCCTCGACGATGTCGACCTGCTCGCCGACGAGCTCCGCGCGGGAGCCTCGGCCGGGCTCGCCGCCGCCGTCGACCTCAGCTCGCTCGGCTTCGGGCCCGACCACTCCCGACTGCCCGCCCTGTCCGGCCAGGCGGGCGTCGCGATCGTCGCCGGGTACGGCGCGTACCTCCCGCGCCTCCTGCCCGAGTGGTTCCTCGCGCTCGACGTCGACGGCCGCACCGGGCTCTTCACCCGGGCGCTGATGGAGGCGATCCCCGGCACGACCTACCGCGCGGGACTCCTCGGCCTGATGGGCACGACCGGCGCCTTCGCGACGCCCGAGGGGGAGCAGGAGCGGATCAGCCTCACCGCCGCGGCCCGCGCGGCCGCCGCCACCGGCTCCGCGATCACCGTGCGGCTCGCCGCCGACGCCCGCAACGGCCTCGAGGTCCTCGCGCACGTCGTCGCCGAGGGAGTGGATCCCTCCCGCGTCGTGTTCAGCACCGTCGACGAGTTCCTCGACCTGCCTTACCTCCGCGACCTCGGAGAGGCCGGCGCCGTGCTGGAGCTCTGCTTCGGCAACGAGGGCGCGCACGTCGGCCGCATCCGCAACGCGAGCGACCCGCAGCGCCTGGACGCGCTGCTGGAGCTGCTCGGCACCGACCCCGACATCCGCTGGGTGCTCGGTCACAGCACCTGGACGAAGGGCCAGCTGCGCCGCTTCGGCGGGCACGGCTTCGACCACCTCGGCGGGCGCGTCCTGCCGGGGCTCCGCGCACTCGGCGTCGCCGACGACGTGCTGCGGCGGATGAGCGTCGAGGAGCCCGCGCGGCTGCTCGACCGGCCCTGACCGACCGGCTCTGACCGACCATCCCGCCCCCTCGGCCCCGACGACTCCGGCCCCGACCCGGCCCCCCGATGAGAGAGACGCAGACCCCATGAGAGACACCCTCGCCCCGCTCGCGCCGATCGAGCCCTTCCTCGTCGACGGCGCGTGGCTCGCTCCCGAGGGCGCGGAGCTGCTCGACATCGTCGATCCCGCCACGGAGGAGCTGCTCACCCGCGTCCCGCAGGCCGACCCCGCCGAGATCGAGGCGGCCGTCACCGCCGCCCGCCGCGCGCACGACGACGCGCGCTGGAGCGGGATGAGCCCGCACGACCGCAGCCGCATCCTGAACCGCGTCGCCGACCTGATCGAGGAGCGCCTCGAGGAGCTCGCGGTGCTCGAGACCCGCGACAACGGCAAGCCGATCGAGCGCTCGCGCGCCGACACCGCCACCTCGGCCCGCGTCTTCCGCTACTACGCCGGTGCCCCCTCGCGGCTGACCGGCACGGTCGTGCCCGTCGACGCGCAGCACCACGTCTACACGACGCTCGAGCCGGTCGGAGTCGCGGCGCTGATCCTGCCGTGGAACTTCCCGATCATGACGGCGAGCTTCAAGCTGGCGCCGGCGCTCGCCGCGGGCTGCACCGTGGTCGTGAAGCCGGCGGAGCAGACTCCGCTGACGATGCTGCGCCTCGCGGCACTCTGCGAGGAGGCGGGCGTCCCCGCGGGAGTCGTCAACGTGCTCACTGGCGACGGCCGGGTCGGCGCGGCGCTCACCGAGCACCCGCTGGTCAGCAAGGTCTCCTTCACCGGCAGCACCGAGGTCGGCCGGAAGGTGATGCGCGCCGCGAGCGAGGACTTCACCCGCTTGACTCTGGAACTGGGCGGCAAGAGCCCGAACATCGTGTTCGAGGACGCTGACCTGGACGCCGTGGTGCTGACCGCGATGCGCGCGTCGTTCGGCCACTCCGGCCAGATGTGCACGGCGGGCAGCCGGCTGCTGGTGCAGCGCTCGATCCTCGAGGAGACGACGGAGCGCCTGGCCGCGGCGGTGCGGAAGGTCGCGCTCGGCGACGGGCTGGCCGGCGGGGTGACCGTCGGGCCGCTGGTGTCCGAGGAGCAGCGGCAGCAGGTGCTCGGCTACATCGCGCAGGGCGAGGCGGAGGGCGCGGTCGTCGCGGTGGGTGGCGGCGTGCCGGACCGGCCGGGCTACTACGTCGAGCCGACGCTGTTCACGGGGGTCACGAACACGATGACCATCGCGCGCGAGGAGATCTTCGGCCCGGTCGTCGGTGTCATCCCGTTCGAGGACGAGGACGAGGCGGTGGCTCTCGCCAACGACCAGACCTACGGCCTCGCCGCGGGGGTGTGGACGAACGACCTGGCGCGGGCGCACCGGATGGGGCGGCGGCTGCGTGCGGGCACCGTGTGGGTCAACACGTACAACCTGTTCGATCCGGCGCTGTCGTTCGGCGGCGTGGGGGAGTCCGGCATGGGGCGCGACCTGGGCGAGGAGGCGCTGCGCTCGTTCTGCGAGCTGAAGAGCGTGGTCGTCGCGCTCTGAGCCCGGCGCCGGTTCGATCTGCAGGCGATCGGCGCGGGAACGGGCTGATCGCCGCGTCACTTCGTCTCCTGACAGGGCGATCGCCTGCAGATCGGACAGCAGCCCTCCGCAGTGCAGGTGCGCGTCTGTTGTGCAGGTGCGCGTCTGTTGTGCAGGTGACGCGGCGCGGAAGCCGCTTACCGGCGCGAGGTCGGGGGCAGGTGGGGCGGATCGCCTGCAGATCGGACGGGGGCTGCCCGTCAGATCCAGCCGTTCTCGCGGGCCTCGATCACGGCGCGCTGGCGGGTGTCGACGTCGAGCTTGCGCAGGATCGACGAGACGTGGTTGCGCACCGTGCCCGCGGACAGGTGCAGCGCCGTGCCGATCTCGCCGGTGGTCTCGCCGCGGGAGCCGGCGCTCAGGACGTCCAGCTCGCGGTCGGTGAGCGGGCTGCGCGTGGTGGCGAGGGCGTCGGCCGCGATCTCGGGATCCACGTAGCGGCGGCCCGCGGCGACCTGGCGGATCACCTCCGCCACGTCCTCCACCCGCCGCGACTTGGGCAGGAACCCGCTGACCCCGACGGCGAGCGCGCGGCGCAGCACGCCGGGCCGCGCGTGCCGGGTGACCACGATGACGCGGGTCGCCGAGACGCGGCGCAGTCGCTCCGCCGCCTCGATGCCGTCCATGCCGGGCATCTCGACGTCGAAGAGGCAGACGTCGGGCTCGAGGCGCACGGCCTCGGCGACCGCCTCCGCTCCGTCGCGGCACTCGCCGACGATCTCGAGATCGGGCTCCAGCCGGAGCAGGGCGGCGAGGGCGGTGCGGATCATGTCCTCGTCATCGGCGAGGAGCACCCGGATCACGTGGCACCGCCGGGCAGTCGCGCGTCGAGCTCGAAGGAGCGGCGCGCGGTGCGCGTGTGCAGGGTGCCGCCGGCCCGCTCGATCCGCTCGGTCATGCCGAGGACGCCGGTGCCGGCCTCGATGCCCTCCGCTTCGGCCCCCTCCGCTTCGGCCCCCTCCGCTTCGGCCCCCTCCGCTTCGGCCCCCTCCGACTCGGCCCCCTCGGGCACGTCGTTCACCGCCTGGAACCGCCACGACTCCGCCTCGCACGCCAGCCGCAGCCGGGCCGACTCGCCGCCGCCGTGCTTGAGGATGTTGGTCGTGCTCTCGCGGACGACCGGCCCGAGCACGTCGGCGGGGGCGCGGTCCGCGTCGGGATCGACGGCCAGCTCGACCCGCAGACCCGCCGAGCGGAGCAGGTCGGCGGCGTTCGCGAGCTCGTCGGCGAGGGAGACGCTGCGGAAGCGCGTCGCCAGCTCGCGGGTGCCGGTGCGCGCGTCGTCGACCGAGCGCTGAGCGGCCCGAAGCTGCTCCAGGGCGCCGTCCGGATCGTCGCGCAGCAGCCGCTCGGCGAGCTCGAGCTGCAGGGCGATCACCTGCAGATGGTGCCCCTGGAGGTCGTGCACGTCGCCGGCGAGGATCAGCCGCTCCTGCGCGGCCGCCAGGCGCCCCTCCGCCACCCGCGCGCGGTCGAGCTCGCGGACGATGTCCCACCACCAGAGCATGCTGACGATCGCGAGGGGCAGCGCGGCCGCGAACGCGAAGAGGACCGGCGCGGCACCCGGTGCGAGCGAGTGCGGCGCGGTGCCGATCGCGTGATCGTGCTCGAGCCAGGCGCTGACGGCGAGCAGCACGGTGAGGAACGTGGTGACCCGCCAGCGGATCCCGCGCGGCCAGGGCAGCAGCACGACGAGCACGAAGGCGAGCGAGAGCGGGAGGGTGGGGCTGCCCGCCGCCAGTCCGGTCGCCGCGGCGCCGACGAGACCGAGTGCCTGGAGTCCGAGGGTGGCGGGGCCGACGCGCGCCGGGGCGTCTCGGTCGGCCCGGCGGTAGCGCTGCGCGGAGACGGTGAAGACCGCCGCCCAGACCGTGGCGCCGAGGAGGTAGCCGACCACCCGCCACGGCGACGGCTCGCCGACCAGCAGCGGCACCAGCCAGACGAACAGCACCGCGAGCACGAACGAGCCGGCCGAGAGCAGCGTGTACCACCAGGTCGCGGCGACGCCCTTGCCGGAGGGCGGAGCGGCAGCGGTGTCGTCGGGAGCGAGGAGCGCGGTCGGCATGCGGCCCAGGCTACGGCCATGACAGATGTCACCCCTCGGGCCGCCGATCCTCCCGGGCGGCGGTGACGGGAGGGCACTGCCGGGCACCCCGTGCGGCGGGCTGGGATGGACATGTCCCGATCGACGGGGCAGCGGTTCGGCCGCTCAGCCAGAAGGAGACACCGCCATGTCGACCATCGTCAGCGACGCGATCCTCGGATTCCAGGGCCTCATCCAGGACGTCCCCGACCTCGTCCAGCCGCTCGTGGTGGCGCTCGCCGGAGCCGTGCCGTTCATCGAGGGCGAGGGAGCCGCGACGATCGGCATCATCGGCGGGATCCACCCGGTCGTCGCCGCCGTCTCGGCCGCCGCGGGCAACTTCCTCTGCGTGGCGCTGCTCGTTCTCCTCGGCGCGGGCGTCCGCTCGGCGATCACCGGCGGGAAGCCGCGGAAGCGCGCCACCGCCCGCCGCGAGAAGTTCCAGCGGGCGTTCACCCGCTACGGCGTGCCCGGCGTGAGCCTGCTCGGCCCGCTGCTGCTGCCCACCCACTTCACCGCGGTGATGCTCGCCGGTGCCGGCGTCGCGAAGGGCCGCGTCCTGCTCTGGCAGGCGGTCGCGATCGTGCTGTGGACGACGGTGTTCACGGTGATCGTGTCGCTGGCGATCGGCGGCGCAGGGCTGGCGTGACGGGTGGGGGCCGACGCGCCCCCTCCGCAGAAGTCGCCGTCGCGACCATGCGAGTCGACAACTGGTGGATAGCGGAAGAACACGAATGATTTGCAGAAATGTCTGACGCTTTGTCGAGTGTTGTGACGCCTTATGCACCTAATGGCACATTCTGTGTATGGACGAAGAATCCTCGGGTTCGATAACGTAGGCGCACGCAATGGAACCTGTTACAGAAATCGCGATACCGGTTCGAGCTCGGGTTCACTGGCTCGAGCATTTCTGCGGTTTGTGTCGACCGCCATCAGGGGCAAGAGAAGATCTCATCAATGAAGAGGAGAAATGAACACTCGATAGAATTTCGTTCCCGCACTTGCCGCCGCACTCGTCGTCGGCATGGCGTCCACCCCGATGGCACATGCCGAGGCTTGACACGCCCCGAGTGATATGCCCGTCGTAGAGGAGCAAGTATACCAGATAGAAGGGTCCGATGCCGTCACGTACGATCGTGATGGAAATGCGCTGCTACCCGGCAAGATATGCGAATTCATCCAACGGGTCGACTACGTGCACATCTCGACGTCCTCATCGAAGCGCGCCGCACAGTCACACGGCAACTGGGCCAACAGTACCTGCGACTACGCGCTGGCCGACGTGACGACGCAGATCGACAAAAAGAACCTCTTCTGGCTTCACGCTGCTGTCGGCGAGCAAGGAAAGGGCCGTCTTGGTCCGAATCCGAAGGGGCTGGGCAGAGGAGCTCGCGTCACCGCACACTACGACTGCAACGGGACGGGAAGTAGCAACTACCGGTCATGGACAGATGTGGACATAGTCGGCTATGCGGACACTCCGAATCGCGTTTACTCGACTCCGGTGGATCTGGACTGCGGATGACCAGTCAAGTACTCCCGTTGGGCAGCGGTCAAACGATCGTCCGGAGCCCTCGAAAGCGTGTGAGGCGTTCTACAGCAGGAAGGCGGGCGCCGTGGCTCGACGATTCTCACGTACTGCCGGGTTCGTAGTCCTCTCGTCCGCCTTCCTTGTCCTTGCCGGTTGCTCCTCATCTCATCGCGTGGAGCAACCGATCGACGCCGTGAAGGTATTCGCCAGCCTCTACGACGAATGGGCGCAGGGCGGTTACTCCAGCAGCGTTCCAGGCGAGCTGGCGGATCGAGTGACCGAGAAGCTCTTCCCTGATCTCGACTCGGATGCTCGGTGGTACTCGCGGGGCAAGGTGAGGCAGGTCGGGAGCATGGTCGTCTCCGAGGTCGAGCTGCTGTCGAACTCGGGTACCGACGCCGTCGTCGGGGCGCTCCTCGACACGACGGGCATCCGCGTCCTCGCCAACGGCAAGGAGACGTTCCGCAGCACCGAGGAGGCGGACCTGATCCACCGCGTGCGGATCGGCCTCGTCTTCGACGGCCGCTGGCGGATCGACGTGATCGACACGGTGGAGTAGCGGTGCTTCCGCTCCGCAGAAGTTGTCGTAGTAGGTGGTCCAGTACGACAACTTCTGGAGAGTGGGGGCGGCGGCGGGGCGGCGCGGGGCCTCGGGTGCGCAGAAGCTGTCGTAGTGGGTGCTCGGTTACGACAACTTTTGGGGAGGGAGGGGTCCGGCGGGCGGGGTCAGGGGGTCGGCGGGCGGGACGATGCGGTCAGGCGGCGGAGTGCGTCGCGGGGGGCGTGGGCGACGCGGGGGAACTCCGCGAGGAGGAGGGTCGCGCGGGACGGGGCGTACGAGGGCCAGTCGGGGCCGGGGGCGCCGGGGGCGCCGGTGGCGGCGAAGGCGGACCAGTGGCGGGTGAGGGTGTCGCGGAGGGGCGCGGGGGCGGCGTCGCCGACCTCGGTCCGGGCCGGCTCGGAGTCGAGGGTGCGGAAGAGGAACGGGAGCTCGAGGGAGTGGCCGGCCCGCCGCGCGCCGGTCGAGGCGGGCTGCTCCCAGGTGAAGAGGTACGCGCGGGTCGAGCCGGTGGCGCCGGCGCGGGCGTCGAGGAGGCGCTGGCTGGGCTGCCGGTAGATCGTCTCGGCGAGGCACGTCTCGAGCAGCTCGGCACCGGACACCTCGCGGCCGAGGTCGGCGCGCAGGGCGGCGGCGAACGCCTCCGTCCGGCTGCCGCGCGACGCGGGCCAGTGCGGCAGGAGCAGCGCCAGCTCGCGCTCGAGGAGGTCCGGCGACGGGTCCGGGCCGCCGGGATCGACGAAGCCGGAGCCCTCGTTCACATTCGTGCCGACGATCAGATCCACCGTCGAGGACGCTCCGGCGGCGACCGCGTCCACGGGCGCCGCAGGCAGCACGCGGCCGTCGAGGCTCGGCCGGAAGGCGGGCGTCGGGTTCGGGTGCCCGGCCGAGCGCCGCTCGATCAGCCGCTGCTGGGCGGCGACCACCTCCTCCCAGGGCAGCGTGAGCAGCCGCGACGGGTCGTCCGCCAGGCCCAGGAGCGCGAGCAGCTCGGCGGTGACGCCCTCGCCGAAGGCCCGCGAGCCGATCCGCTCCGGATTGCCGCTCTGCAGCACCGCCCGCTGGAAGAGGCCGGCGGCAGCGGGCGCGGCGAGCAGCGCCGACACCAGCACCGCGCCCGCGGACTGCCCGGCGAGCGTCACCCGCGACGCGTCCCCGCCGAACGCGGCGATGCCCGAGCGCACCCAGCGGAGCGCGGCGATGACATCGAGCAGGGCGAGGTTCGCGGAGTCGGCGTACTCCGCGCCGAGCAGGTGCTCGAGGGTCAGGAAGCCGAGGGCGCCGAGGCGGTAATTGACGGAGACGACGACCAGCCGGCCCGCGGCGGCGAGGCGCGCGCCGTCGGAGAGCGGCTCCGCGTTCGATCCGACGACGTGCAGGCCGCCGTGCACCCAGACGAAGACCGGCAGGTCACGGGCGGCGGGATCAGGCGTCCAGACGTTCACGTGCAGGGAGTCCCGCTCGGAGACGGGCGCGTCCGCGAACGGCTGCGGCGCGATCGGCCCGCGCGAGGTCGCCGGGCGCACGCCCGACCACGGCTCCACCGCCACGCCGGGCCGGAAGCGCTCGGCCACCCGCAGGGACGGCACGCCGAGGAAGGCGTGCACCGCCCCGTCCGGCGTCTCGATCACCCGCCCGCGCACGGCTCCGCCCGGAGTGACGACGACCGTCATGCGGGCTGGTGCAGCACGGGCCCGTGGCCGGGCGAGAGCGTGCTCTGCAGCACGAGGGAGGAGGCGCCGATCGCCGCGGCGTCGCGCGGGTTCGCGGACAGCTCGACGCTGATCGGGTGCGCGCGGCGGGCGAAGCGGCGGGCCTCCAGCCGGGAGCGCAGCGCCCGCGTGTAGATCGAGCCGGCGATCGCGACGCCGGGGCCGGTGAGGACGAGCGCGTCGAGGTCGAACAGGTTGGCGAGGGTGACGGCGCCGTCGGCGAGGTGCCCGGCGGATCGCTGCAGCAGCGACTCCGCGGCGGGGTGGCCGTTGATCGCGGCGAGGCTCAGCACGTCGAAGTCGCGGGCGTTCTGCTCCACCTCGAAGGTGAGATCGAGGTCCGCGAACGAGCCGCGGTCCGCGCCCGCGTCCTCGACCACGACGGAGGGCGCCGCGTAGCGCTCGAGGCAGCCGATGTTGCCGCAGAAGCACTCCCGGCCGCCCGGAGCGATGGTGATGTGGCCGATCTCGGCGGCGTTGGAGCTCGCGCCGCGGAAGAGCGCGCCGTCGAGGACGATGCCGGCGCCGATCCCGGTGCCGATGTAGATGCTGCCGAAGGTCTCGTGCCGCGAGACGCCGCGGCTCCAGAACTCGCCGATGGCGGCGGCGGCCGCGTCGTTGTCGAGCAGGATCGGGATGCCGAAGCCGGCGCCGAGCTCCTCGCGCAGCGGGAAGTCGCGCCAGCCCTGCAGGGTGGGCGGGCCGAGGATCCGGCCGGCGGCCTGGTCGATCGGGCCGGGCGCGACCACCGCGACGCCGGCGATGGTGCGGCGGTCGAGGCCGGTGCCGCGGACGAACGCGGCGTAGCCGTCGACGATGCGCCGGGTGACCTCCTCCGGGGCCGCGAGCGCCGCCCCGCGGATCTGCTGGCGGGCGAGCACGCCGCCGCCGGCGTCGGTCGCCACGAAGGTGATCGACTCGAAACCGAGCTGGACGCCGACGCCGATCCGCGCCCGGGTGTTGATCTCGAGCATCTGCCGCGGCTTGCCGCCGCTGGCCGTGGATCCGGTCTCGCGGACGATGCCGTCGGTCAGCAGCTTGCGCACGATCAGCGAGATCGACGGCTGGGTCAGGCCGGTCGCCGAGGTGAGCTCGACGCGGCTGATCGGTCCGGAGGAGCGGATCAGGTCGACGACGAGGGCGCGGCTGCCCGGGGCCGCGGGGGTCGCCTCACGACGCGCCATGCCTGCTCCTCACCGCTCGACCGCCAGCGTACGGGACCGGGCGCCGCGGCCCGCGCCCGCGCCTACGCTGGTACCGCCCGTCCGAGAGAGAGCCGCCATGACCGATCCGAGACCGCCGCGGCCCCTCGGGCTCGCCCTCGTCCGCGCCACCGAGATCATGGGCGCCGAGCCGTACTTCCACGAGTTCATCGCGGGGGTGGAGCACGCGGTCCGCCCGGCCGGGCACTCGGTGCTGCTGAACGTGCTGCCCGACCGCGACGCGGAGATCGAGACTTACCGGCGCTGGGCCCGCGACGGCGAGGTCGACGGCGTGGTGCTCGTCGACCTGGAGGTGGACGACCCGCGGCCGGCGCTGGTGCGCGAGCTCGGGCTGCCCGCGGTGATCGTCGGCCCGCCTTCCGCGGCGCGCGAGCTGCGCGCGGTCTGGACGAACGACGACGACGCGATGCGCGACGCGGTGCAGTTCCTCGCCGACATCGGCCACGAGCGGATCGCGCACGTCGGCGGGCCGGAGGAGCTGCTGCACACGCGCATCCGGCGCGAGTGCTTCCTCCGCGAGTGCGCGGAGCGGGGCCTCGAGGCGGTCGAGCGCTCGGGCGACTACTCGCGCGAATCCGGCGGGCGGGCGCTGCGCTCGCTGGCGGAGGAGCCGCAGCCGGCGACCGCGGTGATCCTGGACAGCGACCTGATGGCGATCGGCGCGCTCGACGCGGCCCGGGAGCTCGGGCTCGACGTGCCGGGGGCGATGTCGCTGCTGGCCTGGGACGACTCCGCACAGTGCCAGCTGAGCGAGCCGCCGCTCTCGGCGGTCTCGCACGACGTGCAGGTGATCGGCATGCTGACCGGCCAGGAGCTGCTGAGCGAGATCGCCGAGTCGGCGAGCGGATCGATCGCCAGCCCACCGGTCGTGGTGGTGGCGCGCGGCACGACGAGTGCACCCGCGCAGCCCGGGCCCCGCGGAGCCTGAGCCCCCGGGACGGTCACGTCGTCGCAATTTCGCCATGCCCGATCTTTACATAAATTATTAATCTTTGTACTTGACGCGGGGCAGGAGCATCAGCGACTCTGGGCACGTCGCCGCGGTGATCGACTCCCGATCAGCTGCGGCGCCGAGACACGTCACCGGTCGAAGGAGCCTGGCTAACCCATGACACGTGCCCACCGCACCCCCTCCGCGTTCTCGCGGGTCCCCCTGCGCCGCTCCCTCGCCGGAGCCGCACTGCTGGCCGTCACGGCCGGGTCGCTGGTCGTCCTCGCGCCGGCCGCGGCGCCGACCGCCTCGGCAACGGCGATCGCCCCCGACTGGACGAGCGAGAACACCGCCTTCGTGCAGCGCGACGGCAGCGCACTGACCCTCGACGGCGAGCGGTTCCGCGCGAGCGGCACCAACATCTACTGGCTCGGCCTCGACGAGAACGTCGGCGGCGTCGACTACCCCACCTACTTCCGGATCAAGGACGCCCTCGACACCGCCGCGCAGATGGGCGTCACCGTCGTCCGCTCGCACATGATGACCTCGACCGGGCAGAACGACGAGGACCCGCTGGCCCTGATGCCGCGCCTCGGTGAGTACAACGAGGAGGCGTTCCGCACCATCGACTTCGCCGTCGCCTACGCGGGCACCCTCGGCATCCGCCTGGTGCTGCCCCTCACCGACGAGTGGGCGTACTACCACGGCGGTCACCGCGACTTCACGACTCCGCTCGGGCTGGAGTCGGACGACTTCTACTCCGACCCGGCCGCGATCGCCGCGTACCAGGACTACGTCGACGTGATCCTCGGCCACACCAACACGATCACCGGCACGCGCTTCGTCGACGACCCGACGATCATGGCCTGGGAGCTGGGCAACGAGCTCGAGGGGATGACCCTCGACTGGATCAACGCGCAGGTCGCGTACATCAAGGAGCAGGCCCCGGAGCAGCTCGTCGCCGCCGGCCGCCGCTTCGACATCGACCCGGACACCCTCGCGGCGCCCGACCTCGACATCGTCGACGTGCACTACTACCCGCCGACCGCCGAGCGGGTCTCGGCCGACGCCGCGACGGTCGCCGGCGCGGACAAGGTCTACATCGCCGGCGAGTACGCCTCGACGGCCGCGAGCGAGGACCTCCTCGGCGCGGCCGCGGCCGACCCGAACGTCTCGGGGACCTTCTTCTGGTCGCTGTTCGGCAACAGCGACCGCGGCGGCTTCGTGCCGCACGACGACGGCTTCACCCTGCACTACCCGGGCGAGACCCCGCGCGAGCGGGAGAGCGTCGACGCGATCGAGCAGTACGGCACCGCCACGGGCAGCACGCCCGGCGAGCTGGAGCTCGGCGCCCCGCTGATCACCGCGATCGAGCAGGACTACGGGATCAACGAGGTCTCCTGGCGCGGCACCGCGGGCGCCACCGGCTACCTGGTGCAGCGCTCGACCGGTGGGGAGTGGAGCGACGTGACGGACGGAGCCGTCTCGGCCTCGGCCTCGCCCGTCACCGACTACGACTCCCCGGCCGGTGCGCGCTACCGCGTCGTCCCGGCGGGCGACGACGACCAGCGCGGTCCCGCCTCCGACGCGGTCGCCGCCGCCGCCGGCGGTGCCGTGCTGGTCGACCCGCTGCAGAGCTGGCTGCTGACCGCCGGCCACGAGAACGCGGAGATCGCGCCGACCCCCGCGGGCGGCGTCGTCACCGCGACCGGCGCCGCGAGCGTCACCTGGCAGCGCGACGGGATCGGCGCGGCGGAGTTCGTCGTCTCGGACCCGTCCGCGATCACCGTGGCGACGAGCAGCGACGGGCAGACCTGGACCGACGCCGCCACCACGACCACCGAGCGCGACGGCGCGAGCGTCGTCGCCGCGACCGGCCTCTCCGGCGACCAGGTGCGGGTGAGCTGGAGCACCGGCTCGCTGCAGCGGGCGACGATCACGAGCGCCGCCGCGCAGGTCGCGCTCGTCGACCCGCTGGACGACTTCTCCCGGACGGCGGCCCACACCGGCAGCCTCTCCTTCGACACCGGCAACCCCGGGCTCTTCGGTGGCGACGCCTCCCGGGTCAAGCGCGACAGCGCCGACGCGGCGAGCCTCGAGTACGCCTTCGACGACATCAGCGGGGCCGACATCACCGCCTGGTACTGGCCCGACCAGCCGGTCGTGCCGCTCACGGTCGAGGGATCGGCGGACGGCGCGACCTGGACGCCGCTCGCCGTCGAGACGCGCGGCGGCACCGGGAACTGGCGCGAGTACACGTACTCGGTCCGCGACCTGACCGGTGTGAACCGGCTCCGGATCTCCTGGCCGCAGGGCGCGGGCGAGGTCTGGACGCCGCAGATCGGCGCGGTGAGCCTCTCCTCCCCGAACGCCGCGCCGTTCGGCCTGCCTGCGGCCCCCGCGCTCGGGACGCCCGCGGACGGCACGGCGGACGTCACCGCGACGCCGACCTTCTCGTGGGAGCCGGCCGCGGACGCCGCGTACTACCGCTTCGTCCTCTCCAGCTCGAGCGACCTCGCGGATCCGCTGGTCTCCGCCACCGGGCTCTCGGCCACGAGCTACCGGCCCCCGGTCGAGCTCGACCCGGAGACGACGTACTACTGGCAGGTCTCCGCGGTGAACGGGCTCGGCGCCACGGCGTCGGCGACGCGCACGTTCAGCACGGCGGCGCTGCCGACCGAGCCGGTCGTGGTCGAGGACTTCGACGGCTACGCCGACGACGGCGCGCTGCAGGCCGCCTACGTCCGGAACACCGGCGGCGGGTCCATCACGCCGACGCTGGTGCCGAGCCCCGCGAACGACACGAGCGCCGCCCGCTTCGACTACGACACCGGCACGGCCGGTTACGCCGGCACGGTGCGGACCTTCGCGGCCGCGCAGAACTGGTGGGGCTACTCCGGCCTGTCGCTCACGGTCGACGCCGACCGGGCCGTGCCGCTCGCGGTGCAGTTCGTCGCGAACGGCGCGTACTGGGAGGCGACGGTCACCCCGTCCGCCGACGGCGTGCAGCGGATCGAGATCCCGTTCGAGGACTTCGCGCCGCCCGCCTGGGCGCCGCAGGCCGATCTCGACCTCACCTCGGTCACGCAGTACGCGCTCTACGTGAACGGCTCGAGCGCGGGCTCGCTGGTGCTCGACGACGTCGAGACCGTGGTGGCGGAGGCGACCACGCCGACGCCGACGCCCACTCCGACCGCTCCGCCCACCGCGACGCCCACTCCGACCGCTCCGCCCACCGCGACGCCGACGCCGACCGCGACGCCGACGGCCACGCCCACCGCGACCCCGACCGCGACTCCCACGGTCACGCCCACCACCCCGCCCACCGCGACCCCGTCGCCCACTCCGACCCCCGCGCCCGCCGTGCCCTCGTGGCTGGAGTCGCTGGTGAAGAAGTACCTGCCGAACCTCTGGCAGTGGTGGCTCGGCCGCCACTAGCCACGAGCCGCAGCCGGCACCACCCCCGCACCACCCCTCCGTTCCCACCACCACCTCCCGTCGCCGAAGGCGGCGACGGCCCACCGAGGAGAACTCCTGTGCACCGACCCACCACCCGCCGCCCGGCGCCCGCCCGCCGCAGCACGCTGATCGGCCTCGCCGCCGTCGCCGCATCGGCCTCGCTCGTCCTGTCCGGCTGCTCCGCCGGCGCGAGCAACGACTCCGGCGAGCCCGCCGGCGAGATCACCGTGCTGACCAACCGCACCGACCTCGTCGACACCACCTTCGCCGACTACGCCTCGACCTTCGAGAAGCAGTACCCCGGCACCACCGTGAAGTTCGAGGCGCTCACCGACTACGAGGGCGACACCAAGATCCGCCTGAACTCGAAGGACTACGGCGACGTGCTGCTCATCCCGAGCTCGAACGTCACCAAGGACGACTACGCGAACTACTTCGAGCCGCTCGGCTCGACCGACGAGCTGTCCGAGAAGTACCGCTTCACCAACGAGGGCTCGTTCGACGGCACCGCGTACGGCATCTCGACCTTCGGCTCCGCGATGGGCTACGTCTTCAACCGCGACGTCTGGACCGCGGCCGGCGTCACCGACCCGCCGCAGACGGAGGAGGAGTACCTGGCCGACCTCGAGGCGATCAAGGCGACCGGCGTCACTCCCTATTACACGAACTACAAGGACGGCTGGCCGCTCGCGACCATCGAGGGCAACCTCGGCACGGTGCAGGGCGAGGACGTCCGCACCGAGATGATCGCCGACGACGCGCCCTGGACCGAGGGCAACGACCAGTACAACATCGACGGTCTGCTCTACGACACGGTCGCCGCCGGCCTCAGCGAGGACGACCCGACCACCACGAACTGGGAGGAGTCGAAGGACCTCCTCGCCCAGGGCGAGATCGGCTCGATGGTCCTCGGCTCCTGGGCCGTCTCGCAGATGCAGGACGCCGCCGAGAAGGCCGGCAAGCCGCGCGACACGATCGGCTTCTGGCCGATGCCGTGGGCGCAGGACGGCGCGTTCACCTCGGTGACCGCCTCGGACAAGTTCCTCGCGATCAACAAGAACTCCGACAACAAGGCGACCGCCCGGGCCTGGATCGACTGGTTCACCGAGGACTCCGGCTTCGCCGCCAGCCAGGGCGCGATCAGCCCGGTGATCTCGGATCCGGCGCCCGACACCCTGTCCGACTTCGACGCGCTCGGCGTGACCTACCTCGAGCTCGCTCCGGACCCGGTCGGCAAGGAGGCCGTCATCAACGACATCGCCAACGAGGCCGAGATCGACCTCTTCGGCAACTCCTACCGCCAGAAGCTGATCGACGCCGCCCGCGGCGCCGGCGACGGCGACAAGCAGTCGCTCTTCGACGACCTCAACGCGCGCTGGGCCGCGGCCCGCGCGGACGTCGCGGAGTAGCAGCCCCGCCTTCCGCCCCGGGGGCGACCCGCCACCCGCGGGTCGCCCCCTCCCCACCCCCTCACGACCGCATTCCCCGGGATGCCGAAAGGATCGACATGGCGATCACCGACGCTCCGCCCCTCGAGGTCGGAGCGAGCAAGCGGGCCGGCGGCGGCCGTCGCGGCGACAGGCCCTCCGGCCGCCGCCAGCGGCTGACCGGGCGCCGCAGCACGCCCTGGCTGTTCCTCGCCGTGCCGCTGGCGTTCCTCGTCGTCCTGACCTACATCCCGGTCGCGAACATGTTCTGGTACAGCGTCACCGACTGGGACGGCCTCGACCCGGACAAGACGTTCGTCGGCCTCGAGAACTACGTCGAGATCTTCACCCGGCCCGAGATCTTCCAGGTCTTCTTCGTCAGCCTCTTCTACCTGGCCGGCGCGGTCGCGCAGCTCGGGCTCGCGCTGTTCTTCGCGACGCTGCTGAGCTTCCGGACCCGGTTCCGCAACTTCTTCAAGGGCGTCATCTTCTTCCCGTACCTGATCAACGGGGTCGCGATCGGGCTGATGTTCCTCTACTTCTTCCGCCCCGACGGCACCCTCGACGCGGTGCTCGGCGCCTTCGGCGTGCAGGACACCCCGCAGTGGCTCGGCGACCCGTCCGTCGTCAACGTCTCGCTGGCCGCGACCTCGGTCTGGCGCTACATGGGGCTGAACTTCGTGCTGTTCCTCGGCGCGATCCAGTCGGTGCCGGAGGAGCAGTACGAGGCCGCGGACATCGACGGCGCGACGTCGTTCGACAAGTTCCGCTACATCATCGTGCCCAGCATCCGCCGGATCCTCGGGCTGTCCTTCATCCTCGCGATCGCGGGCGCCCTGTCGGCGTTCGAGATGCCGTACATCATGACCGGCGGCGCCAACGGGTCCGAGACCTTCGTGATCCAGACCGTCGACACCGCGTTCCGCTACTCGAAGGTCGGCCTCGCCTCGGCGATGGCCGTCGTCCTGCTGGCGATCGTGCTGATCATCACCGCGGTGCAGCGCCGCGTGTTCCCCGACGAGAAGGCGGGCCAGGAATGACCACCACGCAGCCCCGGACCGAGGCCGTCACCGGCCTGCCCGTGACCCCCGCCCCCCGCGGCTCCCGCCGACCCCGGCGCGGCTCGGTGCTCGGCGCGATCGGCAAGTACACCTCGCTGATCGTCGCCTGCCTGTTCGCGCTGGTGCCGATCGTCACGATCTTCATGCTCGCCTTCAAGACCTCGACGGAGTACCGCAGCACCGGTCCGCTCGTCCCGCCGAGCAACTGGTTCAACCTCGAGAACTTCGCGATCGCCTTCTCGCAGGGCGGGATGGTCACCGGGTTCCTCAACACCGGGATCATCCTGCTGGTGTCGGTGGCGGGGACCATCCTGATCGGCACCATGGCCGCCTACGCGATCGACCGCTTCCGCTTCCGCGGGCGCCGGCTCGTGACGGGCCTGTTCCTGCTCGCGACGCTGGTGCCGTCGGTGACGACCCAGGTGGCGACCTTCCAGGTGATCAACGCCCTCGACCTCTTCAACACCCGCTGGTCGGCGATCCTGCTCTTCACCGGCACCGACATCGTCGCGATCTACATCTTCCTGCAGTTCATGCAGTCGATCCCGGTCTCGCTCGACGAGGCGGCGATGCTCGACGGCGCCAGCCGCTTCACCGTCTACTGGCGGATCGTGCTGCCGCTGCTGAAGCCGGCGATCGCCACGGTCGTGATCATCAAGGGGATCGCGGTCTACAACGAGTTCTACATCCCCTTCCTCTACATGCCCTCGCAGGATCTCGGGGTCATCTCGACCTCGCTCTTCCGCTTCATGGGCCCCTTCGGAGCACAGTGGGAGGTCATCGCCGCCGGCACGATCCTCGTCATCGTCCCGACTCTCATCGCCTTCCTCTTCCTCCAGCGCTTCATCTACAACGGACTGACCTCAGGAGCCACCAAGTGACCCACCTCAGCACCGAGCGACTCTCGGCCACCCTCCGCCCGCTGCACGACGGCTGGAGCGTGCGCGCGCTCCGCGGCCCGATCCCCGCGGAGATCGCGGGCGCGACGGTCCCGGCGACCGTCCCCGGACTCGTGCACACCGACCTCCTCGCCGCCGGCCTGATCCCGGACCCGTACCTCGACCAGAACGAGAAGAAGGTCACCTGGATCGGCGAGACCGACTGGGAGTACGCGTCGGTCTTCGCCTGGTCGCCCGACGGGCACGACCGGCACGAGCTGGTCTTCGAGGGCCTGGACACGGTCGCGACGATCACGCTGAACGGGTCCGTCGTCGCGAGCACCCGCAACCAGCACCGCACATACCGCTTCGCCGTCGACGGGCTGCTGGTGGAGGGCGACAACGCGCTCGTCGTCCGCTTCGCCTCGCCGATCGCGGAGGCCGACCGGGCCAGCCTCGAGATCGGCTACCGCCCGCACACCTACTCGCACCCCTTCAACGCGCTGCGGAAGGCCGCCTGCAACTTCGGCTGGGACTGGGGGCTGGACGCGGCCTCGGTCGGGATGTGGAAGCCGGTCTCGCTGCACTCCTGGAGCGAGGTGCGGCTCGCCGCGGTCCGCCCGGTCGTGACGGTCGACGGGACGACCGGCCGGGTCGCCGTGCACGTCGACCTCGAGCGGACGACGGAGGACGAGGTGGAGCTGACGGCGAGCGTCGACGGCGTCACCGCCTCCGTCACCGTGCCGGCCGGGGAGCGCTCGGCGGTGCTCGAGCTCGCGGTGGCGGACGCGGCACTGTGGTGGCCGCGCGGCTTCGGCGAGCAGCCGCTCTCGCTGCTCGACGTCGAGGCGCGCGTCGGCGGCGCGGTGGTCGACGGCCGGACGCTGCGCATCGGCTTCCGCACGATCGAGGTGCAGCTGGACCGCGACGAGGAGGGCACCTCGTTCCGCTTCGTCGTCAACGGCGAGCCGGTCTGGATCCGCGGCGCGAACTGGATCCCCGACGACGCCTTCATCACCCGCGTGGACCGCGCGCGCCTCGCCCGCCGGATGGACCAGGCCGAGTTCGCGAACATGAACCTGCTGCGGATCTGGGGCGGCGGCTACTTCGAGTCCGACGACTTCTACGAGCTCTGCGACGAGCGCGGGATCCTCGTCTGGCAGGACTTCCTCTTCGCCTGCGCCTCCTACGCCGAGGAGGAGCCGCTCTGGAGCGAGGTCGAGGCGGAGGTGCGCGACAACGTGACGCGGATCATGCCGCACCCGAGCCTCGCGCTCTGGAACGGCAACAACGAGAACATCTGGGGCTACGAGGAGTGGGGCTGGGAGAAGCGCCTCCAGGGCCGCACCTGGGGCCTGGGCTACTACCTCGACCTGCTGCCGCGCCTGGTCGCCGAGCTCGACCCCGAGCGCTCCTACACGCCGGGCAGCCCCTGGTCCGGCGACACCGCGATCTTCGCGAACGACGTCGACCACGGCTCCGTGCACCTCTGGGAGCTGTGGAACCGGGTGGACTACCCCGCCTACCGCGACGTGCACGCCCGCTTCGTCGCCGAGTTCGGCTGGCAGGGCCCGGCCTCCTGGTCGACCGTCCAGCGCTCGATCTCGGACTCGCCGCTCACCCCCGAGTCGCCCGGGATGATCCACCACCAGAAGGCGACCGACGGCAACGACAAGCTGACCGACGGGCTCGTCGCGCACCTCCCGCTGCCCGACGACACCGAGGACTGGCACTGGGCGATGTCGCTCAACCAGGCGCTCGCCGTCACGCTGGCGATCGAGCACCAGCGCTCCGAGAGCCCGCGCTGCATGGGCTCGGTGGTCTGGCAGCTGAACGACTGCTGGCCGGTCACCTCGTGGGCGGCGGTCGACGGCGACGGGACGGCGAAGCCGCTGCTCTACGCGCTCAAGCACGTCTACGCGGACCGGCTGCTCACCGTGCAGCCGCGCGGCGACGGGCTCGCGGTCGTCGCGGTGAACGACAGCCCCGAGGAGTGGGCCGGCGAGGTGGTCGTGCGCCGGGTGCGCTTCGACGGGACGGTGCTCGCGGAGGAGCGGCAGGGGGTGTCGCTGGACGCGCGGTCGGTCGTTACCGTGCCGGTCGGAGTGGGTACCGCGGACGATGTCGCGGGCGAGCTGCTCGTCGCCGAGCTCGCGGGGGAGCGCGCGTTCTGGTTCTTCGCGGAGTACCGGGAGTCGGCGCTCGAGGCGGCGCGGCTGACGACCTCGGTGCGCGCCGTCGACGGCGGGGCGGAGGTGACGGTCACCGCGGAGAACCTCGTGCGCGACCTGACGCTGCTCATCGACAAGGTCGACCCGGCGGCGGTCGTCGACGACCAGCTGGTCACGCTGCTGCCGGGGGAGTCGGTGACGTTCCGGGTGAGCGGGGCCGGGCTCGATCCCGCCGCGCTCGTCTCGCCGGGCGTGCTGCGCACCGCCAACCAGCTCGTCGCCGACTGGGGCTGACGCGCCGCTCTCCGCGGCGACTCTCCGCGGCGATCGACGGAGCCGACCGGGACCGGCGCACGCCTCCCGGTCGGCTCCTCCGCGCTGATCGCGACCGGCGTCGGCCACGACCCGCGTCGCCCAGAAGAACCTTCCGGAGGAAGAGATGACCCCGCAGCTCGCGCTCGCCGTCGACGTCGGCGGCACCAAGATCGAGGCGGCGCTCGTGCGCGCCGATGGCGTGCTCGTGCCGGGCTCGCGCAGCCGGCGGCCGACCGGGCCGGCGCTGACCCCGGCGGAGTTCGGCGCGGCCGTGGAGGGGTGCGTCGTGGAGGCGCTCGCGGCTGCGGGGCCGGGCTCGGTCGTCGGCGCGGGGATCGGCTCCGCCGGCCCGCTCGACCTCGCCGAGGGGCGCATCCGGCCGAAGAACCTGCCGCTGCTGCACGGGTTCGCCCTGCGCGCGGTGGTCGAGCGGCTGCTGCCCGGGCGGCCGGTCGCCCTGCGGCTCGACGGCACCTGCATCGCGCTCGCCGAGCACTGGGTGGGCGCCAACCACGGCGCCGCGTCCTCGGTGAGCCTGGTGGTGTCGACGGGGGTCGGCGGCGGGATCGTGCTCGACGGCCGCGCGGTCGCGGGCCGCTCCGGCAACGCCGGGCACATCGGGCAGATCCACGTCGGCGACGCGGACCCGGAGGAGGGGAGCGACGGGACGCTGGAGAGCATCGCCTCCGGGCCGAGCAGCGTCGCCTGGGCGCGGCGCCGCGGCTTCGCGGGGACGACCGGCGAGGACCTGGCGCGGGCAGCCGCGGTCGGCGACCCGGTGGCGCTCGCCGCGGTGGCACGCTCGGCCGCGGCCGTCGGCACGGCGATCGCCGACGTGGCGACG
Organism: Rathayibacter sp. PhB127; assembly: GCF_003751665.1. Taxonomy (NCBI): domain Bacteria; kingdom Bacillati; phylum Actinomycetota; class Actinomycetes; order Micrococcales; family Microbacteriaceae; genus Rathayibacter; species Rathayibacter sp. PhB127. The sequence goes on from NZ_RKHW01000004.1 coordinate 306,827, forward strand.
CTGCTCGACGTCCGCGACTTCGCCGTCGGCGGCGGCTTCTCGGCGGTCACGGCGTCGTACCTCGACCTCGTGCGCGAGGCGGCGTGCGAGCGCGCGGTCTTCGACTACGCCCGCGGGCTGTCGATCCGCGCCTCCGGCCTCGGCGGCGCCGGCCCGCTGATCGGCGCGGCGGCCCTGGTGCACCTGCCGGGCCTGCTGGCGCCGTCCGCGGACGCCGCCCGCTGACCGCGGAGCCCGCGCGGCGCGCACTCCTTTCCTGACTACGGAGCCCGCGATGCGGGCCCACATGCTGATCGCGTAGCCCGCGGAGCGGGCGTATCGAGATCCACCGTCGTCAGGACCAATGCCTGCAGACCCGCCTGCTGACGGGGATCGGTCTCGATACGCCGGCTTTCAGCCGGCTACTCGACCAGCATGGATGCCCGCCCGATCGGTCGGCCCGCGCCGCGGTCCCTGGCGACCGCGGAGCACCGGCCGCTCAGTTGAGGATCCCGGCGCGCGGGTCGTCGCGGAGCTCGGCGAGGCGCGTGCGCCACGCCCGCAGCGCCTCCGGAGTCAGCCGCGTCCAGTCGTGCACCTCGCGGACGACGCGGAGCGGCTCGACGCTGCGGTACGAGCGCGTCGGATTCCCGGGGAACTTCTTGTCCGTGACGTTCGGGTCGTCCTCGAACGACCCGGTCGGCTCCACCTCATAGACGCGCGGCTCCGCGTCGCCGGGCGCGAGCTCCGCCGCGAGCCCCGCCCCGTCCGCCAGCGCCGTGAAGTACACGTGGTTCATCACGATCTCGGGCCGGTAGTTGGACCGCCGCCCCGCCACCAGCAGGTCGCCGACCCGCAGATCCGCCTTCGTCCCGTGGAAGAACGGCCCGCTCTCGTCCGGAGCACTCATGCGCAGGACCCTACTCCCGGTCCGGACGCCGGCGATCCGTCACGGACGGCTCCCTCTCCGCGCGGGAGGCAGCCGGTCGTGACGGATCGCCGAAGCCGCAGGGTCAGGGGAGCGTGAGCTCGCCCTGGTTGAGGACGCGGGGGTGGAAGTAGGCGCTCTGGATGGCGGCGTTCGTGTTGCTGCCGCGCAGCTGCTCCGACCAGATCATGAAGTACGACCAGCGCGTCTGGCTCTGCAGCAGCGACGCGTCCGGCACCTTCCCCATCTCGGCGATCGCGATCGGCTTGGAGCCGGCGATCGACTGCAGCTGCTGGTAGTCGCCGGAGCTCGGGAAGCCCTTGTACCAGACGTCCAGCGACACGACGTCGACGTAGTTCGCGCCCGGGTAGTAGCCCGCCCAGCCGCCTGCGGGGTTGTCCTGCACGTTCCAGACCCAGATCAGGTTGGTCAGGCCCTGCGAGTCGAAGTAGTCGCGCATCTGCTGGTAGATCTTCGCGCCGCCGTTCGCGCCGGAGCGGCCGCCCCACCAGTTCCAGGTCTCGTTCATCTCGTGGAACGGCCGGAACAGCACGGGCACGCCCGCGTCCTTCAGCTGCCGGAGGTACGGCACGACCTCGCTCATCCGCTGCTTCCAGGTCGTGTTGAGCGCCGTGCCGCCCGTGACGATCTGCTGGAACTGCGCGTCGCTGATGCGGCTCTTCACTCCGCCGTCGAACGCGCAGGTGCTCGGCCCGGTCGGCGGGCACGCGTGCCAGGCGAGGGTGACCAGCGAGCCGTTGGCCCACTCCGTCTTCGCCTGGTCGACGACGCGCTGGCGGTTCGCGGCGTCGGCGGCGGTGAAGAACAGGTCGCCGCCCCACAGGCCCGGGTACTGCCCGGTGATGTCCTTCACCTGCTGCGTGTACTGCGCGGGGGAGCTCGCCGGCTCCTTGTTGTGCTGGCCCGAGACGATGCTCGTCCCGGTGATCGACTGCAGGTACTGCAGAACGGCGGCCTTCGACGTCGCCGGGAACGCCTGCGCCGCGTCGGGCGACGGCGTGACCAGCGGTGCGAGCAGCGCGGCACCGAGCGCGGCGGCCAGAAGGGCGCGGCGCAGCGGGCTGCGGCGGGAACGGGATGCGCGGGTGGTGACTCCTCGTCGAGTCATGGTGGTCCTCTCCGCGGGCCCTCGTCGGTGAGCGCCCGCAGGGTCACCCTGAGCCCTCCGCGCGGCCTCGTCAACCCTTACATCGATTACTAATGATATCCGCGCGATCCACTGCGCAGGAGTTGTCGTCCTCGGCGGTCGAGTACGACGACTTGTGGAGGTGGGACGTCGGCGCCGGATCCGCACGTCCGCCCGCACCCCGCCGACGGCCCTCGCGCAGGCGCCGCTCGGTACTGTGGAACGGTTCCCCGCACCACCCGCCCCCGCCCGAAGGAGCCCCCATGCCCACCACTGTGAGCGGCGTCATCGCCCGGTCGAAGGGGGCTCCCGTCGAGCTCGTCGACATCGTCGTCCCCGATCCGGGACCCGGCGAGGCCGTCGTCGACATCGAGACCTGCGGTGTCTGCCACACCGACTACCACTACCGCGAGGGCGGGATCAGCGACGACTTCCCGTTCCTGCTCGGCCACGAGGCCGCGGGCCGGGTCAGCGCGATCGGCGAGGGCGTCACCCACGTCGCGGTCGGCGACTTCGTCGTGCTCAACTGGCGGGCCGTCTGCGGCGAGTGCCGCGCCTGCGTCCGCGCGGAGCCCTGGTACTGCTTCAACACCTTCAACGCGACGCAGAAGATGACCCTCACGGATGGCACCGAGCTCAGCCCCGCGCTCGGCATCGGCGCCTTCGCCGAGAAGACGCTCGTGCACGCCAAGCAGTGCACGAAGGTCGACCCGGCCGCCGACCCCGCCGCCGTCGGCCTGCTGGGCTGCGGCATCATGGCGGGCCTCGGCGCCGCGATGAACACCGGCAACGTCACCCGCGGCGACTCCGTGGCCGTCATCGGCTGCGGCGGAGTGGGCACCGCGGCCGTCGTCGGCGCGAAGCTGGCCGGCGCGAGCACGATCATCGCGATCGACCGCGACCCGAAGAAGCTCGTCAAGGCCGAGGAGCTCGGCGCCACCCACGCGATCGACTCCAGCGGACTCGACGAGGCAGGAGTGGTCGCCGCCGTGCAGGCGCTGACCGACGGCTTCGGCGCCGACGTCGTGATCGACGCGGTCGGCCGTCCCGAGACCTGGCGCCAGGCGTTCTACGCCCGCGACCTGGCCGGCACCGTCGTGCTCGTCGGCGTGCCGACGCCCGAGATGACGCTCGAGATCCCGCTGCTCGACGTCTTCGGCCGCGGTGGCTCGCTGAAGTCGAGCTGGTACGGCGACTGCCTGCCCGAGCGCGACTTCCCGATGCTCACCGACCTGTATCTGCAGGGCCGACTGCCGCTCGACGAGTTCGTCACCGAGCGGATCGGCATCCGCGACATCGAGCAGGCCTTCACCACGATGGCCGGCGGCGACGTGCTCCGCTCGGTGGTGGTGCTCTGATGGCCGCCCGCATCGACCACCTCGTCACCAGCGGAACCTTCGCCCTCGACGGCGGGACCTGGGACGTGGACAACAACGTCTGGATCGTCGGCGACGACGCGGAGTGCGTCGTCATCGACGCGGCGCACGACGCGAAGGCGATCCTCGCGGCCGTCGGCGACCGGACGCTGCGCGCGGTGCTGCTCACGCACGCGCACACCGACCACATCGACGCGGTCGCCGCGCTGCTGGAGTCCGTCGACGTGCCGGTGCTGCTGCACGAGGGCGACCGCGTGCTCTGGGACGCGTTCTACCCCGACTCCGCGCCGAGCGGCGTGCTCGAGGACGGCCAGGTGATCAGCGTCGGCGGCACCGAGCTCGAGGTGCGGCACACGCCGGGTCACACGCCCGGCGCGGTCTGCTTCGTCGCGGACGAGCTGGGCACCGTCTTCACCGGAGACACGCTCTTCCAGGGCGGACCGGGCGCGACGGGCCGCTCCTACAGCTCCTTCCCGACGATCATCGACTCGATCACCGACCGGCTGCTGACCCTGCCGGACGACACGGTCGTCCGCACCGGCCACGGCCCCACGACCACGATCGGCACGGAGAAGCCCGACCGCGAGGCGTGGATCGCCCGCGGGCACTGACGCGGCGCTCGCGCCCTCATGCTGATCGAGCAGCCGGCGTCGCGGGTCCCTCTCATGCTGATCGAGTAGCCCGCGGAGCGGGCGTATCGAGATCCGCCAGCGTCAGCAGGTGAGTCTGCAGACCGGCTCTGCTGACGACGGTGGGTCTCGATACGCCCCTGCGGGGCTACTCGACCAGCAAGAGGGACGCCACCAAGCGGCGGGCCAGGGGGAGCGACGCGCTCAGCGGCGCACGCGGCGGCGCAGCACGACGCCGAGCGCGGCGAAGGCGGCGGCCATGGCGAGGCCGCCGATCAGGAACGGGGGTGCTTCCGCTCGCCAGGCCCCAGGCGGCGAGGGCCGCCCAGAGCGCGGCGAGCACGAACGCGGTCCGGGGAGTCATCGTGGTCCTCATCCCCCGATCCAACTCCCTCGGTACCGGATGAGCGACGTCAGGCGCCATCGATCCGTCAGGAACGGCGGTGTCCGCCCGAGTCGGGCGACCGTTCGTGACGGATCGGCGCGGCGCGGCGCGGCGGCGGGTCAGCCGACGGTGACCGGGGCGGCCGACGGGCGGCGCCCCTCCTTCATCCAGACGAAGAAGCCGAGCAGGGTGAAGGCGCCGTAGAAGACGTACATCAGGCCGGAGGCGTAGTAGCCGGCCGAGAAGAGCAGCGGGACGCCGACGATGTCGACGGCGACCCAGATCAGCCAGAACTCGACCCAGCCCTTGGCCATGCCGTAGGTGGCGAGCAGCGAGCCGACGAAGATCCAGGCGTCGCTCCACACGGGCTCGTAGGAGCCGAGCGCGCGGAACACCGGGGTGAGGATCGCGGTGCCGCCGACCATCCCGAGCACCAGCAGTCCGCGGGTGCGCCAGGAGGCCCAGCGCGGCGAGATCAGCGTCGTCGCGTCGCTGGGACGGTGCGTCCAGCGGTACCAGCCGTAGATGCTCACGATGATGAACATGATCTGGCGGCCGGCCTGGCCGAGCAGGTTCACGGGATTCGGAGTGTCGAACAGCGCGCCCATGAAGACGGTGAAGAGCAGCGCGTTGCCGAAGATGCCGACGGGCCAGGCCCAGACCTTGCGCCGCATGCCGCCGAGGGCGCTGAGCAGGCCGAAGACGTTGCCGATGACCTCGCGCCAGAGCACCGTCTGGTCGCCGATCACGATCTGCGCGTCGAACAGCCAGTCCACGATCTGCACGGGGAGCCTCCATCGGGCGTGTCGGAGCCCACCCATGAAACCTCGGCGGGGGCGTCGTCATTCCGCGTGGCGCCGATTCGACGGTCACCCGTCCGCTGGGCAGGGTCCCGTCCGTTGTGCAGGTGATCCGGCACGGCGCGCGCGCGCCGAGCGGGCCCCCGCGTGTTCTGCGCGCGATCACCTGCAGACCGGACCGGGTCCCGCCCGCCGTGCGCGCTGTGGTCCGTTGTGCAGGTGATCCGGCACGGCGAGCGTCTGCCGGGTGCGTGTGGGCGCGTTGTGCGTTCGATCACCTGCAGATCGGACGGGTGGCTGCTCGTCGGGTGGATGGCGGTCCGTTGTGCAGGCGATCCGGCATCGGGAGCGGCTGCCGGGTGGGCGTCAGCGCGTCGTCGGCAGGATCGCCTGCAGATCGGACCCGGGTCGGCAGGACCTCCGCGGGCTACGCGGCGACGAGCGAGTGCGCCGCCAGCAGCGCGACCGAGCGCAGGCGGGCCGGCGTCGCGAGCGAGGCGTGGGCGACGATGACCTCGTCGGCCTCCGCCGAGCGGGCGAACTCGGCCACGTAGTCCGCGACCTGCTCGCCGGTGCCGACGCCGGTGTAGTGGGTCATGCTCGCGACGTGCGCGCCGACCGGGGCGGTCAGCAGGTGGTCGAGCTCCTCCTCGGAGAACTGCTGGTCGACGGGGATCTGGCCGCTCTGGCGCAGCAGCATCATCAGGCGCGCGCGCTTCATCTGCGCGAACTGCTCCTGCGCGTCCTCCTCGCTGTCAGCGGCGATGGCGTTCACTCCGGCGATCACGTAGGGGGCGTCGAGCTGCTCCGAGGGGCGGAAGCCGCGGCGGTACTCGGCGACGGCCTGGTGCAGCGCATCCGGCGCGAAGTGCGAGGCGAAGGCGTACGGCAGACCGAGGGCGGCGGCCAGCTGGGCGCCGAAGAGCGACGAGCCGAGGATGTAGAGGGGGACGCGGGTGCCGGCGCCGGGCGTCGCGCTGACGCCGGGGATGCGGGACTCGCCGGCGAGGAATCCCTGCAGCTCGAGGACGTCCTGCGGGAAGCGCTCCGAGGAGTCGTGCTCGCGGCGCAGGGCGCGGAAGGTGGCCTGGTCGCTGCCGGGGGCGCGGCCGAGGCCGAGGTCGATGCGGCCCGGGTGCAGGGTCTCGAGGGTGCCGAACTGCTCCGCGATGGTCAGCGGGGAGTGGTTGGGCAGCATGACGCCGCCGGAGCCGAGGCGGATGGTCGACGTCTGCGAGGCGACGTGCGCGATCAGCACGGAGGTGGCGCTCGACGCGATCGAGGCCATGTTGTGGTGCTCGGCGTACCAGACCCGCCGGTACCCGCTCCGCTCGGCCTGCTGCGCCAGAGCGACGGAGGCGGCGAAGCTGTCGCGCGCGGTCTCTCCGGGTGCGATGGGGGCGAGGTCGAGGATCGAGAGGGGAACGGTCATGAGAGAGCCAACGCGGGCGGCGGCCTCCGTGTTCCCGCGGCGGCGGTATCGGGCGGTCGGTTGCCCGGGGAGTCGCGTCCGGCTCGTGGATCCGGCTCGGGCTCGCGGAATCCGCCGGTTCCGGCGTGCCGGGGGTGGTTCCGCGTGCCGGGGGTGGGGCTCGGGCGCTCGGGGCGACCTCCGGCTCGCGGAGCGGGCTCGGTCTCTCAGGATCAGCCGGTTCCGGCGTGCCGAGGGTGGATTCGCGTGCCGGATGTACCGGAGTGGCCGTCGTGTCGACGTTTAGGCTCGCGGTTTCGGCTCGGGCACGCGGGATCTGCGGTCTCGGGCGTGCCGGGGGTGATTTCGCGTGCCGGACGTGTGCGGTCGGCCGCCGGGGTGACCTTCGGCTCGTGGAACGAGCTCGGTCTCTCAGGATCAGCCGGTTCCGGCGTGCCGAGGGTGGTTTCGCGTGCCGGACGTACCGGAGTGGCCGTCGTGTCGACGTTTAGGCTCGCGGTTTCGGCTCGGGCACGCGGGATCTGCGGTCTCGGGCGTGCCGGAGGTGGTTTCGCGTGCCGGACGTGTGCGGTCGGCCGCCGGGGTGACCTTCGGCTCGTGGGACCGACTTCGGCTCGCTGGATCCGCGTCACCCGGCGTGCCCGAAGTGTTTCCGCGTGCCCGAGGTGGGGGCGGGCTTCAGGGGTGACCTTCGGCTCGCGGAACCTGCTCCGGCTCGCTGGATCCGCGGGTCTCCGCGTGCCGGAGGTGATTCCGCGTGCCGGAGGTGATTCCGCGTGCCCGGAGTGATTCCACGTGCCGGAGGTGGGGAGGAGACGGGCGGGCGCGCGGACCCCCGCCGCGCATCCGCCCGGTCAGCCCTCGATCGGCAGCAGGATGCCCTTCACCGTCTCGTCGGTGGCCAGGAACTCCTGCACGGCCGGGTCCTTGAAGGCGGCGACGAGCTTCTCGATGTTGGCGGTGTCCTTGTACTTCGAGCCGATGGTGAGCTGGCCGGCGAAGTCGTCGGGGGCCTGGGGCGCGAAGATCTGCTTCTCGATCGGGATGTCGGCGGCGAGGTAGTACTCGGTGTAGCCGACGGCGGCATCGAGGTCGGGCAGCGCGCGGGACTGGGCGGCGAAGTCGAGCAGGGTGAATTGCAGGTTCTTCGGGTTCGAGGCGATGTCGTCCTGGGTCGCGGTGCCGGGCTCCGTGCCCTCCTTCAGCGTGATCAGGCCGGCCGACTGCAGCAGCCAGAGGCCCTGGGCCTCGTTCGCCGGGTCGGAGTAGAGCGAGATCGTGCCGCCGTCGGGGATCTCGGAGACGTCGCCGTACTTGTCGCTCCAGAGCCCGAAGCCCCAGCGGAAGACGGGCGTGGCCGCCTCCTCCTCGAAGTCGGGGTTGGCCTCGAGGACCTGGCCGAGCCAGAGCTTGTGCTGGTAGACCGTCGCGGCCACCTCGCCCTCGCTCACCGCGCGGTTGATCGTGTTGCTGTCCGAGAGGCCCTTGAAGGCGACGGTGATGCCGTAGCGCGGCGCCACCTCCTCCGCCACGAAGTCGACGAGGGCCTGCTCCGAGGCGTTGCCCTCGGCCGTCGCGACGTAGAGGGTCGCGCCCTCCTGCTCGTTCGCCGACACGGCGGGCGAGAGCAGCGGCACGGCGACGACGGCGCCGACGCCGCCCACGACGACGGCGGCTGCGGCGATCCAGGGCCAGCGGCGCTTCCTCTTCAGCTCGAAGCCGAGGTCCTCGGGGGCGGACTCCGCAGGGCCGGACTTCGCAGCGCCGGACTTCTCAGCGCCGTGATTTTCAGGGCCGTGGTTCTCAGTGGACATGGCAGTGCCTTTCGAGCGGTCGCGGCCGGACGGCGGCGCGCGGGAGGGACGCCCGGGCGGAGGGCCCGGGGCGGGATCGGGGGAGCTGCGGCTAGACGGCGACCGCGACGCGCGGGGTGCGCCGGGACCGGGAGGCGCTTGGCGTGGTCGCGCGGACCAGGGCGTCGCCGGTGAGCTGCACCACGGCGACGGTCGCGACGAGGATGACGATCGTCGCGAGCATCACGGTGGTGTCGAAGCGCTGGTAGCCGTAGGTGACGGCGACGTAGCCGATGCCGCCCGCGCCGATCGTGCCGGCGATGGCGGAGTACTCGATCATCGCGATGGTGTTGATGGTCAGACCGCCGAGGATCTGCGGCACCGCCTCGCTGAGCTGCGCCGAGCGGATCACCTGCAGCCGCGACGCTCCGGAGGCGCGGGCCACCCGGGTCAGCGCGAGCGGCACGCTGCGCAGCGCGTTCTCGACGATGCGGGTGAAGAAGGCGATGCCGGCGATCGACATCGGCACGACGGCCGCCGCGATGCCGATGTTGGTGCCGGTGATCAGCCGGGTGAACGGCATGATCGAGGCCATCAGGATGAGGAACGGCAGCGAGCGGCCGATGCTGATGATCCAGCTGAGGCTCTGGTGCGCGGCGCGGTTCTCGAACAGGCCGCCCGGAGCGAGGTTGTGCACGGCGGCGCCGAGCGGGACGCCGACGAGCACGACGACCAGCATCACGATGCCGACCATGATCAGCGTCTCGCCGAGCGCGGGGAGGACGAGCGCGGGGATGTCGGCGAGCGGGACCTTGTTGTCGAGGTGCAGCGCACCGAGGGCCGCCGAGGAGACGAGCGCGCTCATGCCGCCGCCTCCTCGACGAGGGCGTCCGACCGGACCGCGCCCCGCCGCACCGACAGCCCGAGAGCGTCGGCGGCCTGCGCGAGCCGGCGCTCCTCGACCGGCCCGAGGCCGATCGTCGCGTGGCCGACGGCGCGTCCGTCGACCGTCTCGATCGCCGCGCCGAGCAGCGCGACCGGCCCGACCGCGTCGGACAGCCGCGTCACCCAGTCGGCCGGCACTCCGTCGCGGGCGTAGCCGACGACCCACTCGTCGAGCCCCGCGCCCGGCAGCACCGAGGGGCGCACCGGGTTGAGGGCGAGGCCGAGCGGCGAGGCCGCGTCGCGCAGCAGGTCGACGAGGCGCCCCGACTCCACGATGCGGCCGTGATCCAGGCGCGCGACGGAGTCGGCGACCTGGCGGACCGTCTCCATCTCGTGCGTGATGAAGAGGATCGACAGGCCGAGGTCGTCGCGCAGCTCCTTGAGGAGCGTGGTGATCGCGGTGGTCGACGCGGGATCGAGTCCGGAGGTCGCCTCGTCCGAGAGCAGGACCGAGGGGCGCAGGGCGAGGGCGCGAGCGATGCCGACCCGCTGGCGCTGGCCGCCGGAGAGCTGGTGCGGGTAGTAGCGGGCGCGGTCGCCGAGGCCGACGCGCTCCAGCAGCTCGGCGACGCGGCGCTTCGTCTCGGCCGCGGTGACGCCCAGGTATTCGAGTGGGAGGGCGACGTTCTGCTCCGCGGTCCGGCGGCTGAAGAGGCCGTCGGACTGGAAGACGGTGCCGATGCGGCGGCGGGCGACCCGCAGCTCCGCTTCGGACAGCTGGGAGAGCGGGTCGCCGTTGACGACGACGGAGCCGGAGGTCGGCCGCTCGAGCAGGTTGACGCAGGCGGCGAGCGTGCTCTTGCCGGCGCCGCTCGGCCCGACGACGGCGAAGATCTCGCCGGTGCCGACCGAGAAGTCGAGGCGGTCGAGCACGGTCACGGCGTCGGCGCCCTGCCCGTAGACCTTGGTGAGCTGCTCGAGGCGGATCATGGCGTCGGTCCTTCCGGGAGGGTGCGCGGGCGCGCCGGAGAGCGCCCGGTGCGGGGTGGGAGAGGGGCGCGGGGTGCTCGGTGGCGGCGTCCGCGTCGGTGTGCTGATGATGATGGCGCGGTGCGGCGGGCGGGCGCGACGGCGGCCGACGCTCGCCGTAACAGAAGGCGCTCGCGGCGCCCGATCGGCGCTGATCCGCGGCTCTTCGCCGACGGGTGTCGGCGAACGAGGGGGCGGAGCGGGGCGGACTCGCGCACAACCTCAGCTGAGAGCGGGTCTCATCGCCCCTCGGCGATGGGCGGGTCTCTCAGCTGATGTTGTGCACGATGCTTCGGCCGGACGATCGCCGGTCGCGCTTGCACACGGAGACCGCTGGAAGCGGGCGGTGGGCGGTCGCACCGCCGCGATGGAGGCGAGAGTCGCGCAGAACATCAGCTGAGAAGGGGAGGCCTCCTCTGCGGGGCGAGGCCCACCCGTCTCAGCTGATGTTGTGCGGCGGCGGCGAGTGGACGGGCTCGCCGAGGGCGCCGGTCAGCGCAGCGCGTCGAGGACGTGACGCTCATCTTGAGGATCCAGGCCGGACCTGCGGGGCCGGTCCAGTCCGCGGGCGCGCTCGTCGTCGAGGACGCGGCGCAGGGTCTCCCTCGGCGGACGGTGGCGGCCGCCGGCGCGGAAGTACGAGGCGGTGCTGCGCCGGCTGAAGCCGACGGCGTCGGCGGGCAGCCACAGCGGGAGCGACCGCGGGCCGGCCCAGTAGCCGACCTCATGCGCGAGCAGGGTCTCGTCGTCGGCGCGCACGACGTCGCCGCGGAAGGCGGCGAGCTCGGCGGCGGTCGCGAGGAGTTCGCCCAGGGGCACGGCCGGGCCGACGGCGTCGACGGCTCCGATCGCTCCCGCCGAGCCCGCCGCGTGCAGCCAGTCGGCGAGGTCGTCGACATCGATCGCCTGCGCGAACCGGCCGTCCGTCTCGGGAGCCAGGACCGTGCCGCCGCGGGCGAAGCGGGCCGGCCAGTACCCCAGCCGGTCGCTCGGGTCGCCGGGCCCGGCGATCAGCCCGGGACGCGCGATCAGCAGCCGGCCGCCGAGGACGTCGGCGGCGGCGTGCTCGGCCAGGACCTTCGCGTCGGCGTACTGCTCCGGGTCCACCGGCTCGATCAGGGCGGCGGACTCATCGGCGTCGATCCGCTCCACATCGGCGTACACGGAGACGGAGGAGACCAGAGTCCAGTGCGCGGCGAACTGCGCGAGATGACCGAGGGCCGGCCCGACGAGCTCGGGCGCGTGCGCGAGCTCGACGACCTCGTCCCACTCGCCGCGCAGACCGTCGTAGGCGCCCGGATCGCGCCGGTCGACGCGCAGATGCCGCGCGCCGTCCGGAACCGCCCCCGCCTCGCCGCGGGCCACGCAGGTGACCTCGTCCCCCGCCGCGACCGCCCGCTCCGCGAGACGGCGCCCCAGCCACCCGCTGCCACCCAGGATCAGGACTCTGCGCATGCCCCCACTGAACCGGATCACCGCTCCGCTCCGAAGCGCTGTCCGCCGCGAGCGCAACGATCGTCACACCGGGGTCGGCACGGGACGGGCGACGTCCCGCGCCAGGGGAGCGGGCGCCTCCTCCTCGTGTGATCGGCTCGTCTGCCGTCACGAGAACGAGGAGGACGTCCGGCATGCCCGAGGAGACGATCACGGCCCACGCGCACCGCGAGGGCCGCTGGTGGGTGTTCACCATTCCCGCGTTCACGAGCGCCGGGCCGACCGGAGCGGAGATCGTCGCGACAGGCCAGTCGCGCTCCCTCAGTGATCTCGACGGGGACGTGCGCGACGTGACCGCGCTCTGGCTCGGAGTCGAGAGCTGGAAGGGCGCGGTCGAGATCGAGATCGATCGATTCGGCGCGCAGCGGGAGGCGACGCACGAGTCGGAGGACTGACGTCCGTCGCCCCGACGCTCAGCGCGCGAGCAGCTCGCCGTGGGGCATCGACAGCCAGCCGTCCTCGTCGGCGGCCCAGGCGCGCCAGGCGTCGCTGATCGCCTCGAGCTCGGCCTGCGTGGCGAGGCCGCGCTCGAGGGCGACGGCGGCGAAGGAGGAGGAGAGCGCGCGGTCCGCCCACATGCCGCCCCACCAGGCGCGGTCCTCGGCGTTCTCGAAGACCCAGAGCGACGCGGTGACCTCGACGCTCTCGAACCCGGCCGCCCGCGCCCAGGCCTTGAGGCGCCGGCCCGCGTCGGGCTCGCCGGCCGAGGCGCGGTGCACCCGCTGGTAGAGCGCGGCCCAGGCCTGTAGGCCCTCCGTGAAGGGGTGGATCAGGACGCCGGCGTAGTCGACGTCGCGGGCGGCGACGAGGCGGCCGACCCGGCCCCACTCGCTCAGCGCGTCGACCGGGCGCGTGAGGTGCTGCAGGACCTGGTGCGCGTGCACGACGTCGAAGGAGTCGTCCGCGAACGGCAGCGCGTAGGCGTCGGCGACCGCGAACTCCGCGGGGGAGTCGAGGGCCGACGCCTGCGCGATCACCTCGGCCGAGGCGTCCACGCCGAGCACCCGGCCGGGGGCGACCCGCTCGGCGAGGTCGACGGTGATCGTCCCGGGGCCGCAGCCCACGTCGAGGATCGAGACGCCGGGCGCGAGTTGCGGCAGCAGGTATCCCGCGGAGTTCTCGACGGTGCGCCAGCGGTGCGAGCGGAGGACGCTCTCGTGGTGGCCGTGCGCGTAGCGGCCGGTCGCGGCCGGGGCGTCGGCGGTCGGGCTGGTCTCGGTCGCGGCCGGGCTGTTTTCGGGGTCCATGCCCGCCATTGTGCCCGCCGGCGCGCTGCCCACGCCGCGGACGCTCCTGCTGGCGACCGCGGCGAGCGATGCCGCGACGATGACCGCCGCGCAGCCCAGCAGGACGGCCCGGGTGCCGACGAGGTCAGCGAGCGGCCCGACGAGCGCCTCGCCGAGCGGAACAGCGAGGAACGAGCCGACCATGTCGTAGGAGTAGACCCGGGCCAGCGCCTCGCGCGGCACGTGGGTCTGCAGCGACTGGTCCCAGGCGATGGCGAACACCTCGAGCGCGACGCCGCCGAGCGCGAAGGCGACGATCAGGGCGGGGAGCGCGGGGACGACTCCGAGGGCCGCGACCGGGACGGCCGTCACCGCCATCAGGGCGACGCCGATGGCCAGCGCCCGCCGCGGCCGCCAGCGCAGCGCGATGACGGCGCCGATCGCGAGGCCGACGGTCTGCGCGGCGATCACCAGCCCCCAGGCCGCGCGGCCGAAGGACTCGTCGGCGATCACCGGCCCGAGCACCGTGGTCGCGCCGACGAAGGCCGCGTTCAGCACCGTGAACTGGGCCACGACGATCCAGACCCAGCGCCGGCCGGAGAACTCCCGCCAGCCCTCGCGGAGGTCGCCGAGCACGGAGCCGGGGGCGCCGGACCGGGTCGCCGCGGGCAGGCGCAGTCCGGAGTAGAGGAGCGCGGCGAGCGCGAAGCCGGCCGCGTCGATCGCGAGGCCCCAGCCCGGACCGACCAGGGCCACGACGCCGGCGCCGCCCGACGCGCCCGCGATCGTCCCGGCGTTCAGGCCCAGGCGGAGCAGCGCGTTCGCCGGCCGCAGCTCGGCCGCGGGGACGGTCTCCGGGACCAGGGCCGACGCGGCGGGCAGGCTCATCGCCGCGACGGCGCCGTTCAGCACGCCGAGCACGACGAGGGCGGAGATGCTCGCGGTCCCGGTGATGACCAGGGCGGCGACGACCGCCTGCGTGCCGGCGGCGGCGAGGGAGGTGCCGACCAGGATCACGGAGCGCGGCAGCCGATCGGCGAGGACGCCGCCGAGCAGCAGCACGGCGACGTTGGCGAGCGAGCGCGCGGCGACGACCAGGCCGAGGTCGGTCACCGAGCCGGTCAGATCGAGGACCGCGAAGGCCAGGGCGATCGGTGCGACGGCGTTGCCGAGCACGGCGGTCGTGCGCGCAGCGAGGAGCCACCGGAACGGGCGGTGCGCGAGGGGGCCGCGTGCCCGGCTCCCGGGCGGCGGGGTCACGGCCGCCGCAGCGGGAACAGCGCGGTCGTCATCGACACCGGCACCGTGCCCGGGCTCCGGGGCGGCCGGGCCGCCGCGTGCAGCAGCGCGGACGCCTCGCCGACGTGCCGGACGACCCGCCGCCAGGTCTCCGGGTCGACCCAGAGCTCGGCGTCCGTCGACAGCTGCGGGCCGTCGGCGCGGGCCGCGGATCGGCGCCGCAGCTCCTCGATCAGCGCCTCCAGGTACAGCTGCCGGTCCTCCGCCGACCCGGCGTCGACGGCCGCGGTCACATCGAACGGCCGCCCGGAGGACTCGTGCCGGTAGCGCTTCGCCTCGCCACCGCGCAGCCGCACCGTCTCGACCACCCGCACCAGCCCGGCCCGCTCGAGCACGCGGAAGTGGTAGCTCGCGGTCGCCTGCGAGAGGCCCAGCTCGCCCGCGGCCTCGGCGGCGCTCGCCGCGGCGCCGGTCACCAGGGACAGCAGCCGGAGCCGGATCGGGTGGGCGGTGGCGCGCAGCTCCTCGAGAGTGGACATGCGGCCATCGTCACGCGGCGCCCGGCGGACCGTCAAACGGGTCTTTGGGGGTCGCCGCACCCCGCGGAGCAGCGAGGGCTACTGCGAGAGCTCCCGGTCGAGCCGGTCGAGGAGCACCTCGAGCGAGATCTCGAACTCCTCGTCGCTGTGGTCCTCGCTGAGCAGGCCGCGCAGCCGCCGGACCTCGGGCGCGACGTCGAGGGAGACGTTCCCGTCGCCCTGCGGGATCGTCGCGTCGCCCTCGTCGAGCGGGAGGTCGGTCGGCGAGGTCTCGGCGCCCTGCACCACGGCCTGCAGCAGCAGCTGGCCGAGCAGGAAGCTGCTGAACGAGCGGTAGGCGCCGACGGCCTGCGCGTCGGTGAGCCCGCTGCCGGTGAGCGAGCGGAGGAAGGTGTTCACGGCCTCGATGCTGCGCAGCGGCGGGCGGAGCCACGGAGCCGCGGGGTGCCGGGTCGCGACCAGCGGGAAGGCCCTCGGATGGTCGGTCGCGATGCGCCGGACCTCGTGCGCGGCCGTCTGCAGGAACTCCTGCCAGTGCCGGCTCTCGGCCTCGTCCAGGCGCACGGTGAGCTCGCGCATCAGCAGCGCGATGACGCCCTCGAGGAGGTCCTCCTTGCCGTGCACGTAGCGGTAGAGCGACATCGCCTCGACGCCCAGCTCCTGCGCGAGGGTTCGCATGGAGAGCGCCTCGGGGCCGGTGCGGTCGATCATCGCGAGCGCGGTCTCCACGATGAGGTCCCGGCTGAGCTTGCGGGCGGGGGAGCCGCTCCGCTTCGGCTTCTCGCTGTCGGTCATGCACCGCGCCTTCCTGCAGTGCCCGCCCGCCCGGATACCAGGTGCGGTGCCGCGAAGGCAAGCACCTCCACCGTAACAACCCTTACACCGTAAGCTTCGACCAGGCTTACGCTGTAAGTGTGCCGCTGCCGGACCGTGCTCCCTGCGGTCCCCGCGCCGGTCCGCCTCCCCGAGGAGCGCGCACCACCCCGCAGAACCCGCTGCGCCGGTGGCGGCGCCCCGTTTCGCCTCCGCCCCGCACCAGCGACCCCGCGGCACCGTCCCGGGAGAGAAGAGAGAGCACCATGATCGACAGCAGCAGCATCGACAGCCTGATCGGCGCCGACGTGCACGGCAGCGACGACGCCAAGATCGGCACCGTCGGCCAGGTCTACGTCGAGGACAGCACGCAGACCCCGACCTGGGTCACGGTCCGCACCGGCCTCTTCGGCTCCTCGGAGTCGTTCGCGCCCCTCGCGGACGCGAGCTACGAGGGCGGCGTCCTCCGCGTCGGCTACGAGAAGGCCTTCGTCAAGGACGCCCCGCGCGTCGAGGACGACGGCCAGCTCTCCGCCGACGA
Organism: Rathayibacter sp. PhB127; assembly: GCF_003751665.1. NCBI lineage: Bacteria > Bacillati > Actinomycetota > Actinomycetes > Micrococcales > Microbacteriaceae > Rathayibacter > Rathayibacter sp. PhB127. The sequence continues at coordinate 323,062 of NZ_RKHW01000004.1, forward strand.
GGAGCAGGCCCTCTACTCCTACTACGGGCTCGGCGGCACCGACGCGGCGCCGACCGAGGCGCCCCTCTACGACCAGGACGCCGACCGCGGCGCCGGCACGGACAGCGGCGTCGACCGCAGTGCCGACCTCGCCGCCGACCGCGACCGCGGCACCGAGGGCCACGACACGTCCGGTCCGAACACCGACGACGCGATGACCCGGTCCGAGGAGCGCCTGCGCGTCGGCACCGAGCGGGTCGAGGCCGGCCGCGCCCGCCTGCGCAAGCACATCGTCACCGAGCAGGTCTCGAAGACGGTCCCGGTCAGCCACGACGAGGTCACCCTCACCCGCGAGCCGATCACCGAGGCGAACGCTGGCGACGCGCTCGCCGGTCCCGACCTCAGCGAGGAGGAGCACGAGGTGATCCTCACCGAGGAGCGCGTCGTCACCGCGAAGGAGACGGTCCCCGTCGAGCGCGTGTCGCTCGGCACCGAGACCGTCACCGAGCAGCGCACCGTCGACGCCGACGTCTCGCACGAGGAGATCGAGCTCGTCGAGCCCGAGGCCACCGGCACCCGCACCTCCGCCGAGGAGACCGTCGCCGACCGCGACGCGCGCTCCTAGCGATCCCCGCGGCGGCCGGTGAGCAGCACCGCCCACCGGCCGCCGCACCCGCTCCACTCCGCACGACCCCCTGCACCACCCTCACCCGTCCTGCTCCGGACCGTGCCCGAAAGGCTCCCCCATGGATCTCCCCGCCGCTCTACAGAACGGACTGGCCGCGGTCATCGCGTTCGTCCCGCTCGCGCTGCTGTTCCTGCTCATCCTCATCGTCGGCCTGATCGTCGCCAAGCTCATCGAGAAGGGCCTCTCGCGCCTGCTCACCAAGGTCGGCTTCGACCGCGCCGTCGAGCGCGGCGGCATCAAGAAGGCGCTCGCGAACTCGACGCTGGACGCCTCCGACATCGTGTCGAAGATCATCTACTACACGCTCGTGCTCTTCGTCCTGCAGTTCGCCTTCGGGGTCTTCGGCCCCAACCCGGTCAGCGACCTGCTGCAGGGCATCATCGGCTTCCTGCCGAAGATCATCGTGGCGATCATCATCGTCGTCCTCGCCGCCGCGATCGCCGCGGGCGCCAAGGGCCTGATCCAGAACACCCTGGGCGGTCTCTCCTACGGCAAGGTGCTCGGCAACATCGTCGCGGTGTTCATCCTCTTCCTCGGGGTTACCGCGGCCCTGAACCAGATCGAGGTCGCGACGACGGTCACCACGCCGATCCTCATCGCCGTCCTCGCGATCATCGCGGGCGTCATCATCGTCGGCGCCGGCGGCGGCCTCATCAAGCCGATGCAGCAGCGCTGGGAGGCGATCCTCACGAAGGCCGAGGAGGAGGCGCCGAAGATCCAGCAGGAGGCGCAGAACGCTCCGTCCGTCACCGAGCAGGCGAAGCGCGCCGCCGACCAGGCGAAGCAGGCCGCTCCGGCGACCACCGCGCGCCGCCCCCGCTAGGCGCACGACCGCACCGCCCGCACCACCCGCGGCCGGCCCCGCTCGCTCCGAGCAGGGCCGGCCGCGTCCGCAGCAGATCGAGGGGACCGCATGAGCGCGACACCGACCGAGCCGACACCGACCGAGCCGACCTCGACCGAGCCGGCCGCGTCCGAGCCGGCGCCGACCGCCGAGGTGGTCCTGCACGAGGAGCGCCTCCTCGTCGGCACGCGCAGGCACGCGACCGAGCGCGTCCGGGTCAGGCGGGTCGTCGTGACCGAGCAGCGCACGATCACGGTCGAGGTCCGCCGCGAGGAGCTGCGCGTCACCCGCGAGCCGATCGCCGACGGCCCGCCGCTGCCGGACGCGATCGCGGCGGCCCCGCAGGAGCCGATCGTCGTGGTCCTGCACGAGGAGCGGATCGCCCTCACCCGGACCGTCGTCCCCGTCGAGCGCGTGACGGTGCGGGTCGAGTCCGTCGCCGGCGCCCGCGACGTCACCGCGTCGCTGCGCCACGAGGTCGCCGACGTCGAGTCGTCGACGGCGCGGGAGCAGGAGAGCCCCGACCTGTTCTGATGTCGGCCCCCGCCGCTACGGTCGAGCGATGACCCCGTCCCTTCCCGCCTCGCCGGTCCCCGCTGTCTCCGCCGAGGAGTGGGCCGACCTGCGCGAGCGCGTCCGCCGGACCCGCTGGTCGCCCGAGTGGCCGGTCGAGGGCTGGTCGGCGGGGACCGACCAGGCCGAGCTGCGGCGGCTGGCGCGGCGCTGGGCGGAGGAGTTCGACTGGCCGGCGCAGGAGCGGCGGATGCGCGCGCTGCCGTGGGCGCAGGCCGATCTCGACGGAACGCCCGTGGCCTATCTCTGCTTCGAGGCGGAGACGCCCGGTCGCCTGCCGATCGTCCTCACGAACGGCTGGCCCAGCACCGCGCTCGAGCTGGTGGCGCTCGCCGAGCGGCTCGCCACGCCGTCGCGGTTCGGCGGCGACCCGGCCGAGGCGGCCACCGTCGTCGTGCCCGCGCTGCCGGGCTTCCCGTTCTCGCCGCAGCGGCCCGGGCTGGACGAGCAGACGCACGAGCTCTCGCACCGGCTGATGACCGAGGAGCTCGGCTTCGCCCGCTACGCCGCGCACGGCGGCGACCTGGGGGCCGGCATCACGTCGCGGCTGGCCGAGAGCCACCCGGAGGCGGTGGCGGGGATCCACCTGCTCGCGGTCGCCTCGCCGCAGCACGTCGACGAGGACTCGCTCACCGCCGAGGAGCGCGAGCACCTCGAGGAGCAGCGCACCTGGTTCGCGGACGAGGGCGCCTACGAGCACCAGCAGCAGACCCGGCCGCTCACCCTCGCGCCCGCGCTGTCCGACTCGCCGGTCGGCCTGCTCGCCTGGATCCTCGAGAAGCACCGGGCCTGGAGCGACTGCGGCGGGGACGTCGCGACCCGCTTCGACGACGAGTACCTGCTCACCCTCGCGTCGCTCTACTGGTTCACCGACTCGATCGCCACGTCGCTCCGGCCCTACTGGGAGTACGCGACCGGGCGGACGGCGCGGGTCGGCGAGGTGGGCGTGCCGACCGCGGTCGCGGTCTTCCCCTTCGACCTCACGCACCCGCCGCGCAGCTGGGCCGAGCGCAGCTACGACGTCGTCCGCTACACACCGATGCCCCGCGGCGGCCACTTCGCCCCGCACGAGGAGCCGGACCTGCTCGCCGCCGACATCCGCGCGCTGCTGGCGCTGGTGCAGTAGCGCGCGTTTCTCCGCGGCAAAAGGCCAACAGCCTGTTGGCCGATTGGGCGCGCGGTTCTGGCGCCCCACCACGTTTCCCTTGCGGCCGCCCCCGCTCCGCGCGTAGCGTCGACGCGTACCTCGTCGCGAGCCGCGACGTCGGGGCGGCCACCTCACCGGCCGGCCGATCGGCTCGCGGACACGGGGGCTCCCCGCAGGAAAGACGGTCTCGTGCGCATCAGCACCGGTACTGCGTCCACGACGCAGCAGCTGCCCTCGCACTGACGACCCCTGCTCCCGCCCGCTGAACCGGGTGGACGCGTGCCCCCGCCTCGGCGGAGCGCGGCGGTCGTCGTGCGCCGACGCGACCACCGGGAGCACCGTGCCCTCCACTTCACCGACCCCTCCGTCCCTCGTCCTCACCGACTGCTCGTTCGCCTGGCCGGACGGCTCGATCGTCCTCGACCACGTGACCGCCGCGTTCGGCCGCGGCCGCACCGCGCTCGTCGGGGCCAACGGCGCCGGCAAGTCCACACTCGTGCGGCTCGTCGCCGGCGAGCTCGCGCCGACGGGCGGGACCGTCACCGCGACCGGCGCGGTCGACCTGCTGCCGCAGCGCTTGCCGCGCGGCGCCGACGACACCGTCGCCGATCTGCTCGGGATCCGCGGCCGGCTCGACGCGCTGCACGCGATCCTGGCCGGCGACGCCGGGGCGGACCGCTTCGAGGCGCTCGCCGACGACTGGGACGTCGAGGCCCGGGCCATCGCCGCGCTGGGCCATGCCGGACTCGACCTCGACGCCGCCGATCTGCTCCGTCCCGTCTCGATGCTCTCCGGCGGGCAGGCGGTCCTCGCGGCCGTGACGGGAGTGGCGCTGCGCGGCCGGCCGATCGCGGTGCTCGACGAGCCGACGAACGACCTCGACCGCCGCTCCCGGCAGCTGCTGCTCGCGCTCGTCGACGGCTGGCGCGGCACCCTCGTCGTCGTCAGCCACGACCGGGAGCTGCTCGAGCACGTCGACGAGATCGCGGAGCTGCGCGACGGCGACCTGCGCACCTCGGCGGGCACGTTCTCGGACTTCGAGGAGCGGCTCGCCGTCGAGCGCACGGCGGTCGAGCGCGACGTCCGGGCGGCCGAGCAGGTACTGCGGGCCGAGAAGCGGCAGCGGATCGAGGCGCAGACGACGATCGCCCACCGCGCGAAGGCGGGCGAGAAGTCGGGGCGGTCGATGCCGAAGATCGTCGCGGACTACCGTCGAGGCCGTGCGGAGGGGACCGCCGGGCGGCTCCGCTCCGGCCACGCGGAGGCCGAGGCGCGCGCGAAGGAGCGGGTCGACGAGGCGTCCGGGCGGCGCCGCGACGACGACGCGGTGCGGCTCGACCTGCCCGACCCGGGCGTGCCCGCGACCCGGCGGCTCGCCGAGCTGACCGTCCGCGGCCGGACCACGGTGCTCCAGGGCCCGGAGCGCCTCGGCCTGATCGGCGCCAACGGCACCGGCAAGACGCTGCTGCTCGAGCGGCTCGTCGGCGCGGAGCCGGCCCGCCCGCATCCCGTGCCCGCCACGGACGCGCGGGCGCTCACCGACCGCATCGGCTACCTCGCCCAGCACCGCGAGGACATGCTCGACGACGACCGCACGGTGCTCGAGCACGTCGCCCGGGCCGCGCCGGACCTGCCGATCCCGGCCCTGCGCGACGCGCTCGCGCGGCTGCTGCTGCGCGGCGCGATCGTCGACAGGCCCGCGTCGACGCTCTCGGGCGGGGAGCGCTTCCGGGTGGCGCTCGCCGGAGTGGTCCTCGCGCGACCGGTGCCGCAGCTGCTCGTGCTCGACGAGCCGACGAACGACCTCGACCTGGCGACGGCCGACCACCTGGTCGAGGTGCTGCGGGCCTGGCGCGGGGGACTGCTCGTCGTCAGCCACGACGACGCGTTCCTGGATCGGCTGGAGCTGGACGGGCGGCTGGAGCTGGACGGGCGGCTGGTGCTGGACGCGCCGGGGACGGTGGACGCGCCGTGAGCTCAGCCGGTGGGGGTGCCGAGGTCGAGGGCGGCGACGACCTCGGCGACCCGGGCGCGCGCCAGTGCGTCGAGTCCGCGGATCGGGCGGGGGAGGCAACCGGGAGCGGCGAGGCCGAGCTGCTCGGCGATCGCGGCGATCACCCGGTAGCTGCCGCCGTGCTCGGCGAAGAGGTTCCAGAGCGGCTGCAGCCGGGCGGCCTCGGCCTCGGCGGCGGCGCGGTCGCCGGACTGTGCGGCGCGCGCGATCGTCAGCGCGGGGCCGGGGAGCGTGCCGCCGATCACCGAGTACCAGGCGTCGCAGCCGGCGAGCAGGCCGCGGGCGGCGGACGCGTCGCCGGAGACGCCGATCGTGACGCCCTCCGGGACCTGCGCTCGGATCGCGGCCACCCGCTCGGCCGCGGCAGCCGGATCGGCGGGGACGCCGGGGATCTTGATCGAGGCGACCCGGGGCAGCCGCGCGATCGCGCCGTACAGCTCGTCGGTCATCGTGACGTGCGTGGTGCCGGGGTTGTCGTAGACGACCAGCGGCACGGAGAGCTGTGCGGTGACGTCCTCGTAGAGGCCGAGGGCGTCGTCGTCCGTCAGCGGCTGATAGCTGACCGGAGCGAGGAGCACCGCCGCGGCGCCCGCCTCCTGCGCGTCCTCGGCGAGGGCGAGCACCTGCGAGGTCCGCAGTGCGCTGATCCCGACGACGACCGGCACCGCTCCCGCGTGCCGCACGGCGAGCGAGGCGACCCGGCGGCGCTCCCGGCGGTCGAGGTAGGCGGCGGAGCCGGTCGAGCCGAGCGCCCCGATCGAGTCGACGCCGGCCGCGGCGAGGCGCTCGACGAGGGCGGCGAAGGCCGGCTCGTCGACGGCGTCGTCGCGGAGCGGGGTGAGCGGGAAGGCGCTGAGTCCGGTGAGCACGGTGATCCGTCCGAGGGGTCGTCGCGGGAGGGGGCCCGCCCAGTGTGCGCCGAGCGGGCGGGCGCCCGCGACTCCAGAAGCGCGGGCGGGCGCTGGTCCACGGCGGCGCCCGAGCGGCGGGTAGCCGCCGGGGGCGGCGTATCGAGCGGCGAAACCGCTTCGCGTCTCGGTGGTGGGGGAAAGGACGCGGCGGTGCCGCACCCATGCTGGTCGAGTGGCCCGCAGGGCGTATCGAGACCCGCCGTCGTCAGTAGGGCGTGTCTGCAGACTCGTCCTTCTTGCGCTGGTGGATCCCGATACGCCCCGCTCCACGGGCTCTTCGATCAGCGTGACGCGACTCCAGCGCCGCACAACATCAGCTGAGACGGGGTGGCGTCCGCTGACAGAGGAGGCCCACCAGTCTCAGCTGATGTTGTGCGCCACCCACCGCAGCAAGCCGGTCGAGCAATCCCGTAGGGGCGTCTCGAGACCCACCACCGTCAGCAGGGCGGGTCTGCAAACTGAGTTCTGGCGGTGGTGGATCTCGATAAGCCAGCTCCGCGGGCTACTCGATCGGCATGAACGGCCCGCTCGGTCGGCATCGTGAGAGGCCCTGCATCGTGAGCAGGCTTCGTCTCCGCCACCTTGCTGATCTGCGCGGACTGCCGCGCCAGCACCTCACACTCACAGTCGAGGCGGAATAGAATAAAATAAATAAGATTCGGAGATCGCGATGGCGGAGACAGCCCCCAGCCCGTTCACCCCGGGCTACGGGAAGAAGCCTGCCGTCTTCGGCGGTCACGGGGAAGCGCTCACGGAGCTCCGTGCCGTCTTCGAGACCTTGGACTTCGGCGAGAACCACTCCGTCCTGGTCTCGGGACTGCGCGGCGCCGGCAAGACCTCCTTCCTGACCACCCTCCAGGACGACGCTCGCGCCGCCGGGTGGCTGGTGATCAGCGAGGACGCCAGTGCCGGTCTCCTCGACCGGGTGATGGACTCCACGATCCCCGCCCTGATCAACGACATGGCCCCGGGCAGCCGCGCACGACTGACCTCGCTCGGGCTGTGGGAGTTCAGCGCCGAGATCGAGTACGTCGACCGGCACCGCAGCGTGAAGCCTCAGCTGCGGTACGACCTCGTCGCGCTGTCCTCCGCACTGGGCGGGGAGGGCGGCATCCTGATCACCATCGACGAGGTCTCCTCCGGCAAGGTCCGCCTGCGGGAGCTGAGCCGATTCGCGCTGCAGGTCTCGCACGCGCTTCAGGACGGTGCGCAGATCATGGTCGTCTTCGCCGGGGTGAAGGTCGGCCTCGACGCACTCCTCGCCGAGGAGCACACCACCTTCCTCCGGCGTTCCCGGGAGGTCGAGTTCGTGCGGCTGTCCGCGCCGGAGACCAGTCGAGTCTTCACGGAGACCGCCGGCCTCGGCGGACGGAGGATCGACGAGGAGGCGCTCGCCGTGCTCGTCTCCCTCTCGCAGGGCTATCCGTACCTGGTGCAGCTGGCCGGCGACTACGCCTGGCGGAACCGCTCCACTGCACCCACGATCAGCCTCGCCGACGCCACCGTCGCGCAGGACAGGGCCATCAAGGCGGTCGAGAGTCGAGTCATCAGCCGCGTCTACGGCGATCTCTCCGATGTCGACCAGAAGTTCCTCGACGCGATGGCCGAGGACGACGACCGCACGAAGATCGCCGACATCGCGAAGCGCATGGACGTCTCCGACGCGTACGTCCAGGTCTACAAGAAGCGCCTCATCGACAGCGGCTACGTCCATGCCGCGGGTCGCGGCCATGTGCAGTTCTCTCTTCCCTATCTCGGCGCCTACATCCGCCGCAGACTCGCCGCCGAGGCCAGCGATGATGCCGGCGACGGCGGCTGGGACGCCTACCCGGCGCCGGATCTGCCTTCCTGAGCCGCGTACTCCGCGGAGGCGAGGAGGCGGAGTCCGCCGTCACGCGCCGGCCCTGCGCCGCCGGAGCCCGGTGAACGCGGAGGCGTCGGGCGCTGTCGGTAGATTCGGTCGCGCCGGTGTCGATCGACGCGGGCAGCCCCTCACCCTCAGGAGCCCGGGATGACCGCCCCCACCGTCCTCTTCGTCTGCATCCACAACGCCGGTCGCTCGCAGATGGCCGCCGGCTACCTGCGCGAGCTCTCGGGCGGTGCCGTCCAGGTGCGCTCCGGCGGCTCCGAGCCGGGCGAGAGCATCAACCCGGTCGCGGTCGCGGCGATGGCGGAGGAGGGCATCGACATCTCGCAGGCGGTGCCGCAGCTGATGACCACCGAGCAGGTGCAGGCCTCGGACGTCGTGATCACGATGGGCTGCGGCGACGTCTGCCCGGTCTTCCCCGGCAAGCGCTACGAGGACTGGGACCTCGCCGACCCCAAGGGCCGCCCCCTCGAGGAGGTCCGCCCGATCCGCGACGACATCCGCGCCCGCGTGCAGGCGCTGGTGGCGGAGCTGCTGCCCACGACGCCTGCGGAGTAGCGGCCCCCGCATCGTGGTCGAGTAGGCGCCGGAGGCGGCGTATCGAGCGGTGAAGCCGCTTCGCGTCTCGGTGGTGGGGGAGAGGGCTCGGCTGCGCCGCCTCATGCTGGTCGAGTAGCCCCGCCAGGGGCGTATCGAGACCCGCCGTCGTCAGCAGGGTGGGACTGCAGACTCAGGTTCGAGCGGTGGTGGATCTCGATACGCCCGCTGTGCGGGCTACTCGATCAGCATGAGAGCGCGGGCTACTCGATCAGCATGCGGGGCGGGGCCGGCTCCGGGCGGTGGACGCCGCGGGGGCGGTAGCCGAGGGCGTCGGAGGCGCCGAGGAGGTCGGCGAGGTACCAGAGGACGGCGAGCCACATCTCGGTGCCCTGGAGGCCGGCGTCGGCGGAGTGCAGGCGGAAGGCGAAGCCGCGGCCGGGGCGCCACTGGCCGAGGACGTCCGCGAGCAGGGTGCGCACCAGCGGCTCGACCTCGGCGGCGCGGTAGCCGGTGCCGCGGGTGAGCCAGAGCGGGTGGACGAGGTCGAGGGCGGCGCAGGCGTCGACGCGCTCGGGCCGGAACCAGCGGTCGTCCCGGGCGTGCCGGAGGACGGTGTCGCGGACGGCGTCGGGGTACGGGAGCGGGCGGCCGTCCTGCACGAAGGTGCCGCGGGTCGCGCGGTACGCGCCGTTCACGAGCAGGAGCAGTCCGCGGCCGGCCGACGCCTCGCCCCACATGCCGCTGCGGGGATCGGCGCGGGTGAGCAGCCAGCCGTAGAGCGCCTCCTCGAGGCCGACCGGGACGGGATCGCCGCGGCGGCGCGTCCAGTGCAGGGCCGTGCCGAGGGCGTCGACGTGGTGGCCGGCGTTCCACGGGTCGTCGCGCCAGCGCAGCCCGTCGAGCCGCGCGACCAGGCCCTCCGGGGTCTCCTCGGTCACGGCGGTCAGCGGCTGCGCGAACTCCGACCCGAGCAGGTCGAGCGCGTAGCCCGCACTGAGCACGCGGTACGCGGCCTCCGGATCGGTCCAGAGGTCCCTCCCCGGGACCGGCAGCCCGCGGAGCCGCGCGACGACCGCGGCGGGATCGATTCCGGGAGGCGGCGTGCCGAGCAGGAGGTCGGCGAGCTCGACCGCGTCGCCGAGCGCGCGGTCGGTCGGGGCGGCGCCCGGCCGGTCGCGGAAGGCGGGCCCGTCGTGGAGTGCGGGCCCGTTGTGGAGTGCAGGTCCGTCCTGGAGAGCCGGCCCGTCATGAGGTACCGGCCCGTCGTCCACGAGCGCACCGCGCAGGATCCCCTCGATCTCTTCCCGGGCGCGATCCGCCAGGCGCGCGGCGTCCGAGACCTCGGCGGCCACGGGCGGCACCCGCCAGCGCAGCCGCCGCGCGGGGTTGCCGCCGACGACCGCACCGGCCGCCACGTCCTTCGTCACGACCGCGCCGGCGGCGAGCACCGCGTGGTCGCCCACCGTCACGCCGTCGAGCACGACGACGTGCGAGCCGATCCAGACGTCGTCTCCGATGCGGATGCCGCGCGAGCTCAGCGGCTGGCGGAACACCTCGGTGCCGGGCTCCATCGAGTGGTTGAAGCCGAGGATCGACGTGTGCGCGCCGACCCGCACGGCCGAGCCGAGGACGACGCTCCCGCGCACCACCGTGTAGGGGTTGAGCGAGCAGTCGGCGCCGATCTCGACGTCGCCCGTCAGGTATGCGCCCGCCGCGAGATACGAGCGGTCGCCCAGCACGAGGCGCTCGGGGTCGACCGCGGCCGACTCCGCGACGAAGCAGTCGGCGCCGATCGTCCAGCCGGGGTGCGCGGCCAGGAGCTCGCGCTGCAGCTCGAGCTGGCGGGACCGCTGCTCCGGCGCGGCCTCGGCCCAGAACGACCACGGCGAGTGCTCGTGGCGGTCGATCACCGCGCGCCGTCCGGCTGCCCGTCCGCCGGGCGCCCGGGAGCCGCCGTCGAGGCGCGGACGATCAGGCTCGGGTTGAGCTGCACGCGGTGCACGGGCCGCTCGGGGTCCTCGATCCGCTGGACGAGCAGCCGGACCGCGGCCTCGCCGACGCCGGCGCGCGGCGGGCTCACCGCGGTCAGCGCGGGCGTGAACAACTGGGCGACCTCGTCGTCGTAGGCGATCACCGAGAGGTCGCCGGGCACGGAGATGCCGCGGTTGAGCGCGAGGTCGACGAAGGCCATCGCCTCGGGGTCGGAGTGCACGAGCAGGGCGGTGACGCCGGTCTCGAGGGCCGTCTCCAGGGCCGCGTTGACCACCTCGGAGAAGTCGGCGCTACCGCGGTCGGGGAGCGTCTCCTCGAAGTGGTCGGCGGGGGTGAGGCCGAGCGCCTCGCAGGCCGAGAGCCAGCCCGCGGCGATCTTGCGCGAGGTGGGCGAGTTCCGCGACAGGATCAGGCCGACCTTGCGGTGGCCGAGCTCGGCGAGGTGGCGGGCGGCGAGCACGGCGCCGAGCGCGTGGTCGGTGGTGACCGACTCGGCGGGCGTGCCCTCGGGCTCGAGCACGGCGTCGCGCTCGACCAGGACCGACGGGACCCCGCAGTCGGCGAGCCAGCGGAGGACGTCGCCCGAGTGCTCCGTGTCGGTGTTGGGAGCGACGATCAGCCCGCGCACGTCGCCGGAGCGCAGCAGGCGCTCGAGCACGGGGCGCTCGTCCTGCAGCTCGTAGGAGGCGCCGCGCAGGACGACGTCGTAGCCGAGGCTGCGGCCGGTCGCCTCCATCGCGTGCAGCACGCCGGGCCAGTAGTAGTTGAGCGAGGGCACCAGGACGGCGATCGAGCCGAGCTTGACCTCCTCCGGCTCCGGGGCGGGGGCCGTGTGGCCGGCCGACCCGGAGAGGACGACCGCGCCGCCGTGCACGCGGCTCAGCAGGCCCTCGCGCTCCATCTGCACCAGATCGCGGCGAAGCGTGACCGTCGCCACGCCGAGCGCCTCGGTCAGCTGGGAGATGCGGACGGCGCCGTCGACGCCCAGGGCCGCGAGGATGTGCGCCCGTCGCTCGGCGGCGAGGGGAGGGGACTGGGTCTGGTCGCTCATCGTTGCTCTCCGATCGGTGGGTCCAGGTCTATCGCGATCCGCAGCTCCCTGCGCGCCGTGGCGTCGATCTCCAGCAGCGTCAGCCGCTCGCCCCAGACGCTCGTGAGCATCGGATCGTCCAGCTCGCGGACGATGGTGCGGTGCTCGCAGGCCGGATCCCAGGCGATCCGGAGCGGCCGCGCGCCGCCGAGCGGGCGGACCCGGGCGGCTCCGCGCTCGGTCACGACGTCTCCCGCGAGGAGCAGTCGGATCGCGGTGCCGGGCTCATCGTCCTGATCGTCCCACGGGGCGAGGTCCCAGCGGTCCTCGAGCACGACCCTTGCGGACGGGCGGTCGAGGGAGACGGTGCGGCGCCAGGAGCGCAGCCCCGTGCCGGGGTAGGCGGCGGCGAGCTCTGCGGAGAACGCGGCGGACGCGTCGCTCAGCGCGACCGAGACGTCCGCAGCGGCCGCCTCCCGCCCGGGCGGCTGCCCGAGGCCGCGGACGACGGGCAGGTTGTGCCACTCGCTGCGCATCGTCCAGATGCCGTAGCGCTCCGGGCCGAAGGTGGCGGCGGTGTAGGTGGGGCGGCCGGCGTCGACGACGACGGGCACGCCGTCGCTCGCCACCTGGAACGCGCCGACGTCGTTGTGGTTGTGGTGCTCGGCGTTGTGGCCGCCCTTGGCGACGAGGGTCAGACCCTCCGCCGACCCTGCGGTCGTGCGGGCGAGGAGCACCTGGACGGACTCGAGCCAGACCTCGCGGGGGAGGGGAGGCCGGGCGGCGGGCGCCGCGGTCCAGAGCGGGTCGGTCGCTCCGCGCAGCAGGCGGCCGAGCCCCTCCTTCTCGGAGGCGGCGGGCTCGGCGGGGGAGCGCTGCGCGGCGGCGTGCGCCATCGCGGCGGTGTCGCCGACCCGGCGGCCGGCCCGGTGCACCGCGTGCCAGGGCTGGTCGCGCGACTGCAGCGCCTGGCCGTCGGCGTGCGCGACGTACCAGTCGCCGCCGAGGTGCGAGCGGTGCGGGAAGGCGACGGTCGCGCGCAGGGCGGGCACGGCCGAGGCGTCCCAGGCGCCGCCGGTCGCGTGCGCGAGGATGTCGAGCGCCTCGAGGGCGCGGCAGGCGCCGTTCCACCAGTAGGCGTAGCCCTCGTCGATCGCGCCGTCCTCGGGGAGCACGGCGACGTAGCGGTCCAGGGCGGCGACGGCGCGGGTGACGACGGCGGCGCGCTCCTCCTCCTCGCCCGGAGCGTCGAGCAGGCGCAGGGCGGCGACCAGCACGTTGCCGGTGATCCAGGGGTTCCAGTTGTGCACGTCGCCGTCCAGGCCCAGCCAGTGCCAGTCGTCGCGGGCGAGGAACGGGGCGAGCACGCGCTCGCGGGTCTCGCGGCGGATCCTGCGGCGCAGCCCCGGATAGCGGTCGTCGAGGCGCTCGCCGAGCGCGTGGTCGAGCCAGGCGAGCTGGCCGGCGACCTCGCCCGCGCCGAGGTCGAGGAAGGGGTCGGCGACGTCGGCGAGCACCGAGCCGTGCCGGCTCAGCGCGTCGTCGTGGGCCGGCCAGCACCAGGAGCTCTGCTCGAGGAGCAGCTGCACGCCGTCGGCGACCTGATCGAGCCAGGCGTCGCCCTCAGGTGCGCCGCCGGTGCTCGCGGCCAGCAGCACCGCGCGGCTCAGCCGCCGCTGCCGCTCGAACGCGCGCTGCTCCCAGCCGTCCCGGTTGCCGTCGCGGTGCACGCGCACGGCCTGGCTGGCGAGCGGCTGCGGCCACGGCGCGAGCAGGTCGGCGGCGGCGCGCTCGGCGACCGCGGCGAGTGTCGTCGCATCGGCCGCGGCCCAGGCCTCCCGGTCGGCGGCGGTCGGCACCGGCAGCGACTGCTCGGGAGAGAGGAGGACCCCGCGCGCCGAGAGCGGACGGTCGGGCGAGAACGCGGCCGCGAGCGGGCCGCGGAAGGACTCGATCACGCCCGGCGACGATGCCGGGACGGGGTGCTTTGGCATGCAACTGATCATAATCAATCATTTTGCTCCAACCAAAACATTGAGGTGATCGATTTCCGTATGTATAGTCCTGTTCTGTTCAGTGCCGCTCACGTCAGCGTGGGCCGCTCACGTCAGCGTGGGACAGAGCGCGGACATCACGATTCAAAGGAGAACCGCCGTGGACGAGGGGAACCTCCGCGCCGACTGGACGCGCGAGCACTGGCTCGCCGTCGCGGACGCGCTCCTCGCCGCCGTGGCCCCCTTCGCCAGCGTCGGCCACGGCCGGATCACCCTCCCCGGCGCCGAGGGCGGCTACGGCCGCGCGGTCGACGGCCTCGAGGGCTTCGCCCGCACCTTCCTGCTCGCCGGCTTCCGCATCGCCGGAGCGCGCGGCGAGGGCGTCGACGACCTGATCGACTTCTACCGCCGCGGCGTCGAGACCGGCGTCGACCCCGACGCGGAGGACCGCTGGGTCCGGATCGACGAGCACGCGCAGGCCAAGGTCGAGGCGGCGTCGATCGCGCTGGTGCTCGACCTCACGCGCCCCTGGATCTGGGACCGCCTCGACGCGCGGACCCAGCAGCGCGTCGTCGACTACCTCGCCCCGGTCGTCGGCGACGACAGCTACCCGCAGACCAACTGGGTCTGGTTCCGCCTGGTCGTCGAGACCTTCCTCCGCTCGGTCGGAGGCCCGTGGTCGGCGCAGGACGTCGCCGCGGACCTCGCCCGCCACGACTCCTTCGTCCGCGAGGACGGCTGGCTCGCCGACGGCTCGGAGCGCGCCTACGACCACTACGTCGGCTGGGCGCTGCACGTGTACCCCGTGCTCTGGGCGCGGATGTCCGGCGCGGAGGAGCTGGCCGCCCCGCGTGCCGCCGCCGACGTCGCCCGGCTCGACCGCTACCTCTCCGACGCGCTGGCGCTCGTCGGCGGCGACGGCTCGCCGCTGCTGCAGGGCCGCAGCCTGATCTACCGCTTCGCCGCCGCCGCGCCGTTCTGGGCCGGTGTGATCGCCGAGGTGCCCTCGCACTCCCCGGGTCGGCTCCGCCGCGCCGCGAGCGCGATCGTCGGGCACTTCGCCGACAACGGCGCCCCCGGCGAGGACGGCCTGCTCTCGATGGGCTGGCACGACCCGTGGCGCGAGCTCGCGCAGTCCTACTCCGGCCCCGGCTCGCCGTACTGGGCGGTCAAGGGCATGCTCGGCATCCTGCTCCCGGCCGAGCACCCGGTCTGGACCGCGGCCTCCGAGCCGCTCCCGGCCGATCTGCTCCCGATCGAGCAGGGCGACGACCTCCGCGCGATCGTCTCGCCCGGCTGGATCGTCTCGGGCACGCACGCCGACGGCATCGTCCGCGTCGTCAACCACGGCACCGACAAGGCGCTGCCCGGCGCGACGACCGGCGACTCCCCGCTCTACGCCCGCCTGGGCTACTCCACCGCCACCGCGCCGCTGCTCGACGAGCGTGGCTGGGCGGAGGCGCTCGAGCAGAGCGTCGCGCTGGTCGACGCCGACGGCGAGGCGACCCACCGCACCGGCATGACGCTGACCGAGGTCCGCCTGGACGCGGACGGCCGGGTCGGCGTGGCCGGCTCGAGCGGGGACGCGCACTGGATCAGTCCGGAGCGCAGCAGCCACCGCCACGGCGAGGGACTGCGCGGAGCCGTCCGCGTCGCCGGCCGGATCAGCGTGCACTCGCTGGTCCGCGGCCCGTGGGAGCTGCGCCTCGTCCGCATCGACGAGCTCGCCGAGGGCGTGCGGGCGGAGGAGATCGCCCTGCGCATCGGCGGCTGGCCGCTGGCCGGCGCCGAGATCGCCGCGGACACGAGCGCCGCGACGGCCGAGGCCTCGAACGGCCGCCTCACGACTACCCTGACCTCCCTCACTCCCGGCGCCGTCCCCGAGGTCGTCGCCCGCGACGGCGCGAGCCCGCTCGGCCCCGCGGTCGGCGTGCCGACGCTCACCCTCCCGGCGGAGGTCGACGCCCTCGTCGTCGCGCTGGTCGGCCTCACCGGTGAAGAAGCAGCCGGAGCGGAGGCCCCTTCCGCGGGCCTCGCCGCCGTCGATGTCGCCCCCGACGGCGACGCCCTGTCCGTGACGGCGACCTGGCCCGACGGCCTCGTCACCGAGCACCGACTCCCAGATTCCGGACGCGCCGCTCGGCAGCTCCGGTACCCGAGGACCCGAGGTGGAGTCCCGGACGCAGATGCAAAGGAGCAGCACGCATGAAGAGAAGATTCGCCGCAGCCGGAGTGGCCCTGGTCGCCGCCCTGTCCCTCACCGCCTGCTCGGGTGGGGGCGGGGGCGGCGACGCGCCCGCCGCCGACGGCCCGATCACGCTCAGCCTCTCCGGCTGGAGCCTGAGCACGACGCCGGAGTTCCAGGCGCTCGCCGACGCGTTCCACGAGAAGGACCCCGACGTCACGATCGAGGTCAAGGAGTACGACGCGACCAACTACGACACCCTGATGACCGCGGACCTCGCGGCCGGCAGCGGTCCGGACATCGTCACGCAGAAGAACGTCAAGAACGTCGTCACCTACCAGGCCGGCGGCCAGCTCCTCGACGTCTCCGACATCGAGCTGCCCGACGACCTCGGCGGCGTGGAGGCCTACCAGGTCGACGACAAGCAGTGGGCGGCGCCCTACCGCCAGGACTCCTGGGTCCTCTTCTACAACAAGGCCCTCTTCGACCAGGCCGGCGTCGCCTACCCCGACGGCTCCTGGACCTGGGACGACTACGAGGCCACCGCCGAGCAGCTGACCACCGCGCTCGCCGCGGCCGGCAGCAGCGCCGTCGGCACCTACGAGCACAGCTGGCAGTCGACGGTGCAGGGCTTCGCGAGCGCGCAGACCCCGGACATCGACATCCTCGACGCCGACTACGGCTACCTCGAGCCCTACTACGAGCGCGCCCTCGCGCTCCAGGACGCGGGTGCGCAGGCGGAGTACAACACGATCGTCGCGAACAAGCTCACCTACCAGGCCGAGTTCGGCAAGCAGAACGCCGCGATGATGCCGATGGGCACCTGGTTCGTCGCGTCGCTGATCGCCCAGCAGGCCTCCGGCGACTCGGACACCTTCGACTGGGGCTTCGCCCCGATCCCGCAGTTCGACGAGTCGACCACCGGCATGGACCAGACCCCGGTGACCTTCGGCGACCCGACCGGCTTCGGCATCAACGCCGGCATCGACTCGGGCAAGCAGGCCGCGGCCAAGGAGTTCCTCGAGTTCGCGTCGAGCGAGGAGGGCGCGGAGGTCGTCGCCTCCCTCGGCATCACCCCCGCCCTGACCAGCGACGCGGTCGCCGAGGCCTACTTCGCGGTCGACAGCGCGCCGACCGACGAGGTCTCGAAGTTCGCCTGGTCCACGCACGACACCAAGCCGGAGAACCCGACCTCGGCCAAGACGGCCGCCGTCCAGAACGTGCTCCTCGACCTGCACACCGCCGTCATGTCGGGCTCGACGAGCCTCGACGACGCCGTGAAGAGCGCCGAGGACCGCGTGAAGAACGAAGTCGGCACGAACTGACTCCCCGCGGTGGCCGGCCCCGCACGGGCCGGCCACCGCCCCCTCTTCTTCCCCCCTCGGACCCTGGAGGTCTCATGACGACCCTCGCCGCCGCGGACGCCGGCCCGTCGACTCCGCCGACGCCGTCGCCCCTGCCGCCCCGACGACGACGCTCCGCGTACGCCGTCCGGAACATGCTGATCGGCTGGACCTTCATCCTCCCGAACTTCCTGGGCTTCGCCGCGCTCACGCTCGTGCCGGTGATCACCCTCTTCTACATGTCGATGACCGACTGGAACGTCTTCGGCCAGGCGAACTGGGTCGGCATCGCGAACTTCCAGCGCCTGATCGGCGACGCGAGCTTCCGCATCGCGCTGCTGAACACGCTCTACTACGCCGCGCTGCACATCCCGCTGACGCTCGTCGTCTCGCTCGGGCTCGCGCTGCTGCTCAACAACAAGCTCCGCGGCGTCGCGTTCTTCCGCACCGCCGCGTTCTTCCCCTACATCACCTCGATCGTCGCGATCGCCGTGGTCTGGAACCTGCTCTTCAGCCCGGAGTACGGCCCGATCAACCAGCTGCTCGGCCTGATCGGCATCTCCGACCCGCCCGGCTGGCTGACCTCGTCCGAGTGGGCGATGCCCGCGGTCGTGATCATCAGCACCTGGCGGGACATGGGCTACTACATGATCCTGTTCCTCGCCGGGCTGCAGACCGTGCCGCGCGAGCTGCACGAGGCCGCCCGCGTCGACGGCGCCTCGGTCTGGCAGCGGTTCGTGAACGTGACGATCCCGTGCCTGCGGCCGACCACCTTCTTCGTGACGGTGATGCTCACCATCAACTCGTTCAAGATCTTCGACCTGATCCTCGTGATGACGCAGGGCGGTCCGGGCCAGGCGACGCTCGTGCTCTCGCAGTTCATCTACCAGAAGGGCTTCCAGGAGAACCAGTTCGGCTACGCGTCGGCGGTCTCGGTCGTGCTCTTCCTGCTCTGCATCCTCGTGACGCTGGCCCAGTTCTTCCTCAACCGAAGGAGCGAGTCCCGATGACCGGACTTCTCATCCCCGACGGCGCCCCGACCGTCGTCGGCGTGAACGAGCCGCTGCCGCCGCGCCGCACGGAGGCCGGGCGCACCCCGGCTCGCCGGGTCGGCCGCGTCCTCGGCTACGCGGTGATGATCATCGCCGCCGCGGCGCTGCTGCTGCCGTTCTTCTGGATGATCACGAGCTCGGTGAAGACGCCGAACGACGTGTTCTCCGTGCCGGTGAAGTGGTTCCCGGAGACCTTCGTCTGGAGCAACTACGTCGAGATCTGGACCCAGTCCGGCATGCTCACCTGGATCCGCAACACACTGCTGCTCGCGGTCGTCGTCACGGTGCTGCAGGTGCTGACCGGCTCGTTCGCGGCCTACGGCTTCTCGCGGATGCGCTTCCCGGGCCGCGACGTGCTGTTCCTGGTCTACATCGGCACGATCGCGGTTCCGTGGCAGTCGTACATGATCCCGCAGTTCATCCTGCTGTCGAACCTCAAGGTCTCGAACACCCTCTGGGCGATCATCCTGATCCAGGCCTTCGGCGCCTTCGGCGTGTTCCTGATGAAGCAGTTCTACGAGACCATCCCCGAGGAGCTCTCCGAGGCCGCGCGACTGGACGGCCTGAGCGAGTACGGGATCTGGGCGCGGATCATGGTGCCGCTCTCGATCCCCGCGATCGCGAGCCTCACGCTGCTCACCTTCGTCGCCACCTGGAACGACTACCTCGGACCGCTGATCTACCTGCGGAACCCGGACCTCTGGACGATCCAGCTGGGACTGCAGAGCTTCGTCAGCACCCTCTACGACGCCAACTACGCGCTGCTGTTCGCCGGCCTCGTGATCTCGGTGGTCCCGATCGCCGTGATCTTCCTCCTCGGCCAGAAGTACTTCGTCGAGGGCATCGCGACCAGCGGACTGAAGGGCTGATCGTGCGCCGCATCCCGAACGGCCTCTACGCCTCCCTCTTCGGCGTCGCCTACCTGATCCTGGTGACGAACGTGCTGCTCCTGGTCGCCTGCCTGCCGCTCGTGCTGCTGCTGGTGACGACGGATCCGGTGCTCTCCTGGCCGCTGCTCGCGGTGGCGCTGCCGCTGTGTGCGCCGGCGCTGATGGGTGCCGCCGCGGTCTTCTCGGCGCACTCGCGCGGCGAGACCGCGGTCGTGCGGACGTTCTGGCGGGCGTGGCGCGCGAGCTGGCGCCGCCCCGTGTGGCTGCTGGCCGCCGCCACCGCGGTCGTCGTCCTGGTGCTCGTCGACGTGCGGTTCCTCGCGCCGACGCAGATCGGCGTGGTCGTCATCCCGTTCCTCACGGTCATCGCCCTGCTCGTGGTCGGCTGCGTCCCGGTGGCGCTCGTCGCCCTCGCGGAGGCGGGCACCTCGACGCTCCGGCAGGCCGTGAAGGCGGCGGTGTTCCTCGCCGCCCGCCGCTGGCACCTGTCCGTCGTCTCGCTGCTGGTGCTCGCGTTCCAGGCGTACCTCTTCACCGCCTCGCCCGCGCTCGCCCTCGGCGTCTCGGCCGCTCCCGCCCTCTATCTGGTCTGGGCCAACGCCCGGTTCACCCTCCGCCCCGCGCTCGCCGCCGACCAGCCGGTCGCGGCCTGACCTCCCACGAAGGACTCTCCCCATGACGACCACTCCACCCACCACGGGGAGGACGACCACCGAGCAGGCCGTGGCGGACGCCCTCGAGGTCGTCCGCCGGATGATCGGGGCCTTCGGCTCCGCCTATCCCGACGACACCACCACGGACGGCCGCTACCCGATCCGCCCCGCGGCGCAGGGCTTCGCGGCCGGCGCCAACCGCGGCTGGACGACGAGCTTCTGGCCGGGCATGCAGTGGATCGCCTGGGAGGCGACCGGCGAGGACGTCTTCCTCGACGCCGCCCGCGGCCACCTGCAGGACTTCGCCCGCCGCGTGCGGGAGGGCGAGGACCTGGAGACCCACGACCTCGGCTTCCTCTACACGCTCTCCTGCGTCGCGCCCTTCCGGCTGCTCGGCGACGAGCTCGGCCGCACCGCGGCGCTCGAGGCCGCCGAGCACCTGATGACGCGCTTCCTGCCGACGGCCGGCATCGTGCAGGCCTGGGGCGACCTCCGCGACCCGAAGCAGCGCGGCCGCACGATCATCGACTCGCTGATGAACATGCCGCTGCTGACCTGGGCCGGCGAGCAGACCGGCGACCCGCGCTACGCCGAGGCCGTCGCGCGCCACATCGAGGCGCTGCGGGTGAACATCCTCCGCCCCGACTCCTCCACCTTCCACACCTTCTACTGGGACGCCGAGACCGGCGAGCCGCTGCGCGGCGGCACCGAGCAGGGCGCGTTCGACGACTCCTGCTGGGCGCGCGGGCAGGCCTGGGGCGTCTACGGCTTCGCGATGGGCTTCCGCGTGCTCGGCGACGACGCGCTGCTGGAGGCGTCGCGGGCCTGCGCCGAGTACTTCCTCGCGCACCTGCCGCGCGACCTCGTGCCCTACTGGGACCTCGTCTACGCGGAGGGCAGCGACGCGCCCCGCGACAGCTCGGCGGCGGCGATCGCGGTCTGCGGACTGCTCGAGCTGGCCCTGGTCGAGACCGACGCCGAGTGCGCCGCGCGCTGGCGCGACGCCGCGCACCGGATCCTCGCGGCGCTGATCCGGGAGTGCGCTCCCGAGAGCCCCGAGGCCGCGGACACCGTCCTGCTGCACAGCGTCTACGACCTGCCGAAGAACGTCGGCGTCGACGAGGGCACGCTCTGGGGCGACTACTTCTACCTGGAGGCGCTGATGCGCGTCTCGCGACCGGAATGGCGGCCCTACTGGTGAGACTCGTCCGATTCGAGAGTGCCGAGGGCGCTCGCACCGGGGTCGTGCTCGACGGCGACGGCGACGGTGACCGCGCCGGCGATCGCGTGCTCGACCTGGGCGCCGCGACCGTCACGGAGCTGCTCGCCGACCGCGCGCTGCTGACCGCGGCCCGGGCGGTCGGCGCGGCGACCGTCCCGCTCGACTCCCTCCGCCTCCTGCCGCCGGTCGTGCCGGGGAAGATCCTCTGCATCGGCTACAACTACCGTGGGCACGTGCCCGCCGGCGGCGAGGACCGGCCCGTGCCGACGACGCCCGACGTGTTCGTCAAGACGCCGAACACCCTCGGCGCCCCCGGCGACCCGGTGACGCTGCCGCTGACGGCGACCGACGTCGACTACGAGGGCGAGATCGCGCTCGTCATCGGCCGCGGCGGGCGGGACATCCCGCTCGAGGAGGCGGCCTCGCACATCGCCGGCTACACCGTGATCAACGACGTCTCCGAGCGCAGCTGGCAGGGCCGCTCCAGCCAGTGGACGCTCGGCAAGTGCTCCGACGGCTTCGCCCCGCTCGGCCCGTGGCTCGTGACGCCCGACGAGATCGCGGACACCGGCGACCTCCGCGTCGAGGTGATCCGCGACGGCGTCGTCACCGTCTCGCAGAGCACCGCCGACCTGGTCTTCAGCATGGCGGCGCTCGTCCACCACCTCAGCGAGGGGATGACCCTCGAGCCGGGCGACGTGATCGCCACGGGCAGCCCGCAGAAGCTGCCGGAGGCGCTCGCGGCACACCGCCCGCTGGCCGACGGCGACGCGGTCACGATCCGCGTCGACGGGATCGGCTCCCTCACCACGACCTTCCGAAAGGGACGACCATGACCGCCGCCTTCACTGTCGACGCCTTCCGCCTCGACGGCCGCGTCGCCGCCGTCACCGGGACCAGCCGGGGCATCGGCCGGGGAGCCGCGCTGGCGCTGGCCGGGGCCGGTGCCGACATCGCGCTGATCGACCGCGGCGACGCGAGCGAGACCGCCGAGCTGGTCCGCGGGCTGGGCCGCCGGGCGCACCTCATCCGCCGCGACTTCGCGGCGGCGACGCCCGAGGAGCTGCACTCCGCGATCGACGAGGTCGTCGCCGAGCTCGGCCGGATCGATGTTCTGGTCAACAACGCCGGCACGATCAAGCGCACCCCCGCGGCCGAGCACAGCGCCGCGGACTGGGACGAGGTGCTGAAGGTGAACCTCGACTCGGTCTTCCACCTCACCCAGGCGGCCGGCCGGCGGATGATCGCGCAGGGCTCGGGGCGGATCATCACCGTCGCCTCGATGCTGTCCTTCCAGGGCGGGATCACCGTGCCCGGCTACACCGCGTCGAAGCACGCGGTCGCGGGACTGACCAAGGCGTTCGCCAACGAGTGGGCCGCCTCCGGAGTGACCGTGAACGCGATCGCGCCCGGCTACCTCGCCACGGACAACACCGCCGCGATCCGCGCCGACGAGGCCCGCGAGGCGTCGATCGTCGCGCGCATCCCGGCCGGCCGCTGGGGCACGCCCGCCGATCTGCAGGGCGCCTTCGTGTTCCTCGCCTCGGACGCCGCCGCCTACGTCACGGGGACGATCCTCCCCGTCGACGGTGGCTGGCTCGTGCGCTGACGCCGACCGGCTCCCCGAACCCACCCGACCAGAACCGACCCGACAGGAGTCTCCCCATGGAGCAGCGCTACGCCACCAACCCCTCGCAGATCCCCGGCATGACCACCGAGGACCTGCGCCGGGAGTACCTCGTTCCGGAGGTGTTCGTCGCCGGCGAGATCCGGCTGGTCTACACGCACCACGACCGCATCGTGCTCGGCGGCGCCGTCCCCGCGGGGCAGCGCCTCGAGCTGACCGGCTACGAGGAGATCCGCAGCGAGACGTTCCTCGAGCACCGCGAGCTCGGGATCGTCAACGTCGGCGGCACCGGCACGGTGACCGCGGACGGCGAGACGTACACGCTGGTGTCGGGCGCGTGCCTGTACCTGGGGCGCGGGATCGAGGCGGTGGCGTTCGAGGACGCCGACGCCGGCTCGACTGACTCCGGCGCGCAGTTCTACCTCTTCTCCGCCCCCGCGCACACGAGCTACCCCTCGGTCCTCGTCGCGCCCGGCGAGGGCACCGTCCGCGAGCTCGGCGAGCAGGCGACGAGCAACCGCCGCACGCTGAACCAGTACATCCACGAGAACGGCGTGCGCAGCTGCCAGATCGTGATGGGCGTGACGACCCTGCACGAGGGCTCGATGTGGAACACCATGCCCGCGCACACCCACGACCGCCGCACCGAGTGCTACCTCTACTTCGATCTGCCCGAGGACGCGCGCGTCATCCACCTGCTCGGGGAGCGCCAGGAGACCCGGCACCTCGTCGTTGCCGACCGCCAGGCGATCCTCTCGCCGAGCTGGTCGCTGCACTCCGGCGTCGGCACCGCCGCCTACTCCTTCGTCTGGGCGATGGCGGGCGAGAACCAGGCGTTCGACGACATGGATGCGGCGCCGGTGAAGGACCTGGCGTGACGTCCGGATCCGCTGCCGGCGGCGTGCTGCTGGCCATGGGGGAGACCATGGCCGTGCTGGTGCCCTGCGGCGGCTCGGTCGCCGACGCGGACGACTTCCTCGTCGACGCGGGCGGTGCGGAGTCGAACGTGCTCGCGCACGCGGCGGCGCTCGGCGTCCCCGTGCGCTGGCACAGCCGCCTCGGCGCCGACGCGCTCGGCGAGCGGGTGCTGCGGCAGCTCGCGGCGCGGCGGATCGACGTCTCGCGCGTCGTCCGCGACCCCGGGCGTCCCACCGGCGTCTACGTGAAGGACCCCGGGCGCGGAGTCTCGTACTACCGGGCGGGGTCGGCCGCCGCGTACCTCGACACCGCCGACGCCGATGCCGCTCCGTTCGACGACGTGGCGCTGCTGCACCTCTCCGGGATCACCGCGGCGCTCTCGGAGCCGGCCGACCGCTTCCTCCGTCGCGCGGCCCTCCGCGCCCGCGAGCTCGGCATTCCGGTGAGCCTCGACGTCAACTACCGCGCCGCGCTCTGGAGCGTCGCCGATGCCGCGCCGGTCCTCGCCGAGCTGGTCCGGCTGGCCGACGTGGTCTTCGTCGGCCGCGACGAGGCGGAGACGCTGTGGGGCACCCGCACCGCCGAGGACGTCCGGGCGCTGTTCCCGGACGTCGCCGAGCTGGTCGTCAAGGACGGCCACATCGGCGCGACGGTGTTCTGCGCTGATGCCGGTGCCGGTGCCGGTGCTGCTGCCGCGGGCGCGGTCTTCGAGCCGTCGCACGAGGTGGAGGTGCTCGACGCGGTCGGCGCGGGCGACGCCTTCGCCGGCGGCTACCTGGCCGCCCTGCTCCAGGGCGCCGACCCCGGAGCACGCCTGCGCCGCGGCCACGACCGCGCCGCCCTCACCCTCGCCGTGGCGGGCGACTCCCTCGACGAGAGAACGGCACGACGATGACTGCGTTCACCACTGCGACGACCACCACCGCGACCACCCCGACTGCAAGCCCGACCGAGAGCCCCTTCGACGAGGTGTTCGCGGGCGCCCCGCTGATGGCGATCCTGCGCGGGATGGGCGTGGAGCGCTCGATCGCCCTCGCGACGACCGCCTGGGACCTCGGCATCGACTCGGTCGAGGTGCCGCTGCAGACCGCGGAGGACGAGGTCGCCCTCCGTGAGGTCGCGCGCCTGGGCGCCGAGCGCGGCAAGACCGTCGGAGCGGGCACCATCGTCCGCCCCGAGCAGGTCGCGCTCGCCCGCGAGGCCGGCGCCGGCTACCTCGTCTCGCCGGGCCTCGACCAGCGCATCCTCGCCGCCGCCGGCGCCGTCGATCTCCCGCTGCTGCCCGGAGTCGCGACCCCCTCGGAGGTGCAGCTCGCCGCCTCGCTCGGCCTCACCTGGCTGAAGGCCTTCCCCGCCACCTGGCTCGGCGCCGGCTGGTTCAAGCACATCCGCGGCCCCTTCCCCGGCATCCGCTTCGTCGCGACCGGCGGCCTCGACGCCGCCAACGTCTCCGACTTCCTCGACGCCGGCGTGCGCGTCGCCGCCGTCGGCTCCGCCCTCGAGGACCCGGCTCAGCTCGACCGCCTCGGCGCCCTCCTCGCCGCCGCCCGCCCCTGACCATGTCCGTGGTGCACGCGGACGCGCCGTGCACGCGCCTCATGCAGATCGAGTAGCCCGCCTCGCGGGCGTATCGAGATCCACCGCCGTCCGGGGGTCGGGTCTCGATAAGCGCTGCGCGCTACTCGACCAGCATGAAGGCGATCCGGGGTCCGGATGCGTGCTGCTCGGCTAGGCCGCAAGGCGCGCACTGCAGGCTGATCGAGCAGCACGGCTCGCGGGCGCACCTTGCTGATCGAGTAGCCCGCTTCGCGGGCCGTATCGAGATCCCCCGTCTGCCGGACCCGGGTCTCGATACGCGCTGCGCGCTACTCGACCAGCATGAAGGCGGTGCGCGGTCCGCACGCGTGCTGCTCTGCCGGGCCGCGAAGCGCGCACTGCAGGCTGATCGAGCAGCACGCTTCGCGGGCGCACCTTGCCGATCGAGCAGCACGCCTCTCGGGCACACCATGCTGATCGAGTAGCCCGCGGAGCGGGCGTGTCGAGATCCACCCACCGTCAGAACGGTGCGGGAACAGTGTCGAAGCGGGGCCCCGGCGGCCGGTCCGGCGGCCGGCCGGGCAGCGGTGGCGGCCGGTTGTTGATCCGCCGGCCGGTGGGGCTCGTCCACTCGAGCGTCCCGTCGTCGTCGATCCGGTCGTAGCTCCACTGCTCTCCGTGCCGGACGTGGTGGTGGGACGTGCAGAGCATGACGAGGTTCTCGAGAGAGGTCTCGCCGCCGTTGCGCCACTCGATCGTGTGGTCGGCCTCGGCTGTCGAGGCCGTGCGGGTGCAGCCGGGGAAGCGGCAGGTCTGATCGCGGAGTTGGAGGTGCAGGCGCATCTGCGCGGGTGGGACGCGCCAGGTGCGGCCGACGGAGACGACGGCGCCGGTGTCCTGATCGGTGAGCACCCGCGTGAAGGAGGCTCCCGTTCGGAGGAGCTCGCGGGCGACGTCGGCGGGGACGGGTCCGTAGCCGTCGAGGTCCGCGGGTGCGTCGTCGAGACCCGCGGCGGTGGACGCCGCGAGGGTGAGCCGCACCTCGGCCCGCACTCCGGGGACGAAGGTCGGGTCGGGCCGGTGCTCTTCGTTCGGCGTGGTGCCGGCGATGTCGCCGTCGCAGAGCAGATCGACGGCCGCGTCGGCGCTGAGCTGCTGAAGGGTGCGCGGATCGCCGTCGTCGCGGAGGGTGCGGGCGATGCGGCGCAACCGGTCGTAGGCGCCCGTCACTGCAGGTGCGGGAGCGTGAAGGCAGAGCGTGGCCATGCCATCGACGTCCGGGGTGACCCAGACGGCGCGGTCCTCCTTCGCGCGGGCGTGGCGCTCGGCGAGGGGCTGCTCGTGCAGCTCCTCGCGCCAGCGTTGCAACGCTCGGCGCAGCTGGGTCGTCGTCATCGTGAGGGCGGCGTCAGCGGCGCGCTCGTCGAGTGCCGCGCGGGAGGCCTCGGGGAGGCTGCTGGCCGTCCTGCAGATCGCCTCGCCGACCTCCCAGAGGATCCGCGCGTCACGGAGCAGAGCGCGGGTGAGCGGCAGGTGCTCCATCAGCATCTGCGCGGTCTCGAGGCGGCGGCAGACCTCCCGCTCGGACACGCCGATCGTGACCGCGAGCTCGGCGCGGATGGAGCGCTCGGCCAGGTCGCGGGTCTCACTCCGGGACGCTCCGCGGGCGAAGCCCTCCTGCACGGTGAGCGCGAGCCGGTAGCCCCGGTGCATCCGCTCGGCCGCCCTCAGGCGCGTCGGGGAGGCGGCGCGCTCGGCGGCCGCGGAGTCGTCGAAGCAGTTGCGCACCTCCGCGAGTGCCGCCGCATTCTCATCTTCTGACATACGCGTATTGAACCAGTAGCCACCGACATCGAAGCGGGGGCAGGGGCCGATCGGGGGAGAGGGCAGGCGGATCGGGGGTTGGGGAGGAGGCTTGCTCCCGGATGTCTCGGTGATGGTGGGTCTCGATACGCCGCCGGAGGCGGCTACTCGACCAGCATGAATCGCCCTGCGGCTTGCGCGACCAGCAGGGAGTGCCCTGCGGGCTGCGCGACCGGCATGAGGCGGTCGGCCCGGCACCCTGGCCGCGGACTGCGCCCCCCCCATGCTGATCGAGTAGCCCGCGCAGCGGGCGTATCGAGATCCACCCGGGCCGAGACCGGAGCCGGCAGACCACCGAGCGGGCGGTGGTGGGTCTCGATACGCCCTTCGGGCTACTCGACCAGCATGGGCTGCCCTGCGGGCTACTCGACCAGCAATCTGCGGGCATCTCCCGCGAGCAGATCCACGTCAGCGGCGGCGGCGCAGCAGGGCGTCGACCGAGAGGCGGCCGGCGCCCGTCAGCGCGAGGGCCACCGCTCCGGCGGCCAGCACCAGGACGAACTCGATGCCGCCGGTGGCCGCGAAGAAGCCGCCCGGCAGGTGGACG
The DNA here is from genome assembly GCF_003751665.1 of Rathayibacter sp. PhB127. Lineage (NCBI taxonomy): Bacteria > Bacillati > Actinomycetota > Actinomycetes > Micrococcales > Microbacteriaceae > Rathayibacter > Rathayibacter sp. PhB127. Next base: position 350,477 of record NZ_RKHW01000004.1, read on the forward strand.
ACGACGAGCGCGACGAGTGCCGTGATCGCGAGGCCGGCGGCGGCGATCCGGGTCAGCAGGCCGACGATGACGGCGGCGCCGCCGAGCAGCTCGGTGAAGGCGGCGACCGGGGCGAGGACGGCCGCGAACGGGATCCCCATCGCTCCGAAGCCCTCGGTCGTCGCCGCGAGACCGTCGACGGCGATCTTCTGCCAGCCGTGCGCGAGGAAGACGGCGCCCAGCGCGAGGCGGAGGACGAGCAGTCCGGCGGAGGCCCCCGGCAGCGCGCCGCGGCGGGCCGTGGAGGAGGTGGTCGGGCGGTCGAGCGTGGTGGTCATGGCGTGCCTTCCGGTCGGAGCGGATCTCGAGGGGGAGTGCCGCACGCCGTCGTGCTCGTGGTCGACCGTAGGCGCGACCGCCGCCCGCCCGAGTTCCGTGGAGTGGACACTGAGAACTCGCACAGGCTCACCCCAGGCTCCAGCCCCCGCACACGCCTGAGCCGGCGCCGCCCTCCTCACGAAGGCGACGCCGGCTCCCGCACCGCTCCTCAGCAGCTCGCGGCCGGGTACTCCTCGCTCTGCTCGCGCGTCACGTCCTCCCCGTCGACGGTGCCCGTCACGGTCAGGTCGACCGCGTCGGCCGGCACCGTCTTGGCCCGGGTGGTGAAGGAGTGGAACACGCTCTTGCCGGGCGCGACGGCGGTGAACGCCTTCTCGCCGTAGGCCGTCGTCATCGTGATCCCCACCGGCACGTCGGCCGTGTTGACCGCGGTGACGCCCAGCTGCACCTTGCCCGCGACGCACCGGCTCTGCACCGTCACGTCCAGGTCCGGCAGCGCTGGGGCGGCGGGGGCGACCGCCGCGACTCCGAGCCACGAGATCACCGGCTTCTCGCCGCCCGCGCCCTCGTTCGTCACCCGGTACTCCACCGTGGTCGGCGCCGCGAGGGTGAAGGTCAGCGCCCCGGTCAGCGGCGTGCTCGTGCCCGACAGCGGGATGTTGCCCTTGACCAGCTCCACGCCCCCGGCCGAGACCGTGTGGTTCATCGTCCGGCTGAGGTTCCACCACTCGGTGAACCCGCCCGTCAGCGTGTACGTCCCGGCGGCCAGCGGCAGTCGGTAGATCAGCTGCGTCGTGTCCTGGTAGAGGCCGGTCGAGAACTTGTCGTTCACGTCCGTCCCGGTCTTCACCTTCATGCCCTCGGGCGCGAAGCCCCACTGGTCGGCGGCGGTCGAGGCCCGGTCCGACACGGCGTTGAGCAGCGACGGGACGGCCGCCTGCACCGCGCCGTACTGCGGCGAGGAGGTCGCCGCGGTGCCGGAGTCGATGTAGTAGACGAGCCCCTCGGGCACGACCTCGTAGCGCGCGGTCACCTTCGCGCTGTTCGCGAGCGTCCCGCGCAGGGTCACCGGCGCGTAGTCGGTGCGGGTCTGCGCCGCGGAGTCCGCGTCCCAGGTGACGCCGGTCGAGGCGCCGTCGACCGTCACGGTGGTCGGCAGCGCGGCGCTCGCGGTGAGCGCGCCCTGGTAGCCGAGGTCGCGGGTGACGCTCTGGACGTAGACCAGGGCGAGCCGCGCGTTGTAGCCGCTCGTCCCGTCGGTCCCGAAGGACACGTCCACGACGCCCGGCGCCGCGAGGGTCACCTGCTGACGCACCGGCGTCGCCGCCCCGGTCGAGACCGCGGTGGCCCGCTTCGTCGTGCCGGCCGCGGTGACGGTCGAGACGACGTTGGTGGTCAGTCCGGCCCGCGGCGCCTGCACGGCGACGACGTCGTAGGTCCCTGCGGGCAGGGTCAGGTGCGTCACGACGGGCTTGCCGAAGTCGGCCGGCACGTACGAGGAGCTCCAGTCCGCGGGGTTGCCCGGGACGACCGCGCCGGTCGACGTGGTCGAGTAGCCCCACGTGCTCCCCGCGGAGACGCCGTCCCACTTCCGGTCGGCGGCGTCGTTGAGGATGCCCGGCTGGCTCGCCTTCACGGCCGCGTAGGCGGATCCGGCCGCCGAGCCGCTCGACCCCGAGTCGACGAAGTAGCGCAGGTCGGCGGGAGTCACGAGCAGCGGCACCGAGAAGCGCTGGAAGACGCCGGTCGCCGCGACCTTCTCGCTGGTCCGGCCGGTCAGCCGCACCGTGCCGAGCTCCGCCGTCCCGGCGAGGGCCTGCGCGGCTCCCGCGTCCCAGGTCACGGCGCGGTCGGCGCCCTCGAGGGTCACGGTCTTCGGCAGTCCGGCGGAGGCGGTCCCGGCGATCAGGCCGAGGTCGCGGACGTCGGTGCTCACGCCCTCGGGCACGAGCTCCGCGGCGGTCCGGCTGAGGCGCGCCACCAGAGCGGCGGCCCCCTCCGCGTCGAGACCGTAGCCGGCCGGGTCGGCCAGCGCCGAACGGGCGGAACCCACGACGCTCGCGAAGGGGGCCCAGGAGGAGGCGCTCCACTCCGCCTCGACGAAGGACTCGGCCGTCGCCAGCGCCGCCGCGAGGGCGGTGGTGTCGACCGCAGACGAGTCCGCGTTCGCGACGACCACACCGACCGCGTCGACGTTCAGGACGCCGTCGTTCGCCGTCTCCAGCACCACGGTGTGCTCGCCGTCCGCGAGACCGCGGAGCTGGAACGCCGTGCGCTCGCTGCCCGCGGCCCAGGTCGGCGCGTTCGTCGCCACCCGGACGCCGTCCACCGTGACATTGAGCGTCGCCGCCCCGGTGTTGCTGCCGAGGACGTCGAGTCCGGTCCCGGTGAAGGAGTAGCTCAGCGCCGCGCCCTTCCCGGTGCTCTTCGACGCCGTGCGCTGCCACTCGAACATGCCCTGGCCGTTGACGTGGGTCCACTGCTCGTCGAACTCGAGGATCGGCGTCGAGCCGTCGCTCCAGCTGGTCTGGTGCATGCCGTCGACGACGGTGGAGTAGTAGGGAGTGAAGCCGGGCACCTGCTCGACGACGAGGTCGTCGAACTGCGTGAAGGTGAAGGCCGAGCCGAGCTGCACGCGCCCTGCGGCCTGCGGCGCCGGGTCGGTGTACGCGGCGACCTGCACGCCGTTGAGGTACGCGGTGGAGCGGTCGCCCGCCACCTGCACGGCGATCCGGTTCCACACTCCGGTGCCGGTGCGGAACGCCGTGCCGGGGGTGGCGGAGGCGGTGCCGGACGCGACGGAGGTGCCGTAGCGCAGCAGGCTCCAGGCGCCGGTCGCGTCGACCCGCAGCTCGGCCGCGGAGACGTTCTGGCCGTTGGGCGTCCCGCCCTGCTCCCGGGCGCCGAGGGTCGCGTACGGGGTGCCGCCGTTCTCGAAGAGCACGTCGACCGAGGCGCGGTAGTTCGCCCAGCGGTAGTCGCCGATCGTCGTCTTCGGGTCGCCGCCGTTCCAGGCCGAGCCGTTCATGCCCGGGCCGACCTGCTGACGCAGCACGCGGTCGCGCGCGGCGTCGCCGGTGGCCACGGACTCGAAGGCGCCGTTGGTGTCGTTCGTGTAGCGCGGGATCGCGCCGTCGTCCTCCGGCTGCACCGCGGGGGTGCCGGCGGGCTTCGCCTTCGCGCCGCGGCTGTCGAGGAACGACTCGCCCGAGTCGCCGAGCGCCCCGGTCGCCGGGTCGTAGGAGCGGATGTCCGCAGCCTCGGCGTAGTCGAAGTCGTCCGCGTAGAGGACGGAGTCGGTGGTGACGCCGTTGACGTCGCCGCTCGCGTCGGTGTCGAGCACGTCGCGGCCGCCGTCGGCGTCGGTGTACTCGGGCGCGGTCGGCAGGGTCGAGCCGTAGCCCTCGCGCGGGGTGAGGACACCGCCGGCGCTCGCCGCGTGGTCGAGCGTCGTCGCGGTCGCCGTCGACCAGGGCTTCACGGTCACCGTGTAGGTGCCGTCCACGGCGGACAGCTCCGACACGGGCACGACGTAGTTCGCGTCGTAGGCCTCGCCGGCGTCGGCCGCGCGGGTCTCCCAGACCTCCATCATGCGGTCGTCGCCCAGGTCGAGGTCCTCCGCGGAGATCGCGTAGGTCTTCTCGAACGGGCTGTCGTTGACGATCACCGTGGAGAAGTCCGAGCCGTCCGGCGCGGCGAGCGTCGTGTACGACACCGCGCCGGTCGAGGCTCCGCTGGGCGGGTTGCCGCCGCCGAGCGCGCTGCCGGAGGCCTGCGGGATGCCGCGCCAGACGCCCGCGGTGTTGTCCTCGTTCTCCCAGCCGAGCTGCGCGAACTGCGTGTACTGCTCGACCGCGGCCAGGCCGCCGTCGTAGTACAGCCAGCCCGACCACGGGTCGCGCGCGCTGACCAGCTCCTTCGAGGAGTACTGGAAGCCGTCGTAGAACGAGCCGATCGCCGGCTGGAAGATGTTCAGGGTCCGGAGCGACTTCGCGAAGCCGGAGGTGACCCAGTTGCTCATCTCGAGCGCGCTGTTGGTGCCGCCGAACTCGGTCCCGGTGCCGCCCTGGCCGTCGGGATTGGTGTTGTTCGGGCGGTCGGCGGAGTTGGAGAAGGTCGCCTGGCCCTCGGAGTTCCAGATCTCCTTGTCGTAGGTCTGCGCGAACTTCTTGAGGTTCCCGTTCGCGTCGTCCGAGGTGGCGTAGTGGAAGCCGACGACGTCGACGGCGTCGCGGAGCGACGGGTCGGTCGTCGAGTTCAGTTGGTCGCCGAAGGAGGTCGGGGGAGTGCCGACCGTGTCCGCCGCGACCGTGCGGATCGCGCGGTAGCGCTCGCCCTCGTCCGCCGAGACGAAGCCGTTGCTCGGGTCCTGCGCGCTCGCGCCCTCGTAGCCCTTGGTGTCGGTGCGAAGCCAGGTGGAGAACTTCTTGTAGAGCGCCGCGTTCGGGCTCGTGGTCTCGTTGGTGTCCGGGTTGATCGAGTCGACCATGATCCCGTACTCGCGCTCCGCCGCCAGGACGGTGTTCTTGAACCAGATGTACTGGTCCTCGTCGCTGGTCACCCAGGTGGGGCGGCTCCAGCGCAGGATGCTGACGTGCACGTCGCCCTCGGCGACCTTCTGCGCGTCCGCCGCCAGCTGGAAGCCGGGCTCGCGCTGCACGTTCGGGTACTCGTCGCGCGAGCGCATCGTCGCGACGTTCGGCCCGGTCGAGGTGTTGCGGTCGTTGCCCATCTCGATCTTGATGGTGGTCATGATCGGGTGCTCGCCGCCGAAGAGCGTCTCGATCAGCTCCCAGTACTTCTCGGGGTGCTGCGATTTGTAGTCGAGCAGCAGCGCGCTGGTCGAGTTCGCGGAGAGGATGCCGAAGCCCTTGAAGGTCAGCGCGTTGACGCTCTTCGCCGCGGCGGCGACGTCGGCCGCCGTGACGGTGACGGCCTGCACGTCCGACGGCGCGGCCTGGGCGGCCGGCACCTGGGCGAGCCCCGCCGCGAGCAGGGCGCCGAGCGCGGTCGCCGCGACGAGGGTCCGTCCCCTCCCCTCCTTCCTGCGGTGCGGCCTGCTGGGCGAGGGGGGCTCGGGCTGCGAGCCTCGAGCGTGCCGGGGAGAGCGGTTTTGCATGAGTGCGCCTCGTCGTCGAGTCGAATGGGATGAGCGATGCGCCAACTCCGATCATTTCAGAACATGAGGAGAGCGATCGCTGTGGTCACCGTATCCGAGCGGTTTCACGGGCGCAACGGCGCGAAGCGGCTTGCGAACAGGGTCTTTCCTCGCGGAGCGACCACGGGATAGTCTGCTCGGCAGCGCGGAACGACCCTCCTTGATGATCGATTATGATCGATCAGGAGGGGCGGGATGCGCGACGACGAGTCGGCGACGAGGCCGGCCGGAGAACGGAGAACCCCCGCCATGACCACCCGCTCCACACGGATCCGCCCCCTTCTCACCCGCGGCGCCGCCGGTCTCGCCGGTGGCCTGCTCCTGCTCGGCGTCGCCGGCACCGCCTTCGCCGACGAGCAGCAGGGCGCCGACGACGTCGACGTGAACGTGCAGATCGCGCCGCTGACCACGCCCGGCTCGCTCTCGATGACGGTCGCGAGCGACTCCACCGCCCTGACCGAGAACGGCTCGACCCGCGTCGTCCGCCAGTTCACCGGCACCCTGCCGACCGTGACGGTGACCGACACCCGCGATCCGGCCGACATCCCGGCCGGTGCCGGCTGGTACGTCCTCGGCACCGCGAGCGACTTCACCTCGTCGACCGGCGACACCATCGGCGCGGAGAACCTCGGCTGGGCGCCGAATCTGATCGACGGCGGCGATTCCGGCCTCGTCGCCGAGGGCGACGTCGTCGACACCGCCATCGACGGCGGCCCGGACGGCGTCGGCCTCGTCGACCAGGAGCTCCTCGCCATCACCAACGACTCCGCCGGCGTCGCCGAGGAGGGCTCCTGGACCGCCAACGCGGCCCTGACGCTCAAGACGCCGACCACCGTCGACGCCGGCGACTACAGCTCCACCCTCACCCTCTCCCTCTTCGAGTGAGCCGACGCACGCCGGCCGAGCAGCCGCCGGCGTGCGCCTTCCATGCTGGTCGAGTAGCCGCCTCCGGCGGCGTATCGAGACCCGGCGTGCTGGACGCGGTGGATCTCGATACGCCCGCTCCGCGGGCTACTCGATCAGCATGAAGCGGGCAGGTCGATCAGCGTGAGGCGGGCCGGCCGTGCGGGCAGGCCGCTCAGCACGAGGAGAACCCGCTCCGCGGGCTGCCCGATCAGCATGCTCCGGGTCCGCCGTGCGGGAGGTCACGCGTCCGGCACATGCTGGTCGAGTAGCCGCCTCCGGCGGCGTATCGAGACCCGCCCTCCTGGGCACAGTGGATCTCGAGACGCCCGCTCCGCGGCCCACTCGATCACCACGAGTCCTCGAGTGGACCCGCGACGGGCCTCGTGTCGCGAGCAGGCCCCTGTACGCGTCCACTCGGCGCTGCCGGCTCGCGCGAGTGAACGCACGTCGGGCCCGCGCCCGGGCCGGAGCCCGTTCCGGGTCCACTCGCGCGCCCGCCTTTGCAGGCGATCGAGGGGGACTCGGTGCAGATCCTCCGCGGCGACGAGGACGCGCAGGAGCTCGCCGACCGCATCCGCGCGGGCTGACCCCGCGCGGTCAGGACGCCGGCGTCTCCTCCACGCCGAGCTGCACCGCCAGCTCCATGCAGCGCACGCGGGCGGGGGAGAAGTCATAGGGCAGGCTCCGGATGACGTCCGCCGCGCTCCTGGCGCGCGGATCGGCCGCGGGGGTGGGCGTCTCGGCGTCCTCGGGCGGGTGCCGCTCGCCCCAGGCCGCGGCGAGAGCGTCGTCCTCCTCCAGCTGACCGGACTCCGTGCAGACGCGCAGCAGCTCCGTCTCGAAGGCGTGCCGCTCGGCCGCCGCCTGCGCGACGCGGGGGTCGTCGACAGCGACGGTATCGTCCAGGGCCTCCTCGGCGGCGTCGACGCGGTCGGACGCGGCGCGCAGGTCGGGGTGCGCGGCGAGAGCGGCGAAGCGGCCTGCCTGGATGGCGGCGCCGAGCGGGCCGAACACCCGCTCGGTGACCAGCAGGACGTCCAGGTCGTCCTGGCGCAGCGAGCCCTCGGGCGCGCTCTCGAGGCGGCCGGAGACGAGGTCGTCGAGCAGGCCCAGCCGGCTGCCGAGGGAGCGCATGCGCTGCACCGACGCCCGCTGCCGCTGCAGCTCGGCCTCCTGCGCGACGAGGGTCTCCTCCAGCCGGGCGAGGACGGCGGCGACCTCGTCCTCGTCGTCCGCGACCACCGGCTCGGCGCCGGCGAAGGCGTCGCGGATGTCGTCGAGGGCGATCCCGGCGTCGGCCGTCCGGCGGATCCAGAGCAGCCGGACGATCTCCGCGTGCCCGTACCGTCGGCGCCCGTCGCCGCCCCGCTCCCGCTCGGGGAGCAGGCCGATCTGGTGGTAGTGGCGGATCGTCCGGGGCGTGACGCCGACGAACGCCGCGGCGTCGCCGATCAGGACCTCTCGGGGCGGGGTCGGGAACGGATGCATGGCTGGCCTTCCGGGTCGGGTCGGGACGTGCTTCGAGCAGACCACATGACGCTGCGGCAGGAGCAAATCGCGATGTGTCCGGCGATGGTGGATCTCGATACGCCCGCTGCGCGGGCTACTCGATCAGCATGTGAGGGTCCGGAGGGCGGTCTGCTCGATCAGCAGAGGGTGGCCGCGGAGCGGGCTGCTCGATCAGCATGTGGGGGCCAGGAGGGCGGGCTGCCCGATCCGCGGGGGAGGGGACGGTCTGCGCCGCCATGCATGCTGGTCGAGTAGCCGCCGGCGGCGGCGTATCGAGACCCGCCCCTCCGGGAGGCGTGCCTCTCTCCACGCCCGCCGCGGTCAGGCGCGCGGGCGCGGGGCCGCGGTGCTCTCGCGGAGGACGAGCTCCGGGAGCTCGGAGGAGAAGGCGGCGCCCGTGCGGCCCTCCATCGCGGGGAGGAGGAGGCCGAAGCCGCGGCGGCCGAGGCCGGCGAAGTCCTGGCGGACCGTCGTCAGGGCGGGCGTCCACATCCGGGCGAGCGGGTGGTCGTCGAAGCCGACGACGCTGATGTCCTCGGGGACGCGCAGCCCGGCCTCGGTGATGCCCTTGATCACTCCCATCGCGATCTCGTCGTTGCCGCAGAAGACGGCGGTAACGGTCGGGTCCTCGACCAGCCGAGCGGCGAGCAGTCGCCCGGACTCCGGCTCCCAGGTCGCCTCGAGCGGAGTCGGCGCCGTGGCCACTCCCGCGGCCTTCAGCGCGCGGCGCCAGCCGGTCGTGCGGCCGTCCTCGCGCCGCGACGGCGGGATGCGGATGTGGTGCACCGTCGCGTGGCCCAGCTCGAGCAGGTGCTCGGTCAGCGCCTGGGCCGCGCGGAGCTCGTCGAGCACCGCCTGCGGCCGCCGCCCGCGGACCCCCGAGAGCGCGACGACGGGCACGGTCTCCGGGATCGCCGCGAGCACGGCCACGCCGGGCGGATCGAACTTGAGGACGACGATCCCGTCGGGGCTCTGGTCGAGCACCGAGGAGAGCGCCCGCTCGACGTGCTCCGGGTCCGCCGACTCGACGACGGTGATGGTGACGGTCCAGCCGCCGGCGCGCGCCTCCTCCTCGATGCCGCGGATCGCCTCGGCGTAGCCGTACTGCGAGGTGTTGCCGGCGACGACGGCGATGGTGCGCGAGCGCCGGGTGACGAGGTTCCGGGCGACGGCGCTGGGCCGGTAGTTGAGCTCCGCGATGGCGGCGAGCACCCGCTCGCGCTTGTCCGGGGCGACCCGCGCGGCACCGGTCAGCACCCGCGACACGGTCGGCACCGAGACGCCGGCGAGGCGGGCGACGTCGGCGATGACCGGGGCCCTCGTCGACTTGTCGCGCGTCACGCCGTCCCGCTTCCGTCCTCGACCGTCCTGCAAGTGCCCGGCGAGCCACGACGGAGCGAGGGCGACCGGCTCGGTGCCGCGGGCTCCGGCGGTGGTCACTTCACCGCGCCGCTCGTGATGCCGGAGATGATCTTGCGCTGCGCGAAGACGAACACCAGGAGCAGGGGCAGGCTCATCAGGATGATATAGGAGAAGATCAGGTGCCAGTTCTGCAGGTAGAGCCCGGCACTGGCCACCTGGTAGAGGTTCAGCGGCAGGGTGTCGAGCCGGCCGCCGACCACGAAGAGCGCGTAGAAGACGTCGTTCCAGATGTAGAGGCAGATCAGGATCGTCGCGGTCGCGAGCACCGGCATCAGCAGCGGCAGGATGATCGTGAAGAACACCCGGATCGGCCGCGCGCCGTCGACGCGGGCCGCCTCCTCCAGCTCCGCGGGAATGGTGCGGACGAAGCCGGTGACGAAGAAGATCACGGTCGAGAGGTACATCCCCATGTACACGCCGACCATGCCGACGGCGGTGCCGGCGAGCCCGAGCTGGCGCAGCAGCAGCACCACGGTGACCACGGCGGGCGGCAGGACGATGCCGCTGATGGCGAGGGCGTAGACGACGGCCATGCCGCGGCCGGTGCGGCGGCCGAGGATCCAGGCGGCCATCGAGCCGAGCACGAGCACGCCGAGCACCGAGGGCACCATCACGAGGACGCTGCCGAGGAACGCGGGGACCATGCGGCCGTCGGTGAAGACCGTCGCGAAGTTCTCGAAGAGCCGCCACTGCGAGGGCGCGGCCAGGTTGGGGTTCAGCGCCTCCGCCTGGGTCTTGCCCGCGGTGCTGATGATCAGCCAGAACGGCACGCCGAGCAGCAGGGCGACGCTGGCGAGGGCGGCGATCGGCTGCAGCAGCGGGCGGCGGGAGCGGCGGACCCGCGACTCCGGTGCCGCGGGAGTGGAGGTGACCGGTCGCTCGATGACGGTGCTCACAGGACGTCCTCTCGACGGCGCAGGGTGCGGATGACGGGGAAGGCGAGGACGGCGACGGTGACGAAGAGGATCAGGCTCATCGTGGTCGCCTGGGCGAACAGGCCCTGGCCGAAGGTGCGGAAGATGAAGATGTTGAGCAGCTCGGTCGTGCCGCCGGGGCCGCCCTCGGTGGTGGCCTGGACGATGTCGAAGCCGTTCATCGAGCCGAGCAGCGCGGTGGCGACGTTGAAGGTCAGCGCCGGCGCGATCAGCGGGAAGCGGATGTCGCGGAAGGTCTGCCACCAGGAGGAGCCGTCCAGGCGCGCGGCCTCGAGCACGTCGCCGGAGATCGTCTTGAGCCCGGCCAGATAGATCAGCATCGACAGGCCCATCCACTTCCAGGAGTGGATCAGGGCGACGACGACGATCGTCCAGGTGGTGTCCCCGAGCCAGGCGATCGAGACCGGCTGCCCGGAGACGAAGGAGAGGATCCCGTTGAGCGCGCCGTCCGGCTTGAGCAGCGCCTGGAAGACGTAGCCGACCGCGAGGGCGGACATGATCACCGGGATGAAGAACATCACCCGGGCGAAGCGGTTGACCCGGGTGTCCTTCTCCAGCAGCAGCGCGAGGATCAGGCCGAAGACGTTCTGGAACACCGCGACGAGCACCGCGTAGACCAGCGTCACCCGCAGCGCCTGGATCAGCGTGCCGCTCTGGAAGAGGTCGACGAAGTTCGCGACGCCGACGAAGCCGATGGCGGCCTTGAAGCTGGACCAGTCGGTGAAGGCGTAGACGAAGTTGAACACCGTCGGCACGAAGAAGAAGACGACCAGGACCAGGAGGGCCGGCACGAGGAAGACCAGCGGGTGGTCGGAGCGGCGTCCGCTCGGCATGCCGCCGGTCTTCACGGCGCGGGCGAGGACCCGGGGTGGCGCGGCGGCTCGGGTGGTGGACACGCGGGGCACTGCCTTTCGAGAGAGGGGGTCGTGCGCGGGAGGGTCCGGGGCCCGCCGTCGTGGCCGGGCCCCGGTGTCGAGCGGCTAGAAGCCGGTGGCGCCCTGCGCCTTCGCGAGCTGCGCGAACTGGTCCTGCGTCGCCTGCGCGACCTGCTCCGGGGTCTTGGTGCCCTGGATCATGTCGGCGAGGTAGATGTACAGGTCGGGGTTCGCGATGGCCTGCGCCTGCATCGAGCCGACCGAGTCGCCGACGGAGTCGCTGACCGAGACGAGGGCGGTGGGCACGGTGTCGGGCGTGGTGACCGAGGGCTGGAGCGAGATGGTGTCCTGCGCGGTGACGAAGTCCGAGTAGCCGTCGCCGAGCCAGTAGGAGAGGAACTGGCGCGAGGCCGCCTCCTTCTTCTCGTCCCCGGTCGCGAAGGCGACGAGCGCGTTGGACTGGTCCGGGATGAAGGTGCCGACGTTGCCCGTGGGCGAGATCGGGAAGAAGCCGATCGTGTCGTTCAGCGTCGCGGTGTCGGACAGCGACTGCAGCTGGCCGAAGAACGAGTTGACCTGGACGACCATCGCGGCGTCGCCGGCGAGGAGGGCCGCGCCCTGGTCCTCGAAGGTCGCGGTCTTGATGTCCTCGTTGAACAGGCCCTCGTCGATCAGGCCCTTGTAGGTGTCGATCGTGCCCTGGATGGTCGGGTCGGTGAACTTCTCCTCGCCCGAGTTCACGCGGTCCCAGAGGCCGTCCTTCGCGGCGTCGGCGAGCTGCACCTGCACCCACCACTGGGTGGCCCAGCGGTCGGCGCCCATCTCGAAGAACGGGGTGACGCCCTTGTCCTTCAGCTGCCGGCCGAGCTCGACGAACGAGTCCCAGTCGGTCGGCGTCTCCGTGATGCCGTTCGCCTCGAAGACCTTCTTGTTGTAGTAGACGCCCTCGACCGCGGGGGTGGTGACCAGCGCGGCGTAGCGGGTGTCGTCGAGCAGGCCGGTGATGTCCTTCAGCGAGGGGTCGACGTCCTCGAGCCAGGGCGCTCCGTCGAGGCTCTGCAGGTTGGTCGAGGCGTTCAGCGCGGTGAGCTGCGAGGCGGTGGGCTGCCAGAAGGCGAGGTCGGGCTTGTCGCCGGTGGCGACCTTGGTCTGCACGCCCTGCTCGTAGGGGTCCGGGATGGTCTCGACGTCGACGCTGGCGCCGGTGAGCTCCTCGAAGCCCTCGATGACCGACTCGGGGACGGTGTTGGAGTTCTGCGCGGCCCAGATGGTGAGGTCGGTGCCGGACAGGTCGGCGTCCTGGGCGGGCCAGGAGGCGGGTGCGGCGTCGCCGCCCGCGGTGCCGCCGCCGGCCCCGGGGTCGCTGCAGCCGGCGAGGAGCAGGGCGGAGGCCGCGGTGAGGACGGCCGCGCTGAGGAGTGACTTCTTCATCGAAATACTCGAGCTTTCTGTGAGTGGAGAGGGTGTGCCGGGACGGGTGGATCCGGCAGGGGGTCAGGTGGTGCGGAGGGACAGGCGGAAGGTGCGGGCGGAGGGACCGGAGCCGGTGGGCCGGACGGTGAGGCGGGCGGTGCCGGGCTCCCACTCGACGGGCCAGGCCGTCAGCGCGACCGGGAACACGACCGAGACGTCGACGTCCTGCCCGCGCAGCTCCGGGACGTGCAGCACGACGTCGTCGCTGCCGCTGCGGCGCCAGACCGAGACCAGGTGCTCGTCCTCGGTCCGCAGCGCCAGGGCGACCGCGTCGTCCGTCCAGCCCGGCAGCCCGAGCGGCCACCGCGGGAGGGACGCCGCGATCGGAGCGCGGAGCCGCTTCGCCGCGGCGACGGCCTCGTGCACCAGCGCGAGCTGCGGGTCGGACATCCGGTTGAGGTAGCCCGAGAGGTAGAACCGGCCGAGGAGCCCGGTGACCAGGCAGAACGCGATCTCCTCGTCGTCCATGTCGGCCTGCGGGTACGCCCAGCTGGCGGCCTGCTCCGGGAGGAGCATCATCGGCGCGGCGGCCGCGATCGGCGGGTAGCGGCGGAAGTCCTGCTGGTCGGAGGTCGACTGCATCTGCAGCCGCGACATCACGGCCCAGTCCTGCCGCATCGCGCCCGAGGAGCAGCTCTCGATCACCAGGGTCGGGTGCCGGTCGAGCACACCGTCGAGCCAGGCGAGGTAGGCGCGGTTGTGGCCGAGCAGGCCCGCGCCGATCGAGTCGGCGTCGCGGTCGGTGCCGGGGCCGGCGTCGATGTTGTAGTCGAGCTTGAAGAAGCCGATGCCGAAGTCGGCGATCAGGCGGTCGACGGTCGCGTCGAGGTGCGCGCGCGCCGCGGGGTGGCGCAGGTCGAGGTGGAACCGCTCGTGCTCCTCGATCCGCGCGCCGGCCCGCTGCAGGAACGCGTCGTCCGGCAGCTCGCCGGCCAGGGGGCTGTCCACGCCGATGACCTCGGGCTCGAGCCACAGCCCGGGGACCAGGCCGCGGGCGCGGATCCGCTCGATCACCTCGCAGAGGCCGTCCGGGAAGCGGACGGTGGACGGCTGCCAGGCGCCGACGCTGCTCCACCAGCCGCCGGCGACCCCGCTGTCGTCGTACCAGCCGGCGTCGATGCAGAAGATCTCGGCGCCTGCGGCGGCCGCGGCGTCGATCAGCGGCAGCAGCTTCGCGGTGGTCGGGTCGCCGTCGAGGGTGTTCATGTAGTCGTTGAAGACGACGGGCATCGCCGCGTTGTCCGGGTGCGCGCGGCGCCGGGCCCGGCGGCTGAGGGTGAGCGCGTCCGCGGCGGCCGTCGCGTCGGAGCCGACGGCGACCGTGACGGGGACGGAGCGGAACTCCTCGCCGGGCTCGAGCACGCAGAGCCAGCCGTGGTCGAGGTCGGTCGGGCCGGAGAGGGCGATCGAGCCGCCGTCGATGTCCTCGCCGACCTCCCAGCGCCAGGCGCCGTTGTGCTCGATCTGCCAGAGGAGGGCGGCGTCGGGGGCGTGGAGGCCGGCGACCGGGAGCTGCTCTCCGGTGGACCAGCTGCCGGTCGAGACCGCGCCGACCGCGCCGCGCGGGTCGTGCTCGGTGATGTCCTCGCGGAGGGTGACCAGGCCGGCCTCGCGCAGCGGCGTGCTGCTCCAGCGGCCCTCGCCGAGCCAGTCGTTCCGGCCGCGCAGCAGCGACCAGCGGGCGAAGGACTCCTTGCCGGTGGCCGCCTCGGTGCCGGTGTCGGTGCCGGTGCGGGGGTCGGTGCCGGCGGTGGCGCCCGGGTCGCAGCTCCAGGAGGCGACGGACCGCAGCACCTGGCGCTCGACCGCGCTGACGACGACCTCGGAGGTGACGGCGGCGACGCCGGGCACCCTCCGGAGCACGGCGGTCGCGACCAGTCCCGGCGCCTCGGCCGTGACCTCCAGCACGTCGAGGCCGTCGACGACGCTCTCGCGGTGCGAGACGTAGCGCAGTGCGGCGCCGAGTTGCGAGTGGGTCAGCCGGCTGCTCGCCGGGGCGTGACCGGCGGCGACGGTGGTGATCTCGAAGAACGGAGCGGCGTGCGTCGCCCGGAGCGCGACACCGCGGGCCGTCAGCGCCACCAGCCGGAACGGAGCATCGGCGTCGCAGGCGAACGTCAGCTGGAGGGCCTCGGGGTCTCCCCAGGTCAGGTCGTTCGGCACAGGGGCTCCTCGTCGTCGTGGAGTGGGAAGGGCTCGCTCCCGGTGGAAGCTCGACTGATACTGATACCGATTTCAGTTGAGCGCAAGGGCGAGATGAAACCGTTATCGCCGAGGACGACGGAGATGCGATACCGATTTCAGGATTCTCTGGCTCGCAGGGTCTGAAATCGCTATCGTGCTGGCAGCGGCGCCTCGCCGTCCCCTCCCACAGGAAGAGCATTCGATGATGAAAGCCTCCAGAGCACTGGCCTGCGCCGCCGCGATCGGCGTCGCCCTCAGCGGACTCGGCCTCGTCGCGGTCGCCGCCCCCGCGAGCGCGGCGGGCAGCTCCGAGACCCTCGCCGTGGACTTCTCGCGGTCCACCGGCGATTTCCGCGGCGGTGCCACCGGCACCCTCTACGGCTTCGGCGACGAAGGAGCGCCCACGCAGGCGCTCATCGACGGAGCGCACATCACCAACACCTCGCAGAAGGCGCCGTTCGGCACCCAGCACCCGAGCGGCGACGCCCTCAAGGTCGAGGACGGCTTCTTCGCCAAGCACGGCGAGGACATGTACATCTACACGCAGGACTACTACCCCGACTGGGCCTACAACGGCGGTCAGCGCCCGGGCGACACCCGCACCTACGACCAGGCGACCGGCACGTACACGAGCACTCCGAACGGAGTGTGGGACTACCTCGAGATCGTCGAGTTCGTCACCGAGGCGGTCGCCACGAAGTCGGATCGCCCGCAGGACTACGTGCACATTCCCTTCAACGAGCCAGACGGCGGCAACTGGTACAACGACTGGGGCGCGCTGAAGGACACGTTCCTCGCCGACTGGAAGGCCTCCTACGACGTCATCCAGAAGGTCTACGCCCGCCACGGCCTGGGCACCGCGCGCGTCGGCGGACCCGGCGACGCCTCCTATCACGCCGATCGCACCGCGGACTTCCTCGACTACGCGAAGTCCACCGGCACCCTCCCGCAGGTGATGATCTGGCACGAGCTCGGCATCGACAATCTCGCCACCTTCCGCTCGCACCTGGAGGACTACCGCGCCCTCGAGGACGCCCGCGGGATCGCCGATATCCCGATCAACATCACCGAGTACGGGATGCTGCGCGACATGGGCACGCCCGGCCAGCTGATCCAGTGGCTCGCGATGTTCGAGGACGAGAAGGTCGACGCGCAGGTCGCCTACTGGAACTACGCCGGCAACCTCTCCGACAACAGCGCCCGCCCCAACGCGGCGAACGCCGGCTGGTGGATGTTCAAGTGGTACGGCGACCTCGACGGCTCGAAGACCGTCGCGGTCACGCCCCCGAAGCTGAACACCGCCGACACCCTGCAGGGCATCGGCGCGGTCGACGCGGTGAACAAGCGCGCGACCGTCCTCTACGGCGGCTCGGGCTCGCAGAACGTCGCCCTCGACCTCCACGGGCTCGACCCGGCCGTCTTCGGCTCGACCGTGGACGTCGAGGTCCGCGAGGCGACCCTCTCCGGCGCCCAGGGCGTGCACGGCACGCCGCGCGTGATCGCCGCCGTCGACGGAGCGGCCCTCGCCGCCGGCTCGCTCGACCTGGCGATCCCGAGCTACGACCGCTACGCGGCCTACCAGGTGGTCATCACTCCCGCCCAGGACCGCGCCGTCAGCACCACCGCGAGCTGGCAGACCAGCATCGAGGCCGAGAACACGGCGCTCACCGGCGCCCAGGCCTACACGCAGAACCCCACCGACGGCGGCGGCTGGAAGTTCCTCGCCTCCGGCGGGCGCGACGTCGGATCGTTCAACAACGCCTCCTCGAAGGCCGACTGGACCGTCACCGTCCCGCGCACCGGCAGCTACCGCTTCCAGGTGATCGGATCGACGCCCGGCGTCCCCGGGCGCCACGCCCTCTTCGTCGACGGCGCGAAGAACCGGCTCGTGCAGTACACCGCCGACCTCGCTCTGACGAACACGCAGAAGTGGCAGTACCGTGGCAGCGCCGAGGTGACCGTCGAGCTGACCGCCGGCGAGCACACCCTCTCGCTGCGCGCCAGCGAGAACGGCACGACCGTCCTCCCGAACGCCGACATCACGCTCGACAAATTCCTCCTCACCGACGTCACCGCCGGCGAGAGGACCGTGTACCCGGCCTCGACCCTGCGCTACGCGGGAGGAGCGAAGGTCGTCTACGACGCGGCGGGTGCGCGCGGCTTCGCGAGCATCGCCGGCCAGCAGCGCGCCGACGTCTACGCGAACGCGTGGAAGACCGGCTACTACGACGTCGCGCTCGACTACCGCACGAGCGGAGCGTCGAGCATCGACGTGTCCGTCAACGGCCGCACGGTCAGCACCGTCAGCTCCGGATCGGCCGGACTCTGGTCCTCGACCACCCGACTGCACCTCGTCGAGGGCATCAACGAGATCGAGCTGCGCTCCGCCGCCGGCGTGCTGCTCAGCACCGTGACGACGACCCGCGCCGCCGACTCCGACTCCGCCGCGACGACGATCGAGGCCGAAAACGCGACGAAGACAGGTGCGGCGGCGAACGCCTCGCTCGCCGCGAGCACCGGCTCCAACGTGTCGGGCGGGCAGTACGTGGGCTTCGTCGGCAACGGCGCGGCCAACACCCTCGAGATCGCGCGGGCCGCGGGCTTCGACACCGCCGGCGCCTACGACCTCTCGGTGACCTACTCCAACGCCGAGCTCAGCGGCCGCCACGACTACAACCCGCAGGTCGTCGACCGCCGGATCGACGTGACGGAGAAGGGGGTCGCCGGCACCGTCGGCAGCGCCTACTTCCGCTACACGATCTCGTGGGACAGCTTCTGGGAGCGCACCATTCCCCTGACCCTGACCACCGGGACCGCGCCGATCGTCCTCGGAAACGCCACGGCGTACGCCCCGAACATCGACAAGGTCACCATCGCGCCCGTCGCCGTCGGCACGCCCACCACGGTGTCGCTCGCGCCGGCGCTGCCGACGACCGTCACCGCGTCGAGCCGCTGCGTCGCCGGCAAGATCGTCCTGACCGTCAGCGCCCGCAACGACGCGACGGTCCCGGCCGACCTGAAGGTCGAGACCAGCCACGGCACGAAGTCGTTCCCGAAGGTCGCGCCGGGCAAGTCCGCCAGCGCCGCCTTCACCGTCCGCGCGACGAGCATGCCGGCCGGAACGGCGACGGTGACCAGCACCGCCACGGTCGGCGGCACCCCCGCGACGACCACGACGACCGCCCCGTACCCGGCGGCGACCTGCTGAGGCCCCGCTGCGCGACCAGCAAGCGGAGGGCCGCTGCGCGGGCTGTGTCGCTGTCCATGCTGGTCGAGTAGCCGCCGCAGGCGGCGTATCGAGACCCGCCCTGCTGGCGACGGTGGATCTCGATACGCCCGCTGCGCGGGCTACTCGATCAGCATGTTCTGCGCGGGCTGCTCGATCAGCGTGAGCTGGGCGGGTAGCCCGATCTGTGCCGTTCCATGCTGGTCGAGTAGCCGCCGCAGGCGGCGTATCGAGACCCACCCTGCTGGGACGGTGGATCTCGATACGCCCGCTGCGCGGGCTACTCGATCAGCATGTAACGCCGCGCGCTACGAGGTGTAACCCGCCTGGATGGTGTCGAGGACCTGGTCGGTGCTCGAGCCGTCGATCCAGTCGACCATGCCCTTGAAGAAGCTGTCGGAGCCGACGGCCTTGGGCATCAGGTCGGAGGCGTCGAAGCGGAACGTGGTGCCCGGGTCCTGCAGGATCGAGATGGAGCTGCGCAGCAGGTCGCTGCTCGCGTTCGCCGGGTCGAGGCCGGTGTTGGCCGAGATGACGCCGCCGAGCTTCACGCGGCTGTTCGCCCAGTCGGCGCTGGCCAGGTACTCCTGCACCTTCGCGGTGTCCGCGTCGTCCGCGAACGCGGCGACGAACTCGCCGCCGCCGGTGACGGCCTGGTCGTCGTCCGCGGAGATCGGCGGGGTGAGGAACGCCCACACGTCGCCGTCCTCCGCCACTGTCGCGTCCGCTCCGGTGAGGAAGCCCTCGAAGAAGGACGCCTGGTGGGTCAGCGGGCAGGAGCCGTTCGCGATGTTCTGCGCGACGTCGCCGAAGGCCGTCGAGTTGATGGACGACACGTCGCCGTAGCCCGCGTTGACGAGCGTCGGGTCGAGGAGGATCGAGCCGACCTTGTCGAAGGCGGACTTGATCTGCGGATCGGTGAACGGGGTGTCGCCCGCGACCCACGAGTCGTAGACGTCCGGACCGGACTCGCGGAGCACGGCGTCCTCGATCCAGTCCGTGCCCGGCCAGCCCGACGCGGCGTCGGAGGCGAAGCCCGCGCACCAGGACGGCCCGCCCGACTTCTCGGCGATGGTCTTCCCCAGCGCCTCCATCTCGTCCCACGTCGTCGGGACCGAGACGCCCCACTCCTTGAACTTCGCCGGCGAGTACCAGACGTAGCCCTTCACGCTCGCCATCAGCGGCGCGCCGTACTGGGTGCCGTCGACCTGGCCGTACTTCTGCCAGTCCTCGGACCAGTTCTGCTTCACGTTGGCGAGGGCGCCCTCGGGCAGCTCCTTCACCTTGCCCGAGGCGACGGTGTCGGCGAGGAGTCCCGGCTGCGGGAAGATCGCGAGGTCCGGGACGTCGCCGCCCTGCACCTTGATGCCGATCTGCTGCTCGAAGCCCTTGTCGCCGGTGTACTTGATGTCGATGCCGGACTCCTTCTCCCAGTCCGCCCAGGACTGCTCGAGCAGGGTCGCCTCGTCGCCGTTGATGGTGCCGTAGACGGTGACGGAGCCGTCGCCCGCGGCGCCGCCGGAGCTCGCGCCACCGCCGGCGTTCGGGTCATTGGGGTCGCTGCTGCTGGAGCAGCCCGCGAGGGCGATCCCGGCAGCCGCGAGAACGGCGACCGGAAGGGTGAGACGACGGTGCAGGGATGACCGCATGGTTCCTCCTCGTTGAGTGATGGAGCGACGAGGGGGAGTAGCCCCCCAGCTGCGTCCGACCAGAGTACGTCGCGAGAGAGCGCTCTCTCGGTAACGATCCGGCGTCGGATCGGTGACGAGCGGCCCGGGACGTCCCCGCCCCGGTCACGTCGGCATCGGAAGTCCGGCGCCGCACAGCGCATTACCACGAATCGTTGCCCAATCGACCCCCTGGCGCGTTCTGCTTCCGGTACCGTCGTCCTGCTCGGCATTCCCGGTCCACCCGCCCGGCGTCCCCCTCTTCCCCGATCCTGGCGGGGGAGCTGCAGGACCCTCGCGGACCCGGGCTCGGCCCGTCCCCGGACGTGCCCCGTCGCCGGCTCCCGCGTACCCGACGCGGGAACGACCCCCGAAAGGCGTCCCCGATGGACCCCGCCCCCGCTCCGCGCACCCCCCTGACGCCGCGCAACTCGCTGACGCCGCGGCTCATCCCGCCGACCCGCCGCGGCCGCCTCCGTGCCTCGCTCCTCGCGATCGCCGCCGCCGCAGCCCTCGTCGTCGTCGGCCTCGTCGTCCCGACCGCGAGCGCCGACACCGCGTGCGCGCCGGGGCAGAACGCCATCGTCTGCGAGAACGCCAAGCCCGGCACCGACCCCTCGGTCTGGGACATCACCGGAGCCGGCGACCCGTCCATCCAGGGCTACTCCACCGACATCAGCGTCAACGTCGGGCAGCGGATCGACTTCAAGATCGACACCGACGCCGCGGCGTACTCCATCGACGTCTACCGCACCGGCTGGTACGCCGGGAAGGGCGCGCGTCTGATCACCTCGGTGACCCCGAGCGCGGCCCTCCCGCAGACTCAGCCGGAGTGCCTCTCCGACGTCACCACCGAGCTCTACGACTGCGGCACTTGGGCCGTCTCCGCGGGCTGGGACGTGCCGAGCACCGCCGTCTCCGGCGTCTACGTCGCCCTGCTCACCCGCGCCGACACGGGCGGCCGGAGCCAGATCACCTTCGTCGTGCGCGACACCGCCAGCACCTCGGCCGTGCTCTTCCAGACCTCCGACCCCACCTGGCAGGCCTACAACACCTACGGCGGCTCGAACTTCTACAGCGGCGGCGCCAACGGCCGCGCCTACAAGCTCAGCTACAACCGCCCCGTCACCACCCGCGGCGACAACCAGGGCCGCGACTTCTACTTCGCCAACGAGTTCCCGCTCGTCCGCTTCCTCGAGCGCAACGGCTACGACGTCAGCTACTTCAGCGGCGTCGACACCGACCGCTTCGGCTCGGCGCTCAAGCAGCACCGCACCTTCCTCTCCGTCGGCCACGACGAGTACTGGTCCGGCGCCCAGCGCGCGAACGTCACCGCCGCTCGCGACGCCGGCGTGAACCTGCAGTTCCTCTCCGGCAACGAGAACTACTGGCGCACCCGCTACGAGCCCTCGCCGACCGCGGGCGGCAAGGACTACCGCACCGTCGTCACCTACAAGGAGACCTGGGCGAACGCCAAGACCGACCCGTCGCCCGAGTCCACCGGCACCTGGCGCGACCCGCGCTTCGCCTCGGTGGCGAACGGCGGCGGCCGGCCCGAGAACAGCCTCGCCGGCACGCTCTACATGGTGAACTACTCCGATCTGCCGGTGACCGTCAGCGCCGCGGAGGGGAAGCTGCGACTCTGGCGCAACACCTCGCTCACGGGGCTCGCCACCGGGAGCAGCGCCGCGCTGGCCCCGCACACCATCGGCTACGAGTCCAACGAGGACGTCGACAACGGCGCCCGGCCGCCCGGCCTGATCCGCCTCTCGACGACGACCGGCGCCGTCCCCGAGTACCTGCAGGACTTCGGCACCACCGTCGCGGCGGGCACCACCCGGCACAACCTCACCCTGTACAAGGCGGCGAGCGGCGCGCTGGTGTTCTCGGCCGGCTCCGTGCAGTGGACCTGGGGCCTCGACCAGCAGCACGACGGCGACGGAGCAGCCGCGGACGTCCGGATGCAGCAGGCGCAGGTGAACCTCTTCGCCGACATGGGCGTGCAGCCCACCACGCTGATGAGCGGCCTGATCGCCGCGACGAAGAGCACCGACACCGCAGGCCCGACCGTCTCGGTCACGAACCCCTCGGGCGCCACCAGCAAGGCCAACGGCGCCGCGGTGACGGTCTCGGGCACCGCCTCCGACGCCGCGGGCAAGGTCGCCGGCGTCGAAGTCTCGACCGACGGCGCCACCTGGCACCCGGCGACCGGCACGACGTCCTGGACCTACAGCTACGTCCAGCACGGCACCGGCACCGGCTCGATCCGGGTGCGCGCCGTCGACGACAGCGCCAACATCGGCGCCGTCACAAGCCGCGCCGTCACCATCACCGGCACGGCCACCGTCTTCGGCGCCGAGGTGCCGAAGACCGCCGACTCCGGCGACGTCGATCCGGCCACCCTGGGCCTGCGCTTCACCCCCAGCGCCGACGGCTTCATCCAGGGCGTGCGCTTCTACAAGAGCGCGGCGAACACCGGCTCGCACACCGGCGCCCTCTGGAGTGTCGACGGCCGGCAGCTGGCCACCGTCGCCTTCGCGAACGAGACGGCGAGCGGCTGGCAGACCGCCACGTTCGGCGCGCCCGTCGCCGTCACCGCCGGGACCACCTACGTCGTCTCCTACACGACCACGACCGGCCACTACTCGGCCGCGGACTGGTTCTGGTCGAGCACCGGCTCCGCCGCCGCCCCGCTGACGGTCGCCGGCGGCTTCGGAGCGACGCCCGCCGGCGTCTACAGCACCACCGGCGGCTTCCCGACCGACAGCTACCGCGCGAACAACTACTACGTCGACGCCGTCTACAGCACGGTCGACGCCACACCGCTGAGCGTCGGGTCGCAGACCCCGCTGGCCGGCTCCTCGAGCGTCGCGCCGTCGACGAAGGTCTCGGCCGTCTTCTCGAAGGCGGTGACGGCGAGCACGGTCGCGATGACCCTGAAGACCGCCGCCGGCGCGAGCGTCGCGGGCAGCACCGCGTACAACGCCACCACCCGCACCGCCACCTTCACGCCCACCGCCCCGCTCGCCGCGTCGACCGGGTACACCGCGACGCTCGCCGGCACCGCGACCGGCGGCGGCACCGTCACCGCGGGCGGCAGCTGGACCTTCACCACCCAGGCGCCGGATACCGTCGCGGGCGCCTGCCCCTGCCGGCTCTTCGACGACTCGACGACCCCGGGCATCGCGCAGGTCGCCGAGGGCACGCCCGTCACCCTGGGCACGCGCTTCGCCCCGCTGGTGGACGGCACGATCACGTCGCTCCGCTTCTACAAGGGCCCCGGCAACACCGGCACGCACGTCGGCACGCTCTCGAACGCCGACACCGGCACCGAGATCGGCCGGGCGACCTTCACCGCCGAGAGCACGGCCGGCTGGCAGCAGGTGACGTTCGCCACCCCGGTGGCCGTGACCGGCGGCACCGACTATGTCGCCGCCTACACGACGACCACCGGCAACTACTCCGCCACGATCAACGGCTTCGGCTCCGGATCCACGCGCGGCCCGCTCGTCACCGCGAGGGACTCCGGCGCATACACCTACTCCGGCGGCTTCGCGGGGCAGCGCTCGACCACGAACTACCTGGTCGACGTCTCGTTCACGCCGTCGGCGGCGCCCACGACCACTCCGACGCCGACGCCGGTCACCCCGTCGGGCACGCGCCTGTTCGCGGATGCGACCCCCGCGACCGCCTCCGCCGAGGACTCGTCCTCGGTCGAGGTCGGGATGGCCTTCACCGCGTCGACCGCGGGCAGCGCCACCGGCATCGCCTTCTACAAGGGCTCCCGCAACACGGGCACTCACGTCGGCTCGCTGTGGGACGCCTCCGGCACGCGGATCGCGCAGGTGACCTTCACCGGCGAGACCGCGACCGGCTGGCAGAGCGCCGCCTTCGCGACACCGGTCGAGCTCGTGCCGGGCGCCCGCTACACGGTGTCGTACCTCGCGCCGGCGGGCTACTACGCCGCCACGGGAGCGGGGCTCGCCTCGCCGGTCACGAACGGCACGCTGACGTCGGCCTCCGGCGACAACGGCGTCTACCGCTACGGATCCGGCGGAGTCATGCCGTCGTCGTCCTACAACTCCACGAACTACTTCGTGGACGTGTACTTCCAGGCGAAGGGGTAGGTGCGCGGCGACGGCGGGAGGGCCTCGTCACACCGCCGCCGTCGGAGAACCCGGGGGTAAAGTAGGGGTAACGATGCTCCCGAGGAGGGTGCCATGCCCACTGCAGTGACGACAGGTCAGCACGCGAGAACCGCGCGGATGGACGTCCACGAGGTCGCTGCCGTGCTCGTCCAGGGTCTGGGGCCGACCCTCGTCGCGGCGATGACGGGCTCGAAGGACCGGAAGCTGCCGAGCAAATGGGCCAAACCCGACGGCCCGCGCCCGTCCGCGGACTTCACGCGCCGGCTGCAGCTCGGCCATCGCGTCTGGGTCGCGCTGTCGGGGTCGGAGTCGGAGCACGTCGCGCGTCAGTGGTTCCTCGGCGGGAACCCCGTGCTCCACGAGGACACGCCCATCACCGCGATCCGTGAAGACCGAGGCAGCGAGGTCATCGAGGCCGTCGAGTCCTTCCTCCGTGGCGATCCGGACGTCTGACGACCGTGTCGACAGCGCGAACCTGCTCAGAGACCGGTCTGCGTCTGCTCCCTGACGCCGGCGAGCAGACGTTCCGCGTCGCGAAGCCGAAGTACGGCCCGCTCTCCGCGCCTCTGCGCACCGGTCGCTCCGCACGTCGGCGGTGGGGCCGCTACGACTCGTACGGCCGGACTCTGTACCTCGCCAGTGACGAGGAGACCGCTTTCGCGGAGGTGCTGTCGGTGTTCAAGCGCCGACTCGGCGCGGCCGACCCTGTCGAGAAGGACGCCGCGGCCCTCGGTCTCACTCGTGAGGAGTTCCTCGAGATCGCGGCGGCGGAGTGGCAGGAATCGTCGTGCATGGGCATCGGCGCCGTCCCGCGTCAGTGGCGGACCGAGCGCAGGATGTTCCGGGTCGAGACGGCAGGAAGCGGCACCTGGATCGACGTCGAGCATCCTGATTCGATCGCCGCGATCGAGCCTCGTGTCGAGGGGGTACTCGCCCGCCACGGCATCCGGGCTCTGACGACCGCGGTCCTTCGCGGTGACGACCGCATCGTGACGACGGCCATCGCCCTGAGCCTCCGCCGCATCACCGTCGACGACGGGTCCGTCCCCCGGGGGATCCGCTTCGGCAGCAAGTGGGGCGGCGGCTGGTGCCGAGCCGTCTGGCTCCCCGGCGACGAGGACGAGTGGAGCACCGGTCTGAGGAGCCTCAGCGGCGAGGACATCCTCGCCACGGACGAGCACCTCATCTGCGCCTCAGAGCGATTCAGGGTCAGGGTGTTCTGACTCGGGCGTGCTTCTGTCGACTGCTTGATCGCTGGCTGAGGGTCTGAGTGCCGCTAGTCGACGTACTCCCCCTCGACGCCGAGCGCTTCCATGTCCAGACCGGTCCCGGACTCGATCATGTCGCCCGAGGGGCCGTCGACGACGACCGTTTGCGCGTCCCGGGTCTTCGCCTGCGGAGCGCACTGTAGTTCTGGCGGTGTCGTGCACCGTCAGGACCTATACCGGGCGCCGGCCGGATGTCACCGTTGCGGGCCGAGAGACCGACCTAGTGGGTACGATCTAGTCATCGATGGGTCGGTGGTTCGAGGGATCGGAGTAACAGGATGGCCAGGGGCCGGACGTCATTTGCGGGTGGAACCCGAAGTGGCACTCGGATCTCGAAGATCCCCACACGTTGATCGAAGCGCGGCGTCCTTCGGGGTTCTCAGTAGTAGCTGAGTTGGAGCGCGGTTCTCCCGCGGGCCCCATGCCTGCGGGAGAACCACAACTACAGCGCAGTACCGCTTGCGGATGGTTGCCTGCGGACGCTCTGGTTCACTCGCAAACCGCGAGCGCGCAATTCGGCGACATACGGACGCAACGCAGCCCGAGTCTCGATGGCATCGGTTCGCGACAGAGTGAACTTATTTCCACGACGGTCTTGCAGTCGCAGTGTCGTCTCGCTGTTCGTCTTCACCCGCCAGCCCTGCGCCCTTGCTGACACGCAAATTCGTTCAATTTCCCGCTCGAGAGATTCGGTTTCGGTACGGGCTTTCGACGGCCCCGCTGGGGGAAGGAGTTCCCGACGGCCACGTCTACGGACGACCTCGGTGATCTGAAGCGCCGCCTCCGCGACGGCGACACGAGGGTTGTCGTCATTCCGCCGATAGGGGAGGTACGTCAGGCCCGCTAGGTCGCTTGGCAACTGGAGATCATCGTCGCGATCGACGACAATGTAAGTGCGTTCGCGCCCCAAGACGCCGATGAACAGCCCCAGTTCGAAGATCACGTTATCCCGGGCTACTGAGCGTGACTGACCCCGAACATCGGCCTTGTCGTCGGCGGTGGCGACCAGTACTGCGAAGTCTGACCGGCGCGCAGCGTTAGCGAGAGACTCGAGAGTGAACTGGGAGATCTCAAAGACGCCTTGAGCCCAGATTGTTGCCTCGCAAGCTCCGTGTCCGTGCAAGGCGGACTGAAGGTAGTGCGCGATGGTAATTCCCTCGGAGGACGAACCGATGAAGACCGACGGAAGACCTTCGGGCGAGGACGTCGAACGCGGGGACACGGTCCAATCGTAGGAGTCCAGGAGGCCCTGCGCTCAACCGAAGCGAAAAAAATTAACACTGAACATGACAAAGCATCAGTTTATAGGGGCTATACCGGTTGGGGTTGTGGAGACACGGCGGGCGATGATGATCCTTCGCGGGGCTCACATGTTGATGCGGACCGGCCTTCGCGGCGCGAGCGTCGTTACATCAGCCACGACGGTCAAAGAGATCGAGGTGCGGCTTAGCATGACGTACAACTCATCTGCGTTATACCCCATGACCTCGTCGAGCACCGCAGGCTCGAATTCCAAGCCGTTGATTAGTAGCGGCCGACCGACAATTCGAGATTCGGGCCGCCGCCCGATCCGACTCATTCGGATATAAGTGCCGATATCGCCTCGCCGAGCAGGCGTCGCTTCTCGCGATTCCATGTCTCGTGCGCTGTTCGATTCGTGGGTTTGACTGCGGCATGGAATTCCACGCCGGTCAGGTCGAAGGGCTATACGTCGAAGGAGCGCTCCAGGAGCTCGACGCAAGCTGCGAAAGTGGCTCGGAGATCTTGGTCGACTGCGCGCCGATTCACCGCCAGGGTTGCAGCCATCGTCGAGCTGAGAATCGAGCCTCACTTGGGGCTCGATCGATACCACTTAATGTGACCGCGGTAGCGACGTCGCGGAGCCTCGGATACTTTAAGACTCGGAGATCCAGGAAGATCCGGGTGGGCCGGGTCTGACGCGGACATGTATCGAGCGAGGCGCCCAAGTCGAAATATGCTCGATTACCGGATGTCGATAGGATGCGAGTGGGGGTTGGGGTAGTGAAGATGCTTGAGACCAGTCCAATCGGCGTTCGGCCAGCGCTCAACGCTTGATGCGGCGGCGGCGGCAACTCACCGAATCGAGAGTTGTGACACGGTAGCTGTTCAGGCATGCTAAGTAACGCTTGGTCGAGGAGATTTGCACTTTCGACCTCCGGTTAATTTTTACCTAATTAGTTAGGGGCAGGAGAACATGTCATCCGCATCAGGGGCTCCTGCTATCAACTCGCAACCCTCACATATCGCTATAATCATGGATGGGAATCGACGTTGGGCTAAAAGTCACAACGTACCGCCTGAGCGGGCTCACCTCCACACAGCTCCAGCGATGATTAATGCAATTCGCTCAGCGGTAGCGCATAAGGTGCCGAACCTGACGTTCTTCTGCTTGTCCGACTCAAACCTTCTGCGGCCAGAAAGAGAAGTGACTGCCCTTCGCAAACTACGTTCGTGGCTATGGACTGAGGACGTCGTTCAGACACTAACCGCCGTTCGAGCGCGCGCCATTGTGTTCGGCGACGGCATGATGCCATTTGAACCTCGCGATCATTTGGACCAGGCCGCGCATCAGCCAGCATCACCAGCCATTACGGTGGGCTTCGCGGTTAATTATAACGCGCACCATGAACTTGAACGTGCTGCCAACCTTGTTAGTAGCGGTGAATTTGACTCACTTGAGGAATATTATCGTGCGTCGAGTATCCCCGAGGTCGATCTCTTGATCCGAACCTCCGGTGAGCATCGGACGTCTGGTTTTCTTTTATGGCAAGCAGCCTATGCCGAGATCATTTTCACGAAGACGCTCTGGCCTGACTTCAACGAGCAAGACTTTCGACAGGCGATTGGCGATTATGCGAAAAGGGAGCGACGCTTTGGGCGCTAAGCCACTGCTTCAGCTCTGCTGTGCGGCGAAATGTATAGACCTCGACGGCAATATCTTGCTTATCAAAAGGAGCAAGGAGCCACGGAAGGGAGCATGGTCCCTTCCCGGCGGCCGCATCGAGCCAGGAGAGACGGCGAGTGACGCCGCGGCTAGGGAGCTGTTGGAGGAGACTGGTATCGTCGCCTCTCGCCTCAAATTCCACGGGATTAGCGAATACTTCGACCCAAGATTTCATCTTGTCGTTCTCGTGTATGAAGTGCTTTCATGGTCTGGGGTCGCCAGTCAAGGAGATGATGCGCTCCTAACGGACTGGGTCAAACCTGACGCGCTGTGCCGTCTGGATCATACGGAGGACCTCCTGCGGGACGCTCTTCACTGATTCGACTAAACCCGCGACGGCGAAGAGACATTTCGGCAACGATCCGGGTGGTTGCAGCGCCGCTGTCACGGAGCGTTTCTAAGGTTTCCTGGTCTGAAAGCCGATCGCTCATTCCTAAAGCCCAAGCTGCTGCAAGTCGCACGCCTTCGTCTTTCGGACGTTGCCGATGCATGTTATTTGAAATTTCACGTAGTCCATCGGCCGAACCGGCCTTTGCCATAAGTCGAATAATCGAACGCTGGACGCCAGCGTCTGGGTCCTGGAGTAGAGTCTTTGCGGTCACTCTGAGTACAGGTTCGAACGCGGTGGTCAGGCCGAGAAGCGCTCCAACACTCAGTCGCTCAACTCGATCTGTGACATAAAGAGAATCTTCAACAATTGCCCTCAAACCGGGTGTCCGAGACAAAGCATTGTTGGTGCTCGAGTCGATGTGGGTGAGCAAGTCATTTCTTGTGTGTGCAACCTCTTTCATCTCAAGTTGCTCAATGTCCAACCTAACTTCACTTTCTTTATGTCTTTGAGTATTTGTCTTTATTGTCTTCAGCAGCCGTAGAAGATGTAGATTCTCCTCCCTCGAGGTATAAGCATCATTTGGGTCTATCACACTAGCCAGAGCGTCCGCTTGTAATTTCGCCAGTGACCTGTGGTCATTGAGCATTAGTTCAGGCCTACGGGTCAGCCACTTTCTGATCGGTTGTACAATTGTTTGCGTGCGAATTGAGTCGTAGTCGGAGTTCGCAAATCCGAGCAAGGTCTCCCATGATGCGGGGGTATTTATGTGCGCAAGTGATTCGATGGCGTTAAAGTACTGGATCGGGGACGCTGTGACGCGTTCTCGAATGAGGGGAACCACGCGGCCGCCGAGCTGAATTAATGCTTCCCCTAGAAGTCGCTCGTCCCGCTCGAAGCTGATGCCGTATGAATCGAGAATTGCTTCCGCAATATGGTCTCCAGCGCGGCCTCGCAGTGCCTCAGGATGATCGCGGTTAGCCATGACTGCCAATGCGAGCAACTCCGAGGGCGGTAGAGTCTCTCCCGCCCCAAGTGCGATGAGTCCGTCGTGGAATCGCACCTCAAGGTCAGCATTTGTTTCACGCTGCCATTCAACCTTTCCACCTGCGACGCGGCTTGAAAAGATGAATAGGTCGACAAGAGATAGATAGTCGAGACCAAGAACGCGCTCATATGCGCGGACCTTGTCGACACTAAAGCGCATCTCTGTACCGCGCTCTAACTTATTGATCGAGGCCGAAGTCAGGGAGCGAGTAAGGTGACCGTTAAGTTGAAGCGCGAATTTCTCGGCGGAACGTATATCTGGATCTTCAGCGCTGGCGCGCAGTGCTCGAATGAGCCACGCGAATCGATCTAGGGGTTTTCGCGGTTGTTCTAGGGGGGTTATGGGACGTCCCGCTGGGGCCATGCGAGGATCCTAGCGGGGAAGCCTTACTTCACGCACCGGAAAAATACAGCACGATAGCGCCGAGCGCTCCGCTTCCGACGAGAGAGGTGGTGATGGTCCAGCTGATGGGTACCCACGTCGGGTACGTATTGCCCGAGGGCAGACGATGCCGGGCCTTCGCGTTGCGAAGCGTTCTGCGGGACTGGAAGTTGCTGTCGTTCATGGGACCCCCTAGGTCGGTGAGTGCCTCCATCGTCTGAGCGAAGCCGCCAATCAGGTGTCTTCCGTCAATTTGCTCGCACGCCATTGACGAAAATTTTCCGGACTGGTTACACCCAGAGCATGCGACGCGAAGGTGGAGAGCGGGGGTGTTTCACGCGAGGCCGAGGCACGACTGACTTACCGGCGCTCGGCGCGCTGGCAGGCGCCGCGGGTGCTGAGCAGCCGAGTGCTAGTAGTTACGGCAGCCCTCGACCGCGCCACAGGCCAGATGGAGCCGGATGGACGCTCTACCTGCCAAGCCGCGCCCCGATCGCCTCATGCGGGGCTGCAGCTCGTGCGGGTTCGGGTAGAGGCCAGCGTGGTCTGACTACCGCTTCGTTCGTTGTCGCAATCGGCCCCATACGCTGCCCGGACATTGCGGGACCGAGCGCTCAGCGCTCCTGAAGGGGGGGCATTTCAGCTCAGGCGGGAGGTGTAACGGGCTCCGGTGTGGATACGACGTGGCGGCGCGTTAAACGTCCCGCCGCTGTCAGCCCCCGCCCCGGAGCGCGTCGCATGATGGCGGGATGTTCATCCCGACCCGAGCCGCCGGTCTCGAGGCGCTCGACGACTTCGTCGCGCGCGCCGGCTCCGCTTACACGCGCGAGCGCAATCACGACCACGGACCGTCCCGGAGCAACGTGTCCGGGCTCTCCCCGTATCTCCGCCACCGGCTCGTCACCGAGCGGGAGGTCGTCGCCGCCGTCCTCGCCCGCCACACGCTCACTGCCGCGGAGAAGTTCGTCCAGGAGGTGTTCTGGCGCACCTACTGGAAGGGCTGGCTCGAGCAGAACCCGGAGGTGTGGCGCCGCTACCGCCGCGAGGTGCGCGAGTCCGAGGGACACCTCCCGTCCGGCTACGCCGACGCGATCGGTGGCCGGAGCGGCATCGACGCGATGGACGCCTGGGTGCAGGAGCTCGTCGACACCGGGTACCTGCACAATCACACGCGCATGTGGTTCGCGAGCATCTGGATCTTCACCCTCGGCCTGCCCTGGCAGCTCGGCGCCGACTTCTTCTACCGGCACCTGCTCGACGGCGACGCCGCCTCCAACACCCTGTCCTGGCGCTGGGTGGCCGGCCTGCAGACCCCGGGCAAGACCTACCTCGCGACCGCCTCCAACATCGCGAAGTACACCGAGGGCCGCTTCTCGCCGCAGGGGCTCGCCACCTCGGCGCCCGCGCTGAGCGAGGAGCACTTCCCGCCCCGGACGCCGATCGAGCCGGACGACGTCGCCGGCACTATCGGCACCCGCCCCGGCCTCCTGCTGCACGAGGAGGACCTCGATGCGGCGAGCCTCCTCGCCGAGCAGCCCGGACTGGCGGAGCGGCTGATCGCGACCGCGGTCGTCGCCGACCCGGGGGAGCGCTCGCCGTTCGCGGTCTCCGAGGCGGTGCAGGACTTCACCGCCGCGGCGATCGCCGACGCCGCGGAGCGCACACCGGACAAGGGCGGCCGGCCGGCGCGCGTGCTGGCCGATGCGCTGCCCTCGACGGTCGTCGACTGGGCGGCGTCCGAGCGGCTCGACACCGTCGTGGTCCCCTACGCGCCGGTCGGCCCGGTGCAGGAGCGGCTGGACGCGCTCCGCTCCGCCCTCGCTCAGGAGGGGATCGCGCTCGTCACCGTGCGCCGCCGCTGGGACGGCACCGCGTGGCCCTCGGCGTCGCGGGGATTCTTCGCCTTCAAGAAGCGGATCCCGACGCTGGTGCGCGGGCTGGACGAACCGGAGGACGCGGTGCGGCTGTTCTGAGCGGCGGAGGAAGGACTCGTCACTGGACGTTCAATCGGCTTCGACGCGACATCAGTCCCAGATCCGCCGAGCGGGGCTCCAGGTTCCGGACGTCACGGTCCCGCCCAGGATCGGATCGAGCAGACGACTCATGACGGCGACGGCGTCGACGACGGTGGGCGCGATCGTCGACAGCGCGGTCGCCCCGGCCAGTCGACGGTAGGCGGCGCCCCAGTGCGAGGGGACGGTGAACGCGTCGATCGGTTCGAGACCGCGGCGACGGAATTCGGTGGCCAGCGCGACTCGCAGCTGCGCGGCGTCGAGAGGTTGGGAGGACGCGATCAGCGTGAGGTCGACGAGGTCCTTCTCACGGGAGGACGGGCGCTGTCGTTCTCCGTACAGCTGGAGCGTGGCGCAGACCTTGTCGCTGACCTGATCGGCGAGCGGGTACAGCAGGTAGTCGTGGCTGACGAAGCGGAGTCGCGTGAGCCGGCTCGACGGGGCGACGCGTTCCGCAGGCGCAGTGGGGTCGTACCCGACGGCGAGGTCGATGTTCACGGTCCCGCGCGGGGTGACGCCGAGGTAGGAGTCGAAGGCGAGTCGGCAGCCGCTGGTGTACGGCTGGTTGTCGCCCTCGATCTGCGTGGTCCGGGTCGTGAAGACGAATCGGAAGTGATCGCCGAGGTCGAGGGAGGTGCGCTCGATCAGTTCGGCCACGGCGGTCTCGAGATCCTGATCGGTGGCGGCGAGGTCGATGTCCCGGGTGGATCGGCCGCGGGGCATGCGGGCGAGCATGCCCGTTCCGCCCTTGAGAACGAAGGCGCCGTCGTCGACGGCGAAGACGCGGCAGAGGAACCGATCGAAGGTGGTCTGGCGGATCAGCGCGTCGATCGAGGGTGATCGCCCTTGAGTAGATCGCTGCGCGGCCGCTCTGATGGCCGCTCCGGCCGCCGTTCCGTCTCGGTATCCGTCCGTGGTGTCACTCATCGGAGGCCGCGTCCCGCTTGTCGATCGCCTCGACCTGCCGCAGGGTCGAGACCGTCTGCTGGAGCTCCACCACGAAAGAGCTCTCTCGCCAGGCCGGGCTCCGGCTCAGGCGGCGCAGCTGGCTGGCGACGTCGACGTCTCCCAGCTCGAGGAGATGCTGGAGCAGGCTCGCGCCGTCGTTCCTCGGGTGACCGTGACGGGCGGCGAGGGGCCCGAGGAGCGTCGTGAGGAGCTCGAGGTCGACGGCGGAGCTCCGCATGGCATCGGCCAGGACGCCCGCGACCAGGCTGACGTCCTCCCGGTCGCTGAGGAGGTCGGCGACCGTGCGTTCGACGGTCGTCGTCGGCAGTCCGGCGCGGACCGTCACCTCCTTGGGACTCAGTCGGCGGTGCCGGTAGCGGATGTCGAGGCGCTGCGACTGCCGGCGGACGGGCGTCGCGAACTCGAACGGGTCGGGTTGCAGATCTCCGAAGCCGTGGAGGAACGCCGCGGTGCTCCCGACGACGACCGCTCCGGGTTCACGCGACGAGAGCCGCTCGGCTGCGGTGCGCGCCGGGTCGGTGCTGAGCCACGCGGCGCGGAGCTCGTCGAACTCTCCGGGCGCGCTTCCCGCGTTCCGGTACACGCCGTGGACGAGCCGCTCGAGATGGCTCTGCTGCGTGAGTCGGGTGAGCTGCACGCGGCTCACGCCGGCTGCCGCCGCCTGAGCGGTGGTCAGCAGGCTCCACTGCCCGGCCGACACGGCAGCAAGGGCGCTGAGTGCTGCTGCGGTCGACATGTGACGATTGTTTCACTTCAGAGGAAACAAATACAGCTCTCGGTGGATGAAGACGCTCCCTTGGCGCGAGACGGAGCAGCCCGCCGCACTCAGCTCCCGCTGAGCGCCTCCGCCTCCTCCTCCGCCGCCACGTCCTTCTGCACCGCGAACTGGGTGCGGTGCAACTCCTCGTAGCGGCCGGCCGCGGCGAGGAGCTCCTCGTGCGTGCCGCGCTCGACGATCGTGCCGTCCTCGATCACGAGGATCAGGTCGGCGCTGCGGATGGTGGAGAGGCGGTGGGCGATCACCATCGCGGTCCGGCCCTCGAGGGCCTCGCTAAGCGCCGCCTGCACCGCGGCCTCCGAGGTGGAGTCGAGCGCCGCCGTCGCCTCGTCGAGGATGACGACGCGCGGCTGCGCGAGCAGGAGCCGCGCGATGGTCAGCCGCTGGCGCTCGCCGCCGGACAGGCGGTAGCCGCGCTCGCCGACGAGGGTGTCCAACTGGTCGGGCAGGGAGCGGATGAGCGGCTCGAGCCGCGCGCGGCGGAGGGCGTCCCACACCTCGTCGTCGGTCGACTCCGGCCGGGCGAGGCGCAGGTTGGACAGGATCGTCTCGTGGAAGAGGTGGCCGTCCTGCGTCACCATGCCCAGGGTGTGCCGCATCGAGGCGAAGGTGACGTCGCGGACGTCGGTGCCGGCCAGGCGGACCGCGCCGCTGTCGACGTCGTAGAGGCGCGAGAGCAGCTGCGCGATCGTCGACTTGCCGGCCCCGGACGTGCCGACGAGCGCGACGGTCTGCCCCGGCTCGATCCGGAAGGAGAGGCCGTGCAGCACCTCCTCGCCGCCGCGGGTGTCGAGGACGGCGACCTCCTCGAGGGAGGCGAGCGACACCTTGTCCGCGGACGGGTAGGCGAAGCGGACGTCGTCGAACTCGACGGACACCGGGCCCTCGGGGACCGTGCCCGCGTCGGGCTTCTCCTGGATGAGCGGCTGGAGGTCGAGCACCTCGAAGACGCGCTCGAAGCTGACGACCGCGCTCATGATCTCGACGCGCGCGTTCGCGAGGCTGGTCAGCGGCGCGTAGAGGCGGGTGAGGAGGAGGGCCAGGGTGACGACCGCGCCGGTGTCGAGCTGGCCGCCGAGCGCGAGGACACCGCCGAGCCCGTAGACGAGCGCGAGGGCGAGCGCGGAGACGAGGGTCAGCGCGGTGACGAAGACGAGCTGCAGCATCGCCGTCCGGACGCCGATGTCGCGGACGCGGGCGGCCCGGACGCGGAACTCCTCGGCCTCCTCGTCGGGCCGGCCGAACAGCTTGACCAGGGTGGCGCCGGGCGCCGAGAAGCGCTCGGTCATCTGCGTGCTCATCGCGGAGTTGTGGTCGGCGGCCTCGCGGCGGAGGGCGGCGAGGCGGCTGCCCATCCGGCGCGCGGGGATGAGGAAGATCGGCAGCATGATCACCGCGAGGACGGTGACCAGCCAGGACGTGCTGAGCATGACGATCAGGGTGAGGACCAGCGCGACGACGTTCGTGACCACGCCGGAGAGCGTGCCGCTGAAGGCCTGCTGCGCGCCGATCACGTCGTTGTTGAGCCGGCTGACCAGGGCGCCCGTGCGGGTGCGGGTGAAGAACGCGATCGGCATCTTCTGCACGTGGTTGAAGACGGCGGTGCGGAGGTCGAGGATGACACCCTCGCCGATCCGCGCCGAGTACCAGCGCGTGACGAGCGAGACGCCGGCGTCGGCCACCGCCACGAGGGCGATGACCACGGCGAGCTGCACGATCGTCCCGACCGCACCCCGGGCGACGATCGTGTCGACCACCCGCCCGGCGAGCACCGGCGTCGCGACGGCGAGGAACGCGCCGACGACGCTCAGGCCGATGAAGAGGAGGAGGCGGGCGCGGTAGGGGACCGCGAAGGTCATGATGCGGCGCACGGACTCGCGCGAGATGCCGTGCTTGCCGCCCTGGGCGGAGGAGATCCGGTAGAGCGAGCTCCAGGCGACGCCTTCCATGCTCATGTGTGTGGGGTCCTTTGGTGGGGCGGGGCGGGGGGCGGATTCCGTGGGGTTCGCGCGACTGATGCAGTGTGCGCCTCGATCGAGCGACGCCCCGTCTCGGGATCGCGGATTCGCGGCGAACTGGCCAGATGAGTGCGGATCAGCTGGGCAGCGGGGGAGTGGTCGCGGAGCAGCTCGGTGGGCGGCCTTACCGCAAGCGGTCGCACCTGCGGTGGATCGTCCCGCTGGTGGCAGCACCCGTGGCGTTCGTCGGCTTCGGCTGGTCTCAGTATCTCGTATCGCTCTCGGCCGCCGAGGGGGACCTGCAGTCCTTGCTTCTGCAGCTCGCCCTGCTGGCTGCCGCGTTCCTCGTGCCGGTCGCCGCCGTGATCGTGGCGATCGTCCAGGCCGTCATCGTCCACGGGCGCGCGCGGCGGGCGAAGGGGCGCTTCACTGCGACGGAGCAGGCGACGATCGACGCGCGGGAAGCGTCGGACCGCGGGCAGCGCGCCGCCGTCGACCTGCGAGCGATGCTGCTGGCGCGGCAGCTGCCCGCAGACATCCGCGTGTGAGACGTCGTCCCCGGACCGGGTGAGGTCTTCTTCCTGGACACCCGGGCTGACTACTTCCGGTACTACGGCCGGGACGTCTCCTACACCCGCACGACGGGCTTCTACGTGGGGCGACCGGCTTTCGTCGCGGCAGGCCTCCTCGCCAACGCGGTCAGCAATACGGTCAACGCCTCGGTCGCGCATGCTCAGGCGCAGGCCCAGCGGCGGGATCGTCAGCAGGTCCGCCTGCTCGTGTCGAATCAGCGGCTCGTCTGCCAGGTGAGCGGCGGCCGCTGGCTCAGCTTTCACTACAGCGCCATGACGGCGGTCTATCCCGAGGTCGACTCCTGGACCCTCGTCACGCAGTTCGATTCGGCCGAGCCGCTGATGCTCCGCGGCGTCGACGTGCCGGCCGCGGCGGTGCTGACGGTCAGGATGACTCATGGCGAGGATGCGCTGGTTCGGCATCCGGGGTTGATGTCGCTCGCGGGCGACTGAGTTTTGCTTCGGCGGGGGGCTTGGAGCAATTCGGTGGCCAGGGCGGAGTGAGGTCGGCCGGTGGCGCTGAAGGCTGAGGACGTCCGGTCCCCGCCTCGTCATGACCGGCTAGGACAGCAGGCTTTCTGCAGCGTCGAGCTCAGCCCGTCACTACCGCCTGCCACGCCTCAAAGTCAGGGTCGTCCGACGCCACCAGCCAGGTGATCTCGAATGCCGAGTCGCTCGCTTCTCCGGTGTCGTAGTCGAAGCCTCCGGCGTAGGACGCGAGCCATCCTGTCTTCTCCAGCTGCGGAATCGTCTTCTGCCAGTAGTCCGATCCGCGCTCCGCGATGAAGGCCTCGAAGGTCGAAGGCGACTCTGCGAGTGCGATGTCCCTGTCGCTGACGACTTCGACGAAGAGCGAGCTGGATCCCTCGGCGCGCGCGACATCATTGACGATCGCTTTGATCTGATCGCGGCCCGCTGGGGTGGACGCTTCGGGTCCTTCTGCGAAGACCCAGTACTGAGTCAGACCGGCACTGCTCTGATCGCGGTCCGTCGAGACGATCTCGTAGGGCACACCGCTGTAGGTGGAGACGTCGGCGGGTTCCTCGGTCGGTACTGCCGCTGGCGCCTGCGTCGGAGCTGACGTGGGGGTCTGTGCGGGCGCCGCCGAAGTGGGCCCAGGTGAAGGAGCTGCGACCTCCTCGTCGTCCCCCGTGATCAGGCTCATGACGGTGATGACGGCCGCGAGGATCACGAGGACGCCGCCTGCTCCTCCGATGAGGAGCCACGGCGGCTTCGGCTTCACACGTCGGAAGGTGAGGCTAGTACGGAGCATCGGCTGCTCCTGTTGGGAGAGGAACTCCCAACCCTCCTTCTCCCACTTGGTGATCGACCGGCTTTCAAGTCCTCGAACGGTGGTGACCGTCATGGTCTCGTACCGGATCTCGCCGTCGGGCATCGCCTACTCCTCAGGTGCCGCCGATGAGGTCACCGCTCGTGCATCCGCTCGAGCATAGGGGGCGCCGTGCGGCCGTGAGCCTGAAGACGCTCGTCTACTTCGTGAGGGCTTCAACCCGGTCGACGATGGTGTCGACTGTTTGTCCGGCGAGTATCGACCCCGCGACAGAGAGAACGAGCGCCCACGACGGAGGGTTCGATGATTTGCAGCCCCACGGAGGAGAAGAGCCCGACGGTCGTGATCCGCCGCACGACTCCAGCTATATACCAAGCTTGAAGGTCTGGCTTGGTGCGCCAAAGACGTCGTTGCTAAGTCGGCTGGCGAGGGCGCCTGTGCGGGTGCGGGTGAAGAACGCGATCCGCGTGGTTGAAGACGGGAGTGCGGAGATCGACAATGGCGCCACCGCGATCCGCGCCGACTACTAGCGCGTGACTAGCGACACGCCGACGTCGGTCACGGCCACGACGGCGATGACCACGGCGACCTGCACCATCGTCCGGACGCTCCCCGAGCGACGATGGTGCCGACCACCTGCCCGGCGAGCACCGGAGTCGCAATCGCGAGGAACGCTCCGACGACGGACAGGCCGATGAAAATTAGAAGCCGAGAGGACTGCGAAAGTCAAGAGTCGCTGCGCGGACTCGCGCGACATTTTACCCTCTTCGTTTTTGGCGCTGAAGATCTTTTATAGGGAACTGCAGGCAAAGCCCTCCATGCTCATTGCGATCTATTCTGCGGGCATAAGGGCCGGAGGAAAGGCAGGATTCTCGAGCACGGTGATGTTCCCATGAGGCAGCGATGGCATACGGCGGTGCGACGGGCAATTAGCGCCAGGGCGGGGCGACGGTCTTACTTCTGCTCAAGACGGGCCGCGCAGGCGTAGGGCGACCGGCTGAAGTCCGGGGAGCTAAGTGCGCGCTGATGTGAGCGAACGTCGCCTTCGGCTCAACGGGCGACATGGGACACCTCGCCATCGGGCTCGACCAAGTTCTCCAACGAGCCGAGGAAATCGCAAGCCAGGTTGCCCCCAGTTTCCTGAGCCTCCGACGACCGCGCTCGCATCTCGTTAGCTGCTGGCTTTAGCGTCCGCCAACTCGCGCTCCAGCGCCCTCCAAAGTCATACACCCAGCGTTGGACAAGTCGCGTGAGTGCATAGATCCTCATGGGTAACTCTTGGACGTGAGTAGGAGAGTCTGAACTCTGTGTCGGGATGGGAGTGAACGGTCTACATTGGATGTTCGAAGTTTCAATCTTGCCTTCGGCAAGCGGGGCAAGTCGCGACATGGCCGATTCATTCTTCCGCACGCATCAGGTCAATGGCGACAGATTGGCAGTCATGAATTGATTCAGGCGTTCTCGATAGAAGAGTCGACTGAGGGTCTGTAAAGCTTGCGAACTGCGTATAGAAAGTACCAGTCAGAAGTTGATCGAAGAGTTTCGAGTAGAAACCTTCGTTAATTGTTCGGATGCGATCGAGCATGCCGTCATAGACAGCGTCGTTGGTTTCGAACCCGAAGAAAATCTTTGTCAGTCCGCTCTCATAGAGAGCTCGGTAGAACTGTCTTAGCTGGCTGCCGCGATTACTTGCATGAAGCAGCCCGGTCACTCTCGTTTCATGACCAGTGATCTGTGAATCCATATGCGCGATCAGCCGGAGTTTTTGGTTAGCGTCAAATACTGCCGAGAGGACTTCCAGCGTCCTCTCAGGCGTCCCATCGCCGACAACCATCGCCGTAAGTATGGCGGCACCCGCGTCACAAACGACTTCTTCGGAAAGGACGATGTTACACCGAGCCGTTTGGCTCATGTGGCGACTAATACTAGGCGCGTCCTCGAGTAATCGTGCTACGAGTTCTTTTTTGCCTGCGGCGAGAACCCCTTCGTCAATTTGACCATTTCGTCGCACCCACTCGCGATTGACATCTTCCGCAAGGGCATTAGCCATTTCTTCCACTGAGATCGAGGGGCGCTCGTCGACGTCCGATTCCTCGGCCTCGCATAGCATGAAGTACATCTTGGTCAGCATCGAGGCCTTCTCGGGATGCTCTGCAAATACAAAATGCATAAGCTCGTGAGCGAGGACGAACACTTCTTGCGCGCGCAGGATTGTTTCGTGGCTGGCTGCCGAATCTTCAGCGTCTACCAAATCGTCGATAAGCCGATTAAGGTGGAAGACGGCAACGAGCCAGGCTTGCCGCGTGCGGCCGTGTACGAGAAGACGGCTAATAAAAATTCTTGTGAGGTCGGCGTCGACCGACCGGAGTGTTGCGTCGGCGTCACTAACGGCTTTCAGCCGCGCTAGAATTCGGTCGAGATGTAGGTCGTAGACGAGCCAGTGGCTGGAACCTACATTGACCATTTCCGTTAGTGCGTGCGTCGAATCCACGATGGCGAGTGCTGGTGCGTCCACTATGCCGTAATTACGAAGCACCTCAACCAGCGCTTTGTAGCTAACGTGGTGGTGGGATTTACCCGTATCAGTGGTCTCCACCTTGATCGCGCCTCGTTGTGCACGCAACAGAAGCTCGATATCGAACGTGGGGCGTTCTGGCATCATCAATTGTCTTGTTAGTCCACTTCATTCTTAAAAAGCTTTGCAAGCTGTTCAATCTCGTCTGGCGAGTATCCGGTGAATACCATTCCGTCTACTGAAACGCTTTGCGTCCGTCGAAGCTCGAATCGCGCCTTTATCCATGCAGTCAATATTGGGATAGTTCCAAGCGTGATAGGTACCAAGACCTGAACCATTAAAACGCCGTCAAAAGGCTTTGAATCGATTGTCGTACCTGGAGCCGCGAGTGACTCTTTCAACGCAGCGAGATCTGACGCGTCGTCAGCCGGAACCGTAATGAGTACGTGTTGCATGAGTTGTCCTCGTTTGCTCGTGGATGGGCTATCAGTTTGACGCATCTTACGACGTACCCGCATCGCCCAATTTGCGGGGCTTCGCCAGTACGATGCTGGCTGTGCCTCCTCGCTCGTCTGGTATCGACACGTCGCGAGGTTCTAGTAATGAGAGCTCAAGCAAGCCGTACTAGCTCCGCGACCGACGGTAAAATTACCAGGTCAGCCGAAGCTGCGACAGGCAGGTGCCCCACGTGGGAGATGAGCCGAAGAGGGTCGAATTCTTCGTTCTCTATGCGCGGCAGGCATTCGCTGACTCTGTCGCCCGTCTCGGTTTGCGGGGGAGGGCTAGCATCAACCGGCCGTGCGTGATTCGAGCGAGCCTGCGTAGTTCTACTCAATTCCAGAAGTCAACCTCCGCAATGGCTGAATGTACTGCCATGCTTCCCGCGCGGTGCGCTGTGCAGCGCCCCTGGAATGCACGGAGACAGTCATGCCTCGCTCTGCCCGCCTGTTCTCCCTCGCCCTCTCGGCGCTTCTGGTCGGCAGCATGGTCGCCGTCGCGCCGAGCGCGGTGTCCGAGACGGCCGCCCCGCTCAACTCGTCCATCGAGCCGGCGCCGCACGATCGCCCGCCCGTCATGACGCCAGCCGGCCCGAAGGTCAACTCGGAGTCGCCTCAGGCTCGAGTCGCCGCCGGCCCTCCGGCGAACGACAGCATGGCCACGGCGACCGTGATCCCGGCCCTTCCGTTCGTCACCTCCAGCGCTCCTTACTACGGCGCCACGCTCGAGGCGAACGAACCGACGTCCTGCCGGACGACCGACCCCGACCACAGCGACTACTACTCCGACGTCACTGAGTCCGTGTGGTTCCGCTACACCGCGACGGCCCGGCAGACGCTGACCCTTCAGGGCTATGTCGGTGACAACTACTCAGCGGTCAATGCCTACCCGACCGGCGAGCTCGCAGAGCTCAACCGCGTCGCCTGCGTGGAGACCGAGTTCCGCGAGACCAACTATCTGCAGGTCGAGACCGGGAAGACCTACTACTTCCAGGTCGGTGTCGCCTTCGGCTGGTACTCAGGAGATCTCGACCCCGCCACCCCGAGTGACCTCGTCCACCTGAGCATCACCGCGAGCCCTCCTGTCGCCGGGACCACCGTCGCTTCCGCGACGGCCATCACCTCGTTGCCCGCGTCCATCTCGGCCTCGAACGCTCAAGTCGATTCGAACTGGTACAGCCCATACGACTCCTGCAGGAGCATCGAAGTGATGAGCGGCAGTGTCTGGTATCGCTATCGCGCGCCGGTCACTCAGAACGTGCAGGTCGACCTGCGGCAGAGCGAGCGCGGGCAGGCCTTCATTGTCTACAGCTCCGACGGCGCGAATCCTACGTACGTGGAGACCTGCCCCCGGCCCAATGGCGAGTCGGACTACAACGGCGCAGCGGCTCTGGATCACTTCACAGCGGAGGCGAACCGGACGTACTTCATCCAGGTCGCGAGCAGCCATTCGAGCGGCAGCGCCTACACGTTGAAGCTCGCGGCCGTCTCCGGAGTCTTCGCGACCTCGGTTCCCACCGTCACCGGCACGGCAGTGGTCGGGGGAGAACTGACGGTCGAGACACCGACGTGGTCGCCCGAGGCCAGCTACTACCAGTACCAGTGGTTCCGCAACGGCACCCGCATCGACTCCGCGTACTACGCCACCTACCGGCCGACGGCTGATGATGCGGGCACCAAGCTCACGGTCTCGGTCACGGGCAGCCGCACCGGCTACGTCTCCGCGACGACCACGAGCGCCCCGGTCACCGTCGCCGCGCCGCTTCTCACCCTCATGCCCACCCCGACGATCTCCGGCACCACCACTGTGGGTGCGACGCTCACCGCGAACCCGGGTACCTGGGATGCCGGCGTCACCCTGAACTACCAGTGGAAAAAGAACGGCGGCACTTACATCTCCGGGGCGACGGCGAAGACGTATGTCCTCCAGCCCGCCGACGCCGGCGCGACGCTGACCGTCTCCGTCACGGGAACCAAGACGGGCTACTCGCCGGCGACGAAGACCAGTGCCACCACCGCGGTCGTCACGAATGTCGCCGCGATCACCGGTCCGACCCCGACGATCACCGGGACCGCGACCGTCGGGCAGCAGCTGACCGCCGTCGCGGGGACGTGGGCTCCCGCTCCCGTCACCCTCGCGTACCAGTGGAACCGCGCGGGCGTTGCCATCACCGGGGCCACCGCCTCGACCTACACCCTGGTCGCGGCGGACGCCGGCGCAGCGGTGACCGTCTCCGTGACCGGCACCAAGACCGGCTACGCGAGTGTGGCGAAGACGAGCGCGGCGGTCACCGTCAAAGCTGCGCTGCAGACGCTGATGCCGACCCCGACCATCACCGGAACTAAGACCGTCGGCGCGACGCTCACCGCGGAAACGGGCACCTGGGACGCGGGAACGACGCTCACTTATCAATGGAAGAAGAACGGCGGCGCGTACATCACCGGTGCGACCGCGAAGACCTACGTCCTCAAGGGAAGTGACGCCGGCGCGACCCTCACCGTCTCCGTGACGTCGACGAAGCCGGGCTACTCGCCCGCGACCAAGACCAGCGCCACGACGGCCGCGATCGCCGCCGGCACGCTGACGTCGGCGACGCCGACCATCACGGGAACGGCGGCCGCCGGTCAGACGCTCACTACAGCTCCGGGCGCGTGGGGCCCGAGCCCTGTGACCTACGCCTACCAGTGGAAGCGCGGTACGACCGTGATCGCCGGTGCCACCGGAGCGACGTATACGGCCACCGCGTCCGACGTCGGCGCGAGCCTGAGCGTCACGGTCACCGGATCCAAGACGGGGTACACGAGCGTCACGAAGTCGAGCACGGCGAAGGTGGTCGCCAAGGGCACGCTCACTGCCCCGACCCCGACCATCACAGGTACGAAGAAGGTCGGCTCCACCCTGACGGCCGTCGCCGGCACCTGGGGCCCGGCTCCTGTCGCACTGACCTACCAGTGGTACCGGTCGGGCTCCCTGATCAGCGGCGCGACGACAGGCACGTACAAACTCGTCACCGCTGACAAGGGGAAGACCATCACCGTGAAGGTGACCGGGACGAAGACGGGCTACACCACCACCGCGAAGACGAGCGCGGCGACGGCGGCCGTCGGCTGATCCGTACGGCCGCGGCGTCCTCGCCCGTGCTCAGGAGTTGCTGACGGTTCTCCGTCTTCGACCATGCTCGTGCACAGCAGCTCGTCCGTCCGCCGAGAAGGAGCCGACTGCAGCAGACCGATGGCAACCCGCTCACCGAGGGGGCGCGGCGGTCGGCGACTGCCGAGGCCTCACCCGAGACAGCAGATGACCGCTCGAGGCCTGCATCGCAAGAGCGGGGCGGGGCGGTGGAACGTCCTGTCCATCAGTCACGGTCAAGCGCGGAGAGGCGTGATACCTCTTGTTCTCTCTCGACCCTCGCGCTGATGTCCAACGTCGGTTCGCCGATGCACCGGATGATCCGCTTGGAAGCATGATCTACCTCGGGGTACCAGGGTATGGCGACCGGGCTCGTGGTATATCCGGCTTCCCTCTCGCGCTTGGAGACCTCGCTCATCCGAGGGTGCAGATACCACGCGTGGACCCCATAGAGGATGGCGGCGACCGTGCCGAAGGACAGGCCGACCCAGGGCGCTTCGTTCCAGAAGATCATCCCGGCGAACGCCGTCATGGCGCTAGCGGCGATCATGCCGTAGATGACACCCTTCGACATGCGGTGATACCAGGAGAAAGGCTTTCCATCGATCACGCGATGCTCGGAATACAGGGTGTTTCGCGGAGGCGTCATGTCGCTCACGAGACTTGCCTCGCATCATCCTGGAAGTGCTGTGACAAAACCCTTCCTGCCGCAGCCGTCCCGGAATCCTCGTGTTGGCGGGACGGTTGCTCCTTCAGCAACCCGGTCTTGTCAGCTGAACTATCTGACACGGGCGACCTCCTCTTCCTTCTTCTTGCGTTGCGCTCTGGTGAGGAGCGGCTCGCCGGCACCCCTCACTCGTTCCACGTCGTCACACCATCCTCAATCACTCGATGGTCATGACTGTCACCCTGCTCGACGCGCAATGGCGACGTTCAACGAATCGAGGAACTCGGCGAACTTGTCCTCCGAAGGAGCGCGGAAACCGACGAAACCCCTCCTGCCGTACGGGGCGAGCACGATCACACCGC
Organism: Rathayibacter sp. PhB127; assembly: GCF_003751665.1. Classification (NCBI taxonomy): domain Bacteria; kingdom Bacillati; phylum Actinomycetota; class Actinomycetes; order Micrococcales; family Microbacteriaceae; genus Rathayibacter; species Rathayibacter sp. PhB127. The sequence goes on from NZ_RKHW01000004.1 coordinate 395,039, forward strand.
TCTTGACGCGGATCTCGACTGCACGACGAACGAAGAATCGCTCCGACAGCGCGATGATCCTCACCGCTTCCACGTCCCGCCATTCAAGCAATGGCAACCGACGGACTTCAGGGCCGACGATGCTCAGAGTGTCGCTCTCCACAAGCACCAGGGGATAGCTGCCGAGTGAGAAGTTCCTGTCCTTGCTCCTGACGCAGCCGAGCAGGGCCGGATGGTGAACGACGATGAAGGCTGGCGTGGCGTTCTGAGCTTCGGCCTGCGCACGTCGTTCCTCAGCGCGCCGAGCGGCTGACCTCGTCGCCGCAGCACCGGCTGCACCGCCCAGCGCGACCAGCCCGAGAATCCAGCTGGTGATGACGAGACCGTTCTCGCGGGACGCGGCCAGTACCGCCTGAACGGCGACGAAGCCCACCGCGAGCACGAGCAGAAGTAGCCGCACACGGAAGAGGGGAGGGGGCGGCCCCTGAGGAGACGGTGTCACGATGACCGACGAGCCTCTCTGCGTCGCTGCCGCGCTGTTCGCCCGTCCAGCAAGGGCTCGCCTGCCTTTCGAAGCACGATGCCGGTTCTGTCGTCGACCATGGGCAGGTGCTGCCGGCCGATGCGGAGAGCGGTGTAACCAGCTCGTTCCTCATCCTCAGCCCTCGGCGGCAGACCGAAGGATGCGATCAACGTCCATGCGCCCATCAAGAGGAGACCTGCGAGGGGGTACATGACGATCACCCGCTCGGTACCGGAGAAGGCGAGGAGCGCGATGAACATGCACCCGAGGAAGAATGCGATGCCGATCATCGCGAATATCGTGTGACGAAGACGGCTTTGGGAGGACCATCCTCGAAGCAGGTCGACCTTCTCCGGACTTTCGCTCTCGGGCATCTGCACGTCCTGGTGAATCGAGTGCACGACTGCCGGTCGTGCCTATCGGGCTGAGAGGCTGGGCCTTCTGCCTCGGACTGTCGTAACAGCGTCCGTCACGACTGCGGACAGTCGGGCGGTACGCGGCGCCGGAGAAGGATCGACTCTGATGGGGTGCGACCGGCAGAGGCAGGTGCCGATGATCCGGAGGAGTGGACTGCGCTTGCCCTCCGAGAGTGCTCGATCCGAGCGAGGTAGGCGACGGCGGCGCGGCAAGTGGCGCGCCACACGCCATCGGCTGTCGCCGTGGGTCTTCCCCGAGCCCCCCCGGGGAGCGCAGGCGTTCAGATCGAGTCGATCCCCCGGAGGAGCGGGGTCTCGTCGTCAGCCCTGGACGACCGACGGCGACCAAGCGTGCTCGAGGAAGAGCTCCGGGTCGCCCGAGCCGTCGGCAGGGATCGACCAGACATCGGTGTCGCCGGCCGCGCCCTCGCGGGGAAGCCCGTACAGCAGCGTCCCGTCATCCAGCCACACCACCTGATCGTCCACACTCCGCTCCTCCGGCAGCACCGTCTCCACCCCCGTCGCCAGATCCAGCACTGCGATCCGCCAGTCCGGCACTCCGTCCCCGACGTCCTTCTTGTAGGCGACTCGGGTCTCGTCCGGCGAGAGCGACGGGCACTCCGCCGTGTCGTGGATCGCCGTCATCGTCCGCGCGGACATGCTTCCGCGCACCAGCCACGTCCGCGATCCCGAGGCAGCGGTCGCATAGAAGGTGTCCCCGTCGTCGGCGAACGTGACCCCCCACAGGTTCCGATCCGCAGCGGTCAGCGGCGCCCCGGCGACGCTCAGCGCGAAGGACTCCAGATCCCCCGGGTCCGGCACGGCCGGGTCGAGCGAGCGGATGACGGTCTGCGTCGAGAAGGTGGTCGGCGCATACGAGTGCCCGGTGACGAACGCGGTGGTGCTCAGCATCCCCTCGCCGATGCGGGCGCGGCTGGGGATGCCCGGCAGCGGCCACGTCTGCAGGGTCTCGCCGTCGGCGCCGGTCAGGACGGCCTCGAAGGTGGTCAGCACGCCGCGGTCGGTGCGCAGGCACAGCTCCATCGACTCGGTCGCGGCGACGCGGTCGCAGGCGCGATCGGTGAGGGTGCGCGCGGCGCCCGGGTCGGCCAGCGGCACGGAGGCGACCAGCCCGTAGCCCTGGCCGCTCGCGGTGTTGCGGAAGACGATCCGGTCGCCGTCCTCGGGGGCGCCGGTCGAGACGGCGACGGCCGAGTCGGCGGAGGCGCGCGCCTGGTACCGCGCCCAGGCGCCGGCCCCGTACACAGCGGCGCCGCCGAGCAGGGCGACGGCGGCCACCACCGCGATGATCCAGCGCGCGCGGTCCGAGAGGCGGCCCGCCTGCCCGGCCGTCATCCCTTCTTCTCCGCGAAGCGCTCGCGCAGCAGCAGCACCGCCAGGGGGAGCGCCACCGCGAGACCCACGGCGACGGCGATCATCGCGCCCTCCCGGCCGAGCCACAGCCACAGCGCTCCGAAGCCGACCGACGCGAACAAGCGCGCGACCGCGACGACCGTCTGGGCCGCGGCGATCCCGCTCGCCCGGATCTCGGCGGGCACGCTCGCCCCGGCGACGGCCGCGAGCACGCCGTCGGTCGCGGCGTAGAAGGCGCCGAGCAGCAGCAGGCAGGCGATGGTCACCGCGAGGCCGGAGGCGGGTGACGCCGCGAGCACGTAGACGGCGAGCAGCAGCACGTGGCCGGCGGCGAACATCCGCGCGCGGCCCCAGCGATCGGCGAGACGGCCGAACGGGATCGCGAGGGCGAGGTAGGCGGCGTTCGTCCCGACGTACAGCAGCGGGAACCACTGCGCCGCGAAGCCGCTGCGGCTCTGCAGCACCAGGTACACGAAGCCGTCACCGACGGTGAGCAGCCCGAGCAGGCCGGCGGCGAGCAGGAGGCGGCGGGGGCGCCGGTCCCAGAGGCGGCGCCAGGGCGGCTTCGTTCGCGCCGCGCCGCCGGCGATGCGCATCCGCACGTCCGGCACGAACAGCAGCAGCACCACCACGCCGAGCGTCGCGAACGCGGCCGAGAGCACGAAGACCGTCGAGTAGCCGTCCGGCACGAGCAGCAGCACGACGAAGGCCAGGAGCGGCCCGATCGTCGCGCCGACGGTGTCGAGCATCCGGTGCACGCCGAAGGAGCGGGCGAGCGACGTCGGCTCGGACGAGGCGGAGATCATCGCGTCGCGGGGCGCGGTGCGGATGCCCTTGCCGAGGCGGTCGACGGTGACGACCGCGGTCAGCGCGGCCGGGCCGCTGCCGGCCAGCAGGCCCAGGCGCGCGATCGCAGACAACCCGTAGCCGGCGAGGGCGACGAGCTTGGGCCGGTCGGTGCGGTCTGCGGTCCAGCCGGCGCCGATCCGGACGAAGGCGCTGACCCCTTGATACAGCCCGTCGAGGAAGCCGTACGCGAGCGTCGACATGCCGAGTGCGGCGGTGATGTAGAAGGGGAGGATCGCGGCGGTCGACTCCGAGGAGATGTCGGTGAAGAGGCTGACGATGCCGAGGGCGATGACGGCGGGGGCGATGCGCGACGGGCCGGTGCTGCGCGCGGGCTGCTCCGCGGCGCCCTCGGGCCGGTCGGACAGGGAGATGTACACGCCTAGCCGCCGCTCGGGTGCAGGACGGCGATCAGCGAGTAGCTCATCCGCGGGGTGCCGGTCGGCGTGACCGAGAGGCTCACGCTGTCCTCGCCCGCGGTGAAGACCATCGCGGCGCCGTCGGCGGGCGCGTCGACGGCGGCGGAGGTGAAGCCGTGCGCGGCCAGCGAGCGGCGGTAGCTCTCGACGATCTGCTCGGCGTCGAGGGCGACGGTCGCGGTGAGGCCCGAACGCAGCGCGCCGCCGGCCGGCTCGACCGAGCTCGAGGCGACGATCGAGTCGGGCAGCGGGGCGACGACGGCGGAGGGGTAGCCGGCGACCAGCGCGCGGGTGGCGCTCGCGGCGGCGGGCAGCGGGAGGGAGACGAGGGCGGCGCGCGGCGTGGAGTCGGGCAGGCCGGTGTCGACGGGGGCGGGGCCGGAGACCTCGAGCGGGGCGGAGGGGTCGGCGACGGCGGCGGGGTTCGAGGGGTCCTGCGGGGTGACGGTGGCGGTGGAGGTCGCGCCCGGGGTCGCGGGTGCGCCGGGGGAGGAAGTGGTGCCGGAGGAGGAGTTGGTGCCCGAGGAGGGTGCGCCGGGGGAGGCGGTGCCCGCGGAGCCGGTCGCGCCCGCGCTGATCGGGCTGCCGTCGCCGGGGCCGCCGGCGGTCGCGTCGAGCACGAGGGCCCCCGCGACCAGCACCAGCGCGAGTGCCCCGGCCCCCACCAGCAGGCGTCGTCGAGCGTCCAAGGGGTCTCCGAATACGGGCGCACCGACGATCGTGGCCGGCCAGGATCCGTCCATCCGCGTCGGGTCGCGTCTCGCGGATCTTAGCCCTCGCGGGGCCCGACTGCACCTGTCGATACGGTGGGCGGATGAGATCGAGGCGGACGGCGGTCGCGGGCGTCGTCCTGCTCGGGCTTCTGACCGGCTGCGCGCCGGGGCCGACGGCGGGCGTCGACGAGCAGATCCTCGCGGCGGAGGAGCTCGGCGACAGCGCGGTGGGTGCCGCGGAGTCGCTGCATCCGGTGCTGATCGGCGCGGACCTCCGGGTGTCGGTGCGCGGTGGCAAGCCCTCGGCGCGGCACGACGACGAGCGCTCCGTGCAGCTGTTCCTCCGCCTGGTGCCGCAGGGGGCGGGGCCCGCGGCGAGCCGGGAGATCCAGGAGGCGATCGAGCGCGAGCTGCTCGCCGGCGGCTGGGTCGCGGACGAGCTGACGCAGGACGCCGCGGAGACCGGCGAGGGTGGCGAGCTGTGGTTCACCCGGCCGGGCGCCGAGGGCACCGCGACCTGGGACGGCGACTCCCCGGGCGACTGGCACGTCTCCGTTCGGGACCGCCTCGACTACGTGCAGATCGACGTCCAGAGCCCGTTCGCCCTGACGACGGACACCCAGTACGCCACCACCGACGCCGTCGAGGCCCGCCACCCGCAGTGGCGGAGCCCGGACGGCGTCCTGCCGTGAGGTTCGTCCCATGCTGATCGAGTAGCCCGCTCCGCGGGCGTATCGAGATCCACCGTTCTCCCGCGGTCCCGCCGTCAGGTCAGGCGCTCCGTCAGGTGGACGGTGACCTCGTCGCCGAGGTCCTTGCCGAGCTTCTTGCGGAGCTTGGCGCTGATCGAGAGCATGTGGCCGCCGGCACCCGTGGGCATCAGGCCGGCGGTGAGCGGCTCGCCGTCGACGGTCGCGACGACCTTCACGGCCTTGCCGGTGCCGAACAGCGCGACGGAGTCCGGCACCTCCACGCAGGACCAGAGGTCGCCCTTCACGGTGACGCCGATCGGCGCGGTGAAGGCGACGTCGATCGGGCCGACGGCGTTCACGCCGGGACCGCCGCTGCTCGGCTCGGCTGCTCGGCTGCGCTGCTCGGCTGCGCAGGTGTCGTCGTGGTCGGGCATCGTCGTCCTCCGGGTGTCGTCGGTGCGGCAACCCAACCACAGGAGGCGTCAGCTCGTCAGCCGTCCGATCCGCTCCGCCCGCGGGCTACTCGATCAAACGGGAGGGAAGCCCGACGACCCGGCTGGCCGCGAGCCGCGAAGTCCCCTTCTCCGCTGGTCGAGCAGTCCCCTTCCTTGCTGGTCGAGTAGCCCCGAAGGGGCGTATCGAGACCCACCCCACCAGTGCAGTGCCTCCTCCACAGCCCCGGTTCAGCCCCCAATCGTCTCGCTGCCCTCCACGAGCCGGCCCCAGTGTCGGTGGTCCCTGATTCAATACTCGTATGACGGAGTTCGGATCGACGGAAGAGGCACTGGCGCACCTGCGCAGGCTCAGCGCCCGCGCCGCCGCGAACGCCCGCGCCGCGGCCCAGCGCCGTCTCGCCGAGGCCGACGACCTCTACGACTTCCACCGCACGGCCCTCGCCCACCAAGAGATCTTCGCCCGCGGCGCGACCCCGAGCGAGACCCGCGACCTCGTCGAGCGCTCCATCCGCGCCGAACTCGCCGTCGCGGAGGGCCTGCCCGAGCAGGTGATCGCGCGGCGTCTCGAGAACGCGCAGCTGCTGATCGAGCACCTTCCGCTGACCCGGGCGCTGCTCGCGCAGGCGCGACTGCACTGGGAGGAAGGCGAGGCGATCTGCGCGACCGCCGGAAGCCTCCCCGAAGCCTCCCGCGCCGCTCTCGACGAGCGTGCCGCCGAAGCGGCGCCGTCGATGACGCTCACGCAGCTGCGCCGCGCTCTGCGCCGCTGGCGCGAGGAGCTGCACGAGGACCCTCTCGCTCAGCGGCACGCCCGCGCCCGCGAGGACCGCGCCGCCTGGGTCACGCCCGACATCGACGGAATGGCCACGCTCTGCATCTACGGCCCCGCACCCGCCGTGGTGGGCGCGCACGACCGACTCCGCCGAATCGCCCGCACCCTCCGCGACGACGGCGACACCCGCACCCTCCAGCAGCTCAGCGCCGACGCCGCGATCGATCTGCTCTGCGACGGCGACGTCGCCGGGACCACGCCGAACGCCGAGCACCGGCCGGACCCGACCTTCGTCCCCGGCGTCCGCGCCGAGGTCCGGCTCACACTCGCCGCCTCCACCGCCGTCGGCCTCGACGACGCACCCGCGGACCTCGACGGCTACGGCCCCGTCCCCGCCCCGATCGCCCGACAGCTCCTCCGCACCGCGGCCTCCTTCACCCGGGTCCTCACGGACCCGGACACCGGTGTCGTCGTTTCGGTCGGCCGTACCCAGCGCGTCCCGCCCGCCCGGATGCGTCTGCACCTACAGCTGCGCGATCAGACCTGCCGCTTCCCCGGCTGCACCCGCCCCGCTTCGACGGCCGAGGCCGACCACTCGCTCGAGTGGCGCAACGGCGGCGAGACCTCGCTCGAGAACCTCGTCATGCTCTGCACCTCGCATCACCACGTCCGACACGGCGAGCAGTGGAGCGACGACCGGGTCGACGACCACGGAACCCTCGTCTGGACGAGCCCCACCGGACGACGGATCAGCAACCGGCCACCGCCCTTGCCTGGGAGGCCGCCCGACCCGCCACCGGGGCCGCGCTTCGATGACATACCCGCACCGTTCTGACGGTGGTGGATCTCGATACGCCCGCGATACGGGCTACTCGATCAGCATGGAGTGCCCGCTCCGCGGGCTGCGCGGTCAGCATGGAGCGCCGATCCTCTCCCGCGCGCCTGTTCATGCTGGTCGAGTAGCGCGCAGCGCGTATCGAGCGGCGAAGCCGCTTCGCGTCTCGGTGGTGAGGGAAAGGGACGCGGCTGCGCCGCGTCATGCTGGATGGTCCTATGGATGTCAAGCAGTGAGTCTGGGTGGTCGGAGGTCGGTGGCGAGGTCGTGGAAGACGCGGCGTGCGACGAAGCGCTT
>NZ_RKHW01000005.1:0-366351 GCF_003751665.1 Rathayibacter sp. PhB127
TACGGCAAGCTCGCCTCCCGCACCGCCAAGGCGCTCAAGATCGCCGACCCGTCCCTCGAGCTCGTGATCTGCGGCTCCTCCGGCTCCTCGATGCCGACCTTCGGCGAGTGGGAGCGCGTCGTTCTCGAGCACGCGTACGACGACGTCGAGTACGTCTCCTGCCACGCCTACTACCAGGAGTACGACGGCGACCTCGGGTCGTTCCTGGCGTCCTCGCTCGACATGGAGTACTTCATCTCCACCGTCGCCGCGACCGTCGACCACGTGAAGCACAAGCTGAAGAAGTCGAAGGACATCAAGCTGTCCTTCGACGAGTGGAACATCTGGTATCTCCAGGAGCACCAGGAGGAGGAGGCCGCCCTCGCCGCCGCCGACACCAGCGGTGCCCGGGAGTGGCCGTACGCGCCGCGGCTGCTGGAGGACGTCTACTCGGTCGCCGACGCGGTCGTGCTCGGCAACCTCATGATCACGCTGCTGAAGAACTCCGACCGGGTCACCTCGGCGTCGCTCGCGCAGCTCGTCAACGTGATCGCGCCGATCATGACCGAGCCGGGCGGAGCGGCCTGGCGGCAGACCACGTTCTTCCCGTTCTCCACCACCGCTCGCCTCGCGTCGGGCTCGGTGCTGCGGCCGCGGATCGAGGTCGGGTCCTACTCCACCGCGCGCCACGGTGACGCGCCGCTCGTCGACTCCGTCGCCACGCTGGATGACGGTCGCGCGGCCGTGTTCCTGGTGAACCGCTCGACGACCGACGCCCTCGAGGTCACGGTCGACGTGAACGGCCTCGGCGTCTCCACCGTCGCCGAGGCGGTCGCCCTCTTCGACGAGGACGTCTACGCCAGGAACACCAAGGACGACCAGAACCGCGTCGGCCTCAAGCCCGTCGACGCCACGCTGGTCGACGGCGTGCTGGCGCTGACGCTGCCCCCGGTCTCCTGGACCGCCGTCTCCCTGACGGCGTAGCGGACGGACCGGGTGGGTCTCGATACGCGGGCCTGCGGCCCGCTACTCGACCAGCATGAAAGGCGAGCTGCGCTCCCTGTTCTTCGCGGCCCGTGCATGCGCGGACGCGGACGCGGGCGCGGGCGCGGGCGCTCCATGCTGATCGAGTAGCCCGCGCAGCGGGCGTATCGAGATCCCCCACCGCAGGCACATCGGCCACCGGGGCTCGATACGCGGGCCGGCGGCTCGGGCTGCCGCGGCGGCCGGTCAGTCCCGGTAGCCCTCGATGATCTGGTGGGCGAGGGTCGTGATCGGCGTGGAGGTCGAGCGCGAGCGGGAGCGGAGGATCTCGAAGGCGCGGTCGACGGTGGTGCGCTGGGAGTAGGCGATGATGCCCTTCGCCTGCTCGATCAGGACGCGGCTGTCGAGGGCGCGCTGCAGCTGCTCCTGGGTGACGGTGCTCTCGCGGAGCGCGCGCTGGTGCAGGATGCCGATCGTCGCGACGTCGGCGAAGGCCTGCACGACGGCGACGTCGTCGGGGTCGAGGGTGCCGGTGCCGGCCTGGAAGAGGTTGAGCGAGCCGATCGTGGTGCCCCGCGAGCGCATCGGTACGCAGTGCGCGGCCCGGACGCCGAGGTCGCTCGAGCGGGTGCGGAACTCGGACCAGCGGTCGTCGACCGCGAGCGTGTCCGGCACGACGACGGCGCGCCCGGTCTCGTAGCACTCGACGCACGGGCCGGCGGTCTCGAGCTGCAGCAGCTCGATCAGGCGGGTGTCCTCGTCGGTCGAGGCGAGCACCTCGAGCGTGCCCTCGGGGCTGGCGAGCACCAGGCCCGCCGAGACCGCGTCGAACAGGGTCGCGCTGCTCTCGACGAGCATCTGCGCGAAGTCGACGACGTCGTAGTCGTCGACGAGCGTGTCGGAGAGGGCCACGAAGGTCGCGATGACGCTCCGCTCGCGGGAGTTGATCACCATGAGTCGTCCTGAACGGTGAGCGGGCGGTCGGGGAAGCCGTCCTGGCGGGCGACGATGTCCTGGGCGACGTCGACGAGGGGGCGGTGCTGGGCGAACGCGTGGGCCCTCAGCAGCACGAGGGCGTCGTCCGAGTCGAGGCGGTAGCGGGCGATGATCATGCCGGTCGCCTGGTGGACGACCCTCCGGGACCCGGGGTTGCTGCTCACCTCGTCCGCGTCGTCGTGGAGCACCGCGGCGAGCACCCGGAGCGAGGTGGCGGGCGACTGCGCCGAGATCTCGGTGAGCGCGGCGTCGTCGAGGGTGATCGGGGTGCGGGTGTAGAGGTCGACGGCGCCGATCGAGAGCCCGGCGAAGGTGAGCGGGAAGGCGAACACCGAGCGCACGTCGAGGGCGTCCACCGCCTCGGCGAAGAGCGGCCAGCGCACGTCGGTGCCGGTGTCGAGGAGGGACACGGGGGCGCCCGCGGCGATCGCGTCCCAGCAGGGGCCCTGGCCGAGGTCGAGCTGGATCTCGTCGAGCCGCGCGGCCGTCGGGTCGCTCGCGGCGATCGTCTCGCCGCCGAAGGTGCGGCCGAGGGTGGAGATGGCGACGCCGTCGATCGGGTACCCGCGCAGATACGGGTCGCAGAGGACGGCGGAATCGGTCATCGCGCCCACCCTAGCCGCCGCGGTGCCGGGACGCGCGGGCCGGAGCGTCGAGGCGGGCGCCTGCAGTGTCGCCGCGTCGGCGTCGGCCCCGCGCCGCTCATGCCGCGTCGGGTGCGACGTCGTCCTCGGCGTCGTTCGTGAGGATCGTGATCGCCGTGAACGGGGTGATCAGGATGAGCGCGGTGCTGGCGCGGCCCTCGCCGTGGTTCACGGTGAGCCACTGCGGGGTCTCCGCGGCGAGGGCGGCGTCCACCTCGCCCCGGAACTGGGCGGCGGTGCGGTCGCTCACCGTGTAGGGCGCTCCGTTGTAGAGGATGTCGAGCCGGCGCATCAGTGCGCTTCCCGGTCGGCCGTGCGGACGTGCTCGGTGTCGGGCTCGGCGACGACGTAGAGGCCGCCGGAGGAGTTGGCGAGATCGGTGAGCGCGGCGATCCAGGCGGGGTTGATGCGGGGCATCCGCCCGCCGAAGTACTTGTAGCGCAGGCCGACCGCGGGATGCAGCCAGATGGCGCTGCGGCCGTCGCCCATGCTGTGATCGTCGCGCCAGCTGAGCAGGAAGGACTCGTTGCGGCGGAGCTTGGCGGTGACGACGATCTGCAGGTGCGCGAGCACCCTGTCCTCGAAATCGATCTCGACGGATCCGTCGTAGAACAGTTTTCCCATCGCCGTCTCCAGCCTTCGTCACAGCCGGCGGGCGCCCGCGTGATCGACACCTTTCTCCACTTCGACTCCGGCGGCAACCCCGACGGACTCTCGCTTCCCTTCCGTCCCCTCCCCGATCTGTCAAGGACCTCCCCCGGCGCGGGGACCGCGACCGAGCATGGTGGCATGAAGCACATCCTCTTCGCGGACAAGACGATCCTGCTCGGGGACGACGCAGCAGACGCCCTGGTGGCGTACGCGGTCGCACTCGGCGCGAACCGCACGGCCGACCGGGTCGAGTACACGGGGATCGGGGCGGACGGCGCGACGATCCAGGTGTCGTTCCTGCTGAACTCCGGCGCGTCGCTCGTCTCGGAGACGACGCCGTCCGAGTTGCCCGAGCCGGACAACCACGAGGAGGTGCAGCGGATCCGCGCGCGCACCGAGGCGCTCGTCGGGTCGCACCCGGTCCAGCCGGGCGACGGCGGTCTGACCTCGGACTTCGACGTCGAGAGCGCTCTCGACTACTGAGCGGTTCCGCCCAGTCGAGGGCTGATGAGAAAGGAGTCGACATGGTCTGCGAGTTCCCGGTGTGGGTGCACCTGGCCCGGAAGACGCCGGTGCGCGCGGCCGTGCGGGGCCGGGTCTACGAGATCGGCGCTCCCGAGCGCCCGGACGGCGAGGTGCTGCTGACGGTCTGGACCGGAGGGCGCGCCGTCGGTCAGGTGCTGGCGACGGAGCCGCCGGTCTTCCGCCGCCTCGGCCCGCGGGCCGCCCCTGAGCCGCAGCCCGTGAGCGGCATCCCCGACCTGCTGGAGTGCGCGGCCGGGCTGCGTTAGACCGAGCGGGTCCGGGTGCGTGCCGGTCGAGTGGCCCCGCCGGGGCGCATCGGGCGAGGGTGGATCTCGATACGCCTGCTGCGCGGGCTGCTCGATCAGCATGGGGCGGGCCGCAGCGCGGGCTGCTCGATCAGCATGAAGGGGGCCGCAGCGAGGGCTGCTCGATCTTCGTGAGGGGGCCGCTGCCCGGGCTGCTCGATCTTCGTGAGGGGGGCCGCTGCGCGGGGAGCTCGGTCAGCATGACGGGTCCGCTTCGCGGACTACTCGATCAGCGGAGGGGCCGCTCGAACGGCGTGGAGCGCTCGAGCGCTGCAGAACATCAGCTGAGAAGGGGTGGCCTCCGCTGTCAGGGGAGGCCCCCTGCTCTCAGCTGATGTTGTGCGCACCCCCTGCTGGTCGAGGAGCCCGAAGGGCGTCTCGAGACCTGGACGCAGTTCGACGGTGGATCTCGGTGAACCCGCTGCGCCGGCTACTCGATCAGCGTGCAGCGGTCGAGGGCCAGCTGGGCGAGGGTCTCGGCGTGGAGGCCGAGCAGGGCGTCGTCGAAGACGGCGGACTCGGAGTGCATCGAGGGGGCGCCCTCGGCCGGGACGCCGGGCGGGCGGGTGCCGAGGAAGAGGAGCGTGCCGGGGATCTCGTCGAGGACGTAGGCGAAGTCCTCCGACGCCATCGACGGCGCGGGGAGGCGGAGCACGCGGTCGGCGCCGTGGCGGGCGGTGAGCGACGCGATCACGCGCTCGGTCTCCTCCGGGTCGTTGTGGGTGACGGGGTAGGAGTCGATGAACTCGGTCTCGACGCCGCAGCCGTGCGCCGCGGCGACGCCTGCGGCCAGCTCGGCGAGCGAGGAGCGGACGAGGGCGAAGGTGTCACGGGAGAGGGTGCGGATGTTGAGCATCAGCTCGACCCGTGCGGCCAGGACGTTGGGCGCGGTCGAGTCGCTGACGATGCTGACCACCGAGACGACGGCGGGGTCGGTCGCCGGCACACGGCGGGCGACGAAGGTCTGCAGGGCCTGCACCAGGGCGGCCGCCGCGGGGATCGGGTCGACGGCGAGGTGCGGGAACGCGGCGTGCCCGCCGGTGCCGGTCACGGTGATCCGCATGCCGCTGGCGCTCGCCATCATCGGGCCGGAGCGGGTGACGAAGAGGCCGGAGTCGGTGGAGCAGTCGACGTGCATCGCGAAGGCGGCGACCGGGCGCTCTCCCGCGGCGTCGAGCACGCCCTCCTCGATCATCAGCCGGCCGCCGGCGAAGCCCTCCTCGCCGGGCTGGAGCATCAGCACGACCGTGCCGGCGAGCTCCTCGCGGCGGGCGGCGAGCAGGCGGGCCGCGCCGATCAGCCCGGCCATGTGCAGGTCGTGGCCGCAGGCGTGCATCGCGCCGTTCGTCGCGGCGAAGGGCAGCCCGGTCGCCTCGACGACGGGGAGCGCGTCCATGTCGGCGCGCAGCAGGACGACCGGGCCGGGGCGGCCGCCGCGGAGGACGGCGGTGATCGAGCCGAGGCCGCAGCCGGTCGTGATCTCGAGGCCGAGCGGGGCCAGCTCCTCGAGCAGCAGCGCCTGGGTGCGCGGGAGGGCGAGGCCGAGCTCGGGGTCGGCGTGCAGGCGGCGGCGCAGACGCACCAGGTCGTCGTGGAGGCCGGGCATCACTGCGGAGTCTCCGGCCGCATCGAGGCGTGCACGCGGCGCATCCGCTCGGCGAGCGCGGGGTTCGAGTACGGCCCCGGCGCGTCCAGCGCCGCCGTGACCCGGTCGACGACCTCGGCCGGCTTGTCCTGGCTCATCTTCTCCTTGGCCTCGAGCCGGGTGACCCGGAGCCGGAAGCCGACCGTGCCGTGCACGATCCGCTCGGCGTAGGCCGCGTTCTCGGCGCTGATCCGGAGGCGGAACGGCTCGGGCAGCTCGTCCTCGAAGTGGTCGACGAGCCGCTCGAGCACGGCGAGGTTCTCCGCGTCGCCGAGCAGCTCGGGCACGCCCCAGACGTGCACGGCGGCGAAGTTCCAGGTCGGCACCGCGCGCGCGACGCCGTACCAGCTGGGCGAGACGTAGCCGTGCGGGCCCTGGAAGACCACGGCCAGCTCGGACTCGCCGAGCCGGTGGGCGCGCTCGTCGGGCCGGCCGACGTGGCTGACCAGCACGAGCTCGTCGGGGTCGGCGCCGGGGAGCGGCTCCTCCAGCAGGAACGGGTAGTGCGAGACGACGACGCCGTCCGCGGTCGCGCTGACCATCGTCGCCCAGGGCGTCGCGCGGATCAGGGCGCGGATCTCGGCGGGGTCGGTCATCGCGTACTCGGTGCTCTCACGCATCGGCGGTCCTCTCGGCGCGGGCGGCGGTCCGAGCCAGGATCGCAGCGAATTCGGGCCAGAGCTCCACGGGGATGTCGTGACCCATCTCCTCGTAGAGGTGCAGCTCGGCCTGGGGCAGGATCCGCGCGGTCTCGAGCGCGGCGCTCCAGTGCAGGCTCTGATCGCCGCGGCCGTGGAGGACGGCGACCGGCACGGTGACCTTCGCCATCGCCTCCCGCCGCTCGAGCGGCCCGCGCAGCAGCGCGTTCCACTGCCGGATCAGCCCGGTCGGGGTGTAGGCGCGGTCGTAGTAGCGGGCGCCGAGGGCGGCGCTCGCCGCCTCGTCGAAGGGGAAGCCGGGCGACTGGTAGTGCCGCTGGCCGCCGACGAACATGGCGATGTAGGCGTCGCGGTCGAGGACCTCCGGGACCTCGGTGATCGGCTGCCCGGTGTGCTCGCCGACCAGGAACTCCGGCGCCGAGCTGAGCGAGGTCGACATCAGGCCGAGCGAGGCGACCCGCTCCGGGTGCAGGATCGCGACCAGCTGCGCGATGTAGCCGCCCATCGACATGCCGGTGAGGTGCGCGCGCGCGATCCCGAGCTCGTCGAGCACGGCGACGACGTCGAGCGCCATGTCGGCGAGGTCGTAGCCGGCCGTGGTGTCCTCCGGGCCGCCGGTCGCCTGGCTGAGGCCGACGTCGCGGTTGTCGGTGCGGACGACGAAGAAGCCGTGCTCGGCGAGCAGCTCGCAGAAGCGGTCGTCCCAGCCGATCAGCTGGGCGCCGCCGCCGTGCAGCAGGACGAGCGGGCGGCCGGACGGGTCGCCCGTCGTCTCGTAGTGCACGGCGACGCCGGCCGGGGTGGTGATCAGGGGCATGGCGGGTGGGTCCTGTCGGGGAGGAGGGAGTGGCTGTGGAGAACGCGCGGCTTGCGCGGCCTGTGGAGGAGAGGTGTCCTGTGGAGAACGGCCGGGTCTGCGCAGCCTGTGGAGGAGAGTCGGCCTGTGGAGGACACCGGTCCGGCGCGGCCCTGTGGAGGAGAGTCCGTCAGAGCGCGGACCAGGTCGGCCGGCCGCCGAGGAGGGTCGCTGCGACGGGTGTCGTGCGCAGCTCCGCGTCGTCGGCGGTCGCCGGGTCGCGGTCGAGCAGCACGAGGTCGGCCGCGGCTCCCACGGCGACGGTCGCCCCGCGGGTGCTCGCCGCGAGCGCGACGTCGAACGGCAGGCGCTCGGCCGGGTGCCAGGCCTCGCGGCCGTCGCGGCGGCGGCTGACGGCGGCGGCCAGCGAGATCCACGGGTCGAGCGGGGCGACGGGCGCGTCGGAGCCGAGGGCGAGGGTCGCTCCGGCGGCATGCAGCGAGGCGAAGGCGAAGGAGCGGTCGGTGCGGCCGGCCCAGTGCCGGTCCGCGACGTCGCGGTCGTCCATCGCGTGCTCCGGCTGCACGCTCGCGACGAGCCCGAGGCGGCCGAAGCGGGCGAAGTCCTCGGCCGCGACGAGCTGGGCGTGCTCGATCGTGCCCGCGAGGCCGAGCCGCTCGAAGACGTCGAGCACCTCGGCGTTCGCGCGGTCGCCGATGGCGTGCACGGCCGGGAGGATGCCGGCGTCGCGGGCGCGGACCAGCAGGCCCTCCACCTCCTCGGGCGCGACGCTCAGCACGCCGCAGGGGTGCGGGTGGTCGGCGGCGATCCCGGGGTAGGGGTCGAAGCAGTAGGCGGTGCGGGTGTTCAGCGAGCCGTCGACGACGATCTTGAGGCGGCCCATCCGGGCGAGGCCGGCCGGATCGAGGGCGTCGCCGGTGCGCAGCCCGCGGGTGATCGCGTCGTCGAGCCGGTCGGGCCAGACCGAGGTCTCGACGCGCAGGGACGAGACGCCCTCCGCGATGCGGGCCGGCCAGGCGCGGGAGTTGTCGGCGTTCTCGAACTCGACGATGCCGACGACTCCCCGGGCCGCGGCGGCCTCGGCGGTCTCGCGGTAGGCGGCGACGGAGGGCAGGCCGACGGCGTCGATCAGGTCGAGCGTGCCGATCCACTCCGTCTCGCGCAGCACCCCGTCCTCCGGGATCGACAGGCCGAAGCGCCGGCCGGCCGCGTTGTTGAGCCAGCCGCAGTGCAGGTCGCCGCTGATCAGGACGAGCGGGCGGTCGGGCGCGATCGCGTCGAGGGCGGCGCGGGTCGGCGCGTCCGTCCAGAGGCCGTCGCGGAAGCCGTAGCCGATCAGCACGGCGTCCTCGCGCACCGGCAGCGCCGCGCGCATGATCGCCACGGCCTCGGCGGCGCTCGCCGCGGGCGCGAGGTCGACCCGCTGCCTCCGCACCACCCACTGGGTGAAGTGCACGTGCGCGTCCCAGAAGCCGGGCGCGAGGAAGCGGCCGTCGGCGTCGAGCGCCTCGGTGCTGCCCGGCAGCGTGCCGGCCGGGGCGATCTCGGCGATCGCGCCGTCGCGCAGCAGCAGGTCGGCGGGGGCGTCCCGCCCCGCGAAGCGAGCGGAGCGGATCAGGAGCTCGGTCATGCGTCCTCCAGGTCGAGAGGCCGGCCCATCACGGGCACGGCCCGGAGCAGCTGCCTCGTGTACGGGTCGGCGGGATCGGACAGCACGGTGTCGGTCGTGCCGTGCTCGACGAGGCGCCCGCCGCGCATCACCGAGACCTCGTCGCTGACGTAGCGGACGACGGCGAGGTTGTGCGAGATGAAGAGCATCGTGAGGTCGAGTCTCTGCTGCAGCTCGCGAAGGAGGTTGAGCACCACGCCCTGCACCGAGACGTCGAGCGCCGAGGTGATCTCGTCGGCGATCAGCACCTGCGGCTCGGCGGCCAGCGCCCGGGCGATCGTGATCCGCTGGCGCTGCCCGCCGGAGAAGGCGGTCGGGCGGTCGTCGGCGCGCGCCGGGTCGATGTGCACCAGGTCGAGCAGCTCGCGGACGCGGTCGTCGCGGGCGGCGGCGGAGTGGCGCCGGCCGGTCGCGAGCAGTCCCTCGGCGATCGAGGCGCCGACGCTCATCCGCGGGTCGAGTGCGGACAGCGGGTCCTGGAACACCATCTGCACCCGGCGGCGCGCGGCCCGGGCGGAGGGCTCGCGGCTGGTGATGTCGACGCCGTCGAGCAGGATCCGGCCGGAGTGCAGCGGGGTGAGGCCGACCGCGACCCGGGCGACCGTGGACTTGCCGGAGCCGGACTCGCCGACCAGTCCGTGGGTGGTGCCGGGGCGGACGGTCAGGTCCACGGCGTCGACGGCCGTGGTCGCCGAGCGGCCGTGGCCGAAGCGCACGCTCACCGCCTCGTAGCGCAGCTCGCTCATGCGGTCAGTGCCTCCTGGTCGTGGGCGGGCTCGTCGTGGGCCGTCCGGTCGGTCGACGGTGCCGCCGGCTCCTCGTCGATCGCCGCGATCACCGGGAGCAGCGCGCTCCGGTCGGTCGCCATGTCCGGCACGCAGGCGATCAGCCCGCGCGTGTAGGGGTGCCGCGCCTCGTCGAGGCGGTCCGCGGCGATCTCCTCGACCACCCGACCGTCGCGCATCACCACGATCCGGTCGCAGAAGCCGCTGACCAGCGCGATGTCGTGCGAGATGAAGAGGATCGCCGCTCCGGTCGCGGTCTGCGCCTCGCGCAGCGCCTGCATCACCTGCCGCTGCACGGTGACGTCGAGCGCGGTGGTCGGCTCGTCCGCGATCAGCAGCCGCGGCGTGCCCATCAGGCCCATCGCGATCATCGCCCGCTGCCGCATGCCGCCGGAGAACTCGTGCGGCAGCCGGCCGACCCGCTTCTCGGCGTCCGGGATGCGCACCAGGTTCAGCTTGTCGATCGCGCGGCGCAGCGACTCGGCGCGCGGGGTGCGGGCGTGCACCTCGCTCGCCTCGCGCAGCTGGCGGCCGATGGTGAGCGCCGGGTTGAGCGAGGTCAGCGGGTCCTGGAAGATCATCGCCTGCTCGAGCCCGAGGCGGCGTCGCTCGGCGGCGTTGGGCACCGCGGTCATGTCGATGCCGCGGAAGACGAGCTGCTCGCTGGTGACCAGCGCGTCGGGGCCGAGCAGCCCGGCGACGGCGCTCGCCGTGACCGACTTGCCGGAGCCGCTCTCGCCGACGATGCCGACGGTCTCGCCGGGCAGGATCGTCAGGTCGACGCCGTGCACGCGCTCGGTCATCGCGCCGTCGCGGCCGGGGAACGCCACGCGCAGCCCGGACATCTCGACGACGGGCATCGCGTCCGTCACGGGTGCGACGACCTCGTCCGAGCGCCGGCGCTTCACGGCCTTGACCGGGCGGCGGCGCGAGGACGACTCGCTGAACACCTCGCCGAGCAGCGCGAAGACGACGCCCACCAGCACCACGGCGATGCCGGGGCCGATCGCGGCCATCGGATCCACGTAGATCCGCTTCGCGCCCTCGTTGAGCAGCCGGCCCCAGTCGTACTCGGGCGCCTGGACGCCGAGGCCGAGGAAGGACAGCGCGGCGAAGGAGAGCAGCGTGACGGAGGCGTGCGCCGCCGAGTTGACCAGCAGCGGCGGCAGGATGTTCGGCACCACGTGCCGGACGGTCGTGCGCAGCGGGCGGCTGCCGAGCATCCCGGCGGCGCGCACGTAGTCGCTCGACGAGACCGAGGCCGCGAGCGTGCTGGTGAGCCGCGCGAAGACCGGGATGCCGGCGAAGCCGACGGCGAGCATCGCGCCGACCGCGGTCGTGCCCCAGATCACCGAGAAGAACAGCGCGAGCAGCAGCCAGGGGAAGGACAGCAGGATGTCGATGAGGCCCGCGATCAGCCGCTGCAGCAGGCGGGGCAGCAGCACCGCGACGACGCCGAGCAGCACGCCGCCGACGACCGAGATGCCGGTCGCGCCGAGGGTGAGCAGCACCGAGACGCGGGTGGCGACGACGACGCGGGCGAGGAGGTCGCGGCCGAGGTCGTCGGTGCCGAAGGGGTGCGCGAGGCTCGCGCCCTGCTGGCGGTCGGCGATCGAGCGCTCGGTGGCGAGGTCGCCGAAGAGGATCGGGCCGAGGACCGTCGCGAGGATCACCAGGACGAGGCCGACGGCGGCGGCGACGCCCTGCGGGGTGCGCAGCGACTCCGGCAGCCGGTGGGCCAGGGACGGGCGGGGGGAACGGGATGCAGTGCTCATGGCTCAGGCCTCCGCGATGGCCGACCGCGGGTCGAGCGCGGCGAGCAGCAGGTCGATGACGAGGTTGGCGGCGAGGACAAGGACGGCGTACATCAGCACGATGCCCTGGATCAGCGGGTAGTCCTTGGTGGTGATCGACGAGACGATCGTCGATCCGATGCCCGGGATGACGAAGACCGTCTCGATCAGCACCGTGCCGGCGACGAGGCCGGTGAGCACCACTCCGCCCGCGGTCAGCGTCGCCGTGACGATGTTGGGCAGCGCGTGCCGGAGGTAGAGCAGGTGCCCCGGCAGCCGCTTGCTGCGCGCGGTGGTGAGGTACGGCGCCTCCAGCACCCGCACCATCTCGACGTGCACGATCCGCGCGAGGTAGGCGAGCGGGCCGATCGCGAGCGCGAGCACCGGCAGCACCGCGTACTCCGGGCCGCCCCAGCCCGCGGACGGCGCGAGCGGCACGACGATGCTGAACAGCCAGATCAGCACGACCGCCAGCAGGAAGTTGGGGATCGCGATCACGACGCCGAGCAGGCCCGAGACGCCGAGGTCGAGCGTGCGGTGCCTGCCCGCGCGGGCTGAGACGGCGGTCGCGACGCCGATCGGGAAGGCGCCGAGCGCGGCGACCGCGAAGGCGACGACCGAGAGCATCAGCGTGGCGGGCAGCCGCTCGGCCAGCGTGCTGCCGACCGGCCGCTGCGTGCTGATCGAGGTGCCGAGGTCGCCGCGGAGCAGCCCGCCGAGGTAGTTCGCGAACTGCTGGCCGATCGGCAGGTCGAGGCCGAGGGTGCTGCGCAGCACCGCCACGGTCTCGGCCGGCGCCGTCGGGCCCAGCGCCGCGCGCACCGGGTCGCCGGGCACGAAGTGGACCATGAAGAAGGAGGCGATCAGGACGATCACCAGCGAGACCGCCGCGCGGGCGAACCGCTTGAGCAGGAAGGCGAGGCGCGGGGATCCGACCACGCCGAGCAGACGATCCCCCCGGCGCGGACCGGCCGCGGGCGCGCTCGGCGGGGAGGCCGGTGACAGCGGGGCCGTGGGTCGCACCGAGGGGATCGTCATGGTCAGCCCTGCATCCGGATCGTGGTGGGAGCGACGGTGCCGGGACGCTCGAGGGTCGCGCCCTTGACGTACATCGGCGACTCCGTCTCGGCGAGCGGGAAGACGTCGACCCGCTCGATCAGCTCGGCCTCGGCCTGCTTCCAGACACCGCAGGCCTCGTCGGCGCTGCCGGCGCTGAGCGCCTGCGTCGCGAGGGCGTTGTACTCGGGGTTCGAGACTCCCATGAAGTTGTAGCCGCCGTTCTCGCTCGTCTCACCGAGGAAGAACAGGCTCAGCACCACGGGGCTCGAGGGGGCGAGCTGGATGAAGCCGGTGTCCCAGTCGTAGCTCTGGTAGAGGTCGGTCGACCAGCCGGCCGAGTCCTCGGCGACCAGGTCGGTCGTGATGCCGAGCTCGTTCCACTCCTGCTGGACCTCCTCGGCGGCGGCGCCGTGCGAGGGCGTTCCGGCGTCGTAGAGGAAGCGGATGGTCAGCGGCTCGCCGTCCTTCGCGCGCAGTCCGTCGGAGCCGAGCGGGTAGCCGGCCTCGTCGAGCAGCTCGCCGGCGGCCTCCACGTCGGTGTCGGGCAGCGTCCACTCCGGGCCGCCGGCGACGCAGGTCAGCGGGATCTGGTTGACCAGCGAGACCGAGTCGACGGCGTTGCCGTCGGTGACCAGCTCGCCGACGGCGTCGCGGTCGAGCGAGAGGGTCAGCGCCTGGCGGACGCGGACGTCGGCGGTGGGGCGGTCGGCGCGCTCGTTGAAGAGCATCTCGCCGATCGGGTTGAGCACGCCCTCGGTGTCCAGGCCCGCCGCATCGAGGCGCTGGCGGTCGGCGCCGATGACGGAGGCGGCGTTGAGCTCGCCCGAGATCAGCAGGTTCGCGGCGGTCGCCTCGTCGGTGATCACCCGCGCCTCGATCTCGTCGGGCAGGCCCTCGGTGTCGCTGGTGACGTCGTCCGGGCCCCAGGTGTAGCCGTCGCGCTTGGTGTAGGTGTAGTCGGAGCCGGGGCTCGACGCGGTCAGCGCGTAGAGCGCGGTGCCGTTGGTGGTGTCGGTCAGGGTCGACGGGTCGTCGAGGCCGGCCTGGCAGACCATCTCGATGCTGCCGGTGCCCTGGAGCAGGAACGGGTTGTTCGCCGTCGAGGTGACGGTGACGACGTTCCCGTCCGCGGTCGCCGTCATGTCGGCGGTCACGTTCGAGCCGAACCAGAACGTGCCGTTGTCGGCGTTGGCCTGGTAGGCGAAGTTCGCCGCGGCCGTCTCGGCGGTGAAGGGGGTGCCGTCGGCGCAGGTGATGCCGTCCTTCAGCGTGTACGAGATCGAGGTGGGCGTGCTCTCCCAGCTCTCGGCGAGGAAGGGCACGACCTCGCCCTCGGGGGTCGTGTAGGCCAGCGAGTCGTAGCCGAAGGTGACCATCGCGCGCTGCACGAGCGAGACGCCGGTGAACGGGTTGAGGCTGCCCGGGTCGTCGTTGATCGCGAGGGAGAAGGTGCCGCCCGAGACGGGGTCGGCGTCGGCCGCGGAGCCGCCGGCCGGGGCCGAGCAGGCGCTCAGGGCGAGCAGCGCCACCAGCGAGCCCGCGGCGACGGCCGGGACTCGGAGCGCTGTGGTGCGGGGAGAACGGGTCATGATGCGTCCTTCGGGGAATGCAGGGCGAGTGGTGCAGGACTCCCGATCAGGGCCAGCGGGCCCGCGGCCTTCACGGAGACTTTGAGCGACGCGCTGGCCGAGTACGACAGCGGCGTCTCGAGCACGTCGACGATCTCGACGAGGCGCGGATCGGCGCCGGCCTGGATCGCGCGCTCGATCGCGATCCGGCCGGCCGCCTCGATCGCGGCGGCGCGGTCGACGTGGTCGCACAGCTGGTCGGCGCGGCCGCCGGCCAGGGCGATCGCGGCGCCGACGGCGTTGGCCACGTTGCCGCGGTCGGGGCGGAGCACCTCGCTCGCGCCGTGCACGTGGTCCGGAACCAGGAAGCCGCCGCCGCCGACGACCACGAGCGGCAGGCCGACGCGGCCGAGCGACATCCGCTCGACGGCCGACTCGATCCGGTCCTGCGCGACGGCGAGGGCGTTGCCGAGGGCGGAGCGGGTGGCGCGGTCGAGGGCGGGGAGGCTCCGGCCGGGGATCATCCCGGGCAGCTGCATCGCGGCGGCGTCGGTGAGGGTGGCGGTCGCGCCGCCGAAGAGCAGGCCCTCGCGGGCGATCCGGTAGCCGACCGAGTCGGTGGTCGGCACGCCGGTGGCCGTGTCGACGATCGTGCCGCCGCCGATCCCGACGCTGAGGATGTCGGGCATCCGGAAGTTGGTGCGGACGCCGCCGATCTCGCGCGGCAGGGTCGACTCGCGGGGGAAGCGGTCGACGAGCACGCCGAGGTCGCTGGTGGTGCCGCCGATGTCGATGATGATCGCGTCGTCGGCGCCGGAGAGGAACGCGGCGCCGCGGATCGAGTTGGCGGGGCCCGAGCCGATGGTGAGCACGGGGTAGCGGGCCGCGTACTCGACGGCCATCAGCGTGCCGTCGTTCTGGGCGAAGAAGGTGGCGGCGTCGAGGCGCTCCTCGTCGACCACGGTGAGCAGACCCTGCGTGACATCGCGGGCGATGCCGTGCAGCGCGGCGTTGAGCACGGTCGCGTTCTCGCGCTCGAGCAGGCCCAGGGCGCCGATCTCGTGGCTGAGCGAGACGGGCAGGTCGACCCCGACGTGGTCGGCGACCAGCGCGGCGACCTCGAGCTCCTGCTCCGGGAAGGAGGGGCTGAAGATGCCGCAGACGGCGACCGCGTCGAAGCGGCCCTCGAGCGAGTCGAGGAAGCGGCGGACGCCGTCGACGTCGAGCGGCGAGATCGGGTAGCCGTCGATCAGGTGGCCGCCGCCGGCGAGCAGGCTGCCGGCGAGCACGGTGTCGCGGAGGTCGGCGGGCCAGCCGGAGAGCGAGGGGAACTCGGTCGAGGCGGGCGCGCCGAGGCGGATCACGGCGACGCGGCCGAGGTCGCGGCGGCGGACGATCGCGTTGGTGGCGTGGGTGGTGCCGAGCATGACGCGGGAGACGCGGTCGCGGTCGGCGCCCAGCTCGCCGAGCACCGCGGAGAGCGCGGAGCGGATGCCGCCGGTGACGTCCTCGGTGGTGGCCTGCTTGGTCCAGGCGGTCACGGCGCCGTCGGCGTCGAGCACGACGGCGTCGGTGTTGGTGCCGCCGACGTCGATGCCGACGGAGAGGTCGCGGAGTGCGGCGCTCATCGGGCCACCTCCGCCACGGCGCCGTCGAACGGCACGTAGTCGAAGTCGAAGTCGAAGGCGGCGGGGCCCGCCAGCTCGATCCCGCGCGGGGTCCGCCAGAGCGGATCGCAGGCCCAGGCGAGCACGCTGACGCGCTGACCGAAGCGGAGCATCTCGGTCGAGATCGCCTCGCCGGTCTCGGAGTCGAGGATCGAGACGAGGTCGGGGACGCTGACGACCACGCCGCCGTCCTCGATCACCACGAGGTTCTCGTTCTGGATCTCGACCCGCACCATCCGGCTGCGGTCGGCGCCGACGCCGTCGATCGTGACGGAGCCGCGGGTGAAGCCGCCCTCGGTGCTGCGGTCGATGTCGATCACCTTGCCGCCGATCAGCACGGCCGCGCCGAGCTCCTCGGCGATGTCGGTCACCGGGTCGGCGGAGGCGAGCAGCCGGCGGCCGACCTGGATCGCGCGGCTCACCGTGCCCTCGATCACGGCGCCCGGCGCGGTCTCGTGGGTGAGCAGGTAGTGCGCGCCGAGGGCGATGCCGCCGGCCGCGACGGTGAAGGCGCGGGCGTGGCGCTCCAGCCAGGCGATGTCGACGGTGCGGAGGACGGTGACGTTGCCGACCACGTCGCTCATCACCGCGAACTCGCTCGGCAGGCCCGCGACGTTCATCGAGATCATGGTGGCCTTCGGGAACGCGCGGCCCATGCCGTCCGCGTCGAGCACCGCGAGTCCGAGCTCCGCGGCCCAGCCGACCGGCGCGACGCCGTTGCTGCCGCCGATCTCGGCCGCCATCACGGTGGTGACCGGGCGGCCGATCAGGCGCTCGACCTCGCGCAGCAGCGTGTGCGCCTGGCTGCTCGAGCCGAGCATCTCGATGCCGACCGAGGGAGCGCCCATCCCGGACATGATGATGACCGCGTCGTCCGGGCCGAGGTCCTCGACGCCGACGACGCGCACCGGGCCGTTGGCGTCGATCGCGTTCTCGACCGAGAGCTGGGCGCCGTGCACCGAGCCGCCTCCGCCGGTGCCGAAGACCGCGCAGCCGGCGGCCAGGGGAGCGACGTCGTCGCGGGTGATCAGGCGGACGGGGCTCGGTCCGGCCGGGGGCGTGAAGCTCATGCTCCGAGGCTAGCCAGGGGTGCAAGCGGGTGGAATGTGCCGACACCATGAGGATACGGCCATGATTGTGCTCATGGCACAGACGTCCCTCCTTCACGTCCTCGAGCACGGCGAGCAGTTCGGCATGGTCTGCCGCGCGGGCGACCCGGCGGGCGTCTCGCTCAGCGGAGTGGAGATGCTGGCACTCGAGGACGTGGGACAGGCGCTGCCCGGCCATCTGGTGATCGTGCTGCACGGCGCGGAGCAGCCGCGGGCGTACCAGATCGACATCGTCATCCGGCGGGCGATCGCGGCCGAGGTCGCCGCGCTGCTCTTCGTCGGCGAGCTGGCGCTGGCCGAGACCTCGCGCTCGCTGGCCGACCGCGGGGCCCTGCCTGTGCTGACCGCGAGCGCGCCGCCGTCCGAGCTGGCCGTCTCGATCGACCGGCTGCTGCGCGGCGGAGCTGCCGAGGCGCTCGGTCGGGCGGAGCTCGCGATCGCCGCCGCCCGGGCCGCCTGCGACGGCGACCCGCTCGATGCGCGCTCGGCCGTGCTCGACGCGGCGACGGCGGCGCTCGGGATCGAGCTGCGGATGATCGAGGACCCGGCCGTCACCTGGAGCGACCCCGACGCGGTCTGCATCGGCGAGGTCGCGGTCGGGCGGCTGGTCGCCGAGCAGCCGGAGACCGCGGCGGTGATCGCGCTGCCGGTGATCGCCGCGCTGCTCTCGCGGGCCCTGCAGCGCGAGTCGCAGGTGCGCTTCGGTCCGGCGCGCTCGCGAGCCGACCTCGTGGTCGAGCTGCTGCTGGCGGAGTCCTCGCGCATCGACGCCCTCGCGGTCGACGCCGCGCGCGCTGGGCTGCCGGTCGCCTCCGCGCACGCCGCCGCCTGGATCACGCCGCGCCACCGCGACGACGCCGAGCGCCGCCTCCCCGCCGCGCTGGTCGCGGCGATCGAGCTGAACGCCTTCCAGCTGACCGACGGCCGCGACGAGGTCTGGCACCTGGCGGTCTTCCACGACGACCTGGTGGTGGTGGCCTCGGAGGAGTCGGGGGCGCCGGATCACCAGCGGCGGGTGCGGGACGTGGCGGAGCGGCTGATCGCGTACGGCTCGGCGGTCGCGGGGGAGGGGTGGACGTTCACGGTCGGGCTCGGCACGCCGCAGTCCGGAGCCTCGGGGCTCCGGCAGTCGGCGACGGAGGCGCGGATCACCGCCGGCTCGGCCGTCGCCGCCGGCCGCCTCGGCGCGGTGGAGGTCACCGACGTCACGGGTCTGCGCCGGGTGCTGCTCGACTTCTACGCGTCGCCGCTCAGCCGCGCGCTGCTCGACGACGTGCTCGCGCCGCTGGACGCCCTCGGCGCCGAGCGCTCCGCCATCTCGGTGCGCACCCTGCTGGCGTACCTCAGCAACCGCAACTCCCTCGCCCGGGCCGGCGAGGTGCTGCTGCTGCACCCGAACGCCGTCAATTACCGCGTGCGCCGCATCGAGCAGGCACTGGCCCTGGACCTCGAGGACCCGGACACCCGCTTCGCCCTGGAGCTGGCCTGCCGCCTGCGGGTGATGGCGACGACGCGCTGACGCTGCGGTGAGGGAAAGGACGCGGCTGCGCCGCGTCATGCTGGTCGAGTAGCCCCGCAGGGGCGTATCCCGTTCATGCTGGTCGAGTAGCCCCGCAGGGGCGTATCGAGACCCGCCGTCGTCGGCAGGGCAGTCTGCAGACTCGACTTCTGACGCTGATGGATCTCGATACGCCCGCTCCGCGGGCTACTCGATCAGCATTGGCTTCGCCATACTGATAAGGTGATCTTTCGGAGGAGCGGCGGCCCCCCGTCATGCCTCCAGCGAATTCCCCCAGTGCGCCTCTCCGGGCGCGAACCGTGACGCGCCGGGGGTCCTTCTCTTCTCGCAGGATCATCTCGGCGAGCGCTGCTGCGTGCTGCGCCGCGTCGACTGGACGCGGAGCGGGGGCTGCGAGAGCGCCGGAGCCCGATCCGGGTCCACTCGCGCGGGAGGCGCACCGCGAGTGGACGCGGAACGGGGTGCGGCCGGGCATCGGAGCCCGCCCGCGTCCACCCGTGCGGATCCGGGGCCCTGTCAACACCTCGAAGTCTGAAGGGTTGTTCAGATAGCGTCGTCGACGAGCGGATCCGGAGTCGGCCGTCGTCGCATCCCCCCGCGGCCCCATGAGAGGGCGCCCGCCCGCGGACGCCGACCCAGGGCCGTGGCGACGAGGGCACCGTTCGCCCGCCGCAGGAGAGCCCCCACTCCCTCGCGACCGGTCGGACGCACGTCGCCGGGCCCCCGCCGCTCCCCGCCCCCGACTGCGCGCCGAAGGATCTCGATGACGACTCTGCACGACCCCCGACCCCCCGAAGACCACCGCATCGCCGGCGAACGGCCCTGACCGTGGCCGGCCTCGACGACACCCGCACCCCGCCGGTCGAGAACGCGCGCGAGCTGGTCCTGCACGCCTGCCGCGTCGGGGACGCCGAACTGCAGTCCCACATCGACGACCTCTGGGTGGCCAAGGCCGACCCCGAGAGGACGCGCGGACTGCTCGCCCGCTACCGGCGCGAGGTCGAGGACGCCCGCAGCCTCCTCGCCGCAGCCGCCGACCCGCAGTGGTGGCGGGCTGCGACCGCCGAGCGGATCGAGGCGAGCTGCCGGGCCGCGCGCATCTGGGCCGAGGGCGACCCGGTCTGCGCCGACCTCGAGCGGGCGTTCGCCGCGCAGCTCCGGAGCGTCCTCGGCATCGACCTGACGCAGATCCCGCGCCAGGAGCGGAGCCGCTGACCTGCGGAGCGATGTGCGCTCCCTCGCGTCGGGAGCCGCTCCCACTCGCCCGGCGACGACGCGCTGATGCGCGCGAGCCCACGCCGAGTCGGCCTCCCTTCGTGCCGGTCGAGCAGCCCTCGGGGGCGTCTCGGGATGGTGAAGCCGCTTCGCGTCTCAGTGGTGAGGGAAAGGGCGCGGCTGCGCCGCGTCATGGTGGTCGAGTAGCCCCGCAGGGGCGTATCGAGGCCCGCCGTCGTCAGCGGGGCGGGTCTGCAGACGTGTCCTTCTGGCGCGGGTGGATCTCGATACGCCCGCTGCGCGGGCCACTCGATCAGCAGGGACATCGCCCTCTGTACGGGGAGGTCCGTGCTCCCTCAGAGGACCGGTGCGTGCACAACCAAGGCCGGAAGGCGCGATCGGTCGAGAATTCGCGGTTCTCGGGGCTTCCGGCCTGAGTTGTGCACGCCCGCACGCGGACACCCTCAGCGCAGGACGCCCGACACCGCCTCCGCCAGCCGGATCGCCGCCCGCTCGAGCTCACGGGAGCGCGCGGTGACGTCGTCGGTCATCCCGACCAGGCAGGCCGCCGCCACGACGGCGCCGCTCGCGTCGCGGATCGGGGCCGAGATCGAGACCATGCCGGCGTCGTCGTAGGCCTGCATCGAGAGGACGCCGTCGCGGCGGACGGTCTGCATCCGGCGGAGGAACCGGGCCAGGTCCCGCGGGGTGTGCCGGGCCGGGAACAGCTGCGTCAGCTCGTCCGGCTCGAGGTCCATCAGCATCGTGGGGCCGCCGTCCGAGCCGACGATCGGGTGGGCGCGGCCGAGCCAGGGGATCATCGCGAGGCCGTCGCCGGCCAGCTCGAGTTCTTCCACGAGCGTGAGGCTGCGCATCCCCGCGAGCACGGTGACGAACGCGCAGGCGCGCAGACTCCGCGCCGCCTCCGCGACCAGCGGCCCGCCGCGCGAGACGATCAGCGGAGCGGCCGCCGCCCGAAACCAGCCGTGCACGACCCAGGCGACGCGGAACTCCCCGTCGGCGCCGCGCTCGACCACGCCCGCCGCGACGCAGGCCTCGAGCAGCCGGCCGGTGCGGTCGCGGCGGAGGCCCGTCGCCCGCGCGGCGCCGGCGGCGGTGTCCGGCCCGTCGGCCAGGTGCTGCAGGAGCGGCGGCACGGCGTGGAGGGCGGAACCCCCGGCGGGAGGGGCGGCTGAGATCGTCGGTTCGTCGCTGTCCGCCGTGTCGTGCCCCGCGCCCGCCTCCCGCGAGCCGCTCAGCCCCGCCTCGATGCTCCGCCGCGCGACGGCGAGCGCCCGCCGGATCCGCGGCCCGTTCTCGCGCAGCCGCACCGCCGGCAGCCGCACCGCCAGCACCGCCGCGCACTCGCCGCCGGGCGTCAGCAGCGGCGTCGCGATCTCGACCCGCAGCCCCTCGATCGTCTCCTCGACTGTCTCGTCGCCCGGCCCCAGCGGATCCGCCGCCCGCGCGATCGCGCTCCCCGCGTCGTCGATCCGCTCGCCGACCGCGGCGGGGGAGTGCAGGGTCCACGACGAGAGCACGCTGCCGATCACCCGCATCGCCCCGGGCGCTCCGGCCGCCAGCACGACGGTCTCGCCGGTCTGCTGCGCGGCGAGCGTCAGCGCGAAGCGGAGCGACCGAGCGACCGGCGCCGCGGCCCGCCCCGAGAGCCGCACGGCGACCGCGCCCAGGCGGTAGCTGCCGTAGTCCGCGCCGCGCTCGATCAGCCCCGTCCGCTCCAGCTCCGCGCACAGCCGCGACACCGAGCTGAGCGGCGCGCCGAGCTCGGCGGCGATCACGCCGACCCCGAGCGGCGCCGTCGGATCCGGCCGCTCGCCGAGCAGCCGCACGACCCGCAGGCCCGTCGTCACGCGTCCGCTCACGAGCCGCCCCTCTGCAGAACCGTCAATCTCGAGGCGCTCGAATCGCCGCCAGCACGCACTGTAACAGCGCCGGAACCCGCCGTTCCTACAGTGATCGCACTCGCCCGGCGGCGGTCACGACGGCCCGCCGAGCGCGACGGCGGCGCGCCGTCACCCGCTCCACGAACGCTTCCCACAGCCCTAGGAGTCCCATGAACCCGACCGTCCCCCGCCCCGCGACCCGCACAGCGCCCCGCGCCGCGCCGCACCCCGCCCGCCGGGCCGCCGTCGTCACCGCGGTGCTCGCCTCCGCCGCCCTGCTCGCCGGCTGCTCGGCCGACGCCGCCGCCACGACCGACGCGGAGCCGAGCGCCCTCTTCGAGCAGAGCATCGCCGACCTGGTGCCCGAGGACATCGCCGCGGCCGGCGAGATCCGCATCGCGAGCGGCCCCGGCTATCCGCCCCTGCTCGACCTGGCCGACGACGGCACCACGCTCTCGGGCTCGCAGCCCGAGGAGATGCGCCTGATCGGCGAGGTGCTCGGCCTCGACGTCGTCTTCGAGGACATCAAGTTCGACGCGCTCTTCCCCTCGCTGGCCTCGAACAAGATCGACGCCGCGGCAGCCGCGCTGGGCGTCACCGCCGAGCGGCTCGAGACCGTCGACTTCGTCAGCGACTTCCTCGGCGGCACCACGCTGCTGGTCGAGGGCGGCAACCCGCTCGACCTCACGATCGACACGCTCTGCGGCCAGTCCGTCGGCGTGCTCAAGGGCTCGACCGAGAACGACATCACGCTGCCGAAGTGGGACGCCGTCTGCACCGAGGCGGGCGAGCCGGCGATCGAGATCTCGACCTTCCCGACCGCGGCCGACGCCGTGCTCGCCCTGAGCTCCGGCCGCGTCGACGCGACGGTCAGCGCCGTCCCGCCGGCCGTCTTCCAGGCCGAGCAGTCCGACGGCGCGCTCGAGGCGCTCGACGTCAACTTCGAGCCGAGCCCCTGGGGCATCGCCTTCCCGGACGGCTCCGAGCTGGCCCCCGCCTTCCAGGCCGCCCTCGAGCACCTGATGACGACGGGCGACTACGAGGAGAACCTCCAGCGCTTCGGCGTCGAGGTCGGCGCGGTCGAGCAGGCCGAGCTCTACACCGACCCGGCCCAGATCAGCGGATGACCGCCGTGGAGCAGCGCGCGACGACCACCGCGCCGCCCGAGACCGTGGTCCCCGTCCGGCACTGGGGCCGGCGGGCGGCGACCGTCGTGATCCTCGTGCTGGCGGCGCTGCTCACCCACTCGGTCGCGACCAACCCGAACTTCGAGTGGGGCAGCGTCTTCGGCTACTTCCTCGACGGGCGGATCCTCCGCGGACTCGGCACCACGCTCCTGCTCACCGCGATCGCGATGGTCGTCGGCATCGTCATCGGCGTCCTGATGGCTGTCGGCCGGCAGTCGCAGACGCTCGTGGTCGCCACGGCGGCGGGCGCGTTCGTCGCCTTCTTCCGCGGCACGCCGCTCCTGGTGCAGCTGATCTTCTGGTTCAACCTCGCCGCCCTCTACCCCGAGCTGAGCCTGGGCATCCCGTTCGGCCCCACCTTCGCCAGCGCCGACACCAACGTGCTGATCAGCCCGTTCCTCGCCGCGATCCTCGGCCTCGGGCTCAACGAGGGCGCCTACATGTCCGAGATCGTCCGCGCGGGCCTGCTCTCGGTCGACCCCGGCCAGGTCGACGCCGCCGAGGCGCTCGGGCTGCGCAAGGCCCAGGTCTTCCGCCGGATCGTCCTGCCGCAGGCGATGCGGGTGATCATCCCGCCGACCGGCAACCAGACGATCTCGATGCTGAAGACGACGTCTCTGGTGAGCGTGATCGCGATCCCGGACATCCTCTTCGCCGCCCAGACCATCTACTCCCGCAACTTCGAGGTGATCCCGCTGCTCATCACCGTCAGCCTCTGGTACCTGCTCGTCACCACGGTCCTCAGCGCGGGTCAGCGGATGATCGAGCGGCGCTTCTCCCGTGGCGACCGGATCGTCCAGGGCCCGACCCCGCTCGGGGCGCTGCTCGCGAGCGCGAGGCCGCGGCCCGCCGCCCGAGGGGAGGGAGCGCTGTGACCGCGCCCATGGTCCAGGCGACCGGCGTGCACAAGCAGTACGGCGGCAACCTCGTCATCCGCGGCATCGACCTGACCGTCGCGCCGGGCGAGGTGACCTGCCTGCTCGGCCCGTCCGGCTCGGGCAAGAGCACCTTCCTCCGCTGCATCAACCACCTCGAGAAGATCGACGCGGGCACGATCAGCGTCGCCGGCGAGCTGGTCGGCTACCGCCGCCACAACGGCCGTCTGCACGAGCTGCGCGACGCCGAGATCGCGACGCGGCGCAGCGAGATCGGCATGGTCTTCCAGCAGTTCAACCTCTTCCCGCACCTCACCGTGCTGGAGAACCTGATCGAGGCGCCCGTCCTGGTCCGCCGCGAGAAGGTGCCGGACGCCACGGCCCGCGCCCGCGTGCTGCTCGACCGGGTCGGCCTCGGCGCCAAGGCGGACGCCTACCCGCGCTCGCTCTCCGGCGGTCAGCAGCAGCGGGTCGCCATCGCCCGGGCCCTCGCGATGCGACCCCGCCTGATGCTCTTCGACGAGCCGACCTCCGCACTCGACCCCGAGCTGGTCGGCGAGGTGCTCGACGTGATGCGCGACCTCGCCGCCGAGGGCATGACGATGATCGTCGTCACCCACGAGATCGGCTTCGCCCGCGAGGTCGCCGACACGGTGACCTTCATGGACGGCGGCGTCGTCGTCGAGTCGGGGCCGCCCGAGCGGATCCTCGCCGACCCGCAGCACGAGCGCACCCGCGCGTTCCTGTCCAAGGTCCTCTGACCCTGTCACCCGAGCCGTCGATCCCGGCGGCCCTCACCGATCCACGGAAGCGAAGCATCAGCATGGAGAAGTTCGACGTCGCCGTCGTCGGAATGGGCGCTCTCGGCAGCGCCGCCGCCTACCACCTGGCCCGCCGCGGCGCCCGGGTCGTCGCGTTCGAGCAGTTCGAGCTCGGCCACGTGCGCGGCGCCTCGCACGACACCTCGCGCATCCTGCGCACCTCCTACGGTGCCCCCGAGTACGTCCGGCTCGCGCAGTCGGCGTACCTCGACTGGGCCGACCTCGAGGCGGAGTCGGGCGAGTCGCTCGTCACGATCACGGGCGGGCTGGTGTTCTTCCCGGCCGGCAGCCCCTACTCCGCCGAGGCGTTCCGGTCGAGTCTCACCGAGAGCGGAGTCCCGTTCGAGCTGCTCACGCCGGCCGAGGTCACCGCGCGCTGGCCGCAGTTCTCGCTGCCCGAGGGCACGCAGACGGTGTACACCGCCGACTCCGGCATCGTGCACGCCGCCCGCACGGTCGCCGTGCTGCAGCTTCGCGCTCGGCAGCACGGGGCCGTGATCCGCGACCGCACGCCGGTCGAGGCGCTGCTCCCCGGCGAGGACGGCGTGGTCGTGCGCACCGCGGGCGGCGACGTGCTCGCAGGCAAGGTGATCCTCGCCGCGGACGCCTGGACGAACGAGCTGCTCGCGCCGCTCGGCGCCGCGATCCCGCTCGTCACGATGCAGGAGCAGGTCAGCTACTTCGCGCCGCCCGAGCCGAGCGCCTTCGACCGCGAGCGCTTCCCGGTCTGGATCTGGGAGGACGAGCACTGCTTCTACGGCTTCCCGACCTACGGCGAGCCGACGATCAAGGCCGCGCGCGACGTCTCCGACAACCTGATGGCGCCGCGCGAGCGCACCTTCGTCCCCTCGGCTGAGCTGCTGGAGGAGCTGACCGGCTTCGTCGGCGCCGTGGTGCCCACCGCCGGCGAGGTGCTGCGGACCGTCACCTGCCAGTACGCGCTGACGCCGGACCGCCGCTTCGTCCTCGGCCCGCTCGACGAGCACCCCGACATCCTGGTCGGGCTCGGCGCCGGGCACGCCTTCAAGTTCACGCCGACCATCGGCCGCGTGCTCGCCGAGCTCGCCCTCGACGGTGCGACCAGCGAGGACGTGTCGGCCTTCGGAGTGACGCCGCCGGTCGCGGCGCCGCTCCTGGGCTGAGCGCCGCGCGTCCGGCAGGCTGATGAGGACCGACTTCGGAGGAGGACCCCGTGCAGATCCAGAGACTCGGTGAGGATGCGCGCCGCCGCCCGCTCTACGGCGGCTCGGGCGTGCTCGATCTGGAGTACTACTTCCGGGCGACCACCGCGCTGCCCAGCTCGGTGATGCGCTTCCATCTCGAGCCGGGCACCTCCGAGGGTGAGCACGTGCACCTCGCGGGCGACCCCGGCAGCTGCTCGCCGGACAGCTCCGACGAGCTCTACGTCGTCGTCCTCGGCGAGGTCGTGATGACCGTCGACGGCGAGAGCGCCGTCCTCCGCGCGGGCGACGCCCTCTACGCCCCGGCCGGCAGTCACCACGGAGTCGCCAACGAGTCCGCCGCCCCCGCCGAGCTGATCCTCGTCTTCGGCCCGCCGACCCCCTCGACGAGCTGACGCGCTCACGTCCCATGCTGGTCGAGCAGCCGCAGTGGCGTCCCCGTGCTGGTCGAGCAGCCGCGCAGCGGCGTCCTCATGCTGGTCGAGTAGCCGCGCAGCGGCGTCCTCATGCTGGTCGAGTAGCCGCGCAGCGGCGTATCGAGACCGCCGTCGCCAGCACCTCGGGCCTGCTGACCCGCCTTCTGACCACGGTGGATCTCGATACGCCCGCTCCGCGGCCTACTCGATCAGCATGAACCGCCCGCCGTCAGATCATGCTGGTCGAGTAGCCGCGCAGCGGCGTATCGAGACCCCGCCCGCCCGGACGTCTCCGCCTCATGCTGGTCGAGGAGCCGCGCAGCGGCGTATCGAGACCCTCCCCTGCCTGCTCCGTCAACCACCCCCATCCGTGCCCCCGCACCCCGCGCCCCGCCGCGGCCTGCCATCCTGACCTCGCACGCCCCGACCCCGTGCATGGAGGCGCGGATGTCCGACGACGGGATGGCCGAGTCCGGCTACCGGCAGACCCTCACCCGCGGCATCGGCCGCTTCGGCAGCTTCGCCGCGGGAGTCAGCTACATCTCGATCCTGACCGGCACGTTCCAGCTCTTCTCCTTCGGCTACGCGAACGGCGGCCCCGCCTACTGGTGGTCCTGGCCGATGGTCTTCGCCGGCCAGCTCGCCGTGGCACTCTGCTTCGCCGAGCTCGCCGCGCGCTACCCCGTCGCCGGCTCCGTCTACAACTGGAGCAAGCGCCTGGCCGGCCCGACGGTGAGCTGGCTCGCCGGCTGGATAATGGCGCTCGCCTCCGTCGTGTCGCTCGCCGCCGTCGTGCTCGCCTACCAGAGCACGCTCCCGCAGATCTGGCGGGGCTTCCAGCTCGTCGGCGACGGCACCGGCACGAGCGCCGGCGTCAGCGCGGTGCTCTGGGGCGCGATCCTGGTGGCGTTCACGACCGGCGTGAACGCGATCGGTGTGCGGCTGATGGCCCGCATCAACAGCGTAGGCGTGCTGATCGAGCTGGTCGCCGCGGTGCTGCTCGTCGTCGTCCTCGCCGCCAATGCGGTCAACCCGCCGAGCGTCGTCCTCGAGACGGCCGGCCGCGGCGAGGGCGTCCCCGGCGGCTACCTCGGCGCGTTCCTCATCGCCGCGATCGCCTCCGCCTACGTGATGTACGGCTTCGACACCGCCGGCTCGCTCGGCGAGGAGACCGTCGACCCCCGGCGCACCGCCCCCGCCGCGATCCTCCGCGCGATCACCGCCTCGTTCGTTCTCGGCGGCCTGATCATCCTCTTCGGCCTCCTCGCCGCCCCCGATCTCGCCGACCCGGCGCTCGGCTCCCCGTCCGGCGGCCTGCAGCTGGTGGTCCTGCAGGTGCTCGGCGGCCCGCTCGGCTCGGTGTTCCTCGGCTGCATCGTCGTCGCGATCACCGTCTGCGCGCTCGCCGTGCACACCGCGGGCATCCGCCTGGTCTTCGCGATGGCGCGCGACAACGCCCTGCCCGGCAGCACCCTGCTCGCCCGCGTCGACCCGCGCCGCCGCACCCCGGTCGCCCCGGCCGTCCTGATCGGCGTGCTCGCCGTGCTGATCCTCGTCGTCAACATCGGCACCCCCGAGATCTTCACCGCCGTGACGAGCGTCGCCGTCATCCTGATCTACCTCGCCTACCTGCTGGTCACCGTCCCCCTGCTGTTGCGCCGCCTGCGCCGACGCTGGCCCACCGCCGACGCGCCCGCCGGCTACTTCTCGCTCGGCCGCCTCGGCCTGCCGGTGAACATCGTCGCCGTGCTCTGGGGAGCCGCGATGGCCGTGAACCTCGCCTGGCCCCGCACCGAGGTCTACGGCGACGGCCCCCTCCGCTGGATCGCCCTCATCGTCGTCGGCGCGGTCGTCACCGTCGGCCTGGTGTGGTTCCGCCTGCGCGGCCGCCACCACCTCGGCGTCCTGCCGGAGCACGCGCAGCCGCTCCCGGAGCCGCTCGACCGCTGACCCGCCGACGTCCGCGCTCCTGCCCGTCCCTCCGTGTCGCCCGATCCGTCACCAACGGCTGCCTGCCCGCCGCCGAGCGAGCCGTTCGCGCCGGATCACCGCCCCCTGTGCTTGCGGGACCCCCGCACCCACCGAGTCGCCCGAGAAGGCTCGTTCTGCGGCCCGAGAACGAGCCTTCTCGGGCGACTCGGCGCTCGGGTTCGCCGCGCGTCGAGTGCGGCCGCCGGAGCCTCGCAGCTCAGCCCCCATCTCGCCTACTGAGTCGCCCGAGAAGGCTCGTTCTGCAGCCCCGGAACGAGCCTTCTCGGGCGACTCGCCGCCGAGGGCTTCTCGCTCACCGCATCGGGGCCGTCGATCGTGTGCGCGGGCTCCCGTGCGGCGGTGCGCCAGGATGGACGGCGGGCGATCGCCCGCCGAGGGGAGGGAGCGCCGTGCCGGACCGCCAGGCTCTCTCGACCGGCGCGCTGCTGGCGCACGCGGTGCTCATCCAGGCCGTCGCCTTCCTGCTGCGGCCGGCCGCCGTCTACCAGGCGATCCAGCTCGACGTGCCGGCCTGGGCGCTCGGCGCGCTCGGCGCCTCGTTCGCGGTGGTGCCGCTGCTGATCGCGCTGCCCGTCGGCGGCCTCGTCGACCGGGTCGGCGCCCGCTTCGTGATGGCCTGCGGCTCGCTGCTGACGATCGCCGCCGCCGGGCTGCTGCTCCTCGCGGGCGGCGGCCTCGTCGGCCTGCTCTGCGGCACCGCGCTGCTCGGCGCCGGTCACCTCGGCTGCGTCGTCGGCCAGCAGGCGGTGGTCGCCGGGGGAGCGGCCGGCACCCGCCTCGACAGCCGCTTCGGCTACTACACCTTCGCCGCCTCCCTCGGCCAGGCGATCGGCCCCGCCTTCATCCCCGTCTTCGCCGGCAGCGCCGTCCGCCCCGACCCCGCGCCGCTGTTCCTCGTCGGAGGCGCGCTCGCCGTCCTCCTCCTCGCCGTCACCACCGCGATCGCCCGCCCCGCGCCCCGCCCCGCCGCCGCAGCAGCGCCGTCCGAGGGCTCGACGCTCGGTCTGCTGCGGATCCCCGGCCTCGCCCGCGCCCTGCTCACCAGCGCGACCGTCGTCGCCGCCGTCGACCTGACCGTCGTCTACCTGCCCGCCCTCGGCGCGGAACGCGGACTCCCCGCGGGCGTGGTCGGCGCCCTGCTGACCGTCCGCGCCCTCGCCTCGATGGCCTCCCGCCTCCTGCTCGGCGCCACGACCTCCCGCTTCGGCCGCACCCGCGTGATGGTCGCCGGCGTCGTCGTCTCCGCCGTCTGCCTGGTCCTCACCGCCCTGCCCGCTCCGACCGCGCTGCTCTTCGTCGCCGTCGCCCTGCTGGGCCTCGGCCTCGGCATCGGCCAGCCGATCACCATGTCCTGGCTGATCGAGCGCACCCCCGCCGACCGCCACGGTCGCGCCCTCTCCCTCCGCCTGGCCGGCAACCGCATGGGCCTGATCGCCCTGCCCACCCTCCTCGGCACCATCGCCGCCGCGGCCGGCGCCGGCGGCGTCCTCATCGGCACTGGCGTCGCCGTCGGCTCCACCCTCGTCCTCCTCCGCGGCGTCCGCCTCGACTGAAGAACCTCCACTGAGCGCCGGCGTCTCGCTTCGCATGCCGATTGCCACACCCGCAAGAGTCGGTGCGGAGACGAATGTCAGCGGTACTCAACCTCTCGAAGGACTGCTCTGATCGAGTCATCCACGCGTATCACTACCTGCCGCAGTCTCTCGAGTTCATCCTGCGCATCATAAGCGACCGAGACGCGCCGAACGATGGAACTCATTATTCCGACAAGGGCATCCAGATAGCTTTCGGTGAGATCGAGTGACAGGGCAAGGTATGTGTAGGCGGAGCCATCCGCATTCTGCGGACCGACGTGAGTGAGTGATCCCATAGTCAGAAGGGAGCCGTGGGCGGCTCCTGAGAGGTGGCGATAAAGCTCGGTCCCGCCTTTTAGTTCGGACTTGGAGCAGGCGAGTTCGAAGGATTGTGTGTAATTCGGCACTTTTTCGCGCTTTCCAGAGACCTCCGATCGAGTCAGTGCTGCTTGAGCGGACTGCAGGGGATCCGCGACGGGCGTCGAGACCCCGTCAGGTCCGAAGGTGCTGATTTCTCGCTTTCCAGCACTCGTCGTGTCCGACAGCTTGAGGGCCGCCGTACGATGACTGAGTTGTTCAGCGGAAGTGGACTCGAGTAGCCACCAGGCTTTACCACTGACCTCTCCGAACGATCGAGCTAGCGATGCCAATGAGGGGGCATAGGGCTCCGCAAGTCGAAGGAGTCGAGCGAAGGCGTGGTAATGGTCGGTGCTGACGAGGGCGAGGCGATGGATGGTTGCGAGCGGCATTTGACCGCCGACGGTTTGCCATCGATAGGCTTCGCTCGACTCGGCTTTCTCGCGCTCCGCTAGCCGAATCAAGCTGCGCGAGGCGTGTAAGCCAAGGTCGATCAGTGCTGACGATAAAGCCAAGCGGGCTCTGAACGGTACCGCGGCTCTTCTGTCCATGGCATTCTCTCCTCCTTGTAGGTGCGGCTGTGCGGGGGTTTTCGGCTCGCGTTTGTGCGAAACGCTGGCGCAACGCCATCGAGTTGTCCGCATTACACAGGCGGGCGAGCGAAGTGAGCGGCGTGATCCCAGAAGACCGCAACCTCGTCTCTCAGTAACTCGCCGCTCACTCCAGGCGCACCTCCGCGGCGGACTTGTCGGCGCGCCAGCCGCGCCAGACGGGCTGGCGGAGGGTGCCGCCGGCGGTGCGCTCGCGGTAGCGGACCTCGCCGACGAGGACGGGCTCGACCCAGTGCACGCCGCGGGACTCGGCGGGCGGGACGGAGACCGCGGGCTCGTCGGTGGCGTGCTCGGCGAGGCGGTCGACGAGTCCGCGGCGCTCTCGGTCGCTGAAGCCGCTGCCCACCCGGCCGGAGTAGACCAGGCCGTCGTCGCCGGGGAGCGCCGTCAGCAGCGAGCCGACCGAGCCGACGAGGCCGCCCTCGCCCTCGCGCCAGCCGACGATCACCACCTCCTGCACGCGGTGATGGGTGAGCTTCACCCAGTCGCCGGAGCGGACGCCCGGCCGGTACGCCGCGTCTCGGCGCTTGGCGACCACGCCCTCCAGGCCGAGCGCGAGGCTCGTCGACATCGCCTCCTCCAGGTCGCCGTCGAACACCGACGGCACGTGCACGCGCTCGTTCTCGGTCGCCAGCTGCTCCAGGGCCGCGCGGCGCTCGTCGTAGGGGCGGCCGACGGCCTCCGTTCCGTCGATCGCCAGCAGGTCGAAGAGCATCAGGTGCGCCGGAGTCGCGCGTGCCGCCGCCTCGATCTCGCGCGGCCTGGTCAGCCCGCCGCGGGTCTGCAGCCGGCCGAAGTCGGGCCGGCCGCGGTCGTCGAGCGCGACGATCTCGCCGTCCAGCACGCAGTCGACCGCCGCCGCCTCGGCGATCGGACCGAGCAGGTCGGGGAACGCGGCCGTCAGGTCGTTGCCGTTCCGGCTGGTCAGGGTCACCGCTCCGCCCGCCACCCGCACCAGGGCGCGATAGCCGTCCCACTTCATCTCGATCGCGGAATCCCCGGGGATGTCCGCCGCACGGCCGGCGGTCGCGAGCATCGGCCGGAAGGC
The DNA here is from genome assembly GCF_003751665.1 of Rathayibacter sp. PhB127. Lineage (NCBI taxonomy): Bacteria > Bacillati > Actinomycetota > Actinomycetes > Micrococcales > Microbacteriaceae > Rathayibacter > Rathayibacter sp. PhB127. Next base: position 31,556 of record NZ_RKHW01000005.1, read on the forward strand.
GGCGGCCTCCGCGGTCGGCGCGGCAGCGGAGGACCCCGACGCCCCGGAATCGGTGGCGGCCGCAGCGGACGACCCCGACGCGCCGGACCCCGACGCCCCGCCGGACCCACCGCCCTTCCGCACCCCGACCCCGCGCCCGTGCGTCTTCCCTCCGTGTGACTGTCCGCCGTGCGCCGCGGCCCCCAGCGCCATCAGGTGCAGCAGCCAGTTCTTCTCGTCCCCCTTCCCGCCCTTCGCCCCCGTGTGCAGCAGCGCGTACCGGCGCGGCTCGCCGCCGAGCCCGCCGTCCGGCCGGCCCGTCAGCACCGCGATCACCTCCTCGCCCTCGCGCCACTTCTCCAGCGCGTAGGTGCCCTCGTCCCAGATCCGCACCTCGCCGCCGCCGTACTCGCCCGCGGGGATCGTGCCCTCGAAGGTCGCGTACTCGAGCGGGTGGTCCTCCGTCTGGACCGCCAGCCGGTTCGGGTCGCCGTCCAGCGGCGGCCCCTTCGGCACGGCCCAGCTGACCAGGACACCGTCGTGCTCGAGCCGGAAGTCGTAGTGCAGCCGCCGCGCGTGGTGCTCCTGCACGACGAACGTGTCGCCCGACGTCGCGATCCCCGCCCCCGGCGAGGGCACCGGCTCCGGCGTCTTCGAGGCGTCGCGCATGCTCCGGTAGGCGGCCAGCCGGTCGGCGGAGGCGTCGGTCGCCGCGAATCCCGCCATCCGCTCCGGCGACGGCTCGAGCCCCGCACCGCGCGCGGCCAGCACCGGGCGCAGGAGGTCGCCGTCGCTCCGCAGCCGCTCGACCACCTCGTCCGGGGCGAGGTGCCGCAGGTCCTCCGCCCCGATCTCCTCCCAGGTGCGCGGCGCGGCGACCCACGGCAGCAGCCGGCCCCGCAGCGAGTACGGCGCGATCGTCGTCTTCGCCGCGCTGTTCTGGCTCCAGTCCACGAGCACCTTGCCCTCGCGCAGGGTCTTCTTCATGTCGGAGACGACCAGATCCCGGTGGTCGGACTCCAGCACCTTCGCCAGCTCGTGCGCGACCGAGGAGATCTGATCGCTCGAGGCGGAGGCGTCCAGTGGGCAGTAGAGGTGGATGCCCTTGCTGCCGCTGGTCACCGGGAACGGCTCGAGTCCCATCCCCTCCAGCAGGTCCCGCGCCAGGAACGCCACCTCGGCGCACTCCGCCAGCCCCGCCCCCTCGCCCGGATCGAGATCGAGCACGAGCCGGTCCGGCGGGCGCCGCTCGCCGTCCGAGCCGACCCGCCATTGCGGCACGTGCAGCTCGAGCGCGGCCTGCTGGGCCAGCCAGGTCAGCCCGGCGACGTCGTCGACGAGCGGGTATTCGACGTCCCGCGAGGAGTGCGCGAGCTTCGTCCGGCTGAGCCAGTAGGGCGCGGAGGAGGGCAGGTTCTTCTCGAAGAAGACCTCGCCGGGCTCCTCCGCCGTGCCGACCCCGTCGACCCAGCGCTTGCGCGTCACCGGCCGGCGCGCGAGGTGCGGCAGCATCGCGGAGGCGACGGACGCGTAGTAGGAGAGGACGTCGGCCTTGGTGAACCCCGCCTCCGGATAGACCACCTTGTCGAGGTTGGTCAGCCGCAGGCGCCGCCCACCCACCGACACGAGCTGCTGCGAGGAGGGGGTCATGCCTCCATGGTGGTGCCGCTCGCACACCGGCGGGGAGGGAGTTGCGCCGACGGGGGACAGTCGCGGTGAGGGCGCGGCTGTGGAGGAGTGTCTCGCGGCCCGCGCACGGCTGCACTGGATAGCCTGACGATCACCCCCCCCACTTCCTCGACAAGGAGCCCCCGTGCCCGAGACGATCACCGACATCCCGCTCACCACGATCGACGGATCCTCGTCGACGCTCGCCGACTACGCGCCGGTGAAGCTCATCGTCAACGTCGCCTCCCGCTGCGGCCTCGCCCCGCAGTACGAGAAGCTCGAGGCGCTGCAGAAGCAGTACGGCGACCGCGGCTTCACGGTGCTCGGCTTCCCGAGCAACCAGTTCCTGCAGGAGCTCAGCGACTCCGACAAGATCAAGGAGTACTGCTCCACCACCTGGGGCGTCACCTTCCCGATGTTCGAGAAGGTCAAGGTCAACGGCCGCTCGGCGCACCCGCTCTACGCGGAGCTGACCAAGACCGAGGACGAGGCGGGCAAGGCCGGCAAGGTGAAGTGGAACTTCGAGAAGTTCCTGATCACCGCGGACGGCACCGTGCACCGCTTCCGCCCGACGGTCGAGCCCGACGACCCGCGGATCGTCCAGCTGATCGAGGCGTCGCTCCCCGCCTGATCGCGGCGGCTGCGCGGATCCGATCGAACGGCGGCGCGGGATCGACCCCGCGCCGCGGCGGTCCTAGCGGGCGCGCAGTCCCTCGGCGATCCGCGCCTCCGCGGGCTCGACGCCCTCGGGGCAGACGATGTCGGACACCTCGAACGGCGTCGCGCGGGTGAAGGGGATCATCTCGATCCCGTCGACGTGGCGCAGAAGGACGAGCGCGCTGTCGCCGTCGCGGAGGGTGCGGCGGACCTGCCGCAGGAAGACGCCGGCCATCTCGAGCTCGACCGTGAAGATCCGGCCGCTCACATCGATCCGGCAGCCGAGCACCGGCTGCGAGTCGGTCGAGGCGGAGTCGGGAGCGTGGCGGACGGCGATCGGCTCGTCCTTGCGCAGGGAGCCTCCCGTCCCGGTCAGGGTGGGTGCTGCGACTGCTCGCGCGGTATCGGTCATCGTCGTCTCCGTCCGTGGTCGCGACCGACGGAGAACCGCCCGGTCACTGTCCTCAGACGCTACGTCGTGACCCTGTGATGGGGGGTGGGGTTGACGGATCCGGTCCCGGGGGAGAAGGCGGCGGGCTCAGGAGCCCTGGCGCGTCTCCTCGGGCTCCGGGAGGACGGACAGCTCGCCGTGCATGCTCGCGACGCTCAGCATCTGCTCGATCCACGCGCGGTTGAGCTTGGGCTGGTGCGTCTCGGCGAAGCGGAAGTGCAGCGGCACCGACGGGTGCAGCCAGACCGAGCTGCGGCCGTGGCCGGTGGAGGCGTCCTCGGTCCAGGAGAGGGAGAAGGCCTCGTTGCGCCGCAGCTTCGACAGCACGGCGACCTTGAGGTGGGCGAGGACCCGCTCCTCGAACTCGATCTCGAGATTCTGCGGTCCATAGGTCAGCGTGGCCACGGGCGCCCTTCGTCAGTGCGAGCCGCCCACGGCGGACGGCTCCTCGGGGACGGTAACCGGTGGAACCCCTCCACGCGGAATCGGCGGGGAGACACGCCGATGCCCCATTGACAGCCCGGGCCGCGCCCCCTACCCGGGGGTCGCTGTGCAGACGGGGGTAGACCTCGATACGCCCGCTGCGCGGGCTACTCGATCAGCATGGGGTTCCCGCATTGACGAGGTGAAGTTCTCCGGGGCGGGCAATGATGTGACGCCCCCTCCATGCTGGTCGAGTAGCCCCGCAGGGGCGTATCGAGACCCGCCGTCCTCAGCAGGGCGGGTCTGCAGACTCGTCCTCTCGACGCGGGTGGATCTCGATACGTCCGCTCCGCGGGCTACTCGATCAGCATGGAGCGTCCCCCCTGACGAGGTGACCTTCTCGCGTCCCGGACGCACTCCGCTCGGACGTTCGGCTCGCGCTTCCGCTCTGGGCTCGCGATCTCGGCGCATTTCAGCGTGCCGGAGGTGTTTCCGCGTGCCGGAGCTCGCGCGTCACGACGTTCGGCTCGTGCTTCCACCCCGGGCTCGTGGTTCCGGCGCATTCCAGCGTGCCGGAGCCGATTCCGCGTGCCGGAGGTCCAGCGCGCCTGGACCCGCGCCCGGCCGCCGTCCGGCGCGACCGGGTAGCATCGCAGGGCCTGTTCCGGCGGACGAAAGCGACGAGGCCATGAAAACGCGAGTCATCTTCTACCTCATCGGCGGCGTCCTGCTCCTCGGCGCCGGCATCAGCTCGCTCGGCGACGGGGTCTCCGTGCCGGACATCATCACCGTCCTCTGCGGCGTGCTGATCCTCGCCCTCGCCGGCTGGCAGTACCGCCGCTCGCACGGCCCCGACGAGCGCACGCCCGGCGACGACGTCGAGCGCCCCCACCGCTAGCCCGCGCTCAGCCGGCCCGCGGGCCGGACCCGCTCCCGCTCAGCCGCCGGCCCCGGTCAGCAGTCCGCCCGCGCGTGAGCCCGGCCGCGTGTCGCCGAGCAGCCCAGCCCGGAGCGCGCCCTACCCGCGCGCCAGCAGCAGCCGGTACGGCGCCGCCCGCTCCACGCGCCAGCCCTCGGGCGCCAGCACGCGCAGCTCCGGCGCCGTATAGCTCCGCCGCACCGACAGCGACCCGTCGTAATGCAGGAACGACCCCGCCGCGATCGGCCGGGTCGCCGCCGCGTACGCGGTGTACGCCAGCCGCGAGCGCTCGATGTCGTTGTGCAGCGCGCGCGGAGCGAGCCGCTCACTGTCCTCGAGCAGCGCGCGGAGCGCCTCGGCCGGCAGGTGGTGCAGCAGGTGGTTCGACGTCACGATGTCGTACTGCGCGCCCTCGGCGACCAGCTCGGCGCTGCTCGCCCGCCGGAACTCGAGCCCGGCCGGCGCCGGCGTCGACGTCGCGAAGGCGAACGCCCGCTCGTCCGGATCGATCGCGGTGATCGCGAGCCGCAGCCCGTCCGCATGCGCCCAGTCGGCGAGCGAGCGCGCGATGTCGCCGCCGCCCGAGCCGATGTCGAGCAGCCGCAGGGGCTCCTCGCTCCGGAACAGCGGTCGCAGCCGGGTCCGGTAGAGCCGCCGCCAGCCGGAGACGAGCCGGTTCACCGTGCCGAACCGCGCGTAGGTCGCGTCGAGCAGCGCGCGGTCGCAGGCCGGGTCGTCCATCAGCTCCTGCGCGTCGGTCTCCCGGTGCCGGAGGTCGGGGACGAGCGGCGCGTGGGCGCTCACGCCCCGCCGCGCTTGGTCAGCAGCGCCATCTCGACGGTCAGCCCCGGCCCGAACGCCATCGCGCCGATCCGCTCGCCGGCGGCCGCCTCGCCGTGCAGCAGGCGGCGCAGGATGAACAGCACGGTCGCGCTCGACATGTTCCCGACCGTCCGCAGCACCTCGCGCGAGGGCCGCATCTGCTCGTCCGAGAGGCCGATTGCCGACTGCACGCGGTCGAGGATGCTCCGGCCGCCGGGGTGCACGGCCCAGCGCTGCACGTCCGCGGCGCCGACCCCGCCGAGGCCGAGCATCGGCTCGAGCGCGGCGGTGATGTTCGTGCCGATGATGGACGGCACGTAGGTGCTCAGCCGCATGGTGAAGCCGTGGTCGCCGATCGTCCAGGCCATCTCGTCCTCGCCCTCGGGGGTGAGGGTCGTGTCGAGCTCGTCGATGTCAAGCACCGCGGTGCCCGGCTCGGGCGCGCGGGCGGTGACGACCGCGGCGGCGGCCCCGTCGGCGAAGACGGAGGTGGCGACGATCTGCTCCGCATCGCTGGAGCTGGTCAGGTGGATGCTGCAGAGCTCCGCCGCGACGACCAGCACGACGGCCGACGGGTCCGCCTCGCAGAACGCGCGGGCGGCGCGGAGCCCGGGGAAGGCGCCGTAGCAGCCCATGAAGCCGAGGTGGAAGCGCTGCGTCGAGACCCGCAGTCCGAGCGCGCGGACCAGCTGGTAGTCGGGCCCGGGTGCGTAGAAGCCGGTGCAGGAGACGGTGACCACGTGCGTGACCTCGTCCGGCGCGAAGCCGGCGGCGTCGAGCGCGCGCCGGGCCGCCTGCGCGAAGAGCTCCGGAGCACGGGCCGTGTAGACGGCGTTGCGCGCGGCCGTGCCCGGGTCGAGCAGCCGGCCGGAGCGGGCGTCGTAGAAGGTGCTCTCGCCCTCGCGCTCCTCGCCGTCCAGCTCGTCGACGACCGTGTACCGGGTGTCGATCCCCGAGGCGTTGAAGGCCGCGCCGATCAGCCGCGAGCCGAGGCGGGTGACGGCGGGCTGCGCGGCGAAGAGGTCGCGGAGCGCCGGCTGGTGCAGGACCGTGGGCGGGACGGCCGTCTCGATGCTGCGGATGTGGACGCTCACCCGCGGGAACCTATCGCACGTTCCTGCGGGTGAGCGGCGCTCCGGAGGCTCCGCGTGGCGGTGCTCAGAGGATCGGCTTCCCGCCGGTGACGGCGATCGTCGAGCCGCTCATGTAGCTGGCGTCGTCCGAGGCCAGCAGCACGTAGGCGTGGGCGACCTCGGCGGGCTGGCCGGGGCGGCCGAGCGGGACCTGCTCGCCGAACGAGGCGACGGCCTCCGGCGGCATGGTCGCCGGGATCAGCGGGGTCCAGATCGGGCCCGGGGCGACCGCGTTCGCGCGGATACCCTTCTCGCCGAGGGCCTGCGCGAGCGAGGCGGTCATGCTGAGCATCGCGGCCTTCGTCGCCGCGTAGGGCAGCAGCTGGTACGACGGCTGATCCGACTGCACCGAGCTCGTCGCGATGATCGAGGCGCCGCTGTTCAGGTGGGGCAGCGCGGCCTTGACCAGGTGGAAGTAGGCGCTGATGTTCGTCGCGATCGTGCGGTCCCACTCCTCGTCGGGGATGTCGGTGACCTCCTCGCGGCTCATCTGGAACGCCGCGTTGCTGACGAGCACCTCGAGGTGGCCGAGCTTCTCGACGGTCTCGGCGACGACGGAGCGGCAGTGCGCCGGGTCCTGCAGATCGCCGGGCAGGAGCAGAGCCTCGCGGCCCGCCTCGCGCACCCACTTCGCGGTGTCCTCGGCGTCCTCGTGCTCGTTCAGGTACGAGATCGCGACGTCGGCGCCCTCGCGGGCGAACGCGATCGCGACGGCCTTGCCGATGCCGCTGTCGGCGCCGGTGACCAGGGCGACCTTGCCGCGCAGGCGGTCGGAGCCGCGGTAGCTGGTCTCGCCGTGGTCGGCCTTCGGCGTCAGCTGGCCTTCGGTACCGGGCGGGGTCTGCTCAGGGGATTCCGGAGTCATGATGCTCCCTCTCGTCGTGGGTCGGTCTCCCCATGCAAGCCGCTCCCGCCGCGCGGCGGAACGGGGTTGACGCCCGTTCGGCCGCGCCGAGCGTGGTCGTGCGCGAACATGCTGGTCGAGTAGCCCCGCAGCGCCCCCATGCTGGTCGAGTAGCCCCGCAGCGCCCCCATGCTGGTCGAGTAGCCCCGCAGCGCCCCCATGCTGGTCGAGTAGCCCCGAAGGGGCGTATCGAGACCGACCGTCATCAGAAGTCGGATTCTGCAGACCCCACCTGCTGACCACGGTGGATCTCGATACGCCCGCTTCGCGGGCTACTCGATCAGTAGGAGGCGACGACCCCGCCGGCACCCGCCCCGCCCGTCGATCCGCGCCGTCAAGCCCGAGACACCGGGAGCCGCCGGGGAGTTGACTGAGCCGACGCTCCGCACCGGGGCGCACGAGGAGGCCGACATGAGCACGCCCACCGATCGGGGCCCCGGCTCCGACAGCAGCGACCCGACCCGCAGCGACCGGGACGCGACCGCCCGCTTCGACACGACGAGCACCGCCTCGACCACCCCCGGCACGGGAGCGACCGCCACGGGCGCCACCGCGACCACCGCCCCCGACGACCAGCCCGCCGCGCACCGCGCCCCCGTCGACCCCGACTCCGCGGAGGCCGCGAAGGCCCGCACCGCCGCCCGCAAGGACATCCACCAGCGCGAGAAGGACCGCTTCGGCGGCCTCAAGATCGGCTGCGCCTTCTTCGGCTGGCTCGCCGCGACCGGCCTCGCGGTCATCCTCACCGCCCTGGTCACCGCGATCGGCGCGGCCGTCGTCGGCACGCAGGACGTCACGGCCGACCTGGCCGCGGACCCCGCCGCCTTCGGCTGGGTCGGCGCGATCGCGCTGCTCGTGATCCTCCTCGTGGCCTACTACTCCGGCGGTTACGTCGCCGGCCGGATGGCCCGTTTCAGCGGCGCCAAGCAGGGCGTCGCGGTCTGGGCCTGGGCCGTCGTCGTGGCGATCGTCGTCGGCATCGTCTCCGCGCTCACCGGAGGCAGCCAGATCCTCTCCGCCGTCAGCGGCTTCCCGCAGATCCCGCTCGACGCGGGCGACGCCACCGTCACCGCGATCGTGACCGTCCTCGCCGCCCTGGTCGTCTCCCTGGTCGGCGCCGTCCTCGGTGGCCTCGCCGGCATGCGCTTCCACCGCCGCGTCGACCGCGAAGGCCTCTCGGGCCTGGCCGTCTGACCCTCCCTCCCTGCGAGATGCCACTTATGAGCCCCCGCGGCGGCGTGTCGCGCTCATAAGTGGCATCTCGCGGACCGTGGCCGCAGGCGCAGCGCGGGAGGGGGCTCTCGCCTACGCTCGTGCGGGTGGAGAACGCGCGTGGAGGCAGGCTGAGCAGTGAGCTGACGGAGTGGGCGGCGCCCGCGGCGCTCGCGGGGCTGCGGGACGAGTACCTCGCCTTCCTCGCGGAGCACGGCGACGCGGCCCTCGAGCGGGACGGCGGCCCCGAGCACGTCACCGCGAGCTGCTTCGTGCTCTCGCCCGCACTCGACCGCGTGCTGCTCTGCTACCACCGCAAGGGCCGCTTCTGGGTGCAGCTCGGCGGGCACGTCGAGTCGGCCGACGTCTCCGTCCCCGCCGCCGCCGAGCGCGAGGCCCGCGAGGAGAGCGGCCTGTCGGCCCTCACCCTGCTCGGCGACGTCCCGCTCGACCTCGACCGGCACGGTCTCGGCGGCGGCTTCGGCCGCTGCAGCGCGCACTGGGACATCGGCTACGGCGCGATCGCCGACCCCGCGCAGCCCTTCGCCGTCAGCGACGAGAGCGACGCCCTGGCCTGGTGGCCGGTCGACGCCCTGCCCGAGGACGTCCCGCCCGGCTTCCCGGAGCGCCTCGCCGGTGCGCTGGCAGCGGCCCGCCGGCTCTGACGCCTCGGCGACGCACCCTCGACCGCCCCGATGCGGCACGATGAACGCATGCCCGACCCCGCGCGCCCCGTCGTCGTCCTCGCCGGAGCGAGCGGCTTCCTCGGCACCGACCTCGCCCGCCGCTTCGAGGCCGACGGCTGGACCGTCCGCCGGATCGGCCGCTCCGGCCCCGACGCCCGCTGGGGCGACACCGCCGCGATCACCCGGGCCCTCGACGGCGCCCGCCTGCTGGTCAACCTCGCGGGCAAGAGCGTCGACTGCCGCTACACGCCGGCCAACCGCGCCGAGATCCTGCGCTCCCGGATCGACACCACGCAGGAGCTGCACCGCGCCGTCGCGGCCGCCGCGACCCCGCCGCCGGTCTGGATGAACGCGAGCACCGCCACGATCTACCGCCACGAGGAGGAGCGCGCCAACACCGAGCGGGACGGCGTGCTCGGCGAGGGCTTCTCGGTCGACGTCGCACGCGCCTGGGAGGAGGCCTTCTTCGCCGGCGAGACCCCCGGCGTCCGCCGCCTCGCCCTGCGGATGACGATCGTGCTCGGCGACGGCCCGGCCACCGGCATCCTGCTGAAGCTCGCCCGCCTGGGCCTCGGCGGCCCGCAGTTCGACGGCCGCTGGCCCGCCACCCGCGCCCGGCGCGCGGCCGGCGTGCACCACGAGTACCGCCCCACCCGCGGCCGCCAGCACTTCAGCTGGATCCACGTCGAGGACGTCCACCGCTCGATCCGATTCTTGGAGGAGCAGCCCCTCGACGGCCCCGTGAACCTCGCCGCACCGAACCCCAGCGACAACACCGAGCTCTCCCGTCTCCTGCGCGCCGCGGTCGGCCGGCGGATCGGCCTGCCCGCCCCGCGCTTCGTCCTCGAGCCGGCGACCTTCGCCCTGCGCACCGAGTCCGAGCTGCTGCTGAAGAGCCGCTGGGTCGTCCCCGGCCGCCTCGAGGACGCCGGCTTCGCCTTCGCCCACCCCGACCTCGGCGAGGCCCTCCGCGACATCGTCGCGACCGCGCGCTGACCCCGGGCCGGGACCGCCCGCCCCGTCCCCGCAGCGTCGCTACCCGATCACCCGGGTACTCATCGCACGCGCTCGGATGCTAACGTCACCATGCCTGCAACGGCGCGGATCACCGTGTCGCGACACGAGGCGGCCCTGCGCTCCGTGAACGGTCACGGATCATCGCGGCGCCGCCGACTCCGCCGGGCACCGCCGACGAAGGAAGCAGCGCACCGTGGGATCCAGCGACAGCACGGCCCGGCGAACCGCGGCCGGCAGCGTCGAGGTCCGTGCCCGGCGCGTCGACGGGACGTCCGTCGGATTCCGCGCCGTGCTGGTCGCGACCGGCGACGGCCGCCTCGTCGTCGCGGACAGCACTCCCGTCCCGACGGGCTGGCGGTTCACCGGCGCCGCGGACGAGCTGCTCGAGGTCCGCCTCCCCGCCCGCCCCGAGCTGCGCGACGTGAGCGTCGTCTACACGACGACCCTCGACAACCTCGACCACGTCGTCGTCCCGGACACCGGCCGCTGGCACATGAACAGCAGCCACCCGATCTCCGCCTGGCGCTTCAGCGGCGACCTGCAGGTGCGCGCGAACTCGCTGAAGACGCCGGTCTACGTCTTCGAGCGGCTCGGCGGCGGCGTCCACGGCGTGGGTGTGATCGCCGCGCCCACGGAGATGGACATCACCCTGCACGAGCCCGCCTCGAACCGGGCGCTGAACGTGCACTTCCGCCGGCTGCGGGTGGAGTTCACGCTGCTCCACCTCGCCGACACCGCGGAGGCCGGTGACGACGGCGAGGCCGTGCACCGGTTCTGGATCGCCGTCCTCCCCGCGTCGCAGCACGCCGACTGGCGCTCGGTGCTGCGGCGGTTCTCCGCCTGCGAGCGGCTGGCCCTGGACGTGCGCTACTCCACCCGCCCCGAGGCGCTCGAGCCCTACTGGTGCACCTGGGTCGACTGGAGCTCCGAGCACGTCACGCAGGAGCTCGTCCTGCGGAACGCCCGCCTCGCCGCGGAGCTGGGGATCCCGAACATCGTCATCGACGACGGCTGGTTCGGCCGCGGACTGGACTCGAGCTACGACGTGCCGATGGACATCGGCGACTGGACCCCTGATCCGGTCAAGTACCCGGATCTGCCGTGGCTGATCGAGTCGATCCACGCGCTCGGCAGCCGGGTGATCATCTGGTGCGCCCCGCACGCCGTCGGTCCCGCCTCCGCGGCGTTCGGGCGGGTCGGCGACCTCCTCGTCCAGGACGCTCTCGGTGCCCCGATCCTGAACCCGACGATGTTCTACTCGCTGTGCTTCCGCAGCGAGCGCGCCCGGCGGGTCATGGTCGACGTCGTGCGGGACCTCTTCCGGCGCCACCCGTTCGACGGCGTCAAGTACGACCTCTTCAACTGGCTGCCGTCCGAGGAGTGCGAGTCCCCCGAGCACGCGCACGACCTCGGCTCGACGATCGTCGGACTGCACCGCGTCCTCGCCGAGTGCGCGGCGATCACCGAGGCGCAGCCGCGGCCGGTCGTCGTCGAGATGAAGCAGGACTACGCCACCGCCGCCATCGCCGGGCTCGGCTCGGTCGTGCGCGGCGGCGACTCCCCGTACGCGTCGCGGACCAACCTCGTGCGGATGGACTACATCCAGGCCCGGGGGATGCCGGGGCTGAACGACTACCAGACCTTCCCCCGCTCGGCGTCGCCCGCCGAGGTGTGCGTCATCGCCCTGCGGATGGTCGCCGGGGGAGTCCCCGCCTGGGGACGCGACCTCACCGCGCTCGATCCGGGCCAGCGCGTCTGCCTCCTCCGCGTGCACCGCTGGTACCGCGCACTCCTGCACCACGGCGCCGGCGCCCACCGCGAGAGCGACCGGGACGGCGTGCTCCTGCTGTGCACGGACGTCGGCATCGTCCTGATCTGCACCGAGCCGGGCCGCGTCGTCACCGTGCCGGCCGACTGCTGCCAGATCGTGAACGCGACCCTCTCGACCGAGCTGGTCCTGCGCTCGGAGCAGAAGCGGACCGTCCTCGGCTCGCGCTCGATCCTCGCCGAGGTCTGCGTCCCGAGGCTGCGCTCCCTCCCGAGCGGCGTCCACCGCCTGGACCTCGGCACCGGGACCGTGCTCACGCTCGCCGTCGAGCTCCGGCCGCACCCCACCGACGCCGACGGAGGCACCCGATGACCGCCCGCACCCGCACCGCGCCCACCGGCCGCACCCTCCGCACCGCCCGGCCCTCCCCGCGCCGGCTCCGCCGCGCCCTCGGCGTCGCCTCCGTCCTCACTGCCGCCCTCCTCGCCACCGCCTGCACGGCGCCGGGCGAGGAGACCGTCGACGTCGTCATCGGCTACCAGTCCAGGACCATCAACACGGTGACGGCCGGCACGCTGCTCCGCGAGCGGGGCTTCTTCGAGAAGGCCCTCGAGGAGCTCGACGGCGGCGGCGTGCGCTACCGCGTGACCTGGCAGGACTACGACACCGGCGCCCCGATCACCGCGCAGATGCTCGCGGAGAAGGTCGACCTCGGCTCGATGGGCGACTTCCCCCTCGTCGTCAACGCGTCGACGACGAGGCCGCACGAGCGGGCGCGGACCGAGCTGATCGCGGTCACGGCGTACAGCATCGACGGCGGCCTGAACGGGATCGTCGTCCCCGCCTCCTCCGACGCCGACGGCATCGAGGACCTCCGCGGCGCCTCGATCTCCACGAGCACGGGCTCGGCCGGCGACGGCCTCCTCTCGCGCGTCCTGCGCGGCGCCGGCCTCGCCGAGTCGGACGTCACCCGGGTGAACCAGGCGCCGAGCGTCGGCGCGTCCGCCCTGACGGCCGGATCCGTCGACGCCGTCTCCCAGTTCACCTCCTGGCCCGGGCTGATGGTCCACGACGGCGGCGCCCGCCTCCTCGTCGACGGCGCCGCCACCCGCGCGCCCACCTTCCACGGCGTCGTCGTGCGCAGCGCCTTCGCCGAGGAGCGGCCGGAGGTCGTCGACGCCTTCCTCTCCTCGATGATCGAGGCGACCGCCTTCCTGCACGCCGATCCGCTCCGGGCGTCGACGATCGTCGCGGAGGAGACCGGCCTGCCGGTCGAGGTCGTGCACCTCTACAACGGGGCGAACGGCATCGCCACCTTCGACCCGACGCTGAAGCAGCCGCTCCTGGACGCTCTCGCGGAGGACGCCGAGTACCTCGACGCGTCGGGCGTCCCGGTCGACTTCGACGCCGGGTCCTTCGCGGACGACTCCGCCCTCCGCGCCGCCTGGGGCGACGGCTACGACGCGGCGGCCGAGTCGCTCGAGAACCCGGCGGTCCAGCTCGTCCGGGACGAGGACTGCCCGGTGACCGAGTGGGCCGCCGCGACCGCGTCCGAGGCGTGGCCGGCCGGCGAGGAGCAGACCGTGTTCCACGCGACCCCGGAGTGCCTCCTCGCGGCGCTCGCCTCCTCACCCCTCCCGCCGCGGGCGGCCTACGTGCCCGACCACAGCACGGGCACGCGCTGGTTCGCCGACCGGTCGGAGTGGGTCCACGTCCCCGGCGCGGAGGCGGGCCACCGCCTGCTGCCGTTCGCCACGCGCTCCGCGGCGCAGGGGTTCCTCGACGCGGAGCCCGGCGGCGAGTCGCTGACCTACGGGGAGGCGCTGGACCGTGCGCGCGCGCTCTGAGACCGCCGACGCGACCGCGACCGCGAGTGCGACCGGGATCGGGAGCGTCACCGCGCCCGCGTCGGCACAGCACCGGACCACGGCCCTGAGGATCGCCACGCGTCTGGGCACCGTCGCGCTCGCGATCCTGCTGTGGCAGCTGCTGACCACCGGCGGTGCGCGGCTCTGGCTGTCCTTCGGCACGCTGCCGCCGCCGACCGAGGTGCTCGCCGCGCTGCAGGCCCAGATCGCGACCGGCGCGCTCCACCAGGACGTGCTGGCGAGTCTCGGCCGGATCGGCGTCGGCGTCGTCCTCGCAGGCGTCCTCGGCACCGTCGTCGGCGTCGCGGTCGCCCGGAGCGGCTTCGCCGACGCCAGCATCGGCACCCTCGTGGCGATCGCCCGTCCGATCCCGGCCATCGCGCTGGTCCCGATCGCGATCCTGCTCTTCCCGACCAGCGAGCAGGGCATCGTGGCGATCACGTTCGCGGCCGCGTTCTTCCCGGTCGCGGTGAGCACCCGGCACGCGGTCCGCGCCCTGCCCGCGTCGTGGGAGGACGCCGTGCGCACGATGGGCGGCGGTCGCCTCCAGGTGCTGGCCCGGGTCGTCCTGCCCGGCGCGCTGCCCGGGATCGTCGCGGGTCTCTCGGTCGGTGTCGGCGTCGCCTGGGTCTGCGTCATCTCCGCGGAGATGATCTCGGGGCAGTTCGGCATCGGCTACCGGACCTGGCAGTCCTACACCGTCGTGGACTACCCGGCGGTCGTCGCCGGGATGACGGTGATCGGGCTGCTGGGCTGGCTGACCTCCGCGGCCGTCGAGCGGCTCGGCCGACGCGCGACCTCCTGGCTGCCGCGGGGCGACGCGTGAGCGGCGGCGAGGAGCTCCGGGTGGAGGAGCTCACCGTCACCCTGGCGGGCCGGCCCGTGCTCGCGGACCTGTCCTTCTCCGTCGGCGCGGGCGAGATCGTCACGGTCCTCGGTCCCTCCGGCTGCGGCAAGTCGACGCTCCTGCGCGTCCTCGCCGGGCTGCAGCCGGCCTCGGGCGGAGTCGTCCGGGCCGGCGGCACCGTCGTCACCGGACCGCACGCGAGCCGGGCGATGGCCTTCCAGGACGACGCCCTCCTCCCGTGGCGGACCGTGCGCCGCAACGTCGAGCTGCCGCTGCTGCTCCAGGGCGTCGGGCGCGCCGAGCGGCGGGCCCGGGTGGACGAGCTGCTGGCGAGCGTGGGCATGGCCGACTCCGCGCACCTGCTGCCCAAGCAGCTGTCCGGAGGCATGCGCCAGCGCGCGCAGATCGCCCGGACGCTCGTGGCCGACCCGCGCGTCGTCCTCCTGGACGAGCCGTTCAGCGCCCTCGACCTGCACAGCCGCGGGATCGCCCAGGACGTGCTCCTGCGGCAGTGGAGCCGCTGCACCCCGACGATCGTCTTCGTCACGCACGACGTCGACGAGGCAGTCCGCCTCGGGCAGCGCACCCTCGTGCTGTCCGCGCGGCCCGCGACGATCGCCCTCGAGCGCCGGCGACCCGAGGCTGCGCCGGGCGACGGCGACGAGCGGCTCCGCGAGTACGCCGCGAGACTGACCCGGGGCCTGGCCGCCGGACCCGCCGCCCCCGCCCTGCGCTTCGACCCCACCGGGTCCCCCGCCTCCGCAGTCCCCGCACCCGCGACCCCCGCACCCTCCGAGAAGAGCTGACCTCCCGTGCCGCAGAACCTGAGCATCGTCGTCCCCGCCTACAACGTCGAGGCCTACCTCCTCGAGTGCCTCACCTCCCTGGCGGACCGGGACGACGTGGGCGAGGTCGTCGTGGTCGACGACGGCTCGACCGACGGCACCCTCGCCCTGGCCCGCGCCTTCGCGGCGTCGCAGCCGCGCGTCACGGTCCTCAGCGAGGAGCACCGCGGCCTGAGCGCCACCCGCAACACCGGGGTCGCCGCCGCGCAGGGCGAGTTCCTCGCCTTCTGCGACGCCGACGACCGGGTGCCGCCCGGCGCCTACGACCACCTCCTCCGCGCCCTCGGCGCGAGCGGATCCGACTTCGCGTCCGGCGACGTGCGGCGCTTCGACTCCGCCCGGGTCTGGGCGCACCCGCGCTACCGCGACGTCTTCGCCGCGACCCGGCTCGGGACGCACCTCACCCGCGATCCCGCGCTGATCCTCGACCGGATGTCCTGGAACAAGGTGTTCCGCCGCTCGTTCTGGGACCGCTCGGGGCTGGCGTTCCAGCTGGCCGAGTACGAGGACGGCCCGGTCATGATCGAGGCGCACCTGCGCGCCGCGTCGGTCGACGTCGTCTCGGAGGTGGTCTACCACTGGCGCGTGCGCGAGTCCGGTCCGCACTCGATCACGCAGCGCCTGCACGAGCCGGCGAACGCGGCGGCACGGATGACCATGGCGGTCGAGACCGCGCTCGTCCTGCAGCGCCTCGCGCCGGAGCTCCTGCCGGAGCTGGCGCTGGACATCGTGCACGGCGACATGCGGGTCGTCGCGAACGCCGTGCAGCGCGGCACCGGCGACGCGATCGGGGTCGCCGTCGCGCGGGCCTGCGACTTCCTCGACCTCCTGCCCCCTGGGCTGCTCGACGAGCTCTCGGAGGAGGACGCGCTGATGGTCGCGCGGTTCCGGCGGAGCGACCTCGCGGCGATCCGCAGCGACGCCCCCGGCCACGACCCGACCGGACGGACCCCGCCGCGATGACGGCCGCGCGCGAGAGCGTCCGGCGGATCCTGCGGGCGAACCCGGACTACCGCCGCGTCTTCCTCGCCCAGATCGTCAGCCAGGGCGGCGACTGGTTCACGATGATCCCGCTGATCGTCCTGCTCCAGCGCCTCACCGGCGACGGCGCCCTCGGCGCGCTGCTGCTCGCGGCCGAGACCGCGGTCATCGCCGTGCTCTCGCTCTGGGCCGGCGGGCTCGTCGACCGCATGTCGCGCCGGACGGTGCTGGTCGTCGCGCAGGCGGGGTCGGCGCTCGCCGTGCTGCCGCTGTTCCTGCTGCAGTCGGCGGGGACCGCGTGGCTCGCGGTGCTCACCTTCGCGCTGCTCGCGGCGGGGAAGGCGTTCTTCACTCCGGCCGTGAACGCGATCGTCCCGCAGATCGTGCCGCGGGAGAGCCTGCTCGTCGCGAGCACCGGGCTGAACTCGGTCTGGGGAGTGATGCTCGCGCTCGGCGCCTCCCTCGGCGGCATCGCCTCCGCGCTCGTCTCGCCGTACTTCTGCTTCGCGATCACCGCCGGCGCCTACGGGTTCTCCGCGCTGCTGCTGCTCGGCCTGCCCGCGGCGCGCGGCGCCGAGCGCGGGGCGGCGCAGGGGGCGGGGTGCGAGGCCGGGCGCCGCGGAGGAGCGGCTCGCTTCGCCCGCGACGTCCGCGAGGTCGCCGCCTTCTGCCGCTCCGACCGAAGGATCCCGGCCCTGCTGCTGGCGAAGCCCGGCAGCCACCTCGGCAACGGCGCCATCGCGCTCTTCCCGGCGCTGGCTCTGACGATGGCGGCGGACCCCGCCGTCGCCGCGAGTCTCCTCTTCGCCGCGCGCGGCGTCGGCGCCGTGATCGGGCCCCGCGTCGCGCGGTTCGCGGCGGAGCGCTCGCCCGACCTGCGCGGCGGGATCGTCGGCGCCGTGCTCCTCTTCGGCCTCGGCTACGCCCTGGTGTCGATCAGCACCTCCGTCGTCCTCGCGATCGCCCTCGTCCTGATCGCCCACGTCGGGGGCAGCATGAACGCGAGTCTCAGCGGCTACGGCCTGCAGTCGATCACCGCGAACGACCTGCGAGGCCGCGTCTTCGCCGTCGACAACATGGTCGCCATGCTCGCGATCGCCCTCAGCCAGGCCCTGGTCTCGCTCGGGATCCTGCTCCTCGAGCCGCGCACCGTCATGGCCCTGTGCAGCGCCGTCGTCCTCGGTTACTCGGCAGCATGGTGGTCCGCGACCCGCCGCACGCCCCTGCGCACCGCCTGACCCCCTGCTGCCCCGCTCCGCTCTCCAAGAGTTGTCGTACCGGCGCCTCCGCTGCGACGACTCGTGAGGAGCCGTCCGCCGACGCCGCACCGACTCTCCAGAACTCGTCGTACCCGTGCGGCGGGTACGACAACTCTTGCGGAGCGAGCGAGCGAGCGAGCGGCGCGGGGCGTCAGCGCCCGGCGACGCGCAGCGCGATGTCGCGGCGGTACTGGCCGCCGTCGAGGGTGATCAGGTCGAGGGCGCGGTAGGCCCGCTCGCGTGCCTCGGCGAAGTCCGCGCCGCGGGCGACGACGTTCAGCACCCGGCCGCCGGTGGCGACGAAGCGGCCGTCGACCAGCTGGGTCGCGGCGTGCGCGAGGGTGACGCCGGGGACCTCGGCCGCCGCCTCCAGGCCGCCGAGGACGCGCCCGGTGGCGGCGTTCTCGGGGTAGCCCTCGCTGGCGAGCACGACCGTCACGGCGACGTCCTCCGAGAAGGCCGGCCACGGCACGGAGGCGAGCGCGCCGGTAGCCGCCGCGAAGAGCAGCGCCGAGAGCGGGGAGACCAGACGCGGCAGCACGACCTGGGTCTCCGGGTCGCCGAAGCGCGCGTTGAACTCGATCACCCGGATGCCGGCGTCGGTGACGATGAGCCCGCAGTAGAGGAGTCCGACGAACGGGGTGCGCTCGCGCTCGAGCTGGCGGATGGTCGGGATGGCGACGGTGTCGATGACCTCGTCGACGAAGGCACGCTCGCTCTCCCAGCGGTCCGCGAGCCAGGGGAGCGGGGAGTAGGCGCCCATGCCGCCGGTGTTCGGGCCCTCGTCGCCGTCGGCGAGGCGCTTGTAGTCCTGGGCGGGCGAGAGCGGGACGACGTCGTGGCCGTCGGAGAGGAGGAAGAGCGAGACCTCCTGGCCGGCCAGGAACTCCTCGATCAGCACGTCGCCCGACTGCAGCCAGAACTCGGCGTGCGCGACGGCGGCGGTGCGCGACTCGGTCACCAGCACGCCCTTGCCTGCGGCGAGGCCGTCGGCCTTGACGACGTAGGGGGCGCCGAACTCGTCGATGACGCGCGTCGCGTCGACGAGGGTCGAGACGCGGGTCGCCCGGCCGGTGGGGACGCGCGCCATGTCCATCACGCGCTTGGCGAAGGTCTTCGAGCCCTCGAGGGCGGCGGCCGCGCGGTCGGGGCCGAAGGTGGGGATGCGGCGGCGGCGCAGGGCGTCGGCGACCCCCGCGACGAGC
Source organism: Rathayibacter sp. PhB127 (assembly GCF_003751665.1). Classification (NCBI taxonomy): domain Bacteria; kingdom Bacillati; phylum Actinomycetota; class Actinomycetes; order Micrococcales; family Microbacteriaceae; genus Rathayibacter; species Rathayibacter sp. PhB127. Next base: position 50,200 of record NZ_RKHW01000005.1, read on the forward strand.
GGGGCTTCCGGGCCGATGACGACGAGCTCGATGCCCTGCTCGGCCGCGAAGTCGCTGACCAGGCGCGGGCTGTTGGTGTCGAAGTGGATGACCTCCACGTCGCGCGCGATCCCCGCGTTGCCGGGGGCCGCGATGATCTCGTGCGCCTCCTCCTCCGCGAGCAGAGCGGTGATGATGGCGTGCTCACGGGCACCCGAGCCGAGGACGAGGATCTTCACCCTGACAGGATAGGCCCGCCCCGGAGCGCCCCCGCCCGCCGCGCGCCCCGTCGCCGCGCGCCCCGCCCCCACCTCCGCGAGATGCCACTTGTGCACGCCTTCTGCGGCGTGTCGCGTGCACAAGTGGCATCTCGCGGAGCCGCCGGGCACCGGCGGGCACCGGGCGGCACGGCAGACTGGACGCATGGCCAAGGGGAAGATCGACGAGGCGACCGGGCAGGACGCCGTGCGGGCGGCGCTCGCCGGCGGGGCCGACCGCAACACGACCGCGACCGCCGTGCGCTTCCTCCTGCAGATCATCGAGACGAACGTCCCGGGCCGCAGCGTCGAGGTTCGCGTGCCGCCGTTCGGTGCCGCCCAGTGCGTCGAGGGCCCGGGCCACACCCGCGGCACTCCGCCCAACGTGATCGAGATGGACGCCGCCACCTGGCTGCCCCTCGCGACCGGCTCCCTGCCCTGGAGCGAGGGCCTCGCGAGCGGCCGGATCCACGCCTCGGGCGTGCGCGCCGACCTCTCGCTCTACCTCCCGCTGCTCCACGTCCGCCGGCCGTCGGCGAATTAACATCTCGTAAACGCACCGCCGCCGCCCCGATCGACGTTTGACGGGCAGGCCCGCGTCGGGTTGTCTGGGAAAGTTCCCCCACTGCGGCAGGAGTTCGCTCCGAATCGCCGCTCGATGCTTGGAGACCTCCTAAAGATGCGAAGCACTACCCCCGGCCGTCGCGGCCTGACCAGACTCCTCTCCGTCACCGCCGTCAGCGCGGTGGCCGGAGCGGCCCTCCTCGGAGCGGCTCCGGCGATGGCCGCCGACGAGCGCGTCATCGACGTCTACACGATGAACGACTTCCACGGCCGTCTCGAGGCCACTGCCGGCTCCTCGGTCGCGCAGAGCACCGCGGGTGCCGCCTCCATCGCCTCGGCGTTCTCGACGCTGAAGGCCGAGAACCCCGCCAACTCCATCCTCGTGTCGGCGGGCGACAACGTCGGGGCCTCGACCTTCACCTCGCTGGTTCAGGACGACAACCCCACGATCGACGCGCTGAACGAGATCGGTCTGAGCGCCACCGCGGTCGGCAACCACGAGCTCGACAAGGGCCGCGAGGACCTCGACGAGCGCATCATCCCGCGCTCGGACTACGAGTACATCAGCTCGAACCTGCTCGAGAAGGACACCCACGAGCACGCCTACTCGCCGTCCTACGTCCAGGACTTCGATGGAGTGAAGGTCGGCTTCGTCGGCGCGACCACGGAGGACCTGCCCTACCTGGTCAGCCCGGACGGCATCTCGACGCTCGACGTCGCCTCGATCGTCGACTCTGTCAATGAGGAGACCGCCCGTCTGCACGACGGCGTGGACGAGACCGACGACGCCTCCGTGCCCGTCAAGCAGAAGAACCTCGAAGCCGACGTGGTCGTCGTCGTCATGCACGAGGGGGCCGCATCGCCCACCGTGAGCTTCACCGACCAGGAGTCGGTGTTCGGGAAGATCGTGAACGGCGTCGGTCCGAACGTCGACGCGATCGTCTCGGGCCACACCCACCAGGTCTACGACCAGGACGTCACGATCGGCGACAAGACGCTTCCCGTCCTCCAGACCGGCAGCTACGGGACCTACCTCGGTCACCTCGAGATGACCGTCGACGCTGACACGAAGACTCTCACCTCGATCACGTCCGACCTCGTCGACCTCCTCCAGCCGGTCGAGGTCACGGACGCCAAGGGCGTCGTCTCGACGGTCTACCAGCCGATCTACACCCCCGAGTCCACTCCCGAGGGCACCACGGTCGCCGCGCTGGTCGCTGACGCCGTCGCCGTCGCGGATGTCGAGGGCGCGGTCTCCATCGGCTCGGTCACCGGAGACGTGCGCCGCGGAGTGCAGTCGGACGGCACCGAGAACCGCGGAGCGGAGTCGACGATCGGCAACCTCGTCGCCGACGCGCAGCTCTGGGCGACGCAGGAGGACCTCGGAACCCAGATCGCCTTCATGAACCCTGGCGGGATCCGCCAGGACATCACCTACGCCTCCAGCGGTGAGGGAGATGCGGACGGCAACGTCACGTACCGCGAGGCCGCCGTCGTCCAGCCGTTCGCCAACACGCTGGTCACCGAGACGCTGACCGGCGCTCAGATCCGCCAGGTGCTCGAGCAGCAGTGGCAGCCCGGCAAGTCGCGGCCGGAGCTGCACCTCGGCATCTCCGCCGACCTGTCGTACACCTACGACCCGACGGCCGCCGTGGGCTCGCACATCACCGGAGTCTTCTACCAGGGAGCGCCGGTCGGCGACGACGAGACCTTCAAGATCGTGACCAACTCCTTCCTCGGCGCCGGCGGCGACAACTTCACCGCGCTGGGCACCGGGGCGGACAAGGCCGATTCCGGTCGCAGCGATCTGAACGCCTTCACCGAGTACATGGCCGAGTTCTCGCCGGTGACGCCGGACCCCGCCTCGCGCTCGATCGGCATCGTCGACACCAGCGTCGAGGGTGCGGAGACGCTGTCCTACGAGCTGTCCTCGCTCGACGTGAACAACTCGACCGTCCGCGACGACGAGGTGCAGGTGCTGATCGACGGCGTCCAGGTGGCGACCGCTCCGATCGACCACACCGTCGTCGACACCACCGACGAGCAGGGTCGCGCGTCGGTCGGCTTCTCGGTCGCGGAGCTGTCGGCCGGTGACCACGAGCTCGAGTTCGCTCTGCCGGTCACGGGTGTCTCGGTCGTGTCGACGCTCACGGTGACCGAGGCCGCAGGCCCCGGCGTCACCCCTTCTCCTGAGCCGACCGAGACCGTCATCCCGACGACCCCGGCGACGACGGCTCCTGCCGTGCCCGGCGCCTCGGGCGGCTCGACCGGTCACCTCGCCGCGACCGGCGTCGACGCGACTCCGGCCTTCGCAGCCGGTGCCGCGGCGCTGCTGCTCGGACTCGGCATGACCGTGGCGCGCCTGCGCCGCCGCACCGCCGCGAAGTAGCACTCGCACAGGAGAGGCCCCGCGGTTCGCGCCGCGGGGCCTCTTCCGCGTTCACGGGTGCGGTGGTCGACGGCATGACCCTCGAAACGCGAGAACGCCGCCTCCCCGGAGGGGGAGACGGCGTCGGAACGCGATGAGGTGCTGTCGCGGAGCGCGGGGCTCAGTGGCGGACGGGGACCTGACGGTATCCGTCGCGGCTGGCGACGAGCACCGTCGACACCGTGCCCCATGCGGCGACGGCACCGAGGACGACGAGGATTGCGATGCTCATGAGTGTTCTGCCTTTCGTTGCTCCGACGTGTCTGCCAGGTTTGGCGATCCATCCGCCGGGATGCTCTGTACAACGTCCACTCTCGAGCTTTCTGTTCCTTAGGACAATCGCACTGTTCTTGGCCTGACGTGTAGCGTTCCTACATGGACGTGCGACGGCTGGAACTGCTCCGGGAGCTCTCGATGCGGCGCTCGATCACCGCGGTGGCGGCGGCGACGCACCGCACTCCCTCGGCGGTGTCGCAGCAGCTCAAGGTGCTCGAGCGCGAGGCGGGTGTGCCGCTGATCGAGCGCTCGGGACGCGGCGTCGTCCTCACCGCGGCCGGCCGCGAGCTGGCCCGCAGCGCCACCGAGATCGCGACCGCGCTCGAGCGCGCCGACGCGGTCTGGCAGACGTTCAAGAACAACCCGATCGGCGAGGTGACGATCGCGACGTTCCCGACGGCGGGCCAGATGCTGCTGCCGGACGCCCTGGTCGCTCTGCGCAGCGTCGAGGGGCTCGTCGTGCACTGCGAGGACGCGGATCCCGGGACCGACGAGTTCCTCGATCTCACCGCCGACTTCGACATCGTGCTCGCGCACTCGCCCACCGGCCGCAGCGCCTGGGCCGGGCACGGCCTCGCGATGGCCGAGCTGATGGTCGAGCCGCTCGACATCGCATTGCCGCTCGGCCACCGGCTCGCCGACCGCGCGACCGTCACGGCGGGCGACCTCGTCGGCGAGACCTGGATCGGCGTGCCCGACGGCTTCCCGTTCGAGCGGATCATGCAGGAGATCGAGACGACCTCGGGCGAGCCGGTCCGTGTCGAGCAGCGCTTCGCCTCGACCCGCGTGACGGAGGCGTTCGTGGCGGCCGGCCTCGGCATCGCCGTGGTCCCGCGCTACACCGCGGGCACGGCGGGCATCGTCGTGAAGCCCCTCCGCGGCGTGAACTCCGTGCGCCACATCGTCGCGCTGATGCGCCCCGACCGCGCGGAGCGGCTCTCCGTGCGGACCGTCGTCCGCGAGCTCCGCGCGCAGGCGGGCCGGCTCCTCCACTCCATGTGACCGCGCCCTCGGAGCCGCGACGCGGCACCCGCGGAGCCGCGATGCGGCGCCCCCTCCTGACCGGCCGCGGAGCCGCGCCCTCGGAGCCGCGATGCGGCGCCCCCTCCTGACCGGCCGCGGAGCCGCGAGGCGGCGCCCCCTCATGGCTGGCGTCGGAGCCGCGAAGCGGCGCCCCCTTCATGCTGGTCGAGTAGCCGCGCAGCGGCGTATCGAGACCCACCGTCCTCCAGCGCGGGGGCCTGCAGACCACCGTTCCGACGGTGGTGGATCTCGATACGCCGACTTCGTCGGCTACTCGATCAGCACGGTGTGGCGCCCCTGTGCTGGTCGAACAGTCGCGCAGCGTCCTTTTCATGTTGGTCGAGTAGCCGCGCAGCGGCGTATCGAGACCCGCCCACCGAACGACGGTGGATCTCGATACGCCGACTTCGTCGGCTACTCGATAACCATGCTGCGGCCCCGCCCCGTCTCGCGCGCTACCCGATCCGCCGCCGCCTCGCCACTCGGCCCGCGCCCGGCCGGGCACAGGGGACAATGGAGGCATGACCGATCCGCTCGACTCCTCGCCGCGCCCCGACGACGTCGAGATCACCCGCGAGGAGGTCGACGTCCGCCGCTCGCCGCGGGTCTGGCGCATCCTCGCGCTCGGCGCGGGCCTCGGCGCGATCGTCGCCTTCGTGCTCACCTTCGCGCTGCCCGAGACCGAGGGCTTCAGCCAGGCGCAGGTCTTCGGCTTCAGTCTGCTGCTGTTCGTGACGATCTTCGGCGGTCTCGCCGCGCTCGTCGTCGTGATCCTCGACCGGGTCGTCGGCCGCCGCGTCGTCCGCACCACCGCCGAGCGCACGGTCGCCCGCGAGGTGGACCGCGACGACGAGCCGACGGACGACCTAGACGCCCCGGACGAGAACGAGGCGCCCGGCACGGAGCCGGACGCCTCGACGCGCTAGAGACGACGCTCTGCAAGCGAGTGGTCAGCGGCGCTTGCGGCTGCTGCGGCTCGTCGAGCGCGCGGCGTTCTGCGTGGCGCGCTTGGCCTTCTGCGACTTCTTCAGGCGACCCGCGATGAACGTCAGGAGCAGGGGCAGCAGGCGGTAGATCACGGGGACTCCTCGTCTCGGGCGCACGGAGCGGCGCCCCACGATCATGGACGATCCGTCGCCGCAGGGCACCCCGTTGCGCGCACCCGGGTGCTGTGCCTGCCGGATGCGCGCTCTCCCAGCGTCAGCTCAGCTGCGTGCGCTCCACCCAGTCGAGGTACTCCGGCGTGACGGTGCCGGTGACGTACTCGCCGGTGAAGCAGCTGGTCTCCAGGTCGGTGACGTCCGAGCCCTCCAGGATCGCCGCCTTCATGTCGGCGACCTCCTGGTAGATCAGGTAGTCGGCGCCGATCGCCTCCGAGATCTCGGGGATCCGGCGGTTGTGCGCGACGAGCTCCTGCCGCGACGGCATGTTGATGCCGTAGACGTGCGGGTAGCGCACCGGCGGCGCCGCGGACGCGAAGGTGACGCTGTTCGCGCCGGCCGTGCGGGCCATGTCGACGATCTCCTTCGACGTCGTGCCGCGCACGATCGAGTCGTCGACGATCAGCACGTTCTTGCCCTTGAACTCGCTCGACATCGCGTTCAGCTTCTGCCGCACCGACTTCTTGCGCACCGCCTGCCCGGGCATGATGAACGTCCGGCCGACGTAGCGGTTCTTGTAGAAGCCCTCGCGGTACGGGATGCCCAGCTTCTGCGCGACCTGCATCGCGGCGGGGCGCGAGGAGTCCGGGATCGGCATGACCACGTCGATCGCGCCGCCCGGCGTGTACTCGGCGATGGTATCGGCGAGCCGGTCGCCGAGGCGCAGCCGGGCCTCGTAGACCGAGATCCCGGAGAGGATCGAGTCGGGCCGCGCGAGGTAGACGTACTCGAACGAGCACGGGATGAGGCGCGGGTTCTTCGCGCACTGACGGCTGGTCATCCGGCCGTCGGGGGTGATGAAGATCGCCTCGCCCGGAGCGACGTCCCGGACGATCTCGAAGCCCTGCGCCTCGAGGACGAGCGACTCGGAGGCGACCACCCAGTCGTCCGGCCCGTTCACGTTGAACCGGCGGCCGACGATCAGCGGCCGGATGCCGAACGGGTCGCGGAACGCGAGCAGCCCGTGACCGGCGATCAGCGCGATGGTGGCGTAGGAGCCCTCGACCCGCTCGTGCACGCGGGCGACGGCGTCGAACACCTCGTCCGCGTCGAGGTCGCGGCCCGAGATCGAGGCCTGCAGCTCGTTCGCGAGGACGTTGACCAGCAGCTCGGTGTCGGAGGTGGTGTTGAGGTGGCGGCGATCGACGGTGAAGAGCTCCTCGGTGAGCTCGCGCGTGTTCGTCAGGTTGCCGTTGTGGATGAGGATGATGCCGTACGGCGCGTTCACGTAGAACGGCTGCGCCTCCTCCTCGCGCTCCGCGTTGCCCTTGGTGGCGTAGCGGACGTGCCCGAGGCCCATCGTGCCGAGCAGCGAGCGCATGTCGCGGGTGCGGAACGCCTCGCGGACCTGCCCCGCCGCCTTCTTGATGTGCAGCGTGCTGCCGTCGGCGGTCGCGATGCCGGTCGAGTCCTGGCCGCGGTGCTGCAGGAGGGAGAGGCTGTCGTAGATGGACTGGTTGACCGGCCCGGAGGACACGATCCCAACGATTCCGCACATGCCGGAGGGGCTCCCAAGGGGATAGCAGGGGGGATTGACGGTCCATCCTGGCACGCGGAGGACGCATCCCCTAACGGTTCGCTCCCGGCGGATCCGCCCGGGCGACGGCGCTCGCGGGTGGCGACGCGGGCGGATCGGCCGGTCGGCGGTCCGGCTCACCGGACGCGCGCTCAGTCGCGGCCAGCTGCTCGACGGCCGGATCGGGCCGACCGAAGATCTCGGCGATCGCGGCCCTCACCTCGACGGCCGTGAAGCCCGTCGTGAAGTGCAGCTCCGGCCAGCGGTGATGGAGGACCGTCGCGCGGAGCAGTCGGCGGACGATTCTCGCGGCAGCCGGGGGCAGCGTCGTGCGGAGACGGCGTCCACCGTGTTGATCCTGCTGGATCTCCACCGGCGTGCTCGGCTCGCTGGGTCCGTCGGTGATCGTCACTTCGACGACGTCGTCGTTCTTGAAATGCGCCTGTTCGCTTCGCGTCAGCATCATCAGCGCGAGCAGTGAGTGCTTCCTCTCGCCGGAGAACTGCAGCTCGTCACGTTGCCACGCGGGCAAGCGCGTCGCTTGGAGGACGATGCCGGCCGCGACGTCGAACGTCTTCCACGAGACGACGACGGTCCGGCCGGGCGTGCAGTCAGCCTCAGTCATCGGGTCCTTCTCTGCGTGCGAAGAGTCGTCCCGAAGGCTCGCTGAAGTCCGAAGGCGGATCGGCAGAATCGGCCGACGAATAGTCGCGTCTACCTTCGCTGGTCAGGTTCACCCCATGATCGCGCGCGATTGCGAAGGAATGGACGATCTCGTTGCTCATGTTCGCACCTCTATTCCTTCTTTTCTGTCGAACGATGCCCTGCTCCGAATGCGCGTTATGCCCCACGATGCCCTGGCTTCAGCAGTGGGTTCAGCTCAACGCTCGAGCAGGACGGTGGTGAAGCTGTACGACCTCACCGGAGAGTTCTCCCAGGCCTGCCCGATGATGCTCGATATCCGTCGGAACGTCTCGCGTTCTCCCGGGTCGTCCGCCAACAGCTCGCCCGATCCGCGAATGAGAATTAGAAAAGAGAAGGCCTGGTACCAGGACAGGTCTCTCATCTGCTCCGCGAACGAGGGCCAGTTCTCGACCATCCACGGGAACTCCAGCGCACGTCCGTAGCAGTCCCAGAGCTGCTCGACGGTCCGCATCCCGCTCGCGTGAAGTTCGATCAGCCCGCCGTCCGTCTCCGTCACATCGATGAGGTTCGCCAAATGCAGATCTCCGGCCTCAATGTCGAACAGCCACGGCCTTCCCGTATAAGGTGCAATATTCATTTCCTCGCCAGTGCTTGCGATGAGCAGCCTCGAATAATGACGATCCTCGCTGCATGTCCGTTCACATCGCTCCCCTTTTTCTCGGTGACGGTGCTGGAAGCATCATTCGTAATTGGTCCGTCCTTCTCGCAGATCGGCGAAGGTCGGCTCTTCTTTGCCGAAAAGATCGAAAAAGACATTCGACATCTCCCATGCATGAGTGCCGGTCGTGTACCAGAGCTCGGGCCATCTGTGAAAGACTACCGTCGCGTGTAATAGTGCATATAGCTTGCGTGCAAGACTCACGGGAATTCTTATTCTGAGAATGGTTCGTTCTCGCCTCGAATCTGGATGATGAGACCGGTCGTCAATCTCTCCTTCACGAGCGACAAGTTCCGCCGCGTCTACTTCAACGAAATCGATCAATACCTCATGGACGCCGCCGGCGTGCCTGGCGCATTGTCGTGTTCGGTCATTGAGATCGAAGTAGAATTCGACTTCGTCATTCGTAATACCTATTTCTTCACGAGTTGCTCGAGGAAGTCGCGTAGACTCGCCGAATAGGCGTAGGGCGATGTCTAGTGATTCGAATTTGATATGCTTCACATCCCCACCCTCGACTTCACTGCAATGTTTTGCGGAAATATCTTTCACCTTCCTCTGGCCTGAATACAGAGCCACCATTTCCCTCTTCAATCACAACCACGCCCCGCTCGGCGTCCCAGTGGCCGACCCGCCCTCGCTGGAGATAGCGGGCCTCGCTCGCGATATTTCCGTCGAGGATGTCGTCGACGTATTTGATTAGGTCTTGATGATCAAAGCCATCGATCTGATGGTCCATGTCTCCCTGAAACAATCGTTGACGAGAGTGGTCTGCAATGTTACGAGCCTGCTCAGACGCTCCGTCGCTTGCGCCGTCATCTTCCTCGCTGCAATCCGGCATCACCAAGGGGCAGTCCGAGTGCTGAGTTGGGTCCTCGGCCTCCGCGGCCCCGTCATTCGCGCCGGTCGAGTCTCCGGACATCGACAGCACGAGGCCGACGGCGCCGGCTGCGCCGAAGAATCGCCCGGCTGCGGCCCACGGAACGGCAGGTATCTCGACGTCCCATCCGGGCGCCTGCCACGTGGGCGCCATCGGGGGAGCGAGCGTCGTCGCCTTCCCCGCAGGGCCGGAGTGCCGCGCGAGGGACTCGTCGCGTCGCTGGTCGACGCTCGGGCGGCCCGCGGGCGCGGGCGCTGCGCTCCCCGATCTGGGCTTGGGCTTCGGGGCCGCATTCGGCGCGTTGCCGTAGCCGTTCGCGTTGTCGAAGGTTCCGAGGGGACGCAGGCCGGACGCGTCGGACAGTGTCACGGGCGAGTTCGACGAGTACGAGTACCCGTTGTTCTGCTGCGGCTCGAACGGCGACAGGACCGGGTCGACGCTGACGAACTTCCCGAGGCCCGGGTCGTACTCCCGCGCCCCGAGATGCGTCAGGCCGCTGGCGGACGACCTCGGCGCGTTCAGGTACGCGTTGCTCGACGTCCATCCGGATCCGGGCCCTCGGCTGTTGCCGTAGGGGTCCATGAATCGCCGGCGCACGGATCCGGTGGCCTGGTCGACGGAGACGGACGCCGTTCCCACCGTGTCTGTCGCGAGCCAGACGACGGTGCTCACCGCGGGTGCGGCGGCGGTCGTGGTCCGCTCCGCGACGGCGGCGCCGTTGAAGCCGTAGGTGCGGGTCCCGGAGGTGGTCGAGGAGCCCGGCTTCCGCTGCAGCACGGTGTCGCCCAGGAAGAGGCGCGCCCCCTCGCCGGAGTCGACGCGCAGCAGGAGGTCGCCCGACGCGTCGTAGACGTTCGCCTGGGTGGTCGGACCCGCCACCACACCGCTCAGCTTCCCGCGCGCGTCCCAGTTCAGGGTCTGGCCGGGCCGGCTCACCGTGTTGCCCGCGCCGTCGTAGGCGTAGCTGCTCGTCGCCGGCGCTCCGGCTCCGGTGGTCTGCGCCCTCGCGCTCACCGCGTGGGCGTGCCCGGCCGCACCGTAGCTGTAGTCCGTGGTCGAAGCGACTCCGCCGCCCGCCGCCGCGGCCGTCGTCTGCGTCGTCCGATTCCCGGTGACCGGATCGACCGTGTAGGTCGTCCGGTATGCGGCCGACCCGCCGAGTGCGACTCCCTCGCCGCTGTCACCGCACGTCGATTTCCCGTCGGCCGATGCCGGGGTCCACGCGTCCTTCAGGTTCTGCAGGGCGTCGTACGCGAAGCACTGCATCTCCTGCGCCGCAGTGTCCGCGGGGGACGGCGTGACGGTGTCGATGCCGGGGTCGCCGATCCGGGTGCGGATCGACGTGATGCCACCCGCGGGGTTGCGGCCGATCGTGCGGTCCGCGACCGTGAACGCCCCCCGCGTGCCGATGGTGAGGTTGCGGATCGCGGTGATCCGCCCGGTCGCGCCGTCGTGGTCGGTGGTGGTGAACATCTTCGTGTGCCCGGCCGCGCCCGGGTCCGGGTCGCTCTGGAACTGGGCGACGTCGCCGGTGTTGGTCAGGACGACCTTGCTCACGTAGTCGCGGAGTCCGGTCGAGCCGGCGACGAGCCCGAGGGAGTCGTAGCGGGTCTCCACCGTCTCCGCGGGGAGGCCCGGCTGTCCGGGCAGCCCGGCGACGGCCGGGAGGATCGACTTCTTCAGCGCCCCGTCCGGGTAGTACTCGAGCCCTTGCGTGTATCGGAAGCCGGAGAAGGCCGGCGCGCCCTCGGGGATCGAGGTCGTGACGCTGGTCGGCCGGTACCCGGCGTCGATCGCGTCGATGCTCTTCAGGTAGGTCTTGCCGTCGACCGTGCTCGACGAGGCGGCGAGCTGCCCCTTGGCGCGGAGGTCGTAGGTCCAGCCGGCGAGCTGGGCGCCGGCGCCGTCGAGCTGCGCCACCTTCCGGTCGAGCTCGTCGTAGCGGTACGCGAGAGCGACTCCACGTCCGTCCACCGAGGTGAGCACGTTGCCGGCGTCGTCGTAGGTGAAGCTCGAGGACCCGGTGTCGGGATCGCTGGAGCCGGTCTTGCGTCCGCGGACGTCGTAGCTCCAGGACCAGGTGCTGCCGTTCTGGTCCTTCATGGTCGCCATCCGGCCCTGAGCGGTGTAGCTGTAAGAGGTGGTGATCGGCGAGGCGGAGTCGACGGCTCCCTGCCACTGGACGAGTCGGCTGGTGAGGCCCCGAGCGTCGGTGTAGGTCGTCTGCGCGGTGGCGCCGGCGGGCGGCGTGACGTCGACGCGGTCGACTCCGGAGTAGCGGGTCGTGGTCGTCGAGCGGAGATTGTTGCCGACCTCGTAGAGCGAGGAGGCGGTGATCCTGCCCGCCGAGTCGTAGGAGTGGACGGTGCGGGTCGGGATGTTGTTGGACGAGGAGGCCTGCAGCACCACGGCGCTGCTCGAGTACTCCTTGTTCGCGCCGTACGGTCCGTTGGTGGCGATGATCTGCCCGAGGCTGTCGTACTGGCTGTCCGCCACGACCGTGCTGTTCTCGGGCCCGGGGGTCCGGGACTGCACGACCCGGCCGAGGCCGTCGTAGACGTCGAGCTTCTTCAGGACCTGCCCGGCCGAGATCGTCGACGTCTCCACAGTGGAGATCCCGGTCGCGTTGATCGCGTAGCTGAAGCCGATGCTCGGGGAGTCCGGGTTCTCCGTCTTCAGCCGGCCGGGCCGCCAGACCGCCGTCAGCCGGCCGAGGGCGTCGTGGTCGGTCGAGGTGATCCGGCCGTTCGGATCGGTGCTCGTCGTGGCCTGGCCGCGGGCGGGGTCGAGCGCGGTGACGGTCTGCCAGCCCTTCGGGTTGGTGACGACGATCTGCGTCGGGGCACCGGCGCCCGAGGCCGCACCCGCCGCCGGGGTGTACGCGGTCGTCGTGGTGCGCTGCGCGACGTCGGCGACCGAGGTGACACGGCCGAGGGCGTCGTAGCCGGTGGTGCTGGTCCGCAGCCAGGTCGGGGTGTATCCGGAGTACGACGCGGCGACCCAGTTGCCGGTGGCGTCGCCCCGCGACGGCGCGGCGCCGGCCTCCGCTCCGTCGTACGCCGCCCGGGTCTGGACGATGACGTCGTCGGGGTATCTCGCGTCGACGCCGCAGGCCTTCCCGAGCTTCAGGACCTCGCTGGAGAGCCCGATGATCCAGGCCGTCGTGTTCGCGGCGGCGTAGCTCGTGATCGTGCAGCTGGAGAGCTCTCCAGCGGGGGCGACGACGCTGACCGCGGTCGGGTAGCCGTAGGTCGGGTCGAAGGCGGTCGTCGTCGTGGTCACCCGGTCGCCGCCGGTGGAGAGGCGCTCCGTGACCTGCACGGTCCCGTCGCCGAGCTTCCGGGACTGCCGGGCGCCGTCGTCGGCGCCGACGGCGGAGGCCCACGGTGTCGTCACCGTGCCGGTGAGCACCGTGTCGTCGACGTACGTCCTTACCTCGCGCACCCGGCCGGCGAGCCACCGGTCGTCGGGTGCCTCGGTGCCCGGGACCATGCGCGTGCCCGGCTTGCCCCGGTCTCCGTTGAGTCCCCGGTAGAAGACGTAGTCGGTCCGGACCCGCTTGTCCGAGGTGCCCGGATCGCCGACCCGGACGCTCAGCTGCGCGTAGCCGGCGTACTCCGACCAGGTGCGCTTCGCCTCCGGCAGCAGGGGGTTCCGGTCGTAGCGCCAGGCCACCCCTCCGCTGTAGTCGTACGTGGACACCTTCGTCGGGTCGACGGCGCCGTCGGTCTGCGGGCTCTCGAGCATCGTGCCGACGACGTAGGCGTTGAAGAGGTCCAGGCGCGGCACCGCTCCGGTGACCTTCGGCGTCCACCACTGCGGGAAGCAGCGCTTCGTGTTCCCGGCGAGATCGCCGAGCACCGCGGACTGGACGGCAGGATCGTCGCACTCGGGAGCGAGGTAGGTGACGCTGATCCCGCCGCCGGTGGGCAGCCGGACCGCGTTCAGCCGCATCTTGTTGAGGAGCGCGTAGCCGATCGCGGCACGTGCCCGGTTCTGGAGCTGCCGCCCGGAGAAGGTCGTCGTCCCCTCCTGCAGCGTGCTCGCGCCGCTGCCGCCGGCGTGCGCGATCGAGTCGAGCCAGAGGGCGGGGTCGGTGCCGTCGCCCGTGTCGGGGAAGGAGTGGCCGAGCGTCCAGGTGTCGACGGTGGAGTAGGCGGAGGGGGTGCGGACCTGGGTGGTGACGGTGTCCAGGCGCGCGGTCGTCCAGAAGGTGGGCGAGCGCTGGCCGTCGCAGCTGCCGGTCGTGCAGTTGAGGTCGAACGGGACGTCGGGGTAGACGCTCGCGCTCCCCGCGGCGCCGTCCACGCCCGGTGTCCGGACGTCGCCGCCGAGGGCCAGCGGGGCGCACGCACTCGCGTCGGAGGCGTTGCAGCGGCCGGTGGCGCTGTAGCCGAAGGTCACCTTCCCGGTCGCGGCGTTCGCGGCGTAGACGGTGCCCTCGGTCAGGCCGTACTCGATGCTCGTCAGAGCGCCGCCGCGGACGTAGGCGGTCGGGCCGGTGCCGGCCGTCGATCGGAAGCGGTTGGTCTCCCGGGCGTAGGAGAAGACCTCGGCGTTGCCGTGCGTGTCGACGACGTAGTCGAGGTTCCAGCGCCACGCCTGCGCGCAGGACGACGATGCGAAGGTCGAGCCGTGGCAGGGCTCGCCCGCGTCGTCGCCGAAGACGGGCGCGGTGAAGACCGACTTCGTCTCGGGGCTGCCCGGCGACCAGCCCGGGAGGCGGTTCCGGCCGAAGAAGTACTGGGTGCCGTCGGTGGTGGTCATCCGCCAGCACTCGGCGTCCTTCGCGCCGTTGCCGGCGCACTCGGCGGATCCGGTGAGCTTCTCGATCCGGGACCCGTCGTCCTGCTCGAGCTTCCAGACGTCCGTCGTCCCGTCGCGGACGAGCACGCCGGAGTGGCCGCCGAACGACAGGGTCGCGTTGTCGGTCTTCCAGCAGAGATCGCCCGACGCCTTCGCATCGCGGCCGGCCGCGTCCTCCAGGGCGCAGGGGAGGTAGCTGCGCTCGATGAAGCCGCTGCCCGCGAGGTCCCAGCCCTCGCCGACGACCGAGGTCTGGTTGTTGGTGGAAGCGGTGCGGCCGTCGACGCTCTGCGAGTCGTAGGCGAGAGCGAGCTCCGGCTGCGGGCCGGCCGCCGGGGGCGGGACGGCCAGCGGGTAGCTCCAGACGAAGGCGCCGGTCTGGGCGCTGACGTCCCAGGTGCTCGACGGCGCGAGCGAGGTCGCCCGGTAGTCGCCGTTCCCCGCCGCCGAGCTCGCCGCCGCGGCCGCGGTCACCACGGTCGGCGTCGCGTCCGCCTGCACCCTCATGACGTTCGCTCCGCCGGTGCTCTTCGACGCCACCGGTGTCGCCGCTGCTCTGCGGGGAGCGATCGCCGCCGCCGTCCTGATCGCCGACGCCGGTGCGGCCGTCGCCGTCGAGGGAGTGCCCGGGATCTGCACCCAGGACACCCGCGAGGCGTAGTCCCCGCCGTAGAGGGCCGACGTCAGCTCGTCCGGCACCGACAGCTCGACGACGCCCGCTGCGGTCGTGCCGTCCGTGCGGGACACCTCGAGGGTCAGACCGGTCGCACCCTTCGCCGCCGCCTCCTCGGCGCTGAGAATCGAGACGGACACCGACTCGACGGCGGGAGAGCCCTCCGCCGGACTCGCCTGGACCGTGATGCCCGTGTCGCCGAGCTCCGTCGAGGAGGTGTGCGCCCCTGCCTCCGGTTCGTCTGCTGACAGGAGGGCCGCGAGGCGCATCGCCGTCGACGCCGCAGCGGGCGACGCCGCAGCGGGCGACGCGGCGTCCGGCGACGAGGGAGAGGAGGTCTCCGCTGACAGATCGACGTCGAACGACTCCGGCTCCGGCAGTGCTGCCTCGTCCACGAGTGGAGCGGGTGCCGCTTCCCCGTCGGACTCGCGTCCGGCGATCGCATGGACGTCGACGAGGACGCCGCGGTCGACCGGCGGCACGACCCCCGCGGCGTGGGCAGGTGTCACGGAGAGGACCGTGACGACCAGCACGGCGCTGACCGTCGAGGCGAGGAGGCGCCGGAGGCGGGCGCGACGGAGGAGGGAGTTCGGAGATGCCACAGGAAGGCCCGTTTCTCGAGGGTGTGCCGTCGGAGACGGACTAGTGGTCAAGCGGGTGCGGGGCGACCGAGGCGGGGGTCTGCGGACGGGTGGGGGTCGTCGGGTCGGCGGAGGCGGCGATCCTGAGCTGTGCGACGGTGGATCGGGTGCCGTCTGCGTTGGCGACGTCCGCCCAGCTGCCGACTTTGTCGACGCTCGTGACGACGAGCGTCGAGACCTCGGCGATCGGCGTGACCGTGACCGTCGCCGACCGGCCGGAGGCGTCCAGGCAGACGACGTGGGTCTCCCCGCTGCTGCTCCCGCAGGCGGGCAGCGCGTCGACCTCGGTCTTCAGGCTGTAGTCGCCCGGCACCCCGTCGGAGG
This sequence comes from Rathayibacter sp. PhB127, assembly GCF_003751665.1. Classification (NCBI taxonomy): domain Bacteria; kingdom Bacillati; phylum Actinomycetota; class Actinomycetes; order Micrococcales; family Microbacteriaceae; genus Rathayibacter; species Rathayibacter sp. PhB127. Next base: position 66,090 of record NZ_RKHW01000005.1, read on the forward strand.
GGACCCAGCGGTAGAGGAACCTGTCCACCCCGTCCTCGGCCGGTGCCTCGAAGTGGACGGTGAACGGCCGGCCCACGGTGTACCCCGCGGGGCCGGCGTCGTTCGTGATCGTCGGAAGGGTCGAGGGGCCGCTGCTGCGGACGGTGAAGTAGCACCACGGGGGAGTCGTCCGACTGCAGACGAACGTCGTCCGCGCGGGCCGACCAGGCGTAGCGTCCGTCCGCCAGTGTGCCGGCGTCGATCGTCATCGTGCGGTCCCAGCCGTCGGGCTCGATCGGCGTGGTGGCGAACACGACCCTGCCCGCATCGGGCGGGGCGTCGTGGCCGGTGCCGCCGTTGCTCGCCGTCACGACCTGGAAGCGCCCGTACATCGGATCGCCGTCGGGGTCGTGCATCGTCGCGCGGAGGACGAGCGCGGTGCGGTTGGTCACCCAGGCGGGATCGGAGGCGACGCCGCAGCCGCGATCGGGTGTCGACATCGCGACGTTCGTCGGCGAGTCCGGCCTGCGGTCGTACGTGACGGTCAAGGAGGCGGAGGGATCGAACCGCTTCCACTGGCTGTGGGCGGCCTCGTCCGGCGCTCGCAGACCGAAGGTGATGGAGTCGGCGTTCGAGCCGGCGGCGACCTTCGCCCCCTCGGAGGCGTTCCATCCGACGTTCTTCTCCGGGCAGTCCGCCGCGCCTCGCCGCCCGGACGCGACGACGGTGTCGAGCTTCTGGATCCAGTTCCCGCCACCCGATTCGTTCCAGGTCGCGCCCTCGCGCATGCTGCCCGTCCACCAGAGCTCGACCGGTGTCGCGGTGCAGTTCCAGGACCAGATCTCGTGCGCGCTGAAGCTCGCGCTGATGATGTCCGCGCCCTTGATGCCCTCGGTGGGCATCAGGAAGAAGGATCGGGCGCTGCGGATGTCCCCCGCGGGATCGTCGACGGAGCCGACGGACTGCCCGCGGCCGTCGTTGCCCTGCCCATCGAGGAACGAGGCGTTCGGCAGGTTGGACGCCACCCACCACGAGTGAGCGCGAGTGCCGGAGAAGTCCGGGTCGATGAAGACGGGAAAGTCGAGGCCGGGAGTCGCGAGAACGGAGTCGACGTCCAGGGACAGGGTGTCTCCCGTCGTGCTCGTCGGGACCGTGCTCGACTCGGGTGCGTCGCCCGTCGGTCGGCTTCCCCCGTCGACGGAGGACGAGTCCCACCAGGTCGGTGCGCTAGCGACGAGGGCGGAGTCCGTCCCGTCGATCTCCGCCGACAGGCCGCCGTCGGCCTCCCGAGAGACCTCGCCGCCGTCGAACTCGAAGCGGACGGTGTCGAGCTCCGGATTCGTGGCGGCCTCCGGCGTCTTCACGATCAGGACCTGCGACATCCCGACGTTGGTCGACGTGACCCGGAGGTCCACCTCGGGGAAGACGTCCCGGTACAGCGCCGTCGAGCCGTCCAGAACCGGGCTCGGCAGCACGCCGTGCTCCCAGTTCATCGACAGCCAGGCGCCCGTCGCCGTCTGGATCTGCGCCAGCTTCCGATCACCGCCTCCCGAGAATCGGACGGGCACCGTGGCGACTGCGGGCTCGATCGAGCCGTCCGCTGTCCGGGACATGGTGGTGTCCACGTCGATCCACGATCCGTTCCGCTCGACGCGCTGAGGCTCCGTGCTCGCGACGTACTGCATCGTGCCGTCGGGCAGGGCCGTCGTGATCTCGGTCGCGGTCGTCCTGCTGCTGACCACGACATCGTGGTCGAACGTCCTCGCGAGGGATGCGGCGTCGGCGTCGGTGGAGGCTTCAGCGGCATCGGCGGTCGCGGCGGCGACTCGCTCGACGGTGGGCGCCGTCGGAACCGCGCCGGCGACCGGTGCCAGGAGCGGGGCGACCAGGGCGACGACGGCGAGGAGCGGCACGCGCCGCCCGCGGCCCCGATCGCCGGTCGCGCTCCCTCGGAACATCGTGTGCACCACTGCCCACTCCTGCCTGTCGACGGACAGGTGAGCGGACCTCACCTCGTCTCGGGTCGAGAGCCTGGCAGCCGACGCGCGAATCGCCCCTGAGGATCTTCGAAGCCGATCGGATCGAGAGCCGAGCGGCTCGCTGCTGAAGGGGCTCGGGAGAGCGCGCTACGCCAGTGCGGGAGCGGGCTCGGTCTTTGAGCGGAGCGCTTCCGACCAGCGCGGCGCCCGCCGAAGCTGGCGCGTCGTGCGGGCCGCCGATGGCGCGTCCTGCGTCAGCAGCCGATCGAGGAGATGACGTACCCGCCGCCCACGTAGGACGGCCCGTGGTAGCCCCAGGCGTTCAGGTCGGTCGCATTCGTGACTCCGGCGACGAGGGCGGGCTGCGAGCGGCCGGAGTTGTCGAGGTTGCCGCCCCAGGCGTAGACGGTCGCGTTCGAGGCGAGCGCCAGGTAGGTGCCGTCCGTGCTGAACACCTTCGTCAGGGTGACGCCCGCGGGGATCGTCCTCGCCTCCGTGCGGTAGGCGTTGCCGGCGGGCTGCGCGGCGAAGAACTGGGCGACCGTTCCCGCCGTGGTGGCGTACACACCGCCGGTGTAGCCCTCGTAGGTCCAGGCGTGGGTCGTCGCGACGTTCTCGGCGCGCAGGATCCAGCCCGCGCCGCCGGGCGACGACGTGAACGCGGCGCCCTGCGTCCACAGCTCGCCGGAGCCGGTGAGGGCGTAGACGGTGGACTGCCCGGCCTGGAACTCGACGATGTCCGCCGGAGCGCCGCCCAGGGCGGTGAGGGCGTGGCTGCCGTTCCAGGCGCTGACACCGCCGTCGGCGCGGAGGATCCCGCCGCCGAAGGCGAGGACGCCGTTGGCTCGGCGGTAGCTCCAGGTGCTGATCGCCGATGCGCCGGCCGTTCCCGCGATGAGCGTGGCGGCGACCCGGTCGCCCGAGGTCGCGTTCGCCCACCAGTGCAGGCCGGTGCTGGTGAGGGCGTAGCTGTAGCCGTCGTTCGACTCGGCAGCGAGGACCGTGCCGGTGATGCCGGTCACCGCCGCGACCGTGAGCTGGCCGGTGCCGGTCCCCGTGCGGTACCACTGGCGGACGGAGTCCGCTCCGGCTCCCGCGGCGATGCCGCCGGCGGAGGTGTTGCCGGCCTGGACGCAGGTCCAGGTGTCGATGAACACCATGCCCGTCACCGCGGCTCCGGCGAACGTCAGGGTTCCGGGAGCCGTCACCGGGGCGCCGAGGTTCGCTCCCCAGTAGCGCACCCGGCCGTCGGCGGTCAGCACGGCGGCGTTCCGGCCGGCGCTGGCGGCGAGCTCGTCACCGGAGATCGCGCCGTGGACGCCGTCGACGACTCCGGGCACGACGGCGGAGGAGAACGTCGGCTGCTGGTTCGCGCCGCCGGGGGAGCGCGTGAGTTCCACCACCTGGCCGGGGCTCGCGGTCACCGTCCCCGGCGCGTAGGCGATCGCCGTGCCGTAGGTGGCCGTGATCGTGTAGGAGCCCGCGGAGCCCGACGCCGCGAACGCCGGGACGGAGACGACGCCCTCCGTGCCGACCGCCACCACGGCGGAGCTCCCGCCGGCGGAGAAGCCGAGCCCGGGCGGGAGTGCGACGGTCACCGAGGCGCCCCTGGCCGCGGGAGACGTCCCGTCGAGGGCGCGGAAGAGCACGGTGCCGGCGGGCACGACGTCGCAGCGGACCGCCTCGAAGCCGGTCACGTCGAGCAGATCGGGCGGACCGACGGGCTCGGGCGGTGTCGAGGCGGTGGCGTGCGGCGCCGCGGTGACCACGGCGACGGTGGGGATCGTCCAGGCGGTGGCCGCCACGATCGAGCGCCGACGGAGCGGCGGGCCGGACGGGGAGGCGGGGTCGGCCATCAGGTTTCCTCGGGGGCGCGGAGGACGGCGTGGAGTGCGACGCCGTCCCGGATGAAGAGGGGACGCGCCGATCATGGCAACGCAACCATCGCTGTGTCTGCCGAGAATTTCAGATCAACCCCTGAAGGGGGTGCGGGACGACCGCGCCTCGGAATCGGCTCTCAGCAGCGGCCGGCCTCGCCGCGCGCGGGCGGCTCCGGCTCGGCGAGAGGACGATCGCGCAGTGACCGCCGCCAGGCGACCTCGTTCTCGAGCTGTCCCGACCTCGTGAAGAGGACCACCTGGTGAGCATCGGGCAGGGCGTTCGCGAGCGCCGTGCGATCGGCGGGGGTGAAGCCGAGTGTCTGCCAGAAGGCGCCCGAACGGCGCGAGAACAGCCAGGCCTCCCTCGCCCCGCTCTCCGCGGCTGCTCTCAGCGCGTACCTCGCGAGGGATGTCCCGGCTCCCGTCCGCCGGCGATCGGCCGCGACCGCGACACTGCGGATCAGCGCGTGAGCGCCGTCTCCGCTGAGCTCGAAGCCGGTGCTGCCGCAGATCGTCCCGTCCTCGCGACGGTCGATCCAGAGGCGGACCGAGCGGTCCTCCAGGCCTGCGAGGGTGAGATCCGCTTCCGAGAGGAAGGCGCGGAGTGCAGCGAGGTCCTCGGGCAGGGCGGGAGCGAGCAGCACGAAGACGATCCTGGCGCAGACGGGGATCGCGGGTCGTCCCCGGCGGATCGCAGCGTCTGCGTGGCGCGGCCCTTCGGTAGGGTCGTCGCGTGAGCAACGAGACGAGCAGCTACGCCCGCGCGGGAGTCGACACGGCGGCCGGGGACCTCGCCGTCGAGCTGATGAAGGCGGCGGTGTCGGCGACCCACGACCGCAACGTGCTCGGGGGAGTGGGCGGATTCGCCGGCCTCTACGACGTCTCGTTCCTCAAGGACTTCCGGGCGCCGCTGCTCGCGACCTCGACCGACGGCGTCGGCACGAAGGTCGCCATCGCGCAGGCGATCGACAAGCACGACACCATCGGGCAGGACCTCGTCGGCATGGTCGTCGACGACATCGTCGTGGTCGGCGCCCGCCCGCTCTTCATGACCGACTACATCGCCTGCGGCAAGGTCGTCCCCGCGCGGATCGCGGACATCGTCGCGGGGATCGCCCGCGCCTGCTCGGCCACCGGGACCGCGCTCGTCGGCGGCGAGACCGCGGAGCACCCCGGGCTGCTCGGCCCGGACGACTACGACGTGGCCGGTGCCGCCGTCGGCGCGGTCGAGGCGGACGCGGTGCGCGGCGCGGACCGGGTGCGCGACGGCGACCTGGTGATCGCGATGGCCTCCTCCGGGCTGCACTCCAACGGCTACTCGCTCGTGCGCCACATCCTCGCCGAGAAGGGGATCCGCTTCACCGACACCTCCGCCGAGCTCGGGGGCGTCGTGGGCGAGGTGCTGCTCGAGCCGACCCGCCTGTACACGGCGCCGCTGCTCCGGGTGCTCGAGGACGAGGCGCTCGGCGCGGGCGTGCACTCGATCAGCCATGTGACCGGCGGCGGGATCGCGGCGAACCTGGCGCGGGTGCTGCCGCGCGGCTCCTGGGTCGAGGTCGAGCGCTCGAGCTGGAGCCCGGCCGACGTGTTCCGGGCGCTCGCCGCGATGTCGGGGGCGACGCTGGAGAGCACCGAGGGCACCTGGAACCTCGGCATCGGGATGTTCGCCGTCGTCGCCGCCGACGCGGCGCCCGCGGTGATCGCGGCGCTCGAGGCGTCGGGCGTGCCGTCCTGGGTCGCGGGGCGCGTGTCGCTGAGCGAGCGCTCGCTCGACGGCTTCGAGCAGGGCGCCAAGGGCGTCGACGGCGGCGCGGTGCGCCTGGTCGGCTCGTACGCGGGCTGACGCGCGGGGCGGTCCGGCTCGACCTTCGGCTCGTGAATCGGGCCTCGGCACGTCGGAATCGGCTGATCGGGCGTGCCGGAGGTGGTTTCGCGTGCCGGAGGTTCTGGCGGTGGAGCTTCGGCACGTGGAACGGGCCTCGGCTCGTGGAAGTCGGCTGGTGTGGCGTGCCGGAGTTGAACCCGCGTGCCGGAGGTTCCGGCGGTGGAGCTCGGGCTCGTCGAACGTGCCTGGGCACGCGGGAATCGGCTGATCGGGCGTGCCGGAGATGGTTTCGCGTGCCGGAGGTTCTGGCGGTGGAGCTTCGGCACGTGGAGCGGGCCTCGGCTCGTCAAAATCGGCTGAAGTGGCGTGCCGGAGCTGGACCCGCGTGCCGGAGGTTCCGGCGGAGGAGCTTCGGCACGTGGAACGCGCCTGGGCACGCGGGAATCGGGTGATTCGGCGTGCCGGAGCTGGATCGGCGTGCCGGAGGTTGCGGCGGTGGAGCTTGGGCTCGTCGAACGTGCCTGGGCACGCGGGAATCGGCTGATTCGACGTGCTTGAGCTTAACCTGCGTGCCGGAGGTTCCGGCGGTGAACTCTCGGCACGTGGGATGGGCTTCGGCTCGTGAGAATCGGCTGGTTCGGCGTGCCGGAGGTGGTTTCGCGTGCCGGAGGTTGCGGCGGTGGAGCTTCGGCACGTGGGATGGGCTTCGGCACGCGGGAACGGCTGATCCGGCGTGCCGGGGGTGGTTCCACGTGCCGGAGGTGCGGCCGGAGGGGCGGGGCGCGTCAGGCCGGGCGGTGGCGTCTCGCCGGCGACGGAGCCGCCGGGGCGGCGGGCTGCGCGGCAGGGCGCCGGCGCTCGGGGGCGTGTGCCCGCTCCCAGGAGTGCTCGCGGCGGGTCAGCAGCCAGGAGCCCCAGGCGCAGAGCAGGAAGGCGGCCGCCGTGGCGAGGAGTGCGGTGATCCAGGTCGCGGCGTCCCGGCTGACGAGGAGGTTCGCGGCGAGGATCAGCACGCCGAACGCGGCGCCGACGCTCGTCCCGGCGATGAAGGCGCCGCTCCGACGGCTCATCGCGCGGACGGTGACCATGCCGGCGATCGCGCCGAGGCCTCCCACCGCGCCGAGGCCGGCGCCGGAGGCGACGCCCATCAGCATCCCGAAGCCGACCAGCGCGGAGGGGTCGAGCGCCCCGGCGGCGAGCGCGCTCGGGAGGTAGAGGGCCAGGGCGACCGCGGCTCCGACCGCGCCGCCGACGAGGACGGCGCCGATCAGCAGTGCGGCGGTCACGGACATGATCCGGGCGACCGGGCGCGCGGATCCTTCGGGTTCGAACATCGCGGCTCCATCGACGCGGACCCGCGGGTCGTTCCGCGGGTGGACTTCGGACACTACGCCTCCGAGAGCCCTGGCGGGGTCGGCGCGGCGGAGTCCTCGCGGTGCGGCCAGGTCCGCCGGGCCGACGCTCGGGAGCTGTGGCCGATGCTGCGTCGTGCGGCGTCGCGGAGTGAGTGACGCCGGTCCGGCGGCGCGGACTCAGCGGCCGGACGCAGCGGCCCGGACGCAGCCCCGCGGGCCCAGCGAGGCAGGCTCAGCGCCGCAGGGTCTCGCTCGGCAGCTCGCCGAAGCGCTGGGTGTAGTGCTGGGCGAACCGGCCGCCGCTGATGAAGCCCCAGTGCGCGGCCACGTCACCCACGACGAGGGTCTGCGGGCCGCCGGCGACGAGCTCGTCGTGGGCGAGGTCGAGGCGCACGCCGCGCAGGTACTGCCGCGGCGTCATCGAGTAGGCGCGCTGGAAGGCGAGCTGGACGCCGCGCACGGTCAGACCGGCGGCGTCGGCGATGTCGGCGACGCCGAGCGGCAGGTCGGCGTTCGCGTGCACGAACTCGACCGCCCGTCGCAGCCGCCGGGCGCTGACCGAGTGCGGTGCGGAGGGCAGCGGGACGACCCGGTGCGCGAAGGCCTGCAGCACGGCCGCGGCGGCGACCTGCGACGCGGATTCGCGCTGCAGCGACGAGGGAGCCTTCACTCCGGTGAGCGTGTCGCGGAGCACCCGCACCGCCGCCCACCAGGGTGCGGGCGAGTGCGCGAGCGGGGCGAAGCGGATCGGGCCGGGCGCGGTGCCGTGCAGCTCGGCGGCGGCGCGCTCCAGGTAGGCGGAGTCGAAGTGGACCAGCGCGTCGCGGTACTCGCTCGTCTCGAAGCCGAACGGGCGGCCGGCGGGGAACATCGCGGGCCGGCCGGTGGCCAGGCGGTTCTCGTCGCGCCCGAGGTCGAGGCTCGCCCGGCCCTCGTTGAGCCAGATCACCACGTACACGCCGGTGGGCTCGACTGTGCCGCGCACCGAGCCGAGGAAGGAGGCCGCGTGCAGGCTCACGGGGCCCGGGCCGGTCGACGCGTAGCGGTAGGCGAACGGGACGCTGGTGTGCTCGGCGCGGAAGCCCGACCCGTTGTAGCCGCGGGAGTAGAACGCGCGCGCCTCGTCGAGGTCGCGACCGCGCGTCTCCGAGTGCCACACGGGCGACGGCGCGGACGCGGGCTTCATCTCGACATCCTGGCAGCGACGACCGACATCGTCCGCGCCCGGGCGGTCGGCGCGCTCACGAGCCGAGCCCCCGGTCCAGCCAGAAGAGCCCGAGCGCGGCGACGTCGGAGGTGCCGACGATCGCGCCGGAGCGGACCATCGCCGCCACCTCGGCGTCCGGGAACCACTGCTGGCGCATGTCCTGCTCGGTCTCCTCGCGCTCCGGCTCGCCGTGCTCGAGGTCCTCGGCCAGGAAGACGTCGAACGATTGCGCGACGAAGCCGTCGGCCTCGCTGAGACGGCCGAGCGGTCGGAGTCGTCCGGCGCGCAGTCCGGTCTCCTCGCGCAGCTCGGCACGCGCGAGCGCCTCGGCGTCGCCGCCGGGCGAGTCGTGCGGCCAGCCGCCGGACGGGAACTCCCAGGTGCGGCGGCCGATCGGGTAGCGGTACTGCTCGACCAGCCAGAAGCCGTCGCGCTCGCGCGGGACGATCAGCGCGTAGTCGGCGCGCTCGACGACCGAGTAGACGCCCTCGACACCGCCCGGCCAGCGCACCTCGTCCTCGCGGACGCGGATCCACGGCGTCTCGTACGCGACACGGGTCGAGAGCTGCTCGACGCGGCCGTGCTGTCCGGACCGATCCGAGAGCGGAGACCGTTCCGGGAACGCAGACCGCTCCGGGAACGCAGAAGCCGCGGGGTCACTCGACTGGAGCGGCCCCACGGCGGAGGAGGGATCAGGCACGCTTCTGGTGCTGCTCCTCGACGAGGTCGGTGTCGTCGCCCTCGTCCTCGTCGTCGATCCACTTCGAGTAGTCCGGCTCGTCCGGGTGGCTGAGCTCGCGCTCGAGCGCACTGTAATCGACCGTTGGGCTGAACGACTTCAGCTCCCGAGCGATCTTGGTGTTCTTTGCCTTCTGACGGCCGCGCCCCATGGGTGACCCCCTCACGATGACAGGCCAGACGGGCAGTGAGCCGGCTGGAGAAAAAGAAGCAGACAGGAAGTATGAAATCTAGCCGGTAGTTTAGCAGACGAGGCACCGGCCCCCCTGTGCGCGAGCAGCGGAGTGAGCGGCGCCTCCCGACCGCGTGGGGAGCACCGTGGACAGTGCGCTCGATCCGCGGCCCGTCGTCGTGGTCGGCGCCGGTCAGGCGGGGCTCTCGGTCGCCTACTACCTCCGCCGTCTGGGCCTGCGCCCGGGCGTCGATTTCGCCGTCCTGGACCGTGGGCCGCGCTCCGGCGGCGCCTGGCAGTTCCGCTGGGAGGCGCTCCGGCTCGGCTCCGCGCACCGGGTGCACGACCTGCCCGGGATGGACCGGCTCGGCCTGTCCTTCGCGACCGCGGACCGCCGGCGGCCCGCCCGGGACGTCGTCACGGAGTACTACGAGGCGTACGAGAGCGCGTACGAGCTCGCCGTCCGGCGGCCGGTGGCGGTGCGCGGCGTCAGCAGCGCGACGATCGGCGACAGGACGGCACCGCTCGTCGTGGAGACCGACGCCGGCAACGAGCGCGCGCGGATCCTGGTCAACGCCACCGGGACCTGGGGCTCGCCGTTCCTGCCGTACTACCCGGGCCGGGACGGCTTCGAGGGCGTCCAGATCGACACGACCGAGTATCTGCGCGCCTCCGACTTCGCCGGGCAGCAGGTGATCGTGGTCGGCGGCGGGACCTCTGCGATCGGCTTCCTCCTCGAGCTGGAGCGGGTCGCGCGCTCGCTGACCTGGGCGACGCGGCGACCGGTGGTCTACCGGGACGGCGAGCAGCTCGCGCTGGAGTCGGCGGTGGAGGCGGTGGCGGAGCAGGACCGCGCGGCGCGGGCCGGCCGCGCGCTGCCGAGCATCGTCGGCGGCACCGGGGTGCAGCGCACGCGCCGGGTCGTGGCGGGGATCGAGCGCGGCGTGCTGCACGAGCGCGGGATGTTCTCCTCGATCGAGCCGCACGGGGTGCGCTGGCCGGACGGCTCCTACACCCGCGCCGACGCGATCATCTGGGCGACGGGATTCCGTCCGGAGCTGCGGCACCTCGCGCCGCTCGGCCTGCGCGAGCGCGAGGGCGGGGTCGCGGTCGAGGACGGAGCGTCGCTCACGGACCCCCGGGTCTTCTTCGCGGGCTACGGGCCGACCGCGTCGACGATCGGCGCGAACCGCTCCGGTCGGCGGATCGCCCGCGCGGTCGTGGCGCGGCTGTCCTGACGGCGGGGCTGCGACGCGGGTGGATCTCGAGACGGCCGCCGCGCGGCCTCCTCGATCAGCATGGACCGCTGCGCGGGCTGCTCCATCCGCAAGCGGCGCCGCGGCCCGGTGAGGCGGCGCCCTTCCATGCTGGTCGAGTAGCCCCGGAGGGGCGTATCGAGACCCACCGTTGTCAGGACGGTGGACTGCAGACCAGCGTCCTGACGGCGGTGGATCTCGATACGCCCGCTGCGCGGGCTACTCGATCAGCAAAGGGGACGGCGAGGGCCGCTGGGTCGGCAGGAAGAGCGGAGCCTCCGCCGCTCAGTGGGCGTCGCGCCAGTCGATGGGGACGACGGAGCCGCGGTAGCGGATCCCGTCGACGCGGATCGAGCCGGCGAGGGGCGGGGTGATCGGCGCGACGACGAGCGTCGAGCCGCCGGGCGCGAGGCCGAGGGCGGCCGAGAGCACGGCGATCGAGGCGGCGGCCGACCAGGCCTGCGGGCGGCAGGCGGCGGGGTACGGCACGGGAGCCGCCACCTCGGCGGCGGCGTCGCCGGAGTGCAGCTCGGGCATCCGGTAGCCGAAGCCCTCGGCAGCGGCGAGCAGTCCGCGGGAGAGGGCGGTCGCCTCCGCGCCGAAGCCCTCGCGGGCGAGCCCGGTGACGGCGATCGCGGTGTCGTGGGCCCAGACCGAGCCGCCGTGGTACGAGAGCGGCCAGTAGCCGCCGGAGTCGGTCGACAGGGTGCGCAGCCCGTAGCCCGAGTCGAGCTCGGGGGAGCCGAGCAGCTGCGCCACGCGGGCCGCCTGCTCGGGTTCGAGGATCCCGGTGCCGAGCAGGTGGCCGATGTTGCTGGTGACGGTGTCGACCGGGCGCTTCTGCGCGTCCAGCGCGATCGCGGGGTGCCCGCCGTCGGCGTCGTCGATCCAGAAGGCGCCGGTGAAGCGGTCCTTGAGCGCGGCGGCGTAGGCGCGCCACTCCGCTCCGTCGCGGCCGAAGTGCTCGAGCAGCGCCGCGCCGCCGACCGCCGCCTCGTGGGCGTAGGCCTGCACCTCGCAGAGCGCGATCGGCCCGTCGGCGAGGCTGCCGTCGCGCCACTGGATCGAGTCACCCGAGTCCTTCCAGCCCTGGTTCGCGAGGCCGTGGCCGGTGGTGTCGACGTACTCGAGGAATCCGTCGCCGTCGGAGTCGCCCTCGTCGCGGAGCCAGCGCAGCGCGGCCTCGAGCGCAGGCAGCAGCGCCTCGACCTCCTCGTCCGCGAGACCCCAGCGCCAGGCGTCGTGCAGCAGGCAGACCCAGAGCGCGGTCGCGTCGACGGTGCCGAAGTAGAGCGGCGGCAGTGAGACGCCCTCGCCCGGGATCTCGAGGGTCGTCGAGCGCAGCTCGTGCATGATCTTGCCCGGCTGCTCGGCCGTCTCGGCGACGTGCTCGGTGCCCTGAAGCCCCGCGAGGACCCGCAGGGTGGAGGCGGCCAGCTCGGTGCCGAGCGGGAGGAGCATCCGCGCCGCCCAGATCGAGTCGCGGCCGAAGAGCGTGAAGAACCAGGGCGCGCCGGCGGCGAGGAACGGCGCATCCGGCCGCTCGAGGGTCACCATCCGCAGCGCGTCCAGGTCGTCGAGGGCGGCGCGGCACCAGGAGGCGAGGCGCGAGTCGCCGGCCTCGACGACGGCGCCGGCCCACTCCGCGGGGCCGGGGGCGGCGCCGACGACCGCCGCGGAGTCGGTCATCGCGATGCTCCAGGACACCTCGACCGAGCCGCGGGCCGGGACGACCACGGCCCAGGAGAGCGTCCCGCCGGGCGAGACCGCGGCGCCCTCGGCCCGCACCTCGGCGCGGGCGCCCGCGTGGGTCCAGACCAGCGAGGAGCCGTCGACGGCGGTCGCCACCGCGGTCTCGTCGCGGAGCCCTGCCTTCACCACGTGCACGAGCGAGAAGTCGGGGTCGAGCGCGAGCTCGACGGTGGTGGCGACGGCGTCGGGCAGCGCCGACTCGAGCCGGATCCGCTCCTCGAGCCCGCCGGCCGTGACCGTGCGGAGGCGCACGACGCGCAGCCGCGGGTCGGCGGCGTCGTCGTCGAGGTGGCGCGCGAGGGCGGTGAAGCGGGCGGAGGAGGCGCCGTCGCGGCCGACCGCGATCGACTCGAGCGGCTCTCCGCCGACGAGCAGGCGCAGGCCCGCCAGGACGCGGACGTCGCCGTGGTAGAGCCCGTGCGCGGGCAGCGCGCCGAGCTCGCCGGCGTCGTCGCTCCAGAGCTGGGTGGGGGCCCGGAGCAGGACGACGGCGTCGTTCAGCAGGGGCTGCCGGGGCGGGCGGGGGCGGTCGTCGTGGTCGGTCGTCACGGTCGACTCCTCACTGGATCGTCGGTACTGGAGCGTACGGCCGGTTGACAGCGCCGTCGCCGCAGGTAACATTACCCAGGAATTTGATCGATCAAATAACTCGGTACACCGGGATTTGAACGATCAAGCCCGAGGACCGCACCACCGCACACCCGTCGAGGAGGACGCATGGCACTGCCGACCGTCGAGGACGTCGCCCGCGCAGCCGGTGTCTCGCGCCAGACCGTCTCGAACGTGCTGAACAGCCCGCAGATCGTGCGCGAGAGCACGCGGGAGCGGGTCGAGAAGGCGATCGGCGACCTCAACTACCGGCCGCACGCCTCCGCCCGGCGCCTGCGCACCCGCAAGTCGGGGACGATCGGCGTGCGGATGGACCGGGTGCTCGACGGCGTCTCCGGCAGCCTGCTCGACCGCTTCCTGCACGCCGTCACCGAGCAGGCCGACGCCCGCGGCATGCGGATCCTGCTCTACACGGCGGCGAGCCCCGAGGAGGAGATCGAGCGGATCGGCAAGCTCCGCGACGGCGCCGACGTCGACGCCTTCGTGCTCACCTCGACCTTCTACGGCGACCAGCGCACGGCCTGGCTGATCGAGCAGGGCGTGCCGTTCGTCACCTTCGGCCGCCCCTGGGGGCTCGACGACCAGGGCGACCCGCAGCACCTCTGGGTCGACGTCGACGGCGCCGCGGGCGTCGCGCAGGCCACCGCGCATCTCGCCGACGAGGGCTGCTCCCGGATCGCCTTCTTCGGCTGGCCGGCCGGCTCGGCGACCGGCGACGACCGCCGCAGCGGCTGGGAGCGGGTGATGGCGGAGCGCTTCGCCGACGTGCCGCTGCTCGTCGCGGAGGCCGAGGACGACGTGCAGCGCGCGCGCTCCGCCGCGATCGCCTTCCTCGAGGCGCACCCCGGCGTCGACGGGCTCGTCTGCGTCTCCGACTCCCTCGCCCTCGGCGCCTCGATGGCGGCCGTCGCGGTCGGCCGGCCGAGCCTTGCGATCGTCGGCTTCGACAACACCCCGGTCGCCGGAGCCGTCGGCCTCTCCAGCGTCGAGCAGGACCTCGGCGCGGTCGCGGCCGGCGCCCTCGAGCTCCTCCTCGGCGAGCAGGGCGACGACGTCGTCCACCGCCCCCTCGCACCCGGGGAGGCGCACCGCCTCATCACGCCGCACCTCGTCGTGCGCACCCCGCTCCACCACTCCGAGAGCTGACGCCGCACACCGGGCGCCTCCTTCCCCCACGACTCCCCACGACTCCCTCCCGAAACCCATGAAAGGTCAGAACATGACGCACAGCACCAGAACGGCACGCTGGGGTGCCGCGGTCCTCGCCGGCGGCCTCGCCCTCTCCCTCGGCGCCTGCTCGAGCGGCGGCGGCGGCGGATCGGACGACTCCGCCGGGCTCACCGTGATGATCGGCTCGTCCGGCGACGCCGAGACCACCGCCGTCACCGACGCCGTGAACTCCTGGGGCGAGGCGAACGACACCGCCGTCGACGTCGTCGCGGCCAGCGACCTCACCCAGCAGCTCGGCCAGGGCTTCTCGGGCGGCAACCCGCCCGACCTCTTCTACATGAGCTGGGACCAGTTCCAGACCTACGCGAGCAACCGCTACCTCGAGCCCTACGCGCAGGACGCGGACGACGCCGACGCCTTCTACCCGGCGCTGCGCGACGCCTTCACCTACGACGACCAGTTCTACTGCGAGCCCAAGGACTTCTCGACGCTCGGCCTCGTGATCAACACCGACCTCTGGGCGGCCGCGGGCCTGACCGATGCGGACGTCCCGACCGACTGGGCGTCGCTCCAGTCCGCCGCGCAGAAGCTGACCGCGAACGGCGTGACCGGGCTCTCCTTCGGTCCCGAGTACGCCCGCATCGGCACCTTCATGAACCAGGCCGGCGGCTCGCTGCTCTCCGAGGACGGCACCACCGTCACCGCGGACACCCCCGAGAACGTCGCGGGCCTCACCGAGGTGAAGACGCTCCTGAGCGACGGCGTGCTGAAGTTCCCGGCTGACCTCGACTCCGGCTGGTCCGGCGAGGCGTTCGGCAAGGGCGCGGCCGCGATGGTGATCGAGGGCCCGTGGATCAACGGCGCGCTCGAGGCCGACTACCCGGACGTGAACTACACGGTCGCCGAGCTGCCCGCGGGCCCCGGCGGCAAGTCGACCTTCACCTTCAGCAACTGCTGGGGCATCCCGGCCGGCAGCACCACCGCCGACCAGGCCGAGTCGCTCGTCGCATCGCTCACCTCGGACGAGCAGCAGCTCGCCTTCTCGGACGCGTTCGGCGTGATCCCGTCGACCGAGTCGGGCGCCGCGGAGTACGCGAGCAAGTACCCCGAGAACGCCGCCTTCGTCACCGGCAACGACTACGCCGTCAGCCCGGTCGCCTTCGCCGGCGCCGCCACCGTGATCACCGACTTCAACTCGGCCCTCGAGGGCCTGGCGTCGGGTGACCCGGAGGCGATCCTCGCGGACCTGCAGACCAACCTGCAGGACGCGCTCGACACCGCGAACGCGAAGTAGCGCGGGACGACGCCGATGAGCACCGCCACCGCCGCCCGGAGCCGCCGCTCCGGCATCCGCGGGAACGAGGCCCGCTACGGCTGGCTGTTCACCCTCCCCGCGATCCTCGTCGTCGGCGTCTTCCTGGTCGTCCCGATCGCCCTCGCGCTCTGGGTGAGCGTCAGCAACTGGAACGGCCTCGGCTCGCCGCTGGGCCCGACCGCGCAGTTCGTCGGCACCGACAACTACCGGGCGGTGCTCCTGGACTCCGGGCTGGCGCAGAAGGACTTCGGCACGGCGATCCGCAACAACGTCTACTACGTGCTGCTCGTCGTGCCGCTGCAGACCGCGCTCGCGCTGTTCCTGGCGGTGCAGGTCAACCGCCGGGTGCTGCGCGGGCGCGGCTTCTTCCGCACCGCGTTCTACTTCCCGTCGGTGACCTCGTCGATCGCGATCACGGTGATCTTCCTGTTCCTCTTCAGCGCCTCCGGGGTCGTCAACGCGGTGCTCGGCTGGTTCGGCGCCGACGGCCCGACCTGGATGGCGGACCCGACCGGGGTGCTGCACTCGCTGCTCGGACTCGTCGGCGTCGACGGCAGCTGGTTCGCCGGCGGCGCTCCGCTGGGGCTGACCTGGTGGGACTGGCTGTCCGGTCCGTCGGTCGCGATGTGCGTGCTGATCACCATGGCGATCTTCACCACCTCGGGCACCTTCATGCTGCTGTTCCTCGCGGCGCTGCAGAATATCGGCGCCGAGATCGACGAGGCGGCGCTGATGGACGGCGCGGGGCCGCTGCGGAAGTTCTTCTCGGTCACGCTGCCGATGCTGAAGCCGACGCTGTTCACCGTGCTCACCCTGGGGTTGATCGGCACCTGGCAGGTGTTCGACCAGATCTACCTCACCGGGGGCGGGGCGCCGGGCAAGACGCTGCTCACGCCGGCGTACCTCGCCTACGAGTCGTCGTTCACCGACCTCCGCTGGGGCCAGGGCGCGGCGATCGCCTTCATCCTGTTCTTCATCATCGTCGTCCTGACGCTGCTGCAGCGCGCGATCCTCCGCGAGAAGGGCGAGCCGAGCGCCCGCCGGACCCGCCGGGCCGCCCGCGCGGACGCCGCGACGACCCTCACGACGGGAGGAGTGCGATGAGCACCCTGGTCGACTCCGAGCCGCGCACCGAGGCCGAGCCGCCGCCCCAGGCGCCGCTGCCGCACCGCCGCGTGCAGCTCGGTGCCCGCGGGCGCGCCTCGCTGATCGGCGGCTACCTGCTGCTGATCGGCCTCGCGCTGGTCTACATCTACCCGTTCCTGATCTCGGTGGCGTCGTCGTTCAAGACCGACGCCGACGCGACCTCGAATCCGCTGTCGCTGCTGCCGGCGACCTGGTCGTTCGCCTCCTACGAGCGGCTGTTCACCGATGTGCCGCTGCCGCTCTGGACGCTGAACTCGGTGATCGTGACCGTCTTCGTCACGGTCGGGCGGGTGTTCTTCGACTCGCTCGCGGGCTACGCGCTCTCGCGGCTGCGCTTCCGCGGGCGCGGGCTGCT
This sequence comes from Rathayibacter sp. PhB127, assembly GCF_003751665.1. Taxonomy (NCBI): domain Bacteria; kingdom Bacillati; phylum Actinomycetota; class Actinomycetes; order Micrococcales; family Microbacteriaceae; genus Rathayibacter; species Rathayibacter sp. PhB127. The sequence continues at coordinate 82,828 of NZ_RKHW01000005.1, forward strand.
CTTCGCGCTGTTCATCGGCGTGATGAGCGTGCCGGCGGTGGTGCTGCTGATCCCGCGGTTCCTCATCCTCAAGCAGCTCGGGCTCTACGACAGCTACGCGGGGATGATCGTGCCGCTGATCGTCGACGCGGCGGGCATCTTCATCATGAAGCAGTTCTTCGACTCGATCCCCCTGTCGATCGAGGAGGCCGCCCGGATCGACGGGGCGGGCGTCTTCCGGACCTTCCGCTCGATCGTGGTGCCGATGGCGCGGCCGGCGATCGTGACGCTGTTCATCCTGTCGTTCCAGGGCTCATGGAACGAGTTCTCGCACTTCGTCGTCTCGCGGCAGTCGCCGGAGCTGAACACGCTCACCACGGGCGTCGCCTCGCTGGTCTCGGGGCAGTTGGGCACCGGCAACCAGTACCCGCTGCAGCTGGCGGCGGCGGTGCTGATGTCGATCCCGGTCGCCGTGCTCTTCTTCGTCTTCCAGCGGCGGATCATGAACACCACGGAGGGCGCGGAGAAGGGGTGACGCCGAGGGCGCGCACGGCGCACTGTGCTTCCGGGTCTCGATACGCCGCGTGCCGCGGCTACTCGACCAGCATGCAGTTCAGGCTGATCTGAGAGAGCGAGCAGCGCGGCCTTCATGCTGATCGAGTAGCGCGCGCAGCGCGCGTATCGAGATCCACCATGACCGGGACTGCTGGTGGAAGCGGGTCTCGATACGCCGCTCCGCGGCTACTCGACCAGCAGGGAAGGGCGCGAGATCCGGGGACGCGGAAGGGGCGCTCCGCCGCAGCGGAGCGCCCCTTCCTTCGTGCTACTTCTTCAGGAACTCGAGGACGACGCGGTTCCACTCCTCGGCGTGGCTGACGTTGACGCCGTGCGGGGCGTCGGCGACGACGTGGAGCTCGGAGCCGGGGATCGCGGCGTGCGTGCGCGCACCGGAGCCCTCGAAGGGGACGGTGCCGTCGCCGCCGCCGTGGATGACGAGCGTCGGAACGGTGACCTTCGGCAGGTCCTCGCGGAAGTCGGTGCCGGCGAACGCGGCCATGCAGGCCAGCGCGGCGTGCTTGGACGACTGCTTCGCGAGCGCGAGCGCGTCCTGGCGCTGCGCCTCGGTGACCTTGAGCTCGCCGTTCACCGAGAAGAACTCGGTGGTGAACTGCTCGTAGAACGAGTCCTCGTCCTTGGTCAGGCCGGCGGTCATCTCGGCGGCGGCCGACTTCTCGAGCGGTCCGTCCGGGTTGTCGTCGGTCTTCATCAGGTACGGCGGCACGGCCGACGCGAAGACGACGCTGTGCAGGCGCTCGGTGCCGTACTTCGAGAAGTAGCGGGCGACCTCGCCGCCGCCCATCGAGAAGCCGACGAGGGTGACGTCCTGCAGGTCGAGCTCGGTGAGCAGCGTGTGCAGGTCCTCGGTGAGGGTGTCGTAGGTGTAGCCGGTGAGCGGCTTGTCGCTGCGGCCGAAGCCGCGGCGGTCGTAGGTGATGACGCGGAAGCCGGCCGCCGCGAACGCGGGGACCTGCTCGCTCCAGGACTCGCCCGACAGGGGCCAGCCGTGGATCAGGACGACGGGACGTCCCGAGCCGCCGGTGTCGTCGACGTGGAGGTCCGTGTCCTTGAAGAGGCCGTGGTGGGCGGTGATCTCTGCCATGAGTCGTGCTCCTTCCGGCGCCGAGGATCGGCGTCATGCGTGATTCGAAGGAGTGTGGCGCCGCGGATGGGGAGTGAGCCGTGAGGGGAGGGGCCCTTGACAGCCCCTCCCCGCGCTGGTTAGGAGAGCGCGTCCACCGCGGCGAGGATCGCCTCGGTCTCGGTGCGCGTCGTGTAGTCCACGTGCACATCGGCGAAGCGGACGACGCCCTCGGCGTCGAGCACCAGGACGGTCGGGAACGGGATCGCGGGGGTGTCGTCGGCGTTCGAGTCCTTCACCGCGAAGCCGAGCGCCGTGTGCGCCTCGATCGCCGCGTCGCTGGGGGCGGTGACGATGCCGAGCTCGGTGGCGAGCGCGTTGCCCGGGTCGGTGACGACGGTGAAGCCGAGCTCGCCGCCCAGCGTGGCGGAGGCGTCGGGCGTCTCCGGGCTGACCGCGACGAAGGCGACGCCGCGGCTCGCCAGCTCGGGGGCGAGGGTCGCGTCGTAGTGGCGCAGCGTGATGTTGCAGTAGGGGCACCAGGCGCCGCGGTAGAACACCAGCACGGCCGGGCCGTCGCCGAGGAGGGAGGAGAGCGCGACGCTCTCGCCGCCCCCGGTGACCACGGTCGCGCTCGGCAGCCGCTCCCCGGCCGCGACGGCTCCGGCGGGGACGCCGTTCTCGACGAGGTCGGCCTGCTCGCTCGCGAAGACCGCAGCGAGCTCGTCGCCGATCGTCTCGTTGAAGCCGGTGGTGAAGTCGGCGGTCTGCGCGCCGATCGTCGCGGTGGTCTGCTCGGTGGGCATCGTCGTCTCCGTCCGGGCGGCCGTGGATCGGACGCTCCGGCGCGATCGTAGGGACGCGGACTCGGAGCGGACCTGGGCGACGTCACGGTTCGTCATGAAGAGCCTCCCGGCGCAGACGAAGACGCCGCCCCGGGTCGCGAGATCGCGACCGGGACGGCGTCCGTGCTCCCGCGCGGGAGCGGAGAGGCGCTGCTGCGGACTACTGGAATCCGCCGCCGCGGTCCTCCGGGTCCTCGACGGGGTCGGAGTCGGGGGCGTCGAGCGCGTAGGTCACGTGGACCGACTCGCCAACCTCCTTCGCCGAGACGGACGTGTAGACGAGGTGCGTCTCCTGGCCGTCGACGGCGGCGTAGACGTCGACCGACTTCTCGTAGCCCCCCTCGGTGCTGACACGGGTCTCGGTCTGGCCGTCGAACGGCCCGCCCTGGAAGAAGGCGAGGTAGCTCTCGCCCTCGGAGAGTTCGCGGATGTCGTTGCTCATGGGACAGGTCTACCACTCGGCGTCGGGCGTCCGCCGGGCGGCCCGTGTCCGCGGCTCCCGCCGGGCGGCGAGAACGTAGGATGACGGGGATGACGATCGGACGCCGCCTCTTCCTGTCGGGAGCCGCCTCGGGCGCCGGTCTCCTGGTCCTCGCGGGCTGCACTCCGCCGCGGCCGACCCCCACGCGCTCCGTCACCGAGGCCCCGGTGCCCACGCCCAGCACCACCGCCGTGCCGACGCCGGCCGCGTTCGTCCGCTCCGGCTGGGCCGAGGACCCGTACGCACTCGGCGCCGTCTCCTACCTCGCGGTCGGGGCGACCCCCGAGCACCGGGACGACCTGGCCGGGAACGTGCTCGACCGCCTGTTCTTCGCCGGCGAGGCCACCGACTCCCAGGAGCCGGGCACCCTGCAGGGCGCCTGGAACTCCGGGGTCCGCGCGGCCGGCGAGATCGCCGCGATCGCCGAGGAGGGCGAGCGGATCGCGATCATCGGCGCCGGTCTCGCGGGGGCCGTCGCCGCCCGCCGCCTGCTCGACGCCGGCTACGACGTCGCGCTGGTCGAAGCGCGCGACCGCGTCGGCGGCCGCATCGCCACCAGCACCCCCGACGGCTGGCCGATCGCCGTCGACAGCGGCGCCTGGGCGCTCGTCGGCGCCGGCCCCGCGCTGCGCGAGAGCGTCCTCGACGCCGGGATCACCACCTCCGCCGTCGACCTCGCGACCGTCCTCTCCAGCACCGACGACGGCGACCGCCCCGATGTCGGCGACACCGCCGCCAAGGGGCTCACCCGTGCGCTCGAGTGGGCGGCGGAGCAGCCCACCGACCTCTCGCTCGCCGACGCCTTCGCCGGCTCCGGTGCTCCCGACCCGGCGGCCGTCGAGCCCGGCAGCGGGGACGGCGACGCCGCCCGCCTCGCCGCGTTCCTCGCGGGCGGCCCGGTGCTGCGCACGGGCGCCGCGCCCGCCGAGCTCTCCGCCTGGTACGGGCTGGGCGACGCCTCGGCCGCCAGCACCGCGGAGGACGTCGCCGACTCCTCCGACGAGGCCTCCGCGGTCCTCACCGACGGCCTGGCGCCCCTCGTCGAGACGCTGCTGACCGACGTCGAGATCTCGCTGCGCGCGGCCGTCAGCGGCATCGGCTACAGCGACACGGGCGCGAGCATCCGGCTCGCGACGGGGGAGTCCTTCACCGCCGACCGCGTCCTCGTGACGGTGCCGATCGGGGTGCTGCAGAGCGACGCGATCGCGTTCGATCCGCCGCTGCCGTTCGCGCACCGCACCGCGATCGCGGCGATCGGCTCCGGGGTCGTCGAGACGCTCTGGCTCCGCTTCGACGAGCCGTTCTGGGACACCGATCCGGCTCTGCCCGCGCGCTGGTCGCTGGTCGGCTCCGCAGCCGGGATCACGGAGTGGCTGAACCTCGAGCCGACCACCGGCGAGGCGGTGCTCGTCGGGCTCGTCGGCGCCGATCAGGCCCTGTCGCTGCAGTCGCTCAGCGACGACGAGCTGCTCGTGGTCGCGCAGTCGGCGCTCACGCCGTTCGCCGTCGCTGCCGGCTGAGCCGCTCCCGAAGCCGGGCGAGCGGGCCCCGCCACTCCGTCGCGCGCGCGGCACCGAGCGGCCGGACCCGGCTGAGCGCCAGCATGAAGGCCGCGATGCCCGAGATCAGGCCGAGCACGATCACGTCGTAGACCACGAACATCACCGGGCCGTCGACCTGCGCGGGGTCGAGGAAGAAGTAGGGGTACCAGCCGATCAGCGCGCCGCGCACCAGCGTGATCACGCCCCAGACGATCGGGAAGCCGAGCACGGTGAGGGTGCCGCGCCAGGCGACGGGGCGGCGGCCGGGGGCGAGGAGCCAGTCGAGCAGCGCGAGCGTCGGGATGACGAAGTGCAGCAACGCGCTCGACCACGGCACGTCGACGCGGACGCCGCGGTTGTTCGCCTCCACGGCGATCAGCCCGAAGACGATGCCGGAGACGACCATGTAGGTCAGGACCAGCGCGCGCAGGGTGCTGAGCCAGCGCGGCTCGCGCTCGCGGGCGAGGGCGACGATGCCGGAGAGACCGAGGACGACGACGCCGGCCATGTTCGACTGCGTGGTGAAGTACGCGAAGAAGTTGTCGATCTGGAACAGCCGGAAGCCGAGGGTGTAGAGGAAGTCGCCGACGAGCCCGACGGCCCCCAGCCCCGCGAGCGCGAGACGGAGGATCGCGAACGCCTTCCGCACACCCGCTCCGATCCGTCGCCTCGACCAGCCCGGAGGGCCGGACGTCCGGACGATTCTACGGTCGCGGCGCTCCGAGCTCCCCGGGCGGGGGCCGTGCGGGGGGCGTCCGGGGCCGCCGGAGCGAGGGGCGCACGGGATACCGTGCACTATGCCGTTCACGCCGAGCCACGCCGTCGTCGCTCTGGCGTTCACGAACAGCCGCATTCCCGCCGCGGCGGTCGCGATCGGCGCGATGGCCCCGGACATCGGCCTCTACCTGCCCGTGCGCTGGGCCCGCGATGCGACGCACTCGATGCTCGGGGTCGTGACGGTCGACCTGGCGGTCGGCGCCGTCGGCCTCGTGCTCTGGCTGGTGCTGCTCCAGCCCGCCTGGCGCGACCTCGCGCCGTGGATCGTCCGGGTGCGCCTGCGACCGCCGCCGGCACCGCCGAGCACCGCGCGGGCGAGGACGGCGGCGATCGTCCTGGCGATGGTCGGGATCGTGATCGGCGCGGCGTCGCACGTGCTCTGGGACGCCTTCACCCACGACGGCGGTCCATTCGTCGCGGCCCTGCCGTTCCTCCGCGAGGAGCTCGGACCGTTCGCGGGCTACAAGTGGGCGCAGTACGCCAGCGGGGTGCTCGGGCTGGTCGGTCTCGGGATCGGCGCTCTCGTCTGGTACGTCGCCCGCCGGCCGCACCACGTCGCCGTCGACCACCGCGGCCCGGCGCGGGTCGCGGCGTGGACAGCCGTCCTCGCCGCCGCGGTAGTCCCGGCGGGCGTGGTGCTCTCGGGCTCGGGGCTCGACCCGTTCGAGGAGGCGTACCGCTCCTACGTCGTCGACGCGGCCGTCCTCATGGTCGTCTGGACGACCGCCGCCCTGCTCGCGGTGGCCGTGCTCTGGCACCTCGCGCTCGGCGTCGCACCACGCCAGGGGGCTGACGCGGATCCGTCGTGAGGAGGATGCGCGGGTGCATAGCCCGCCGATAGCGTCGATGACGGCCCGTTGGGGCGGGCCGCCTTCGGGGGAAGGCACAAGGGGAAATCGAGGGCCCGCGGCGAGTCGCCGCGGGCCCTCTACCTGTCTGCGGATGCGCGGCCGCGGATGATCCCACAGCGCTGAGTGGCGGCAGTGCCCTCCGCATGCTGGTCGAGTAGCCCCGCAGGGGCGTATCGAGACCCCGCGTCCTCAGCAGGGTGGTCTGCAGACTCGTCCTCTGGCGCTGGTGGATCTCGATACGCCCGCTGCGCGGGCTACTCGATCAGCATGAGGCGGGAGCGGCGGCCGACGGACCGGCCGCGAGCCGTGGCTCGCGTCCGCCGCGGCGTCGCCGGCGGGCGCCGGGCTAGCGGCGCTTGCCGCCGCCCTTGCCGGCGGGCTTCTTCGGGCGGGTGGCCGCGGCGGTGCGCGAGCCGCTGCGCGGGGCGCCCTCGCCGGCCGCGCCCTTGGGCAGCACGGAGGCGGGCGGGATGGGCCGGCGGGTGACGGGGCGCACGGGCTCGCCGCGGCGGGACTGGCCGGGGATCGGACGCGAGCGGCGGCCGTAGATCAGCTCGGAGGAGTCGAGCAGCCACGGCACCAGCGCGACGGTGACGCCGTGCACGAGCAGCAGCTTCTGGCGGATGCGGCGCGACTTGTGGTTGTGGAGGAAGCCCTCCCACCAGTGCCCGACGATGTACTGCGGCATGTAGACGGTGATGATCTCGGAGCCGTGCTCGAGGCGGTGCGCCTTGATGTACTTGATCAGCGGGTACGAGATGTCGCGGTACGGCGAGGCGATGCAGCGCAGCGGGACCTCGATGTCCATCCGCGCCCAGTCGGCCTTGAGCTGCGCGGTCTGCGCGTCGTCGATCGACGAGTGCACCGCCTCCAGCGACTCGTGCCGCGCGGCGATGGCGTAGTCGAGCGCCTTGAGCGTCGGCTTGTTCATCCGGCCGACGAGGACGACGGCGTGGTCGCCGTTCGCGCCGAAGGTCGTGGTCGGGTCGACCTCGATCTCCTTCTCCACGTCGCGGTAGTAGCGGTAGACGCCCGCCATCAGCACGCCGAGGATCGGCATCACCAGGTAGACGAGCCAGGCCCCGTGGGTGAACTTCGTGATCGTGACGACGACGAGCACGGCGAAGGTGAGCGTGGCGCCGAAGAGGTTGATCGCGAGGCTCGTCTTGACGGTGCGCGAGCCCTCGCCGTTCTTGATCATCCGGATCCAGTGCTTCACCATGCCGGACTGCCCGAGGGTGAAGGAGACGAAGACGCCGATGATGTAGAGCTGCACCAGACTGGTCAGCGAGGCCTGGTAGACGAGCAGGATGATCGCCGCGACGAGCGCCAGGATGATGACGCCGTTGGAGTAGATGAGGCGGTCGCCGCGGGTGTTCAGCGACTTCGGCGCGTAGCCGTCGCGGGCGAGGACCGAGCCCAGCAGCGGGAAGCCGTTGAACGCCGTGTTGGCCGCGAGCAGCAGGACGGCGGCGGTCGCGGCCTGGATCACGAAGAAGAGGATCGTGTTGTTGCCGAAGGTGGCGGCCGCGACCTGCGCGATCACGGAGCGCTGCGGCGTCGTCGCGCAGTCGGTGAAGCCGACGAGGTGGCAGGCGTTCTCGGCGTAGTGCACGTTCGAGAGCAACGCGAGGGCGGTGAGGCCGACGAAGAGGACGATGGCGATCGTGCCCATCGCGACGAGGGTGCGCTGCGCGTTCTTGACCTTGGGGACGCGGAAGGCGGGCACGCCGTTCGAGATCGCCTCGACGCCGGTGAGCGCGGCGCAGCCGCTGGCGAAGGAGCGCAGCAGCAGCAGGACGATCGCGGCCTGGGTGAGCTGCTCGCCCTGCACCGTGTAGCCGGCCGACTCCGCGATCGGGGCGTCGCCGAAGGCCGCGCGGCCGAGGCCGACGACGACCATCACGAAGACGCTCGCGACGAAGAGGTAGGTGGGGACGGCGAAGGCCTTGCTCGACTCCGAGACGCCGCGGAGGTTCACGGCGGCCAGGAGGATCACGAAGAGGATCGCGAGCTCGACCCGGAGCGGGGCCAGCGCGGGGATCGCGGAGATGATGTTGTCGACGCCGGACGCGACCGAGACCGCGACGGTGAGCACGTAGTCGACCAGGAGGGCCGCGGCGACCGTCAGCCCGGCCGTCTCGCCGAGGTTGGTGCGGGCGACCTCGTAGTCGCCGCCGCCCGAGGGGTAGGCCTTGATCAGCTGCCGGTAGCTGAGGACGACGACCACCAGCAGCACCACGACGCAGCCGGCGACCCAGGGCGCGAAGGTGAGGAAGGAGAGGCCGCCGAGCAGCAGGATCATCAGCAGCTCCTGCGGTGCGTAGGCCACGGAGGAGAGCGGGTCGCTCGCGAAGATCGGGAGGGCGAGCCGCTTCTGCAGGAGCTGGCCCTCGAGCTTGTCGCTGGAGAGCGGTTCGCCGATGAAGAAGTGCTTCGCGGTGCGGAGCTCGTTGGCGTCGGCGTCGTCCGCACCGGTGGGGGACGCCTTCGCGCCCGAAGGGGGGCCCTCGTGTGTCACGAGCGACGACACTACTCCGTGGCCGGGGGCAGTCAAGCCGCCGGGACGCCCGCCGCGAGAGCGCTGAACCCGCGCTGTGACCGGGCATTTCCGCAGCTGTCGGGCAAGCGGTTCCAACGAGGTCCCCATCTGTGGGACAGGGGGTCAAATCACCCTCGAACTGGGGTCACCCTCGACGCTGTGAAATCGCCTGAAGTCTGTTGAAGTCGAAGACAGGTCACTCCGATGGGGGGAGCCGACGGGTTCCGCCCGTCGACGCTCGGAGGGGCCTGCACCGTTCCGCCGCCTCCCGGCCTCTGACCCGAGCCCCGCTGCAGCGGCGCGGGCGCTCGCTCGGAGTGCCTGCGTCGACCCGCCCGCACCACGACAGGTCGGCCGAGACGCCGACAGAATCGACTGAACCCGTGTCCACTTCCCGCACCGCCGCGCCGCCGGCCCGCTCGCGCCTCTGGCGCGCAGCCGGCCTGGCCACCGCGCTCGCCGTGACCGCCGGCATCGCCCTCGCCGGCTCCGCCCCCGCCCAGGCCGCCACGACCGGCCAGTACCTCGTGTCGGTCGACTCGAGCTCGATCTCGGAGCAGGTCGTCCGCGCGCTCGGCGTCGCCGACGACGTGCAGTTCGAGGGCGGCGTCGCGGGCTTCACCGCCCCGCTCACCGAGCGCCAGAAGGCGGTCCTCGAGGCCGACTCGCGCGTCCTCGGCATCACCCCCGCCGACCAGGTCGTCGACGGCCAGGCGCAGACCGTCCCCTCGCACGTGCTCACCGCGGAGGCCGACAAGGCCCCGGTGCGCGCCGGCGACGGAGTGACGAACTACACCGGTCCGGCCGTCGCGGTCATCGACTCCGGCGTCAGCTCGCACCCCGACTACAACCTGAAGGAGCAGATCAACTGCTTCGGCTCGGGCACCGCCGCCGACGCCAACGGCCACGGCACCGGCGTCTCCGGCTACATGGCGGCGCTGGACAACGGCTCCGGCTCGGTCGGCGTCGCACCCGGCGCTCCGATCTACTCGGTCCGCGCGCTCGACGCGAACAACCGCGGCAACACCGGCACCCTGATGTGCGCCCTCGACTGGGTGTCCGCGAACGCGGCGAAGTACAACATCAAGGTCGTCAACATGTCGCTCGCCACCTACGGCACCGACGACGGCAACTGCGGCCGCTCGAACGGCGACGTGATCCACCAGGCGATCTGCGACCTCGAGGCCAAGGGCATCGTCTCCGTCGGCTCCGCGGGCAACACCTCCGAGGACCTCGCGGGCTGGATCCCGGCCGCCTACGACGAGGTGCTCGCCGTGACCAACATGGCCAACTACGACGGCAAGCCCGGCGGACTCGGCACGGCGCCCTGCGGCGTCCAGACCAAGGACGACGCGGTCTCGACCAACAGCAACTTCGCCGTCTCGGCCGCCGACCAGAAGCACACCATCGCCGCCCCCGGCATGTGCCCGTACACCACCAAGAAGGGCGGGTCGTACGCCTACATCCAGTCGGGCACCAGCATGGCGGCCGCCGGCACCAGCGGCGTCGTCCTCGACTGCATGAGCTCCGGTGGATCCTGCGCGGGCAAGAGCCCGGCGCAGGTCCGCGCCCAGGTCATCGCGCAGGCGAAGGCGGCGACCGAGCGCGGCCGCAGCTTCCAGGGTGACCCGACCCGCCCCGTCGCCGGCCGCTACTTCGGATACGCCGTGAGCACGATCCCCGTCGGCACCGTTCCGACGCCGGACCCGACGCCGACCGCGACGCCGACCCCCACGGCCACGCCCACCGCGACCCCGACGGCGACGCCCACCTCGACTCCGAAGCCGACGGCCACGCCCACGTCGACTCCGAAGCCGACCGCCACGCCGACGCCGACCGCGACGCCGACCACCCCGCCGGCGACCGACACGCAGAAGCCGACGGTGAGCATCACCTCGCCCGCGACCAACACCACGGTCGTCGGCTCGATCCGCCTCGTGGCCTCGGCCAGCGACAACGTCGGAGTGACGGCCGTCGCGTTCTACGCGTCCGGCACGAAGCTCGGCAACGGCGTGAAGCAGTCGGACGGGACGTGGGCCCTGACCGCGAGCTCGTCGTCCTACCCGAACGCCGCCTACCAGGTGACGGCCAAGGCCCAGGACAAGGCCGGCAACGTGACCACCAGCTCGGCGATCACGCTCCGCGTCGCGAACTGAGTTCCTGAGAACCGAGAAGAGCGGTTCAGGGGCGTGCCGTGTGCACACCCCTGAACCGCTCTTCTCGGTCAAGGCCTTCGTTCTGCAAGCGGAGGTCTCCGACGAGCAGGAGCGGCGCAGCCGCACCGACTTGCCCGAGAAGGCTCGTTCTCCACCCCGAGAACGAGCCTTCTCGGGCGAGTCGATTCGCGCTGCAGCGTCAGGGGTGGGTGGCTGCGCCGATCAGGCGGGTGAGGGTGTCGCGGACGGCGGTCAGCTCGTCGAGGGGGAGGGCGAGGCGCTCGACGATCTGCGGGGGGACCTGGAGCGCCCGCTCGCGCAGGGCGGCTCCCTCCGGGGTGAGTGCGACGTCGAGGCGGCGCTCGTCCTCGGTGCTGCGGGCGCGCGTGACGTAGCCGCCGGCCTCCAGGCGCTTCACCAGCGGGCTGAGGGTGGCGGGCTCGAGGTGCAGGGCGGCGCCGAGGTCGGCGAGGGAGCGCGGGGCGCGCTCCCAGAGCGCGAGCATCACCAGGTACTGCGGGTGGGTGAGGCCGAGCGGCTCGAGCACGGGGCGGTAGAGGCCGATGACGGTGCGGGCGGCCACGGCGAGCGAGAAGCAGACCTGGTTCTGCAGGGCGAGCGGATCGGTGTCCACGGGATCGGTCTCCACGGATTCGTCCTCCCTTTCCCCTCGCACACTGATCATTAGTACACTAAGCATATGGCCAAGCCGACCCGCTCCCTCTACCAGCGCTTCAACGCGCGGCTCTTCCCCTGGCTCGGTCCGCCGCCGCTCGGGCCCTACGACCAGCCCGAGCCCGAGGCTCCCGCCGGCCGCGCCTGCCCGCTCTGCGGCCGCCTGATGTCGGAGCACGTGATCGACCGCAGCGGTCCGCGCACGCAGCTGTACTGCCCCGGCACGGATCCCGCTGCGGACCCAGACCTCGTCGCCTGACGGCCCGATCGGCCCCTCCGGCGTCGCATGTCCCCTTTCGGGGGCCACGGGGTCGTGCCGCCGGAGGCGGATGATGAGCGCATGTCCCGTCTGCGCTCCGACTCCGCCCGTGCCGTCCAGTTCTCCCGCTTCGGCGGCGTGGACGTGCTCGAGATCGCCGACATCGCGCGACCCCAGCCCGGGCCGGGGGAGGTGCTGGTCGAGGTCCTCGCGGCAGGCGTGAACCACATGGAGGCGTTCATCCGGCGCGGGATGTTCGACTCCGACCACTCCGCGGCCTTCCCGATGCGCCAGGGCACCGACTTCTCCGGCATCGTCGTCGGCCTCGGCGAGGGCGTGAGCGACCTCAAGCTCCGCAGCGACGTCGTCGGCCACGCGCTGGTCGGCTCGCACGCCACCCACATCGTCGTCCCGCGGGAGAACCTCGTCGCGAAGCCCGCCTCGGTGAGCTGGGAGGTCGGCGGCGCGCTGTTCCTCGCGGGCGTCACCGCCTGGCGCGCGATCGAGGCCACCCACATCGGGCCGGACGACACCGTGGTCGTCTCGGCGGCGGCGGGCGGTGTGGGCAGCATGGAGATCCAGCTCGCGAAGCTGCGCGGCGCGACCGTGCTCGGCACCTGCGGCGAGCGCAACTTCGACTACCTCCGCCAGATCGGCGTGAAGCCGATCGTCTACGGCGACGGCATCGCCGACCGGATCCGGGCCGCGGCGCCGAACGGCGTGACCGTCTTCCTCGACAACTTCGGCGGCGACAACGCGGCGCTGGCCGAGGAGCTCGGGATCGAGCCGGCCCGCTTCCACTCCAGCGACGACCGCAAGGAGATCGAGCTGCGCGCCGTCTGGCCCGACGCCGAGACCGCGCGGCGCGACACCGAGATCCTCGGCGAGCTGGTCGCGCTGGTCCGCGACCAGAAGCTGCGGGTGCTGGTCTCGGGCTTCTACCCCTACGGCTTCGTGCAGGACGCCTTCGACGACCTCGAGAAGCGGCACTCGCGCGGCAAGATCGTGCTCGGGATGAACCCGGTCGACGCGGGGCGCGTGACCAAGGCCCGCGACATCCACGAGGCCGGTGCCTAGCGTCGGCCGTCGGGCCTAGGCTCGGCTCTCGGGAGGGAGCCGCGTGGAGGAACCGGTCGTCGCCATCATCTGGATCGTCTCGTTCGTCGTCGTCACCGTGCTGGTGACGGGGCTCTCGGGCAAGGCGGGCTGGTCGGCACCCGTGGCGCTGGTCGCCGTCGGGGCGCTGGCCTCCTTCGTCCCCGGGATCCCCGAGGTGGTGGTCGAGCCGGACGTCGTCCTCTACGGGATCCTGCCGCCGCTGCTCTACGCGGCGGCGATCCGCACCTCGGTGCTCGACGTCCGCGCCCGCGGCGACAGCATCCTGCTGCTCTCGGTCGGACTCGTGGTCTTCACGGTGCTGGTGGTCGGCGCGGTCGCCTGGGCGGTGGTGCCGGCGATCTCGATCGCCGCGGCCCTGGCCTTCGGCGCGATCGTGGCGCCGACCGATGCGGTGGCGGTGTCCGCGATCGCGGGGCGGCTGCGCCTCCCGCGGCGGATGATGACGGTGCTGGAGGGCGAGAGCCTGCTCAACGACGCGACCGCGCTGGTCGCGCTGAACGCGTCGCTGCTCGCGATCGTCAGCACCGTGACGCCCGGCGGGATCGCGCTCGACTTCGTGCTGGCCGTCGTGGTCGGGGCGGGGGTCGGCATCCTGATCGCCGTCGTCCTCGGCTTCGTGCGCAAGCAGGTGTCCTCCTCGGTGCTCGACACGAGCCTCTCGCTGGTGACGCCGTACGTCGCGTTCATCCCGGCGCAGCTGCTGCACGGCTCGGGAGTGCTCGCGGTGGTGGTCGCCGGGCTGTTCCTCGGCTTCCGGGCGCCGGTCATCCAGTCGGCGCAGGCACGGATCGCGGAGTCGCTGAACTGGCGCACCATCCAGTTCCTGCTCGAGAACGCCGTCTTCCTCTTCATCGGACTGAGCCTGTCCTCGGTGGTCGCGGCGACCGCCGACTCCGACATCGGCGTCTGGCAGGGGATCGGCATCAGTGCCGCGCTGCTCGGGGCGCTGATCGGCAGCCGGGTGCTCTGGATGTGCCTGACCACGGTCCTCTTCCGGCACGGCCCGCGGCGGCTGCAGCAGCGCGGCTGGACCTGGCCGACGGCGCTCGGGGTGTCCGTGGCCGGGATCCGCGGCGTCGTCACGCTCGCGGCGGCGTTCCTGCTGCCGGAGGAGACACCGCAGCGGGCGTTCCTGCAGTTCCTGGCGTTCGTGGTGGTGGCGGGCACGCTGGTGCAGGGGCTCGCGCTGCCGAGGGTGCTCCGGCTGCTCAAGCTGCCGGCGCCGAACGAGCAACAGGAGCACGTCGAGAAGCAGATGCTGCTGGCGGAGGCGCAGTCGGCCGGTCTCGCGCGGCTCGACCAGGAGCCGCAGGACGGTGTCGAGGAGCGGGTGCTCGACCGGCTGCGGCGGAACGCGGTGTTCCTCGCGGACGCGCTGGAGAACCCGCCGGAGGCCGAGGGCGCGGAGCCGCTGACCCACTCCTACAACCGGCTGCGGCGCGTGATGATCGCGGCCGAGCGCGAGGCGGTGCTGAAGGCGCGCGCCGAGGGCCGCTACCAGGAGCCGGCGGTGCGCAGCGCGCTGGCGTTCCTCGACGTGGAGGAGGAGGCGCTGGCGGTGGGGCGGCAGTAGCTGACCTGCCCAGGCCGCCTGGAGTGGGCGGTGAAAATCCTATAGGATCGACGGGTCCGGCCGGAGGGCCGGCGCACTCGATGATGAGGAGCCGACGAGCATGACCCGTCTCTGGAACGAACCCGCCGACTTCGCCGACGACATGGTCGACGGCTTCGTCCGCGCCAACGGCCGCTGGGTCCGCAAGGTCGTCGGCGGCGTCTCCCGCTCGACCCGCTCCGAGGAGCCCGAGGTCGCGGTGGTCATCGGCGGCGGCTCGGGCCACTACCCGGCCTTCGCCGGACTGGTCGGGCCCGGCCTCGCCCACGGCGCCGCGATGGGCAACCTCTTCGCCTCGCCCTCGGCGCACCAGGTCGAGTCGGTGATCCGCGCGAGCGAGCAGGGCCGCGGCGTGCTGCTCAGCTACGGCAACTACGCCGGCGACGTGCTGCACTTCACCGCCGCGCAGGACGCGGTGCGGGCCGACGGCATCGACTGCCGCACCGTCACCGTGACCGACGACATCTTCAGCGCGAAGCCGGAGGAGGCGCACAAGCGCCGCGGGATCGCCGGCGACCTCACCGTCTTCAAGGTGGCCGGGGCCGCCGCCGCCGCGGGCTACGCGATCGACGACGTGGAGCGGGTGGCCGTGCTCGGCAACGCGCGCACCCGCTCGCTCGGCGTCGCCTTCACCGGCTGCACGCTGCCCGGGGCCGACGAGCCGCTGTTCTCGGTGCCCGAGGGCCGGATGGCGGTCGGCCTCGGCATCCACGGCGAGCCCGGGATCGACGAGGTCGACATCCCGAGCGCCGCGGAGCTCGCCGAGCTGTTCGTGACGCACCTGCTCGCCGACGCCGAGATCCCCGAGGGCGTGAGCGTCGACGGCGCCCGGGTGGTCCCGGTGCTGAACGGGCTCGGCTCGGTGAAGAGCGAGGAGCTGTTCGTCGTCTTCAGCACGATCGCCGACCTGCTCGAGGCGCGCGGGATCACCCTCGTCGACCCGCAGGTGGGCGAGTTCTGCACCAGCTTCGACATGGCCGGGGTCTCGCTGACGCTGTTCTGGGTGGATGAGGAGCTCGAGACGCTGTGGACGGCGCCGAGCGACACGCCGGCCTTCCGCACCGGGGCGGTCGACGGCGGCGCACTCGTGGCCGTCACCGCGACGCAGGCCGAGGAGGTCGCCGCCGAGGTCGGCGAGGCCTCGGAGGAGTCGCGGGCCGCGGCCGCGCGGCTGTCGGACGCGATCGCGGCGATCCGCGACGTGATCGACGCGAACGCCGACGAGCTCGGTCGGCTGGACTCGATCGCGGGCGACGGCGACCACGGCATCGGCATGCAGCGCGGGGCGCGGGCCGCCGCGCAGGAGGCGGCCGGCGTGCTCGAGCGCGGGGCCGGGGCGCAGACGCTGCTCACCCGGGCCGGCGACGCCTGGTCGGACCGCGCGGGCGGGACGTCCGGAGCGCTGTGGGGCGTCATCCTCCGCAGTGTCGGCGAGGCGCTCGGCGACGACCGGGCCGTGAGCGCGCGCGAGGTGAGCGCGGGGGTGACCGCCGCCTCCGACGCCGTGCGCGGCTACGGGAAGGCGAGCGTCGGCGACAAGACGATGGTGGACGCGCTGGTGCCGTTCGCCGAGACGCTGGCGGAGCGGGCCGGTGCGGGCGACGCGCTCGCCGACGCGTGGGGCGCCGCCGCGGTGGCCGCTCGCTCGGCCGCCGACGCCACCTCCGACCTGATGCCCGGACTCGGCCGCGCGCGCTCGCACGGCGAGAAGTCGCTCGGGACGCCCGACCCCGGCGCGATCTCGTTCGCGCTGATCGTCGAGGCGATCGCACCGCAGCTCGGTGCCGACTCCGGCACCGCATCCGCCCCGAACGCACCGTCCACCCACGAAGGAGAGACCGCATGAGCACCACCTGGAGGATCGTCGTCGGATCGGACGACGCCGGCTACGACTACAAGGAGATCCTGAAGCGCGATCTCGAGGCCGACGACCGGGTCGTCTCGGTCGTCGACGTCGGCGTGGACGCGGAGTCGCACACGCCCTACCCGAGCGTCGCGATCGCGGCGGCCGAGCTGGTCGCGCGCGGTGAGGTCGACCGGGCGCTGCTGATCTGCGGCACCGGCCTCGGCGTCGCGATCGCGGCGAACAAGGTCGAGGGGATCCGCGCTGTGACGGCGCACGACTCCTTCTCGGTGGAGCGCGGCGTGCTCTCGAACGACGCGCAGGTGCTCTGCATGGGGCAGCGCGTCGTCGGCATCGAGGTCGCCCGGCGGAACGTGCGGGAGTGGCTCGGCTACGTCTTCGACGAGTCGAGCGCCTCGGCCGCGAAGGTGGAGGAGATCGTCGCGTACGAGCGCTCGGGAGCGACTGCGTAAGCTGAGCCGACCGCTGTGCCGAGCGCCCTCCATCGGGCGCCCCGGCCGGCCCCTTCCGCACCGATCCGCGAGGCTGTGATGACCGACGCCGTGTTCCGCCTGACCGGTGCGGAGTCGATCGAGCGGCGGGGTCTGCGTGACCACGTCTACGAGCGCGTGCTCGACGTGCTGCTCGGCCCGGACATCGAGCCGGGCATGCGCCTGTCGATCGACGCGGTGGCGCGCGAGCTCGGCGTCTCGCCGACGCCGGTGCGCGAGGCGCTCGTGCAGCTCGAGCGGACGGGCCTCGTCACCCGGGTGGCCAACAAGGGCTACCGGGTGGCGCCGCCGCTCGCCGACGACCAGCTCGACGCGCTCTTCGACGCGCGGCTGGTGCTCGAGAGCGGCGCGGCGGCGCTCGCGTCGGCGCACGAGGCGGCGCTGGTGCCGCGGCTGCAGGAGGCGCTCGCCGCGCACGAGGCGATGACCGCCGTCGTGCGCGCGGCCTCCACCGAGGGCGAGCTGCCGGTGGCGCTGCTGCGCGAGTACTTCGCGGTGGACTGGAACTTCCACCACCTGATCTTCGAGGGCACGCACAACCCGTTCCTGATCGACATGTCCGAGGCGATCTCGACGCGAGTGCACCGGATGCGCCAGACCGTGCAGACGGGCGTCAGCGACGCGGACGACGCCGTCATGGAGCACCGGGCGATCGTGGATGCGTTCGCGGCCGGCCCGGAGGCGGCGGCGGCGGCGATGCGCGTGCACATCGAGCGGGTGCGCGAGCGCTCGCGCCGCGACTCCGTCCGCTGACACTTCGGGCGTGCGGGGGCTGAACTCCGGCTCGCGGAATCGGCCCGGGCTCGTGGAATCGGGTGGTTCCCGCGTGCCGGAGGTCGTTCCGCGTGCCGGAGGTGGCCGGGGCTGAGCTCCGGCTCGCAGAATCGGCCTCGGCTCGCCGAATCGGGTGGTTCCCGCGTGCCGGAGTGCGTTCCGCGTGCCGGAGGTGGCCGGACGGTGCGCTGTCAGGGCGAGAGGTGTGCGCGGATGCCGCGACCCATGCTGGTCGAGTAGCCGCGGAGCGGCGTATCGAGACCTGGCTTCTGCAGGGGGGATCTCGATACGCCCGCCATGCGGGCTACTCGATCAGCATGGACCGCGCACTGCGCGGGCTGTTCGATCGGCATGGGCCGCGCGGTGCGCGGGCTGCTCGATCAGCAGGGGGACCGGCCGTCGGCCGGGCTGTCCGATCTGCAGGCGATGAGCCCACTCATGCTGGTCGAGTAGCCGCGGAGCGGCGTATCGAGACCCGAGGTCCTGCAGAACGGTGGATCTCGATACGCCCGCCATGCGGGCTACTCGATCGGCATGGGCCGCTCGATGCGCGGGCTGTTCCGTCGGCATGGGTCGCGTGATGGGCGGGCTGTTCGGTCGGCAAGGGGACCGGCCGTCGGCCGGGCTGTCCGATCTGCAGGCGATGAGCCCCTTCATGCTGGTCGAGTAGCCGCGGAGCGGCGTATCGAGACCGACCCTCCTGCAGAACGGTGGATCTCGCTAGTCCCGCTGTGCGGGCTGCTCGATCAGCCGGAGGGTGGGACGGCGAAGGGCCCGGCCGCGGGTGCGGTCGGGCCCTTCACGGCGGCGGCGGGTCAGTGGCTCGCCTGGACGCTCGTGGTCTCGAGCAGCTCGTCCGCCTTGGAGCCGCGGAAGAACTTGGTGCAGAACATCATGGCGGCGGCGAGGAAGGCGAAGACGCCGAGGGAGACGACTCCCCACACGCCACTCTCGGTGGGCACGGCCTCATTGAAGCCGTTGCGCATCAGCGGGGCGACGAAGCCGCCCAGGTTGCCGAGCGAGTTGATCAGGCCGATGCCGGCCGCGGCCGCTGCTCCGGTGAGGAACGCGGTCGGGTAGGCCCAGGTGATCGGTCCGACGGAGAGGAAGCTCGCCACCGCGAGGGTGATGAACAGCAGGCCGAGGATCGGCTGGCCGGCCGATCCCGCCCAGGCCGAGCCGAAGATCGACAGGCCGGTGAAGATGTAGAACATCGCGCCCCAGGAGCGGCGGCGGCGGATCGTGTTGGCGTGCTGCCCCACGTAGTAGCAGGCGAACAGGCCCACCAGCCACGGGATGGCCGAGACGAGTCCGACCTGGAAGCCGACGTCCTGCCCGATCAGATTGGCGACCTGCTGCGGGAGGTAGAACGTCGTGCCGTAGACCGCGATCTGCAGGCAGAAGTAGATGATCGTGAAGTACCAGACCTTCCAGCTGGCCATCGCCTTCCAGATGCCGGTCGGGCCGTCGGCCTGGCGCACGGTGTCCTCGCGCTCCATCGCCGCCGTCAACGAGTCCTTCTCGCCCTGCGTCAGCCACTTCGCCTTCTGCGGATGGTTCGTCAGGAACTTCAGCGCGGCGATGCCGGCGAGCACCGCGAGCACGCCCTCGGTGAAGAACATCACCTGCCAGCCCTCCCACGGGGTGATCTGGTTGCCGACGCTGATCAGGCCGCCGCTGAGCGGGGCGCCGAGCATCTGCGAGAAGGGCTGCGCCAGGTAGAAGATCGCGAACATCTGCACGCGGACCTTGTTGGGGAACCACTCCGACAGGAACATGATCACGCCGGGGAAGAGCCCGGCCTCGGTCACGCCGAGCAGGAAGCGCAGGACGATGAACATCGTGTCGCCGGTGGTGAAGGCGAACGCCGCAGCGACGATGCCCCAGGTGACCGCGATGCGGGCCAGCCAGAACCGGGCGCCGAAGCGCTTGAGCAGCAGGTTGCTCGGGATCTCGAAGATCGCGTAGCCGATGAAGAAGATGCCGGCGCCGAGCGCGAACGCGCCGTCGGAGATGCCGCGGTCGACCGAGAGCGCCTCCTCGGCGAAGCCGACGTTGGTGCGGTCGAGGAACGCGACGAAGTAGAGGATGACGAGCATCGGCATCAGATGCCGGGACGCCTTCGAGATGGCGGATTTCAGCGCGGGATCACGGGTGGATCCGAGGGCTGGGGACGAGGTGGTCAAGGCGCTCTCCTTTGAGTCGGCCGAATGCGGTGAGGGGTGGGAGGGGTCAGGAGCCGAGCGCGGGCAGGATCTGCGCCATGCCGACGGCGACGAGGATCACGCCGACGCCGAGGAAGATCCAGCGGCCGAGCGACCAGGTTCCGGTGAGCTTGTTCATGGGGACGTCCGTTCCAGTGCTGAAGGGATCAGTGCCGAGGGATCGGTGCCGAGGGATCGGTGCCGAGGGGATCGGTGCCGAGGGATCGGTTCCGAGGAGGATCAGTGCATGTAGAGGCCGCCGTCGACGTTCAGGGTCTGACCCGTCACGAAGCCGGCGTCCTCGCTGATGAGGTAGGCGATCGCCGCGGCGATGTCGCGAGGCGTGCCGATGCGCGGGAGCACGCCGTCGGCGGCCATGGCCGTCTTGCGCTCCTCGGTGAGGGTGCCGCCCATGATGTCGGTGTCGATCGGGCCGGGGGAGATCGCGTTGACGGTGATCCCCTGGCCGCCGAGCTCGCGGGCGACGCTGCGGGTGAAGCCGATGACGCCGGCCTTGGCCGCGGAGTAGGCGGTCTTGCTGAAGGTGCCGCCGCCGCGCTGCGCGGAGACGGAGGAGAGGCTGACCACGCGGCCGACGCCGCGGGCGACCATCGACTCCACCGCGCGGCGGGTGCTGAAGTGCACGCCGTTGAGGTTGACGTCGAGGACCCGCTGCCACTCCTCGGGGGTGACCTCGAGGTAGGAGACGGGGGAGGCGATCCCGGCCAGGTTGACCAGCGCCACGACGGGCGGGAGGGCGGCCTCGAGCGCGTCGAAGGCCGCGCGGACCTGCGCGTCGTCGGCGACGTTCGCTCCGGCGCCGGCGGCCTGGACGCCGTGCTGCTCGGCGATCTCGGCGGCCACCTCCTGCGCGGCCTCGGCGTGCAGGTCGATGACGCCGACGTTCCAGCCGAGCTCGGCGAGGTGGTGGGCGGAGTAGCGGCCGATGCCGCGCGGGGACGCGGCGCCGGTGAGGACGACGGTCCGGGACTCGGGGAATGCGGTCATGAGGGTGCTCCTTCTCGGTCGGCGCGTCAGGCGATCGGCGCGGGGCCGAGCTCGTCCATCAGCTTCTTGATGGCGACATAGGCGCGGTTGCGGTACGCGATCAGCTCGGCGGTCCGCTCGGCGGGCACGTCGAGGTAGCCGGCGCCGGACTTGGTGCCGAACTTCCCGGCGTCGACCAGCGCGGCCAGCGACTCCGGGGTGGCGAAGCGCTCGGGCCAGCGGGTCTGCAGCGAGGCGTAGCAGAAGGCGTAGACGTCGAGGCCGGCCATGTCGGCGATCGCGAACGGGCCGAAGACGGGGAGGCGGAAGCCGAAGGTGGTGCGGACGATCGTGTCGATGTCCTCGGGGGTGGCGATGCCCTCCTCGACGATCTGCGTCGCCTCGTGGAAGAGCGCGTACTGCAGGCGGTTGAGCACGAAGCCGGTGGAGTCCTTGACCCGCGCGGTCTCCTTGCCGGTCGCCGCGACGATCTCCTCGGCCAGTGCGATCGCGCTCTCGGCGGTGCCGGCGTGCGGGATCAGCTCGACGCCGGGGATGAACGGCGCCGGGTTGGAGAAGTGCACGCCGAGGAAGCGCTCGGGGTTCGTCACGGCCTCGGCCAGCGAGCCGATCAGGATGGTCGAGGTGTTCGAGCCGATCACGGCGTCGGGGCGCGCGGCGGCGCTGATCCGGCGGAGGGTCTCGTGCTTGATCTCGATCTTCTCGGGGACGGCCTCCTCGATGAAGTCGGCGGTCGCGACGGCCTCCTCGATCGAGGCGGCGGGGGAGAGGTTCTGCCGGATGCGCTCGACCGCGTCCTCGGGGAAGAGGCCGTCGGCGACGAACTGCGCGGTCTCGGTGAGCAGGCGCTCGTAGTTGCTGCGGGCGATCTCCTCGGAGATGTCGGCGATGACGACGGTGGCGCCGGAGAGCGCGAGGACCTGGGCCATGCCTCCGCCCATGTAGCCGGAGCCGACGACGGCGATGGTGCGCGCGGTCGGGGTGGTGGTGCCGGTGGTGTCGCTCATGTCTGTCGTTCCTTACTGCGAGGCCCGGGCCGCGCGGGGCAGCAGCGAGCGGATGTAGGTCTGGTTGGTCGAGCACATGCCGAGGCTGTCGCCGCCGTAGTGCTCGGCGAGGAGGATGCCGCGGAAGCCGCCCTCGATCGCATCGCGCAGGACCTGGCGGTAGTTGATGAGACCGGCCTCCATGGTCGAGGGGACCGAGGTGGCCCAGGAGCCGTCGGCCGACTCGTCGCGGGTGTAGTTCTTCACGTGCATGTAGTTGGCGTAGGGGAGGGTCTTGGCGAACAGCTCGCGCCAGTCCTCGACGGGGCGGTGCAGGCGGATGAGGTTCGCGACATCGGGGTTGAGGCCGACGTTGTCGAGGCCCACCTCCTCGACGAAGCGGACGGCGCTGTCGGCGGTGCCGAGGTAGGTGTCCTCGTAGAGCTCGAGCGCGAGCGGGAGGCCCACGTCGGCGGCGTGCTTGCCGAGCTCGCGGATGCGGCTGACGGCGGCGTTCCAGACGTCGGGGTCGTCCGGGTCCTTGGGGCCCTCGGCGGTCCAGAACCAGAGCGCGCGCTTCTGCGCGGCGCTGAACGGCTGGTGCAGACCGGTCGAGAAGACCTGCATGCCCCACTCGGCGGCCGCGTCGATGGTGCGGTGCGCGTAGGCGAGGTTCTTCTCCTCGTGCCCGGGCATGATCACGCTCTGGCGCTGCAGGTGCACCGAGGGGATGCCGATGCCGTGCGACTTCGCGATGCTGAGGAACTCGTCGCGGCGCGAGGGCTCGAGGTCCGCCGGGCGGACGTGGCTGTCGGCCAGCTCGGCGAGGGTGAAGCCGACCTGCTCGACCTGGGCGAACATGTCGTCCCAGACCTCGGGGGCCGCGTCGTGCAGGGCGACGCCGTCGCGGCCGACGGGCGGGATGCCGTGCAGGCAGGTGGCGATCGGCCAGGTCTCGGCGGTCCAGCTGTCGGGGTTCCAGTCGACGCCGTCCCAGGACTGCGCCCCCTGAAGGTTCGGCGCCCCCTGGACGGTCCGCGCGGGTGTGCTCTCGCTCATCAGTGCTCCATTGCGCTCGATGCGACCGGCGTTGGTCGCACAAAAGATCCTATAGGAAATATAGTCCTGGAGCGGCGGAGCGCAAGGGGCGGATGGGGGCGCGGCCGGTGGACCGCCACCCCGGCTACCTCCGGCACGCGGAAACCGCTCCGGCACGCTGAGAATGTCCGATTCCGCGAGCCTGAGCTACAACCACGAGCCGAACGTCCGTCTCGGCTACTTCGGGCACGCAAAACTCAGTCCGGCGCGTTGAAACCCTGCGATTCCGCGTGCCCGGGCCGGAACTGCGAGCCGAACATGCGCGCCGGCCATCTCCGGCTCGCGAGAACCGCTTGGGCACGCCGGAACCATCCGATTCGGCGAGCCTGAGCCGGAACGGCGAGCCGAATATCCGTCCCGGCCACCTCCGGCACGCGAGAACAGTTCTGGCACGTCAAAACCGTGCGATCTCGCGAGCCCGGGCCTGAACTGGGAGCCGAACATCCGCCACCGGCCTCCTCCGGCACGCGAGAACCGCTTGGGCACGACGGAACCACCCGATTCCGCGAGCCCGAGCCGGATCCGCGAGCCGAAGTCTCACCACGGCCACGTCCGGCACGCGAGAACCAGTACGGCGCGCCGGAACCGGCTGATTCCACGAGCCCGAGCCGATCGCGCGAGCCGAACCTCCGGCACCGGTCGGTCGGCGCGTCTCCGGCACGTGGAAACCGCTCCGGCACGGAGGAGCCGGCCGATCCCGTCGGACCGGGCCGGGGCCACGAGTCCTTCGTCGTGCACCGCGGCGGCAGCGGCGGACAGCCGAACGGCGGGGACCCCCGAGGGGACCCCCGCCGTCAGCGGTGGTGCGGCGGGCGTCAGCTCAGCGTGGAGCGGACCGCCGCGCGCGCCTGGTCGAGCGCGTTGCGCAGGGCGTCCGTGCTCGCCGCGGTCACGGAGCCGTGCGCGGCGGCCGTGCGCAGCTCGGCGCGCAGCTCGTCGCGGAACTCGGTGAGCAGCACCTCGGCGTCGCGCAGGGCGAGCCGGGAGGCGGTGCGCGCGTCGACCGCGGCGGTGTCGGCGGCCGGGGTCTCCGCGGGCGGGGCGTCCTGCGGGCGCTGGCCCGACGTCGCCTCCGACGACTCCGACGACGACTCCGCCGGGGCGGGCGTCTCGGCCGAGTGCTCCGGACCGCCGCGGGACGGGCGCGAGTCGCGGGCGGCGCTCGCCAGATCCGCGCGCAGGCTCTTCATCGCCTCCGCGACGCCGAGGCGCACCTCGTCGGCCAGGCGGCGGACGGAGTCGGTCAGCTCCTCCTCGATGTCGCCGAGGTCGGTCGCGCGGTTCGCCAGCTCGTCGCGGCCTGCGTCGGTGATGGAGTAGACGGTCTTGCGGCCGTCGGCCTCCTTGGTGACCAGGCCCTCCTCCTCGAGCTTCGCCAGGCGCGGGTACACCGTGCCGGCGCTCGGGGCGTAGGTGCCGCCGAAGCGCTCGCTGAGCGCCTGGATCAGCTCGTAGCCGTGCTTGGGCGACTCCGCGAGGAGGTTGAGCAGGTAGAGGCGCAGGCGGCCGTGCGCGAAGACGGGGCTCACAGTGCGCTCGCGTCGGTGAGGCGCTGCGCGGCGGGAGCGGCGGGGGAGCGGCGGACCACGGTGACGGCACCGGTCACCGAGTTGGCGGTGACGTCGACCCATTTCGAGTCGAGGGAGCCGGTGGTCGCGGTGTAGCCGCGACCGAACGTGCCCTTGACCACCTCGCCGTCGAGCTGCAGCGTGCCGGTCGCGGTGTTGATCCGGTAACGGGCGCCGAGGCCCTCGTCGATCCGGATCGTGAGGTCGCCGCTGACGGTGTTGCACTGGATCTCGTCCGGTGCGTCCTCGGCGTCGACGAAGACGCTGCCCGAGACGCCGTCGACGGAGAAGCGGGTGAGCGCGCCGGCGGTGGTGACGTCGCCGGAGACGGTGTGCGCGGTGACGCGGCCGGTGTGGTTGCGGACGGAGAGCTCGCCGTGGACGGTGTTCGCCTCGATGTCGCCGCGCAGGCCGTCGATGACGATGTCGCCGCCGACGGTGGAGACGCGGGCGTCCGAGTGCAGACCGGAGACGAGGCCGTCGGCCGAGACGGTGTCGAACTTGAGCGCGACGCCGCGGGGGACGAGCAGGCTGATGTCGGCGCGGTCGCCGCGGCGGCCGAGGCCCTTGGCGACGTCGACGACGGTGTCCCAGCGGAGCTGGATGTGGTCGACCTCGAGGCGGTCGCCGTCCATCGAGACCTTGAGCGGGCGGCCGGAGACGCTGTGCACCTCGACGCGGGCGGTGGGCTCGTCGTGCCCGATGACGTCGATCTGACCGCCGACCAGGGCGATCTTGATCGCGCGGACGACGTCGAGGTCGATGACCTTCGTCTCGCCCGCCTGCACGAGCCATTTCTCGAGCGACATGGTGCTCCTCCTTCTGCGCCCTCGTGGGGCGATCCTGCTGCTGGTGATGTCGGGACGACTCGCGATATAGCGCGAGTCGATGGAAGTCACGATATATCGCGTCTGGCGCCGTGGGCAAGAGCGCTCGGCGATCACCCAGGGGTCGACGGGCGTCTGCTAGACCGGGAGCATGGATCCGCTCGCGGCACTGCAGGAGATCGCCGCCCTGCTCGAGCAGGAGCGGGCGTCGAAGTACCGCGCGAAGGCGTTCCGGAAGGCGCTCGCCGTGCTCGAGGGCATGGCCGAGGGGGAGCGGACAGACCTCGCGCTGGTCCGCGCGGCGCCGGGGATCGGCGACACGACCTTCACCGTCATCCGCCAGGCGCTCGAGGGGCGGGTGCCGGACTACCTCGCCGAGCTGCGCGGCACCGCGTCCCTGCCCGAGAGCGCGCTGCGGAGCCTCCTCCGCGGCGACCTGCACAGCCACAGCGAGTGGTCGGACGGAGCGACGCCGATCGCGGCGATGGCCGACGCGGCCCGCGTGCTCGGGCACGAGTACCTCGCGCTGACCGACCACTCGCCGCGGCTGCGGGTCGCCCACGGGCTGAGCGCCGAGCGGCTCGCCGAGCAGCTGGAGCACCTGGCCGGTCTGGACACCGGATCGCTGCGGCTGCTCAGCGGGATCGAGGTCGACGTGCTGGAGGACGGCGCGCTCGACCAGTCGGAGGAGATGCTCGCGCGGCTCGACGTCGTGGTCGCGAGCGCGCACTCGAAGCTGCGGATGCCGAGCCGCGAGATGACGGCGCGCCTGGTCGCGGCGGCCGCGCATCCGCGGACCCGGGTGCTCGGGCACGTCACCGGGCGGCTCGTCACGGGGGAGCGCGGCACCCGGCCGCCGTCGACCTTCGACGCCGGCGCCGTCTTCCGGGCCTGCGCCGAGCACGGGACCGCGGTCGAGATCAACGCCCGCCCCGAGCGGGAGGACCCGCCGGACGAGCTGATCGCCCTGGCCCTCGAGGCCGGCTGCCTCTTCTCCATCGACAGCGACGCGCACGCCCCCGGTCAGCTCGGCCTCCTCGACTACGGCGCCGAGCGGGCCGAGCGCCTCGGTGTCCCACCCGCCCGCATCGTCACGACGTGGCCCCTCCCGCAACTCCTGGACTGGCTGGCGCCCTGATCCCCCGCCGCGAGATGCCACTTGTGCACACTTCTCACGGCGTGTCGCGTGCACAAGTGGCATCTCGCGGAAAGCGAAGTCACGGGTGGTACCCCCTTGACAGGAGGAGCTAGCGCGGGGGGAGTTCCGGCGCAAGTAGTGATTTCCCAGCGTCGGGAGCGGCATGCTCGTGGGGGCCGTCTCCGAGGCGCGCCCTCCTCCGCTCCGACCAGACCAGGTGATCCCGTGGCCACGCAGACCGTTCTCGACGCCGTGCGCGCAGCGCCCACCCTCCTCGAGGCGATCCGGGCGGCCGACGCCCTGACGATCGCCGCCGTGAGCGACGGGGGCGGACGCGCGGTGCGCCTGCTGACCCGCGCGGCCCTCGATCCCGCCGACCAGCTCACCGCGATCGCCGCGGTGCACTCGCTCGCCCAGGTCTTCGACGAGGAGGCCGACCTCGCGCTGCTCCGGCTGCTCGCCGACGAGCGCGCCTTCATCCGCGAGCACGCCGCCTGGGCGTTCGGCGGCCGCCTGCCCCGGCCGGCCGCGGTCGGCCCGCTGCTGCGCATGGTCCGCGACGGCGGCTTCGCCGGCATGCTCGCTCAGCGCACCCTGCTGCTCTGGGCGTCCTCCACCCCCGACCTCGTCGCGCTCGCGCTCGAGGGCGCGCTGATCGGCGAGCGCGACCGCGACGTCCGCGCGCGCTACGTCGAGACGATCGGCCTGGTCCCCGGCGCGATCGCCGAGCGGACCCTCCTGCACACCGCCGCCGACGAGAGCGAGGTGTTCGAGGCGCGCGCCGCGGCCGCCGACGCGCTCGGCGAGCGGCCCTCCGACGACGCCGCGCTGATGCTCGCCCGCCTCGGCGAGATGCCCGAGCCGCTCGGCCCCGTCGCGCGCGTCGCCCTCGCCGACCGCGCCATCGCTCCTGTCGCCGACGCCGGCCCCACCGTCGCGCAGCTCTTCGTGCACGCCGACATCGACGGCACGCTCACCCGCGTCGGCGCGGGCGACAACGGCGGCATCGCCACCCTCCTCGTCCGCCTCGGCGACGCGCTGACGGAGGAGGACGGCATCGAGCGCGTCCTCACCCTCTCCCGCGGCACCCCGGCCGAGGCCGAGCGCGCGCTCGCCGAGCTGCCCGCCGCGGGCCACGGCTTCGCTCCCGTGCCGTTCGTGGGTGCCGCCGTGCCGATGCCGCTCGCCTGGCCGCGGCGCATCGCCGCCGAGCGCGGGATCCGCCGGTACCTCCGCGCGGCCGGCCGCGTCGACGTCGTGCACCTGCGGATGGCCGACGTCGGCTCGCTCGCCGCGGCCGCCGTCGCGCGCGAGCTGGAGATCCCCGTCGTCTTCACCGTCGCACCTGACCCGCACGCCCTGATCGCCGGGCTCGACGAGGCGGGCACCCTCTCGCGCGCCGACTTCGGCGACCGCGACGCCGTCGAGCACTTCTGGTTCCGGGTGCGCCTGGTGCAGCGGCTCGCCGCCGACGCCGCGCACACCGTGCTCTTCCCGCGCGCCGAGCTCGCCGAGACGATGCGCGACATGCTCGGCATCGACATCACCGCGCACCCCGAGCGGCACACGATCGTCCCCGAGGGGATCGACGTGCGCCTGGTCGAGCGCGGCGAGGAGGCGGCGCGCGATGCCGCCGCCGGCGAGCCGGTCGCCCTCGACGCCGGCGACGACCTCTCCTCCCTCGACGCGCTCCTCGCCGAGCTGCCGGCCGAGCGCCGCGGGCTGCCGCTGCTGCTCAGTGTCGGGCGGCTGCACCGGGTGAAGGGGATGGCGACGCTGGCGGAGGCCTGGGCCGGCTCGCCGCTGCGCGACCGCGCGAACCTCCTCCTCGTCGGCGGCGACCTCGACGCGCCGACCCCCGACGAGACGGAGCAGCTCGACCGGATCCGCGCCGTCTCCGCGGACGGTCTGCTGCTCGCCGGGCACCGCCCGAACGGCACCGTCGCGCGCTGGCTGGGCGCCGTGCGTCACGGCCGCCCCGGGCTCGCCGCGGCCGGCGGCGCCTACGTCTGCGCGAGCGTCAAGGAGGAGTTCGGCATCGCGCTGCTCGAAGCGCTCGCCGCGGGGCTGCCGGTGGTCGCTCCGGCTACAGGCGGCCCGGCGACCTACGTGGAGGAGGGCGTGACCGGCTTCCTCGTCGACACCTCCGATCAGGAGGCGCTCGCCGTCGCCGCCTGCTTCGCGCTCGATCTCGCCGCCGGTCCGCTCGCCGAGTACTCCGCCGAGCGCGGCCGCGCCATGGTGCGCGAGCGCTACACGATCGAGGCGATGGCGCATGAGCTCTCCGCCGTCTACGCGCGGGCGACCGCGGAGCAGGAGCGCCCGCTCGGCTCGGACCTCGTGCTGGGCGCCTCGTGACCCTGCTGATCGTCAGCCCCGACTACGCCTCGCACCTGCTGCCGCTGGCGACCCTCGGCACCGCCTGGCGGGCGGCCGGCGAGCGCGTCGTCGTCGCGACCGGCGACGCGACCCGCTCGATCGTCGACGGCTTCGGCTTCGAGCACGTCCCGCTCCGGCTCGGCCGCGGCTCCAACCCGGGTACCATCCGGGCGGAGGAGCAGGCGCCCGACGAGGGCGACTCGCTCCGCGGCTTCTTCGACGCGACCCGCCGCGGCATGGTGCCGACGCTGGAGTACCAGGCCGGCGAGCGGCTGACCGACCTGCTCTGGGACCCGGCGGGCGTCGCCGCGCGGCTGCGCGAGATCCTGGACGAGGTCCGGCCCGACGCGATCGTCGTCGACCACCTCGCCTTCACCGCGCGGGTCGCGCTGCGGGCGCTCGGCGTGCCCTACGGCGACGTGGTGCTCGGGCACCCGAGCGCGCTGACGGTGCCCGGCGAGGTCTACGGCTTCCCGCCGGTCTGGCCCGACGCCTTCGAGCCGCCGGCCGAGGATCTGGCGCGGCTGCGCGCGCTCTGCGAGCGGGTCCGCGACTCCTTCACGGCGGAGTGGAACGCCGCGCTGACCGCGCTCGACCCGGCCGCGCCGCTCAGCCTCGACGCCTTCGCGGAGAGCGGCGACGTGCTGCTGCTGAACTACCCCGGAGAGCTGCACGACGCGGCGCGGACGGCGCAGCTCCCACCGCACGCCTTCCTCGGCTCGGCCGTCCGCGGCGAGCCGCGCGACGCCGAGGTGGAGGAGTGGCTCGCCGCCTCGGACGACCCGGTCGTCTACGTGAGCTTCGGCAGCTTCCTCTCGGTGCGCGACGACGTGCTCGCGCGGGTGGTCGCGGCGCTGGCCGGCGTCTCGGTCGACGGGCGGCCGGTGCGCGTCGCGCTGGCCTCGGGAGCGACCGATCCGTCGGCCCTGGGCGACGTGCCCGCCGGCTGGCTGGTCCGCGGCTTCCTGCCGCAGGTGACGCTGCTCGGCCGGGCCGCGCTGGCGGTCACGCACGGCGGCAACAACAGCGTGACGGAGTCGATGACGGCCGGGGTGCCGCTGGTCGTGCTGCCGTTCTCGACGGACCAGTTCGCGGGGGCCGCGGCGCTGGAGGACTCGGAGGTCGCGGAGGTGCTCGATCCGAACGCGGCCGGGGTGCCCGAGCTGGCGGCAGCGGCGCAGCGGATGCTCGCGCTCGACGGCGCGGCGCGGGCGCGGCTGGACGAGCTGTCCGCGGCGCTCACCGGGACGACCGGGCCCGAGCGGGCCTACGCGGCCCTGGCGCACGCCGCGTCGTGAGCACCGATCAGCCCGGCGCCGACGGGCGCTCCGCTGACGGGCGCTCCGCCGACGGGCCCCTCGCCGACGGACCCACCGAAGACGGGCGCTGGCTCGTCGTCGACGGCCGCCGCTGGCGCCGGACCGACCCGAGCCTCCCCGAGGACGTCGTCGCGGCGCTGAAGTCGCACCTCGGCCGCGGCCGCTCCGGCGTGCGCACGGCGAAGAAGGCCGGCGACGACGCCGCGGTCGCCGCCGCCCGCACGCGGACCGGCCTGGCCAAGCACGGCCTCGGCGAGCGCGGCCCGAAGTGGTGGGACGAGCCCGAGTCCGCCCGCCTCGACCGCGCCCTGGCGGCCCT
Source organism: Rathayibacter sp. PhB127 (assembly GCF_003751665.1). NCBI lineage: Bacteria > Bacillati > Actinomycetota > Actinomycetes > Micrococcales > Microbacteriaceae > Rathayibacter > Rathayibacter sp. PhB127. Next base: position 113,279 of record NZ_RKHW01000005.1, read on the forward strand.
CCGCGACCTCGACGCCCTGTAGCCCCTCCGCACTTCCCGCGAGATGCCACTTGTGAGCGCTTCCGTCGGCGTGTCGCGCTCATAAGTGGCATCTCGCGGAGGGGAGCAGAGGGGGTCAGAGCAGGGACTCCGCGAGGGAGAGGGCGCCGCGGACGCCGGCCTCGTCGCCGAGGGCCGGGGGGACCAGGCGGAGGTGGGCGGCGCCGGTGCCGTTCGCGCCGGGAGCGCCCATCAGGCGCTCCACCTCGGCCTCGGTGGCGGCGAGCAGGCCGGGCGTCTTGGCGACGCCGCCGCCGACGATGGCGAGGCGGACGCCCGCGACGTAGGCGAGCGTCGTCACGAGCTGGGCGAGGTAGTAGGAGCTGAAGCGCAGGTTCGCCGCCGCGTCCTCCGCACCGAGGCTCGAGCCGTCCACACCCCAGCGCGCCGAGATCGCCGGGCCGGCGACGAGCCCCTCGAGGCAGTCGCCGTGGAACGGGCAGGTGCCCTCGAAGCGGTCCTCCGGGTGCCGGCGGGGCAGCACGTGCGCCACCTCGGGCCAGCCGCTGCCGGCGAGGAGACGGCCGCCCGCGACGAGGCCGCCGCCGACCCCGGTGCCGACGGTCAGGTAGACGAAATCGGGCTCGCCCTGCCCGGCGCCCCAGCGCGCCTCGCCGAGGGCCGAGCCGTTGACGTCGGTCACCAGCGCGGTCCGCGCGCCGGGCGCCGCCGCCTCGAGCGGAGACAGCACGTCGGTGCCCTCCCAGCCGAGCTTGGGCGTGGAGGTGAGCCGGCCGTAGCCGGGCGAGGCGGGGTCGATGTCGAGCGGGCCGAACGAGGCGACGCCGATCGCGGCGACCGTTCCCTCGACGCCGTGGTCGCGGGTGAACGCGGCCAGGTCGCCGAGGGTCTCCGCGGGGCCGCGGGTGGGCAGGGTCCTCTTGGCGAGGATCCGCTCGGGGTCCTCCTGCGCGGCGATCGCGGCGACGACCTTGGTGCCGCCGGTCTCGATGCCGAGGAGGAGGGCGCGAGGCGCGGTGTCCGAGGTCACCGGGTCGGCAGGACGTGCACGGGCGGACGGCGGCGTCGAGGAGTCACGGTGAGGCTTTCCGTTGAGCGCGGCGGGCCGCGGCGGACACGATGCTCGAATGCTAACGGCCGCGCACGGAGGGCGCTCAGCGCGGACCTCGGGCTCCGGGCCGATCGAGCAGGGCGCGCGGCGGAGCGGTGGCGGCGGAGGTCCTGGTGATGATGGGTCTCGATACGCCCTTCGGGCTACTCGACCAGCATGGGGTGGCGGGCGTCTCTTCCACGGAGATCCGACGTCCCCGGGAGTGGTCGCGGGACTCCTGCCCTCCCCGTGCGTCACGGCCGGCGCCACGAACGGACGGTCCATCCCTTCGGAGGCGTCCTCGCCGCAGTGCCGCGATCCTGCGCGCGAGACCGCGATAGTGAGCGATTCCGTGCGTCTCCTGGCGAAAATCGCAGGATCCGCGCGTGCGAGACTGGCTGCGAGCGTGCTCCACCCGCCTCGCGGGGACGGAGCCACTGGACCCGGTCCGCTCATCCGCATCCTTTCGCAGGAGGACTCGAATGACCGATACCGCCGTGCTCGCCACCGCCCCGACCCGCATCCCCGTTTCGAAGACGGTCTTGATGTGCCGCCCCGAGCACTTCACCGTCGTCTACCGCATCAACCCGTGGATGGACCCGCAGGTCCCGACCGACACCGCGCTCGCCGTGCGCCAGTGGCAGACGCTGTACGACACCTACGTCGAGCTCGGCTTCGACGTGCAGCTGATCGAGCCCGAGGCCGGCCTGCCCGACATGGTCTACGCCGCGAACGGCGGCTTCGTGATCGACGGCATCGCCTACGGCGCCTCCTTCACCTACCCCGAGCGCCAGCCCGAGGGCCCCGCCTACATGGACTGGTTCCGCGGCGCCGGCTTCGACGTGCGCGTGCCCGAGGAGGTCAACGAGGGCGAGGGCGACTTCCTCCTCGTCGGCGAGCGGATCCTGGCCGGCACCGGCTTCCGCTCCGCCTCCGACTCGCACGCCGAGGTCGCCCGGATCTTCGGCCGCGAGGTCGTCACCCTCGAGCTGGTGAACCCGTCGTTCTACCACCTCGACACCGCGATCGCCGTGCTCGACGACGCGAACATCGCCTACCTGCCGAGCGCGTTCAGCGAGGAGGGCAACCGCGTCCTCCGCGAGCTCTACCCCGACGCGATCCTCGTCTCGGAGGAGGACGCGTCCGTGCTCGGGCTCAACTCCTTCTCCGACGGCCTCAACGTCGTCATCGCCTCGCGGGCGGCCGGCTTCGAGCGCCAGCTGCGCGAGCGCGGCTACCACCCGATCGGCGTCGATCTGTCCGAGCTGCTGCTCGGCGGCGGCGGCGTGAAGTGCTGCACCCTCGAGCTGCGGCGCTGACCCCTCCCCTTCTCCCTACACCCACTCCGCAGAAGTCGTCGTATTCGGCACTCGAGTACGACAACTTCTGAGCAGTCGATCGTCCTCAGGAGGCACGACATGAGCATCACCGAGACCGACCGTTCCGCCGAGCTGATCGCCGCGGAGGAGGCGCACGCCGCGCACAACTACCACCCGCTGCCCGTCGTCGCCGCGACCGGCGAGGGCGCCTGGATCACCGACGTCGAGGGCCGCCGCTACCTCGACTGCCTCGCCGCGTACTCCGCCGTCAACTTCGGCCACTCGCACCCGGTGCTGCTGGACGCGGCGCGCGCACAGCTCTCCCGGGTCACCCTCACCAGCCGCGCCTTCCACAACGACCAGCTCGGTCCGTTCGTGACGGCGCTCGCCGCGCTCGCCGGCAAGGACATGGTCCTCCCGATGAACACGGGCGCGGAGGCCGTCGAGTCCGGCATCAAGGTCGCCCGCGCCTGGGGCTACCGGGTGAAGGGCGTCGCGCCGGGCCGCGCGAACATCATCGTCGCGGCCGGCAACTTCCACGGCCGCACCACGACGATCATCTCCTTCAGCGACGACGCGGAGGCGCGCGACGGCTTCGCGCCGTTCACGCCCGGCTTCCGCACGGTGCCGTTCGGCGACGCGGCGGCCCTCGAGGCCGCGATCGACGGGGACACCGTCGCCGTGCTGATCGAGCCGATCCAGGGCGAGGCGGGCATCGTCGTCCCGCCGGCCGACTACCTCCCCGCCGTCCGCGAGATCACCGCGCGCCACAACGTGCTCTTCATCGCCGACGAGATCCAGTCCGGCCTCGGCCGCACCGGCGCGACCTTCGCCTGCGACCTCGTCGACGTCGTCCCGGACGTCTACCTGCTGGGCAAGGCGCTCGGCGGCGGCATCGTCCCGGTGTCGGCGGTCGTCGCGAACGCCGACGTGCTCGGCGTGCTCCAGCCCGGCCAGCACGGCTCGACCTTCGGCGGCAACCCGCTCGCCGCCGCCGTCGGCCTCGCGGTCGTCGAGCTGCTCGCCACCGGGGAGTACCAGGCGCTGGCCCGCGAGCGCGGCGCCCAGCTGCACGCCCGCCTCACCGCGCTGATCGGCCGCGGTGTCGTCGCCGTCCGCGGCGCCGGACTCTGGGCCGGCATCGACATCGACCCCGCCCTCGCCTCCGGCCGCGCCGTCTGCGAGGCCCTGATGGCCCGCGGCGTCCTGGCCAAGGACACCCACGGCTCGACCATCCGCCTCGCCCCGCCCCTCGTCGTCACCGCCGCCGAGATCGACTCCGCCGTCGACGAGCTGGAGGCCGTGCTCGACGCCCTGCGCTGACGCCCCCCCTCCCGCGAGATGCCACTTGTGCACGCCTTCCACGGCGTGTCGCGTGCACAAGTGGCATCTCGCGTCGTCGGCGGGGTACGCCGTTCGTCCAGCAGCAGGGGTCGAGCTAGGACGGAATGTCTCAACTCGATATCGGTCGTGGGGCTGATCGGAGCCGTTCTGCCATGCTCAGCCGATGACCACCCCTCTGCCCCCCGAAGGCGGCTCGCAGCCGTCGTTCCCTCCCCCTCCCGCTCCCTACGGATCGGCGACTGCTCAGGCGCCGCAGCCCGCGCGATCGCCGCGCCCCGCCGGCCTCGCGATCGCTGCGCTCGTCGTCGGCATCGTGGCCTTCCTCGTCGGACTCGTCCCCGTCTTCGGCGCCCTCGTGGGCATCGCCGCCGTCGTCCTCGGCGTGCTGGCCCTGCGGCGGCACCTGTCGAAGGGCTTCGCCATCACCGGCATCGGCCTCGGCGGTATCGCGGTGCTCTCCTCGATCGCGATGACGATCGGATTCGGAGCAGCGATGAACTCCGTGTCCGACGATGCAGCCCCGGCGATCACCGTCGAGACGTCCGCACCCGCACCCGCGGCCGAGACCCCGACCGCCGAGCCTGCGCCGGCGCAGACGGAGGCCGCGCCGGTCGAGACGGCCGCTCCGGTCGAGACGCCGGCTCCGGTCCAGGAGGCCGAGCCCGTCGAGGAGGTCGCGCCCGAGGCACCCGCGGTCCCCGTCGAGTACACCTCGGCCCTGATCAAGGCCGCCAGCTACTCCGAGATGCTGCACATGAGCAAGGCCGGTCTCTTCGGTCAGCTCACGTCGGAGTACGGCGAGCAGTTCTCGCCGGAGGCCGCCCAGTACGCCGTCGACAACGTCGCTGCGGACTGGAACGCCAATGCCCTCGCGAAAGCGAAGGACTACCAGAGCCAGATGGCGATGTCTCCCGAGGCCATCCGCGATCAGCTCACCAGCGAGTACGGCGAGCAGTTCACCGCGGAGGAGGCGGACTTCGCGATCCTGCACCTGAACGACTGACGAGTCCCCTCCCGCGAGATGCCACTTGTGCACGCCTTCCACGGCGTGTCGCGTGCACAAGTGGCATCTCGCGGAGGGTGCTGAGCCCCCTCGACCGGCGACGGCGAGGGGGCTCCGTCGTGCCCGGGGTCAGCGCGGATCCGGCGCAGTGCGGGCAACTTCCGGCGGATGGTGTCATGCTGGACGCGGCCGCCGCGGTCTCTGCAGCGATCCGCACACTCCGGATCCACCTCCTCACCGCGACCCGCGCCCCCACCCGCACCGCTCCCGGTGCCGCACGATGCGGCGCGGAGCACGACCCGGGTGGCCGCGGACGAGGCCGTGCAGAGCACCGGAACCACCCGGCGCCTGCGACCACACAGACCACCTGCGCCGAGGCGCTCCGCACGAAGCGGGGGCCGCGCGCACCAGCACGACGCCACGTCCCCCACCGGAAAGCACCCATGCGAAACGCCAGAACCGCCAAGCCCGCGCGCCACCACCTCGAGCTCCCCGCCCCCAAGCCGCTGGAGAAGGGCGGCATGCGCATCACCCCGCTCGGCGGCCTGGGCGAGATCGGTCGCAACATGACCGTCTTCGAGCACAAGGGCAAGCTGCTCATCGTCGACTGCGGCGTGCTCTTCCCCGAGGAGAACCAGCCCGGCATCGACGTGATCCTCCCCGACTTCGCCGCGATCCGCTCGCGCCTGAAGGACATCGAGGCGATCGTGCTCACCCACGGCCACGAGGACCACATCGGCGGCGTGCCGTACCTCCTCAAGGAGCGAGGCGACATCCCGATCATCGCGTCGACCTTCACCCTCGCGCTGATCACCGCGAAGCTCACCGAGCACCGCATCACCCCGCGCACCCGCCCGGTGAAGGAGGGCGACCGGATCGACGCCGGCGTCTTCGACCTCGAGTTCCTCGCGGTCAACCACTCCATCCCCGACGGCCTCGCGGTCGCCATCCGCACCGAGGCCGGCCTCGTGCTGCACACGGGCGACTTCAAGATGGACCAGTTCCCGCTCGACGGCCGCACCACCGACCTCCCCGGCTTCGCGCGCCTCGGCGACGAGGGCGTCGACCTCTTCCTGGTCGACTCCACCAACGCCGACGTCCCCGGCTTCGCGATCTCCGAGGGCGACCTCGCCCCCGCGATCGACCAGGTCTTCCGCACCGCCCCGCGCCGCATCGTCGTCTCGAGCTTCGCCAGCCACGTGCACCGCATCCAGCAGGTGCTCGACGCCGCGCAGAAGCACGGCCGCAAGGTCGCCTTCGTCGGCCGCTCGATGGTCCGCAACATGGGCATCGCCGCCGAGCTCGGCTACCTCAAGATCCCGGCCGGCCTCGTCGTCGACATGAAGGTGCTCGAGAAGCTGCCCGCGACCCAGATCGTGATGATCTGCACCGGTTCGCAGGGCGAGCCGATGGCGGCGCTCTCGCGGATGGCCAACAAGGACCACATCATCGACATCGGCCCCGGCGACACCGTGCTGCTCGCCAGCTCGCTGATCCCCGGCAACGAGAACGCCATCTACCGGATCATCAACGCCTTCACCCGCTGGGGCGCGACCGTCGTGCACAAGGGCAACGCCAAGGTGCACGTCTCGGGCCACGCCAGCGCGGGCGAGCTCGCCTACTGCTACAACATCCTCCGCCCGACCGCGGTCCTGCCCGTGCACGGCGAGTGGCGCCACCTCACGGCGAACGCCGCGATCGCGACGCGCACCGGCATCGACGAGAAGAACGTGTTCGTCGTCGAGGACGGCGTCTCGATCGACCTCGTCAAGGGGCGCTCGCGGATGAGCGGCCGGATCCCGGCCGACCTCGTCTTCGTCGACGGCACCACGATCGGCGTCGCGACCGAGGACGCGATGATCGACCGCCGCGTCCTCGCCGAGGAGGGCACCATCACGGTGCTCGCCATCGTCGACCTGGACCGCGGCACGCTCGGCGAGCCGGTCGAGTTCTTCACCCGCGGCTTCGTCGAGGAGCCGAGCTGGAAGGAGAACGCCAGCAAGGCGATCGACGACGCGGTGCTGCAGGCCGCCGGCCAGCCCACCGACCGCGACGCGATCGAGAAGCTGATCACGCGCACCCTCGGCCGCTGGCTGACCCGCCGTCACCGCCGCAACCCGGTCATCACGACGATCGTCGTCGAGGAGTAAGCCTCCGCCCCCGTGCACAACTCAGGCTGGATGGCCGCGATCGCCTCGTTTTCGGGCTGATCCGGCCATCCAGCCTTATTTGTGTACCCCTAGAGGCGGTGGCCGGCTTCCGTCGGGCCGCCCGCCCGCGAACTGCCCGTTAGGGAACCGTATGGATCCGGGCGTTCTCGGCTCCGGAGCCGCCTCCGCCGAGTAGACACGTCCAGTGACCTCCTCTCTCGTCCGCGGCGACGCCGACGCCCTCGAACCCTCGCCCCTCTCCTCTGCGCCCTCTTCAGGGCGCCGCGGCGGAGTGAAGGCGTGGCTGCTCGAGGGGCTGCGGAGCGACTCCGGCGCGCACCCCGGGCCGCACTCCACCACCGAGAAGACGCACTCCTGGTGGCGCGTGATGTGCCTGACCGGCGTCGACTACTTCTCCACCCTCGGCTACCAGCCCGCGATCGCGGCGCTCGCGGCCGGCCTGGTCTCGCCGCTGGCGACCATCGTCCTGGTGCTGCTGACCCTGTTCGGCGCGCTGCCGGTCTACCGCCGCGTCGCGCGCGAGAGCTTCCGCGGTGAGGGCTCGATCGCGATGCTGGAGCGGCTGCTGCCCTGGTGGGGCGGCAAGCTCTTCGTGCTGGTGCTGCTCGGCTTCGCGGCGACCGACTTCATGATCACCATCACCCTGTCGGCGGCCGACGCCACCGCGCACGCGGTCGAGAACCCGTTCGCGCCGGCCTGGTTCCACGGCGCGGAGGTGCCGCTGACGCTGGGGCTGGTCGCGCTGCTCGGGATCGTCTTCCTCCGCGGCTTCAAGGAGGCGATCTCGATCGCGGTCGTGCTGGTCGCGGTGTTCCTCGCGCTGAACGCGGTCGTCATCGTCGTCGCGATCGCGCACGTCGCCGAGAACCCGGTGGTGATCGGGAACTGGTGGTCGGCCCTGACGACGCAGCACGGCAATCCGCTGATCATGGTCGGCATCGCGCTGATCGTGTTCCCGAAGCTGGCGCTGGGGCTCTCCGGCTTCGAGACCGGTGTGGCGGTGATGCCGCAGATCCGCGGCGACGCGAGCGACACCGACGCGGCCCCGCTCGGGCGGATCCGCGGGGCGAAGCGGCTGCTGATCACCGCCGCCGTGACGATGTCGGCGTTCCTGATCACCTCGAGCTTCGTGACGACGCTGCTGATCCCGCAGGCCGAGTTCCAGCCGGGCGGGCAGGCCAACGGCCGCGCCCTCGCCTATCTCGCGCACGAGTACCTCGGCGACGCCTTCGGCACCGCGTACGACGTCAGCACGATCTGCATCCTCTGGTTCGCCGGCGCCTCGGCGATGGCCGGGCTGCTCAACATCGTGCCGCGCTACCTGCCGCGCTACGGGATGGCGCCGCAGTGGGCCGCGGCGGTGCGCCCGCTGGTGCTGGTCTTCACGGCCGTCGCGTTCCTGATCACGATCCTCTTCCAGGCCGACGTCGACGCCCAGGGCGGCGCCTACGCGACCGGGGTGCTGGTGCTGATCACCTCGGCCTCCGTCGCCGTCTTCCTCTCGGCCAAGCGGAAGAAGCAGCGCAAGCGGGCCGTCGGGTTCGCGGTGATCGCACTCGTCTTCGTCTACACGACGGTCGTGAACGTGGTCGAGCGGCCGGACGGCGTGCGGATCGCGAGCCTGTTCATCCTCGGGATCCTCGTGGTGTCGCTGATCTCGCGGGTGCAGCGCTCGTTCCAGCTGCGGGCGACCTCGGTGACCTTCGACGCGCAGGCGCTCGACTTCCTCAGCACCGACGCCGACGACTACGGCGTGATCCGCGTCCTCGCGAACGAGCCCGACGACGGCTCCGAGCGCGAGTACCGCGACAAGCTGGCCGAGGAGCAGCGCGACAGCAACCTGCCGATGCGCGGCCCGGTCCTCTTCCTCGAGGTGCACACCACCGACTCGTCCGACTTCGAGGAGGACCTCGTGGTGCAGGGGCGCGTCTGCCACGGCTTCCGCGTGCTCACGGTGACGAGCGGCAACATCCCGAACACGATCGCCACCGTGCTGCTCGAGATCCGCGCCCTGACCGGCGTCGTCCCGGACGTCTACTTCGAGTGGACCGAGGGCGGCCCGCTCTCCAACATGTTCCGCTTCCTGATCACCGGCACCGGCGAGGTCGCCCCCGTCACCCGCGAGGTCCTGCGCCGCGCCGAGCCCCGCCGCGAGCGCCGCCCGGGCGTCCACGTCGGCTGACCCGCGCCCCTGCCCCCTCCCCGCCGCGAGATGCCACTTGTGCACGCCTTTCACGGCGTGTCGCGTGTACAAGTGGCATCTCGCGGGAGGGGCCTTCCGGATGGAGCGCGACGAGGCGGGCAAGGAGATCGGCCTGATCTCGCCCACGGACAGACCCTCGGCCTCGCTGCTCGCGGTGGCGCCTGCGCACATCCGCAAGATCCGCCGCGGTGTGCTCGAGCGGAGCCGGTTTCCGGATGTGCTCCACAACGACCGCGGCGTCCTCCGCCGTCCCGCTGCATGGGGCGGAAAGAGCTGAGGCCCCTTCCGGAGAAGGGGCCTCGCGCCCGGTAGCCGAAGCGTCCGGGGGTGTCCTCTCAGCGTACGTGCCTCCCCCCTCCCCGCCGCGAGATGCCACTTGTGCACGCGACACGCCGTGAAAAGCGTGCACAAGTGGCATCTCGCGGGAGGGGCGGGTCAGTCGCGGACCGTGGAGAGGGGCTCGGTGATGCTCTCGAGGCTGCGGCGCTCGGCGTCGACGCCGAAGATCAGGGCGACGACGCCGCCGACGATCATGACGGCCGCGCCGACGAAGTAGCCGACGGTGAGCGGGCCGCGGTCGCTGCCGTCGCCGATCAGCACACCGTAGAGGGTCGGCGCGACGGCGCCGGCGATCTGGCCGAGCGTGAAGAAGTACGAGATCGCCTGGCTGCGCAGCTCCAGCGGGAAGATCTCGCTCACGGTGAGGTAGGCGCTCGAGGCGCCGGCGGAGGCGAAGAAGAACGAGACGCACCAGAGGATCGTCTGGGTCGTCGCGGTCAGCACGTCCATGCTGAACAGCAGCGCCGACAGCGCGAGCACCGCGCCGGAGACGCCGTAGGTGAGGAAGATCATCTTCCGCCGGCCCCAGACGTCGAAGAGGTGGCCGAGCACCAGGGGCCCGACGAGGTTGCCGATCGCGAACGGGAAGAAGAAGTACGAGACGGCGTTCTGCTCCACGCCGTAGAAGTTCTCCAGCACCAGCGCGTAGGTGAAGAAGATCGCGTTGTAGAGGAACGACTGGGTGATCATCATGGTCGCGCCGACCAGGGTCCGCTTCGGGTACTGCCTGATCAGCACCCGCGCGATCGTGCGGAACGGGATGCTCTCGGTCGCCTTCACCGTGATCGCCTGCGAGTCGTCGACCGGCTCGAGCGTCCCGCCCTCCGACTCGACGCGGCGCTCGATCTCGTCGACGGTGCGCTCCGCCTCCTCCTCGCGGCCGTGGGTCATCAGCCAGCGCGGGCTCTCGGGGATGTGCCGGCGGAGATAGATGATCGCGAGCCCGAGGATCGGCCCGAGGAAGAAGCCGAGGCGCCAGCCGACGTTCTCGGCGAAGAGCTGGTCGTTCAGGAAGAAGAGGTTCGCCGCGGAGCCGAGCGCCGCGCCGCCCCAGTAGGTGCCGTTGATCGCGATGTCGACGCGGCCGCGGTACTTCGAGGGGATCAGCTCGTCGATGGCGGAGTTGATCGCCGCGTACTCGCCGCCGATGCCCATCCCCGCGAAGAAGCGGAAGACGGCGAGGAAGAGGTAGTTCGGCGCGAGGCCCGCCAGGCCGCTCGCGACCAGGTAGATCACCAGCGTCAGGATGAAGAGCTTCCGCCGCCCGAGCCGGTCGCTCAGCCGCCCGAAGATCAGCGCGCCGACGATCTGGCCGACCAGGTAGACCGTGCCGAGCACGCCGACCTGCGCGGCCGAGAGGTCGAACTCCTTCGCGAAGCCGGCGCTCGCGACGATCTGGATCTCGAGGCCGTCCAGCACCCAGGAGAACCCGAGGCCGACGACGATCGACCAGTGGAACCGCGTCCACGGCAGCCGGTCGATGCGGGCGGGGACGAGGCTCCGGACGGGGCCGCGCTCTTCGGTGTCGGTGGACATGGCTCGCGCCTTCCTGTCGCCCCGGCTGCGCTGCTGATGCGCGCGGTCCCGGACGCGGCGAGACGACGATAGACCCGAGCATCGCCGGGCTATGCACCCCTTGCCACGGCGCGCCTGCCGGGTGTATCCGACGACGTGCGCGTCTGCTCCCCTCCGCGAGATGCCACTTGTGCACGCCTTTCACGGCGTGTCGCGTGCACAAGTGGCATCTCGCGGAGGGGGGAGGGGTGGGGTGGGCGCGCGGGGACGGCGTGGGTAGCGTGGGGGGATGATCGATGCGACACCCGCCGGAACACCCGCCTACGTCTTGAGCGAGGGGCCCGTCTGGGACGGGGAGACCGGCCGGCTCACCTGGGTGGACATCGAGGCGGGCGCGGTGCTGTCGGCGCCGCTCACCGCGGACGGGCTCGGGGCGATCACCCGCACGGACGTCGGCGAGCAGGTCGGCTGCGCGCTGCCGCTCGGCGACGGGCGCGTGCTCGTCGCGCTCACCCGCCGCCTCGCGATCCTCGAGGTCGACGGCTCGCTGACCCGCGGCTCCGAGCTGCTGCCCGAGGGGCACCGCTTCAACGACGGCTCCATCGACCCGCAGGGCCGGCTCGTCGTCGGCTCGCTGACGCTGGGCGAGTCCGTCGGCGACGACGTGCTGCTGCGCCTCGAGCACGACGGAGCGGTCACCGTGCTCGACCACGACCTGCGGCTCTCGAACGGACTCGGCTGGTCGCCCGACGGCGCGGTGATGTACTCGGTCGACACCGAGTCCGGCGTGATCTACCGCCGGCCCTACCTCGACGGGGTGAACGGCCCGCGCGAGACGTTCCTCGAGCCGGAGGAGGGCGTCTTCCTCGACGGCATGACCGTCGACTCCGAGGGCCGGCTGTGGTGCTCGGTCTGGGGCGGGAGCGGCGTGCGCGTCTACGACTCCGAGGGCCGCCGACTCGAGGGCGAGGGCATCGCGATCGACGCGCCGCACTCCTCCAGCATCGCCTTCGCGGGGGAGGCGCTCGACGTCGCCGTCGTGTCGTCGGCCTCGCGCGACCTGTCGGCGGACGAGCGGGCGCGGTACCCGCTCGCGGGCGGGCTGTGGCTCGCACGGCCGGGCGCGACCGGGCTGCCGGCGCCGCGCTGGATCGAGGCGCCGCTGCCCTGACGAGGCCCGGGGTCGCTTCGGGGCGGGGCGGCGACGGATCGGGGCCGGACTCTCGGACCCGCGGTCAGTCGGCGTCGACCGGCGCGGCCGGCCCCGACGCGGGCTGCGGCGTCAGGGTTACCCGCGAGATCCGGTAGCGGTCGGTCTCGGCGACCCGGAGCACGTGGTCGCCGACGACGAGGGTGTCGCCCACGACCGCGACCCGGCCGATGCGGTCGAGCACGTAGCCGCCGACCGTCTCGTAGGGCCCCTCGGGCAGCTCGATGCCGAGCAGCTCCTCCAGGTCCTCGAGGATCATGCCGCCGTCGAGGTCCTGTAGCTGCTCGGCCGCCTTCGCATCGACGTCCTGGCGCGCGCCGTCGTACTCGTCGTAGATCTCGCCGACGAGCTCCTCGAGCAGGTCCTCGAGGGTGATGATGCCGTCGGTTCCGCCGTACTCGTCGATGACGACCGCGATCTGGTGGCCGTCCTGCCGCATGGTGCGCAGGGCCGCGAGCACCTTCGTCGTGCCGGGCACCGCCAGGATCGGGCGGGTGATGTCGGCGACGCTGCTCGCGGTGCCGTCGCGGCCCGCCTCCGGGAACGCGGCCATCAGGTCGCGCACGTGCACGAAGCCCAGGACGTCGTCGCGGTTCTCGCCGACGACCGGGTAGCGCGAGTGCGGCCGGCCGAGCACCTCCGCGTAGCCCTCGGCGACGGGCAGGTCGCCGCGGAGGAAGTCGACGTCCGGCCGCGGGCGCATCACCTCGGCGACCCGCCGGTCGTCCGCGCGGAAGACGTCGGCGAGCAGCTGCCGGCTGTCCTCGGCGATCTCGGTGTTGCTCGAGATCATGTCGCGCACCTCGTCAGCCGAGACGCTCTCGCCCTTCTCGCGCGGATCGGCGCCCAGCAGGCGGACCACCGCGTCGGTGGAGACCGACAGCAGCCAGATGATCGGGCGCATCAGGCGGGCGAGAGTGTTGAGCGGCGGGGCGAGCACCTTGGTGAAGGCGACCGACTTCTGCATGGCGAGGCGCTTGGGCACCAGCTCGCCGAGCACGAGCGAGAGATAGGCGATGACGAGGGTCATCAGGATCAGCGCGACCGTCGACGCCGCGCCGTTCGACAGGCCGAGCGACTCGAGCGGCGGCACGAGGTCCGGCGCGATCGTCGAGGCGCCGTACGCCGAGGAGAAGAAGCCGGCGAGCGTCACGCCGATCTGCACCGCCGAGAGGAAAGTGTTCGGGTTCCGCACCAGCTCGGCGATGCGCCGGCCGCGCTCGCTGCCCGCCTCGATCGCGCGCACCTGGCTCTCGCGGAGGCTGACGATCGCCATCTCGGTGCCCGCGAACACCCCGCCGATGAGCACGAACAGCACGACGAGGCCGATGTTGAGGAGGGTGTCCAGATCCACGGTGCTCAGAGTACGGACGCCCGCTCGGAGAACGCCTCGCGCCTTCTCAGGCTGGCGGCCGCGTCCGCACCCACCTTCACTCCTCAAAAGTTGAGGTAGTCGCGTCTGACGACCGCAACTTCTGGAGGGTGGGCGGGCGCGCGTCGGGCAGGGTGCGTCCGCTGTCCAGAAGTTGTCGTATCCGTAGGCCGACTACGACAACTTTTGGAGGCGGGGCGACTGTCCGTCCTCCGGCCCGCTCGACCCCGCAAAAGTTGCGGTAGTCGCGCCCGACTACTGCAACTTCTGGAGGGTGGGGAGGGGCGCTCGCGGGCGGGACGGATCCACTCCTCGGAAGTTGCGGTAGTCGGCGGCGAGTACCGCAACTTTTGGAGAGTGGGTGGGGAAGGCGGGCGGGCGGCCGGGCGGTCAGGCGCCGGCCGGGCGGACGCCGATCGTCAGGATGAGGTTCGCGTAGATGCGGCGGTCGCCGCTGGCGATGGTGAGGGCGACGTCGTCGGTGCGGGCCTCGGCGTAGAAGGCGTGGCGCTCGACCGAGGTGAAGGGGACGCCGTCGAGGGTGGCGCGGAAGGCGTCCTGCGCGGGCACGTCGAGGCCGGGCGCGGGCGTCATCACGGTCGCCTCCTCGACGACGATCGCGGTCAGCAGGGCCTCGAGGATCTCGTCGACGGTGAGCATGTCCGGGCGCAGGTTGAGGTGCACGAGCGCGGAGTTCTTCCCGAGCGTGGTGCCGACCGGGTAGTTGCCGTCGGCGATCAGGATGCGGGAGCCGTGGCCGGCGCGGGCGAGCGCGTGCAGGATCTCGGGGTGCAGGAGGGTGGTGGTCAGCATGGTGCTCCTCGGTGGTGGGACGGTGGGGGGACGGGCGTCAGTGGTGGACGTGGGCGACGGAGGCTCCGGCGATCAGCCGGCCGGGAAGGGTGCGCGTCTCGAACGGCTCGGGGCTGCAGTCGAGCCGGCGCTCGATCAGCGCGGCGGCCTCGGCGGCGATGGCGTCGGTCGGCTGCTCGACGATGGTCAGCCGCGGTCGCACGACCCGCGCGAGCTCGACGGTGTCGAAGCCGACGATCGAGAGGTCGGCGGGCAGGCGCAGGCCGGAGTCGCCGAGCGCGGTCAGCGCGCCGACGGTCAGCTCGCGGTTGCTCGCGAAGACGGCGGTCGGCCGGTCGCGGCGGGCGAGGATCCGCTCCATCGAGGCGATCCCGCTTTCGACGCTCAGCGGGCCGAGCTCGACCTCGGCCGGCCCGAGGCCGCGGGAGGCGAGCTCGTCGAGGACGCCCGCGGTGCGCTCCCGGGTGGTCGACACGTCCGGATCGCCGCCGAGCACCGCGATCGCGCGGTGGCCGTGGTCGGCGAGGTGCCGGGCGGCGGAGGCTCCGGCCGCGCGGTTGTCGAGCACCACGCGGTCGGTCTCGAGCTCGTCGTCGACCCAGTCCACGGTCACGACGGGAGTGCCCTGCTCGGAGGCGCTGCGGAGCGCGTCGACGTCGCCCCGGGTCGGGACGGCGACGATCCCGTCGACCATCTTCTCGAGCAGCAGCCCGACGGCGGCGCCCGGCTCGGGCAGGCTGACGCCGATCAGCACGCCGATGCCGTCGCCGCGCAGGGCCCGCTCGAGCCCGGCGATGATCGACAGGTGGAACTCGTTGTCGAGCGCAGGCAGCAGCACGCCCACCGTGCGGGAGCGCCGCGAGCGCAGCCCGCGCGCGAAGCCGTTGACACGGAAGCCCAGCCGCTCGGCCGCCGCCTCGATCGCGACGGCGTTCTCGGGGCGCACCGGCAGGCCGTTGTAGTGCTTCGAGATCGTCGAGAGCGACAGCCCGGTCAGCCGCTGCAGGTCCTTGTACGTCGACACGTCAGAGCGCGGGCGAGCCGTAGCCGTCCCAGCCCGGGATCGTGCCGTCGGCGTCCCAGAGGTCGAGCCAGTCCGCGCTGCCCGGCCAGAGGAAGACCTGGCCCTTGATCAGCCGGTTGTTGCGCTCGGCGCCGCGCAGCGACTCCTGCTCGGCGGCGGTGAGGGCGAGGGAGGCGGCGGCGAGGTTGGCCTCGATCTGCTCGGGCTTCACCGCGAACGGGATCGGGATCTGCCCGCGGTTGACGGCCCAGGCGAGGCAGACGACGACCGGGTGCACGCCGCGCTCGCGGGCGATGGCCTGCACGGCGGGGTGCTCGATGTCGACGAGGTCGCCGTCGACGCGGTCGCGCTCGGGGCGGGACGGCGAGCCCAGCGGCGAGTAGCCGATCGGCTGGACGCCGTGATCGAGGCAGTAGCGGAACAGCTCCGGCTGCTGGAAGCAGGGGTGCAGCTCCATCTCGTTGAGCGCCGGGGCGATGCGGACGTCGGCGAGGATCCGCTCGAGCTTGGCGATCGTGACGTTCGAGGTGCCGAGGTGCCGGACCAGACCGCGGTCGACGAGCGACTCGAGCGCCGCCCAGGTGCGCAGAAACCCGGCGTGCTCATAGGGGCGCGCCTCCGGGTCGCGGGCGTCGGTCTCGGCGTGCGGCGGGTGGTGGTTGGGGAACGGCCAGTGCACGAAGACGGCGTCGAGCACGTCGAGGCCGAGGTCCTCGAGCGAGCGCTCGACCGACGCGACGGCGGCTGCGGGCTCGTGCGCGTCGTTCCAGATCTTCGACATCACGAAGAGCTCCTCGCGCGGCACGCCGGAGTCGGCGATCGCGCGGCCGACGCGCGGCTCGTTGCCGTACACCGTGGCGCAGTCGAGCAGGCGGAAGCCTGCCCGGAGCGAGTGCTCGACGGCGAGGCCGACCGTCTCGGCGTCGTAGCGGTCGGAGCCGAAGGTGCCGGCGCCGATCGAGGGGATGCGGCGACCGCTCGCGAGGGTGCGGTGCGCCGGCGGGGCGGCGGTGCGGGGGTCGGCGGCGGTGACGGCGGCGTCCATGCCACTCCTCGGGGTCGTGAGGCGAAACGATTCGCATTCAGCCTAGGTGCATCCCCACTCGTCGGACCAGGGCCGGGAGGCGAAACGACGCGAATCGTTTCGCCCCCCGGCGTCCACGGCCTCGACCACTACTTGCCCGTCACCGCGTCCTTGACCGCGCCGACGGCCTTCTCGACGATGTTCGGCTTCGGCGTGGTGCCGTAGAAGCGCTCGTCCGGCTGGGTGGGCGGCGGCATCGGCACGCCGTCGTCCGGGCTCGCCGTGCGGTAGCTGAACTCGCCCTTGCCGTCGGGCGTGGGTCCGGACGCCCAGCTGCCCTCGGCGGCCGCGGCGCCGTCCGAGAAGTTGATGTACTCGTACGACACCGAGCGCTCCTCCTTCGAGAGCGGGAAGTTCGAGGGCACCGGCAGGTCCTCCGCGCCCTCCGCGCGCAGCTCGGCGGCGGCGGCGATCCACTGGTTCTGGTGCATCGTGTCGCGGGCCAGGAGGAACGAGAGCAGGTCCCGCACGCCGTGGTCGTCGGTCATGTGGTACAGCCGCGCGACCTGGAGGCGGCCCTGCATCTCGGCGTTCGCGTTGGCGGTGAAGTCGGCCAGCAGGTTGCCGCTCGCCGTGATGTACGAGCCCTGCCAGGGGTTGCCGTTGCTGTCGACGGGGCGGACGCCCGCGCCGGCGACGATCGCGGCCTGGACATCGGTGCCGCCGATGACGGCGCCGAGGACCGGGTCCTTCTTGATGGCGTCCTCGGACTGCTCGACGGGAGCCTTCTCGAGCAGCTGGGCGATCATGATCGCGATCATCTCGACGTGGCCGAACTCCTCCGCGCCGATGCCGTAGAGCAGGTCGCGGTACTTGCCGGGCTCGTGGGCGTTCCAGGCCTGGAAGCCGTACTGCATGGCGACGGTGATCTCGCCGTACTGGCCGCCGAGCACCTCCTGGAACCGGCGGGCGAAGACGGCGTCGGGCTTGGAGGGGGAGGACGTGAACTGGAGCTCTTGACGGTGGAAGAACATGCGGTCGTACCTTTCCGGGAGCAGTCGGTGCGGACCTCGTCGCCCGCCCTTCGACGGTAGGCAGGGCCCTCCGGCGCTCAGAAGGGGCTTGACCTCTCCTGCCGCTGCTCCCGGATCGGCGCACCCGTCGCTCCCGGATCGGACCAGCCGCGCTCCCGGATCGGACCAGCCGCGCTCCCGGATCGGACCAGCCGCGCTCCCGGATCAGACCAGGCGGCGCGACCCCTCCGTGACCACGCGGAACCAGCGGGCGCCGTAGCCGTCGACGCCGACCGTGACCGTGCCGTCGTCGCCGATCGGCTGCGACTCGCCGCCGAGGGAATCGACCAGGCGTGAGCGCGGCTCCGAGCCGGGCAGCGTGATCGTCACGGTGCGCGGGCTCGAGGCGAAGCTGTGCACGGCGACGGTCGTGCCGGTCGACGCGGACATCCGGTGCGCGAAGACGCAGGACTGGTCGGCCGGGAGGTGGGTGTACTCGCCCCAGCCGATCTCGGGCGAGCGGCGGTAGAGCCAGGCGAGGCCCTTGATGTGCGCGAGCAGCGAGCCAGGGTCGCGGAGCTGGGCGGCGGCGTTGACGTGCTCCGGGCCGAAGCCGCCGACGGGCGGGGCCGCGATCAGATCGTCGGCGTCGGCGCGCGAGAAGCCGCCGTTCGCCGCGGAGGTCCACTGCATCGGCGTGCGCACGCCGCTGCGGCCGGGGATGTCGGCGTTCTCGCCCATCCCGATCTCCTCGCCGTAGTAGAGGACGGGCGCGCCGGGCAGCGAGAACAGCAGGCTGTAGACCATCCGGATGCGGCGCGGATCGCCGTCGAGCATGGGCGGGAGGCGTCGGACGACGCCGCGGCCGTGGATCCGCTGCGACTCCTCCGGCGCGAACGCGGCGAAGACCTCGTCGCGCTCGTCGTCGGTGAGCTGCGAGAGCGTCAGCTCGTCGTGATTGCGGACGAAGTTGGCCCACTGGCTGCCGACGGAGATCGGCGGGCGGCTCGCGATCGCCTCGACGAGCGGCGTCGCGTCCTCCCGCGCGAGCGCGAGGTAGAGGCGCTGATTGCCGATGAAGTCGAACTGCATCGACAGCTCGTCGGCGTCCTCGCCGCCGAAGAAGGCGAGCTGCTCGTCGCGGGTCGTGTTGACCTCGCCGAGGAGCATCGCCTCGCCCGAGCGGCGGCTGATGAAGCGGCGCAGCAGGCGCAGCCACTCGTGCTCGTCGCGGGCGCCCGGCTCGATCAGGTAGGGCACCGCGTCGACGCGGAAGCCGTCGACCCCGAGCTGCAGCCAGAAGCCGACGAGCTTCGCGATCTCGTCGCGCACCGCGGGGTTGTCGGTGTTGAGGTCGGGCTGGTGCCGGTAGAAGTTGTGCAGGTAGTACTGCCCGGCCTCCTCGTCGAGGAACCAGACGCCGTCCTCGACGTCCGGGAAGACGTTCGCCGGCTGGTCGGCCGGCGGCTCGTCGCGCCAGACGTAGTAGTCGCGGTAGGGGCTGTCGGGGGAGGAGCGCGCCGCCTGGAACCACGGGTGCTGATCGCTGGTGTGGTTCACGACCAGGTCGACGATGACGCGCATCCCGCGGTCGTGCGCGGTGCGGATCACCTCGACGACGTCGCCGTGGTGGCCGTAGCGCTCGTCGACGCCGTAGAAGTCGCTGATGTCGTAGCCGTTGTCCTTGCCGGGCGAGGAGTAGAACGGCGCGAGCCACAGGCAGCCGACGCCGAGCTCGGCGAGGTAGTCGATCCGGTGCGCGAGACCCTCGAGGTCGCCGACGCCGTCGTCGTCCCAGTCCATGAAGGTCTTGACGTCGAGGTTGTAGTAGACGGCGGCGCGCCACCACAGGTCGCTGGTATCGGTGACCCTCATGCGGACGCCTCCGTGGTGGCGGTCGGGCGGACGTGCGCGGGGGCGGTGCCGCAGGCGAGTGCGGCGGGGGCGAGGGGGGTCATGGCGCTCCGGGGTCGGGTCGGGGAGGGTCACCCTCGACGCTAGATGCGCGATGGATCTGCGTCTGCTCGTTGATTTCTCAGGGAGCGGGCGGCGTCTCCATGCGCCGCGGCCGGGCGGATGTCACGACCTCGCATGCCCGATGCGCGTCCGGCGAGAGTACGGCGGTGTCACTCGATCGTTCCGCCCGGGTAATCCGAAAACTTCGGCGGCTGGATCATCGTCGAGGTCGACGGTGCGAGCATGCCGCCGGCCGAGAGCGCGAAGGTCAGCGCGGCCTGGGTCGAGCGCACGGCGGCCGACTGAGCCGTCAGCGCGTCCGCCCCTGGGTCACCGCCCGGTTGATCGACATCACCGCCGCGGCGCGGGCCCACTCCGAGAAGTCGAACGCGCGCACGTCGAGGGTGAACGCGCCGGCGTCCCAGGAGCGTCCGCGGGCGATGCCCTCGGAGATCTGCGGCTCGGCCAGCGCGTGGACCGCCAGCCCGTCTCCGGTCAGCACCACGAGGCCCGGATCGGTCGCGTCCACCACCGTTCCGATCAGGACCCCGAGCGCGGTTCCCGCCTCCTGGAACGCGGCGGCGGCACGGGGATCGCCCGCGCGGGCCGCCGTGCTCGCCGCGGCGTGGTCCGGCGCTCCGGCGTTCCGGGCGATCGACGCGTTCGTCAGGTAGCTGGAGACGCATCCTCGATGACCGCGGTCGCAGAGCGGGCCGCCGGTGTCGACGAGGAGGTGGCTCAGCTTGCCCGGTCGGCCGTGCGCGCCTCGGAGCAGGGAGCCCTCGGCGATGAAGCCGACGCCGATGCCGACGCCGACGGTGATCAGCGCCATCGTGAGCTCCGAGGAGTGCCCGTGGATGCTGATGCTCTCGGCCAGCGTCAGTGCCTGCACGTCGTTGTCGACCGCGACGGCGAGCCCGGTCCGGGCGCCGAGGAGCTCGGCGAGCGGGACTCCGTCCCAGCCGATGTAGGTCGATTCGTAGACGATCTCCCGCCCCGGGAGGCCGGAGATGGTTCCCGCGAGGGAGACGCCGAGGCCCACGAGAGTCGGGATGCGACTGCGGAAGTCGTCGACGAGCGAGGCGACGGACTCGACCACCTCGGCGACGTCCACGGGGGCGCTGGAGGTGATCGGCATCTCGGCCGACAGGACGACAGCGCCGCTCAGGTCGACCACGGCGGCGTAGATCGCCTCTCCGGTGAGCTTGACGCCGACGAAGTGGTAGGCGCCCGGCACCGGCTCCAGCAGCTCGATCGGTCGCCCCGTGCTCGCGCGCAGCTCGGTCGCGCCCTCCGTCACCAGTCCAGCGGCGAGCAGGTCCCGGGTGGCGCGGGTGAGGTTCGCGCGGGAGACCCCGAGCATGCGCGCCATCTCGGAGCGCCCCAGAGGTCCGTTGCGCAGGACCAGCTGGAGGGCCGCGCGCGCCGTCGCCTGGAGCTCGGGCCACCCGCCCGCCCGAACGTCGAGGACTGTGGACACGCGCTCACCATAGCCCGCGGCCGACCCTGCGGGACCGCCGCCGGAGGACTTAATTTCACTCGTTGACAAAGGGCGAGGCGAGGCGCATATTGATCAGCACGTCCGTGGAAGCGGGCGGGCACCAGGCTTCGCAGCACATCAAAGGAGATACAGGATGCGATTTCGATCAGCAGGCGCAGCGGGAGTGGTGGTCGCGGTGGCCGCGGCGCTCCTCGCGGGATGCACGAGTTCCGGCGGCGGTTCGGGTCCGGTGACCCTCGACCTCTGGTCGTGGGCCCCGAGCACGCAGAAGGTCGTCGACGCGTGGAACGCGGAGAACCCCGACGTCCAGATCAAGTACACCGACGCCGGCGGCGGCGACGACTCGTCGTCCAAGCTCCTCACCGCGAGCCGGGCCGGGAACGCCCCCGACCTCGCGCTGGTGGAGTACACGACGCTGCCCGCGATGATCGTCGCGGACGTGCCGGCCGACATCACGGAGTACGTCTCGGACATCCAGGGCGACTTCACCGAGGGCACCTGGGGGCAGACGACCTTCGACGGCAAGGTCTACGGGATCCCGCAGGACGTGGGCCCGATGTCGTACACCTACCGCCAGGACGTCTTCGACTCGCTCGGCATCGCCGCCCCCGCGACGTGGGACGACTTCCGGACCGCCGCGCAGACGATCCGCACCTCCGATCCCGACTCCGTCATCGCCGCCATCCCGCCCGCGGAGTTCGGCATGTTCGCCGGGATCGCCGCCCAGGCGGGCTCCCAGTGGTGGACCGTCGAGGACGGCACGTGGACCGTGGGCATCGCGGACGAGAAGTCCCTCGAGGTCGCCGACTACTTCCAGGGCCTCGCGGACGACGGTCTCGTCAGCACGGACCCCCTCCTCACCCCCGAGTACGACAAGAAACTGAACGACGGGACCATGCTCTCCTGGCCGTCGGCGCTCTGGGCGCCCGGCGTGCTGCAGAGCGTCGCGCCGGACACGGCCGGCAAGTGGGCGACCGCCCCTCTGCCGCAGTGGACGGCCGGCGACACCGCCGTGTCCTACCAGGGCGGATCCGCGGTGATCGTGACGAAGAACTCGAAGAACGCGGAGGCCGCCGCGGACTTCGCCAAGTGGTACAACGCCAGCGAGGAGGGCCTCGACCTCATCCTGGGCACGCAGAACCTCTACCCCGCGGCGACGTCGGGTCAGGAGCTCGCCACGGACCAGGCCCCTCCGGCGCTGATGCCGCAGCAGACCGACTTCTACAGCCAGGCCGCGGAGATCTCGGCGAACACCACGCCGGTCACCTGGGGACCGAACGTCAACCTCGCGAAGTCCGTCTTCGTGGACGCGCTCTCCAAGGCGATCACCGACAAGACGCCGTGGCGGGACGCGTTCGTCGCCACCCAGAAGGCCGTCGTCGACGACATGGTCAAGAACGGCTTCACCGTCTCCAACGGCTAGCGGCGGGGCCGGGCTCCCGAGCGGAGCCCGGCCCTCCCGCCCGATGTCAGGAATGCTCCTATGACGACCACTTCCGTGCGGACCGCCTCCGCACCCCGCGGGGCGCGATCCCGCCCCCGCAGCACTCGCCCCCGCCTCGCGCCGTACCTCTTCAGCGCTCCCGCGGTCCTCCTCTACGTCTTCCTCACGCTGGTCCCCGTCGGCTACACGATCTGGATCAGCTTCCGCGCCTACCGCCTCCAGGGCTCCGGGATCGGCGGGCGGCGCGTCGACGTCTTCGCCGGCGTCGAGAACTACGCGACGGTCTTCGCGGATCCGGAGATGGCGGCCGGGTTCCTCCGCCTGCTGATCTACGGCGCGATCGCCGTGCCGCTCACGCTCGGACTCGCGCTGCTCTTCGCCCTGCTGCTCGACGTCCCCGCGGTGCGGGCGAAGCGGTTCTCGCGCACGGCGATCTTCATCCCGTACGCGGTCCCGGGGATCGTCGCCGCGCTGATGTGGGGCTTCATGTACCTGCCCAGCACGAGCCCGTTCTCGTACATCACCCGCGGTCTCGGCCTCGGCTCGATCCCGTTCCTCGAGAACCCCGGCCTCTTCGGCTCCCTCGCGAACATCGCGATCTGGGGCGGGGTGGGCTTCAACATGATCATCATCTACACCTCGCTGCGCGGGATCCCGAGCGAGCTCTACGAGTCCGCGCGGCTGGACGGCGCGAACGAGCGGCAGATCGCCCTGCGGATCAAGGTGCCGCTGGTGCGACCCGCCCTGATCCTCACGGGGGTCTTCTCCCTGATCGGCGTCCTGCAGCTCTACGGCGAGCCGACGACCCTCCGGCCGCTGACCAGCCGGATCACCCAGACCTGGGCACCCCTGATGACCATCTACCGGGACGCCTTCATCACCGACAACCTCCCGGCCGCCGCCGCCGCGTCGACGGTCCTCGCTCTGGGGACCCTGATCGTCTCGGCGCTCGTGCTCTGGGTGTCGTCCCGCCGCAGATTCGGAACCCCGTCATGACCCGCACCGAGGAACGGCCGAGGACCTCGCCGTCGAGCCCGCCGAGGACCGCGCCGAGGAGGCCCGCGCGAGGCGCGCACCTCCCGACCCTCCTGCTGATCCTGGGCGCGGTCTACTGCCTGATCCCCGTCGCCTGGGTCTTCGTCGCGGCCAGCAAGGACGACAGCGAGCTCTTCACGACCTTCACCTTCGCTCCCGGCAGCGGTCTGCTGCAGAACCTCGGCGACCTCTTCGCCTACGGCGACGGGCAGTTCGGTCTGTGGGCGGCCAACTCCGTCCTCTACGCGGGAGTCGGCGCGCTGGTCTCGACGGTCGTCTCGACGATGGCCGGCTACGCGCTCGCGAAGTACGAGTTCGTCGGGCGCGACCTGATCTTCTACACGATCCTCGCGGGCGTCCTCATCCCCGGGATCACGCTCGCCATCCCGCAGTACCTCCTCATGTCGGAGGTGGGACTCGCGGGGAATCCGCTGTCGGTGCTGCTGCCGTCGATCATCAGCCCGTTCGGGATCTACCTCTCCCGGGTCTACTGCGCCTCGGCGATGCCGCAGGAGACGCTGGAGGCGGCCCGCATCGACGGCGCCTCGGAGTGGCGGACCTTCCAGTCCATCGCCGTGCCGCTGCTCGTCCCCGGGATGGTGACGGTCTTCCTGCTCCAGTTCGTCGGGATCTGGAACAACTTCCTGCTCCCGTTCGTCATGCTCTCCGACCAGAACAACTACCCGCTCACCGTCGGACTCTTCACCCTGCTGTCGAAAGGCTCGAGCTCTCCGGCGCTCTACAGCCTCGCCATCACCGGTGCGGCCGTCTCGATCATTCCGCTCGTCGCGCTCGTCCTCTTCCTGCAGAGGTACTGGAAGCTCGACCTCATCTCTGGAGGCATCAAGGGATGACCACCACCGCACCCACCACCCCTCGCCGCTGGCCGACCGCCGGTCTGAGCTTCGGCGGCGACTACAACCCGGAGCAGTGGCCCCGCGAGATCTGGCAGGAGGACGTCCGCCTCATGGTCGAGGCGGGGGTGAACATCGTCACCCTGGGCGTCTTCAGCTGGGGCACGGTCGAGGCGGAGGAGGGCCACTACGACTGGTCGGCCACCGACGAGGTGATCGAGCTGCTCTGGCGGCACGGCATCGCGGTCGACCTGGCCACGCCGACGGCCGCGCCGCCGGCCTGGCTGCACGAGGCCCATCCCGAGATCCTGCCCGTGAACGCCGACCTCGTCCCGCAGTTCCCCGGCGCCCGGCTGGGCTGGTGCCCGAGCTCCCGCGTCTTCCACGAGAAGTCGCTGCGCGTCGTGGCCGAGCTGGCGACGCGGTACGCGCACCACCCCGCCGTCGTGCTGTGGCACGTGAGCAACGAGCTCGGGGGCGGGAACGGCCGCTGCTACTGCGACGAGTCGGCGGCCGCCTTCCGCGGCTGGCTCCGTGCGAAGTACGTCGACGTCGAAGTCCTCAACAGTGCCTGGGGGACGGGCTTCTGGGGGCACCGCTACGCCTCGTTCGAGCAGGTCCGGCCCCCTCGCGGCCGGGAGGCGCAGAACCCCGCCGCGATGCTCGACTTCGACCGGTTCTCCTCCGACGAGCTCCTCGGCCAGTACCGCGCGGAGAAGGCCGTCATCCTGTCCGTCGACCCGGACGCGAGCGTGACGACGAACTTCATGGTCGGCCCGTCCCAGGACGTCGTCGACTATCCGCGCTGGGCGGCCGAGGTCGACGTCGTCGCGAACGACCACTACACCCTGCCGACCGACCCCGACTCCGCGCAGGACATCGCCTTCTCGGGCGATCGCATGCGCGGGATGACCGCGGGGCGACGGCCCTGGCTGCTGATGGAGCACTCGACGAGCGCGGGCACCTGGCACCCCGTGAACCGGGCGAAGGCTCCCCGCGAGCTGATCCGGAACAGCCTCGGCCACATCGCCCGAGGCTCCGACGGCGCCCTGTTCTTCCAGTGGCGCTCGTCGCGATCGGGCGCCGAGCAGTACTTCTCGGGAATGGTGCCGCACGCCGGCACCGACTCGAAGATCTGGCGGGAGACCAAGGAGCTCGGCGGGATCCTCCAGCGTCTCGCCGGCGTCGCCGGCAGCCGGGTGGAGGAGGCGCGCGTGGCGATCCTCTTCGACGACGAGGCCGGGTGGGCGCTCACCCGCGGCCTGAAGCCGCGGCACGGGCTCGCCTACGGGCGCGAGGCGCGGGCGTGGCACCTCGCGTTCTGGAGGAGGAACGTCCTCGTCGACGTGGTCGGACCCTGGGCGGATCTGAGCGGCTACGACATCGTCGTCGTCCCGACGCTGCTGCTGGTCGACGACGCCTCGGCGGCCGCGATCGCCGCGGTCGTCGAGCGGGGCGGAACGATCGTCGTCACCTACCTCTCCGGAGTGGTGGACGAGAACGACAGGATCCGCACCGGCGGATTCCCCGGAGCGTTCCGCGAGCTGCTCGGGACGTCGTCCGAGGAGCACTTCCCCCTCCTCGAGGGGGAGCGGGTCCTCCTCGACGACGGGTCGACGGCCGTCGAGTGGATCGAGCTGATGCGCGAGAGCGACCGGGTGGAGGTCGTCAGCCGCTACGCCACCGGTGCGCTCGCCGGACACCCAGCGGTCACGCGGTCGACGGCGGGGCCCGGCTCGGCCTGGTACGTGTCGGCGATGCTCGAGCGGGAGGGCGTCGGCTCGATCGTCGACCGGATCACCGCGGACGCCGGCCTGTCGGGGCTCGGCGTGCCGGACGGGATCGAGGCGGTGCGCCGGGTCGGCGATGCGGGCGGATTCCTCTTCCTCACCAACCACACGGCGCAGCCGGTGACGGTCGCGGCGAACGGCCTCGAGCTGGTCACCGGCTCGCCGGTCGACGGCTCTCTCGACGTCCCCGCGGGCGAGGTCCGCGTCGTGCAGGAGACCCCGTGAGCGTCGCCGCTCCGGCGCCCGACGCCTTCGTCCACCTCCGTGCGTCGGGAGTCTCCGTCGTGCTCGATCTCACCTCGGGCCGGCTCCCCGCGGTGCTGCACTGGGGCGCCGATCTCGGCACCGCCACCCTGGAGGACGTGATCGCCCTCGCGGAGGCGGACGTCGAGCCCGTGGTGCCGAACGTCGTGGACGAGCCGATCCGGCTCTCCCTCCTGCCCGAGCAGCACACCGGCTGGGTCGGACGACCCGGGCTGTCGGGCCACCGGGAGGGGACCGACTGGTCCCCTCTGTTCCGCACGACGGCCCTCTCCGTCGACGGCTCCGAGCTCGGGAGCGGGGGAGCGCTGGAGCTGGTCTCCACCGGACCCGCGACCGTCCTCGTCCACGCCGTCGACGAGACCGCCGAGCTCGCTCTCGAGCTCCGGATCGAGCTGCTGGGCAGCGGACTCCTGCGCGCCCGGGCGGCCCTGACCAACCTCGGCACCGGGACCTACACCCTCGACGCGCTGACCCTCGCTCTGCCGATCCCCGCGCGAGGCCGGGAGATCCTCGACTTCGCGGGGCGCTGGGGCAAGGAGCGGGTCCCGCAGCGGCGCGAGCTCGTGGTGGGCCTGCACGAGCGCGAGGGGCGCAGGGGGCGCACCGGGGCCGACGCCGCGACGGTGCTGAGCGTGGGCGTGCCCGGGTTCGGCTTCGCAGCGGGGGAGGTCTGGGGGATCCACGTGGGCTTCAGTGGCAATCACCGCCACTACGCGGAGCGGCTCTCGAACGGCTTCCAGGTGCTCGGCGGCGGCGAGCTGCTGCTGCCCGGGGAGGTGCGGCTCGCCCAGGGCGCCGCGTACGAGGGGCCCTGGGTGTACGGGGCTTACGGCACCGGCTTGGACGACCAGGCGCACCGCTTCCACCGCTTCCTGCGCTCCCGTCCCTCGCATCCGCGCAGCCCCCGGCCGGTGACGCTCAACGTCTGGGAGGCGGTCTACTTCGATCACGACCTCGACCGGCTCCGGGACCTCGCGGACCGCGCGGGCCGGCTCGGCGTCGAGCGCTACGTCCTCGACGACGGCTGGTTCCGGGGGAGGCGCGACGACACCGCCGGACTCGGCGACTGGTCCGTCGACCAGGACGTCTGGCCGGACGGCCTCGGTCCGCTCGTCGATCACGTCCGAGGCCTGGGGATGGAGTTCGGCCTCTGGTTCGAGCCCGAGATGATCAACCTCGAGTCGGACCTGGCCGCTGCCCACCCCGAGTGGATCATGGCGACCGGCGGGCGGCTGCCCGTGCCGTCCCGCCACCAGCACGTGCTGAACCTCGGCGTCCCGGAGGCCTATGAGCACGTGCTGGCGCGGATCTCGGCGATCCTGACCGAGTACGACATCGCCTACGTCAAGTGGGACCACAACCGCGACCTCGTCGACGCGGGCACGTCGCCGTCCGGTGTCGCCGGCGTGCACGTGCAGACGCTCTCGACCTACCGCCTGCTGGACGAGCTCCGGCGGCGCTTCCCCGGACTCGAGATCGAGTCGTGCTCCTCCGGCGGCGCGCGCGTCGATCTCGGCATCCTCGAGCGGACCGACCGCGTCTGGGTGTCGGACTGCATCGATCCCCTCGAGCGGCAGCAGATGAACCGGTGGACGATGCAGCTGCTGCCGCCCGAGCTCCTCGGCTCCCACATCGCCTCCGGCGTCTCGCACACGACCGGGCGCTCGCACCGCCTCTCCTTCCGAGCCGGGACCGCCCTGTTCGGCCACCTCGGCATCGAGTGGGATCTGGCCACCGCGACGGAGGCGGAGAGCGAGGAGCTGCAGGGCTGGATCGCGCTCTACCGGGAGCACCGGCGGCTGCTGCACTCGGGCGACGTGATCCGCGTCGACGAGGCCGACGACACCCTGCTCGTCTACGGCGCCGTCGCGGAGGACCGGAGCGAGGCGCTCTTCTTCCTCGCCTCGATCGGCCGCTCGGCGGTCTCGCCGCGGGGGCGGTTCGTGCTGCCCGCGCTGGACGCGGACTCCCGCTACCGGGTGCGCCCGGTCTTCGTCGGCGGGCTGCCGGAGAGCGTGCAGGCCCCGGTCTGGTTCGGCGAGGACCTCGGGGGCGACGGTGCCGGATTCCCGGGGACGGTCCTCTCCGGGCGGGCGCTCGCCGCGGCCGGACTGCAGACGCCCGCGATCCTGCCCGATGAGACCGTCGTCCTCTCCGTCGTGCGTGAGGGCTGACCGCTCCGGGCGGCGCGCGGCCGGCCGCCGCCCGGGCTCAGAACTGCAGGGCCGTGCGCAGGGCGAGGACGGCCCCGGCCCGCGCCCACTCGGTGAACTCGAACGGCTGCACGTCGAGGGGGACCGGGCGCTCGGTCGGGACGCGATCGCGCGCGATCGCCGCGCGGACGCGGTCGCCGGCCAGCTCCATCACGGCCAGGCCCTCGCCGGTCAGGATCACCTTCTCGGGGTCGTAGGCGTTCAGGAGGGTCGCGATGAGCACGCCGAGCGTGTGGCCGGCCTCGTCGAAGGCGCGGACGGCGGCGGGGTGCCCGGAGCGCGCCAGCTCCACCGCCCCCGGGTAGTCCAGGTCGGCGACGCCGATCGCGGAGAGGATCGACTCCGCGGGGAGGAACACGCTCGCGCAGCCCCGGTGGCCGCGGCCGCAGTCGGGACCGTCGAGGTCGATGAGGAGATGGTCGAGGGCGCCCGCTCGGCCGTTCCGGCCGGTGACGATCCGGTCGTCGATCACGAGACCGACACCGATCCCGGCTCCGACGGTGAGGAGGGCGAGCGCCTCGGTGCCCGCACCGGCACCGAACCAGTGCTCGACGGCGGTCAGGGCGCGGACGTCGTTGTCCGTGGTGACCGGGACGCCCAGGCGGGCCCTCAGCAGATCGGCGAGCGGGACGTCCTGCCACTGCAGGAAGTAGGAGAACGTGACGATCTGGTGTCCGTCGACCTCGGCCATGTCGCCCGCGAGGCAGACTCCCGCCGCGTGGATGTCGTCGAAGTCGGCGCTCAGCCGGTCGTGGATCCGCCCGATCTGCTCGACCGTCGCGGCGACGTCGGTCGAGTCCAGCGGCTCCTCCACCGCCGCCACCACCTGCGCTCGCAGCGTGGTCACCACGACGAACACGGCGTCCCCCGTGAGCTTCACCCCGAGGAAGTGGTGAGCGTCCTCGCGCACGACGAGCAGCTCGCTGGGGCGGCCCATCCCGGACCGCAGGGCGATCTCCCCCTCCACCACCAGCGCGTTCTCGATCAGCACGCGGGTCGCGCGAGTGAGACTGGCCCGGGACACGTCGATGCGGCGGGCGATCTCGGCGCGGGAGAGCGGGCCGTGGATCAGGAGCTCGCGCAGTGCCGCCCGCTCGGCGTCCGCCAGGTAGGGCCATCGACGGGAGACCGGACCGTCGAGGGGTTGCTCCGACACCTGGCCTCGTCTCGCTCGCGGAGTTCGGAGTGTATCCGAGGCGAGCGGAGCAGAGCGAGGGGGCGCCGTCATCCGCTGCTCCTCTCTCGCTCGGCGGCCGCTTGTCGGGCCGATCCTGTACTTAGTAACCTAAAACAACAATATCGGTGGAACCCGCCGATCCGCCCCGACGCAAGGATGCTCATGGCCCTCCTCCCCCTGCACACCGGCTGGACTCTCGAGGCACTGGCCGGTCCGGTCCCGCCGGGGATCGCGGACCGCGCGATTCCGGCGGCCGTTCCCGGCTGCGCGCACACCGACCTCCTCGCGGCCGGACTGATCGCCGAGCCGTTCGACGGCGACAACGAGAGCGCTCAGCAGTGGATCGGCAGCACGATCTGGCGCTACCGGACGAGCTTCGAGTGGAGCGAGGACGGCGCCGACCGGCACGACCTCGTCGCCGACGGGCTCGACACCGTCGCCACGATCGAGCTCAACGGCACGGTCGTCGCGCGGACCCAGAACCAGCACCGCGGCTACCGGCTCCCCGTCGACGGCCTCCTGGTCGAGGGGGAGAACGTCCTCGTGATCACCTTCGCGGCGCCGGTCGAGGAGGCGGAGGCCCGCTCCGCCGAGCACGGCGAGCGGCCGCACGTGAACCACCACCCGTACAACGCCCTGCGCAAGTCGGCGAGCAACTTCGGCTGGGACTGGGGCATCGACGTCGCGACCAGCGGCATCTGGAAGCCGATCGGCCTCGACAGCTGGTCGGGCGTGCGGATCGCCTCGGTGCGCCCGCTCGTGGGCGTCGAGGGGACCGACGGAGTGCTCGACGCCCACGTCGCGCTCGAGTGGGCGGGCGACGAGGTCGCACCGGTCGTGCTGCGCCTGGAGATCGACGGCGCCGAGGTAGCGGTCGAGGTCCCCGCGGGCGCGACGCAGGCGACCGTGCGGGCGGTGGTGCCCGATGCCGAACTGTGGTGGCCGCGAGGACACGGCGCGCAGCCGCTCCACCCCGTCGCCGTGACCGTCGACGGCACGGCCGCGGAGTGGTCCGGCCGGGTCGGCTTCCGCACGGTGCGGGTCGACACGACTCCGGACGAGGAGGGGACCCCCTTCGTCATCGTCGTGAACGACGAGCCGGTCCAGATCCGCGGCGCGAACTGGATCCCGGATCACGCCTTCGTGACCGAGATCGACGCGGCGCGCTACCGTCGCCGCGTCCAGGACGCCGTGGACGCGAACATGAACCTCCTCCGGGTCTGGGGCGGCGGGATCTACGAGTCGGACGACTTCTACGACGCCTGCGACGAGGCGGGCGTGCTGGTCTGGCAGGACTTCCTCTTCGCCTGCGCCGCCTACGCGGAGGAGGAGTGGCTGGCCGAGGAGGTCGAGCAGGAGGCGCGCGGGGCGATCACCCGCCTCAGCGTCCACCCCTCGCTCGTGCTCTGGAACGGCAACAACGAGAACCTCTGGGGCTACGTCGAGTGGCAGTGGCGCCACCGTCTCGCCGGCGCGAGCTGGGGCGACGGCTACTACCGCGAGCTGCTCCCGCGGCTCGTCGCCGAGCTCGACCCGACCCGCCCGTACTCGCCCGGCAGCCCCTTCTCCTTCCTGGAGTACGCGCACCCGAACGACCCGCGCAACGGCACGATGCACATCTGGGACGTCTGGAACACCCACGACTACACCGTCTACCGGGACTACGCGCCGCGCTTCGTCTCGGAGTTCGGCTTCCAGGGCCCGCCCGCCTGGTCCACCCTCACCGCCGTCGTCCACGACGAGCCGCTGGACCCCTACGGCGAGCAGATGCTCGTGCACCAGAAGGCGCACGAGGGCAACCTCAAGCTCGAGCGCGGGCTGCAGGGCCACCTCCCCGCGCCGACGAGCATCGAGGACTGGCACTGGGCCACCCAGCTGAACCAGGCCGCCGCGCTGCGCTTCGGCATCGAGCACTTCCGCTCCCTCGCCCCGCTGAACACCGGGACGATCGTCTGGCAGCTGAACGACAACTGGCCCGTCGTCTCCTGGGCCGCGGTCGACTTCGACGAGCACCGCAAACCGCTCTGGTACGCGCTGCGGGACGCCTACGCCCCCCGCCTCGCGACCGTCCAGCCGCGCGAGGGCGGGCTCGCGGTCGTGCTCCTCAACGACACCGCGGACGAGTGGACCGGCACGGTCGCCGTCTCGCGCCGGCGCCTGGACGGCACGGTGCTCGCGACCGGCGAGCTCGTCGCCGCCGTGGGTGCACGCGGGGCCGAGACGCTGACGCTCCCCGAGGACGTCGCGGCCGTCGGCGATCCGGCGGACGAGATCGTCGTGGTGGACGTCCCCGGAGCGGCCCGCGCGCTCTGGAACCCTGCGGAGGTCGTCGACCAGCACCTCGATCCCGACCCGGTGTCCGTCTCGGCCGAGGCCGTCGACGGCGGATTCGAGGTGACCGTCACGGCGCACGCTTTCGCGCGCGACGTCGCCCTGCTGGTGGACCTGGTCGACCCTCGGGCCACGGTGGACACGGCGCTGGTGACACTTCTCGCGGGCGAGGCGGCGGTCTTCCACGTGACAGGCGCGGCCGGAGCCGACCCCGCGTCGTTCACCGCGGCCGTCCGGCACGCGAACGGACTGCTGACCGCCGCGCGCGCCTGATCGGTCGACCGGCGACGCCCGGGTGCCGCGCTGCTCGCTCGGCTCGGCACCCGGGCGTCGCCCTGCGCTCAGCCGCCGAGGCGCACGGCGTGCAGGACGAGGGCCTGCGCCGGCCACAGCGGGGGGATCTGCACCCCGAGCGTCGCGAGGACGCGGCCGGACGCGGTGAAGCCGCCGGCGCTCAGCCACTCCGGGGTGGCGAAGCCGTGCAGGCTCGTCCCGATCTCGTCCCGGACGCGCACGCGGTAGTCCGCGTCCAGGTCGAGCCCGAGCAGGCGGATCCGCTCGGGCAGCGAGTCCTCCATCGTCGCGACCGTGGCGATCGTCCAGACGCCCTCGCCGAGGCCCGGCGCCACGGCGCCGACG
This sequence comes from Rathayibacter sp. PhB127, assembly GCF_003751665.1. Lineage (NCBI taxonomy): Bacteria > Bacillati > Actinomycetota > Actinomycetes > Micrococcales > Microbacteriaceae > Rathayibacter > Rathayibacter sp. PhB127. The sequence continues at coordinate 145,923 of NZ_RKHW01000005.1, forward strand.
ACGCGGAGGGCGGGATCCCGCGGGTCCGCGTGCACCGCGCTGCCCGTGTGGATCACCCAGCGCAGCTCCTTGTAGAGCGCGGCCCACCGGGTGATCGTCGCGCGCTCCTCCTCGGTGCACTCGAGGATGTTCCACTCGAAGCCGGCTGACCCCATCAGGCTGGTCGCCAGTCGATAGGAGAGGGCGGTGGTCCGGCCGGAGGAGTGCGCGGTGGTCGGGCCGACGTGGCCGCCGACCAGCTCGGGAGCCAGGAGCAGCTGCGTCCAGCGCTGGATGTCCTGCCGCTCGAGGGGATCGTTGGAGTCGCTCGCCCAGACGCGGTCGGCGACGGCGAGCACTCCGAGGTCGCTGCGCGCTCCGCCGCTGGAGCAGGACTCGATCTCGAGGCCGGGGTTCCGGGACTTCAGCTCGCCCATCAGCCGGTACAGCGCCTCCGTCTGCAGGTGGGTGCCGGGACGACCGTGGTGCGTCGACTCGACGAGGTCGCGGTTGTGGTCCCACTTGATGAAGTCGACGCCGATCTCGCCGACCAGCGCGTCGATCCGCTCGAGGAGGTGGGCGTACGCCTCGAGGTTCGCGAGGTCGAGCACGTACTGGCTGCGCAGCGAGAGGTGCTGCGGAGTGGGCACGTGGGCGGGGTCGTGCAGGAGCCAGTCGGGGTGGGCGCGGGCGAGATCGGTGTCGAGATTGACCATCTCCGGCTCGAACCAGAGGCCGAACTCCATGCCGAGGGAGTGCACGTGGCGGGCGAGGGGCTCGAGGCCGTCCGGCCAGACGGTGCGGTCGACGTGCCAGTCGCCGAGCCCCCGGCGGTCGTCGCGCCGGCCGAGGAACCAGCCGTCGTCGAGGACGAACCTCTCGACGCCCACCTCGGCGGCGAGATCCGCGAGGGTGTGCAGGAACGCCGGGTCGTGGTCGAAGTAGACGGCCTCCCAGGTGTTCAGCACCAGCGGGCGCGGCGTGCGCGGATGCTGGGGCCGCGCCCGCTGCGAGCGGTGGAACCGAGCCGCGAGCCCGTCCAGCCCCGCGTCCGACCAGGCGAAGTAGGCCGTCGGGGTCGTGTAGCTCTCGCCGCCCTCGAGGTGGATCTCGCCGGCGCGCAGGAGCTCTCCCGCTCCGATCACGTTCGACGAGTCCGGGAGGCGGTCGTTGCGGTAGCTGCAGTCCGCGCTCCAGCCGAGGTGCACCGCCCAGAGGGAGCCGTCGCGGTCGCGGGGCGGGTCGATCGAGACGAGGTGGAGCATCGGGGCGTCGTGGCCGCCGCGGCCGCGACGCGTCTGCCGCAGCGTCGACCCTCTCGGGATCAGGGCGGTCTGCGGGGCCTTCTCGCGCGTCCACCGGCCTGAGAAGGTCGTGAGGTGATCGACCGCCTTCGGGGCGGGCAGCGTCGCCTCGACCCAGTCGACGACGACGGGGTCGGCCCCCTCGGCGCAGGCGACGGAGTGCACGACGGTCACGACTCCGCCGGCGTCGATCGCGATCCTGGTGCTGAGCCGCACCCCGTTCGCGACGTCCTCGGCGACCACGGTCACCGCCGTGCCGTCCTCGTCCGGGCGGACGTCGGCGCCGCCCCACCGGGCGCGGAGCGGGAGTCCGCCGCGGCTCAGCTGCAGTCCGGGCCGACCGGCCCAGACGTCGCCCTCGACGGGGAGGAGGGACGCCTGCCAGACCGTGTCCAGGGTCTGCGGGGGAGTCTGCCGCCGCGTCATCGCCCCGATCTCGAGGAGTGCGGCGTCGGAGAGCTCACCGAGATCGCCGCCCCAGTGCAGGACGGCGGGAAGGCCGGCCGGGTCGTTCTCGAGGAGGACGCTGACGCCCTCGCGGCGCAGGTGGACGTGGGAGGAGCGCTGCTCCCGCGCGGGGTCGGCGCCGCCCAGGGGCGGAGCATCGAGGAGATCGGTCACGGGAGGCCTTTCGAGACGAGGAGGAGCGGAGTTGCTTGACTACATAATTTACCTAAGTAACAATGGCTGCAAGAGGCCCGGCGCTCCGCCCGGCTGCACCGCACCAGATGAAGTCGGCGTCGACTGCCCCCGCTGTCGAGCCAGGGAAAGGATCAACGATGTTCCTCCGCACCTCGGGCCGACGGCCCGCACGCCGCACCTGGGCACTCGGTGCCGCGGCGGCCGCCGCCGCGGCGACACTGCTCCTCTCCGGCTGCGCTCCCGGCGGAGGCTCCTCCGGCGCAGGCGCGGCCCCGGCCGACACCCTCGTCGCCTACACGGGGCAGTCCGGCGACTACCAGATCAACTTCAATCCGTACTCGCCCTCCCAGATCGGCGGCATCGGCACGATCTTCGAGTCGCTCTTCTTCGTCACGAACGTCAACACCGACCCGTACGTGCCGCTGCTGGGCACCGACTACACCTGGAACGCGGACGGGACCCAGCTCGACGTCACCCTGCGCGAGGGAGTCACCTGGGCGGACGGCGAGCCGTTCACCGCTCAGGACGTGACCTTCACCTTCGACATGCTGCTGAAGACCCCGTCGATCAACACCAGCGGCTTCAACGGCACGGTCGAGGCGACGGACGACTCGCACATCGTCTTCACCTGGACCGAGCCCGCCTTCGTGTCGGGCCCGCAGCTGCTCGGGCGCACGCCGATCGTGCCGGAGCACATCTGGGCGGACCTCGATCCGACCACCTCGGTGATCGAGAAGCCGATCGGCACCGGTCCCTACACGCTGGGCAACTTCAAGCCCCAGGCCTTCACCCTCGACGCGAACCCCGAGTACTGGGGCGGCGAGCCCGAGGTGAAGGCGGTCCGCTACCTGTCCCTCTCGGGGAACACGGCCGGCGTGGACGCCCTCGCGGCGGGGACCGTCGACTGGCAGACCGGCCCGGTCCCCGACATCCAGAACGTCTCGAAGAACTACCCGGGCTACGACGCGATCACCGTGCCGCAGAACCAGATGGCCCTGATCACCTGCTCGAGCACCGAGCTCGGCTGCACGGGCCCGCAGACCGATCCGGCCGTGCGCCAGGCGGTCTACTACGCCGTCAACCGCGACCAGCTGAACTCCCTCGCCTTCGAGGGCACGGCGAGCGAGGTCTCGCCGACCTTCGCGCTGACCTCCTCGCAGAGCGACCTGATCGACCCGAGCATCGCCGAGCCGATCGCTCCCGGCGCCCCCGACGCGGCGAAGTCCGCGGCCCTCCTGGAGGGGGCCGGCTACGCGAAGGGTGCCGACGGCATCTACGCGAAGGACGGCGAGAAGCTCTCGCTGACCGTCGAGGTCGTCACCGGCTGGACCGACTACATCACGGCGATCGACACGATGGGCCAGCAGCTCAAGGCCGCGGGCATCGAGCTCGTCCCCTCGCAGTCCTCCTGGAACGAGTGGACGGACAAGAAGGGCAAGGGGAGCTTCGAGCTCGCCATCGACTCGCTCGGCCAGGGCGCGACGTCCGATCCGTACTACCTCTACAACCAGTTCTTCAACAGCGCCTACACCGCGCCGGTCGGAGAGACGGCCGTCACCAACCTCGCCCGCTTCAGCGACCCCGAGGTCGACGCCGCGATCGCGGCGCTGAAGGCGACCGACCCGTCCGACACCGCGGCCCGCCAGACGCAGTTCGCCGTGATCCAGCAGAAGATCGTCGCGGACATGCCCTACATCCCGATCATGACCGGCGGCACGACGAGCGAGTTCCACTCGGAGAAGTTCACCGGCTGGCCCACGACCGACGACCTGTACGCCTTCCCGGCCGTCTGGGCGTCGCCGGACAACGCGCAGATCTTCAAGTCGCTGACGCCGACGGGGAAGTAGGACGCAGATGAGAGTCGAGGAGGAGGGCACGCCGTGAACTACTTCGTGCGCAAGCTGGGGTTCTACCTGGTCGCTCTGTGGGCGGCGCTGACCCTCAACTTCCTGATCCCGCGGTTGCTGCCGGGCAATCCCGTGGACATCCTGCTGGCGAAGCTGCAGCAGCGGGGCGGCCAGGTCACCCCGGAGACGCGCAAGGCGTACGCCCTCCTCCTCGGCGGCGACTCCTCGGAGCCGCTGATCGCCCAGTACTGGGACTACCTGGTCAACGTCTTCCGCGGCGACCTGGGGGTCTCGGTCAGCTACTTCCCGGCCCAGGTCTCAGACGTGATCAGCTCGTCGCTGCCGTGGACCATCGCCCTCGTCGGGATCGCCACGATCCTCGCGACGATCATCGGCGTCGTCCTCGGCGCCGTGGTCGGCTGGAAGCCGGGGACCTGGCTCGACTCGCTCGTCCCGGCCACCACCCTGCTGGCGGCGCTGCCCTACTTCTGGCTCGCGCTGATCCTGGTCTACGTCTTCGCGACGACCCTGAAGCTCTTCCCCTCGCAGGGCGGCTACGACGTGGTCCTCGATCCCGGGTGGAGCTGGGAGTTCCTCTCCTCCGCGATCCAGTACGGCTTCCTGCCGGCCGCGACCATCGTGGTCGCCTCCCTCGGCGGCTGGCTGCTCGGGATGCGCAACATGATGGTCTCGACGCTCTCCGAGGACTACGTGCTCACCGCTCAGGCCAAGGGCCTCAGCCAGGGGCGGATCCTGCGCAACTACGCGGCCCGCAACGCCGTGCTGCCGTCGGTGGCGGGCTTCGCCATCGCCCTCGGCTTCGTCGTCTCGGGCTCGATCGTGACGGAGCAGGTCTTCTCGTACCCCGGGATCGGCTCGAAGCTGCTCTCGGCCGTGACCAACAACGACTACGCCCTGATGCAGGGGATCTTCCTCTACATCACGCTCGCCGTCCTCGGCGCGAACCTGGTCGTGGACCTTCTCTACGGCCTCATCGACCCCCGCACCCGGGCGCACGCCTGATGCGCCGGCCGTTCTCCCGCTTGTCCCACTCGAGGAGCATCCGATGACCAACCTCGCGCCCCGCACCGGGCCCTCGGTGGCCGACGCCACCCGAGGACTCGCGACCGCGAACGCGGAGCGCGGCCGCCGACCGCGCTCCGCCTGGCGGATGATGCTGCCCACGATGACCCCGTGGCTGTTCTTCGGCCTCGTCCTGGTCGGCGGCATCTCCCTGTTCGGCATCGTCGGTCCGTTCTTCGTCTCCGACCCGACCGTCATCCGCGACATCGGCATGTCCGCGCCGAGCGCCGAGCACCTCCTGGGCACGACGCAGACCGGGCAGGACGTCTTCGCGCAGCTCGCCTACGCGACCCGCGGCTCCCTCCAGATCGGCCTGCTGGTCGGCGTGCTCGCCACCGTCCTGTCCGCCTTCTTCGGGATCTTCGGCGCCTACGTCGGCGGCTTCACGGACGAGGCGTTCTCGCTCTTCTCGAACGTCTTCCTGGTCATCCCCGGCCTGCCGCTCGTCATCGTCATCTCCGGCTTCGTGCCCCAGGAGCAGCGCGGCCTGTGGACCATCGCGGTCGTGCTGGCGATCACCGGCTGGGCGGCGTCGGCGCGGGTGCTGCGGGCGCAGACCCTGTCGATTCGCAACCGGGACTACGTCGCCGCCTCGCGGGTCGCCGGCGAGAAGGCCTGGCGGGTCATCGCCGTCGAGATCCTGCCGAACCTGCTGCCGGTGCTCGCCTCGCAGTTCGTCTTCGCCGTGATCTCGGCCGTGCTGGGCGAGGCCGGCCTGTCCTTCCTCGGCCTGGGCGCGTCCAACTCGTCGACGCTGGGCACGATGCTCTTCTACGCGCAGAACGGCTTCGCCCTCCCGCTCGGCGCGTGGTGGTGGTTCGGCCCTCCCGGACTGATCATCGCCCTCTTCGGCATGGGCCTCTCGCTCATCAACTTCTCCATCGACGAGATCATCAACCCCAAGCTCAAGAACGTCCGCCTGCACCGCAAGCGCGCCAAGCTGGCGAAGAGGAACGAGGCGCGGGCGCTCGGAAAGGCCGCAGCATGAGCACCACCACCCGCCCGCCGCGGACGGCGCCGGGACGCAGCACTCGCCCGGCCGTCCTCACCATCGACGACCTCAGCGTCGTCTACGAGGTCGAGAACCCCGTCACGGCGGTCAAGAACGCCAGCCTCACGCTCGCCCCGGGCGAGATCCTCGGCCTGGCGGGGGAGTCGGGCTGCGGCAAGACGACGCTGGCCTACGCGATCAACCGGCTGCACAAGCCGCCGGCCCGCATCGCGAGCGGCTCGATCACCTTCCACGACCGCGACGGATCCGACGTCGATCTGCTCTCGCTCGAGGACGAGCAGCTCCGGGCCTTCCGGTGGTCGAAGCTGTCGATGGTGTTCCAGGGTGCGATGAACGCGCTCAATCCGGTCACGAGCATCCGCGCGCAGCTGAGCGACGTCCTGCAGACCCACAGTCCCGAGCTGACGAAGAAGCAGCGGACCGAGCGCGCGGGCGACGTCCTCGAGCGGGTCGGCGTCGACCGGGCACGGCTGAGCTCCTACCCGCACGAGCTCTCCGGCGGGATGCGGCAGCGGGTGATGATCGCGATGGCGATGCTGCTCGAGCCCCAGGTGATGATCATGGACGAGCCGACCACGGCGCTGGACGTCGTGGTGCAGCGGGACATCCTCCGCGAGATCGTCCGCCTGCGCGACGAGCTGAACTTCGCGGTCGTCTTCATCACGCACGACCTCCCGCTCCTGCTCGAGATCAGCGACCGGATCGCCGTGATGCTCCGCGGCGAGATCGTCGAGCTCGGCTCGGCCGAGCAGATCTACCGCCGCGCCGAGCACCCCTACACGCGGAAGCTCCTGAGCTCCTTCCCGAGCCTCAGCGGATCCCGCGGCTCCTTCATCCGCACCGGTGTCGAGGAGGGGACCGACGCCGAGACCGACACGCGGTCGATCGTCACCGCACCGCCCGCATCCGATCGAGGAGACGCATCGTGACCAGCATCGAGGTGAAGGACCTCACCAAGGACTTCGGCATCAGGAAAGGACTGCGGCGCACCGCCTTCCGGGCGGTCGACCGCGTCTCCTTCGATCTGACCCCCGGCCGCACCGTCGCCCTCGTCGGCGAGTCGGGGTCGGGCAAGTCCACCATCGCCCGGATGCTCGCCAAGCTCGAGAAGCCCAGCTCGGGGTCCATCGAGGTCCGGCTCGACGACGGCACCCCGGTGCACGGCTCGCTCTACCGCCGTCACGTGCAGATGGTGTTCCAGGATCCGTTCGCGTCCTTGAACCCCTTCCACTCGATCGAGCACCACCTCGCCCGCCCGATCCGGATCCACCAGCGGGCGAAGGGCTCCGAGGGCGTGCACGAGAAGGCGCTCGAGATGCTCCGGCGGGTCAACCTCACGCCCGCCGAGGACATCGCGGCGCGGCGGCCGCACGAGCTCTCCGGCGGTCAGCGCCAGCGGGTCGCCATCGCGAGGGCGCTGGCTCCCGGCGCGCAGGTGCTGATCGCCGACGAGCCGGTCTCGATGCTCGACGTCTCGATCCGGCTCGGCGTGCTCAACCTGATGGGGCGCCTGCAGCGCGAGGACGAGCTCGCCGTCCTCTACATCACCCACGATCTGGCCACGGCCCGGCACTTCTCCGACGAGATCCTCGTCCTCTACAAGGGGCGCGTGGTCGAGCGCGGGCCGGCGGACGACGTCATCCTGAACCCGCAGCACGACTACACGAAGCTCCTGGCCCTGGCCGCTCCCGACCCGGAGAAGATCGGCAAGGTCGTCTCGAGCGAGGCCGCTCCCGACCGCGCCTCCCTGGACAACTCGGTCTGCTACGACCACTTCGCCCAGACCTGGATCTCGGCCGACCGCGCCCCCGCCCGTGCCTGAGCGCGGCCTCCTGCGCTGGGGGCCGCTCGTCCTCGCCCTCGGCGACGACGCGCCGGTCGCTTTGATCGGCATCGGCGACGGCTCGCTCCTCGAGCCCGGCACCGAGCAGCCCCTGGTCGAGCTGTCCGCGTTCGGGCACGGGCGCTTCCCGGGCGGGTTCCGGCACGTCGACACCGTGATCGGCGCCCGCCTCCGCCCCGTGTCGACCGAGGCGGACGACGCCCGGCTGCGGATTCTCCAGGCCGATCCCGAGACCGGGATCCGGGTGACGAGCGTGTTCGAGCGCGCCAAGGGCATCGACGCCGTCCGCACCTGGACGGAGGTCGACGGCGACGACCTCGTCCTCGACTTCGTCTCCACCTTCGCCACCGGCGCGTTCGCGGCCGATGCCGCCGTCGACGAGCTGTCGCTGGCCTCGGCGCAGAACGACTGGGTGGCCGAGGGGCGGTGGAGCGTCCGACCGCTGCGGGAGATCGGGCTCGCGCGGATCGACCGGGAGCTGCAGCACCACCCGCCGCGCAGCCGGCACGTCACGCAGAACCGCGGCTCGTGGTCGAGCGGCGAGCAGGCGCCGACCGCCGCGCTGCTCGGCGGACCGCAGGCGCTGGCCTGGCAGGTCGAGCACAACGGCCCCTGGCTCTTCGAGCTGGGCGAGACCCGGCGCGGGGCGTACCTGCTGCTCTCCGGGCCCACCGATCAGGAGCACCAGTGGAGCCACCGCCTGGTGGCGGGCGAGCCCTTCGTCTCGGTCCCCGCCTCGATCGCGTTCGCCGCGGGCGGGGTCGACGCCGTCCTCGGCGCGCTGACGGATCAGCGCCGAGCGATCCGCGAGGACCGTGCTGCCGACCGCGCGCTGCCCGTGGTGTTCAACGACTACATGAACACCCTCATGGGCGACCCGACGACCGAGAAGCTGCTGCCGCTCATCGACGCCGCCGCGGAGGCCGGGGCGGACACCTTCTGCATCGACGCGGGCTGGTACGCGGAGGGCACCTGGTGGGACACGGTGGGGGAGTGGCAGCCCGCCGCGAGCCGCTTCCCCGGTGGTCTCGGCGAGGTCATCGGGCGGATCCGGGAGCAGGGGATGACCGCCGGCCTCTGGCTCGAGCCCGAGGTGATCGGCGTCCGCAGCCCGCTGGCGGTCCGCGGATCCGCCACGGCGCTCCCGGACGAGGCCTTCTTCTCGCGGGACGGCGTGCGCGTGGCCGAGCACGGCCGGCACCTGCTCGACCTCCGGAGCGCGGCGGCACGGGCGCACCTCGACGAGGTCGTGGACAGGATCGTCACCGAGTACGGCGTCGACTTCCTCAAGATGGACTGCAACACCATGCCCGGGCCGGGGACGGACAGCGACGGCACCGCCCCGGGAGCAGGGCTCCTCGCCCACGCACGGGCACTCCTCGACTGGATCGACGCGGTGCAGGCCCGTCATCCGTCCCTGCTGATCGAGAGCTGCGCCTCGGGCGCGATGCGGATGGACTACGCGATGCTCTCGCGCTTGCACCTGCAGTCCACCTCGGACCAGCAGGACCCGGTGATGTACGCCTCGATCGCCGCGGCGGCACCGGCCTCGATCCTGCCGGAGCAGGCCGGCAACTGGGCGTACCCGCTGTCGGGAACGGACCGGGAGCTGATGATCTTCGCTCTCGCCAACGGCGTGCTGGGCCGGATGTACCTCAGCGGCTACCTGAACCGGATGACCGAGGGCGAGCGCGAGCTGGTCCGCGAGGCCGTCGCGGCGCAGAAGTCCGTCCTCGGCTCGATCGAGCGGTCGCACCCGTTCTGGCCGCTCGGGCTGCCCGGCTGGGACGACGAGTGGCTCGCGCTCGGACTCGCGACCGACGAGGACGCGCACCTCACGGTGTGGCGGCGACCCGGTGCTGCCGCGACGATCGCCCTGCCGCTTCCGAGCTGGCGGGGGCGCTCGCTGAGCGTCGAGCCGTTCTTCCCCGCCGACCCGGCCGGGTGGTCCTGGACCTGGGACCAGGAGGCCGCCGTCCTCGTGATCGAGGCTCCGGTCGCCCCCTCCGCCCGCGTCCTCCGCCTGCGCTGACCCGACCCGATCCGACCCGCGATCCGACTCCCGACCGACCCCTCACGAAAGCGACACCGCACCGCATGAGCACCCTCGACATCCGGCCCACGACCGGACTCTCCTTCGGAGGCGACTACAGCCCCGAGCAGTGGCCGTGGGAGATCGCCCTGGAGGACATGGCGCTGATGCGCGAGGCGGGGGTGGACCTCGTCACCCTCGGCGTCTTCTCCTGGGTGGTCCACGAGCCGCGGGAGGGGGTCTTCGACTTCTCCTGGCTCGACAGGATGCTCGACCTCCTGCACGAGAACGGCATTGCCGTGGACCTCGCGACGCCGACCGCGGCCGTGCCGATGTGGCTGCACCGCCTGCACCCGGAGATCCTGCCGCAGGACGAGCACGGGCACCCGCTGGCGCCGGGCGGGCGACTCGGCTTCTGCCCGTCGAGCCCGGTCTTCCGCTCCTACTCGCTGCGGATGGTCGAGCGCCTCGCCGCGCACGTCGCCGGCCACCCGGCCGTGCGGATGTGGCACGTCAGCAACGAGCTCGGCGGCGGCAACGCGCGCTGCCACTGCCCGGTGTCGAACGCCCGCTTCCGCGAGTGGGTCGAGGAGAAGCACGGCACCGTCGACGCGCTGAACGAGGCGTGGGGCATGGCCTTCTGGGGCAACAGCTACTCGTCGTTCGAGGAGGTGACCACCCCGGGCGGGGTCACCGCGCACAACCCGGGGCACCTGCTCGACTACGAGCGCTTCTCCTCGGACGAGCTCCTGGAGCAGTACCGCGCCGAGCGCCGGGTGCTCAAGCGGCACACCCCCGATCTGCCGGTGACGACCAACTTCATGGTCGGTCTCGGTCCGGACGTGGTCGACTACGCGCGCTGGGCTCCCGAGATGGACATCGTCGCGAACGACCACTACACCTACGGTCCCGACCCCCTGCGGCACCAGGAGCTCGCCTTCAGCGGCGACCGCATGCGCGGCATCTCCGGCGGCGGTCCGTGGATGCTGATGGAGCACGCGACGGGCGCGTCGAGCTGGCATCCGATCAATCAGCCGAAGAAGCCGGGGGAGATGATCCGCCACGCCCTCGCGCACGTCGGCCGCGGCTCGGACAGCGTGATGTTCTTCCAGTGGCGCGCATCCCGGTCGGGGACCGAGCAGTTCCACTCGGCGATGCTGCCGCACGCCGGCCGCGACTCGCGGACCTTCCGCGACGTCGTCCGGCTCGGCGCCCACCTGCGCAGCATGAGCGAGATCGCGGGCTCGGTCGTCACCGGTGCGCGGGTCGCCCTGCTGCACGACAACGAGGCGGGCTGGGCGCTGAAGAGCGGGCTGAAGCCGATCCGGGGTCAGAGCTACGCCGACACGGCGCGCGCGGTGCACAACGCCCTGTTCGAGCGGGCCGTCACGACGGACGTCCTGCCCGCCTGGTCCTCGCTCGACGGCTACGGGCTCGTCGTCGTCCCCGGGCTCTACCTGATCTCCGACGAGAACGCGCGCCGGGTCGCGGAGTACGCCGAGTCGGGCGGGACGGTGCTGGTCACCTGGTTCTCCGGCATCGTCGACGAGAACAGCACCGTCCGCACCGGCGGCTACCCCGGTGCGTTCCGGGAGCTGCTCGGAGTGAGGAGCGAGGAGATCCACCCGCTCACCGACTCGGAGAACCTGACCCTGGACAACGGCTGGCGAGCGCACCGCTGGAGCGAGCTCCTGCACGCCGAGGACGCCGACGTCGTCGCGCGCTACGCCGAGGGCGTCATGGCCGGCTCCCCGGCGGTCACCCGGCGCTCGGTCGGAGCCGGCGCGGCCTGGTACCTCTCCGCCGACCTCGCGCCGGCCGATCTCGGTGCCCTGATCGAGCGGATCCTCGAGGAGACGGGGATCGACCCCGTCGCCGTCGTCTCGCCGGGGACGGAGGCGGTGCGGCGCACCTCGGACAGCGCCTCCTACCTCTTCCTGATCAACCACGCCGAGGCGGACGGCTGGGCGGAGGCGTCCGGCACCGACCTGCTCACGGGAGCGGAGCACGCGGAGCGCGTCCCGCTCGCCGCCGGAGGCGTGGCGGTGATCCGTGAGCGCTGATGCCGCATCGCCGAGGGTCCGCCATGACGAGGGAGGAGTGAGCACGCCCGGTGCGGTGGCGCTCGCCGTCGATATCGGGGGGACGAAGATCGAGGCTGCTCTCGTCGGAGCCGACGGCCGGCTGGTCCCCGGCTCGCGCAGCCGGCGCCCGACCGGTCGCGAGCTCACCCCCGCCGGTCTCCGCCTCGCCGTCCGGAGCTGTCTGGACGACTCCTTCGCCGCCCGCGGCGCCGCCGACGTGATCGGCGTCGGCATCGGCTCCGCCGGTCCGGTCGATCTCGTCGAGGGCCGGATCCTGCCCAAGAACCTCCCGCTGCTCCACGGTGTCGCGATCCGCGACGAGGTCGGCGCTGTCGTCCCCGGACGCCCGGCGATCCTGAGCCTCGACGGCACGTGCATCGCGGTCGCCGAGCAGTGGATCGGCGCGACCAGCGGCACCTCGTCGTCGATGAGCCTGGTCGTGTCGACGGGGATCGGCGGCGGGATCGTCCTCGACGGCAGGATCGTCGGCGGTGTCTCCGGCAACGCCGGGCACATCGGCCAGATGCGCATCGCGGATCCGGACGGCGACGGCGACGGCGACTCGGACGGGACGCTGGAGGGCGTCGCCTCCGGTCCGAGCAGCGTGGAGTGGGCGCGGCGCCGGGGGTGGGCGGGAGCGAGCGGAGAGGATCTGGCGCGGGACTGCGCCGCGGATCATCCAGTCGCCCTCGCCGCCGTCCGACGCTCCGCGACCGCCGTCGGCACCGCGATCGCGAGCGTCGCGACGCTGCTCGACCTCGGTGCCGTCGCGATCGGCGGCGGATTCTCGCGGGTGACCCCCTGGTACCTCGACGCCGTCCGCGACGCCGCATGGGCCGGCGCGTTCTTCGACTACTCCCGAGACGTTGCCGTCCGCCGCACGGGACTCGGCGACGAGGGACCGCTGATCGGTGCGGGAGCGCTCGTGCACCGGCCGGTCCTCGGCGGCCCCTCCTGAGAGACCGGCTCCTCCGAGCACATCGCACGGGTTGTAGCGTCGAGCTCGATGATCGATCTGCGGGAGTACCAACCGAGCTGGGCGGATCGGTATCGGCGAGAAGCAGCGCGCGTGTCGGAGGCGCTCGCGGGTCTCATCACCTCGGTGGAGCACATCGGGAGCACTGCGGTGCCGGGGCTCACCGCGAAGCCGATCATCGATCTCGCTGCCAGATCACGGCATGGGACGGCCGCTACCGATCTGGAAGCACCGCTGGCACGCATCGGCTACGTGCGTCACACAAGTGGTCCCAAGAACCACGTCGTCCACGTCAAGCTCGACGGCGAGCGGCACCGCACGCACATCCTCCACGTGTTCCGGCCGGAGCAGTGGACGCACTGCGACCAGCGGCTCTTCCGGGACAAGCTGATCCATGATCCGGACGCGCGCCGTCGCTACCGATCGCTCAAGGAGTCGCTGGCCTCCCTCGAGGACGGCCGCGAGTACACCGCGGCGAAGCAGCCGTTGATCGAGGAGCTGCTCAACGAGGAGCGCGCGTCGCGGGGACTCCCCCCGACGATCGCGGGGGACAAGTAGCGACCGACACGTCCCTAGTCCGACGAGTGCCACCCGGTGAGTGCGAGGACCTCGAGTGCGATGTCATGAACGGGCCGGTGGTCGGTGACCACGCGATGGACCGTCGGCGGCACCTCGGAGTCGAGCATCACGGCCGCCGCTCTGCTGCGGTCGACCGCGTCGTCGAGCCCCGTTCCGATCTCTCGCCGGCCGAGGCGATGCGCAGCCACGGCGTCCTCCACTGTCAGGAGAACGCCGATCGGTCGCGCGCCGGGATCGATGGCCGCAGTGAGCGTCCGCATCTCGAGCACGCTGACGGTGTTGGTGTAGATGAGCCTGTGATAACCGGCGGCGGAGTAGTTCTTCCACATCGACGCGAGGTTGCTCTCCGCAAGCGCGAGTCCCCGCCGCCACGGCTCCGGATGGGCCTGATCGAGGTTGTCGCCCTCGATCACCGCATGACTCACGTCGGCCGTCGTGAGGAGACGAGACGCCTCCGCTGCGACGGAGGACTTGCCCACTCCGGATCGACCGCCGAGGAAGAGTACCTCCGGACGCATCAGGCCCTCCGCCCGGGACGCGGTCGCCGAATGGGTCGCGTCACTGGTCGCATCGAGCGGCAGAGGATCGTCTGAGGCATCGGTCCGATTCTCCCGCCGTTCCGCTCTCCCGCGCCAGAGGGGTGTCCCGAAGGCCGCAGGGGAAGCGCCGCCGAGCGCTGTCGTGCAGTGGAGGCGACCTGCCCCCGATCCCTCCGGCTCGGGTGGGGAGACGGCGATGTCGCCGCCCCCTCCTGACGAGGGGACGACGAGATCGCCGTGCGCCTGCTCCGAATGAGCGGTCGTGCGCCACGGCCCCGCCGTACGCCGAGGGAGCTCCGACGTCCTCGGGGCGGCTGGGTCTCGATACGCCCCTGCGGGGCTACTCGACCAGCATGTCTGCGGGTGTCTCTTCCCCTTCGCGCTATCCGGCGGCGGACTGGTAGGCGGCGTCCATGTTCCCGAGGACGTCGTCGACGGAGGACTGCCCCGTGAAGAGCGCCTGGACCCCGTCGAACATCGCGGGCTGGACGGTCGTGCTGGGCCAGAGCTGGTCGGGCCAGCTGGCCACCTTGTCCTCGGCGACGTAGCCGGAGACGAGCTGCGCGACCTGCGAGGACTGCTGCAGGTCGCCGGGCAGGGCCGCGGTGTCGCCGTAGGCGTCGGCGTAGGCGATCTGGGTCTCGGGGCTGGCGAGGTAGGCGAGGAACTTCTTGGCCAGCTCCTGCTTCGAGGACTTGGCGTTCACGGCGAACGACGGCCCGACGGTGGCGGAGAGATAGGTGTCGGCCGCGTCGTCGGTCGCGGGGAAGGCCGCGTAGTCGAGGACGAGGTCGGAGCCGCCGAGCGAGGCGATGCCCTTGGTCTCCGCGGCGACGGAGACGGTGGCGAGCGTCGTCCCCTGCGTGATGGCCTCCTGCACCTGCGCGTAGGCCGTGCCGTTGGGCGACGGGTTGAAGCAGCCCGCCTCGTTCATCTCGAGGTACTTGTCGAAGGCGGTGCGCCAGGCCGAATCGGTGAAGGACGCCTGGCCCTCCGTCTGCTTCTCGGCGAAGTCCGGCTCCTGCGCGTAGACGAGCGACGCGGTCAGCGCGTACGGGATGAGCTGCGTCGTCCAGGTGTCGGAGAGGCCGAGCCCGAAGGCGACCTTCCCGGCGGCGGTCGCGTCGGAGCAGAACTGCAGCACCTCGCTCCAGGTGGTGGGCTCGGAGAGGCCGGCCTCCTGGAGCGCTCCCGTGTTGTAGATCGCGCCGATCGACGAGAAGGTCATCGGCACGCCGACGAGCTCGCCGTCCGGGGTGGAGAGCAGGTCGACGGCGGAGGCGGGCAGCTCGGACGCCCAGCTCTCGTCGCTGAGGTCGCTGAAGAAGCCCTTCGGTCCGGCGATCTTGACGCTCACGTTGTTCCCGGTCCCGGGGAAGACCTGGACGACGTCCGGCGCGGTGCCGCCGGTCAGCTGGGTCGCGGTGACCTGCTGGTAGCTGTCGGGGGAGTCCTGGAGCTGCACGGTGATGCCGGGATTCGCCTCCTCGAAGCCGTCGAGCACGGTCTCCATGGCGGTTCCGCCGTTGATGCCGACGGTGAGGGTGTTCTCATCGCCGGAGCCGCCGCCGGTGCTGGTGCTGGTGGAGCAGCCGGCGAGTACGACGGACGTGAGCGCAAGGGTGGCGGCGCCGGTGAGCCAGCGCCGGGATGTCATCGGTGACATGGGGTTCCTTTCGGGAGCGGTTCCTGCAGGCGAGCAGGACGGTGGAGCGGATGCGAGGACAGGGGGATCAGCCCTTCAGACCGGAGGCGAAGCCCTTGATGATGAAGCGCTGCAGGAGGAAGTACGCGGCGAGGATCGGGATGACGGAGATGATCAGGGCGCTGAAGACGAGCGGCCAGTTGGCGCTGTAGGTGCTGACGAAGCTGTAGACCGCGAGCGGTGCCGTGGTCGTCCCGCTGCCCGAGAGGTAGAGCAGCGGCGTGAAGAAGTCGTTCCAGACCGAGAGCCCGCAGAGGATCGCGATGGTCCCGGTGACGGGCCGCAGGAGCGGGAAGACGATCGCGACGAAGGTGCGGCTCGGGCGCGCGCCGTCGATGGTGGCGGCCTCCTCGTAGTCGCGCGGGAGATCCCGCAGGAAGGCCGAGTACAGGAAGATCGCGAACGGCAGGAAGCCGCCGGCGTTGATCAGGATGACGGAGACGGGAGAGCCCACGAGGCCCAGCTGCGAGAACCAGAGGTAGAGCGGGAGCAGCGCCAGCTGGCCCGGGAACAGGAAGCCGACCAGGAAGAGGTAGAACGCCCCGCGCGACCAGTAGCGGGTCGATCGGGTGACGACGTAGCCGGCCGTCGCGCTCAGCGCGATGATCAGCACGACCGAGACCACGGTGATCATCGCGCTGTTCACCAGGCTGGCACCGAGGGCGGACGTGCTCCACGCGACGGCGAGGTTGCCGAAGTTGAGGGGCCAGGTGAAGCCGAGGAATCCGACGGCGCCGTCCGGGTCGCGCAGGGCGACGGAGAACAGCACGATGAACGGGATGAGGAACACGACCCCCGTGAGGATCAGGACGGCCTCGAGGATCCCGGTGCGCACGGTGTAGCGGTTCACGAGAGGTCTCCCTTGCGCTGCGTCAGGCGGAACTGGGCGAAGGCGATGACGCCGACGACGACGGTGAGGACGACGCCCTGGGCGAGGGCCGTCGGGTACTGCAGGTAGGTGAACGCGGTCTTGTAGACGATGGTCGCCATCGTCTCGGTCGCTCCGGCCGGGCCCCCCTTCGTCATCGCGAAGACCGTGTCGAACTGCTTCAGGGTGGAGATCAGCGTGAGCAGGACGTTCACGACGATCGACCCGTTGATCAGGGGCAGCACGATGCTGACGGTCCGCCGGAGCGGGCCGGCGCCGTCGATGGCCGCCGCCTCGAGCGTCTCCTCCGGCACCCCCTGCAGGCCCGCGAGGAAGATGACCATCGAGTAGCCCGCTCCCTGCCAGATGATGGCGGCGCAGATCGAGTAGATCGCGATCGAGGGGTCACCGAGCCAGTCCTGCTTCCATGAGCCGAGGCCGATCGCCTCCAGGACGGCGTTCACCGTTCCGGTGGGGCTGAGCAGGTACTTCCAGAGGAACCCGGCGACGATCGGGGTCAGGACCACAGGCAGGAAGAAGACGAGTCGCAGCACGTAGCGGCTCCGGACCTGCGTGTTCAGGCCGAGGGCCAGCAGGAGCCCGATCAGGTTCTGCCCGACGGTGACGATCACCGTGATCAGGAAGGTGTTCCCGATCGCGCGCAGGGTGTTCGGGTCCTGGAGGACGCGGGAGAAGTTCGAGACGCCGGCGAGGCTCCACGCGGAGCCGAGTCCGTCCCAGTCGGTGAACGAGTAGAAGAGGCCCTGCAGATTGGGCCACAGCACGATCAGCGCGTAGAGCACCAGTGCCGGGACGACGAACCACCAGGGCGTGCGCGGTCCGGCCCGATGCGGGCCCCGAGAACTCCTGCTCGGTCGGGTCGGCGGCTCGGCGCCGGGCGGGACGACGGGGGCGGGAGCCTGCGTCGTGCTCATCGAGCGCCCTCTCCCCGGGGAGGAGTGCTCTGCGTGTCAGTGTGCATCGGGTGTCCGTCTTCATCGAGGGGTGGGAGCCCGTCCTACTGGGATCGTTCCCAGGGTTACACAGCGTAACAAAGTCTGCAAGACTCTTTCTTGAACGTTTCACGCCCCAAGCGCCGACGCGAACGGCCTCCCAGTGCTGGGAGCGTTTCCAGCAGTGCGCCTCACTCGCTCTCTCGAGCGGCAGTCCCGAAGGAGTACCCGATGACCCGAGCACCCCACGACGTCACCGCAGCCGCGTCGGTGCGCCACCTCCCGTGGGAGGCGCCGCGCCACGCGCCGGCGATGAGCAACGCGGTCGACCGCCACGACCGCTGGCGGCTGACCAGCCGCTCGGTGCTGCGCGACGGTCGGCCCTTCATCCCCGTCTCCGGTGAGCTGCACTACAGCCGCGTGCCACGGGCCCGGTGGGAGGAGCGGCTGCGGCTGATGCGCGCGAGCGGCGTGACGGTCGTGGCGTTCTACGTGATCTGGATCCACCACGAGGAGGTGCGCGGGGAGCGCCGCTTCGACGGGGACCTCGACGTCGGCGCGTTCGTGGACCTGTGCGCGGAGGTCGGCTTGGACGTCGTGCTGCGGGTGGGGCCGTGGTGCCACGGCGAGGTCCGCAACGGCGGGTTCCCGGACTGGGTGCAGGCCGCCGAGGTGGAGCACCGGACCGACGACCCGGGATACCTCGCGCTCGTCCGGGACTGGTTCGGCGCGCTCGGCGGTGAGCTCGCGTCGCGGTGCGGGCCGGGCAGCAACGTGGTGGCGATCCAGATCGAGAACGAGATCTACGATCAGCCCGAGCACATCCGGACCCTGAAGGGCCTGGCCCGGGAGGCGGGGCTGACGGCGCCGATCTGGACGTCGACGGGCTGGGGCGGCGCCGACCTGCCGCTGGACGAGGTGCTGCCGCTGTTCGGTGGCTACGCGGACGGCTTCTGGGTCGACGCGGACGCTCCCTGGGACAGCACCTTCCGCGAGCACTTCTTCTTCAGCCACACCTGGGACGACCCGGGGATCGGCGCCGACGTCCGCGGGACGCCGGCGATCACGCCCCGCGCCGCCTCACCGGACTATCCGGCCGCGACCTGCGAGCTGGGGGGAGGCATGGCGACGGCCTACCACCGGAGGCCGCACGTGCAGCCGCTCGACGTGGCCGCGGTCGCGCACACCAAGATCGGCAACGGCTCGGCCTGGCAGGGCTACTACATGTTCGCCGGCGGGACGAACCCGCGCAGCGCCCTGACGGACGGGCTGCAGGAGTCGCACGCGACCGGCTACCCGAACGACCTGCCGCGGTTCGACTACGACTTCCGCGCGCCGATCGGCGCGAGCGGCCGGCCGTCGCCGACCCTCGCGCTGCTGCGGCGCCAGCACGCCTTCCTCGAGGCGTTCGGCGAGCAGCTCGCCGAGATGCCCTCGACGCTGCCCGACCAGCGGCCGACGGACCAGCAGGACACGGACACGCTGCGCTGGGCGCTGCGCAGCGACGGGACGAGCGGGTTCGTCTTCGTCACCTGGCATCAGCCGCACGAGCCGCTGCCCGAGCATCCCGGCGTCGTCCTCGAGATCGGCCTCGACGACGAGACCGTGCGCTTCCCGTCCGTCAGTACGCCCGTCCCGGCCGGGACGCTGGCGACCTGGCCGGTGCGCCTCACGATCGGGGGCGTCAGGCTCGACTGGGCGACGGCCACTCCGCTGACGCTGCTCGACGGGGCGGAGCCGACGCTGGTGCTGGTCGCGGCGCGCGGCATCACCACCGAGCTGGCCTTCGCCGAGGGCACGGAGCTGGACGTCGACGGCGTCCGGCAGAAGGGCCGGATCCTCCGTCTCGACGTCGACGAGCCCGTGCGGGTGAGGGCTCGGACCGCCGAGGGGGCGCTCACGGTGCTCCTGCTCTCGGCGGACGCGGGAGACGAGGCGACCGTCCTCGTGGACGCCGTCTCGGGGGAGCGTCGCCTGATCCTGTCCGAGGACCCGGTGTGGACGGACGGAGCGGGCCGGATCACCGGGGACCTCCGGCACGGCTCTCGCCCACCCCGCGCCTACGATCCGCGGTTGCAGCGCTTCGTCGCCCTCGCCGGATCGGCCGCGCAGGAGCAGCGGGCCCGGGCCGACGTCGAGATCGCCCCGATCCGCGAGAGCGGCGACGTGCCCGCGTCGTACGGGGAGTCGGAGTCGCGCGCCTCCGCTCCGCGCGAGGAGCACTTCGTTTCCTCGGCGGCCCGCTACCGCCTCCGGCTCCTGGACGTCGATCGGCGTGCTCGGCGCCGCGAACTCGAGATCGACTGGGCGGGCGACGTCGCGCGCGTCCTCGTCGACGGCGAGGTGGTGGCGGACCGGTTCTGGGATGGCGGGCCGTGGCTCCTCGACCTGGACGAGCTCGGCTCCGGCGACCTCGTGCTGGAGATCCTGCCGATGTCGCCCGACGCCCGGATCGGCCTCGCCGAGACCGCGGAGCGACGCCGGCGGAGCGAGTCCTCCGCCCTCCTCTCGCTCGACTCGGTCGTGGTGACCCACTGGTACCGGTGGGTCGCCGCATGACCGCGGAGAGGACGACGGCCTACGGTCTCCGGGCGAGCGGTCTCGTCGACCCTCTCGGCGTCGCGGTGGCGGCGCCGGTCCTGAGCTGGGGGATCCGCGGCGACCGGCCGCCGGAGCGCTTCGTCGTCGAGGGCGCGTCCTCGCGGGCGGCACTCGAGCGGGATCGCGCCGACCGGTTCTCCGTCGAAGTCGCCGCCGCGGAGGGCACGCTGCTGCGCTGGCCGGCCGCGCCCCTGGCGAGCCGGGAGCGGGTGTGGTGGCGGGTCGGAGTCGTGGTGGGCGGCGCGATCGAGTGGAGCGCGAGCGCGTCCCTCGAAGCGCCGCTGTGGTCGGCCGAGGAGTGGGGGGCCGAGGCGATCAGCCATGCCGCGTGGGCTGCCGGCGACACCGCCGGCGCCTTCCCCGAGCTGGAGCAGCGCTTCTCCCTCGGCGTCCCGGTCCTCCGGGCGCGCCTCTACCTGACGGCGGCGGGCGTCGTCGTGCCGACCCTGAACGGCGCCGCCGCGATCCGCGGTCAGCTCGAGCCGGGCTACTCCGACCTCGCGACGGGAGTCCCCGCCGCGGCGTGGGACGTGGCGGCGTCCCTCTCACCCGGGGAGAACGTGCTGCGCTTCGCCCTCGGCGGCGGGATCGCGCACGTCCCGCGCCTCCCCGGCCGCTACACCAAGTTCGCGGCCGAGCGATCGGTGCCCTGGGTCCGCGCGCGGCTCGAGATCGTCGGACACGACGAGAGCGTCACCGTGATCACCACGGATGCCGGCTGGCGGGCCCGGCTCGGCCGCACGACCGTCGCGCACTGGTACGGCGGCGAGGACGTCGGCTCCCGCCCGGCCGGGGAGTGGGGGCCTGCCGCCGTCGTCCCGGACGCGGTGGACCCGTGGTGGCGCTCCGCTCCGCCGATCGTCGTCACCGAGACCCTCGCTCCCGTCGATGTCCGCCGGGTCGCCGACGTGCGGGTGGTCGACTTCGGCGTGAACGCCGCGGGCCGCCCCCGACTGCGGACTGCGTCGCTGCCCGACGGAGCGGAGATCCGCCTCGCCCCGTCCGAGCTCCTCGACGACGCCGGGCGCGCGGACCAGTCGACCACCGGCGGTCCTATCCGGGACACCTTCAGCGGCTCCGCGGTGGACCCGGACGGCACCGACTGGGCGCCCTCGTTCGTCTACCACGGCGGCCGGTACCTCGAGGTGTCCGGCCTGCCGGCGACGGCTCCGGACCCGCAGATCGGCTTCGAGGTGCTGCGGGCGGAGAACCGCCGCGTCGGCGAGTTCTCCTCCTCGGACCCGTTCCTCCACGATCTGCACCGGATCGTGGACCGGGCGATCCAGAGCAACATGTACAGCGTCTTCACCGACTGCCCCCACCGGGAGAAGCTGGGCTGGGTGGAGCAGCTGTCCCTGGTGTTCGGCGGGCTCGCGCGCGGCTACGACGTGCAGGCGCACCTCTCCGACGCCGTGCGGCACATGCTGGAGGCGCAGACCCCGTCGGGACTGGTGCCCAGCACCGTCCCCGAGCTCGTGGTCTTCGACACCTTCGGCAGCCGCGGCGACGCGACGGCCTTCCGCGACGATCCGAACTGGGGACGCTCGATCATCGACGTCCCCTGGAAGCTCTACCGGCACTACGGCGACGACGCCGCCATCAGGGTCGCGCTCCCCGCGATGCGGCGCTACCTGCAGCACCTGGCCGCCCGCGCCGAGAACGGCGTCCTCGACATCGGGCTCGGCGACTGGATCGAGATCGACACGAGCACGCCGCGCGCCTTCGTGGCGACCCATGCCTGGGCCGAGGCGCTGCGGACCGCCGCGCGCTGCGCTGCGGTCAACGGCGAGGACGCCCTCGCCGAGAAGTGGTCGCGGCACGCCACCCGCCTCTGGGACGGCGTCCGGAAGACCTTCCGCGATCGGCGGACCGGGATCTGGGGGAGCGGGAGCCAGGCGAGCTGGGCGCTCGCCTCGACCGTGGCGGGCCTCGAGGAGCACGAGCGCCGGCGCATCGTGCGCGAGCTCGTGGCGCGCATCCACGCCGACGGCGACACGGTGACGGTCGGCGAGATCGGCCTCAGCCCGCTGATCCGGACGCTGACCGACTCCGGCCGTGCGGATCTCCTCCACCGGATGCTGCGCCGCCCGGACGCTCCGGGCTACGGGCACCAGCTGGCGACGGGTGCCACCGCCCTCACCGAGTCCTGGCAGGGCCCGACGGGACCGGAGGGCGTGGCGTCGCAGAACCACTTCATGCTCGGCGCCGTCGACGAGTGGCTCCTCGGCGACGTCGCCGGCCTGAGGCAGGCCCCGGAGAGCATCGGCTGGCGGTCGGTCGTCGTCGACCCGCACCTGCTCGAGGGGATCGACGACGCGCGGACCGTGTTCGAGTCGCCCGCCGGCCGCTTCGAGGTCGCCTGGCGGCGCGGCCGCGGAAGCGCGCTGCCGGTTCTCGAGGTCAGCGCCCCGCCGCACGTCGCGGTCGAGATCCGCGAGAGCGCTCGCTTCGAGGTCGTGCTCCGGCGGGCCTGACCGCTGACCGCTGACCGCTGCCCGGAGCCGGAGCCGGAGCCGGGAGCTGCGGGCACCGGACTCCGGAGCCGCCCGGCCCGGCCGCCGCCCCCGCCCTAGGATGTGCCCACGATGGCAGCGCAGAACCCCCCTCGACGACCGACCATCGACGACGTCGCGGCGGAGTCGGGAGTCTCGCGAGGGACGGTGTCCCGGGCCATCAACGGCGGCAAGTGGGTGAGCCCCGAGGCCCAGCGCGCGGTGGACGCGGCGATCAAGAAGACCGGCTACCGCCCGAACGTCCTCGCCCGGGGCCTCAAGATGCGGCGCTCCGGCAGCGTCGCCTTCCTCCTGAGCGAACCGGTGCAGCGCCTGTTCACCGACCCGAACTTCGCCACCCTGATGAGCGAGACCTCCGACCAGCTCGCCGCCCAGGACACGTCGATGGTGATCCTCCTCGCCGCGACGGACCAGGAGCGCGACCGGACCCTCGACTTCATCTCGACCGGCCAGATCGACGGCGTCATCCTGGTGTCCTGGCACGGCGACAGCAGCATGCTGAAGCGCATCCAGCGCGCAGGGATCCCGGCGATCTTCTGCGGCGTCCCCGGCCCGTCCCACCGCGATCTCAGCTACGTCGCCTGCGACGAGTACGACGGTGGTCTGCAGATGACGGAGTACCTCCGGGGGAGGGGTCACCGGTCGATCGCGCTGATCACCGGGCCCGACGACGCCTACGGCTCCCAGCGGCGCGAGGCGGCGTTCGTCGACGCGATGGGCTCCGATTACGACCCCTCGCTCCGGCGCGGAGGCGACTGGTCGAGGAGGAGCGGGACCGTGGCGATGAACTCCCTGCTGGACGAGGCCGGGACGATCGACGCCGTCTTCGCGGCGAACGATCTGATGGCCGCGGGGGCGATCGAGGCCATCCGCAGCCGTG
The DNA here is from genome assembly GCF_003751665.1 of Rathayibacter sp. PhB127. Taxonomy (NCBI): domain Bacteria; kingdom Bacillati; phylum Actinomycetota; class Actinomycetes; order Micrococcales; family Microbacteriaceae; genus Rathayibacter; species Rathayibacter sp. PhB127. The sequence goes on from NZ_RKHW01000005.1 coordinate 169,363, forward strand.
GTCTGAGCGTCCCCGGCGACATCGCGGTCGGCGGCTTCGACGACAGTGAGGCCGCAGTGCAGAGCACTCCGGAGTTGACCACCATGCATCAGCCCTTCGCGCAGATCGCCCAGGAGATGGTTCGACTGCTCCTCGCCCGCATCGACGGCGGGCCATCCGTTCAGATGACGCTTCGCACGACCCTGGTGGTCCGCGATTCGGCATGAGGGCGGCTGTCCTCCCGTCGGCCGAGCGGACGGTCCAGCCGTCGGCGTCCATCCGGACGCGCGACGTCGTCTCCGCCCACCAGGGTTCGAGCGCGATCACCATGCCGGGGCGCAGCCGGAAACCCTGGCCCGCCCGCCCGTCTTGAGGGATGTTCAGGTCGCCGTGCATCGTGCGGCCCACGCTGTGCCCGCCGAACTCGAGGTTCACGGGGTAGCCCGCGGCGGAGGCCGCGCCGATCGCGGCCGACAGATCGCCGGCGCGGTTGCCCGGCACGGCGGCGGCGATGCCCGCCGCGAGAGCCTCGCGGGTGGAGCGGATCAGCACCTCGTCGCCGGGACGGCTCCGTCCGACGATCGTGGTCACCGCTGCGTCCGCGACCCAGCCGTCGACCGACACCGCGAAGTCCAGACTGAGCACGTCGCCGTCGCGCAGCCGGTAGTCGTGCGGCAGCCCGTGCTGGGCGGCGTCATTGACGGAGGTGCAGATCACAGTGCGGAACGGACCGTTGCCGAACGACGGCGCGTAGTCCCAACAGCAGGACACGGCTCCCCGCTCGTCCACGGCCCTTCGAGCTGACTGCTCGATCTCGAGCAGGTTCATCCCTACCTCCGCGGCGGCGGTGTCAGTCGGTCGGCTCGCCGCGATGAAGCCGGCTCTGACGTCGACTGCTCGGTCTTCCTCCGTCGGCCGGGGTTCGTGAGTGCAGGTGGCGACGGCCACCGCGGATGAGAATCCCACCGTCCGCCGGACAGCACGTCGCCGCGGGGCTGGTCGTCGACGAGCGCGAGGGAGGACCCGAGCCGCCCAGTGGGGGGGGCGAACGCGCCCCTCTTCAGCTCGTTCACGACGTACCGGAGCTGACGAATGTGGAAGAAGAGCAGATCGATGGAGAAGTCCGAGCCGTCGACCTGCTGCCCCTCGCGCTCGTCGATGAGGACTCGGACGTGGCCCACGGCGAAGGTGCCACAGGCTGTGGCACATCTCGGAGGCCCGCCTTCCCGGCCGCGGAGGACCGCTCGGAGAGCGGATTCCTGCTCGATGACCCTGTGCCTCTCGGGCTAGGGACTGGATCCGTCCCCACCGCCGGCGATGTCCGCGGTGAGCAGCGCGACCTGCTCGGCGGCCTCCTCGTGCGTCATCGGGCGGCCGGGGACACCGGGCCGCGTCTGCCACGGCAGCGGTCCGTCGGCGCGGCGGTACTCGACCCCGAGGGCGTCGAGCCGGGCCAGGTGGTGCGCCAGCCGGGTCTCGAAGTCCTCCGTGTCGCGGTGCCCGCCCGACCAGAGCGCCTCCGCCAGCGCGCAGAGCCGGGGGAAGGCGAGGTAGTCGAGGGTGCGCGGGGAGTCGGCGTGCTCGGTCCAGAGGTTCCCCTGCCCGCCGAGGACGTGCCGGGCCTGCTCGGCGGTCAGCTCGGGCGGGACCGGGTCGAAGGCGAGGACATCGGCGACCGTCGTGACGGTGGACACCGGGATCGGCTCCGACGCCGCCTCGGACTGCCGGTGGTCGAGGTAGGCGGTGTCCTCGGGGCAGGCGATCACGTCGTGGCCGGCCCGGGCCGCCGCCACCGCCCCCACCCGTCCCCGCCAGGACAGCACCGTCGCGCCGGGTGCGAGGCCGCCCTCGAGGATCTCGTCCCAGCCGAGCAGTCGGCGCCCGCGGCGGGCGAGGTGGGCGCCGATGCGCCCGACGAACCAGCTCTGCAGCGCGTTCTCGTCCGGGATCCCCAGCTCGCGCATCCGCTCCTGCGTGCGGGCGTCGGCCGCCCACTGGTCCTTCGGGCACTCGTCGCCGCCGATGTGGACGTACGGGGAGGGGAACAGCTCGATCACCTCGTCGAGCACGTCCTCGAGGAACTCGATCGTGCTCTCCTCGACGTTGAGGACGTTCGAGCTGACGCCCCACTCCGTCCAGGTCTCGAGCGGCGTGCCCCGCACCCCCAGCTCCGGGTAGGCGGCGAGGGCGGCCTGCGCGTGGCCGGGCAGCTCGATCTCGGGGACGACGGTGACGCCCCGCGCCGCGGCGTAGGCGACGATCTCGCGGATGTCGTCCCGGCGGTAGTACCCGCCGTGCGGCCGGTCGTCCTGCCCCGCGGTCGGGCCGGCGCCCACCTGCGACCGCCGCCGCCAGGCGCCCGCCTCGGTGAGCCGCGGGTAGCGCGGGATCTCCAGGCGCCAGCCCTGATCGTCGGTGAGGTGCAGGTGCAGCACGGTCAGGCGGTGCAGGGCCAGCAGGTCGATGAGGCGCAGCACCTCACGGACGGGCAGGAAGTGCCGGGCGACGTCGAGCAGCATCCCGCGCCAGGCGAAGCGCGGCTCGTCCTCGATCGTCACGACCGGCACCGCCCAGCGGATCCCGGGCAGGGGAGCGGACCGGTGGATCGCCGGCGGCAGCAGCTGGAGCAGCGTCTGCACGCCGTGCAGCGCGCCCGCCGCGCCCGCCGCGGTGAGGACGACCGAGCGGTCGTCGACGCGGAGGCGGTAGCCCTCCGGCGGGAGCGCCGGGTCGAGCGCGAGCCGGATGCCGGCCGTCGCCTCGTCGCCGCGCTCGAGGGCGGATCCGGTCGCCCGGCCGACCGCGGCGCGGAGCAGCTGCGCAGCGCCGGCGAGGGCGTCCGGGTAGGCGATCCGGGTGCTCGCGGAGAGCACGAACTCGCCGGTCTCCGGGCGCAGCGAGCGGGGTCGGGGGAGGAGGAGGGGCACGGCGGTCTCCGTTCTGCGCGGGGGATGCGACTCTTCGCGCCTGTCAGTGAAGCCTCGTTGACAGGGGTTCGCAAGGGTCCTTTACTAACTCCGTCGCAACTGGCGCAGAATCCCGGATCGCGCCGCGGCACCCCTACGGAGGAGAGAACTGTGGTCTGGAAGAACCTGGTCGGAAAGAGCGCGTCGGTGCGGCGCCGGGCGGTCGCCCTCGGTGCCCTCGGGGTGGCGGGCGTGCTCCTGCTCACCTCCTGCACGCCGAGCGACGGCGGGCCGGACGGGTCGCGCGAGGAGGGCCGGACGCTCACCGTCTGGACGATGGACGGCGACTACTCGCCCGAGACCCTCGCCGCCGTCGACGAGCGCTTCACGAAGGCCACCGGGGCGGAGGTCGACGTCCAGGTGCAGACCTGGGAGGGCATCGCCACGAAGGTCTCGACGGCGCTCGCGACCGACTCCCCGCCGGACGTCCTCGACATCGGCAACACCCAGGTCGCCGGCTACGCCGCGAACGGCGGGCTCCTCGACCTGACGGACCACCGGGACGAGCTCGCGCAGGGACAGACCTGGCTCGACGGCCTCGTCGACCCGGCGACGTTCGACGGGCACCTCTTCGCCGTCCCCGGCTTCGCGGGCGCGCGGGCCGTCGTCTACAGCAAGAAGCTCTGGGCCGAGGCGGGCGTGATGACGCTCCCCACCAGCTACCAGGAGCTCACCGCCGCGCTCGACAAGGTGAAGGCCGCGCACACCGGAACCCCCGACTTCTCGGCCTTCTACCTCCCGGGGCAGTACTGGTACGCCGGGCTGCAGTTCGTCTGGGACGCGGGCGGCCGGATCGCGATGCAGGACGGCGACACCTGGTGGTCCGCGCTCAGCTCGAGGGCCTCGCGGTCGGGTCTCGAGGCGTTCAAGGAGTTCCAGAACGCCTACTCCAGCGCCTCGTCGGCGACGCTGAACACCCTCGACCCCGACCAGAACCAGATCTTCGCCGACGGCAAGACCTCCGCGATCCTGACCACCGGCGTCGCCGGCGTCCTCAAGGCGAACCCGGAGCTGTCGGAGGACGAGCTCGGGACCTTCCCGATGCCGGGCGTCGACGGCGGCACGCAGCCGGTGGTGCTCGGCGGCTCGAACTGGGCCGTCGCCGCCAAGTCGCGGAACGCCGACCTCGCCCGGCAGTGGATCGCCGTCGCCGCGAGCCCCGAGGTGCAGCGCGACTTCGTCCACGGCGTGGACGGCTGGATCCCGAACAGCCGGGAGGGGATCGAGGCGGCGCAGTCCGATCTGAGCGAGATCGAGCGCGCGTTCTTCACCGCCGCGCTGACCTCGGAGTCCGTGCCGGCCAACCCCAACTGGGCCGCGATCGAGAGCAACCGGGAGATCGAGTCGCTGTTCTCCTCGATCGCCTCGGGCGCGAAGAGCGTGCAGGAGGCGTCGGAGGAGTTCGACGCCGCCGCCGACGACACGCTCAACGGCCACTAGGCCGACCGGGCGATCGCGCGATGTCCACCGCTCCGGCCGCCGCCCCGCCCCGCCCGGCGGCGGCGGCCCGCCGCGCCCGGCGCCGCTCCTCGCTCGCCCCGCTGCTGCTGCTCTCCCCGGCCGGGCTGGTGCTCGCGGGCGTGACGATCGCCCCGATCGTGTTCCTCGTCCTCACCTCCTTCACCGACTACGACCAGCGCAGCCTGTTCACCGGTGCCTACGACGTCGTCGGGCTCGCGCAGTACGCGGACATCCTCGGCGACCCGGAGTTCTGGCTCGCGCTGGTGCGCACCCTCGTCTTCACGAGCGCTCTCGTCGCGGGCAGCGTGCTGATCGGCGCAGGGATGTCGCATCTGCTGACCCGGCTGCCGGCGGCCCTGCGCCTGCTCACGACCGTGGTGCTGATCCTCGCCTGGGCGATGCCGAACGTCGCCTCCTCGCTGATCTGGCGGTGGCTGTTCCAGCCGCAGTACGGCGTCGTCAACTGGCTGCTCACCCGGACGGGACTGGTCGGCGATCTGACCAGCACGAACTGGGCCGCCGACCCGCGGCTCGCCTGGGTCTGCATCTGGCTCCTCGTCGTCTGGCAGGCGGTGCCCTTCCTCGCCCTCACCCTGCACGCCGCCGAGACGCAGGTGCCGATCGAGCGCAAGGAGGCCGCGCGACTGGACGGCGCCTCCGAGCTCGCGGTCTACCGGGTCGTCGTGCTCCCCGCACTCCGGCCGACCCTGCTGCTCGTGACGATGCTCTCGGTGATCTGGGACTTCAACGTCTTCAACCAGATCTGGCTCGTCTCCGCCGGCGGGCCCGACGGCGCCACGTCCACGCTCGGCGTCTTCACCTTCACGACGGCGTTCTCGGGCGGCGCCCGAGTCGGCACCGGCTCCGCCGTCGCCGTGGCGTCGACGCTGATCCTGTTCGCCCTGAGCGCGGTCTACATCCGGACCCTCGTCCGCTCCGGAGAGGAGCTCTGACCGTGACCTCGACCGTGACCTCGACCTCGACCTCGATCCGGCGCCGACTGCGGCGCTACCCGTGGATCAGCTCGGCGATCGCGGTGCTGTTCTGCCTGCTCTGGCTGTTCCCGGTCTACTGGATGGTCAACACGGCCTTCAAGCCGCAGTCCGAGATGCTCAGCTCCACCCCGCACTTCCTCCCCGAGTCGCCGACCCTGGACAACTTCGTCCGGGCGCTCACCCAGGGCGACTTCCTGCGCCACCTGCAGAACTCGGTCGTGGTGGTGGGCGCCGCGGTCGCCTTCGCGATGGTGCTCGGGCTGTTCGCGGCGGCGGCGCTGGCGCGGTTCCGCTTCCGGGGCCGGCGGGCGATCCTGGTCCTGCTCCTCGTCGTGCAGATGCTCCCGGCGACGGCGCTGCTCCTGCCGCAGTTCCTGCTCCTGAACGCGGTCGATCTGATCGGGACCTCCGCGGGTCTCGCCCTCGCCTACGTGGCGGGCGTGCTGCCGTTCTCGATCTGGGTGATGCGCGGGTTCTTCCTCGCGCTCCCCGTCGAGCTCGACGAGGCGGCGCGCCTGGACGGCGCCTCGACCTGGCAGCTGCTCACCCGCGTCCTCTTCCCGCTGGTGATGCCCGGGATCGTCTCGAGCAGCGTCTTCGCCTTCATCGCCGGCTGGAACGACTACATCGTCGCCTACACGTTCCTGAAGGATCAGGCCCGCTACACGCTCCCGGTCTGGCTCGCGTCCTTCAGCACCGCGTCGGGCGGGCAGGTGGGGACGGACTACGGCGGGCAGATGGCCGGGGCCGTGCTCTTCTCGCTCCCGGTGGTCGTGTTCTTCCTGATCATCCAGCGTAATCTCGTGTCCGGGATGTCGGCCGGCGCCGTCAAGGGCTGAGCCGGTCACGGGCTGAGATGAAGGACCATGGGCCAGCTGCGCGTCACCGAGAAGGCACTGCCGTCGCACAACCGCCGGCACAACCGCTCGCTCGTCCTCCAGCGCCTCTTCCACGACGGTGAGATGAGCAGGGCGGATCTCGCCCGGATCAGCGGGCTCACCGCGGTCACGATCTCCGATCTGGTCGGCGAGCTGCACTCGGAGGGGCTGCTGCTCGACCTCGGCCCCCGCGTCGACGCCCGGGTGGGCAAGCCCGCGCTGGTGATCGCCTTCGACCACGGGGCGCGGAGCATCGTCGGACTCGACCTCTCGGCGGAGGCCGAGTGCACCGGAGCCCTGGTCAGCCTGCGCGGCGAGATCCGGGAGCACCGCCGGCTCGCCCGCGACGGCGCGTCCGGGGCGGACGCGGTCGAGCTCGCCCTCGGCCTCGCGGCCGAGCTGATCGCCTCGTCCCAGGCGCCGGTCCTCGGGATCGGGATCGGATCACCGGGGGTCGTCGACCACGGCGGCGTCGTGCGCGAGGCCCCCAATCTCGGCTGGCTGGGTCTCGATCTGCGGCGCGTCTTCGCCGAGCGGTTCGGCCTGCCCGTGCACGTCGCGAACGACGCCAACACGGCCGCCCTGGCCGTGCACACCTTCCACCGCGGCGGCGGAGCGAACCTGCTGCTCGTGCTGCTCGGCGACGGCGTCGGGGCCGGACTGATCATCGGCGGTTCCCTCGTCGAGGGCGATCAGTTCACCGGCGGCGAGATCGGCCACGTCGTCATCGACGAGGACGGCGAGCACTGCTCGTGCGGGCGGCGGGGCTGCCTCGAGTCCGCGGTGTCCGTCGCGCACCTCGGCCCGCGGCTCGCGGCGGCCTCGGCTCCCGAGCAGGAGCGGCTGCTGCGCCGGGCCGGCCGCTCGCTCGGGATCGCGCTGGCGCCGATCGTCGCCGTGCTCGGGATCGACGCGGTCGTCCTCGCCGGTCCGGAGCGCTTCGTCGAGGGGGTCCTGCTCGAGGAGGCGCGCGCGACCATCGCCCGCCGCACCCTGCCCGCCGTCACCCGCGAGCTGCGGATGGAGTCCCGAACGGACCCGGGCGAGCTCGTCCTGCAGGGCGCCGCGGCGCTCGTGCTCAGTCACGAGCTCGGCATCTCCTAGCCGCCGGCCCTCCGGTCCTCGGCCGTCGTCGCACCGGGCGCCGAGGACGACGACCTCCTCCGATTCCTCAGAAGTCGTCGTACTCGAGCGCCGAGTACGACGACTTCCGGAGAGTGGCGGGGTGTCGGCCGGTGCGCGCGCGGGTCAGTCGCGGGCGCGGCGGGTCTGCTTCGCGTTCGCGCGCTGCAGGGCGTCGACGAGCTCGGCCTTCGTCATGCGCGAGCGGCCGGAGACGTCGAGGCGCTTCGCGAGATCGAGCAGATGCGCCTTGGTGGCGTTCGCGTCGACTCCGCCGGCCGTGTCGCCGTCGCCGTCGGGGCCGCGCTGGGCGGCGCGGTCGTCGGAGGGGCCGCTCTCGGCCTTGCGCTCCCAGTGGTCGCCGACCTTCTCGTACTCGTGCTTCAGCGCGGCGAACGCCGTGCGATGAGCGCGCTCACCCTCGCCGTAGCTGTCGACGGCCGAGTCGTGCGCGGCCGACCACAGCTTCTGCGCGTGCTCGTCCGACCGCTCGATCGTCGACGGGATCTCCTCTTTCGCGGGCATGCTGCCTCCCTCTCGTCGCTCCGACGCTACCCCCGCCGTCCCCCTCCGCGAGATGCCACTTGTGCACGCGTTTCACGGCGTGTCGCGTACTCAAGTGGCATCTCGCGGGAGGAAGCAAGGGGGTCAGCCGAGGAGGCGGTCCTGGACGAAGGCGCTGGCGAAGCGGTCGGTGGGGTCCCAGGCGGAGCGGAGGGTGCGCCACTCGTCGAGGTGCGGGTAGAGCGGGGCGATGTCGGCGGCGGTCGCGAGGAAGTGCTTGCCCCAGTGCGGGCGGGCGCCGAGCGGGAGCAGCGCGCCCTCGACGGCGGGCAGCACGGCGTCGACGCCGGCGCGGTCCTTCTTGAAGGTGAAGTGGATGCCGACGCTGTCGCGACCGGACGCGGGGGAGAGCCACTGGTCGTCGCCGGCCATGGTGCGCAGCTCGGTGATCAGCAGGACCTCGTCGATCCGCTCGCCGATCGCGCGCAGGGCGACGAGGGCCTCGCGGATGTTCTCGCGCGGCACCATGTACTCGCTCTGGATCTCGTCGCCGGCGCTCGGCTCGCGGTCGAGGCGGAAGTGCGGCAGGCGCTCCGACCAGGGTCCGACGGAGCCGCCGAACGGGTTGAGGTTCGAGTCGACGCCCTCGGAGACGGCGAACAGCGAGGCGGAGGCGGCGACCGCACCGAGGTGGGTCGCGTCGACGTCGGCGACCGAGCCCTGCTCGACCTTGGTCTTCAGCCAGAGCTGCTCCACGGTGGGGCTCGACCAGTGCGTCATCAGGCTCACGCTGTAGGCGGAGGAGGTGATCGCGTCGAAGTCGTCGAGCACGCGGTCCCAGGGCAGGTCGACGAAGGCGTCCTGGCGGACGTCGAAGGTCGGCTGGATGTCGAGGGTCACCCGGGTGACGACGCCGAAGGCGCCGAGGCCGACGACGACGCCCTCGAAGCCGGGCTCGCCGCGGCGGATCGTGCGCAGCGAGCCGTCGGCCGTGACCAGCTCGAGCGCCGAGACGGCGGAGGAGAGGTTGGCGTTGCGGTCCCCCGAGCCGTGGGTGCCGGTCGAGATCGCGCCGGCCACCGAGATGTGCGGGAGCGAGCCCATGTTGTGCAGGGCGTAGCCGTTGCTGTGCAGGTGCGAGGCGACGATGCCGTAGCGGGTGGCGCCGCCGACGGTGACGGTGCTCGCGTCGGCGTCGATCACCGGGTCGGGGGCGATGCGGCCGAGGTGCAGCAGCGCCCCCGGGGTGTCGGGGAGGGCGTTGAAGGAGTGGCGGGTGCCGAGCGCGCGGACCCGCTCGTTCCCGCGGACGAGGGTCTGCACCTCGTCGATCGACTCCGGCTCGAGGATGTCGGCGGCGCGGTACTCGTAGGTGCCCGCCCAGTTGCTCCGTTGCGTCATGGCTCCATTCTGCCGGGCCCGCCGCCGGTTTGTTGCCGTCTCCAACGAATTGGCGGCGAGCGCTCGGCGGCGAGCCTGCAGCGGCGCTCAGTACTCGATGCGTCCGTGGCGGTCGTGGAACTCGCCGGTCGGGCCGTCCGGGCCGAGCAGGGCGAGCGCGACGGTCGCGTCGGTGCCCTCGGTGACGGTCTGGTGTCCGCCGTGGCCGTTGAAGTCGGTCGCGGTGTAGCCGGGGTCGCTCGCGTTGATCCGGAACTCGGGCAGGTTCTTCGCGTACTGCACGGTCAGGGTGATCACCGCGGCCTTCGAGGCGGCGTAGGGGATCGCGGGCACGCCGAACTCGTCGCGGCCGGGCGTGACCAGGGCGCGCGGCCAGCCGACTCCGGAGGAGACGTTGACGACGACGGGCGCGGCCGAGCGGCGCAGCAGCGGCAGTGCGGCCTGGGTCACGCGGACGATGCCGACGACGTTCGTCTCGAGGACGCTCGCCATCGCCTCCGCCGAGAGATCGTCGACGCCGAAGGAGGTGCCGAGGATCCCGGCGTTGTTGACCAGGACGTCGAGGGCGGGGAGCGAGGCGAGGGCGGCATCGACGCTCGCCTGGTCGGTCACGTCGAGCTGGACGACCTGCGCGCCGAGCGCCCGGGCGGCGTCGCCGTTGGCGGGGTCGCGCATCCCGGCGTGCACGGTGTGGCCGGCCTCGATCAGGCGGCGGGCGGTCTCGAGGCCGAGGCTCTTGTTGGCCCCGGTGATCAGTGTCGTTGTCATGGCTCCATGCTCCGCCCCGCCCGGTCTCTCCGCCCAGGCCCCGGTCGACGGGAGGACCAGCAGTACCAGGACCGCTCCGCCCCCGCGGGGGATCATGGGGGCATGAGCGAATTCGCGGACGTCCTCCGCTCCTGGCGCGAGCGCGTGACGCCCGCCGAGGTGGGGCTGCCGGCCGGCCCGAGCCGCCGGACGGCGGGGCTGCGCCGCGAGGAGCTCGCCGCGCTGGCGGGCGTGAGCGTCGACTACATCGTGCGGCTCGAGCAGGGCCGGGCCGTGCATCCCTCGGCGCAGCTGCTCGGCGCGCTGGCCTGCGCGCTGCGGGTGACGGAGGCGGAGCGCGACCACCTCTACCGGGTCGCGGGCGTCGCGCCGCCGACCGCGACGCAGGTGCCGCAGCACATCACTCCGGGCGTGCAGCGGATCGTCGACCGCTGCGGCGACGTGCCGCTGGCCGTCTTCAGTGCGGCGCACGACATCCTGCTCTGGAACCCGCTCTGGGCGGCGCTGAACGGCGACCCCTCACGGCACACGGGCCTGGACCGCAACCTGGTCTGGCGCTACTTCACCCAGGGGCACGAGGGCACCGAGTTCGACGACCAGCACGCCGAGGACTTCGCGAACGACCTGGCGGCGGATCTGCGCGCGGCGGTGGGCCGCTACCCCGACGACGCGGCGCTCGCGCACCTGGTGGCGCGGCTGCGCGCGACCTCGCCGGACTTCGAGCGGCGCTGGGCCGTCGCCCGGGTCGCCGAGCACCGCTCCAGCCGGAAGACCGTGACCTCGACGCCGGTCGGGCCGATCACCATCGACTGCGACGTGCTCGCGGTGCCGGGTGGCGATCTGCGGATCGTGATCTACACGGCGACGCCCGGCTCGACCGATCAGACGCGGCTCGACCTGCTCCGGGTCACGGGGCTGCAGGAGCTCGTGGCGCACTGACCGCGTCGGCCGATCGGTCGGCGGGCGCGCTCGCGCCGAGCCGGTGCCGGCGCTCGATCGCCTGGCCCGCGTAGCCCGCGGCGACGATCAGCGCGGCGCCGACCGCTCCGAGCGGGCCGATCGCCTCGCCCGCGACGACGACGCCGACGAGCAGCGCCCAGACCGGCTCGGTGCCCATCAGGATGCTGGCGCGCGCCGCCGAGGTGCGCCGGACCGCCCAGAGCTGGACCACGAAGGCGAAGACGGAGCAGAGCAGCCCGAGGAAGAGGACGCCGGCCCAGCCGCCGACGTCCAGCGCCCGGGCGGCGGCGGGAAGGTCCGGCCCGGCGAGCAGCGAGAAGACGGCGGCGCAGACGACCAGCTGCACCAGGACCACGCCGAGCGAGCCCTCCGTGCGCCCGCGGACGAGCCGCGCGCTGGCCGTGACGTGCACGGCGCGCACCACGGCCGCCGCGAGCACGAGCGCGTCGCCCCAGGTCGGGGTGCGCAGACCGCCGTCGGAGACGAGCAGGGCCACCCCGACGACGGCCGCGACGGCGGTGATGAAGAAGGAGCGCGGCAGCCAGGAGCGCGATGCGAGGCCCTCGAGTGCGGGGGTGAGCACCAGGGCGAGGCTGATCAGCAGGCCCGCGTTGGTCGCCGAGGTGAGGTGGACGCCCCAGGTCTCGAGTCCGATGATCGCGGCCTGCGAGGCGCCGAGGAGGGCGGCGACGGCGAGCCCGCGACCGCGGGGGAGGCGCTCGCGACGGGCGAGGCAGAGCAGGGCGAGCGCGGCGGCGGCGGTGAGGAAGCGCAGCGCGACGGTGGAGGGGACGCCGATGTCGGCGGCGACGTCCTTCGCGGCGACGAAGCTCGCCCCCCAGACGGCGGCGACGGCGAGCAGCAGCAGGTCGACGGCGAGATCGGGGCGGGAGCGGAGGGGCACGGGGACAGCGTCGCAGTCCGGAAGCGGAAGAGCGATCGGCTGTTCCTTCACCGACGATGAAGCGATTGCTTCCCGGTTAGGCTCGCGCCCATGGATCCCGCCCGCCTCCGCCTGCTCCGCGAGCTCGGCGACCGCGGGAGCGTGGCCGCCGTCGCCGCGGCGCTGGGGGTGAGCCCCTCCGCGGTCTCCCAGCAGCTCGCTTCGTTGCAGGCCGGCGTCCCGGTGCCGCTCACGGTGAAGGAGGGGCGGCGGCTCGTGCTCACCGAGGCCGGCGAGGCGCTCGCGGTCGCGGGGACGCGGGTGGCGGAGGCGCTCGCCGAGGCGGAGGACACCATCGGCTCGTTCCTCCGGCACGACGATCGCGCGGTGCGGGTGTCGGCGTTCCACAGTGCGGGGCTCGCGTTCTTCGGCCCGCTGCTCGCGGAGCTCGCCGACGGCCCGCGGGTGGCGCTCGCCGATGCGGACGTCGCGCAGAGCCGCTTCGCCGGGCTGACCGCCGACCACGACCTCGTCGTCGCGCACCGGCTGCCGCAGGATCCGGAGTGGCCGCAGGCCCGGCTGGTCGTCACCCCGCTCCTCGTCGAGCCGCTCGACATCGCGCTGCCGGCCGCGCATCCGCTCGCCGCGCAGCCGAGCATCCGGCCCGAGCAGCTCGCCGACGAGCAGTGGGTCTCGACGCACGAGGGCTTCCCGCTCACGGGCGTGCTCGAGCACCTCGGCGCGCTGATCGGCCGCGCCCCGCGGGTCGCGCACCGGATCAACGAGTTCTCCGTCGCCGCGCAAGTCGTCCGCTCCGGCGCCGCGATCGCGATCCTGCCCCGGATCACCGCGGCTCCGCTCGCCGTCGACGGCATGGTCCTCCGCCCGCTCGAGGGCGCCGGCCTCGTCCGCCACGTCGACGTCCTCGCCCGCCCGGACGCGCTGGCCCGCACCGCGGTCCGCACCGTGCTGGCGGCGCTGCGCGGCGTCGCCGCGGACGCGGCCGGCTGAGCACGGGTCTGCTCGATCAGCAGAGAGGCGCTCGAACGGTAGGCAGCGCTCGAGCGCTGCAGAACATCAGCTGAGAAGGGGAGGCCTCCGCTGTCAGGGGAGGGACCCTGCTCTCAGCTGATGTTGTGCGCAACCCAGCCGGTCGAGGAGTCCCGCAGGGGCGTGACGCGCCCGCCGTCACCACAGAGTGGGTCTGCAGGCCGCAGGTCTGCCGACGGTGGATCTCGATACGCCCGCTGAGCGGGCTACTCGATCAACATGGACGCCCAGCCTTCCGCGCGGGCGACTCGGTCGGCAGGAACGGGCAGCCGTTTCATGCTGGTCGAGTAGCCCCGCAGGGGCGTATCGAGACCCGGCGTTGTCAGCGCGGTGGTCTGCAGGTTGCTCGTCCGGAGCCGGCGGATCTCGATGCGCCCGCTGCGCGGGCTGCTCGATCAGCAGGAAGGGGCCGCCCGCCGCGCACGCTGCGCGATCGGTTGGAACAGGCATGCCATTGCATGCGGGTCGAGTAGCCCCGGAGGGGCGTATCGAGACCCGACGTCAGCATGATCGGCTGCCCTCCCCTGCTGGTCGAGGAGCCCCGGAGGGGCGTATCGAGACCCGGCGTCGTCAGCGGGGTGGTCTGCAGGCTGCTCGTCTGGAGCTTGGGGATCTCGATACGCCCGCTGCGCGGGCTACTCGATCAGCAGGAGAGAGAGGGCGGCTCTCCTCTCGAGGAGACTCCACGGAAGGTGGAGGAGCCGCCGGTGAACGGCGTCGAAGACTCCACGATGCGTGGAGGGGGCGGCCGGGATGCGAGGCTGGAAACCTGACTGCAACACGGTTTGTCCGTGCATCGGGGAGTCGGGGCCGTCGCGGCGCGGAAATCCTCCGTGCGACGACGCGGCGGAGTGCCCGGCTGCGGTCGACTGGTTCAGCGCCGCCCCCTCGGCGCGTGCCTTCCCCTGGGTCCGCCCCATCGGGTCCGCCCCACCCACCCCCCAGCCCTCGACGTCCCTTGGAGCCCGCATGCCCCGCACCGCCCCGTCCCGGTCCCGCCTCCGCTCCGTGCTCGGCGCCCTCGCCGTCGCCGTCGTGGCCGGCACCACGCTCGCCGCCTGCTCCAACGGCTCCGACGCCGCCGAGTCCGGCGACGCCGGCTCGTTCGGCGAGGCCACGATGCAGCTCTCCTGGGTCCCCCACGTCGAGTTCGCGGGCGAGTACCTCGCCGACGCGAACGGCTACTTCGCCGACGCGGGCTTCGACTCCGTCACCCTCACCCCCGGCGGCACCGGCGCGACCGGCGCCGAGACCGCCATCGCGAGCGGCTCCGCCTTCGCCGGCGTCTCCTCGCCGCTGATCACCGGCCCCGCGATCTCCGAGGGCGCCGAGATGAAGATCGTCGGCGCGACCTACCAGAAGAACCCCTTCGCGATCGTCTCGCTGACCGACGCTCCGATCGAGACCCCCGAGGACATGGTCGGCAAGACCATCGGCGTCAGCGACAGCAACGACCTCGTCTGGCGCGCGTTCCTCGCCGCGAACGAGATCGACGAGGACGACGTCACCCGCGTGCCGCTCACCGACTCCACCCTGCTCACCACCGGCCAGGTCGACGGCTACATCGGCTACGCGACCGCCGGCGCCAACACGCTCAACCAGCGCGGCTTCTCGGCGCAGCAGTTCCTGCTCGCCGACACCGGACTGCCGATGGTCGGCGAGACCATCGTCGTGGCGCAGGAGAGCATCGACGACGACCGCGAGAAGGTCAAGGCGCTGCTCTACGCGGTCGCCCGCGGCTGGCAGGACGCCGTCGCCGACCCGGACGCGACCGCCGCGACCGTCGTCGCCGACTACGCCGCCGACCAGAACTACAAGGTGGAGGAGCAGGCGCAGGTCATGGTCACCCAGACCGAGCTGATCAGCACCCCCGACACCGACGCCAACGGCCTGCTCACCATCACGCCGCAGCTGCAGGACGAGTCGGTCGCCTCGCTCGCCCTCACCGGCATCGAGCTCGACGCCGACGAGCTCTTCGACACCACGCTGATCGACGAGGTCTACGAGGAGCACCCGGAGCTGCTCGAGGGCTGACCCTCGACCTGGCCGGGCCCTGCGGAGGGCCCGGCCACGACCACCACGGACCGCGCGGAGAGGACGAGCAGTTGACCGAGCAAGCGACCACCATCCAGGACGAGGGCATCCGCCTGTCGGGCCTGAGCAAGCGCTTCGACCTGGGCAGCCGCTCGGTGCAGGCCCTCGCCGAGGTCGACCTCGTCACTCCGCGCGGCTCCTTCCTCTCGCTGCTCGGCCCCTCCGGCTGCGGCAAGTCGACGATCCTGCGGATGCTGGCCGGGCTGGAGAAGCCCACTACCGGCTCCGTCTCGATCCACGGCACGCCCGTGCTCGGCACCAAGCGCTCGGCAGAGCTCGGCATCGCGTTCCAGGACTCGGCGCTGCTGCCCTGGCGCTCGGTCCGCTCGAACGTCCGGCTGCCGCTGGAGCTGACCCGGCAGGCGGCGAAGCGCGACAGCATCCCGGACCTGCTCGACCTCGTCGGGCTGACCGGGTTCGAGGACGCCTACCCCTCGCAGCTCTCCGGCGGAATGCGCCAGCGCGCCTCGATCGCCCGCGCGCTGGTCGTCCAGCCCGATCTGCTGCTGCTCGACGAGCCGTTCGGCGCCCTGGACGACATGACCCGGCAGCGGCTCAACCTGGAGCTGCAGCGGATCTGGACCGCGCGCCCCGCGACCACGCTGATGGTCACCCACGGCATCGCCGAGGCGATCCTGCTCTCGGACACCGTCGCCGTGATGTCGCCGCGGCCCGGCCGGATCGTCGAGGTGATCGACATCGACCTGCCGCGCCCGCGCACCGTCGAGATGCTGCGCAGCCCCGAGTTCCATGCGATCGAGGACCGCATCACCGACATCCTGTTCTCCCAGCACGGGGTCGCGATGGAGGACGAGGCGTGACGCCCTGGATCCGCACCAACTGGCGCGTCTTCGCCGGGCTCGCCGTCTTCGTGGCGGTCTGGTGGATCCTCGCCGACACCGTCTACCGCGAGAGCCGCGCCGTGCCGAGCCCCGGCGCGATCATCGCCGCGTTCGTCCGCGACGGGCCGCTCTTCTACCTCCGCAACGTCGGCGACACCGTGCTCGCCGCCGGCCAGGGCTACCTCTGGGGCAACCTCGCGGCGCTGGCGCTGGCCGCCGTCGCGCTGCTGCTCCCGTGGACCCACCGCGTGATCGAGCAGATCGGCGTGATCAGCCACTGCCTGCCGCTGACCGCGGTCGGCCCGGTGATCCTGGTGATCTTCGGCGGCCGCACCACCTCGATCTTCCTCGCGGCGCTGCTCGTCTTCTTCACCACGCTGATCGGCGCGCTGCTCGGCGTCCGCTCGGCCCCGCGCACCGCGCTCGACCTCGTCTCGGCCTACCGCGGCGGCCGCTGGGCGAAGATCGTCAAGGTGCAGGCCATCGCGGCCGTGCCCGCGACGATCACCGCGCTGCAGGTCGGCGTGCCGGCGGCCATCCTCGGCGCCGTGCTCGGCGAGTACCTCGGCGGAGTGACCACCGGCCTCGGCGTCGCTCTCGCGGTCGCGCAGCGGCAGATGGACGTCGAGCGAGCCTGGGCCTTCGCCGTCACCAGCGGACTGGTCACGATCATCGGCTACGCGCTGATCGCCGCGCTCGGCCGCTGGCTGATGCCGCTGGTCGTCGGCCGCCCGCGCGCCGCCCGCCGCCGCGCTCGCGTCGAGGTCGCCCGCAGCACGGGAGGCGTCGTATGAGCACCGCCACCCGCACCCCGTCCTCCTCCCCGTTCTCTTCCTCGCGCGCCGCCCGCCGGCCGAGCGACCTCACCGGCCGGATGGTGCTCCGCATCGTCCGCGGCGAGCTCGTGCCGCTCGCCGTCGCGGCGGTCCTCGCGCTCGCATTCTGGTACGCCTTCCTCGCGATCACCGACATCTCGCCGCTGCTCGGCAAGACGCCGACCGACGTCGCCGAGTACCTCTTCGTCGAGGCCGACGCCGCGGAGAACCGCGCGATCGTCTTCGGCAACCTCGGCGTGACGGCCGTCGACGCGCTCGTCGGCTACGTCGCGGGCCTGCTGGTCGCCCTGGCGATCGCGGTGCTGTTCGTGCTGATCCGCTCGCTCGAGGCGACGGTGATGCCGATCGCGATGCTGCTGAAGTCGATGCCGCTGATCGTGGTGACGCCGCTGGTGACCCTGGCGATCGGCAACGGGATCGGCGCCGTCGCCACCGTCGGCGCGATCGCGGTGTTCTTCCCGGCGCTGGTCACGGTCGGCTTCGGCCTCCGCTCGCTCTCGCGCGAGTCCTTCGAGCTGGTCTCGGTCTACGGCGGCTCGCCGCTGGACGTGCTGCTCAAGGTGGCGCTGCCGACCGCGGTGCCGGCGATCTTCGCGGCCGCCAAGGTCGCGGTGCCCTCCGCGCTGAGCGGCGCGATGCTGGCCGAGTGGCTGGCGACGGGGCAGGGGCTCGGCGGCGCGGTGCAACGCGCCTCCGCCGGGTTCCGCTACGACGAGCTGTGGGCGTCGCTCGCGGTGATCACGGCGCTGGGAGTCGTCGCCTACGCGGTCGTCGCGATCGGCGAGAGACTGGCAGCCGTCCGCTTCGGCGGACAGAACTGAGGACGGACATGAGCACCACCACGAGCATCACCGGCGCCGTCTGGGACGGCACCCGCGCCCTCGGCACGGCGACCCTGACCTGGAGCGGCGACGCGATCGCCTCCGTCGAGACGGCCGACGGCCCGAGTGGCGAGCGCGGATCGGGGGAGTTCTCGATCATCCCCGGCCTCGTCGACACCCACGTGCATCTCGGCGCCTACTCCGGCGCGGGCACGGCCGACTTCGCCTCCTGGCCGCTGGTCACCCCGCGCGAGGAGCGCGTCTTCCACATCGCGAACAACGCGCGGAAGGCCGCGCGGGCGGGCGTGACCACGCTGCGCGACCTCGGCGCCGACGAGCTGCAGATGACCGTGGCGCGGATGTTCGAGCAGGGCATCGCGGAGGGTCCGCGGATCGTCACGCACGGCGCGGTCGGCATGACCGCCGGCCACGGCGACCTCTTCGTGCCGCCGCACTACCCGCACCGCGACCGCGTCGCCGACAGCCCCGACGAGTGCCGCCGCCTGGTGCGCACCTGGGCGCGGGCCGGCGCGGACGGCATCAAGATCTACACCAGCGGCGGGGTGCTCTCGATGGGCGACAAGGTCGGCTGGCGGAACCAGACCGACGAGGAGATCGCCGCGACCATCGACGAGGCGCACGCGCTCGGGATGCCCGTCGCGGCGCACACCCACTCGGAGGTCGGCCTCGACCGGGCCCTCGCGCTCGGCGTCGATTCGATCGAGCACGGCACCGCGATCGGCCCGCAGCACTGGGCCACGCTCGTCGAGCGGAACCTGCCCGTCGCGCCGACCCTCTTCATCAACGACGTGATCGCGGCCGGTCGGGCGCCGTCGTCGCCGGAGGCGTCGCTCAAGGCGCAGGACGTGGTCGCCGTGCGCGACGCGGGCTTCCTCGCCGCGGGCCAGGCGGGCGTGCGCTTCGTGCTCGGCACCGACGCGAACGGCGTCTACGTGGACTGGGGCGAGCAGCTCGACGAGGTGCGGCGGATGCGCGAGTCGTTCGGCTGGAGCTCCGAGCGGGCGCTCGTCGCGGCGACCTCGGACGCCGCGGCGGTCGTCGGACTCGGCGCGAAGGTCGGCCGTCTCGCTCCGGGCTTCGGCGCGGACTTCGTCGTGCTGCGCGGCCGCCCGTGGGAGAGCATCGACGACCTGCGCGCCGAGAGCATCGTCGCCGTCGTCTCGCGCGGCCGCGTCGTCTCGGGGGAGCTGCCGCGATGACCGCCACCGCGACCCGCCGCTTCGTGACCGCGGAGGCGCTCGGCGCTCCCCGTGGCGCGTACAGCCACGCCGTCGAGGCGCACGGCGTCGTCTACGGCTCGGCGATCGGGCCGTTCGCGCCCGGCGACGGCTCGGTGCCGGAGGGGACGGTCCCGGAGGGGATCACCGCGCAGACCACCGCGGCCCTCGACAACATCGAGCGGCTGCTCGCCACGGAATTCGGTCTGGGCCTCGGCGACGTGGTGCGGGTCACGATGATCCTCAGCGACTTCGAGCGCGACTTCGCCGCCGCGTCCGAGGTCTACGGAGCGCGGTTCGCCGTCGATCCGCCGGCCCGCACCGTGATCGGCGCGGTGCTGCCGGGGCCGCTCGTGGCGCTGGACTTCATCGCGGCGCGCCCCTGATCCTGCTCTCCGCTCCCGACCGCACGCACCACCGCACGCCCCGACGAAAGGCTCCCGTGACCTCCGACTCCTTCCTCCTCGGTCTGCCCAAGGTCGAGCTGCACGTGCACCTGGAGGGGACTCTCGAGCCCGAGCTGCGCGCGCTGCTCGCCGAGCGCAACGGCCTGCCCGTGCCCGAGGCGCTCGCCTACGACTTCGACTCGCTCGCCTCGTTCCTCGCTGTCTACTACCCGGCGATGGACGTGCTGCGCGAGGAGCAGGACTTCTACGACCTCGCGACGGCGTACTTCCGCCGGGCCGCGGCGGACGGCGTGGTCCGGGTCGAGGCGTTCTTCGATCCGCAGGCGCACACCTCGCGCGGCGTGCCGTTCGAGGCGGTGATCGGCGGCTACCACCGCGCCGCGCAGGACGCCGCGCAGCTGGGCGTGGACGCCGCGCTGATCCTCTGCTTCCTCCGCGACCTCTCGGCCGAGAGCGCGGCGGAGACGCTCGAGCGCGCGCTGCCGTTCGCCGACCGGCTGGTCGGCGTGGGCCTGGACTCGGACGAGCGCGGCAACCCGCCGGCGAAGTTCCGCGAGGTGTTCGCGCGGGCCCGCGAGGCGGGACTGCGCCTGACGATGCACTGCGACGTCGACCAGCCCAACGGCGTCGAGCACCTGCGCCAGGTGCTCGAGGAGATCGGCGTGGACCGGATCGATCACGGCACGAACGTCGTCGAGGCGCCCGAGCTGATCGACGTCCTGGTCGAGCGCGGCCTCGCGCTGACCTGCTGCCCGCTCTCCAACTCCTTCGTCTCGAGCGACTCGAAGGCGCCCGAGATGCGCGCGCTGCTCGAGCGCGGCGTGCGGGTGACGGTCAACTCCGACGACCCGGCCTACTTCGGCGGCTACATCGCCGACAACTACGCGGCGCTCGCCGACGCGGGCTTCACCCGCGACGAGCTGGTGCAGCTGGCGCGCAACTCGGTGCTGGGGTCCTGGGCGTCCGACGCGTCGAAGGCGGAGCTGCTCGCCCGGATCGACGCGTACGCGGGCTGACCCGCGGGTCCGGGCTGCGCGAGCGGACGCGAACCGGGGTCCGACCGGGCCGTGGCGCCTCGTTCGGGTCCGGTCGCGCGCTCGCAGCTCTTCGAGTGGACGCGTGCCGGGGCCTGACCCGGTCGCAGCGCCCCGTTCGCGTCCGGTCGCGTGCTCGCAGCCCTTCGAGCGGACGCCTCTTGGGGTCTGCAGCGATGGCGGAGCCCGTTCCGGGTCCGGTCGCGCGCACCGGACGCGCCGGGCTCCGCCCGCTCAGTGCTGGTGCTCGTCCTCCCAGCGGGGGAACGGGTCGGCGAGGGTGCGCCAGAGGTCCGGGCCGGCGAGGAGCTCGCGGGGTGTGAGCAGGCAGCCGTGCAGGACCCGGGTCAGCGCGTCGACGTCGAGGTCGCGGCCGAGGAAGACGATCTCCTGGCCGACGGGCGCGTCGGTGCTCCAGCTCCGGATCGCCGTGGGGTCCAGGCTCAGGACGTCGCCGGCGATGGACCAGCTCGCGACCCGATCCGCCCGGCTGGCGAGCCGCACCAGACCGCGGGAGCGGAGGATCCGGCCGACCCGGTGCGCGACGAAGTCGGTGGCGACCGCCGTGTTCAGGCGGCCGGGGTGGAACGGCAGGGGGTCGCGGAAGACGAACGTGGTCACCGACCCCGCGTCGGCCGGGATTCCGCGGAGGGCCCGCTGCCAGCCGAGGTCCGAGGCGAGGCGGTGCGCGCGCTGCGGGGTGAGGACGGCGCGGCGCTGCCGGTAGCGGTCGAGGTCGCGCTCGGTGAGGATCTCCGCTCCGGGCGAGAGCGCCCGCAGCAGGTCGACGGCGGGCGAGACTCCCGCGCCGTCGCCGTCGGTCAGGACGATCAGGCCGGCGAACTCGAGGCGCGCCGCGAGCCGCTCGGCGCGGTCCCACTGCGGCGGCTCCTGCTCCGGCCCCTGCTCTGCGGCCCCGCCGAGCAGCACCCGGGTCACCTCGTCGATCGAGGTGACGGCGACGACGTCGAGGACGCCGATCCGGGTGTCGCCGGGGTGCCGCCGGACGCAGAGGTGCTCGAGGACGAGGGCGACCTCCAACGGGTCGGCGACCGGGTCGAGCGAGATCGCGGTGATGCCGCTCTCGCCGTCGTCGGCCTGGCGGGCCAGCTCGGCGGCCAGCTCCGCCGCGAACTCCGCGCTGTCCGAGTCCGGGAGGTCGACGGCGAAGCTCTCGACGGACGTGACTCCGCCGGACAGCTGCCGCGCGATCCGGGCGCTGTCGGCGGCGTCGGTCGCGCTCACCAGCGTGACGGCGAGGACGGGTGGTCGGGGCAGTGAGCGCGGAGTGTGCATGGCGAGCTACTCTAAACGATAATCGTTATCAACTAGAAGGAGCACTCGTGAAGGTCCGCAACTCGCTGAAGTCCATGAAGTCGATGCCGGGGTCGCAGGTGGTGCGCCGCCGCGGCCGGGTCTTCGTCATCAACAAGCTCAACCCGCGGTTCAAGGCGCGCCAGGGCTGAGGGCCGGGCGCCGGGCGCCGACCGCGGTCAGCCCTCGAGGGCGTGCCGGACGGCGTCGTCGACGATGTGGCTGACGTGGGTGTCGGCGACGGAGTAGTGCGCCTCGCGCCCGATCCGCTCGACGGCGACCAGGCCGGCCGCCCGGAGAGTGCGCAGGTGCTGCGAGACCAGGGGCTGCGAGAGCCCGGTGGTCTCGGCGAGGTGCCCGACGGTCGACCGCTCACTCGCCAGCGCGCGGAGCAGGCGCAGCCGTGAGGAGGAGGAGAGCACCTTGAAGAGCTCGGCGGCGGGTTCGAGATCCTCGGTCATCGGCGCCTCCAGGTCATCTGCTCATCCAAGCAGACGTGCATGGATCGCGCGTCCTGCCGGTCGAGCAGCACTGCAGGGGCGTCCTCCATGTTGGTCGAGTAGCCCCGCCAGGGGCGTATCGAGACCCACCGTCCCCAAGCGGGCGGTCTGCAGACTCGACTTCTGACGCTGGCGGATCTCGATACGCCCGCTGCGCGGGCTACTCGATCAGCATGGAGAGCATGTCGGTCGAGTAGCCCCCGGGGGCGTATCGAGACCCGCCGTCCCCGAACCCGGCTCAGTGGGCGAGGGCGCCCTCGCCCCGCAGGCGCCCGTCGGCCAGCGAGACGACGCGGTCGGCGAGCGCGATCACGGCCGGGTCGTGCGAGACGCAGACGACGGCGACGCCGCGCTCCGCCTCGGCGCGCAGGATCTCGCGGATGCGCTCGGCGCTCGCCGCATCGAGTCCGGTCGTGGGTTCGTCCAGGAGGAGCAGGTCGGCGCCGCGCGCCAGCCCCTGCGCGAGCAGCGTCCGCTGGCGCTGCCCGCCGGACAGCACGGCGAACGGCTCGGCCGCGAGTGCGGAGATCTCGAGCCGCTCCATCGCCGCGGCGACCACCGCGCGCAGGTCCGCGCCGACCCGGCGCCAGCGACCGGTGCGCCCCCAGGCGCCGACCGTCACGACGTCGCGGACGGTGACGGGGAGGCGGTCCGAGACGGCGGTGCGCTGCGGGACGAAGGCGATCGCGGACGAGGCCGTGCGCACTCCCCGGGAGGGCTGCCGGGTGCCGGCGATCACCTCCAGCAGGGTCGACTTGCCCGCGCCGTTCGGCCCCGCGACGACGGTGAGCGTGCCCGGCGGCACGTCGAGATCGACGCGGTCCAGCGCGGTCCGCTCGCCGAAGTCGACGCCGATCCCGCGGAGGCCGACGCGGGCGGGGGACTGCTGGCTGCTGGACACGACCCCGAGCGTACCAGTTTGATAATCGTTCTCATTATCCGTTACGGTCGGGCACCATGCCAGCCCTCCTCTCCGGGATCCTCGAGCCGTTCGCGCTCGACTTCCTCCAGCGCGCCCTCGTCGGCGGCGCCCTCGTCGCCGTCCTCTGCGGCGTCGTCGGAACCTGGGTCGTGATCCGCGGCATGGCGTTCCTCGGAGAGGCGCTCGCCCACGGGATGCTCCCCGGCGTCGCGCTGGCGACCGTGCTCGGCGCGCCCGTGCTGGTCGGCGGGGCGGCGAGCGCCGTCGCGATGAGTCTCGGCATCGCGGCGCTGCAGCGTCGGGGCCGCCTGTCGTACGACACCAGCATCGGCATGCTCTTCGTCTCGATGCTCGCGCTCGGCGTGATCATCATCAGCCACTCCGGCAGCTTCGCGACCGACGCGACCTCGATCCTGTTCGGCGACATCCTCGCCATCGCCCCGGTCGATCTCGTGCTGCTGGCCGTCGCTGCCGGAGTCGGGCTCGCGGTGGCGGCGGTGTTCCACCGCTCGCTGGTGGCGCTCGCGCTCGACCCGCGGATCGCCGCCGTCCTCGGGCTCGGCCCGCGCTCGGCCCAGGCCGCGCTGGTCGGGCTGGTGACCCTCGCGGTCGTCGCCTCGTACCAGGCCGTCGGCTCGCTCCTCGTCGTCGGGCTGCTCCTCGCACCCGCGGTCGCCGCGGGCCACTGGACGACGCGGATCCCGACCCGGATGGCGCTCGCCGCCGTGCTCGGCGTGCTCTCCGTGCTCGTCGGACTGCTCGTCTCCTGGTACGCGGCGACCGCCGCGGGCGCCTCCGTCGCCGCCACCGCCCTCGCCGTCTCCGGACTGTCCTGGGCGCTGCGGGCGGCGACCGTGTCGCGCCGTCCGCGCCGGGTCGCCGTCCCCGCCTGATCCTCGTCTCCACTCCGAAAGGACCCCGTGCTCTCCCGCTCCACCCGCTCCCTCCGCATCGCCCCGGCGCTCCTCCTGGGCGCCCTCGCCCTCGCGGCCTGCTCCGCCGACCCCGCCGCCCCGCCGGTGGACGACGCGACCGGCGAGGGCCACGGTGCGATCTCGGGAGCCGCGGAGCTCGCCGAGCCCGCCCTCGGCCTCACCTGGATCGACCCGGCCGGCGCCGTCTCGCACCTCGACCTCCTCGACGAGAGCGTCGCCGAGCTCGGCACGATCGGCGCCCCGTCCGCGATGACGACCGACGGCCGCTACCTCTTCGTGCAGACCGCCGTCGGCGTCGAGATCGTCGACAGCGGCGTCTGGACCTGGGACCACGTCGACCACTTCCACTACTACCGTGCCGAGCCGGCGCTGCTCGGCACCGTCACGGGTGAGGGGGAGGCGGTCGTCGCCACCACGAACCTGTCGACCTCCGGCGGCACCGGGCTGTTCTTCCCGGAGTCGGGCGAGGCGGTGCTCCTCGACACCGAGGCGCTGTCGAAGGGCGAGGTCCGCGAGTCGTTCCGCCTGGACGGCGAGCCGCGGCCCGGGATGGTCGTCCCGGTCGGCTCGTTCGCGCTCGTCACCGAGGACGCGGGGGAGTCGGCGTCGGTCGTCGGGCACACGGCAGGCGGCGAGCGGACCGGCCTCGTCGAGGCGTGCCCGCAGCCCGCGGGGACGATCACCACCCGCGTCGGCGCGGTCATCGGCTGCGCGGACGGCGCGCTGCTCGCCACCGTCGACGGCGAGGAGCTGACCGTCGAGCACATCCCCTACCCCGAAGGCGCGACCGCGCCCGCCGCGACCGTCTTCGCGAACCGCGAGGGCCGGCCGACCGTCGCCGGGCTCGCCGGGAGCGAGGGGATCTGGCTGCTCGACACCCGCGCCCGCTCGTGGTCGCTGCTCCCCGCGCCCGCGCCGCTGGCGCAGGTGACCGCCGTCGACGACGAGGACGACCACGTGCTCGCGCTGGGGCAGGACGGCCGCGTGCTCGTGCTCGACGGCGCGGACGGCGCGGTGCTCGCCCAGACCGAGCCCCTCGCGGCCGAGTCGCTCGCCGTGGACCTCGCCCCGACGCTCGTCGCCGACCAGCAGCGCGCCTACCTCAGCGCGCCCGCCGAGCGGCGCCTGCACGAGATCGACTACGCCGACGACGCCCGCCTCGCGCGCAGCTTCGAGACGGCGACCGAGCCGGCGTTCACCGCCGAGACGGGACGCTGAGCATGCGACGCCGACGCCGACGACTCCGCACGCCGCTCGCCGCGGCCGCCGTCGCGCTGCTCGCGCTCACCGGCTGCTCGGCCGGCGCCGACGACCGCCCGGTGGTGATCGTCTCCACCAACATCCTCGGCGACGTCGTCGAGCGCCTCGTCGGCGAGGAGGCCGAGGTGGTGACGCTGATGAAGCCGAACGCCGACCCGCACTCCTTCGAGATCTCCGCGCAGGAGGCGGCGCGACTGCGCTCGGCCGACCTGGTCGTCTCCAACGGCCTGGGCCTGGAGGAGGGGCTGCAGCAGCACCTCGACGCCGCGGCCGCCGAGGACGTGCCGGCCTTCGTCGCCGGCGACGCGATCGACGTGCTCGACTACTCCGACGGCGACGCCGAGGGCAGCCCCGACTCGCACTTCTGGACCGACCCGGCGCGGATGATCGCCGTCGTCGACGCGCTCGCGCCGGTGCTGGCCGAGCTCGACGGCGCGGACCCCGAGGCCCTCGAGCGCAGCGCCGCCGCGTACCGCGCCGAGCTCGAGGCGCTCGACGCCGAGATGACGGCCGCCTTCGCCGCGATCCCGGAGGAGCGCCGCGCCCTCGTCACCAACCACCACGTCTTCGGCTACCTCGCCGACCGCTTCGACTTCGACGTCGTCGGAGCGGTGATCCCCGGCGGCACCACCCTCGCGGCGCCGTCCGCCTCCGACCTCGCCGACCTCGTCGAGGCGGTCGAGGAGACCGGTGTCCCCACGATCTTCGCGGAGTCCTCGTCTCCCGACCGCCTGGTCCAGGCGCTCGCGAGCGAGGCCGACATCCGCGTCGAGGTGGTCGAGCTGTTCACGGAGTCCCTCACGGGACCCGAGGGCGGCGCACCCGACTACCTCAGCATGATGCGCGTGAACACGCAGCGCATCGCCACCGGGCTCTCACCGTGAGCGCCCACGACCAGCACCAGGAGAACCACATCCCCATGCGAACCAGCCCCTTCCGCCGAGCGCCGCTCCGGCGAGCGCCCCTCCGCCGAGCCGGCCTCGGCCTCCTCGCCCTCGGCACGATCGCGACCCTCGCGGCCTGCTCCTCGAGCAGCGCGCCCGCGGCCGATCCGACCGCCGTCACCGCACCTGACGCGGCCGGCACCCGGCTCGCCGTCGCCTACGAGGGCGGCATCCTCGTCCTCGACGGCGAGACTCTCGAGACCGTGGCCGACCTGGACTCCGAGGAGTTCACCCGCCTGAACCCGGCGGGCGACGGCCGGCACGTCATGGTCACCATGAGCGAGGGCTTCCAGCTCCTCGACACCGCCGCCGGCACCGACGGCGAGCCCGAGCTCACCGACGTCGTCTTCGCCGCCGACACCCCCGGGCACGTCGTCCGCCACGGCGGCAAGACGATCCTCTACGCCGACGGGACCAGCGACACGACGGTCATCGAGACCGCGGACCTGGCCGACGCCGAGGGCGTGCCCGAGGTCGAGACCATCCCGGGCGTCCAGGCGCACCACGGGGTGTCGATCGTCCTCGAGGACGGCACCTTCCTCACCACGGTCGGCACCGCCGACGGCCGCACCGGCATCGAGGTGCGCGACGCGTCCGGCGCCGTGGTCGCCACGAACGACCAGTGCCCCGGCGTGCACGGCGAGGGCGCGGCCGAGAACGAGGTCGTGGTCTTCGGCTGCGAGAACGGCGCCCTCGTCTACGACGGCGGCGAGATCACCAAGCTCGAGGCGCCCGACCAGCCGTACGGCCGGATGGGCAACGCCTGGGTCAGCGAGACCAGCCCGATCGTCGTCGGCGACTACAAGGACGACCAGGACGCCGAGGGCTACCTCCTGCACCGCCTCGCGCTGATCGACACCGAGGCGAAGACCCTCGACGTCGTCGACCTGCCCGAGGGTGTCGAGTACACCTTCCGCGGCGTCGCGCGCGGCCCGGGCGACCTCGCCTACCTGATCGGCTCCGACGGAGCGGTCCACGTGATCGAGCCGGAGACCGGGGAGATCACCGACTCGTACCCCGTCGTCGACGCCTGGGAGAGCCCCGTCGAGTGGCAGGACCCGCACCCCGCCATCACGGTCGCCGGTGACATCGCCTACGTCACCGACCCGGCCGCCAAGAGCGTCCACGCGCTCGACCTGACCACCGGGAAGGTGCTGTCCAGCGCCGAGCTGGAGGTCACGCCGAACGAGATCGCGCTCGCCGCGAGCTGACGCACGGGACGACGGAAGGGCGCGGGGCTGCTGGCCCCGCGCCCTTCTCCGTGTCCGGTGCGGTTTCCGAGGGTGACCCGTGCGGTCAGCCGGCGGCGCGGTTCCCGCGTCGACGGCGGCCGAGGAGCAGGCCGAGCGCGCCGAGCAGGCCGAGGACCCCGGCGGCGGGCAGCGCGGACGCCGCATCGACGCCGGTCTCGGCGAGACGGGTGGCGGAGGCGTCCGTCGTCGGCCTCGTGCCGGTGACGCCGGAGTGAGGCGAGCCGGAGCCGCTACCGGACGGGGTGGTGCCGGTGGTGCCCGTGCCTGACGTGGTGGTGCCGGTGCCCGACGCGGTGGTGCCGGTGCCCGACGCGGTGGTGCGGGACGCCGTGGTGCGGGCGTCCGACGTCCCGGCGCTCGCCGCCGCGGCGCCGCCCGAGGAGGTCGTCCCCGAGGCGATGGTGCCGGTCGTCGTGCCGGCTCCCGGTCCGACGGCGCCCGGGGTGGCGGTCCCGGTCGTGCCGGTGACGGTCGGGCGAGTGCCGGTGGTGCCGGTGTCCGTAGTGCGCGGACCGGCGGTGCTCGGGCGCGTGCCGGTCGTGCCGGCGTCGGTGGTGCCCGTGCTCGGCGTGCCGGTCCCGGCTGTTCCCGGGGTCCCGGTCGCGGGGGTGCCCGTCCCGGTGGTTCCGGCACCGGTCGTGCCCGTTGCCGGTACGCCCGTGCCCGTGCCCGGCGTGCCGGTGGGCGCCGGGGTGGCCGGCGTGCCGGTGGGCGCGGGAGTGGCCGGCGTGTCGGTCGGTGCGGGAGTGGACGGGGTGCCGGTGGGTGCGGGAGTGGAGGGGGTCCCGATGGGTGCGGGGATGGACGGGGTGTTGGTGGGTGCGGGAGTGGTCGGCGTGCCGGTGGGTGCGGGAGTGGAGGGGGTCCCGATGGGTGCGGGGATGGACGGGGTGTTGGTGGGTGTGGGAGTGGTCGGCGTGCCGGTGGGTGCGGGAGTGGAGGGGGTCCCGATGGGTGCGGGGATGGACGGGGTGTTGGTGGGTGCGGGAGTGGACGGGGTGCCGGTGGGTGCCGGAGCCGACGGGGTCCCGATGGGCGCGGGCGTGGACGGGGTGCCGGTAGGTGTGGGAGTGGACGGCGTACCGGTGGGAACAGGACCTGACGGGGTCACGGTGGGCGCGACGGTCGACGGCGTGCCGGTGGGTGCGGGGATGGACGGGGTGCCGGTCGGGGCGGGAGTCGAGGGGGTCCCGGTGGGCGCAGGTGTCGGCGCGGTGCCGGGGCCGCCGGTGGTGCTGCCCCGGGGGATCGGGACGGCGGTGACGAGGAGGTCGGAGGTGTATGCGGCGCCGCGTGGAGTGGTCGCGGTGATGGTGCCCGAGCGGCGGTACTCGCCCGCCTCCACGTCCGACTGCTCGACAGGGCCCGCGAGAGTGCGGACCGCGCTCTCGCCCGGCGCGAGGGTGAACGGCGGCAGTGTGTCGACACGGACGTCGGTGAGCGCGACGTCACCGCGGTTGACGATCGTGAAGGTCGTGTCGACGATGGTGCCCACGGCGACGGCTGCTCCCGGTGCGAGCCTGGGGGTGCTCGTGGTGGTGACCGCCAGGAGGGGGCGCTCGACGGGGATCGCGAGCTGCGCGCCGCTGCGCACCGTCGTGGGGCGGCCCCCGATCACGGCGGTGGTGTCGGCGACGATGTGGGTGAGGCCGCTCGCGAGGTCGTCCTCCGTGACCGTGGACTCGAGGTGCAGCTCGGCGCTCCCGCCGGGCGCGACGAGCGCCGCCTTCTCACTGGTGCTGCCGGGGCTGCCGGGGGCGGCGCCCACCCGGACCGCGACGAGGTCCCGCACGTCGCCGGCGCCGGTGTTGGTGACCGTCGAGGTCCAGCGGACCTTCGTGCCGGCCGTCACCTGCTCGCCGGGCTTCAGCACGAACTCGCCCCGGAATCTCCAGGCCGCGTCGCTCGGACCGTTGGCCGCCGGTCCTCCGGCGGTGGCACCCGGTGCGGTCCCCGTCGTGCCGGGCGCGGGCGTCGCGGTGCCGGCCGGGCTGGAGATCGTGGGCGTGGGCGTGGGCGTGGGCGTCGGTGTCGGTGTGGGCGTGGGCGTGGGCGTGGTCGTGGTCGTGGTCGTTGTCGTTGTACCTCCCGCGGAGCCCGGAGTCGTGCCGGTGGGGGCCGGCTTCGGGATCGCGAGAACGATGGTGGCGGGGGTGGACCGGTACTCGGCGCCCCGGGGTGTCCGTGCGGTGGCGAAGCCGCCCACGCGGCGGTACTCGCCCGCGGTCAGGTCCGACAGCGAGATCGTGTCCGAGAGGCGCTGGACGCTGACCTGGCCCGGCGCGAGGCTGAACGGGGGGAGTCCGGCGAGTCGGATGTCGTTCAGTGCCACGTCGCCGCGGTTGGTCAGCGTGACGGTCGCGTCGACCACGGTGCCGAGGGTCACCGGTGCGCCGGGTGCGAGCCGGAACGACGGGGCGTAGGTCACCTCCAGGGCGGGCCGCTCGGCGGCCGCCGCCGGGCCCCCGGGCAGGGCGAGCTCGCCGACCACGGGGAGCGCGAACCTGCCCTGCGTCGAGCTGAGGTCCCAGGTGAACGCGTACGACACCTTGCCGGTATCGAGATCGGCCTGGGTGACTGTCCGAGAGAACGTGACGTCCCGACCGTCGCGGCTCTCACCCGGTGGGATGACGAGGCCGGATCCGGAGACCGTGACCGGGACAGGGCCGTCGTTGCGGAAGGTGACGATCCACGTCACCTTCGTGCCGACCGTCGGCTTCTCGCCCGGCTTCAGCTCGAGCGTCCCCTTCGCCGTCGCGCTCACGAGGTGGTCCCCCGTGGCGGCCGGAGACGTCGGCGGAACGGGTGCGGGGGTCGACGGCGTGCCGGTGGGTGCGGAAGTGGGCACGGTCCCGGTGGGCGCCGGAGTGGAGGGGGTCCCGGTGGGCGCGGGAGTGGACGGCGTGCTCGTGGGGATCGGCAGCACGACGACGATGTCGGGGGAGAAGTACTCGACACCGCGGGGGGTGCGTGCCGTCATGTTGCCCGAGCGGCGGTATTCGCCGGCTTCCACGTCCCAGTCCTGGATCTCGCCCGTGAGGACCCGGACAGCGCTCTCGCCCGGCGCGAGGGTGAGCGGGACCAGCTTGTCGATCCGGACGTCGGTGAGCGTGACGTCGCCGCGGTTGACGATCGTGAGGGTCACGTCGAAGACGGTGCCGGCGACGGGGGTCGCTCCCGGCGCGAGCCTGGGCACGATCGTGGCGGTCACGGCGAGGAGGGGGTTCTCGGCGGGGATCGCGAGCGTCGCGCCGCTGCGGACCGAGATCGTCTTCCCGCCGGTCACCGCGTTCGCATCGACGACGAGGTGGGCGAGGCCGCTCGCCAGGTCGTCCTCGGTGACGGTGGACTCGAGGTGCAGCTGCGCGGTCCGGCCCTTGGCGAGGACGGCCAGCTTCTCGCTGGTGCTGCCGGGGCTGCCGGGGGCGGCGCCCACCCGGACCGCGACGAGGTCGCGCAGATCGTCGGGGCCAGTGTTGGTCAGCGTCGAGGTCCAGCGGACCTTCGTGCCGGCCTTCACCTGCTCGCCGGGCTGCAGCACGAACTCGCCGCGGAACCGCCAGGACTCGTCGGCAGTGCCGCTCGCCGGGGAGCCTCCGGCGCCGGCACCCGGCGCGGGAGCCGGCGTGGCGGTGCTCGTCGCGCCGGCGACGTTCGGCTTCGGGAACGGCAGCCTCACGGGGGCGATGGTCTTGTAGGCGGCGCCCCTCGGGGTGCGCGCGGTGACGTAGCCCTCGCCGCGGCGGTACTCGCCGGCGTTCACGTCCAGCTGGTCGACCTTGTCCTTGACGCCGAGAACGGCCTGCTGGCCCGGCGCGAGGCTGAACGGCGTGGTGCCGGTGACGGTGATGTCGTGGAGGGTCACCTCGCCGCGGTTGGTCACCGTGACGGTCGCGTCCACCACGGTGCCGAGGACGACGGGCTGGCCCGGTGCCGGCTCGAACCTCGGGGTGAAGACGACCTCGAGCGCGGGGTTCTCCGCCGGGATCGGCAGCTCGCCGCGCACGGGGATCCAGTGCACGCCCGCCGGCGTGACGACGCCCCAGGTGTTCGCGTACCTCATCACTCCGGCATCGAGATCGGCCTGGGTGACCGTCTGCTCCTTCACGTCGTCCCGACCGTCGCGGCTCTGCCCCGCCGGGATGGAGAACTGGGTTCCGTAGACATCGGCGGTGGCCGTGCCGTTGTTCCGGAAGGTGATGATCCACTTCACCTTCGTGCCGACCACCGGCTTCTCGCCCGGCTTCAGCTCGAACGTCCCCCTCACCGTCGCACTGACCAGGGAGTCCCCGGTCATGGGCGCGGACGGCGGCGGAGCGGGCTGCTGCTGGGCGGCGGCGACCGGCGTCTCCGACGCGGCGGCAGGAGCCTCGATCGTCGGCGTCGGCGTCGGCGTCGCGTCGGGTGCCGATGGCGCGAGAGAGGGGACCGGTGCCTCCGGCGCGGCCGTGACGCTCGGCGGGGTCGTGACGTCGACCGCGGCCGGGGCCGGAGCGAGAGCGGCCGCGGGCGGGGCGGTCTCGGGCGTCGGCGCCGGGGGAGCGGGGGAGGGAGCGGCGTCCGGCACAGCGGGGGCGGCGCTCGGTGCGGCGGAGGCGGCGGCCGGGGCGGCCTCGGGCGCAGCGGGTCCGACCGACGGCGCGGCATCGTCCGGTGCGATCGAGGGCGTGGGCGCCGGGAGCGCGGGCACCGACGGGGCGTCCTGTGCCGGTGCCGCGGTCGTGGCGTCGGCGCCTCCTTCGGCGTGGGCGGCGACGGAGGTCGTTCCGAGCAGGCAGGCGCTCAGCGCGACGGACGCGGCGATGCTGAGGGGCGTGCTGGGCGTTCGGCGCGGTCTTCGGGGGTCGGGGCGTGAGGGGGTCAAGGGCACTCCTGGGCAGGGATCGGCGAGAGGTCGAAACGATTCCGGGAAGATTCACACAGGTGTTTCCAGGGCTGCGAATATCTGGCGCGGAAGCGGGTGCCCGGCAGTCTTCGACACCGTTGGCGGTGCAGGACGACCGAGGGCCGGTGGCGTCGAATCGAGTCGACGCCACCGGCCCTGGGCCTGACCGACGGTGCGTCAGTCGGCGGTGCGGTGGCGACGGCGGCGGGCGCCGAGCAGCATGCCGAGCGCGCCGAGGAGCCCGAGGGCGCCGGCAGCCGGAAGCGCGGACGACGCGTCGACGCCGGTCTGGGCGAGGTGCGCTGCGGAGGCGCCCCCGCGCTGCGGAGTCGTGCTCGCCGCGGCCGGGGCGCTGGGCGCCGATCCTGCGGCTGCGTCGCGACGCGCGCCCGCGGCACCGGCGAGTGCCACGAAGCCGGCCGGGGCGCTCTCGTCGGCGGTCGCCGTGCCGACGGTCGGCCCGGTCGCGGAGGCGGTTCCTCCGGTGGTCGCGGCCTCCGTGGTGGTCCCGGTGCTCGTCTCCGTCTGCGTCGGCGTGCCGGTGGCGGGTCCGTCCACGGCCGCCGGGATCGGGAGGACGCCGAGGAAGGGCGCGGAGGTGTAGTCGGGGCGGTCCTTCCGGATGCCCGTGGCGGTGGAGACCCGTCGCACCACTCCCGCGTCCAGATCCATCTGCGTCACGGCGTCGACCACCTGGTAGACCTTCGTCTCGCCGACGGCGATGCTGCCGGGACCCTGCTGGTCGAGGTCGAGGAAGGACACGTCGCCGGTGTTCGTCACCGTGACGGTCCAGATGATCGTCGAGCCGACCGTGACGGGCTGTCCCGGCTCGAGGTCGAACGCGCCGGTGGAGCTCGCCTCGAGGCGCGGGTGCTCGGTGCCGATCGCGAGCTCGCCGGAGGCGGAGGCGGAGAAGGGGCCGTCGCCGGTGCGGCCGACCACGTCGGCGACGAGGAGGGTGCGGTTCTCCGCGAGGTCCTGCGCCGTGACGGTGGTCTCGAGGTGCAGCTGCCGGGTCTCGCCCGGGGTGAGGACGGCGATCGTCTCGCTGTGGGCGTCACCGTCGGCGGAGAGGTCGTGCAGGTCCGTGCCGGCGGTGTTCGTGACCGTGACGGTCCAGCTCACCCGGGTGCCGGCCTTCACCTGCTCGCCCGCCGTCAGCTCGAACGCGCCGGTGGTGATGACGGCGACGCGTCCCTCGTCGGAGGTGAGGTCGAGCGAGTCGTTGAGCCGGAGGTCCACGCTGGAGCCCGACGGGGTCCGGCCGGTCGCGTGGAAGGTGTCGAAGGTGAAGCCCTGGACGATGTCCCTTCGGGTGACGGTCGTGTAGAAGGTCAGGTCCTTCGTCTCGCCGACGGCGAGGGCGGTGTGCTCTCCCGCATCGGTGACGTGGACGTCGGAGAGGGCGACGTCGCCGGAGTTGGTGAGCGTGGCGGTCCACTTCACCGGCGTGCCGACCTGCACCCGCCCACCGGCCGGGAGCACGGACTCGCCGGCGATCCTCCCGGTGAGGGAGGGGTGCTCGGCGGCGGCCGGAGCCGGGGCCGGCGTCGGGAGGGTCAGCTCGCCGCGCGCGGGAATCGTGTAGCGGCCTCCCGGTGCCTCGACGCCGAACTCGCTCTCGTAGCGCACGACGCCGGCGTCCAGGTCGGCCTGGGTGATGGTGCTCGGCTTGGTGGTGTCCTCGACGTAGCCGCTGCGGCCGGGGGTGAGCTCGAGGGTGGTTCCGTCGATCTTCACGGTGTCGGGGCTGTGGTGGAGGAAGGTGACGATCCACTTCACGGTGGTGCCGACCGTCGGCTTCTCGCCCGGCTTCAGATCGGGGACGCCGCGGACGGAGGCGGTCACCCGGTCGGACGCGGTGGTGGTCGGAGTGGGGGCGGGTGCGGGGGTGGTCGGCGCGGGGCTGGTGGTCGGCGTCGTGCTCGGCGTCGGTGCGGTCTCGGGCAGATCGAGTGCGCCCTGCGCGCGGATGATCTGGCGGCCGTCGCTGGAGACGATGTCGTAGCGGCTGGCGTAGGTGACGCGGCCGGCGTCGAGGTCGGCCTGGGTGATGGTCGTGGGTGCGAGGTTGTCCTCGACCTCGCCGCTCTCGCCGGGCTCGAGGTGCAGGAGCGCCTTGAGGACATCGACGGGGTGGGAGGTGGAGTTGTGGAGGGTGACGGTCCACTTCACCGCGGTGCCGACGGTCGGCTTCTCGCCGGGCTTCAGATCGAGGACGCCCTTCACCGTGGCGGTCACGCCGTCCGATGTGGAGGCGACGGGTGCCGGAGCCGGCTGCTGCTGGAGGGTCGAGACCGGCGTCTCCGTCGCCGCCGCGGGCGCATCGGCCGGCGCGTCCTGGAACGCCGGGGCCGGGACGACCGGCACCTCGGCCGCGGGTGCAGTCGGCGCCGAGGTGACGGCAGGGGTGATCTGCGCGGTCGCTTCATCGGCCTCAGCCGGAGCGCTCGCCGCGGAGGAGGCCGGGGAGACGGGCTCCGGGGTGCTCGCGGGAGCAGGGGTCTGGCTTGCAGGCGCGGAGGCGGCCTCGGGTGCGGTGGGTGCCGAGATGACCGGCTGTGCGGTGGTGTCCGCGGGGACGGCCTGCGCGGTCGTCTCGACGGGGACGGCCTGTGCGGTGGTCTCGACGGCGGCGGGAGCGGTGGACTCGTCGGCGTGGGCGACGAGGGCGGTGGAGCCGAGCAGGCAGGCGCTCAAGGTGAGCGAGGCGGCGATGCTGAGCGGTGCTCCGAGGGGCCGGCGGGGTCCCTGGATGTCGTGGCGGCGGGGGGTCATGCGAACTCCTAGGCGGTGGTGATTCGAATATCGAGTGAAGCTCGGAAACGATCACATCGGAGAGGAGGAGTTGACACATCGGTGGCGTGGAATGGGCAATGAGGCGCTCGATGAGAGTGATGGCACTCATGTGCAGTCGTGGCGGGCGTTGTGTCGAAGTGGGCAGGTCGGCGTCGAGGGAGGGCCGGTCATGGGCCCGATCGGCCGGGTTCTGCTGGTGGCAAGGCCCCGGGGAACGCGAGAACGGCCTGAACCCGTCCGGGAGGGCGGGTTCAGGCCGTCGTGGCTCGGCGGCGGTGTCGAAGGGCGTCGACTCCGCCGGCGAGCGGTCAGTGGGCGGAGCGGTTGCGCCGGCGACGACGCCCGACGAGCACGCCGAGCGCGCCGAGTGCGCTGAGGATTCCGGCGGCGGAGAGCGCGCCGGCCGCGTCGGACCCGGTCTCCGCGAGGCGGTTCTTCGACGCCTCGGCGGCGTTCGAGCTCTTCGTGGTGGAGCCCGTGGTGCCGGCGGCTGCGGGCACGACGGGGGCCGGGGTGGTCGGTGAGGGCTCCGGTGCCGGGGTGGGTGCCGGTGCAGGGGTGGGCGCCGGAGGGGTGGGCGTCGCCGGCGGGGTCGGGGTGGGTGCCGGCGGGGTGGGCGTGGGCGTCGGGAGGGCGAGTCGGGCGGTGACGGGTGTGCTGATCGGTTCGATCTCCTCCCCGGAGAGGTCGAGTCCGTCGACGATGTCGTCGAGCACGGTGTAGCCGTTGGTGAGGTCGGCCTGGGTGAGCTCGGTCGTGGAGGTCAGCTCGTCGGTCTCGCCGGGCTGCAGGTCGAAGAAGTTCTCCGCGGTCCTGCTGGTGATGTCGTAGACGGTGTCGGCGCGGGTGTTGGTGACCGTGATGGTCCACTCGACCTCGGTGCCGACCGCGGGGTTCTCGCCGGGCGCGAGGACGAGCTCGCCGCTGGCGGACACCTCCAGCGCGCCCTGGGAGGCCGGGGTGGGCGTCGGTGTCGGTGCGGGCGTGGGGCCCGGAGGGGTCGGAGTGGGTGCAGGCGGGGTGGGAGTGGGTGTCGGGGTGGGTGCAGGCGGGGTGGGAGTGGGTGTCGGGGTGGGTGCAGGCGGGGTGGGAGTGGGTGTCGGGGTGGGTGCAGGCGGGGTGGGAGTGGGCGTCGGGGGAGGTGTCGGCGTGGGTGTCGGGCTGGGGAGGGCTAGTTCGCCGTTGAGGTGTGCGTAGGTCAATGCGCCGCGAGGTGTCGTCGCGTCGACGAACACATCCAGGTCGGCGTAGCCGTCCGCGAGTTGCTTCTGGTCGAGGGTGGTCGACGTGGTCACCTCGCGGGCCTGACCGGGTTCGAGGCGGAAGCCTGGTTCGGCGAAGACGGTGGCGACGTCGTCGAGGGGGACGTCGCCGGTGTTCGTGACCGTGACCGTCCACGTCACCTGGGTGCCGACCTGGGGCTTCTCGCCGGGTTTGAGGACGAGTTCGCCGCGGGCGGTCGCGCTCAAGGAAGCGCCCCGGGCGGGTGTCGGCGCCGGGGTGGTCGGGGTGGGGGTCGGGGCCGTCGGAGTGGGCGCCGGCGTGGTCGGAGTCGGGGTCGGTGTGGGCGTCGGGTTGGGGAGAGTCAGTCGGCCGCGGACGCGTGTGTAGACCGAGACGCCGTCGGGTGTCCTCGCGCCGGTGAACTCGTCGAGGACAGCGGAGCCCTCCGTGAGTTGCTTCTGCGTGAGGGTGGTCGACGAAGTCAGCTCGAGGGCCTGGCCGGGTTCCAGATGGCGGCCGGGTCCCGCGATCGTTCGGGCCACGTCGTCGAGGGGGACGTCGCCGGTGTTGGTCACCGTGACGGTCCACTTCACCTGGGTGCCGACCGTCGGCTTCCCGCCCGGCGGGAGGACGAGCTCGCCGACTGCGGTCGCGCTGAAAGCGGCGCCCTTCGCAGTCGCGCTCGCGATCGGCGTCGGGGTGGCCGTCGGCACCACGGCGGCGTGGGCGGCCGTGGCGGAGCCGAGCAGCCCGACGGACAGGGCGAGGGAGGCGGCGACGGTGAACGGGGTCCCGGCGCAGCGGCGCGGGCGGAGGGAGTCGGGACGACGGTGCACGGGGCTCCTCGAGAGGTGATGAAAGACGAGACGACGAATGCTCGCATCCACCCGCATCGGCCGTCGAACATCTGGCGCAGGCAAGACGGTCTGGCGTTCACAGCGCACGCTGGCGCGGGCGATGGTTCTCGGGCTGGTGAGCTCCGCTGTGACAGGTCGTGCGACCCTCCCGCCTGCGCAGTGGTGATCGTGCGGGGAGCGCGGGAACGGCCCGGGTCCGATGGAGACGCGGGCCCGGGCCGTTCCCGATCACCGGTGGCGTCGAAGGGCGACCGTGCCGAGGGTGAGGATCCCGGTGGCGGACATCGCTCCCGCCACGCCGGAACCGGTCTCTGCGAGGCGGCGCTTCGATGCCGTCGTGGCCGAGGAGCTCGTGCCAGCCGAACTCTTCGCGGTCGAGCCGGGCGGGCAGGTACGAAGGACGCAGGGGTACCTGATCAGGTCGCCGGCACCGGGGCGGCCGGGGCGAGCGCCGGAGTGGCCGGCGAGGCGCCCGGAAGCGCCGAAGCGGGTGCCGGTGCGGTCGGGCTCGGAGTCGGGCTGGGGAGGACGAGGAGGCCGCGGATGCGTGCGGAGACTCGTGCGCCGTCACGTGTCGTTGCGCCGGTGAACACATCGAGGTCCTCGTAGCCGGCTGCGAGTAGCTTCTGGTCGAGAGTGGTCGACGATGTCAGTTCGCGGGCCTGGCCGGGCTCCAGGACGAGGCGGTAACCCGCGATCGGGAAGGCGACGTCGTCGAGGGGGACGTCGCCGGTGTTGGTGAGGGTGATGGTCCACTTCACCTCGGTGCCGACCGTCGGCTTCTCGCCGGGCTTGAGCACGAGCTCGCCGCGGGCGGTGGCCGTGAGCGCGCCCTGACCGGCCGGGACGGGTGCCGATGTGGTCGGAGTCGGGCTGGGGAGGTCGAGGCGGCCGCTGATGCGTGTGGCGATTCGTGCGCCGTCAGGTCTCGTCGCCGTGGCGAAATCATCGAGGTTGGCGAAGCCGGTCGCGAGTCGCTCCTGATCGAGGGTGGTCGACGAGGTCAGTTCGCGGGCCTGGCCGGGTTCCAGACGGAGGCCGGGTCCAGCGAATCTCGAGGCGGTGTCGTCGAGGGGGACGGTGCCGGTGTTGGTGACCGTGATGGTCCACTTCACCTCGGTGCCGACCGTCGGCTTCTCGCCGGGCTTGAGCACGAGCTCGCCGGTCGCGGTCGCCTCCAACCCGAGGGCGTTGACGCTCGCGCTCGCGGTGGGGGTCGGAGTGGCCGTCGGCGCCACGGCGGCGTGGGCGGCCGTGGCGGAGCCGAGCAGCCCGACGGTCAGGGCGAGGGAGGCGGCGATGGTGAACGGGGTGCCGGCGCAGCGGCGCGGGCGGAGGGAGTCGGGACGACGATGCATGGAGGCTCCTCAGGAGTGGATGGAAGAACAGACGACGAATGCTCGCATCCAGCCGGATCGGCTGTCGAACATCTGACACAGGCGAGACGGTCTGGCATCCGCAGCGCACCGTGGCGCGGGCGATGGATTTGAGACTGATGAGCTCGGCGGTCACGGGCTGCGCGATCTTCCCGCCCGCGGTGGGGGCGATCGTGCGGTGAGCGCGGGAACGGCCCGGGTCCGCTGAAGAAGCGGGCCCGGGCCGTGGTGGATCGCCGGTGGCGTCGAAGGGCGTCGACGTCACCGGCGATCGGTCAGTGGCCGGCTCGGTCGGTGGCCGGACGGGTGCGGCGACGACGGCGGCCGACGAGCACGCCGATCGCGCCGAGTGCGGTGAGGATCCCAGCGGCGGACAGCACGCCCGCTGCGTCGGACCCGGTCTCGGCGAGGCGGCGCTTCGATGTCTCAGCGGCGGCCGGGCTCGTCGCAGTCGAGCTCTTCGCGGCCGAGCCGGCCGAGCCGGCTGAGCCGGTGGATCCGGTCGAGCCCATCGGGCCCGTCGAGCCCGTCGTACCGGCGGTCGCGGGCAGGACAGCTGCCGGGGTGCCTGTCGCGGGTGCGGGTCCCGGGGCGACCGGAGCCGCCGTCGGAGTGGCCGGTGTGGGGCTCGCAGGGGTCGGGCTCGGGGTGGGCGTCGACGGAGGTGCGGGTGTGGTGGGTGTGGGTGTGGGTCCCGGAGGGGTGGGCGTCGAGGTAGGTGCGGGCGAGGTGGGTGTGGGCGAGGGCGTGGGCGCCGGAGGAACCGGGGCGGCGAAGGTGAGCTTGGAGGTGAGGAAGGTCGTTGTCTCGACACCTTCGGGGCTCTTCGCGGTGAGGAGCGTCTTGAGGACGGCGAACCCGTCGGTGAGGTCACCTTGAGTCAAGGTGGTCGACGTCTTCAGCTCGCCGCTCTTGCCGGGCTCGAGATCGAGGCTGTCGCCGTCGGGCTTGGCGGTGACGTCGCGGACGGGGACTTTCCCGATGTTGGTGACC
This sequence comes from Rathayibacter sp. PhB127, assembly GCF_003751665.1. Classification (NCBI taxonomy): domain Bacteria; kingdom Bacillati; phylum Actinomycetota; class Actinomycetes; order Micrococcales; family Microbacteriaceae; genus Rathayibacter; species Rathayibacter sp. PhB127. Next base: position 208,864 of record NZ_RKHW01000005.1, read on the forward strand.
GTGATGGTCCACGTCACCTCGGTTCCGACCTTCGCGGTCTCGCCGGGCAGGAGGACGAGCTCACCGTGGGCGGACGCCTTCACCAAGGGGTTCAGCACCGGTGTCGGGGTGGGTGCGGGCGTCGGGCTGGAGAGGGCGAGTCGGCCGCTGACGCGTGTGGAGACTGGTTGCCCGTCAGGTGTCCTGCCGCCGACGAGCTCGTCGAAGTAGGCGTAGCCGTCCGCGAGTTCCCTCTCGTCGAGGGTGGTCGACGAGGCGAACTCGCGGCCCTGGCCGGGTTCCAGATGGAGGCCGGGCCCTGCGAACGTACTGGCGACGTCGTCGAGGGGGACGTCGCCGGTGTTCGTGAAGATGATGGTCCACTTCACCTCGGTGCCGAGCGTCGGCTTCTCGCCCGGCTTGAGCACGAGCTCGCCGCGGACGGTCGCCGTCAGGGCGCCCTCACCGGCGGGGACGGGTGCCGGTGTGGTCGGGGTGGGCGCCGGTGTCGTCGGGGTCGGAGCCGGCGTGGTCGGAGTCGGTGCGGGAGTCGCGCCGGGGAGGGCGAGTCGGGCGGTGATGTCGGTCCGGATCTTTGCGCCGTCGGGTGTCGTTCCGCTGACGAAGTTGTTGAGGTCGATGTAGCCGTTGGTGAGGTCGTTCTGGTTGAGAGTGTCCCGCGCGGCGACCTCGCGGGTCTGGCCGGGCGCCAGGGTGACGCCGCCTTGGACGAGTACGGGGGCGATGCCGGTGAGGGGGACGTCGCCGGTGTTCGTGAAGGTGATGGTCCACTTCACCTCGGTGCCGACCTTGGGCTTCTCGCCGGGTGGGAGGACGAGCTCGCCGACTGCGGTCGCGCTGAAAGCGGCGCCCCGTACGGGTGTCGGCGTCGGTGCCGGTGTCGTCGGAGTGGGCGCCGGTGTCGTCGGAGCGGGCACAGGTGTCGTCGGTGTGGGCGTCGGCGTCGGCGTGGCCGTGGGGATGGCCGTGGGCGTGGGCGTGGGCGCGGGTGCGGGGGTGGGGAGGTCGTGTCGGGCGGTGATGGGGGTGGTGATCTCGGTGTCGGTGGGGGTGAGTGCGGTGGCCTGGGTGGTGAGGAGGGCGTAGCCGTTGCTGATGATGTTCTGGGTGAGGAGGTCCTGCTCGATGAAGTCGTGCTTCTCGCCGGGCTGGAGGGTGATCAGTCCGGCGCTGAAAGTGGTGGCGACGTTGTGGAGGGGGACGTCGCCTGTATTGGTGACCGTGATGGTCCACCTCAGCGGTGTGCCGGAGGCCGGCTTCTCGCCGGGCTTGAGGAGGAGCTCGCCGCGGGTGGTCGCGCTCAGGGAGGCGGAAGCGGCGGTCGCGCTCGCGGTGGGGGTCGGAGTGGCCGTCGGCGCCACGGCGGCGTGGGCGGCCGTGGCCGAGCCGAGCAGCCCGACGGTCAGGGCGAGGGAGGCGGCGACGGTGAACGGGGTGCCGGCGCAGCGGCGCGGGCGAAGGGAGTCGGGACGACGATGCACGGAGGCTCCTCGGAAGTGGATGGAAGGTGAGACGACGAATGCTCGCATCCTCACATTCGGACCGTCGAACATCTGGCACGGACGGGACGGTCTGGCGCCCGTAGCGCACGCTGACGCGGCACGGTCGACTGGCGCAGGCCGTGTCCTCCCGCAGCACTCGGCCCGCTACAGGAAGCGCAGCGCCAGGTGCAGGTCGACGCGGTCGGCCATCGCGGAGAGGTCGCGGCCGGTCAGCGCCTCGATCCGCTGCATCCGGTAGCGGAGGGTGCTGGCGTGCAGGTGCAGGCGGTCGGCGGCCTGGCGCCAGGAGCCGCCGCTCTCGAGGAAGACGCGCAGGGTCTCGACCATGTCGCTGCGGTGCTCGTCGTCGTAGCGGACGAGCGGCCCGAGGACGGCGAGCGCGAAGGCCGCGCGGGTGCGCGGGGCGACCAGCTCGAGCAGGGCGTCACTGGAGACGGGGACCGTGTGCTCGACGATCGAGACGGGCTCGTCGGAGGAAGCGCGGCTCGCGCGCTCCCGGGCTGCGAGGAGTGAGACCCCCAGCTGTTCGACGGCGCGCGAGGCATCGCCCACGCCGATCGCGATCCGGCGCTCGTGCAGCAGCCACGGCGCCGCCTCGACCGCCGTGCGCAGCGCGGGCCCCGGCGACGACCTCTCGTCCGCGGGGTCGCCGAGCAGCAGCACGGCGGCCCCGTCGAGCACCGCGCCCAGCGCCCGCGCATGCTCGCGCTCGGCGGCCGCGCGCAGCGGCTGCAGCAGCGCCTCCGGGGGCAGCGACGGGTCGTCGGTGCGCGCGACGACCACCCGGAGCGGCGCGCCGAGGCGGAAGCCGAGCAGTCGTAGCCGCACGGCGGTCTCGGACTCGGGCAGCTCGTCGTGCAGGAGCGCCCGGAGCAGGTCGAGCAGCGGAGCGGCCGACGTGCGCTCGCGCTGGCGGGCGAGGTCGAGCCGGCCGGCGACCGCGCCGGCGAGCAGCTCGACGCCGTCTGCGGTCTCCTCCGACCAGCCGCGCTGATCGCCGGTGACGACGAGCACGCCGAGCCGCTCGCCGGCGGCGGAGAAGAGGGCCCGGCGGGAGAGCGAGCGGCCGTGCTCGGTGACCTCCCAGCGGCTGTCGGGGGAGGAGAGCGAGGCCTCCCAGGCGGCGCCGTAGTCGGCGGCCGTGGGCAGTCCGCCGGCGGAGGCGACCAGGGTGCCGGCGCGGTCGACCGCCCAGCTGCCGTGTGCGAACTCCTCGAAGAAGGCGCGCAGAGCGACCTGGACGCCCTCGCCCGAGGCGGGGTCGGCGAGGAGGCGCCGGGCGAACCGCGCCTCGCGGCCGAGCGTCGGCAGGTCGGCCTGCGCGATCACTCCGGCGACCGTCTGCGCGATGGTCTTGAACGACACGTCCGGCGCCACCGTCAGCAGGGCGATGCCGTGCCGGCGGCAGACCTCGAGCATCCCCTCCGGCAGCGAGCCGACTGCGATCAGGCCGACGACGATGGCCACGACTCCGCGGTCGGCGACGCCGCCGACGAAGCGCTCGACGCTCTCCCGGCCGGAGGTCCAGAGCGCGCTCGTCAGCACCACGTCGCCGGGGGAGAGGAAGCGTCCCGGATCCGGCAGGTCGATCGTGTACGTCCCCGAGATCGCACGGGCCAGCTGCACGTCGTCGCCGCCGACCAGGGTGAGCTGCAGCTCCGGGTGGCCGAGCAGCTCGCGGACGTTCACCCAGGTCTCCTCGTTCGTGCGGCGGACGCTCTCAGACTAGGCGGCGGGCCGAGGGGCCGGCGACGGTCCGCCGGTGCCGGCTGGGTGGGTCTGCGGACTCGACTTCCGGAGGTGGGGGATCTCGATACGCCCGCTGCGCGGGCTACTCGATCAGCATGGCTCTGCTGGTCGAGTAGCCCCGCAGGGGCGCATCGAGACCCGCCGTTGTCCGCCAAGCGGGTCTGCAGGCCGGGCTTCCGGGGGGTGGGGGATCTCGATACGCCCGCTGCGCGGGCTACTCGATCAGCATGAGTGGGCGACCGCCTTGCTCAATCAGCATGGGTGCGCAGCCCCGCTCAGCGGATGCCGCTGCGGGCGAAGCCCTGGACGAAGTAGCGCTGGAAGGCGAGGAACAGCAGCACCATCGGCAGCACCGCGATCAGCGGCTTGCTCAGCGGCAGGACGATCTGCAGGAACACGCGCAGGTGGCCGGCCCCGTCGATCCGCGCAGCCTCGATCAACTCCTCCGGGATGGAGAGGAAGAACTGGCGGGCGAGGAAGATCCCGAAGGCGGCCGCCGCTCCCGGCAGGATCACCGACCAGTAGGGGCCGTAGATCTGCAGCCCGGTGACCAGCTTGAACTGGGCGACCATGATCGCCTGCACCGGGATCATCATCGTCGCGAGCGCCAGCAGGAAGAGCAGGTTGCGGCCCGGGAAGCGCAGCTGGTGGTGCGGGAAGGCAGCGGCGGCGCCACTTCATGCTGGTCGAGCAGCCCCGCAGGGGCGTATCGAGACCCGCCGCGACTAGCAGGGCGGGTCCAAATATCCCTGTTCTGGCGGTGGTGGATCTCGATACGCCCGCTTCGCGGGCTACTCGATCAGCAGGGGGGTCCCACGCCGCAGGGGGATCCCACGCCGCAGGGTGACTTTCCTCAGCCGGCGGGCAGGATCACGCGGAAGCGCGCTCCGGCGGCCCCGGGGAGGCAGACCAGGTCGCCGCCGAGGGCGCGCGCGAGGCCGCGGGCGATGGGCAGGCCGAGGCCAGAGCCGCCGTCCGCGCGGTTGCGGGCGTCGTCGAGGCGGACGAGCCGGTCGAAGACGCGGTCGCGGTCGGCCTCGGGGACGCCGGGGCCGTCGTCGTCGACCGTCACGGTGACCCGGCCGTCGGCATGCGCGAGCGTGACGTCGATCCGGGAACGGGCGAAGCGGGCGGCGTTCTCTAGCAGGTTGCCGACGATCTGGCCGAGCCGGTCGGCGTCGGCGTGCACGGGCGGCGCTGCGGGGTCGCGGTGCAGGACGATCTCGGGGCCGGAGTCGCGCAGCAGCTGCCGCTCGATCGCGGCGGCCGCCACCGCGCCCGCGTCCAGCGATCGGGCGTTGAGGGCGAGTCCCTCGTCGAGCCGCGCCATCAGCAGCATGTCCTGGATGAGCCGCCCGGCCCGCAGCGATTCGCGGACCACGTGCACCGACAGCCGCTCGCGCTCCTCCTCGGAGCCGTCGGCGCGGACCAGGGCGTCGGCCGCCGCCTGGATGCCGGCGACCGGGGTGCGCAGCTCGTGCGCGGCGTCCGAGACGAAGGCGCGCATCCGGCGCTCGGCGGCCAGGGCGGACTGCTCGGCCTGCTCGAGGTCGTCGAGCATCTCGTCGAACGCCGTGGCCGTGCGGCCGAGCTCGGTGCCGGGCCGCGAGGGGCGCAGGCGCCGGCCGCGGTCGCCGTGCGCGATCGAGCGGGCGACGGTGGTCATCCGCTCGAGCGGGCGCAGGGTCGCGCGGACCACCAGGACGAGGGCGCCGGCGGCGAGCAGGAGGAACACGGCCGAGGCGCCGAGCAGGATCCCGTTCAGCGACGCGAGGGTCGAGCCCACCGAGCCCGCCTCGCTGCTGAGCGTCAGGACGGTTCCGTCGCTGAGGACGGACTGCAGGGTGATCAGGCCGTCGTCGCCGGAGACGCTGCTCGAGGCGACGGTGACGGTGGCGTCGCGGGGCGTGGGCGCGGTGGCACCGGTGCTCCCGGGCGGGCTCGGCGGCTCGCCCAGCTGGTCCGCCGCTCCCGGCCCCTGGCGCAGCTGCTCAGGGCTCGGGCCGGCGACGACCTCCTCGCCGTCGGGGCTCTGGATCCGCACCGCGACACCCTGCGCGGAGAGCCGCGAGGCGAGCTCGTCGTCGGCGATCGTGCCGACGAGAGCCGCGGCGGCCGAGGCGCGATCGGCCAGGCGCTCCTCGATCTGGTCGCGGAGGCGCTCGCCGAGCACGACCTGCACCGTCGCGGACAGCGCCAGCAGCAGCACCGCCAGCAGGGCGAGCACGGCGAGCACGGTGCGCAGGCGCAGGGAGCCGGTGCGCAGCGGGGCGGAGGCGGGGCGTGCGGCGGGGCCTGCGGGGGCGGTGCCTGCGGAAGCGGTGCCCGCGGCGTCGGCGCCTGCCGGCACGCTCATGCCTCCACCCGGTAGCCGAGGCCGCGGACGGTGTGGATGAGGCGGTCGCCGTGCGCCTCCATCTTCTTGCGGAGCGAGCTGAGGTGCACCTCGACGAGGTTCGGGTCGACGTGGTCGTAGCCCCAGACCTGGGTGAGGATCTGCGTCTTGGTGAGCGTCCGGCCGCGGCTTCCCGCGAGGAACGCCAGCAGCCGGAACTCGGTGGCGGTGAGGTCGAGGGGCTCGCCGCCGCGGCGGGCGCGTCCGGCGTCGGGGTCGACGACCAGGTCGCTGATCTCGATGATCGAGGGGATGCGGCCGCGGCGGCGGAGCACCGCGGTGACCCGGGCGACCAGCTCGGCGAGGACGAACGGCTTGACCACGTAGTCGTCGACGCCCTCGTCGAAGCCGCGGAGCCGGTCGTCGACGGCGTCGCGCGCAGTCAGCATGATCACGGCCGCGTCGCTGGTGCGCCGGATCCGCTCGGCGAGCACGATGCCGCTCGGGCCGGGCAGCATCCAGTCGAGCACGACCAGGTCGGGCGCGAAGTCGGCGAGCTCGCGGGCGAGGTCCTCGCCGGTCGGCAGGGCGCGCACGGTGTAGCGCTCGCCGCGGAGGGCGGCCTCGACGGAGGAGCGGATGGCGTCGTCGTCCTCGACGAGGAGCACGCGGGCGGAGGGGAGCATGCTCCGACCGTAGGGGGCGCGGATCGGCGTCGACCGCCACTCCGCTGGGGAGCCTCTGTTCTTAAGGACCGCTTCAGATTCGGCTCGGAATCTGAAATGGAACCGGCCGCAACCGCTCCCGAACGGGAACGGCACCGGGCCGGACCGAGGAGACTCCCATGAGCAAGACCCCCGACAGCCGCACCCCCGGAACCCAGGGCTCGGGCACTGAGGGCCAGGGCTTCGGCCCGCGCAGCCCCCGGACCCGTGCGATCGCGCTCTGCATCGCCGCCGGCGCCCTCGGCTTCGCCGCGATCGGCTCGACCGCCGCCTTCGCCGATTCCGCGCCCACCTCCGGCTCGACGAGCTCGAGCACGATCGAGACGACGCCGAGCGCGACGGCCAGTGCGACGCCGACCCCGGACTCCAGCGACGCGCCGACCCTCACCGGACCGGCCTCGACCGGCCCGGCCGCCTGCGGACCCGCGGGCGCCGGACTGCCGAAGCCCCCGGCGCCCGGTGCGGACGGCACGATGCCGACGCCGCCGGCTGCGCCTGCCGAGGGTGAGGCGCCGACCCCGCCCGCGGCGCCTGCTGACGGCGAGGCGCCGACGCCTCCCGCGGACGGCTCGATGCCGACCCCGCCGGCGGCTCCCGCTGATGGCGAGGCGCCGACGCCTCCGGCTGCCTCTGCCGACGGCGAGACGCCGACCCCGCCCGCGGCCCCTGCCGACGGCGAGGCGCCCACGCCTCCCACCGCTCCTGCCGACGGCGCGACGGCGACCCCGCCGGCTGCCCCGGCCGACGGCGAGGCGCCCACGCCTCCCGCCGCGCCCACCGACGGCGCGACGGCGACCCCGCCGGCCGACGGTGTGCTCCCGACCCCGTCCGCCGCGCCCGCGGACGGCGACGCCGTGACGCCGCCGACCCCGCCGGCCGCCCCCTCGGGCGACTGCGAGCTCCCGGCACCCCCGGCCGACGGCTCCGCACCGACCCCGCCCGCGCCGCCGGCCGCCGGTGAGGCGCCCGCCGGTCCCGCGCGCCCCGGCGCCGGCCGTGCCGCCGGTGAGGCTCCGGACGCCGGTGCGACCCCCGCCACCCCCAGCGACACCGCCACCCCCGAGGAGTCGGACGCCCCCTCCGGCAGCTGACCCTCCGGGCCGCACCTCCGGCACGCGGAACGACCTCCGGCTCGTCGGAATCCACGGATTCGACGAGCCGGAGGTGTTTCCGCGTGCCGGAGGTCCCGGTCCCGCGGCTTCGGCTCGTGAGATGACGTCGGGCTCGTCGAATTCATGGCTTCCGGTGAGACGAAGGCGCTTCCGCGTGCCGGAGGTGCTGGCCGTCTCGCAGGGCCCACTCCGCTGATCGAGTAGCCCGCGCAGCGGGCGTATCGAGATCCACCGGCGGCAGAAGTGGAGTCTGCAGGCCAGCCGTGCTGGGGACGGTGGGTCTCGATACGCCGCTGCGCGGCTACTCGACCAGCATGGTTCCGCGGGCAGCCGCGCAGCCGGGCAGCCGGGCAGCCGGGCAGCCGGTCAGCGGGTCCAGTCGGGCTCGGGGCTCTGCTGCTGCAGCTCGGCGGCGCGGGCGCGGGTGAGGTGGACGGAGTCGCGGACGCGGGTGGGCATCGGCACGAGGTGCTCGCCGGGCTCGCGGTCGTCGTCGAGGAGGAGGCGGACGGCGAGGGCGCCCATCTCCTCGAAGGGCGCGGCGGCGGTGGTGAGCATCGGGTGCAGGTACACCGCGATGTCGTCGTCGTCGAACGAGACCACCGAGACGTCGCGCCCCACCTGGAGACCGGCCTCACCGAGCGCGCGGTAGGCGCCGAACGAGAGCCGGTCGTTCAGGCAGATCAGGGCGTGCGGCGTGACGCCTGCGGCGAGCAGGTCGCGGACCGCCTCGTAGCCGGCCTTCACCGACCACGGCAGGCAGGGCAGCTGGGCGATCGGGCGGACACCGTGCGCGCCCAGCGACTCCCAGATGCCCTCGAGCCGGCGCTGCACGGCCAGGCTGAGCCACTCGTCGTCGGGCTGGTCGACGGAGCGGCCGACGATCACGACGCCCTCGGAGTGTCCGGCGTCGAGGAGCAGATCGACGACGTCGACCGCTCCCGCGCGCTCGTCGGCCAGCACGGCATCGGGCCGCGGACCGCCCGGGGAGCCCTCGGGATCGTCGGCGACGGCGTTCAGCATCACCACGGGCGTTCCGCCCACGCGGGCCGGCAGACGGAGGGCGTGCGGCCGGGTCGCGGCGTAGATGATGCCGTCGACCTGACGGTCGGTGAGGGCGTCGACGGCCTCGTCGAGGGCATCCGCCTCACCCTCGGTCTCGGCGATGAAGAGCACGTGGTTCTGCCGCTTCGCCTCGCGCAGCGCCCCGCGGATGAGGCCGCTCGCGAGCCGGTCGACGGTGACCTGCTCCGAGATGAAGCCGATGATCCGCGACTTCCGCGTGCTCAGCGCCCGGGCGGTGAGGTTCGGCCGGTAGCCGAGCTCGTCGGCCGCGGCGCGCACCCGCTTCGCGGCGTCCTCGGACAGGCGCGTGCCCTGCCGGTCGTTCAGCACGAGAGAGACGGCGGTCGTCGAGACGCCGGCCTTCCGCGCGACGTCGGCCATCGTCACTCGCTGCCGCGCCATCGCGCCCCCTCCGCCGTTCCTGGTCGTCCCATCGTAGATCGATTCTGCTAAAGCGATTGACTTGGCGGGCTAAACCGCATAACTTCGCCAGTCAAGCGGTTTAGCACCGCTACTCGTTCAACGGAGAGGGATGCACATGCGGTCGACCATCGCCGAGGAGGCGCTCGGATGCTGACCCTCGAGGGCTCGTGGGTCTGGGACTTCTGGCTGGCCGACGACGGCGACGAGTTCCACGCCTTCTTCCTGCACGCACCGACCTCGCTCGGCGAGGAGGGCCGCCGCCACCGGGCCGCCCGCATCGGCCACGCCGTCTCCTCAAACCTCTCGTCCTGGACCGTGCTCGAAGGCTCGCCCTTCGCGCCGGGTCCCGCCGGCGCGTTCGACGAGACCGCCACCTGGACCGGGAGCGTCGTCCGCGGCGACGACGGGCTGTGGCGGATGTTCTACACCGGCTCGCGCTTCCTCCACCCCGAGCCGCTCGTCGCGAACATCGAGACCATCGGCGTGGCCGTGTCCGCCGACCTGCGCAGCTGGGAGAAGCAGCCCGGCCCGGTCGTCGTCGCCGATCCGCGCTGGTACGAGACCTGGGGCACCTCCGAGTGGAAGGAGGAGGCCTGGCGCGACCCGTGGGTCTTCCGCGACCCGAGTGGCGACGGCTGGCACATGCTCGTCACGGCGCGCTCCACGGAGGGGCCGCTCGACGACCGCGGAGTGATCGGCCACGCCGTCTCGCCCGACCTCGTCAGCTGGGAGGTGCGCCCGCCGCTCTCGCGCCCGGGTGCCGGATTCGCGCACCTGGAGGTCCCGCAGGTCGAGCTCGTCGACGGCCGCTGGCTGCTGCTCTTCTCCTCGACGGAGGACTCGATGACGCCGTCCCACGCCCTCGCCCACCCGCGAGCGGGCACCTGGGCGGTCGAGGTGAACGATCCGACCCGGTGCTACGACCTCTCCGGCGCACGACCCCTGACGAAGGACTCGCTCTACTCGGGCCGCGTCATCCGCGATCGCGCGGGTCGCTGGCAGTTCCTCGCGTTCCGCACCGCCGACGAGAACGGCGTCTTCCTCGGCGGAATCGTCGACCCGATCGCCCTCGGCTCGGCCGAGCTCACCGACGCCGCGCTCTAGCGGCCCCCGATCTCGTCGGGACCCGCAGGCGCGTCCCGGCCGTCACCACTCAGCCTGCACCGCGCATCCAAGGACGGATGCGATCACACAGCACCAAGGAGAATCATGAGAAAGACACGCACCATCCGTCGCGGCGCCCTGGTCGCCGTCGCGGTCGCCACGGCGATCGCCACGATGACCGGCTGCTCGGCCGGAGGCGGTGGCGGCACGGACGCCGCCGCCGGCGACGGCACGGGAGAGATCAACGTCTGGGCGCACCAGGGTCAGGACAGCGAGAACGCCGCTCTGCAGGCCGCGGTCGACGGCTTCAACAGCTCGCAGGACGAGGTGACCGCGAAGCTGCGGATCATCTCCGGCGACACGTACACCACCACGGTCACGAGCACGCCGAAGGACCAGCTTCCCGACGTGCTCGAGATCGACGGGCCGACGCTCGCGAGCTTCGTCTACAACGACAAGATCACCCCGATCAGCGACTTCGTCGACCAGGCGACCATCGACAACGCCACCCCCGGCTCCATCGCCGAGGGCACCTCGGACGATGAGCTCTACGCGCTGGCGATGTTCGACTCCGCGATGGGCCTCTACGGGAACAAGACCCTGCTCGACGCCTCGGGGATCAGCGTGCCCACCTCGTTCGACACGGCCTGGACGGCCGATGAGTTCTCGGCCGCGCTGAAGACGCTCGCCGCGGCGAACCCGTCCGGCAAGTCCATCGACCTCAACGAGGCCAGCCTGTCGGGGGAGTGGGGCACCTACGGCTTCGCGCCCCTCATCCAGTCCGCGGGCGGCAACCTGATCTATGACGGCAAGGCCGCCGGCGCCGTGGACTCGGACGCCAGCGTGCAGGCGCTGACCGACTTCGCGTCCTGGAAGGACTACTCCGACCCCAACTCCGACGGAAACGCGTTCGTCGACGGCCGGGTCGCGGTCGCCTGGGGCGGGCACTGGAACTACCCGACCTTCTCCGAGGCGCTCGGCGAGAACCTCGTCGCCCTGCCGCTGCCGGACTTCGGCGACGGCGCCAAGGCCGGCGCCGGCTCCTGGACCTGGGGCATCGGCTCCGGCACGAAGAACGGCGACGCGGCCGGAGCGTTCCTGGACTACCTCCTGAACGACCAGAACGTCGGCGCGATGACCACCGCCAACGGCGCCCCGCCCGCGACGAAGACCGCCTTCGCCGCCGACGCCCTCTACCAGGACGGCGGCGGGCTGGCCCTCTGGGGCCAGCAGCTCGCGAACGCCTGCGCAGCGGACGCGATCACGGACGACTGCATCGCCGTCTACCGCCCCGTCACCGCCGGCTACCCGACGATCACCGCGAAGTTCTCCGGAGCCTTCGCCGCGGTCTGGGGCGGCGCGGATCCGAAGGAGTCCCTGACCGACGCGGCCACCGCGATCGACCAGAGCTTCGCGGACAACGACGACTACAAGTAGCCGATCCGGGCGGGCGCTCGCAGCCGGGCGCCCGCCCACCCCCTCCTGCCGTCCGGCACCGACGCCGACAATCGAAGGACTCCGACCGTGGCCTCACCCGTATCGACGCCGATGCGACCCGTCGCTCTCACCCGCGCCCGACCCCGCTTCCGCTGGAAGGACACCCGCGACGGCGCCCTCATGGCCGCCCCGGCGGTCCTCGGACTGATCGCCTTCGTCGCCGTCCCGTTCGTCGCGGCGATCGTGCTCTCGCTCTACAACGTCCAGGTCGACCAGTCCCGCCCCGCGAAGTTCTGGGGGCTCACCAACTACGTCCGGCTCTTCACGGATCCGGTGATCTCGGGGGCGTTCCTGCGCTCGCTGGTCAACAACCTCGTCTTCGCGATCGTCGTGATCCCGGTGCAGACCGGCCTGGCGCTGCTGCTGGCCGTGCTGCTGAACCGCAAGCTCGCCGGCGTGCGCTTCTTCCGCACCTTCTTCTTCATGCCGGTCGTCTTCCCGATGGCCCTCGTCGCGGTCGTCTGGCGGCTCATCCTCGATCGCAGCAGCGACGGGCTGCTGAACTCCTCCGTCACCTTCCTCACCGGCGGGCTCGTCCCGGCGCACGACTGGCTCGGCTCGTCGGCGACCGCGCTCGGCTCGGTGATCCTGCTCTCGATCTGGCAGGGTGTCGGCTTCCAGATGGTGATCCTGCTCGCCGCGCTGCAGGAGATCCCAGAGGAGCGCTACGAGGCGGCCCGGCTCGACCGCGCGAACGGCTGGCAGCAGTTCGTCCACATCACGGTCCCGGGCATCCGCAACACGCTGATCTTCGTCACGCTGCTGACGACGATCCTGGCGTTCCGCGTCTACGACCAGGTCTTCATCCTGATCCGCACCGCCGGCGCCAACGAGGAGGGCACCCAGACCCTGCTCTACAACGCGACCCAGGCGATCTACAGCGAGAGCAACCTCGGGCGGGCGTCCGCCATCTCGGTGGTCCTCTTCCTGATCATCGTCGTCATCACCCTGATCCAGCGTCGGGTCCTCCGCCAAGGGAGCGAGAGTTGAGCACAGCATCGGGGCGCCGCACCGCCCGCACTGTCCGCACCGCGCGCACGGCGCGCACCGTCCGCGACTACGTCGTGATGATCGCCGCCGCGGCGCTCATGTTCGCGCCGATCTACTACCTCCTGATCGGCAGCCTCAAGCCGTCCGCGGAGGTGCTCGACGGCTTCGCCGGCTTCCTGCCGACGAACCTCTCCTTCGACAACTACGCCAGCGTCTTCACGGCGCTGAGCTCGGACGCGACCGGCCACTTCTGGCAGTTCTTCGCCAACTCGTTCGTAATCTCGCTCGTGATCGTCGTGGCGGGGCTCGTCGTCAACTCTCTGGCGGGCTACGCCTTCGCCCGGCTGGAGTGGGTGGGCCGCGACAAGGTGTTCCTGCTGATCGTGCTGCTCGTCATCGTGCCGTTCGAGTCGGTCGCGATCCCGCTGATGTCCCTGCTGCAGGGGCAGCGCGACACCCTCCTCGTGCAGATGATCCCGTTCATCGCCAACGCGTTCTCGGTCTTCCTCTTCTACACGTTCTTCCTCAACGTGCCCAAGAGCATGGAGGAGGCGGCCCGGCTCGACGGCCTCGGCGCCTGGGGGACCTTCGTGCGCGTCGTCGTGCCGAACTCGCGCCCGGTCTTCGCGACCGTCGCGATCCTGACCTTCCTCTCCTCCTGGGGCCAGTACCTCTGGCCCTCGCTGGTCACCTCGGATCCCGCCGCCCGGCCGCTGCCGCTCGAGATGAGCGTGTTCTCGGCGCAGGTCCCGCCCGACTGGGGGCAGACCTTCGCCTTCGGCACCCTGCTCGTGCTGCCGGTGCTGATCGTGTTCCTGATCTTCCAGCGCTACTTCGTGCAGTCGGTCGCGGGCTCGGCCGTGAAGGGCTGACCGGCTCGCCTCGACGTCGTCAATAGTGAGTACACTCAGTAATGAGTGCGCTCGCCACATCCGGCCGGGCCGCCGATCTTCTCCAGGAGTCCCCGTGCGCGCGTTCGTGATCGACAGGTACAAGCAGCCTCTGCACGAGACCGACGTCCCCGAGCCGGTCATCGGTCCGCGCGACGTCCTCGTGAGGGTGGCGGCCGCGGGGCTGAACCAGCTCGACGAGAAGATCCGCCTCGGCGAGTTCACGGCGATCCTCCCGTACACGACGCCGCTCGTCCTCGGCCACGACGTCGCCGGGACCGTCCTGCGCATCGGGTCGGCGGTCAGCGGCTTCGCCGTCGGCGACACGGTCTACGCCCGCCCCCGCGACCACCGCATCGGGACCTTCGCCGAGCGCATCGCGATCGACGAGGCCGACGTGGCCCTGGCCCCGTCCTCGATCGGCCTCACCGAGGCGGCCTCACTCCCGCTGGTGGCGCTGACCGCCTGGCAGGCGCTCGTCGTGAAGGGGAAGGTCGGTCCCGGATCGAAGGTCCTCATCCACGCCGGCTCCGGCGGAGTCGGCACCGTCGCGATCCAGCTGGCCAAGCACCTCGGCGCCTTCGTCGCGACCACCGCGTCGGCGGCCCAGTCCGGCTTCCTCCACGACCTCGGCGCCGACCTGGTCATCGACTACCGCAGCCGGGACTTCGAGAAGGAGGTCTCCGGCTACGACGTCGTCCTCGACAGCCTCGGCGGCGAGAACCTCGCGAAGTCGCTGCGCGTGCTGGCTCCGGGTGGCCGGGCCGTGGGCATCTCCGGCCCGCCCGACCCCGCCTTCGCGAAGAAGAAGGGGCTGAACCCCGTCCTCCGCCTCGCGATCGCCGCCCTCAGCCTCGGGGTCCGCCGCCGCGCCCGCTCGCTGGGCGTCCACTACGAGTTCCTCTTCATGGAGTCGAGCGGCGAGCAGCTGACCCGCATCGCCGAGCTCGTCGACGCCGGCGCGATCCGCCCGGTCGTCGGTGCCACCTTCCCCTTCCACGAGACGCCCGCCGCACTCGCCTCGCTCGGAGCCTCCCGCGCCCGCGGCAAGACCGTCGTCCTCGGTCTCTGACCGCTCCTCCCGCCCGCCGGCCCCTGAAGGAGTAGACACCATGAGCACCGCCGATCCCGTCATCACCTCGTACGCGCTCGCCCCCGCGAGGAGCGTCACCACCCAGGGCAAGACCTTCGCCTACCGCGAGCTGGGTCCGGAGGAGGGCGTCCCCGTCGTCTTCTTCGGGCACCTCGCCGCGAATCTCGACAACTGGGACCCGCGCATCGTCGACGCGATCGCGGCGCGGCGGCACGTGATCGCCTTCGACCAGCAGGGCGTCGGAGCCTCCGGAGGCACGGTGCCGGGCACGATCGAGGAGGCCGCCGACGACGCGTACCTCTTCCTCCGGGGCCTCGGTCTCGAGAAGATCGACGTCTTCTCGTTCTCGATGGGCGGGATGATCGCGCAGGACCTCGTCGTGAAGCACCCCGAGCTCGTCCGCAGGCTCGTGCTCACCGGCACCGGGCCCCGCGGCGGGAAGGACATGGACAAGGTGGTCGGGGTCACCTACTTCGACCTCGTCCGCTCCGTCCTCACCCGCTCGGACATCAAGGAGTTCCTCTTCTTTCCCCGCGACGCCGCCGGCAGGAAGGCCGCGAAGCAGTTTGTGAGCCGACTGAAGGAGCGCACCATCGACCGCGACGACGCGGTCAGCACCAAGGCCTTCACGACCCAGCTGAAGGCGATCCAGCGCTTCGGCCGCTCCGCGCCGTCGGACCTGTCCGTCATCACGCAGCCGACCCTGATCGCCAACGGCGACCACGACCGCAAGGTGCCGTCGGTCCTGTCCGAGGATCTGCACCGGCGCATCGCGGGGTCCGAGCTGATCCTCTACCCGAACTCGGGGCACGGCGGGATCTTCCAGTACTGGCAGCGGTTCGCCCCGGTCGCCGCGGAGTTCCTGCGGCCCTGACGGGCGGCCGGCTCGGCGCTCAGCCCGGCAGGATCGCCGCGAGCTGAGCGCGGATCGCGGCGAGGAGCACCGCGACGTCGGGCTCGTCGCCGGCCGCCATCGTGACGAAGACGACGGCGGAGACGACGCCGGCCAGGGTCGCCGCCCCCGGGGCCCGGTGGTGCTCGAGGATCTCGGCGATCGCCTCCTCGCTCCGCCCGACGATCGAGCGGGCCTCGGCGTGGTGCGGCTCGGCCGGGTCGCCGAAGACCATCTCGCGGAGGTAGACGCGGCCGTTGCCGACCTGGACGCGATTGCACGCCACGATCGGCGCGACCAGTGCGAGCACCGCGTCGAGAGCGGTTCCGGCGTCCGCGGCGGCGGCCCGCCCGCGCTCGAGGGCCTCGGCGTAGTGCGCGTTCTGCACGAGCAGCAGCAGCTCGCTCTTCGTCCTCGCGTAGAGGAAGAGGGTGCCGGTGCCGATGTCGGCGCGCTCGGCGATCTGCTGCGTGGTGACCTCGTCGACCCCGTGCTCGGCGAACAGCTCGCTCGCGGCCGCGGTGATGCGCTCCAGCTTGGCGAGCTTGTTCCGCTCGCGGCGCCCGGGCACCGCGGAGGGCAGTGCAGTCGACATCGGACCTCCCGGAGCTGAAGAACCGAGTGTACTCAGTTCTGCTGCGGCCTCGAGAGGTCGCGTGCCGCGGCTGCTCGACCAGCAGGGGAAGCCGCGTGCCGCGGCTGCTCGACCTGATCGGGCGGCGGGCGCCTCTGCAAGGGGGCCGCGCGCTCATGCTGATCGAGTAGGCCGCGGAGCGGCCGTATCGAGCGGAGGGGGCGCCTTCGGCGCCAGCGCAGGGCGGGGAAGAGACCGAGGTCGTTGGGGTGGGAGGGTCTCGATACGCCCCTACGGGGCTACTCGACCAGCATGTGCGCAGGCGTCTCTTCCAAGTAGATCCACCCGCGCTCGAAGAGAAGTCTGCAGGCCTGTCCTGCTGGTAACGGTGGGTCTCGATACGCCGCGTGCCGCGGCTACTCGACCAGCATGGGGGCCGCGCAGCGGGAGTATCGAGCGGAGGGGGCGCCTTCGGCGCCAGCGCAGGGCGGGGAAGAGACCGACGTCCTTGGGGTGGGAGGGTCTCGATACGCCCCTTCGGGCCTACTCGACCAGCATGACGGGGCACAGCCGCGTCCTTCTCCTCACCACCGAGACGCGAAGCGGCTTTGCCGCTCGATATGCCGCGTGCCGCGGCTGCTCGATCGGCAGCGCTCCTCGAGTGGACCCGGGACGGGGCCCAGCGAAGGCGCAGCGCCCGTTGCGCGTCCACTCGCGCGAGTCGGGGACGGCGAGTGGACGCGGACGGGGGTCCGCCCGATGCTCGAGGCCCACCGCGAGTCGATCGGAGGACTCCTGTTGATCGAGTAGGCCGCGGAGCGGCCGTATCGAGACGCACCTCGGTCGGAAGGGGAGTCTGCAGACCCGCCCCGCTGACGACGGCGGGTCTCGATACGCCCCTGCGGGGCTACTCGACCACCATGACGCGGCGCAGCCGTGTCCTCTCCCTCATCACCGAGACGCGGAGCGGCTTCGCCGCTCGAGACGCTGCGCCGCGGCTGATCCACCAGCGTGAGGGGGCTGCATGCGGCGGCCGTCAGGCGAGGGTGAGCGTGGTCACCCGGCTGGTCAGCGGGTGCTCCGCGGGCAGGACGAGCAGCTCCTCGGCGCCGGTCAGCCCGTCGCCGCGCGGGACGGTCGACCGGAACGACGGACGGCGCTGCTCCAGCTCGCCGACGAAGGCGCGGGTGATCGCGTCGGACTGGAACAGCCCTCCGATCGCGCAGACCGCCGGCGCGCTGTCCGTGTCGGCCCCCACGCGAGCGAGGCCAGCGGCCACTGCGAGGGCGAGCTCGGCGGCCCCGCGCCGGCAGATCTCCGCCGCCACCGCGTCGCCGTCCGCTTCGGCGTCGGTCACCCAGCGCGAGAACGAGGCCGTCCGCCGGATGTGTCCCGGATCGGCCTGGAGCTGGAGGTAGGCGTCCTCGACGTCGCCGAACTCCTCGCGGACGCGGTCGAGGAGGACGGTCGCCGGGCCGCGGCCGTCGTAGGAGCGCAGCGCGGCCGTCAGCGCCGCCCGCCCGAACCAGTAGCCGCTGCCGGCGTCGCCCATGATGTTGCCCCAGCCGTCGACCCGGGCGACGGAGCTCGCGCCGACCGCGAGGGTGACCACTCCGGTCCCGGCGGCGACGACCGCGCCCTGCTCGGCGCCGAGCGCCCCGAGGTAGGACGTCACGGAGTCGTGCGCGATCGAGACCGAGCGGACGCCCAGGTGCGACAGCGCGTGCAGATCGCGGAGGTCCTCCGTGCCGGCGAAGCCCGTCGCGCCGACGGCGACCGCATCGAGCGCTCCGACGTCGGCATGGACTCGGCGCACGACGTCGGCGAGCTGCGCCGCCACCGGGAGATCGGTGCGGATCCCCCGGTGACGGCTGAGGTCGAGCTCGATCCGCGGCCGCTCGGAGCCGCGCACCACGATCGCGCGCACCCCGCTCTGGCCGGCGTCGAGCGCGAGCCGCTGCATCACGACGCTCCTCCTGTCCTCGATCAGCGGGCGAAGCGGAGCGTCACGACCTGGAACGGCCGGAGGCCCAGGGTGACGGACGCGTCGCCCTGCTCGAAGGACCGGGCGCGCGGCATGTCGTCGCGCAGCGGCCGCTCGAGCAGGTCGACCTCGGTGACGGCCGAGAAGCCGAACGCTGTGGTCAGTGTCGCGCTCGAGCGGCTGCCCGCCGCCTCGTAGAGGCGCACGACGACGTCGCCCGAGCGGTCGTCGGCGAGCTTGACGCTCTCGATGTGCGCGGTCCCGCCGTCGAGGGCGACCAGCGACCAGGCCTGCGCGGTCGACTCGCCGTCGGCCGCGAGGCGCAGCGGCAGGTTCTGCTCGTAGCCGGAGACCACGACGTCCTCGATGCTCGCGCCGGGGTGCAGCGCGTAGTCGAAGCGGTGGTGGCCGAGGTCCTGCTCCGGGTCGGGAGAGCGGGCCGCGCGCACCAGACTGATGCGCACCTCCGTCTCGACCTCGCCCGTGACGCCGACGGTGCGGGTGATGTCGTGGCCGTAGCTGCCGGCATTGGTGAGGCCGACGCCGTAGCCGGGCTCCTCGACGTGCACCCAGCGGTGCGCCATGACCTCGAAGCGCGCGTCGTCCCACGAGGTGTTGGTGTGCGTGGGGCGGCGGACGTGCCCGTACTGGATCTCGGCGCTGTGGTGCTGCGCGTGCACGACCAGCGGGAAGGTCACCTTGAGCATCTTCTCGACCTCGGCCCAGTCGACCTCGGTGCGCAGGTGCACCCGCGGGTCGTCGGCGACGACCGAGACGAACTGCTCGACGCGCGAGGCTCCAAAGCTGCGGACGATGCGCACCGTGGCGCGGAGCGGCCCGGACTCGACGAGCTCGATCGACTCGGTCTCGACGAGATCGGTGCGGCTGTGCCGGTAGTGCGCATCGATGTCCCAGGCGTCCCACGCGTTCGGGAGGTCCTCGTGCAGCTGGAGGAGGTTGGCGGCGCGGCCCTCGGGCACGAGCTCGCGGTCGGCGACGAGGTCGCGGATCGAGGTGAGCAGTCCGCGCTCGTCGATCACGACGTCGACGAGGCCGTTCGAGAGGCGCGTCGCCGAGCCCTCGACGGGGTGGACGGGCTCCACCGCGACCAGCGGCGCGATGCCGCTGCCGGGCACCCGGACGAGGGCGCGAGCGGTGCCGTCAGCGGACTCGACGAGCCCGGTGCGCTCGTGGTCGGCCGTGTTCAGGACCGCGCCGGCGGGGGCGACGAGGGCGACCGCCGCCGTGATGAGGGCGTCGAGCTCCGCGGCGTTCGCGGCGTACTCCGCCTCGTTCTCCTGGTGCACCCAGGCGATCGAGGAGCCGGGCAGGATGTCGTGGAACTGCTGCAGGAGGGTCGCCTGCCACAGCCGGTCGAGCGCCGCGTAGGGGTACTCGGCCCCGGCCTGCACGGCCGCGGCGGCCCACCAGAGCTCGGCCTCGCGGAGGCGGTGCTCGGCCACGCGGTTGCCGCGCTTCTCGCGGGCGTGCGAGGTGAAGGTGCCGCGGTGCAGCTCGAGGTAGAGCTCGCCGACCCAGACGGGGGCGTCGGGGTACTCGGCCTGCGCGCGGGCGAAGAACTCGTCGGGGTGCTCGATGACGACCTTGGGCGAGCCCTCGAGCGACTCGACGCGGCGCTGGCGCTCCATCATCTCGCGGATGGGTCCGCCGCCGCCGTCGCCGTAGCCGAACGGGACGAGCGAGGTGGTCGCGCGGCCCTTCTCGCGGAACTGGCGCACCGCGTGGTGCAGCTCCTCGCCCTCGAGGGTCGCGTTGTAGGTGTCGATCGGCGGGAAGTGCGTGAAGATCCGGGAGCCGTCGATGCCCTCCCACCAGAAGGTGTGGTGCGGGAAGGTGTTGGTCTGGTTCCAGGACAGCTTCTGCGTGAGGAACCACTCGAGGCCGGCGAGGAGCGCGATCTGCGGGAACGCGGCGGTGTAGCCGAAGGAGTCCGGCAGCCAGACGCCCTTCGTCTCGACGTCGAGCTCATCGTGGAAGAAGCGCATGCCCTGGGTGATCTGGCGCACCATCGCCTCGCCGCCGGGTAGGTTGCCGTCGGGCTCGACCCACTGCGAGCCGACCGGGATCCAGGTGCCGTCGGCGATCGCCGCCTTGATCCCCTCCCAGACGCTCGGGTAGCGCTCCTTGACCCACGCGTACTGCTGGGCCGAGGAGCAGGCGAAGCGGAGCTCGGGGTAGTCCTTCGCGAGCTCGAGGACGTTCGAGAAGGTGCGGCCGGTCTTGCGCTTGGTCTCGCGGATCGGCCAGAGCCAGGCGCTGTCGATGTGCGCGTGGCCGATGCCGCTGAGCACGTGGGCGGAGGGGTTCGCGGGGCTCGCGAGCACCTCGGCGAGCTCGGCGCGCGCGGCCGCGGCGGTGCCGACGATGTCGTCCAGGCGCAGCACGTCGAGCGAGCGCTCGAGCGCACGGAGGACCTCGTGCCGGCGCGGATCGGTCTCGGCCAGCTCCTTCACCAGCTGGTAGAGCACCTCGATGTCGAAGCGCAGCGCCCAGACCTCGGGCTCAAAGACCGCGAGCTGCGCGGTGCGGAAGCGGTAGATCGGCGTCTGCGGCGCGGTCCTCTTGTCGCCGAAGGCCGTCGGGACGAACTCGTTCACCAGGATGTCCGGGTTCGCCGCCGCCTCGACGAAGAAGTGCACGGGCTCGCCGCCCACCGCGTCCTCGGCGATCCGCACGTACATGTTGCGCGGGTGGATGCCCTTGACGGGGACGCCGTCGGGCGTGAAGACCAGGCACTCCGCCTGGTTGCCGGGCCAGTCGCCCTGGAAGCCCGGGTCGAGCACGAGCTCGACGGTGCGGCCCGCCCACTCGGCGGGGACCTCTCCGGTGACCTCGAACCACCAGGTCGACCAGGCGCGCCCCCACGGCTGCTCGAGCGCGAAGGGCGTGTACTCGGCGGCGAGAGCCTCGGCGGCGGGGACGGGCTCGTCGGGGACGGTCCATGAGCGCAGTGACACGGGGGTCGTCGCGGAGTAGACGGCGGGGACGATGCGCTCGGTCAGGACGCGGGCGATGCGCTCCTCGACGAGCTTCTGGTTCTGGTGCACGACGGATTCCTCGGGATCGGTTCGGGGAGGGTGTGGGGGAGGGGCGACTCAGCGCAGGTACGCGAGCTCGCCGAAGGTCGCGGTCGCGTCCTCGAGCAGGGCCCGCGCGATGCCGACGGAGTCGATCAGCGGGTGGTGGGCGAGCGCCCGGACGGCGGCCGCGCGCGAGCCGCTGAGTGCGGCCTCGATCGTCTGCCGCTCGACGTATTTGACGCTCGTGACGAGCCCGCGGCCGAAGTCGGGGATGCTCGACCCGGGCACGGGGTGCGCGCCCGTCGCGTCGACGATGCACGGCACCTCGACGACGGCCTCGTCGTCGAGCAGATCGAGCACGCCGCGGTTGGGCACGTTGAGGATCAGCCGGGCGCTCTGGTCGTGCGCGATGCCGCGCATCAGGGCGATGGCGACGTCCTCGTAGCCGCCCGACACCAGGTCGTCCTCGTCGCGCTCGCCCATGCCGACGGACTGCCGGTTCGAGGCCATGTAGGTCTGCTCGCGGTCGTGCCGGCAGGCCTCCCAGAGCGCGAGCGGGCTGTGGGCGGAGTGCGCGGCCTCGGCGTAGAAGCGCCCCTGCTGCTCCACCAGGTAGCCGCCGCGCGAGCGCGGGGCGAGCTGGTCGGCGTGCAGGACCTCGCGGGTGAAGGAGTAGTAGTGCAGGTACTCGTTGGGCAGCACTCCGAGGGTCCGGATCCAGTCCGCCCCGAAGAGGCGGCCCTCCTCGAACGACTCGAGGCGCTCGGGCTGCTCGAGCAGCTCCGGGAGGCGGTCGACGCCGTCGACGACCAGGCTGCGGACCCAGCCGAGGTGGTTCAGCCCCGCGTACTCGATCCGGGCCTCAGCCGACTGCACGCCGAGGGCGCCCAGCGCGCGCCGGGCGAGCCCGATCGGCGAGTCGCAGATCCCGATGACCCGGTCGCCGAGCACCTGCGACATCGCCTCGGTGACCACACCCGCCGGGTTGGTGAAGTTGATGACCCAGGCCTCCGGGGCCAGCCGCTTGATCGTCTCGGCCAGGCGCATCACCACGGGCAATGTGCGCAGCGCGTAGGAGATGCCGCCGTAGCCGACCGTCTCCTGGCCGATCACGCCGTGCGAGAGCCCGATGCGCTCGTCGCTCCAGCGGCCGGTCATCCCGCCGACGCGGATGGCCGAGAAGACGAAGTCGGCGCCGGGCAGCGCCTCCTCGAGGTCGGTGTGGATCGACACGACCGGGGCGTCCGCGTGCGGCGCGCTCTGCTCGGCGAGGATCCGCGCCGTGACCTCGAGCTTCGAGCGGTCGGTGTCGACCAGCGCGACCGAGGTGACCCGGCCGGGCTCGTGGTCGCGCACCAGGGCGGAGAAGACGAGGGGGACGCGGAAGCCGCCTCCACCGAGTAGGACCAGTTTCATGCGACGGTGACCTCCACACCCTGGGCGGCGAGGGCGGCGGCGGTCGTCGCCGGCGGCACCTCGTCCGTGATGACGCCGGTCAGGGAGGAGACGGGCGCGATGCGCGCGATTCCCAGACCGGGGAACTTGCTGGAATCGGCCAGCACCGTCGCCCGGTCGCAGGCGTCCATCATCGCCCGCTTGATCGGGACCTGGGCGATCGTGGTGTCGCGCAGGTCGCCGTTGTCGGCGATGCCGCTCACTCCGAGGAGCGCGTGGTCGGCGTGCACCGAGCGCAGGCACTCGGTCGTGAGATGGCCAGAGACCGAGCGGTAGACCGGGTCGTAATCGCCCGGGAGCAGGATGAGGTGCACCTCGCGGTCGTCGCGCAGGGTCTCATAGACGGCCAGGCTCGGCGTGATGATCGTCACCCTGCGGTGGTGCAGCATCCGCGCCACCTGGAGCGTGGTCGTGCCGATGTCGAGGATGAGCGACTGCCCGTCCTCCACTCCCGCCACCACGTGCGCCGCGATCCGCTCCTTCGCGTCGCGGTTGACGGGCTCGACGTCAGCGAACGGCGCGTCGGCGTCGAGCACGACGGCGCCGCCGTGGGTGCGGCGGAGCAGCCCCGCCTCGTCGAGCCGCTGCAGGTCGCGGCGCATCGTGGCGATGCTCGTCTTCGCGGCGTCCGCGAGCTCGGCGACCGACGCGGCTCGAGCGGCGCGGAGGTGGTCGAGGATGGCGAGATCTCTGGTGTCCTTCATCGCCACGACCCTAGCGCTCAAAATCGCTCAATCGCAAATGTTTTCCAAGCAGAAGTCTTCATTTACCGATCATGCCGTGCTAGAAACTCCTCACACCGTCGTGCACTGTCGCGGCCTGCCTCGCACACCGCGTCGCAGGATCCGCACCATCGAGAGGATTCCGGATGATCGACAGCCGTCCTGAGACCGGTCTTCTGACCGTGGGCCAGCTGTTCCTCGATCTCGTCTACGCGGCGCTGCCCGAGGCGCCCACTCCCGGCCGGGAGATCTGGACGCCCGACTTCGGCATCACTCCCGGCGGCATCGCGAACTTCGCGATCGTCGGAGCGCGGCTCGGGTTCCCGACTCGCGTCGTCGCCGCGGTGGGGACGGACCGGCAGAGCGCCCTGTGCCTCGACCTGCTCGCCGCGGAGGGCATCGACCTCGGCGGCGCCGTGGAGGTCGACGGCTGGTCGCTTCCCGTGACGGCGTCGCTCGGTTGGGCGGGCGATCGAGCGCTGGTGACCGGCGGGACACCCGCTCCGCTGACCGCCGACGAGCTGCTCTCCGCCGGACCGCCCCGCGCGGCGCTCGCGACTGCGCACCTCGAGCCCGGCGGCTCGCGCTGGCTCTCCGTCGCCTCCACGGCCGGTACCCGCGTCTTCGGCGACGTCGGCTGGGACGAGAGTGGCGTCTGGGACACCGCGATCCTCGCCCAGCTCTCCGACTGCTACGCCTTCCTTCCCAACGATCTCGAGGCGATGGCCTACACCCGTGCCGACGATGCGCGAGCGGCCGCGTGCTCGCTGGCCGAGCGGGTCGAGCTGAGCGTGGTGACGATGGGCGCCGAGGGCGTGATCGCCGTCGACTCCGGCGCCGGCGAGGAGGTCGTCCGCCCCACCGTGCGGATCCGTGCGGTCGACTCCACCGGGGCGGGCGACGTCTTCGGCGCCGCCCTCGCCGTCGCGACGACGGCCCCGTGGTCGCTCGCCGAGCGGGTCGACTTCGCCTGCCTGGTCGCTGCCGTCACCGTCTCCCGCCCCGGCGGAGCCTCCGCCGCACCCCGGCTCGACGAGCTCCTGCCCTGGCTCGCCGTCCACCCGGACGCCGCGGCACCCGGCCGCTACGACTTCCTGCGCGACGCACTCGCGCAGGGGAAGCCCCACCCCTTCACCCCCACGCTCGCCGCCCTGCCGACCCCCCACGATTGAGAGCCAGAATGATCCAGCCCACCCGTCGCACGATGCTTCGCGTCGGACTCGTCTCTGCCGCCGCCCTCGCCATGCCCTCCTTCCTCGCCGGCTGCTCGACCGGAGGCTCCGCCTCGGCCGGGACTGCGATCTGGATCTGGCCCGGCGGACTGAGCGACACCGTGACCGCCTCGGCCGTCACGAAGTTCCCCGACGCCGGCATCGACGTCTCGGTGATCGGCGGCGACTTCAAGCAGAAGCTCGTCACCACCTTCACCGGACGCTCCGGCCTGCCCGCCGTCACCGGCGTCAAGGGGGAGGACATGCCCTACTTCCTTCAGCAGGCCGATCTCTTCACGGACCTGAAGCCCCTCGTCTCGGCCGATCTGCTCGCGCAGTTCCCGGACTGGAAGCTTGCCGAGGCGACGACGCCCGACGGCAAGCTCCTCGGACTCCCGATCGATATCGGCCCGACCGCGATGTACTACCGCTCCGACGTCCTCGCGGCGGCCGGCCTGCCCTCCGAGCCGGCCGACGTCGCGGCGGCGACCGCCACCTGGGACGACTACTTCGCGTTCGGTGAGAAGCTGAAGGCCGCGAACGGCGCCTTCATCGAGGTCTCGCTCGGCGACGTCTTCAGCAAGTCGATGTTCCAGAGCCCGACGAAGTTCGTCGACGAGGACGGCGCGTTCCTCGGCGAGAGCGAGCCGGTCAAGCAGGCCTGGGCCCGCGCCGTCGACGCGCACCAGCGCGGACTCTCGGCCGGCCTCCAGGACGGCAGCCCCGACTGGGCCGCCGCCATCACGGAGGGATCGCTGCCGACCCTGCTCGGCGCGGCCTGGTATCAGGCCGACATCAAGGGCGCCGCCGCGGGGACCTCCGGATCGTGGCGCGTCGCCCCGATGCCCGGCGGCCCGGCGAACATCGGCGGCTCGTTCCTGACGATCCCCGCCGGCACCGAGGACTCCGCCGGCGCCCTCGAGGTGATCGAGTTCCTCCTCGAACCGGAGAACCAGGCGATCTCGTACACCGAGACCGGAGCCTTCCCCTCCTCGACCGCCGCGTTCGATCAGCCCGCCCTCACCAGCGGCGACGCGTTCTTCGGCGGCCAGACGACCGTCGACGTCTTCGCCCAGGCCACCGACTCGATGCCCACGACCTACACCGGTCCCTTCGACAACCAGGTCTCCGCTCCTTACTACACGGAGCTCACCAACATCGAGTCGCAGGACAAGGATCCCGAGGCCGCGTGGAACGACGCCGTCGCCGCGGCGAAGTCCGCCCTGGAGAGCGCCGCGTGACCCAGGCAGGCCTGGCGGCGGGCGCGCCCGTCCGGCCGGCGCGCCCCCGCCGCCGCGGGAAGAAGGTGTGGCCGTACTACGTCGCCATCTCGCCGTTCTTCCTGCTCTTCCTCGCCTTCGGGCTCTACCCGATGGTGTACTCGCTGCTGCTGTCGTTCCAGGACTGGAACGGCCTCGGCACGGCCGAGTGGGTCGGCGCCGACAACTTCACCCGGCTGCTCTCGGACGCCACCTTCTGGCTGTCGATCCGCAACACGCTCGTGATCTTCCTGCTCTCGACCGTGCCGATGCTCTTCTTCGCCATCCTCGTCGCGGCGATGCTCAACTCCGCGGTGAAGTTCACGACGGTGTACCGCATCGCCTACTTCGTCCCGAACATCACCTCGGTCGTCGCCATGGCGGTGCTGTTCGGCTCGATCTTCGGCGACCGCTTCGGCCTCGCGAACGCGGCGCTGCAGGGGATCGGGCTGCCGGCGGTCGGCTGGCTGTCGACGCCGTTCGGCATCCAGATCACGGTCGCGATCCTGATCACCTACCAGTGGACCGGCTACAACGCGATCATCTTCCTCGCCGGCATGCAGTCGATCGGCAGCGAGGTCTACGAGGCCGCGAAGATCGACGGCGCCGGAGCGATCCGCAGCTTCTTCTCGATCACCCTGCCGCTGCTGCGGCCGACGATCATCTTCGTGGTCGTGGTCTCGACGATCACCGGACTGCAGAGCTTCACCGAGGCCCAGGTGCTGACCTCGTCCTCGAGCATCACGAACCCGAACAGCGGCGGAGCGGGCCAGGGCGGACTCACGACGGTCCTGTACTTCTACCAGCAGGCCTTCAACTACAACCGCTTCGGCTACGGAGCGGCGATCGCCTGGGCGATCTTCCTCCTCGTCGTCATCATCACCGTGCTGAGCTGGCGCGGGGCCGCGGGTCGCGGCGAGAAGGGATCCCGCTCATGAGCGCACTCGCCGAGAACCCCGGCCGCGTCCGCACCGCGGACGCCGCCCCCTCCCGCCGGGCTCGCGACCAGGAGGCGGGCACCCGCCGGCGCCGCCCGACCCCGCCGTCGCGGGTCGTGCTGCACGTGCTGCTGGGGGCGGGAGCGGTCGTCTCGCTGTTCCCCCTCTACTGGCTGGTCGTGATGGCGAGCAACTCGACGAGCGACATCTACAAGTCGCCGCCGGTGCTCGTCCCCGGGACGCAGCTGCTCGCGAACATCCAGAAGGTCTTCACGACCATCGACTTCGGCGGCTCGCTGCTGAACACCGTCGTGGTCGCGATCTCGGTGACCGCGCTCGTGCTGTTCTTCGACTCGCTCGCAGCCTTCACCTTCGCGAAGTTCGACTTCCCCTTCCGCCGTCTGCTCTTCGGAGTGCTGCTCGGCACGTTCATGCTGCCGATGCAGCTCGCGGTGATCCCGCAGTTCATCACGATGATCAACCTCGGCTGGGTCGGCCAGCTGCAGGCCCTGATCGTGCCGGCGGCCGCCAACGCGTTCGGCATCTTCTGGCTGCGCCAGTACATCCTCTCGAGCGTCCCCGACGAGCTGCTCGACGCCTCCGTCATCGACGGGGCGGGCTTCTTCCGGCAGTACCTCACCGTCTGCCTCCCGCTGATCCGGCCGGGGCTCGGCTTCCTCGGCGTCTACACCTTCATCGCCGCCTGGAACGACTACCTCTGGCCCCTGATCGTGCTGAACAACCCCAACACCCTGACCCTGCAGGTCGCGATGAGCCAGCTCAACACCGCGCACGGGCAGGACTACGGGATGGTGATGGCCGGGGCGCTGCTCTCGGTGGTTCCGCTGCTGTTCGTCTTCCTCCTCGGCGCGAAGCAGTTCATCGGCGAC
Source organism: Rathayibacter sp. PhB127 (assembly GCF_003751665.1). Classification (NCBI taxonomy): domain Bacteria; kingdom Bacillati; phylum Actinomycetota; class Actinomycetes; order Micrococcales; family Microbacteriaceae; genus Rathayibacter; species Rathayibacter sp. PhB127. Next base: position 236,315 of record NZ_RKHW01000005.1, read on the forward strand.
ATCGCGAAGGGGGCGCTGAAGTGACGGCGCTGCTCGAGCGGGCGCTCGTCCCGCGCTCGGCAGGCACCCTGCTGCACGCGAGCGACGCGGCGTCGGTCGGGCGGGTCGCGGCCGCGATCGTCACCGAGTTCGTGCGCGCGAACCCCCGCGGCGTGCTCGGCGTCGCCACCGGCTCCTCGCCCGAGCCCGTCTACGAGCAGCTCGCGCGGGCCCGGGCCGACGGGCTGCGGACCGAGGGCCTCACCCTCGTCGCCCTCGACGAGTACGTCGGGCTCGACGAGAGCGACCCCCGGGGCTACCGCGCCTACGTCCTCGAGCGGATCGCCGGGCCCCTCGGCATCGACCCGGCCCGGGTCCTCGTCCCCGAGACGGCCCGGCTCGGCGCCGAGGACGCAGCGCGCGAGCACGAGCGCCGCCTCGTCGAGCTCGGCGGAGCGGGCCTGCAGCTCGCCGGTATCGGCTCCAACGGACACCTCGGCTTCAACGAGCCCGGGGCGCCGCTGAACGGCCGGACCCGGGTCGTCGAGCTCGCCGCCTCGACCCGCCGCGACAACGCGCGCTACTTCGGCGGCGACCCCGACCGGGTGCCGAGCCGCGCGGTCACCCAGGGGATCGGCACGATCCTGGACGCCGGCCACGTCCTCCTCCTCGCCCGCGGGGCCGGCAAGGCCGGCGCCCTCCGGGCCGCCCTGACCGGAGCGGTCGATCCGCGACTGCCCGCCTCCGCCCTGCAGCGCCACCCGCGCGTGAGCGTCGTCGCCGACCACGCCGCCCTCGGCCGCCCCCTCGAGAACTGAGACCCCGCACCGCCATGCCCCACCTCGGCACCACCGCCCCCGGCTCCTCCTCCCGCCTCGCCCCGCGCTCCTGGCTGCACTCGGACGCCCCGGCGCTCTCGCTCGACGGCGACTGGGCGTTCCGGCTCCTGCCGGGCGACCCCGGGGACGGCGTCGCAGCGCCGCCCTCCTTCGCCGATCCCTCGACGAGCACCGACGGCTGGCAGTCGCTCCGAGTCCCCTCGCACTGGGCGCTCGAGGGCCACGGGCGGCCGGTGTACACGAACATCCGCTATCCCTTCCCCGTCGATCCACCGCACGTCCCCGACGAGAACCCGACCGGCGACCACCGCCGGACCTTCGCGCTCCCGGCCGCTTTCGACGGCGCCGCCCGGGTGCTCCTGCGCTTCGACGGAGTCGAATCGCTGGCGACCGTGTGGCTGAACGGTACGGAGATCGGCTGGTTCACCGGCAGCCGGCTGGCGACCGAGTTCGACGTCACCGAGCACCTCGTCCCCGGCGAGAACGTCCTCGCCGTGCGCGTGCACCAGTTCTCGGCCGCCAGCTACCTCGAGGACCAGGACCAGTGGTGGCTCGCCGGGATCTTCCGCTCGGTGACCCTGCTCGCCCGTCCCGCCCTCGCCCTCGATGACGTCGACATCACCGCCTCCTACGACGAGATCGGCGGCGGCGAGCTGGCCGTCGTGCCGACCGGCGCGTTCCCGATCACGATCCGCGTCCCGGAGCTCGGGATCCACGAGGTCTGGGCGACCGCGGAGGATGTCGCTCCTCTCGCCGTCCCGAGTGTCGAGGCGTGGTCGGCCGAGTCGCCGCGGCTCTACGACGCCACCGTCGCCTCCCCGGAGGAGACCGTCACCCTGCGCCTGGGCTTCCGCAGCGTCCGCATCGAGGGCGATCGCCTGCTCGCGAACGGCCGCCCGCTCGTCTTCCGCGGCGTCAACCGCCACGAGTCCCACCCCGACCGCGGGCGCGTGCACGACGCCGCCGCGACCCGCGCCGACCTCGAGCTGATGAAGCGCCACGGCATCACCGCGATCCGGACCGCGCACCAGCCCCCGCACCCGTCCTTCCTCGACCTGGCCGACGAGCTGGGCTTCTGGGTCGTCCTCGAGTGCGATCTCGAGACGCACGGCTTCTGGGAGGTCTCCTGGGCGGGCAACCCGTCCGACGACCCGGCCTGGCGCGACGCGTTCCTCGACCGCGTGCAGCGGACCGTCGAGCGGGACAAGAACCACCCCAGCGTGGTCGTCTGGTCGCTCGGCAACGAGGCGGGGACGGGCCGCAACCTCGCGGCGATGGCCGCCTGGGTGCACGAGCGCGACCGCACGCGGCCGGTCCACTACGAGGGCGACTACGAGGGCGCCTACACGGACCTCTACTCGCGGATGTATCCGACGCTCGAGGAGATCCACTCCGTCTGCGGCACCCAGACCATGCCGGTGCACGAGATCGGCCCCGCGGCCGGCGCCCGGCAGCGGTCGAAGCCCTTCATCATGTGCGAGTACGGGCACGCGATGGGCAACGGGCCGGGGGCGCTGGCCGACTACGAGGACCTCGTCGACCGGTACCCGCGCCATCACGGCGGCTTCATCTGGGAGTGGCGCGACCACGGCCTGCGCACCCGGACCGCCGACGGCACCGAGTTCTTCGGCTACGGCGGCGACTTCGGCGAGGCGCTGCACGACGGGATCTTCATCATGGACGGCCTCGTCCTCTCCGACGGGACGCCGACACCGGCCCTCGCCGAGTTCGCTGCGGTCGCCGCCGAGGTCGCGCTCGCGATCGACCCCGCTCTGCGAACCCTCGAGATCCGCAACCGCAGGCACACCCTCGACACTGCCGATCTGGCGTTCGAGTGGACGCTCGAGGACGACGGCCGCCCCGTCGCCCGCGGCGTCGTCGAGGCGGTACCCGTCGCCGCCGGAGGAGTCGCGCACGTCCCGCTGCTGCTCCCGACGCCACCGCTCACGGGCGCCGAGCGCTGGCTGACCGTACGGGCGACGCGCCGCGCGGCGACCGCGTGGTCGGCGGCGGGACATGTCGTCGCCACCGCGCAGGCGTCCGTGGCGCGCCGAAGCACCTGCCCGCGACCGAGGACCGACCGCCTCCGCAGGACGGCGGAGGGAGCGGCTCTCGGCAGCGCCCGCTTCGCCGCGGACGGAGCACTGATCGCACTCGCCGCCCTGCCGATGGCCGGCCCGCGTCTCGAGCTGTGGCGCGCGCCCACCGAGAACGACCGGCTCGACGGCCAGGGCTCGTACGAGGTCGCCGATCCGGCGCTGACGAACGGGCGGGGAGCGGAGGATGTGCCTCCTTCCGCCGACCGGTGGCGGGAGCGCGGGCTGGACCGCCTCCGCCACCGCACCCTCTCGGTCGAGTTCGGCGAGCGCGGACTCGTCCGCCGGTTGCGCAGCATGGCCGCCGGCACCGGCATCGGCGTGGAGACCCGGCTGGAGTGGACCCTGGTCGACACCGGGCTCCTGCTCCGGGCCGACATCGTGCCCTTCGGAGTCTGGGACTGCACCTGGCCCCGCGTCGGGCTGCGCTTCGACCTGCCCGGCTCGCTCGCCGACGGCTCGGTGGAGTGGTTCGGCACCGGTCCCGCCGAGTCCTACCCCGACTCGCGCGCGGCGGCCCGGGTCGGCCGGTACACGTCCGCAGTCGATGCGCTCGAGGTCGCCTACGCCCGCCCACAGGAGTCCGGCCACCGCTCCGACCTGCGCTCGCTCGAGCTCGGGCCGCTCAGCGTGACGGCCCTCCCCGATGCGCAGGGCCGCCGTCCGGGCTTCCAGCTCTCGCGCCACACCCCGCAGCAGCGGGGCTCCGTAGCGCACCCGCACGAGCTGCCGCCCTCCGACAGCCTGCACCTCTTCCTCGACGCCGCCCAGCACGGCCTCGGCTCGCGCGCCTGCGGCCCGGACGTCCTGCCGAAGGACGCACTCTGGCCGGGAGCGCACCGCCTGACGCTCGTCCTCGGGTGACCGGCGCACTCCTGCTGATCGAGTAGCCCGCGGAGCGGGCGTATCGAGCGGAGGGGGCGCCTCCGGCGCCACCGCGGGGCGGGGAGGAATCCGACGTTCATGCGGTGGCGGGTCTCGATACGCCCCTTCGGGGCTACTCGACCAGCATGTGTGCGGGCGTCTCTTCCAAGGAGAGCCACACCCGCCAGGAGTGGAGTCTGCAGACCTGCCCTGCTGGTGACGGCGGGTCTCGATACGCCAGTGCGGGGCTACTCGACCACCTTGACGCGGCGCAGCTGCGTCCTTTCCCTCACCACTGAGACGCGAAGCGGCTTCGCCGCTCGATACGCCGCGTGCCGCGGCTGCTCGACCGGGAGGAGGCCGCGCCCCGGGGGCCGCCCGCTCAGCGAGCGGCTTCGGTGCTGCCGGCCACGAGCGCCACCAGTGCCGCCACCAGGTCCTCCGGTGTCGTCCGCCACATCTGCGGCGAGAGGTGCCCGCTGGCGTGCATGCTCGCGATGCCGTGTGCGCTGGTGAGCAGCATCGCTCCGTAGAGATGGGCGTGCTCGTCGCCGACCACGCTCCCGACGATCCGGAGGAACTCGGCCTGCGCACGTCCGGCCGCCTCGATCGCGAGAGTGGGGTCTCCCGCGGGCATCGTGAACATCATCCGGAACACCTCCGGCTCGTGCTGCCCGACGGCGAGGAGCGCCTCGAGGGCGCTGTGGAGGAGTGCCGCCCCACCGCCCGGAGCGGCGGGACCGAGGGCCGCCAGCTCGGCGGTGATCCGGTCCCAGCTCTCCGCGCCGACCGCGGCCAGGAGGCTCTCCTTGTCGGCGAAGTGGCGATAGGCCGCGCCCCGCGAGACGTCGGCGCGGGCGCCGACCTCCCGCAGCGTGACCCTCTGCGGCCCGCCCTCGATCAGGAGCGCGCGGGCGGCATCGAGCAGGGCGCGGCGCGTGGCCGCGGCGGATTCGAGACGACTGACCATCCCCTCATTCTACAGTTGACAACGTCAACCGGAGTGCTACCTTGTTGAGATGACATCGTCACCTGAATCAGAGCTCATCGTCGTCACCGGCGCCTCCACCGGGATGGGGGCCGCGACCGTCCGCGAGCTCGCCGCCCGCGGCCACCACGTCCTCGCCGGCGTCCGCCGCGAGGCCGACGGGGAGCAGCTGGCGTCGGCACGGGTCCGCCCCGTGATCCTCGACATCACCGTGCCCGAGCAGGTCGCCGGCCTCGCAGCCCTCGTGCGGGCCGACGGCCGCCCCCTCCGCGCCCTGATCAACAACGCGGGCATCGCCGTGAACGCCCCGGTCGAGGTGCTCCCGATGGCCGAGTGGCGCCGGCAGTTCGACGTGAACTTCTTCGGCCACATCGAGGTGACCCAGGCTCTGCTGCCGGCGCTGCTGCGCAGCCGAGGGCGCGTCGTCATGATGAGCTCGCTCGGCGGCCGGCTGGCGCAGCCGACCTACGGCGCCTACTCCGGATCGAAGTTCGCGCTCGAGGCGGTCAGCGACGCGCTCCGCCGCGAAGTCGCGCCGCACGGCGTCACCGTGGCGATCGTCGAGCCGGGAGCGGTCCGGACCGAGATGGTCGGTCGCGGAGGAGTGACGGCGAGGAAGCTGGTCGGCGGCATGACCCCGGAGCAGGAGCGCCGGTACGGCGGCCTGATGCAGGCGATCCTCGCCCAGTCCGAGGGGTTCCTCCGCACCGGTCGCGACGCCTCGCAGGCGGCGCAGGTCATCGTGGCCGCGGCCACCGACGCCCGGCCGCGGACCCGCTACACGATCGGCCGCGACGCCGCGGTGCTCACGCGCCTGGCACGCATCCTGCCGGACCGCGTCCTCGACCGGGTCCTCGCGGCTGCCCTGCGGTCGAACCTCCCGAAGTAGCTCCCACTCCTCCCGCCCACTCCTCCCGCTCACTCCTCCCGCTCACCCCTCAGGAAGAAGAACCCCGTGCCCTCCCTCTCCCAGTCCGTCGTCCTCGTCACCGGAGCGAACGGCGGTATCGGCTCGGCCTTCGTGCACGCCGCGCTGGCCCGCGGTGCCGCGAAGGTGTACGCCTCCGCGCGCAGCCCTCGCGAGTGGGACGACGACCGCGTCGTCCCCCTGACCCTCGACGTCACCGACTCCGCCTCGATCGCGGTGGCGGTCGCCGCGGCCTCCGACGTCACGGTTCTGATCAACAACGCGGGCGGTCTGCCCGCGACGGCGAGCGTCCTCGAGGTGACGGAGGAGGACCTCCGCCGGACGATGGAGATCAACTTCTTCGCTCCGCTGCTGGTCGCCCGGGCGTTCGCCCCGCTGCTCGTCGCCGCCGCGGACGCCGTGCTCATCGACATGCACTCGGTCGCGAGCTGGTACGCCTTCGGCGGCGCGTACAGCGCGTCGAAGGCCGCCCTCTGGTCGGCGACGAACTCGCTCCGCCTCGAGCTCGCCCCTCGCGGAGTGCTCGTCACCGGCGTGCACGTCGGCTATGTCGACACCGCGATGGCGGCCCACAGCGACGATCCCAAGCTGGCGCCCGCCGACCTCGTCGACGCGGTCCTCGACGGCGTCGAGAACGGCGCCGTCGAGATCGTCGCCGACGAGCTCAGCGCGCAGGTCAAGGCGGGCCTGGCCGCGCCGATCGAGGTGCTGTACCCGGAGGTGCGGCGCCCCTAGCCTGCGGACGGGGCGAGTGCGGCGGCCGCCGCGCTGATCGCCGTGATCCGGTCCCAGTCCTGAGCATCGATCGCGGACTGCGGCGTGAGCCAGCTCCCGCCGACGCAGGCGACGTTCGGCAGCGACAGGTAGTCGCCGGCGTTCTCGACCGAGATCCCTCCGGTCGGGCAGAAGGTCGCGTGCGGGATCGGTGCGCCGAGGGCGGCCAGGTAGGGAGCCCCGCCGGCCGGCCCCGCCGGGAAGAACTTCAGCTCGGTCGCCCCCTCCTCGAGCGCCGTCATCACCTCGCCCACCGTCGAGACCCCAGGCAGCACGGGGATCCCGAGCGTGCGGAAGTGGCGGTGGAGCGTCCGGGTGAGTCCGGGACTCACGAGGAACTGCGCCCCCGCCGCCAGCGCGGCATCGGCCTGCGCGGCCGAGAGGACGGTGCCGGCGCCGAGGAGCATCTCGGGCACGTCCGCCGCGATCAGCGCCAGCGACTCGAGGGCGGTCTCGGTGCGGAGCGTGAGCTCGATCAGCCCCACGCCGCCCGCGAGCAGCGCCCGCGCGACGGGGACGGCGGTCTCGGGGTCCAGGAGGGTGACGACGGGGATGACGGGCGAGACCCGCATCACGTCCAGTGCTGTGGTCATGCGGTGATCTCTTCTCTGAGGCCTCGGGCGCCGTGCCGATCGAGGATCCGGTACCAGTCGGTGAGCAGGGCGGTGAAGACGGCGTTCTCGGCGAGGTCGGGCCCGAAGACCTTGCGGGAGCGCAGGAGCGCCGGCACGACCGCCGTCGACGAGCGGTCGTCGGGCAGGAGCGCCTTGAGCTCCGCCGCCCAGGGGTCGGCGATCGCGGACGCGGTCGCCACGTGGTGCAGCCAGGCGGCGACACCCAGGGCGGCCCAGCGCGGCTCGCGGCCGGCGGCGAGCGAGGCCCGGACGGTGCTCAGCAGCCGCAGCGGGATCTTCTGCGACCCGTCGGACGCGACCTTGGCCGTCGTGTGCCCGAGAGCGGGGTTCGCGAAGCGCCGGAGCACCGACTCCGAGTAGGCCGGACCGTCGAGATCGGCGGGGAGAGCGATGGTCGGCAGCGCGTCCTCCGCCATCATGCTCTCCGCGGCCCGGCGGAAGGCGGGGTCGTCGACGGTCTCGGCGATCGTCGTCAGGTCGGCGGCGAGCCCGAGGTAGGCGAGGAGCGAGTGGCTGGCGTTGAGCAGCCGCAGCTTGGCCGACTCCCACGGCTCGACGTCGCTCGTGAGGAGCGCGCCGGCCGACTCCCACGCGGGGCGGCCGGCGGCGAAGTCGTCTTCGAGCACCCACTGCCCGAAGGGCTCGGCGACCACGCCGCCCTCGTCGCGCAGGCCCGTCGCGCGCTCGATCGCGTCGAGGTCCTCCGGAGTCGTGGCGGGTACCATCCGGTCCACCATCGTGCTCGGGAAGCGGACGCGCTCCGAGATCCACTCGTGCAGCGGGGCCGACTCGCCGGACGGCAGCGCTGCAGCGAAGTCGAGGACGAGGGCGCGGGTGAGGGCGCCGTTCGCCGGCAGGTTGTCGCAGGACACGACCGAGACCGGGCCGAGGTCGTCGCGGAGGCGCCTCTGCAGGCCGCGGGTGATCTGGCCCACGGCGGTGACCGGCGGCCGTCCCGAGAGGTCGGCCCGCACGTCCGGGTCGTCGCTGTCGAGCCCGCCCGTCTCGGGGCGGATCCGGTAGCCCTTCTCGGTGACGGTCAGCGTGACGACCGCCGTCCTCGGATCGGCGATCCGGTCGACGACCGCCGTGGAGTCGCTCCGCCCGGCGAGGACACCGGTGACGGCGGAGACGATCCGAGGAGGCCGGGATCCCTCGCCGCGCTCGACGACGGTGTAGAGCCCGTCCTGCGGCGACAGCTGCCGCACGACGGTGTCGGAGGTCTGCGTCACTCCGGTGATGCCCCATCGAGTGTCCCCGGTCCGGAGGACGGCGTCCTCGGTGAAGACGGCGGTGTGCGCGCGGGCGAAGGCGCCGAGGCCCAGGTGGACGATCCCCGGCTCGAGCCGCTCGCGCGGGATCGACGGGCCGAGGCCGGCGGCGGACAGCGCCGCGAGGGACAGGCGGGTCATGCTCTCGCTCCCGCGTGCGTCCTGGTCTGCTCCAGGGTCGGGACGAGGCCGGTCCCGCCGCGGCCCCCGACGACGAGGGATGCGGCGGCCGCGGCGAGTGCGGTGGCCTCGGCGAGGGAGTCGCCGAGGACGATGCGGGCGGTGAGGGTGCCCACGAAGGCGTCGCCGGCGCCCGTCTGGTCGACGACGAGCGGAGCGGGGACGGCGTCGACCCAGAACGACTCGTCGGCCGACTCGACGTGGACGCCCTTCGAGCCGCAGGTGACGGCGACGACGCCCGCGCCGAGGGCGAGCAGCGCGCGCGCGGCCTCGGCCGCGGTGACGGCGTCGAGCAGAGCCGTGGTCTCGCCGGGGAAGGAGGGGGTGACGAGCGCGGCCGAGGCGGCGATCCTCCGCAGGTCGGCCGCGGCGTCGGCGGCGTCGATGAGCCGGGGGCGGTGGTTCGGGTCGTAGACGAACCGGCCGGAGACCTCGGCGGCGTGCAGCACGAGCGAGCGGGAGGACTCCGAGATCGCGCAGGCGATGCCGCTGGCGACGACCGCTCCGGCGAAGCGGAGCACGTCGTCGTCGACGTCGCCGATCGAGAGCGTCGAGCCGACGCTGCCTGAGCGGGCGTAGGAGAACTCGCGCTCGCCGTCGGGGTCGCTGTGCACGAGGTACACGCCCTGCTGGCCGCGGCGGAAGCGGAGCAGATCGGGGGAGATCCCGAGCGCCCGGACCCGGTCGGCGATCGCGCGGCCGAGCTCGTCGTCGGTCAGCACGGCGAGCAGGCCCACCCGGGCGCCGGCGGCGGCGGCGGACGCGGCGACGTTCAGCGCGTCACCGGAGATCCCGAGCAGCGCGGGGACGCCGTGTCCGAAGGCGCTCTCGGTGGCGACCTCGACGAGGACCTCGCCGATCGCGACGACGTCGAAGGCGGGAGTGCTGTCGACGGCGCTCACCAGTCGTGCACCGATCCGTCGAGCCGGCGGTTCACCGGCAGGTACTTCGGGTCGTACGGGAAGCGCTGCGCGGCCTCCTCGTCGAACTCGACGCCCAGGCCGGGCGCGTCGCCCGGGTGCATGTAGCCGTCGTCGAAGCGGTAGCTGGAGCGGAACACCTCGTCGCCCGGATCGCGGTGGCCCATGTACTCCTGGATCCCGAAGTTCGGGATGCTCAGATCGACGTGCAGAGCGGCCAACATCGCGATCGGCGAGAGGTCGCCCGCGCCGTGCGATCCGGAGCGCACGCCGTACAGGTCGGCCAGCGAGAAGATCCGGCGGAGGTGGGTGATGCCGCCGGCGTGGGACACCGAGGTGCGGATGTAGTCGATCAACCGCTCGGTGATCAGCTGCTGGCAGTCCCAGATCGAATTGAAGATCTCACCGACCGCGAGGGGCGTGGTGGTGTGGCTGCGGATCAGGCGGAAGGCCGACTGGTCCTCGGCCGGGGTCGGGTCCTCGATCCAGAAGGGACGGTAGGGCTCGACCGCGGCGCCGAGGCGACCCGCCTCGATGGGGGAGAGGCGGTGGTGCACGTCGTGCAGCAGGTGCACGCCGTAGCCGAACTCCTCGCGCAGGTGCGCCATCATCGTCGGCGCGAAGTCGAGGTAGGCGGTCGTCTCCCACGAGTCCTCCTGCGGCACGTTCCCGCTCGCGGGCTCGTAGAGCTTCCCGTCCGCCGGGGCGATGCCATAGGTCTTCTCGAGGCCCGGGATCGCGGCCTGGGCGCGGATCGCCTTGTAGCCGAGGTCGAGGTGGTCCTGGAAGTCCTCGTCGAGCTCGTCGAGCGTCGAGCCGCTGGCGTGGCCGTAGACCATCACGCCGTCGCGGGCCGCGCCGCCGAGCAGCTGGTAGACGGGCATCCCGGCGGCCTTGCCCTTGATGTCCCAGAGCGCCACGTCGATGGCGGCGATAGCGGTCATCGTGACCGGGCCGCGGCGCCAGTAGGCGCCCTTGTAGAAGTACTGCCAGGTGTCCTCGATGCGGCGCGCGTCGCGGCCGATCAGGAGGGGGCAGAGGTGGTCCTCGAGGTAGGAGGCGACGGAGAGCTCGCGGCCGTTGAGCGTGGCGTCGCCGACACCGATCACCCCGTCCTCGGTCTCGAGGACGAGCGTCACGTAGTTCCTCCCCGGGGAGGAGACCACCACTCGGGCGTCGGTGATCTTCACGGTGCCACCTTCTTCACGGGAGCGTCCTCCGTCTCGGTGCGACGCCCGCCGAGGCGGAGCATCACCTTGCTGCTGCCCGACGCCGGGTCCGCCGCGGTCCGCAGCGCCTCCTCGGCGTCGTCCAGGTCGAACTCGTGGGTCATCAGGGGAGAGAGGTCGAGGCCGTCGCGCATCGCGACGACCGCGTCCGTGATCTCATCGACGAAGCGGAAGCTGCCGATCCAGGTGATCTCGCGGGTGACGAGATCGCCCAGCGCGGCGGGCGCCGGAGCGCCGGGCAGGTTGCCGACCTGCACCACGGTGCCGCCGCGGGCGGTCGCGTGCAGGACGGAGCCCAGCGCGGCCGGGGCTCCCGAGGCCTCGAAGACGAGCTCGGAGTCCTCGGGGAGGGCGTCGCCGGCGGAGACGTCGCGCGTCTCGTCGGCGCCCATGCGACGGGCGATCGCCAGCGAGGCCGCGCTCAGGTCGGCGGCCACGATGCGGCCGGCGCCGGCGTGGCGGAGGGCGGCGATGAGGAGGGAGCCGATGGGGCCGGCTCCGTTCACGACCACGTCCCTGCCCCGCACGTCGCCCGCGCGGTGGACCGCGTGCATCGCCACGGCCAGCGGCTCGGCGAGTGCGCCGTGCCGGGTGTCCACGCCGTCGGGCAGTGCGCGGAGCTGGTAGGCGTGCACCGTCTTCCGCTCGCTGAACCCGCCGTCGGCGTGAGGGCGGAAGGCCGCCGAGCCGTAGTAGCGGATCGCGGGGTGCAGGTTGGTGCGGCCGGCGATCCGCTCGGGCAGGCCCGGGTCGCCGAGGAGCTCGGACGGGTGGACGGTGACGGCCTGCCCGATCTCCCAGCCCTCGACGCCCTCGCCGAGCTCGGCGATGCGGCCGGCGAACTCGTGCCCGAGGACGAGCGGGTCCACGAGGCGCGCGGTCCCGGAGGAGCCGTGCTTCCAGTAGCTGAGATCGGATCCGCAGACGCCGCCCCACTCGACCGCGAGCACGACCTGGCCGGGTCCGGCGACCGGCTCCGGCCGCTCGTCGATGCGCAGATCTCCTGCGCCGTGCACCACGACGGCTCTCATACCGCGTCCTCCAGTCGCACCATGTCGCGTCCGCGGACCTCGGGGCTCAGCAGCGCCGAGACCAGCGTCACGAGGGAGTAGCCGATCACCATCGCGGCGAGCGGCCACCAGGACCCTGTCACGGCGGTGAGGGTCGCGGCCAGCACCGGCCCGATGGCGGTGGTGAGGATGCCGCCGATCTCCTTGGCGAGCGCCAGCTGGGTGAAGCGGGTGCGGGAGCCGAAGAGCTCGGCCATCGTCACCGACTCGAGCGAGAAGAGCGCGAGGACGCCGATGTTCAGGCCGACCACGATGCCGATCGTCATCAGGACGGGATCGCCGCTGGTCACCATCAGCATCATCGGGATCGCGAACAGGATGGTGAGCGAGGTGAAGAAGAGGTAGAGCGGGCGCCGGCCGAAGCGGTCGCCCAGGATTCCGACGAGGGGAACGGTGACGAAGCCGAAGAGCGAGCCGATCACGATCGCACTCGTGCCGATCGCCTTGTCGCTGAGCATCACCGTGGCGATGTAGCCGATCAGGAAGGTCTGGATCAGGCCGGAGTTGCCCGCCTGGCCGAAGCGCAGGCCGAGCGCGATCAGGAACGCCTTCCCCTTCTTCTGCTTCAGCGCGGTCTCGATGCTGCCGGTGCCGGCGATGAGCGCCTGCTCGGCGAGCTGCTTCTTGGTCAGCGCCACGCCGTCGACGAGGTCGTCGCGCTGCTCGAAGACGGGGCTCTCCTTGAGCGAGGTCCGGATCCAGACGGCGAGGATGAGCAGCACGAAGCTGGCCAGGAACGGCACGCGCCAGCCCCAGGTGATCAGGTCCTCGTCGGGGAGGGTCGCGACCAGGACCGCCCAGAGGGCGGAGGCGGCCAGGGTGCCGGAGTTGGTGCCGAGCGAGACGAGCGAGGAGATCAGTCCGCGCTTCTTGACCGGGGCGTACTCGGCGAGCATCACGGTCGCTCCGGCGATCTCGGCGCCGGCGCCGAAGCCCTGCAGCAGGCGGAGGAACACCAGCAGGATCGGGGCGAGCAGGCCGACCTGCTGATAGGTGGGCAGGACGCCGATCAGCGTGGTCGAGACGCCCATCAGGGCGATCGTGATGAAGAGCACCTTCTTGCGGCCGATGCGGTCGCCCATCCGGCCGAAGTAGATCGCGCCGAGGAGCCGGGCGACGTAGCCGACGCCGTAGGTGGCCATGGCCGCGATGAGGCCGACCGCCGGATCGAACTCGGGGAAGAAGATCCGGTTGAAGACGATGGCGGCGGCCAGCGAGTAGAGCTGGAAGTCCATGAACTCCATCGCGGTGCCGAGCCAGCCCGAGACGGCGACCTTGGCGAGGTCCTTGGTGGTGCGCGCCCCCTTCTGATCGGGGGTCTGCGTCGAGGACGACGCGGTGGATCGCTGAGACATCCGGTGCTCCTTTGCATGCGGGTCGGAACGGCGGCACGGAGGATCTGCAGCGGCCGACAACTGCCATACAAGCACTGCCATGGCAGTTGTGTCAACGCCGATTAGACTCGGACGATGGCGACACGGAGCGAGCCCGCGATCAGGACCGCATCGGCGCGCGATCGCACGGTCGACGCCCTGCGGCGACGCATCATCTCGCTCGACCTCAAGCCGGGCTCCCCGCTCTCCGAGAACGAGCTCTCCGCCGAGCTCGGCATCTCCCGGACGCCGGTCCGAGAGAGCCTGATCCTCCTGCGCGAGGAGGGCCTGGTGCAGATCTTCCCGCAGCGCGGCAGCTTCGTCTCGCGCGTCGATCCTGAGCGGGTCGCCGAGGCCCAGTTCATCCGCGAGGCGATCGAGTGCTCCTCCCTCCAGCAGGTCGGCGAGCACGGCGAACCGGATCGGGCGGGGCTGGCGGCCCTGCGCGACATCCTCGACGAGCAGCGGGAGGCGGACACCGAGCAGGACGTCGAGCGCTTCTTCCGCCTCGACGAGGACTTCCACCGCGGACTGCTCGATCTCTCGGGCCACGGCAGCGCCTGGAACGCGGTGAACTCCGCGAAGGCCCATCTCGATCGCGCGCGCCGGCTCAGCCTCGTCGACGCGCGCCCGATCCACGCCCTCATCGATCAGCACGAGGCCGTGGTCGACGCGATCGGGCGCGGCGACGGCGACGGGGCCGTCGTCGCCCTCCGCTCCCACCTGCGGGCGGTCTTCGACGACGTGGAGCGGATCCGCGCCGGCTCACCCGAGCTGTTCTCCGACGGCAGCGAGATCCGCGTCATCCGGCGCACCGTCTCCGAGCTCGCCTGAGGCCCGCCGTCGGCGCAGGAAGGGTGCGGATGCTCCTGGGAGCGGGGCCGCGCACTCCTGCTGATCGAGTAGCCCGCGGAGCGGGCGTACCGAGATCCACCGGCGTCAGAAGCGGAGTCCGCAGACCCGCCCTGCTGGTGAGGGCGGTCTCGATACGCCGCGTGCCACGGCTACTCGACCAGCAGGTGGGGCCGCCTGCCGCGGCCTCCTCGACCAGCAGAGGAATCATGCTGATCGAGTAGGCCGCGCAGCGGCCGTATCGAGATCCGCTCCGGTCAGCGCGCCGTGCGGCGCCGCCGGGCGAGGCCGAGCACGAGGGCTCCGCCGGCGAGGAGGGACAGCGCGGCGGCCGAGAGCCAGCCGGTCTCGACGCCGGTCGAGGCGAGCGAGCCGGAGCCCGAGCCCGTCCGCGGCGGCACGGCACCGGCGGGGTGCGTCGGCGCGGCCGTGGGCTGCGACGTGGGCTCGGCCGTGGGCTGTGCGGTGGGCGCAGCGGTCGGCTCGGTCGTGGGCACTGCCGTGGGTCCGGCCGTCGGCACCGGGGTCGGCGTCACCGCCGCTCCGAACACGTCCGCCGCGGAGCCGAGCGACGCGAGCACCGTCTCGCCGTTCGCGTCGTCGACGCCGTCGTTGTCGGTGACCGCGAAGACCTCGCCGGCGCCGGTGATGCCCAGGCCCTCGAGCTTCTCCTGCGTCCAGCCGTGGCCGGCCTCGAGCGCGGGCAGGACGTCGACGGCGAGCGTCTTCTCCAGCACGGGGAGCTCCTCGCCGATCGCGGCGCCCGGCCCCGTCGGCAGCGGCACCGTGTACACGGCCTTGAGCGCCGCATCCGGTCCGTTGCGCTTGTCGCGCTCGATGACCGCGAGGGTCCCGGCGGGCGTCAGCGTGATCTCGGAGAGGCCGTTCCAGTCGCCCTCGGCGCCGGACGGCGCCTCCAGCGGGTAGCCGAAGAAGCTCCAGCTGCCTGCCGCGACGTCGTAGCGTCCGATCCGGACGATCCCGTCGGCGTCGGTCGACGCCTCCCGCTGCAGTGCGGTCCAGACGATCTCGCCGTCGGCGCCCGCCTCGATCGTGACGCCCTCGAAGCCCTGCGAGCCGAGCGCGTCGCCCAGCTCGGCGGGGAGCGCGATGCGCTCGAGCACGGCGGCGGAGGCGTCCAGGCGCAGCAGCGCGTTCTCGGGACCGGTCGCGCCCTCGGTCACGGCCCAGAAGCCGCCGTCCTCGCGAGCGGCGATGCCCTCGAGGTCGAGGGCGGCGGGCTCACCCGCCTCCGTCACGGTGAGCGTGGAGTCGATCAGTGCCGGGACGACCGAGGTGTCGACGGAGTAGACCGTGCTCGGCGCGTAGGCGCTGTCGCTCACGGCGTAGAGACGATCCGCGGCGGCCGGGTCGCCGGACAGGCCCGAGAGTGCGCCCCACGGCAGCGGCGAGCCGTCGACGTCGGCCGACGCGATGGTCGGGAAGGCGGGGGAGGAGGCGCCGAGCGCGTAGAGCTGCACGCTCGCGCGAACCGCGGCCTCGGCGTCGTCGGTCTCGCTCGAGACGACCAGCAGGTCGCGCTCGGGCAGGGCGAGCAGCCCCTCCGGGCCGGGCGTGGACGGCAGCGCCTGCACGAGGCGGGGCGCGGTGGGGTCGGAGACGTCGTAGACCGCGACGAAGTTGGCGCGCTCTGCGCCGACGAAGACGTAGGGCACGCCGTCGAAGGTCGCCGAGAGCAGTCCCTCCGGCTCGGAGCCCTTCGCGTCGGACCGCTTGTCGGGGTAGAGGCCGAGGCTGACGGCGAGGTGGTCGAAGGTGCTGCCGGCGTCCCAGACCACGGCGCCGGAGGCCGCGTCGAGGATCGACCAGCCGCGGGTGCCTCCCTTCCAGTCGCCCTCGTTCGCGATCGCGACGTGGTCGTCGCCGACCCAGCCGATCGCGTCGGGCTCGCGCGGGACGTCCGTGATCGAGTCGGTCAGCGCGATGCGGTCGTCGTCGAGGGTGTCGATCCCGGAGACGGAGGCGGTGCCGGCCGAGTAGGACGCGGTGACGGTGCGGGTCGCCAGGTCGAGGATCGCGACGGCGTTGTTCTCCTGCAGGGTCACCGCGACGGCGGTGTCGGCGGGGTTGATCGAGACGTACTCGGGCTCCGGGTCGCTCGGGGTGTCGAGGCCCGCGAGGCCGGTGAGCGCGATGTGCTCGGCGACCCAGGCGGACGGGTCGGCGGTGAGGTCCATCACGACGAGCTCGCCCGCGGGAGCCTGCGGGAGGTCGCCCTCCTCGGCGCCCTCGGGCGTGAACTCCTCGTCGCGCTGGTTCTCGATCGCGATGACGGCGAGGTCGCCGGCGGTGGTGACGTCGATGGAGTCGGGCTGGCCGCCGAGCTCGATCGTCGCGACCGGGGCGAGGTCGCTGGCGTGCAGGACGCTGACGTGGCCCGAGGGGTTCGCGAAGTCGCCGTCGGAGGTGTCGACGACCGCGAGCACGTACTCGCCGGTCGCGTAGACCGAGGTGGGCTCGCCGCCGACGCCGACGCCGCCGAGGGGCTTCGGCGCATCCGGGTCGCTGATGTCGAGGACGTTGATCCGCTGGCCGGCGGAGTCGGTGGAGTAGACCAGGCGGCCGTCGGGCGAGGCGCTGGAGATCTCGGCGACGGCGGAGTCGACGGCCGGGTCGGCGGCGTTGAGGTACGCGGGCACCGTGGCGACGCGGGTGAAGAAGGAGTCGCCGGCGGCGGTGGCGGGCAGCGCGGCGCCGACGGTGCAGCTCGCGAGGACGAGGGTGAGCGCGGCGCCGGCGGTGCGGCGGGGGGCGAAGTGACGGGGCACGGGTCTCCTGAGCGGTTTCGAAGGAACTCGCCCACGCTGGCCTCTCCGGGTGAACGCGACGGCGCGCGCAGGTGTCCGGCGGGCGAACGCCCGGGGCGGCGGGGTCTCGATATGCCGAGTGCCGCGCCTACTCGACCAGCATGCAACGCGCACGTGGGGGAAGTTCATGCTGATCGAGTAGGCCGCCTAGCGGCCGTATCGAGATCCACCCGCGTCAGAACAGTGGTCTGCAGACCCTTCCTGCTGAGGACGCCGGGTCTCGATACGCCGCGTGCCGCGGCTACTCGACCAGCATGGGCCGGCGCGCCCTCGCCCGCCGCATCAGCGGGCCGCGAGGCCCGCCGCCGCCGAGCCCCAGCCGGCCAGGGCGGCGCGCACGCGCTCGTCGCGCGCCAGCGCGAGCGCCTCGGCGTAGCCCTCCTCCAGCACGTCGTCGATCCGGACGCGGGCGCCCGTCTCGGAGGAGCGCACCGCCGCCTCGACCATCGCGATGCTCCGCACGTTCGCGTGCACCTCGCCCGAGGGCACGGCGCCGGTCCCGAGCACGCGCACGAACTCGGCGAGCGAGCCGGCTATCTCCTGCGGGCCGGGCTCGAGCGTCGCGGTCTGCACCGCCTCCGACTCGCGCGCCTGCCAGGAGGGGGCGCCGTCGCCGTCCCAGTGCGCGGTGCCGCCCGCGCCGGTCACGCGCCAGTCGCCGTTCCAGGATGTCTCGAGCCCGTCGGCGCACCAGCTGCCGGTGTAGCTGAAGCGGACGCCGCCGGCGAACTCGAAGACGGCGCTCGCCGCGGCGCCGTCGGCGTACCAGCTCCAGCCCGGGTTGTACTCCTCGCAGTAGACGGCGACCGGGTCGCGGTCCAGGACGTAGCGCGCCGCGTCGAAGGCGTGGATCGCCATGTCCACCAGCAGCACGTGCGGCATCTCCTCGCGGAAGCCGCCGAAGTGCGGCGCCTTCGCGAAGAGCACCGACGCCGTCCCCAGCTCCCCGAGCCCGGCGACCTGCTCGCGGAACGCGGCGATCGCGGGGTAGTAGCGCCGCGACTGGCTGGTCATCAGCAGCCGCCCGGCGACCTCGCTCGTCGCGGCGAGGATCAGCGACTCGGCGATCGTCGGCGCGATCGGCTTCTCCGACAGCACCGGCAGCCCGGCGAAGAGCGCCTCGCTGCTCACCGGCAGGTGCGCGCGCGGCACGGTCACGTTGACGACCGCGTCGGCACCGGAGCGCGCGGCGACCTCGGCGACGGAGCTGCCGACCGCGATCGGCCCGACCCCCTCCTCCTCGGCGGCCCGCTCGGCGAGGTCGACATCGAGGTCGACGAGGCCGACCAGCTCGGCGTCGGGGTGGTCGCGGATGGTGCGGATCCACGCGCGCCCCATGGCGCCCGCTCCGACCTGGACGAGACGGACGGTCATCGGACGAGCGCTCCGCGGTAGTCCTCGCCGGCGAAGAACTCGCCGGACTCGTAGCGCTGCAGCACGGGCAGGCGGCGCTCGGGGCGGTCGGAGCGCGCCCACTCGACGCTGTTCGCGATCACGCGGCGGACGTCCGCGTGGTGGTAGACGGGGAAGTCCTGGTCGCCGGGCGAGAAGAAGAAGATTCTCCCGTGGCCGCGCTTCCAGGTCATCCCGGAGCGGAACACCTCGCCGCCGGAGAAGGTGGAGAGGAAGACCAGCTCGTCGGGCGCGGGGACGTCGAAGAACTCGCCGTACATCTCCTGCTGCGGGATCGTGAAGGGGTGCGGCACGCCCTGCGCGATGGGGTGGGTCGGATCGACGGTCCAGACGATCTCGCGGTCCTCGGCCGAGCGCCAGCGGAGCGTGCAGGTGGTGCCCATCAGCTTCCCGAAGATCTTCGACCAGTGGCCGGAGTGCAGCACGACGAGCCCCATGCCGGACAGGACGTGGCGCTGCACGCGCTCGACGATCTCGTCCGCGACGGCGTCGTGCGCCATGTGGCCCCACCAGACCAGCACGTCGGTGCCGGCGAGGACCTCCTCGGTGAGGCCGTGCTCGGGCTCGTCGAGCGTGGTGGTCGAGACGGTCGCGCGCTCGCCGAGGTTCTCGGTGATGCCGGCGGCGATCGTCGTGTGCATGCCGTCGGGGTAGATCGCGCGGACCTTCTCCTCGATCTGCTCGTGGCGGTTCTCGCCCCAGACGAGGACGCGGAGGGGAGCGGCGGGTGTGGTCACGGGTGGTCCTTCTTCGTCGGAGGGTGTCGAGTGCGCCGGCGCAGCGGTTAAGCGCTTTACCGGCGAGTGCTCCTAGACTGCGGGACACCGCGCCCCCGCGTCAACCGCGGCGGGGCGCGTCGAGCGGAGGGAGGCGCGATGGCGACCATGCAGGACGTCGCGCGCCGCGCGGGCGTGTCGATCGCGACCGTCTCCTTCGTCGTCAACGCCACCAAGCCGGTCTCGCCCGAGACCGCCGCCCGGGTCCGCGAGGCGATGCGCGAGCTCGGCTACCGCCCGCACGCCCTCGCCCGCGCGCTGGCCCGCCGGCGCTCGATGATGATCGCGATCGTGTACCCGCTGGTGCCCACGCGGCCGCTGAACACGGCGACGACCTTCCTCGCCGGCGCCGCCGAGGCCGCCGCCGAGAGCGGCTACTCGATCGTGCTCTGGCCCACGGTCGGCGGCGCGGAGAAGCTCGCCGATCTGCGGGCGGACGGGCTGCTCGACGGCGTCGTGCTGATGCAGGTGACCTCCGAGGACGAGCGGGTCGCGATCCTCCGCGACTCCGGCACCCCCTTCGCTCTGCTCGGCCGCACCCGCGACCCCTCGGCGCTCGACTGGGTGGACATCGACTTCGAGGGCATGGTCGAGGAGGCGCTCGAGCGCCTGACCGCCCTGGAGCACCGCCGGGTCGCGCTCGTGCTCGGGCCGGAGGGCGGCGCGGACTTCGGCCCGTACGCGCGGACCCGGGAGGCGTTCGAGCGCGCGGCCGCGGCCCGCGGCCTGACCGCCGCGCTCCTGCACTGCGAGGAGTCGCCGGCCGGCGGCCGCGCGCTGGCCCGCTCGCTCGACCCGGAGGCGGCCACAGCGGTCCTGGTGATCAACGGCGGCGCCGCGGTCGGCTTCGCGCACGAGCTGCGCCACCGCGGCGTGCGGGTGCCCGAGGACCTCTCGATCGTCCTGCTCGCCTCCGACCCCGACGTCGGGGACCTCGCGGATCCGGCGCTCGACCTGCTCGTCGCGCCGGGCCACGCGCTCGGCCGCCGCGGGGTGGAGGCGCTGCTCGCGCGCCTCGCCGACCCGGCCGCGCCGCTGCTGCAGGAGCGCATCGGCGGGCCGTGGCGCCCGGGCGGGTCCGTCGCGGCGACGCGCGGCTGAGCACCGGCGCGCTCGCACCGCACCGGTCAGCCGACCGTCCCATCGTCCAGGTGGCAGAGACTGGTCGTAAGTGGCGGTTCCTGACTGATCAGCGAATCCTCCAGTCTTCTCCGGAGGATCGCCCGTGTGGGTCGGGCGGCACGAGGCCTAGCGTGGGAGCACCGTTCCGGCCCGAAGGAGCACCCGGCATGACCCGCGCGACCCGCTCACCCCCTCCGCCCGCCCACCTGCCGCCGCGGCTGACCCTCTCGCTCTGGGACTTCTCCTGGTACACGCGGACGATGCCGGGCGAGCCCTTCCACGACCTCGGGCGCGCGTTCGACGAGGCGGTGGAGCGCGGCTGCAACACGGTCCGGATCTGCGCGGCTCCGCTCCTGCTGTTCGGCGACCACTCGATCGACAGCTCGCAGCTGCGCTTCTCGAACATGGGCGGCGACATCGGCCGGGGCACGCGCTGGTACGACGCCGTCGGCGGCGCCGTGCTCGACCTGCGGGCGCGCCTGGTCGAGCTGTTCCGCCAGGCGGCCGCGCACGACGTGCTCGTCATCGTCTCCTCCTGGGAGTACCAGCAGAGCCCTGCGTTCCTCAGCGACCCGTCCTGGCACGACATGCTGACGGCGATCCCGCCGACCGAGCGGCACGAGGCTCTCGCCCGCGCCGAATCGCGGCTGATCGCCTTCCTCGAAGCCGAGGGGCTGGCCGACCGCATCGCCTACGTCGAGGTGCACAACGAGGTCGACCTGTCCCGGCTCGGCGAGGTGCCGGCGGAGGGGCTCGACACCTTCTGGGCGCAGAAGCCGTACCTGACCGCCGCGCTGGAGATCCTGCAGGCGGAGCATCTGGACGTCCTGTCGACCGTCTGCTACGGCATCCCGCCCTACCTCGACCTCGACTCCGTGCCGGAGAACGCGCAGGTCGCGCACGTGCACTTCTACGTCTACGGGGTCCTCGCGGCGCTGGAGGAGTGGGCGGGAGTGCGGGCCGAGCCGCCGGTGTTCCCGAGCGCCGAGCTGAGGTCGCTGCTGCGCGAGGGGGCGCCCGAGTTCGACGCCGTGGCGCACGCCGTCGAACCGTGGCGGCTCGCGGCCACCGGCATCAGCCCGAGCATGTTCTACGCCTACGACCGGGTCGATCCGGTCGCGTGGGACGCCTGGCTCTCCTCGCACTACGGCCACTACGAGGTCGCGATGCGGGAGGCGATCGACGTCCGGCTGCGCGCGGTGGCGACCTGGGCCCGCCGCCGCGGAGTCCCCGCCGTGGTCGGCGAGGGCTGGATCGGTTACACGCCGCTGGAGGCGGAGTTCGAGGACGGGCCGGCCGGTCAGGTCCTCGCCGGCTACGCCGTCCAGCGCTGCATCGACCTCGGCTACTGGGGCACGCTCGTCGGCTCCAACTCCGCACCGCAGCACCCGGGCTGGTCGAACGTCGAGCTGCAGCGGCGGCTGAACGGCCTTGTCCTGGCGTCCGGGGAGACCGCGGAGTCCGCGGAGACGGGGGAACCCGAGGAGTGAAGGGAGGCCGGGCCCGCGCCGCTGTCCTCCGCACCGCTCGGTTCCGCGCCGCTCGGCTCCGCGCCGCTCGATTCCAGTCCGCTCGGTACCGCGCCGCTCAGTTCCGCGTCCGGTACGCGTGCGGAGTCAGGCCGTGGATCCGCTTGAACTGCCGGGCGAAGTAGAAGGAGTCCTCGTAGCCGGCGGCGGCGGCCACCTCGGCGATCGGCCGCTCCGTCATGTCGAGCAGCTCGCGGGCCCGCGCCATCCGCAGCTCGGTCCGGTACTGCAGCACCGGCATCCCGAACCGGCGCCGGAAGAGGGCCGCGAAGTGCGACGGGCTCAGGCAGGCCATCGAGGCGAGCTCCGCCACCTCGATCCGCTCCGCGGGGTGGTCGTGGAGGAACTGCGCGGCCCGGTCGAGGGCGGTGCTGCGCGCGTCACCGGGCGGGCGGTCCGAGGCGAGGATCGCCAGCAGGTGCCAGGCGGCGCCCGATGCGGCGAGCAGGCTGTTCGTCGTCGAGTCGCAGCCCAGGTGCGTGATCGCCGCCGAGATCAGCGCGACCGCGGCGTAGGCGTCGGACAGGCTGCGCACCGGCGCATCGACCGTCGCGCGCGCGGCCTGCAGGAACTCGGGCAGATCGCTGCCGGCGAGGTGCAGCCACCACAGCGTCCACGGGTCGGCGGCGTCGGACCCGTAGCCGTGCGGCTCGCCGGGCGGCAGCAGGACGATCTGCCCCGCGGTCACGGCGAAGGTCCCCGCCGCCGTCGTGCACCAGCCGGAGCCCCGGGTGCAGACCAGGACGACGGCGTCCGCGATCGGACTGGTGCGCACCCGCCCGTGCCCGCGCGCCTCGGGGAAGTGGCCGCAGTCGGTGACCAGGAGGTGCGACGTCCCCGGCTGCGTCAGCGCCTCCCGCACGCGGGGTCGCGGCAGGACGTGCATCGTCTCGCCCGGGAAGCCCGCGCCGAGGATCGTCGGCGTCCGTGCGCACCGCATCAGCGTTCCGTCCAGAAGTTCCACGGTTTCCGTCCTCCGTCCCGGCCCCGAATCTGATCTTGACTGGGCGTCATGCTCGATGACAGCGCTGCCATTCCCGCAGACAGTACCAGTGGAACGTCCAGGGGAAGCGCTGCGGCGCCGCCCCCTCCGCCCGCCCCGGAGGACGTCGCGTCCAACGACGAGCTGTTCCTCCTCGGCCTGCACCTCGAGGAGCGCCCGCGCTCCGGATGCGCGCCCGAGCACTACTGGGAGGAGGCGGTCTGGCGGGACCCCGGCGACACCCGCTGCCATGTCGCGCTCGCGCGGTCGCTCGCCGTCGCGGCCCGCTTCGACGAGGCGGAGGGCCACCTCCGCTCCGCGATCGAGCGGCTGACCTCCCTGGGCGTGGTGCCGGCCGACGGCGAGGCGCACCACCGGCTGGGCGAGCTCCTCGCCCGGCAGGGACGGCCGGAGGAGGCGCTCGAGGCTCTGAGCACGGCGCGGAGGGCGAGAGCCTGGCGCGCCGCGTCCGGTGTCGCGCTCGGGCGGCTCCTCCTGGCGGCGGACCGTCTCGAGGAGGCCGAGGCCGTGCTGCGCGAGGTGCGCGCGATCGACGGGCAGCACGCGCGGGCGACGGTCCTGCTCGCCGTCGTGCTCCGGCGCTGTCGGCGGGCGCAGCAGTCGAGGGCGCTGCTCGAGAGCGTGCTCGCGCGCGATCCGCTCGACCACTGGGCGCGCGACCTCGCCGGCCGCCCGCTCGACGCCGACGCCGACGCGCTGCTCGACGTCGCGCTGGAGTACCGTGACGCAGGCCTGCCGGACGACGCACTGCGGCTGCTCGCCCTCGCGCTCGCAGCCGATGCCGCGCGGCGCACGCCCTCCGAGCGGACCGGGGTGGTGCCGCTGGTGCACTACCACGCCGCACTGCTTCACGAGCGGCAGGGTCGGCCCGACCAGGCGCGGGCCGCTCGGTGGACCGCGCAGCAGGCGCCGCTCGAGGGCTGCCGCCCGGTCCGCCTCGAGGACGTCGAGGCGCTGGAGGCGGCGGACGCCGAGGACACCACCGCTCGCTTCCTCCTCGGCGGCTGGTACGCCGCGGTGGGTCGGGTCGAGGACGCCTTCGCGGCCTCGTGGTCCGCCGCCGCCCACGACCCGAGGGCGTGGGTGCGGGTGGCCGCGCTGCGCGCGCTGGGGGCGGCCTCCTGCACGGCCTTCGGCGACGCCGAGGCGGGGCTCGCCTACCTCGAGCGCGCGCGGCACCTCGCCCCCGGCGACGCAGGGCTCCTCGTCGAGTACGACCGGCTCCGGGTGCTCCTCGGGCACGAGGGGCGGCTCGCCCTCCTCGAGGAGAACGAGGCCCTCGTCCTCGAACGCGACGATCTGACCCTCGAGTACGCGGCGCTGCTGGTCGCCGACGGCCGCGCGGGTCGCGCTCAGGGCCTGCTGCTGGGCCGGGTGCTCGGGGAGGGGGAGGGCCCCGGGAGCCGGATCCCCGAAGGGCGTGTGCTCGAGGTCTGGGACGCGACGATGATCGCGCTCGCCGATGCGTCGTCGCCCGCCGACGCGCTGACCTTCCTCTGCGCCGCTCTCGCGCCGCCCGCCTGCCTCGGCGAGGAGCGCCCGCCGTCGGCCGTCCCCGCCGGGCTGCTGCTCCGCCGCGGTGCCGCGCGTGCGCGCCTCGGCGACGACGCGGGCGCCGCCGACGACTGGGAGGCAGCGGCCGGGCTGACCGGCGACGCCGTGACGGCGCCGCGCTATGACGAGCAGACGGTCTCCGCGATCCGCGCGCTCCTGGCGCTCGGGCGCCGCGCTGAGGCCGACCGCCTGACGACGGCCTTCTCCGAGTGGATCGACGAGGAGGCCGCGATCCCGGCCGCGGCCGACTGGACCCGCCCCGGCGAGCTGTTCCCGCTGGAGCCGCAGCAGCAGAAGGACGCGCTGCTGGCGCGCTGCCGCGAGCAGCTCGCAGCGCTGGCGGAGGAGCGGCGGAGCGAGGGAGGCGCGCCTGGACCTGCGGAGCGGAGCTGACCGCCGAGTCGGGCACCCGCCGTCGTCCAGCGCCGCAGCTGCCGTGGTTCGCGCGCGAGTGGACCCGGAACGGGCTCGTGGCACGTCCCGGAGCCCTCTTCGCGGCCAGTCGCTTGCGTGCCCGCCCGCGAGTGGACGGACGACGGGGTCTGAGCGCAGCCGAAGCCCGTTGTGCGCCCATTCGGGACGACCGCGGCGAGGAGTCCTCGGCCAAGGGTCGCTCGACGGGACGGTCCGGCGTGGGCGGGAAGCGCCCGGACACTGCTGCTCCGCCGGCACCGTGGCGCCGCGGGGGTCGCGCTCACCCCGCGTGCGGCAGCAGCACCTCCACCAGGCCGTCGGTGACGCGCGTCTCGAAGCGCGGCTGGGGTGAGGTGGCGGGGCCGCGGACGACCTCGCCGGTCTCGAGCGAGAAGGCGCTCGCGTGCCAGGGGCAGGTGATGCAGGCGTCGGCGCCGGTGCCGCGGAGCTCGCCCTCGTCGAGGGGTCCGGAGAGGTGGCTGCAGACGTTCGAGAGCACGTCGACGCGGTCGCCGCGGCGGACGGCGAGCAGCGGGGTCTCGGCGACGGTCCTCTTCACGGGGGAGTTCTGCGGCAGCTCGGCGAGCGGGCCGAGGGGCTGCCAGCCGGTCGGGAAGCGGTGCGGCACGTCCTCGGTGTGATTCGCGCCGGCCGCCTGGCGGTAGCTGAGGTGGCCGCCGAGGTAGCCGCCGCCGGAGACGACGGCGAGGCCGAGCGCGCTGAGCACCTTCCCGCTGGTGCGCCGCCCGCGCACGCGCTGGACGAAGGACGCGGTGTAGAGGACGGTCCCGGCGACGTTGGCCGCCGCGTGGACGAGCCCGACGCGCTTCTGCTGCTCGTGCAGCTCGGACCAGTCGGTGTAGCCGGCGGCGGCGGTGGGCAGCACGCTGACGATCCCCAGGCCGACGAGGGTGCGCGCCGCGCGCTCGTTGCCGGGCAGCAGATCGAGGACCGCCGCCGACACCCACGCGCCGGTCGGCACGAGCACGAGCAGCGGATGCACGGGGTGCCCGATCGGGACGCCGTGCAGCACGTCCCGCACAGGCTGCGGCCGGATGACCGCGTCGACCACCTTCTTGACCCGGTCGACGAGCGGATCGAGGGCGGCGACGTTCTCGAGACGGCTGACGAGACGGACGAGCTTCACTTCGCGCATGCCCCAGGGCACCCCGTGCTCGGGGACCCCGACAAGGGGGTTGCGATCCTGGGGAGCCCGCTGATCGCCCGCCCGCGACGGTCCTCACTCGGAGGTGATGCGTCCATTCGACGAGAAACGCTGTTCTGCGCGAGCCTTACCGACACTTCTCGTCGAATGGGCGGGGTTCGGCCCATGCTGATCGAGCGGCGCGAGCAGCGCGCGTCGCGCGAGCCATCAGCATCAGAGGTCGAGTCTGCAGAGCCGCCCTCGCGGCGGCGGCGGGTCTCGAGACGCCCCTCCGGGGCTACTCGACCAGCATGATCAGGCAGAGGCCGCCTTGCATGCCGATCGAGCAGCGGGCGCAGTCCCCCTCCTGCCGATCGAGCAGCGCTCGGGCGCCCCTCCCTGCTGATCGGGTAGCGCGCGGGGCGCCTCTCCCTGCTGATCGGTAGCGCGCGGGGCGCCTCTCCCTGCTGATCGGGTAGCGCGCGGGGCGCCTCTCCCTGCTGATCGGGTAGCGCGCGCAGCGCGCGTATCGAGATCCGGCCCCGTCGAGACGGCGGCCCGCCGACCCGCCGGCCTCAGTCGGCAGCGGCGAAGAACGCCTCGATCGCGCGGGTCAGGGCGACGAGGTCGTCGACGTGGGCGAGCTCGCGCGCCGAGTGCATCGACAGCAGCGGCACGCCGACGTCGACGGTCGAGATGCCGAGGCGGGTCGCGGTGAGCGGGCCGATCGTGGAGCCGCAGGGGACCGTGTTGTTCGAGACGAACTCCTGGAACTCCACGCCCGCCCGGGCGCACACTCCGGCCCAGAGCGCCGCACCGCGGGCGTCGGTCGCATAGCGCTGCGAGGCGTTGATCTTGAGCAGCGGGCCCTTGCCGGCGACCGGCTGGTTCACCGGGTCGTGCTTCTCCGGGTAGTTCGGGTGGACGGAGTGGCCGGCGTCGGCGGAGAGGCACCAGGACCGCGCCGTCGCGCGGGCGCGCTCGTCGACACCCGCGCCGAGCGCGGCGCCGATGCGGGTGAGCACGTCCTCGAGGAAGGGACCGCTCGCTCCGGAGCGGCTGGCCGAGCCGAGCTCCTCGTGGTCGAAGGCGGCGAGCATGCTGATGTGCCCCGGCTCCGCGTTCGAGTCCGAGTCTGCATCCCCGCCGCTCGCCGCGAGCAGCGCCATGAGCCCCGCGTGCACCGAGCTGAGGTCGTCCATCCGCCCGGCCGCGAAGAGCGCGTCGTCGAGGCCGAAGCGAGCGGGCGGCTGGGTGTCCGCGGTGATGAGGTCGTAACCGGCGATGTCGGCGGCGCCGTCGAGCCCGGCCTTCGCCGCGAGGATCTCGAGCAGGTCGTTCCCGTCCGCGTCGCCCAGGCCGTAGACGGGGACGGTGTGCTTCTGCCGGTCGAGCTTCAGGCCGTCGTTCGCCTCGCGGTCGAGGTGGATCGCGAGCTGCGGGATGCGCAGGAACGGCCCGGTGCGCACGAGCACCTCGGCGCCGTCGCGGGTGACGATCCGCCCGGCCAGCTCGAGCTCGCGGTCGAGCCAGGAGTTGAGCAGCGGTCCGCCGTAGACCTCGACACCGGCCTGCAGCCAGCCCTTCGACTCGACCGTCGGCCGGGGCTTGAGCTTGAAGCCGGGGGAGTCGGTGTGCGCGCCGAGGATGCGGAACGGCGTCACCGCGGTGGCCCCGGCCGGGACGTGCCAGGCTATGACCGCGCCGTCGCGGAGGACGAAGTAGCGCCCGGGCTCGGCAGGCCACGCGGCGGTCTCGTCGACCGCGTCGAACCCCGCCGCCGCCAGCCGCCGCGCGGTCTCCGCCGCGGCGTGGAAGGAGGAGGGCGAGGCGGTGAGGAACTCGGCGAAGTCGGCGAGGTGGTCGGCGCGGGAGGTCATCGACTCATTCAAGCAGGGCGATCCGGGGAGTGCTGATCCGGGTCGAGGGGCCGGGCCGGTGGGCGGAGGAGGGGAGCCCGGCACTGCCGCAGCTCACGCCCCTGCCTCCCGGCACCTCCCGGCACCTCACGGCACGATCGCGTCGATGTACCCGCCGTCCACCCGCACCGCGGCGCCCGTGGTCGCCGAGGCGAGCGGCGATGACAGGTAGACGACCATGTTGGCGATCTCCTCCGGCTCGATCAGGCGCTGGAGCAGCGACTGCGGGCGGTGCAGCCGCATGAACTCGCGCTGCGCCTCCTCCCAGGGGAGGGAGTGGTCGACGAGCTCGTAGACGAAGTCCTCGACGCCGCCGGTGTGGGTCGGCCCGGCGAGCACGCTGTTGACGGTGACGCCGGTGCCGGCGGCGGCCTTCGCGAAGCCGCGGGAGACGCCGAGCAGCGCGGTCTTCGAGACGCCGTAGTGGATCATCTCGGCCGGCGTGACGACGGCGGAGTCGCTGCCGATGTAGAGGACGCGACCCCAGCCCGCCTCCGTCATCGCGGGCAGGTAGGCGCGGGTGAGGCGGACGCCGGTGAGCACGTTGACCTCGAAGTAGCGGCGCCACTCGTCGTCGGTGATGTCGAGCGGCTCGGTGCTGCCGAAGATGCCGAGGTTGTTGACCAGCACGTCCACGCGCGGCACGGACTCGAGCAGCTTCGCCGTCCCGGCCTCGCTGGAGACGTCGGCGGCCACACCGCGCACGGTGGCGTCGGGCACCGCCGCGCGCACGTCCTTGATCGCGCGCCGGACCGAGCGCTCCGACCGCGCGTTGACGACCACCTCGGCGCCGGCGCGCGCCAGCCCGACGGCGATCGCCAGTCCGATGCCCTGCCCCGACCCCGTCACCAGGGCCGTCCGTCCGCTCAGGTCCAGCTCGATCATGCCGCTCCGCTCCGTCCGCCGCCTGCGGACTCCTCGGAGGAGGGTGCCACACGCCTCCGACACCCGCCCCAGGAAACCGCTCCCACCGCCCCCGCATGCTGGTCGAGCGGCCCCGGAGGGGCGCAGCGAGACCGGCCGTCGTCAGGGCGGCTGGTCTGCGGACCACCCGTTAGGCACCGGTGGATCTCGATGCGCCCGCTACGCGGCCTGCTCGATCAGCATGGAGTGCACCCTGCCGAGGCGTCCTGCAACCGTCGAGGCGTCCAGCAGCACCGGGACGCCTCGACCGTCCGAGGACGTCTCGCCGCAGCGCCCTGGTCGAGTGGCCCCGCAGGGGCGTCTCGAGACCCGCCGTCATCAGCAGGGCGGGTCTGCAGACGCGCGTTCTGACGGTGGTGGATCTCGATACCCACGCTGCGCGGGCTGCTCGATCAGCAGGGAGCTCACCCGGCGAGGACGCAGTCGTAGCGGGGTCGGTCCGGCCAGCGCGGGTCCGGTGGCGCCGGCGAGTCCGCGAAGCCGAGGGACCGGTAGAAGCCGATCGCGTCGTCGTCGGTCTGGGCGCGGAGCGCGGCGTGCGGGTGCAGGTGGGCGATCTCCGCGAGGAGTGCCCGGCCCAGCCCCGTCCCGCGCTGCGACTCGGCCGAGGCGAGGTAGTCGATCAGCACCCCGTCGGGTCGCTCCTCGTAGGCGACGAATGCCGTGACGGCTCCGCCCTCCACCGCGCCCTGAACGCGGAGGCCCGGCAGCTCGTCCACGATGATCGCGTCTATCGCCGCCTCGTCGACCTCCACCGCGAGCCACAGCAGGTGCCGGAACGCGGCGGTGCCGAACACGCCGGTACCGAGCTCCACGATCTCCACGCCGGAGAGTCTGGCAGCACCCCGCCGAGACGTGCAGCGACCCCTGCATGCTGGTCGAGCGGCCCGGAGGGGCGCAGCAGACCCACGGTCGTCAGGACGGCGGGTCTGCAAACCACCCGTTCGGCACCGGTGGATCTCGATACGCCCGCTGCGCGGCCTACTCGATCAGCATGGAGTGCACTCCGCCGAGGCGTCCTGCAACGGTCGAGACGTCCAGCAGCACCGGGACGCCTCGACCGTCCGAGGACGCCTCGGCGCAAGACGCTGGTCGAGTGGCCCCGCAGGGGCGTGTCGAGGCCCGTCAACTCGAGTGGTGCCGGCCGATCGGCAGCACCAGCGGCGTCCCGGACACCGGGTCCGCGATCACGCGCGACTCCATGCCGAAGACCGCGCGCACCGTCTCCGCGGTCACCACCTCGGCCGGCGTGCCCGACGCGTACAGCGCGCCCGCCCGCACCGCGAAGAGGTGGTCCGCGTACCGCGCCGCCAGGTTCAGGTCGTGCAGCACGATCACGATCGTCGTGCCGCGCTCGCGGTTGAGGTCGGTCAGCAGGTCCAGCACCTCGACCTGGTGCGACACGTCGAGGTAGGTCGTCGGCTCGTCCAGCAGCAGCACGTCGGTCCGCTGGGCCAGCGCCAGCGCGATCCACACCCGCTGCCGCTGCCCGCCGGACAGCTCGTCCATCGGCCGGTCCGCGATCTCCAGGGTCCCGGTCGCGCGCAGGGCGTCCTCCACGATCGCGTCGTCGTCCGCGGACGCGCCCCGCCCGAACCAGCCGCGGTGCGGGTACCGTCCCCGCGCCACCAGGTCCGCCACGGCGATCCCCTCGGGCGCGATCGGCGTCTGCGGCAGCAGTCCCACCCGCTGCGCGACCTGCCGCGTCGGGAGCCGGTGGATCGCCTCGCCGTCCAGCAGCACGGCCCCGGCGCTCGGCGTGATCAGCCGCGCCATCGCGCGCAGCAGCGTCGACTTGCCGCACGCGTTCGCCCCGACGATCACGCTGATCGCCCCGGTCGGCACGGTCAGCGACAGCCCGTCGACGACCACGCGCTCGTCGTAGGCGAGCGTCACGCCGTCCACCGACAGCGTGGAGTGACCGGCGGTCACGGGGGAGGTCGAGGCGGTCACAGGGATCCTCCGGTGCGGTTGCGGCGGGCGAGGAGCCAGAGCAGGAACGGCGCGCCGAGCGCACCGGTCACCACTCCGACGGGGAAGCGGGCGCCCGAGAAGGCGAGCCCGGCGACGTGCTGCGCGACCAGGTCCGCCGCGAGCACGACGACGATCCCGACCAGCGCGGACGGGATCAGCGGCACGCGCGCGTCCGGCACGAGCCGCCGCGCGATCGGCCCGGAGACGAAGGCGACGAACGCGATCGGCCCGGTGGCCGCGGTCGCGACGGCGACGAGGCACACGGCCACCGCGAGGAGCCCCAGCCGGCTGCGCCGCACGTCCACGCCCAGCGCCGTCGCCGACTCGTCGCCGAGCTGCAGCATCGAGAGTCGTCCGGCCAGCAGCAGCGCGAGCGGCACGAGCACCAGCATCGACAGCGCGAGCGCGGGCACCCCCGCCCACGACGCGGAGTTGAGGCTGCCGGTCAGCCAGCGCAGCGACTCCTGCACGTCCTCGAACTGCGCGCGGGTCTGCACGTAGGCGATGACGCTCTGCAGCATCGCCGCGATCCCGATGCCGATCAGGATCAGCCGGGCGCCGATCACGCCGCTGCCGTCGGCGAGCCGGGCGATCAGCAGCGCCGTGACGAGGGCCGCTGCGACCGCGATCACCGAGACCGCGCCTCCCGAGAGTCCGAAGAACGCGATCGCGACGACCGCCGCCGCGCTCGCACCCGAGGTGATGCCGATGATGTCCGGGCTGGCGAGCGCGTTCCGCAGCATCGTCTGGAAGATGACGCCGCCCATCCCGAAGCCCAGGCCGACCAGCGCGGCGGTGAGCGTGCGCGGCAGCCGCAGGGTGCCGACGGTGAAGGAGGCGCCCGGCACGGTCTCGCCGAGCATCACCCGCAGCACCTCGAGCGGCGAGTAGACGGTGCTGCCGACGGTGAGCGACACGACGGCGAG
This sequence comes from Rathayibacter sp. PhB127, assembly GCF_003751665.1. Classification (NCBI taxonomy): domain Bacteria; kingdom Bacillati; phylum Actinomycetota; class Actinomycetes; order Micrococcales; family Microbacteriaceae; genus Rathayibacter; species Rathayibacter sp. PhB127. The sequence goes on from NZ_RKHW01000005.1 coordinate 267,839, forward strand.
TGCGAGGGCGACCAGCGCGAGCACCCCGCAGCCCAGCGCGGTGCGGCGGGCTCGGCGGCGACGGCCCGCGGCGACGCCGAGCGGGGGAGCACCCGCAGAAGAGCGGAGCGACGGGGCGGCGCTCACAGGGCCCGCACCTTCGAGCGGCGCACGATCGCGATCAGCACCGGCGCCCCGATCAGCGCGGTGACGATGCCCACCTCCACATCGCTCGGTCGCGCGACGACCCGCCCGATCACGTCGGCGACCAGGAGCAGCAGCGCGCCGAGCAGTGCGGAGGAGGGGAGCAGCCAGGAGTGCGACGGCCCGGTGAACCGCCGCGCGAGATGCGGCACGGTGAGCCCGATGAAGCCGATCGGCCCCGCGATCGCGGTCGCCGCTCCGCAGAGCAGCACCGCGGCGAGCCCCGCGACCAGGCGCGTCCGGCCGACGCGGCGGCCGAGCCCCTTGGCGAGGTCGTCGCCGAGAGCGAGGGCGTCGAGCCCGCGAGCACTGCCGATCGCGAGCGCACCGCCGACCGCGAGGAACGGCAGGACCTGGACGATGCTCGTGAACTCGGCGCCGCCCACTCCGCCGACCTGCCAGAACCGGAAGCGGTTGAGCGTCGCGTCCTGGGTGAGCAGCACCGCGCTGATCAGCGAGGCGAGGGCCGCGGCGGTCGCGGCGCCGGCGAGAGCGAGCTTGAGGGGAGTGGCGCCCTCGCGACCCAGCGAGGCGACCGCGTAGACGAAGGCGCCGGCCGCCGCCGCGCCGAGGAAGGCGAGCCAGATGAACTGGGGGAGCGTCGTCGCTCCGACCGTCGAGATCCCGAGCACGACCGCGAGGGACGCGCCCGCGTTCAGCCCCAGGATCCCCGGATCGGCGAGCGGGTTGCGGGTCATCCCCTGCATCACCGCGCCGGCGAGCCCGAGCGCGGCGCCGACGAGCAGCGCCAGGACCGTGCGCGGGACGCGCCCCTGCACCGCCGCGTCGACGATCGAGTCCGGGTCGGGTGCGGTGAGCGCCGGCCAGATCGCGCCGAGCGGGATCTCGCGCGAGCCGTAGACCAGCGAGAGCACCGACGCGACGACCAGCGCGGCGAGCACGGCGATCAGCGCCGGGACGCGCCAGCGCGCACCGGCGCCCCGGAGGCGAGTGTCGTCGCGTCCGGGGCGCCGGTGGGGTGCCGTGGCCTCGGCGGTCACGACACCTTGTCGGCGGCGGTCGCGAGGCCGGTCGTGTACTCGTCGAGCACCCACGGGATGCTCAGCAGGTTCGGCGACGAGGTCGCCATCGCCTCGGAGGAGTCGTCGGTGAGGACGTAGACCGAGCCGCGGGCGACCGCGGGGATCTTGGAGAGCAGCGGGTCGGCCTGCAGCGCCGCGAGGGTGGTGTCGTCGCCGTAGACGATGAGCACGTCGGCGTCGAGCTGGTCGGCGTTCTCGGAGCTGACGGTGCCGCTGAACAGCTCGGAGTCGCCGGTGAGCGAGACGACGCTCGGGGCGAGCTCGAGGCCGAGGTCCTCGACGAACTTCACGCGCGCGTCGTTGCCGGTGTAGTAGGTGAAGGTGCTGGCGTCGGTCGGGTCGTACCAGCCGTAGGTGAAGGTCTTGCCCGCGAGCGAGGGCTTGGCGGCGACGGCGGCGTCGATCTCGTCCTCGACCTCGGCGACCTTCGCCTCGGCCTCGTCGCCCAGTCCGAGCGCCTCGCCGTCGAGCTTCGCGGAGTCCTGCCAGGTGGTCGCCCAGGGCAGACCGGGGTAGGCGACGGTCGGGGCGATCTGGCTGAGGGTGTCGTAGTCCTGCTGTGTGAGGCCGGAGTAGGCGGAGAGGATCACGTCGGGGGTGAGGTCGGAGATCGCCTCGAACGGCACACCGTCGGTCTCGTCGAAGAGGGTCGGCGTCTCGGCGCCGCTCGCGTCGAGCGCCTCCTTGGTCCAGGCGAGCAGGCCGTCGCCGTCCTCGTCGCCGTAGGAGGCCTTCGCGAAGCCGACCGGGGTCACGCCGAGGGCGAGCGCGACGTCCTGGTTGGTCCAGCTGGTCGCGACCACGCGGTCCGCCGACTCGACGGTCGTCTCGCCGAACGCGTGCTCGACGGTGACGGGGAAGCCCGCGCCGGTCGCGGCGGCGTCGGTGCCTCCGTCGGTGCCGGCGGCGTCGGCCCCCGCGGAGCAGCCGGTCAGCAGCAGGGCGGAGAGGCCGAGTGCGGCGACGGCGGAGACGCGCAGAGGCGTGCGGCGGAGGGGGATGCGGGAGACGGGCACGGCGATCCTTCGGAGGGGGTGACGGGGTTGCGAAGGTTAACCTAACCTAACTTCCTGGGCCGCGGCCAGTGCCGGCCGGCTGCTCGCTGGCCTGCCTCTGCCGGGCGTGCGGTCGCTGCGTCCGACCTCCGGCACGTGGAACCGCGCAGGGCACGCGGAATCCGCGGATTCCGGCGAGCCGCGGGTGTTCCTGCGAGCCGAAGCTCGCCGCGCCGGAGGCTCGGCTCGTGGAACTGGGTTCGGCTCGCCGAATCCGCGGGCTCCGACGAGCCGAAGGTACTTTCGCGAGCCGGAAGCCGTGGCGGCCGAGGTCCGGCTCGTGGAACCGCGTCCGGCACGCGGAAGAGGTGGATTCCGGCGAGCTCAGGATGTTTCTGCGAGCCGGAGGTCAGGAGGCGCGAGGTTCGGCTCGTGGAACAGGGTTCGGCACGCGGAATCTGCGGATTCCGGCGAGCCGGAGGCCTTCTCACGAGCCGGAGGTGCGGTCCAGCCGCTCCGGCGCAGGACCGGCCCCCTCCGATGCCCCCTCCGGTGCCTGCGCGTCCGCCTCCGCCGCGTCCCCGCCCGCCCGCCGAGGCCGCAGCTCGCTCACCAGCGTCCCCGCGACGATCAGCGCCGCCCCCGCCAGCGCGAGCGCCGGCAGCCGGTCGCCGGCGAGTCGTCCGATCACGCCGCCCCAGACCGGCTCGGCGGAGTAGATGATCGTCGCGCGGGTCGGCGAGACGGAGCGCTGGGCCCAGTTCATCGTCAGCTGGATGAGGCAGCTGCTCGCCCCGAGGGCGAGGGCGGCGATCAGCCAGACCCAGGAGAACGCGGGGATCGCCTCCCCCGCGAAGGGCATTCCGGCGAAGGAGAGCAGTCCGGCGACCAGGAGCTGCACGACCGTCACCCGCCCCAGGTCGACCCGGCCGGCGAACGCGCTGATCAGGATGATCTCGGCGGCGATCGGGAGGGTGCTGATCAGCGTCGCCAGCTCGCCCGGGCCCAGCCCCACTCCCGTCCGCGGCCCCGCGATCAGCAGCAGTCCGACGAACGCCAGACCGACGCCGACCAGCGTGAAGACGCCGGGCCTCCGCCGCAGCACGACCCACTGCAGCAGCGGCACCAGCGGCACGTAGAGCGCGGTGAGGAAGGCGGAGGTGCTGCTCGGGATCGTCTGCAGCCCGGAGGTCTGCAGCCCGTAGCCGAGGACGATCATCACCCCGATCGCGGCCCCCGCGCCGAGATCGATCCGCCGCATCCCGCGCAGCGACCGGTGGAAGACCACCGCGCTGATGACTCCCGCCGCCAGGAACCGCACCCCGACGAAGAAGAGCGGACCGCTGTGCTGCATCGCCACGTGCACCGCCAGGAAGGTGCCGCCCCAGAGTGCCGTGATGCCGATCAGCGCCCACTCGGGTCGCGAGAACCGGACGGCCGAGAGAGGGCGGGTGCGCAGCATTCTGCACACTATAGAGTGCAGAACGATGCGCACGCCAGAGCCCTCCGCCGTCCTCGCTCACGTCGGCAGCAACCTCCGCCGGGCGCGGCTGGAGGTCGGGCTGAGTCAGGCGGCGCTCGCCGAGCTCTCCGGCATCAGCCGGCGCACGATCGTCAACGTCGAGGCGGGCGAGGCGAACATCAGTCTCACCGGCGTCGACCGCCTCGCGAGCGCGCTCGGCTCCAGCTTCACCGCCCTCGTCTCCGCTCCCGGCTCCGTTCCCGCGGCGATCGACGAGGTGGCCTGGCGCGGCGAGGATGCGGGGAGCGTCGCCGTCCTGCTCGCCTCCGTTCCGGCCCGCGCCGAGGCGCAGCTCTGGACCTGGACCCTCGGCCCCGGCGACCGCTACCAGGCGCAGCCCGACCCCGACGGCTGGCACGAGATCCTCCTCGTCACCGCGGGGGTGCTCCTGCTCGAGCGGGAGGGCGAGCCGGACCTCCGGCTCGCGACCGGGCAGCACGTCGCCTTCTCGACCGCCCGCCGCTACGCCTACGTGAACGCGGCCTCCGACGAGAGCACCGTCTTCACCCGCATCGTTGTGAGCTGACTCCGCCCGGGAGTGCTCCACGCGCCCGGCGATCGGACGCCGGTCGCACCGTTCCGTGCCATCCCGATCGTTCTCCGACGCGGACTGCGGAGATCCGGCGCGTCACTCGCAGACTGTGGGATCCACGGTCCGCGAGCGGTGACCCGATCGACCGGGTCCTCCCGCGCGCGGCGAGAGAAGGGATCACGATGAGACTCTGGAAGACGACGGCGATCTGCTCGACGGCGGCCTTGCTCGCAGGGCTGTCCGCCGCCCCGGCGACGGCGGCACCGACGGAGGGCAGCGGACCGGTCGCGGCCGCGCTGGCCCCCGCGCACGACCTCTCGGCGCTCCTGACCGGACCCGCGCGCGACCTCGAGACGCCCGGCTACCGACTCGTCCCGGTCGAGGAGCGGACCGTCGAGTACCGGGTGGTCGACCCGGCCGCGACCCCGGCCCCCAAGAGGACGCTGACCTTCACGAACCCCCCGCAGGCTCCGAGCGCCGCGTACCTCGAGGTGCGCTACCAGCAGGGCAACGGCGACTCCTTCAAGGAGGTGTCCCCGCTCCTCCAGCCCGGTGGTCCCGCGTGGCAGACCATCCTCCAGGGCGATGATCGCGAGGTCGACCTCCAGGTGAAGGACGCCTCGGGCACGGTCCTCGCGGAGCGGAGCTACCCCGGGGAGATGCCCGCCGGCAACCCCTCCGTCGCGTGGTTCTACCAGAGCGTCTTCAACCTTCCCGGCTACACGTTCACCTGGTGACGCCCCGGTGAGGCCGCCGTTCGGCCGCGCCGCGAGGGCTCACCCCGCGGCACGGCCGCCCCGCGGCGCCGACCACGAGCCGTCCGGGCGGAGCGCGCCGGCGATGGTCGTGGCGATCCCGCGCAGCTCCCGGCGCTGCCGCTCGCTGAGCGGTCCGAGGACGACGTCGCGCACCAGGGCCTCGTGCCCCGGAGCCGCGCTCGCCTGCTGAGCGAGTCCCGCCGCGGTCAGTGTCGCGAGGGTCGTGCGCCCGTCTTCCGGGTCGGCCCGCCGCTCGACCCAGCCGCGCTTCTCCAGTCGCGAGACCGCCCGCGACAACCGCGACAGCGAGCTGTTCGCGAAGCCGGCCAGTGCGCTCATCCGCAGCGTCCGCTCCGGCGCGGCGGCCAGGGCGTAGAGGACGCCGTACTCGAAGTGGCTGAGGCCGGAGTCCTTCAGCAGCTGCGCGTCGAGTGCCGCGGGAAGCCACTCGAGGAGGGTCGCGAGCGCGCTCCAGGCCGCGAGGTCGTCCCCGCTGAGTGGGGAGTCATCGGGATCGGGCATCCCCTGAGCGTAGCCGGATTTCACTTGACCAGGAAAGTGATTTGACTATGGTTTCCCAGGCAAGCATTCGGCTGCGACGGAGAGGAACCGACCCGCATGGACCTGGAACTGGACGGCAAGCGCGCCTTCGTGAGCGGATCGACGCAGGGCATCGGCCGTGCCATCGCCCTCGCGCTGCTGCGGGAGGGCGTCGAGGTCGTCGTCAACGGCCGCAGCGAGGCGGGAGTCCGCGCAGCGGTCGAGGGGCTGCGCGCGCAGGTCCCGGGCGCCGTCGTCTCGGGGATCGCCGCCGACTTCGCCGACGCGGAGTCGGTGGACCGGCTCCTGGGCCTCCTGGGCCGGGTGGACGTCCTGATCAACAACGTCGGCCTGTTCGAGGTCGCCCCTTTCGCGGCGATCACCGATGAGCAGTGGCTGCGCTACTTCACGGTGAACGTGCTGAGCGGAGTCCGCCTGTCCCGGCACGTCCTCGACCCGATGCTCGAGTCGGGCTGGGGGCGCATCGTCTTCGTCAGCAGCGAGTCCGGCGTCGATGTGCCGGGCGACATGACGCACTACGGCGTCACCAAGGCGGGGATGTTGGCTCTCGGCAACGGCCTGGCCAAGCTGACCCGCGGCACCGGAGTCACGGTCAACACGGTCCTCGGCGGCCCGACCTGGTCCGACGGCGTCGCGAGCAGCGTCCAGAGCATCGCCGATGCGCAGGGCGTGCCGGTCGACGTCCTCCGCGCCGCGATCATCGGCGGCAACGCGACCTCGCTCGTCGAGCGCTTCCTCGAGCCGGACGAGATCGCCTCGCTCGTGACCTACCTCGCCAGCCCGCGCGCCTCCGCGACGAACGGTGCGGCCCTGCGCGCGGACGGCGGCGTGCTGACCGGCCTGCTCTAGGACTCGCCGGTCGCCTCGGGCGCCGGCGCTGCTCTCGGCCGTCGGCGCCGCGCCGACCTCGGCGGAGCCGCCCGCAGGTGCTCACCGACCCGCCCCAGGATGCGGGCCAGCTCGCCCGCGTCCGCGTCGGTGAGAGGTGCGAACAGCAGACCGTGCACGGTCGCGATGTGCCCCGGGAAGACGGCGGCCAGGACGTCGCGCCCGGCGCCGGTGAGCGCAACGACCGTGCTGCGCTCGTCGTCCGGCGACGGGGAACGGGTGACCAGTCCCCGCTGCTCGAGCAGCTGCGCCTGGTAGGTGAGGCCGCTGCGGCTGTGGACGACGCCATCGGCGAGGTCGGTCATCCGCTGTCGACCGCCCGGGGCGTCGCCGAGTCGCGCCAGCAGCTGGAACTGCAGATAGCTGAGGTCGCCCGCCTCGCGCAGCTGCTGCTCGACCGCGGGCCGCAGCAGGCTGCCCACCTCGGTGAAGGCCAGATAGGCCGAGAGCTGGGTCGCGGTCAGGGCGGGCTTCGTCATGCCTCCGATCCTATCGTTGCTTCGAATTGGAAGCAGTGCTAGCGTGGCTTCAGTGCTTCGAATTGGAAGCAATTACGAGAGGGAGACGATCATGCAGGCAATGCGATTCCACGAGGTGGGTGGACCCGAGGTCCTCGTCCGGGACGACATCCCGGTTCCGGTTCCGGGCGCCGGGCAGGTGCGGCTCCGGGTCGCCGCCTCGGCCTTCAACGCGGCCGACGCGGGGATGCGCGCCGGCTTCCTGCCGATCCCGGTCGAGCTCCCGCACGTGCCCGGCTACGACGTGTCCGGAACGGTGGATGCCGTCGGCGACGGTGTCGAAGGAGTAGCGGTGGGCGATCCGGTCGTCGCATTCCTGCCGATGGAGCGGGACGGGGGAGCCGCCGAGTACGTGCTGGCGCCGGCCGAGGCCGTGGTCGCCGCTCCGACGAGCCTTCCGCTCGCCGAGGCGGCCGCGCTGCCGTCGGTGGCGCTCACCGCCTGGCAGGCACTGTTCGACGACGGCCGGCTCGTGGCCGGGCAGCGGGTCCTCATCGTCGGCGCGGGCGGGGTGGTCGGGAAGTACGCCGTGCAGCTCGCGAAGCGCGCCGGCGTGCACGTCGTGGCGACCGCCAGTCCACGCAGCATCGACGCCGTCCGTGCGGCGGGGGCCGACGAGATCGTGGACCACACGACGACCGAATTCCTCGGTGCTCTCGGCGAGCAGGTCGACGTGCTGCTCAACCTGGCGCCGCTCGAGCCGGAGCGGTTCGCCGCTCTCGTCGCCGCGGTGCGGGACGGCGGGGCCGTCGTCAGCACGACGGCCTTCCTGTCGACTCCGGGTGACGAGACCCGCGGCGTGCGGGCCGCGACGGTCTTCGTGCTCCCGAACCGCGAGCGGCTCGCCGAGCTGGTCGCCCTGGTCGACGCGGGGGAGCTGACCGTGGAGGTCACCCGCCGGGTGCCGCTGGCCGAGCTGCCGGCGGTCCACGCCGAGGCGGCCGCGGGCCGGATCGCGGGGAAGGTGATCGTCCTCGCATGAGACTGCGCGACCGCGGTCTCAGCAGTGCGGGGTGGGGCAGGGGGAGGCGGGGAGATAGGACCGCCTCCCCCTGCCGGTCGGGTCGTGGTCGTCGTCCCTCGAGCTCTTCGCTCAAAGGAGCGCCACGTCAGAGGTTGAACAGCCAGCTGAATGCCAGGGCGAAGAAGGCCATGTCAGCTCCTCTCGTCAGAACGGACGGAATGCGCGGCGGACGGAATGCGCGGCCGGGGGATCCCGATGCCGGGATCCCCGCGGTCGTGACCCGTCACCGATTCCGGTGCTGGACCACGACCGCGGTGGCGTCACCGGGCTAGGCGAGAATGGCGATGAGGTACGCGAAGAATGCGAGCAGCACATCGACTCCTTTCAAGGGGCGGGACGGGACGTGCGGCCGGGACGGCCGGGGTCTGCCTCGAGGACGGGGAGGGGCGACTGCTCAGGCGGAAGAGGCGCGTCCCCGTGGTCGACTCGCTAGAGCGAGCCGAAGAAGGCGATGAAGATCGCAACGAGGGCGGTGGGCATCATGGCTGTCTCCTTTCGTGGTGCGGGGCGGAGGGAGCGGTCGCGATGACCGGGGCCCACTGTCGCCGACGCCCCGAGGCGTCTTCAAGTCCGTGGCGCTTCTCGTCCTGGGCGGCGGAATCGCTTCCCTTCGAGAGGCCGCCGAGGGGCTCCCTGTCGGGAGGTCGCCGAGGGCAGGCTCTGTGCCATCCACCTCAGTCCGTGACAGCGACGACGTCCTTCAGCACTCGCTCCGCCAGGATCGGACGACCCCCTCTCGTCCAGGACGAGGGGAGGCCGCCGTCCTCCCCCGACCGGTCGAGAGTCCGATCGAAAGGAACAGGATGAAGCTCGTCCGCACCACGACCATCGGCGTGATCGCCGCAGCACTCCTCGGACTCACGTCCGCGCCCCCGGCGACGGCGGCGGGCGACACGGGTGGGACGGCGACCGACCCGACCCTCTGCACCACGAACTACTCCGTGTATCAGGTCGACACCACCGTCAACGCCCACCTGGACGGTCAGGATGTGGTGATCGACCTGTCGGCCGGGCTCTTCCGGACGCGCACCCGGATCGTCGTCCTGGTGAACGACGAGTACATCGGCGAGACCTACTGCGGTTCCGCCTACTACGCGGACCGCTGGTCCGTGGGCGATCGGGTCTTCCTGAGGATGAAGCCCGCGAAGCCCGGCGACGCCCTGCGGGTCGCGGTGATCGGGGGCACGCCCGGCGGGTCGCTCGGCTCCCGCTACGGACAGCACAGCCTGCTGGAGGAGCGGCTGAGCGCGCCCGGATCGGAGCGCTGACGCTCGACGATCCCGGGACTCCTCCGTGGTGCTCAGGCCCGCGGTGGTGGGATCCGCGGTGACGGGATTCACATCCCCCGTCGTGGTCGCGGTCACCCGTGCGTGTGCGGGTGGCCGCGGCCGGTGCGGCGGGACTAGTCGAAGATCGAGATGAGATAGGCGATCAACGCGAAGATCATGACAACTCCTTTCCTCGGACCTGATCGGGCGCCCGGTGGTGGGGGACCGTGGTTCCACCGTGGACCTCGACCGGCCGACTCTCCACTGATCGGCGGAGAGCGATGACCTGGCAGTAATCGGTCAGTCGCCGACCGGGTCAGAGCAGGCGGGAGCGCGAGAACAACGCGTGCAGCAGTGGCAGTGCCGACACCGCCATCAGCACCGTGCCGAACACGGTGTCGTCCGCCCGGACGACGGCGCCCGCGATGAGCAGCCCGGCGAAGAGCACCGCGGAGACGATCCGCCGCACGGTCCCCTCGAGCCGGTTCAGCCGGCGCTCGACCGTCGGAACGGTGACCGCGAGGGTGCCGTCCTCGAGGGTCGTCGCCAGCTCGTCCAGGCGTCGCGGCAGCCGGACGAGCAGCCCGAGCGTGTCGAGCGCCTGCCGGCCCACGTCCTGCGCGACGTTCCCGCGCTCCTCCCGGATCAGCTGCTGCGCGTAGGGCTCGACCGAGTCCCAGAGGTTGAACGCCGGGTCGAGCGCGCTGCACACGCCGGAGGTCAGCGACATGGCCCGGATGATGAGTAGGAAGTTCTCGGGCAGCTGGAACGGCAGCGAGCGCACGACGTCGCCGAACTGGATCGCGAAGTCGCGGAACTCGCGCGGGTCGACCTCGCGCAGCTCCGCGAAGCCCATGCCGCCGAAGCGCGCGAAGAGCTGGGTCATCGCCCGCTCGAGCTCGCGGGAGTCGGCGGAGGGGAGCAGCACCCCGACGTTGCGCGCGGCGTCGACGAGCCCCTTGCCGTCGCGGGAGGCGGCGGCGATCAGCATCGCGCGCAGGCCCGCCCGCGTCGTCGGCGGCACCTCGCCCATCATCCCGAAGTCGATGAAGGTGAGCCGCCAGGGCAGCTCGCCGCCGGGGGTGGGTGTGACGAAGACGTTGCCCGGGTGCGGGTCGGCGTGGAACCAGCCGTGGGTGAAGAGCTGGTCGAACATGACCGCGGCGAACACCGGGGCGACGTCGCGCGGGTCGATTCCGGCGGCAGCGAGGCCCTCCGCGTCGGTGATCTTGATGGCGGTGACGTCCTGCAGCGTCAGCACCTTGCGGGTCGAGCGCTCCCAGATCACGTCCGGGACGCCGACGCGGGGGTCACCGGCGAGGTCCGCGGCGAAGCGCACCGAGTTGGCGGCCTCGCGCAGGTAGTCGATCTCCTCGAGGCTGGTGACCGCGAACTCCTCGACGAGCGCGGGCGCGTCGACGCGATCGGAGACGAGGCGCACGTGGGTCAGCCAGCCGCCGATGCGCCGGAGCGCCGCGAGGTCGACCTCGACGATCTCGTCGATGCCGGGGCGCTGGACCTTGACGACGGCGTTCTCGTGCCCGGAGTCGGCCGCGTCCACCGGCGAGAGCCGCGCGCGGTGCGCCTGCCCGAGCGAGGCCGCGGCCACCGGCGACTCGTCGACGTCCGCGTAGGCGCGTGCGAGGGTCATGCCCAGCTCGGCCTCGGCGAGCGCGCGGATGCGCGCGAAGGGGACCGGCGGCACCTCGTCCTGGAGGCCCTCCAGCTCACGGGTGATCTCGGGCGGGAGGACGTCCAGGCGCGACGACATGAACTGCCCCACCTTGATCATCAGCCCGCCGAGGTCGACGGCCAGGACGTGGAAGCTGCGCGCGAAGCGCCGCATCCGCTGCGGGCGGGTGCGCAGCGCGATCGCCGTCAGCCCGACGCGGGGCAGCAGCAGATCGAAGAACCAGGTCACCGCGAGGTGCCAGGAGGCGAACCGCAGGATGCGGCGGTAGCGACGCTGGTCGCTGCGGGCTCGGCGGCCCGGGTCGGCAGGACCCGGGCGGACCGGCGCCACCCGGGTCAGTCCTGCGCGAGGATCGCGTACAGGCGGCGGCGCACGTCCTCGAGTTCGGAGACGGCCTGCCGGATCTGAGCCGGGGTGCCCGAGCGGCCGACCTGCGCGGCGGCCTGGGCGAGAGCGACGCCGGCCTTCGGCAGCGCGCCGAAGTCGACCTGGTCGGACTCCGACCACGGGGTGCCGGTGCCGGAGGCCGCGACCTGCGCACGACCGGAGTCGGTGAGGCTGTAGGTCTTGCGGCCGTTCGACTCGTCGGCGGCGATCAGGCCCTCATCCGCGAGCAGCTGCAGGGTCGGGTAGACGGAGCCGGGGCTGGGCTTCCAGCTCCCGCTGCTGCGCTCCTCGATCTCGTGGATGATCTGGTAGCCGTGCATCGGCTGCTCGGCGAGGAGGGCGAGGACGGCGTCGCGGACATCGCCGCGGCCGACCCGGGTGCCGACGCGCTTCTCGAAGCCGGCGCGAGCCTGCTCCATCGCCTGCCAGATGCCGTCGACGGGGTTGCCGGCGCCGAACGCGCCGGTCGAGGACTGGTTCTTCATGATGACCTCCGTGTGTCTTCCGAGTGTGCCGTTCCGAACGACCGTGTCGCTCCGAACGATACTCAGCGATATGTGCGGCGACTGTGAGCGACTGCTTTCTCCGGCTTGTGCCTGGGCCCTGCCGTCGGCTCACTTCGGTGGCTGGGCGTGCGTGGCGCGCCACGGCGGACTGATCGTCGAGTCGTCTAGGTGAGTATGTCTCATCACGACCAGCTGCGGCCGTCCCTCGACGTACCGCTCCTTCGCTGCTGGTCGCATCGAGAAAAGGGACACCCATGAGAAACACCCGCACTGTGGCGGCCTGCGTGGCCGCGACGACCCTGTTCGGCCTGCTCTCGGCGACGCCGGCGCTGGCCTCCGAGCTCGATCGGGGCGACGCCTCGATCGTCCAGGGCCAGGAGTCGCGCGGCTCGGGCCTCGGACTGCTCGGCCACCTCGCGACGGACGCGGCGGACGCGCGGCCCGACCGGGGCGACGCGGGCATGCTCGGCTCCCCGCAGCCCAGCGGACCGGACGCCCCTCTGCCTTCGCGGCCCGTGCAGGAGGCGCCGACCGAGTCGACTCCGGCTCCGACGCCCGGCTTCGCGGCAACGCTCGAAGCGGACAGGAGGTTGATCGTCTCCCTGCCCATGGAGCGGTTCTCCTCGGGGCAGCGCTACGTGTTCTACGTCGACGGGGAGTACATCGGCGAGACCAGTGCCGACGGTCAGATCGGCGGCGTCCACCTCGTGTCCACGGAGGGCCCGGACGCAGTGGCGCGCTTCCGGATCGACGCGGGCAGGAACGGTGGCCGTGTGGAGGTCCGGCGGTACTTCGGCCGACTGGATCTCGGCCGGGACACCGAGCCCCGGGAGGAGACGGTGTTCGACCAGCAGGTCGCGGTCAGTACCGAGATCACGGCGACTCTCGTGGACGGGAAAGCAGTGGTCTCGGTGCCGGAGAAGTTCCTCGCCGCGAACCAGTTGCTCGTGGTCGGCATCAACACCGTCCGCGCCGAGATCAAGGGGGACACCGCCGTGGGGGTGGACCGGGAGTGGAAGGAGGGCACGGATCGGCTGTTCGAGATCCCCGATGTGAAGCCCGGTGAGCAGCTGGACGTCTGGGAGTTCGAGGGGGAGATCACGGACCCGCTGACCGCGGAGAATTCGAAGGGGAGGTTGTTCTCCGTGACGCTCTAGGGGACCGAGGCGGAGCGCGAGGCGGACGAGAGCGCGGTGAGTGATCCGGGGGCTTGCGGGCAGGGCTCCGTGAGCTCGCGTGCGTACCGCGTCACAGGGGAGCGGCCGGAGGTGCGTCGAGGTGAGAATGTCTCGTCGCGACCGGCCGCAGCCGACAGAGACGTGCTGCCTCTCCGATGCTGGTCGCCTTCATCGAAGGGAATCTCCATGAGGAACACGCGCACTGCAGCGGCCTGCGTCGCTGCGACCACTCTGCTCGGGCTGCTGTCCGCGACTCCGGCGATGGCCGGCCCGCTCGACGGCGGTGCTGGAGGAGCCGTCCAGCGGGAGGAGTCGCCCGGCGCCGGTCTCGGACTCCTCGGAGACTCCGTGACGGACGTGCCGGCCGGGCAGCCGGATCGCGGCGAGGCGGCCATGTCCGCGAGCCGGCAGCCGGGCGGACCGGACGTCCGCGAGCTCGGTCTTCCCTCTCGGGAGGTGCCGACCGTGCCGGCCCCGACTCCGACGCGGATCGAGCCCGCGCTCGCCGACACGTCGGCCGAGCCCGCCGCTGCGACGGAGTCGACCGAGACCGCTCCCGGAGTGGCGCCGATCGCGGAGCAGCCGTTCGTGATCGCGACGCTCTCGGACGAGGGGGTGCTGGTGTCGGTGTCCGATGACCTCTACCGCACGGACAAGCGGTTCGTGGTGATCGTCGAGGGGAAGCCTGTCGCTCAGATCCAGAACAAGCGGACTCGTGGGGTGGTGAGGGTGGTCCCCGATGTCGTCGATGGGCGGACGGTCCTCTACATCCCCGGGGTGAAGCCCGGTGATCGCATGGCGGTCACGGAGTACGCGGGATCGTTGGACGACGGGTTCGACGACACCCTCCGCCGGACGAGGGTCTACGCGGCGCAGCTCGGCGATGCCTTCCCGGCGACCGCGCCGTCCGCTCCCGGAGTGGCGCCGATCGCGGAGCAGCCGTTCGTGATCGCGACGCTCTCGGACGAGGGGGTGCTGGTGTCGGTGTCCGATGACCTCTACCGCACGGACAAGCGGTTCGTGGTGATCGTCGAGGGGAAGCCTGTCGCTCAGATCCAGAACAAGCGGACTCGTGGGGTGGTGAGGGTGGTCCCCGATGTCGTCGATGGGCGGACGGTCCTCTACATCCCCGGGGTGAAGCCCGGTGATCGCATGGCGGTCACGGAGTACGCGGGATCGCTGGACGACGGGTTCGACGACACCCTCCGCCGGACGAGGGTCTACGCGGCGCAGCTCGGCGATGCCTTCCCGGCGACCGCGCCCCCCGCTCCCGCGGCGTAGCCCGCACCGCAGGCACTCTCGCCCGACACCGGGACTCCGGCTGAGAACGCAGAAGTCGCGGTAGTCGCGTTCGACTACCGCGACTTCTGCGTTGCGGGGGCGACTCAGCGCGACGTCCGGGGTCTCGAGCGGGGCGGGGCGGGCATGCCGCACGGCGCGACAGGGGGAGAGGGGGTGCGGTGCGCTCCGAACACAATGGCTCCTCGTGACCGGCCGGGGCTGCTCCAGAAGATGCCGCTTCGTCGTCGCCGGTCGCACTGAAGGAAGGGAATTCCATGAGAAGCACGCGCACTCTGGCGGCCTGCGCTGCCGCCACCGCCCTGGTCGGCCTGCTGTCGGCGACGCCGGCGATGGCCGCACCAGCCGATCGAGCCGGGATCGGGGCCTCGCAGTCCGCGGCTGCGCCCGCGACGTCCGCTCCTGCAGCGAGTTCGACCGTGACGGCATCCCTCGTGGACGGTCACGTGATCGTGAGTCTCCCCGGTGAGATCGCCTCGTCGGACACGTGGCTCATGGTCCGCGCCGGGGAGAGGGTCCTCGGTCAGATTCAGAACGGTGTCGTCCTCGGCGGGAAGTCGTACTACGCGCTGGACGGCCGGATGAAGGTCGAGTTCGGTGCCGCGCAGGCGGGTGAGCGGCTGGAGGTCTTCCAGCTCGAGGGATCTCTGGGCGACGACGTCGACGACGCCCACTGGATCAAGAAGCTGGCCGACTTCCGGGCGTCGGACGCTCCGCTCGAGTCGGGACTGACGGCGTCGTTCGAGGACGGCTTCGCGGTGGTGAGCGTGCCCACCGCCGTCTTCGCGGCGGAGAGGAGGCTCGTGTTCCGGGCCGACGGGGTGGAGGTCGGTCAGAGCTACGGCGGGGAGACCTTCATCGGCGGCGGCCAGGACGGGAGAACCATGTTCCTCGGCAGCAAGCGGACCGACGGTGACCTGACGCGGGTGCAGCTCCTCGGTGTGAAGCCCGGCAGCCGGGTGGAGGTCTCGGAGTACGAGGGAACAGCGTTCGACTTCGGGGTGGACGACGTCAAGCGGATCGCGAAGCTGTTCGATCAGCAGGTGGGCGAGAAGCCCGGCGTGGCGGTGTCCCTGGTGAACGGGAACGCCGTGCTGTCCGTGCCCGATGAGGTCCTCCGGACGAACAAGCGGTTGGTGGTCTCCGCCGGAGGGAGGGACCTCGGCGAGATCCAGGGCGACGCGGCGTACGGGGCCGTGAAGGTGTGGCGCGAGGGCGACGCCAAGCTGTTCGAGTTCAGCACGGTGACGCCGGGTCAGCACCTGGAGGTCTGGGAGTACGAGGGCACGTGGTACGACTCGCGCGATCCGGCCCACCGCAAGGAGAAGCTGCTCGACCAGGTTCTGACGGCCACTCCGGCTGCGCCTGCCCCGCCCGCCCCGGCGGAGCCGACGTTCGTGAAGGCGTCGATCTCGGACGGTCGTGCCCTGGTGACCCTGCCGGACGCGATCGTCGAGTCGGATCGGCGCTTCGTGGTCGTCGTCGGCGGCAAGCCCGTCGCCGAGATGCGGCAGAACGATGCCCGCGGGGTGGCCGGGGTCTCGAAGTCGACCGAGGACGCGGAGACGACCTTCCTCATCGACGGGGTGAATCCCGGCGATCGACTGGAGGTCTGGGAGTACGAGGGCGTGCTGGGCTTCGGGTTCCAGGACGCACTCCGAAAGGCCGAGGTGTTCGACCAGCAGCTCTAGGCCGCTCGGCTCATGACGCAGAAGTTGCGGTAGTCGCGTTCGACTACCGCAACTTCTGCGTTGTGGGCGGGGTCAGCGCGGGAGGCGCTGGAGTGCGGTGCGGCGCTCGCGGTCCTCGAGGGCGGCGCGCTCGTGGCGGAGGGCGGCGATCTCCGCGTGGGTGGGCGGGAGGCGGCGCTCCCGAGTGCTCCACGCCACGAGGGCGATGCCTGCGCGGAGCGCGAGGCGGTCGAGCAGTTGGGCGAGTCGAGGTCGGGGGAGGCGGGCGACGAGTGTCGCTGCGGTGTTCACGATGGTGTCCTTCGTGCGGCGCCCGGTCGATGCCGGGCGGCTGGCGCGCGGGCGCGCCGGAGAGCGCCTGGTGGGCGCGGCGAGGAGCGCGCTCGGAGCGCGCGGAGCGGCCGCCGGAGGGGCGGCGCGCGGGACCCGGGGATCGGGTCGGGAACGGGACGACGGTCCGTGCGGCGGTGCCGTGGGACCGGGAGCTTCTTCTGCGCCGTCACCGTCTGAGCGATGACGAGCGGGAGGCTCGACCGGTCAGTCGGAGAGGGCGCCGAAGAAGCCGGCGGTGGTGAAGTGCGGCGCGTTCGTCATGGTCGGCTCCTTTCGTGGTGGCGTTCGTCGACCGTAGCGGGCCGCGGGTGTTCCTGGCAAGAGGCTGGGTGCGGCGGGTCTCGATAGGACGCCTGCGGCGACTGCTCGACCAGCATGAGGGCGGCTGCGGCGGCTGGCAGGCATGACGGTGGGGCGCGGACCCTTCCATGTTGATCGAGTAGACCGCGGAGCGGTCGTATCGAGATCCACCGTGCTGGGGGACGTGGGTCTCGATACGCCGCCTGCGGCGGCTACTCGACCAGCATGAGGGTGCCTGCGGCGGCTACTCGACCAGCATGTGGCTTCAGTTGCTCGACCAGCACGCAGGGGCTCGGCACGTGGAAACGGCTCCGGCTCGCCGGATCGGGGGATCATGGCGAGCCGGAGCCGGTTCTGCGTGCCGGAGGTGCCGGGTCAGGCGCGGGGGCGGGGCTGGAGGCGTTCGAGCTGGGTGACGTGGGCGGGGGTGAGCTCTTCGAGGGAGTGGGCGCCGAGGAGCTTCATGGTGCGGATGATCTGGTCGGAGAGGATCGCGATGGTGCGGTCGACGCCCTGGCGGCCGCCGGCCATGAGGCCGTAGAGGTAGGCGCGGCCGATGAGGGTGAACTTCGCTCCCAGGGCGATGGAGGAGACGATGTCGGCGCCGTTCATGATGCCGGTGTCGACCATGACCTCGGTGTCGGTGCCGACCTCGCGGACGACCTCGGGGAGGAGGTGGAAGGGGATGGGGGCGCGGTCGAGCTGGCGTCCGCCGTGGTTGGAGAGGACGATGCCGTCGACGCCGAAGTCGGCGAACGTGTGGGCGTCCTCGACGCTCTGCACGCCCTTGATGACGAGCTTGCCGGGCCACATCTCGCGGATGACCTTCAGGTCCTCGTAGCTGATGGTGGGGTCCATGGCGAGGTCGAGCAGGTCGCCGACGGTGCCGCCGGTCGCGCTGAGGGAGGCGAACTCGAGCTTCTGGGTGGTGAGGAAGTCGAACCACCACCACGGGCGGGGCAGGGCGTCGAGGACGGTGCCGACGGTGAGCTGGGGCGGGATGGAGAAGCCGTTGCGCTTGTCGCGCAGGCGGGCGCCGGCGACGGGGGTGTCGACGGTGAAGAAGAGGGTCTCGTAGCCGGCGGCGGCGGCGCGCTCGACGAGGCCGTAGGAGATCTCGCGGTCGCGCATGACGTAGAGCTGGAACCAGTTGCGGCCGTGCGGGTTGGCCTTCTTCACGTTCTCGATAGAGGTGGTGCCGAGCGTGGAGAGGGTGAAGGGGATGCCCGCGGCGGCGGCCGCTCCGGCTCCGGCGGTCTCACCCTCGGTCTGCATCAGGCGGGTGAAGCCGGTGGGCGCGATCCCGAAGGGCATGGCGGAGGGTGCGCCGAGGACGGTGGCGGTGGTGTCGACGGCGGCGACGTCGCGGAGCACCTGGGGGTGGAACTCCACGTCCTCGAAGGCCTGGCGGGCGCGGGCGATCGAGATCTCGCCCTCGGCGGAGCCGTCGGTGTAGTCGAACGCGGCCTTCGGGGTGCGGCGCTTCGCGATCGAGCGGAGGTCCTCGATGGTGAGGGCGGCGTCGAGGCGGCGCTTGCGGCCGTCGAGCTCGGGCTTCTTGAAGCTGAGGTACTCGAGCAGCTCGACGGGCTTCGGGAACTGGCGCTGGACCATGCTGGTCAGCCTTTCTCGGGGGAGGAGGGACGGGGTTCGTAGCGCGTCGGCGGGAACGCCCGGCGGACGAGCGCGCGCAGCGACTCGAGCGAGCCGGAGACGAGGCCCTGCGCGCGGGCCTGGACGATGATGTTCCCGATCGCCGTGGCTTCGCTGGGTCCGGCCTCGACCGGCAGCCCGGTGCGGTCGGCGGTGAGCTGGCAGAGCAGCTCGTTCTGGGAGCCGCCGCCGACGATGTGGATCGTGCGGACCCGCTTGCCGCTCAGTCGGACGGCGTCGGCGAGGGTGCTCGCGTAGGCCTCGGCGAGCGACTCGAGGATCGAGCGGACGAACTCGGGCCGGGTGCGCGGCT
This sequence comes from Rathayibacter sp. PhB127, assembly GCF_003751665.1. Classification (NCBI taxonomy): domain Bacteria; kingdom Bacillati; phylum Actinomycetota; class Actinomycetes; order Micrococcales; family Microbacteriaceae; genus Rathayibacter; species Rathayibacter sp. PhB127. The sequence continues at coordinate 286,484 of NZ_RKHW01000005.1, forward strand.
GCGCGAGACCGCGCTCGACGCACCACTCGACGATCCGGCCGGGCATGTTGCCGGGGGCGAGGAAGCGCTCGTCGGCGGGGTCGAAGGTCGTGATCGGTCCGCGGATCGCCGCGGCCTGGCGCAGCAGCTCGGCGAGGTCGATCTGCTCGCCGGTGCTGCGCTCCCAGGTGCGGATCGACTCGGAGAGCAGCCACAGCCCCGAGACGTTCTTCAGGAATCGGACCCGCCCGTCGACGCCGCCCTCGTTGGTGAAGTTGGCGGCCCGACCCTCCAGCGAGACCACCGGCTCCTCGAGTTCGACGCCGACGAGCGACCAGGTGCCACTGGAGATGTACGCGAAGTCCTCGTCCGCGGCCGGCACGGCGACGACGGCCGAGGCCGTGTCGTGCGAGCCGACGGCGACGACGCCGAGCCCGGCCGGGGCGCCGAGCTCGGCGGCGACGGCGGGCAGGAGCGAGCCGAGCCGGGAGCCCGGCTCGATCAGGGGCGCGAGGATCCCGAGCGGCAGTTCGAGGCGCGTGAGGAGCTCGTGGTCCCACGCGCGAGTGTGCGGGTCGAGCAGACCCGTGGTGGAGGCGTTGGTGATCTCGGTCGCGGCGACGCCGGTCAGCCAGTAGCCGATCAGGTCCGGGACGAGCAGCGCCTGGTCGGCGAGGGCGAGCACGTCGCGCTCGGCGGCGAGCTGGAACAGCGTGTTGAAGGGGAGGTGCTGCAGTCCGTTGCGCGCGTAGAGCTCCTCGGCGCCGATCCGCGCGTGCACGTCGGCGACGCCGCGCGCGGTCCGCTCGTCGCGGTAGTGGTACGGCGCGCCGAGCATCCGGCCCCGGCGCAGCAGGGCGTAGTCGACGGCCCAGGAGTCGACGCCGATCGAGACGACCTCGGGCTCGTCGCGGAGCGCGTTGGTGAGTCCCGCGGTGAGCGAGCGGTGGAGCTCGAGGATGTTCCAGTGCAGCGCGGACTCGGCGCCCTCCTGGACGCGGACCGGCTGGTTCGGGAAGCGCGCTACGTGCCGCATCCGCAGCTCGTCGTGGCCGACGTAGCCGAGGATGACGCGGCCGCTGGTGGCGCCGAGGTCGACCGCCGCGACGGCCTTCATCGGAGGACTCCTTCGGTCGCGGTCATCGGAGGAAGGCCGCAGCCACGCCCGCATCCACCGGGACGTGTAGCCCCGTGGTGTGCGAGAAGTCCGAAGTGCAGAGGGCGAAGACAGCGTTGGCGACGTTCTCGGGGACGACCTCGCGCTTGAGGATGGTGCGCTTGGCGTAGAACGCGCCCAGGTCCTCCTCGTCGATGCCGTAGGTCTTGGCGCGGTTCGCGCCCCAGCCGGAGGCGAAGATGCCGGAGCCGCGGACGACGCCGTCGGGGTTGATGCCGTTGACCTTGATGCCGTGCTCGCCGAGCTCGGCGGCCAGCAGGCGCACCTGGTGGGCCTGGTCGGCCTTGGTCGCGGAGTAGGCGATGTTGTTCGGGCCGGCGAAGACCGAGTTCTTCGAGGAGATGTAGACGATGTCGCCGCCGAGCTTCTGGTCGACGAGCACGCGGGCCGCGGCCTGCGAGACGAGGAACGAGCCCTTCGCCATCACGTCGTGCTGGAGGTCCCAGTCGGCCTCGGTGGTGTCGAAGAGGGACTTCGAGAGCGAGAGGCCGGCGTTGTTGACCACCAGGTCCAGGCCGCCGAAGGCGAGGACGGTGGCGTCGATCGCAGCCTTCACGGCGGCGGCGTCGGAGACGTTCGCCGCCACTCCTACCGCGACGTCGGTCGAGCCGAGCTCGGCGGCCGCGGCCTGCGCCTTGGCGAGGTCGAGGTCGGCGACGACGACGCAGGCGCCCTCGGCGGCGAGGCGGGTGGCGATGGCCTTGCCGATGCCGGAGGCGGCGCCGGTCACCAGCGCGATGCGGGAGGCGAGGGGCTTGGGCTTCGGCATCCGCTGCAGCTTCGCCTCCTCGAGCGCCCAGTACTCGATGCGGAACTTCTCGGCCTCGTCGATCGGCGCGTAGGTCGAGATCGCCTCGGCGCCGCGCATCACGTTGATCGCGTTGACGTAGAACTCGCCGGCGACGCGGGCGGTCTGCTTGTTCGCGCCGTAGGAGAACATGCCCACGCCGGGCACGAGCACGATCAGCGGGTCGGCGCCGCGGATCGCGGGGCTCTCGGGCGTCGCGTGCGCGTCGTAGTAGGCCTGGTAATCGGCGCGGTAGGCCTCGTGCAGCGCGGGGAGGCGCTCGACGATCTCCTCGACCGTGGCCGTGGCCGGCAGGTCGACGAGCAGCGGCTTCACCTTGGTGCGGAGGAAGTGGTCGGGGCAGGAGGTGCCGAGCGCGGCCAGGCGAGGGTGCTCGGTGCTCGCGAGGAAGTCGAGGACCTCGGCGGAGTCGGTGAAGTGGCCGACCTGGGGGCGGTCGTGCGAGGCGATCGAGCGCAGGTGGGCGGCGAGGGCGGCGGCCTTGGCGCGGCGCTCCTCCTCGGGCAGGGCGGCGTAGCCGTCGAGGGCGGGACCGAAGGGCTCGGGGCGTCCGTGCTCGGCGATGTACGCGCTGGCGGTCTCGATGATGCGGAGCGAGTTCGCCTCCGCCTCCTCGCTGGTGTCGCCCCAGGCGGTGATGCCGTGGCCGCCGAGGATCGCGCCGATGACCTCGGGGTTCGCCTCCTTGATCGCGGCGATGTCGAGGCCGAGCTGGAAGCCGGGGCGGCGCCACGGGACCCAGGCGACGGTGCCGCCGAAGGCCTCCGCGGTGAGGCGCTCGCCGTCGGCGGCGGTCGCGAAGGCGATGCCGGAGTCGGGGTGCAGGTGGTCGACGTGCGCGGCGTCGACGAGGCCGTGCATCGCGGTGTCGATCGAGGGGGCGGCGCCGCCCTTGCCGTGCAGCGTGTAGTCGAACGCGGCGACCATCTCGTCCTCGCGGTCGACGCCGGGGTAGACGTTCACGAGCGCGCGGAGGCGGTCCATGCGGAGGACCGCGAGGCCGGACTCCTTCAGGGTGCCGAGGTCGCCGCCGGAGCCCTTGACCCAGAGCAGCTCGACGGGCTCGCCGGTGACCGGATCGGTCTCGACGCCCTTCGCGGAGGTGTTGCCGCCCGCGTAGTTCGTGTTGCGCGGGTCGGCCCCGAGGCGGTTCGAGCGGGCGATGAGCTCTGCGGCGGTCGAGGCTGCCATGACTTCTCCGTCTGATTGAACGAGTGTGTTAACTATCACAGAAGCTAACAGGCCGACTCGTTCCGGTCAATGCTCGTCAGCGGACGTCAGCGGACGTCAGCGGACGTCAGCGGACGTCAGCGGACGTCAGCGGACGTCGGCGAGTCCGCGGAACGGGTCGAGTCGCTCGTCCGCGGGGTCGAGCTCGGTCACGAGCACCGCGATCGCGTCCCAGTCCAGCGCGCGGGCGAGGGCCGTGCGCTCGAGCTTGGAGGAGTCGACCAGCAGCACCGTCTCGGCGGAGGCGGCGACGAGCACGCGCTTCACCTGGGCCTCCTCGAGCGTCACCTCGCTGGTGCCCGCGCGGGTGACCGCCGAGGCGGAGGTGAAGAAGCGGTCGTAGTGCAGCTCGGCCGCGCCGGCGCAGGCGAGCGGGCCGACGAAGCTGTCGGTCTCGGCCTGGAGCTCGCCGCCGATCAGCACGACCCGGGCGCGGGTGGCACGGGCCGAGGCGTGGTTCTCCAGCGAGTTGGTGGCGATCAGCAGCCGCGGCGACTCCGGGGCGGCGGCGAGCAGGGTGCCGGCGGTCGAGGAGGCGTCGACCGCGACCGCGCCCGAGTCGGGCAGCAGGGCGACGGCCTTGCGGGCGATCTCGCGCTTGGCGGCGGCGCCCGCGGCCAGGCGCTCGGCGAAGGGGCGGGGGCGGAGCGCGGCGACCGCGCCGCCGCGGACCCGGCTGAGCCGGCCCTCCGCCTCGAGGTCGGCCAGGTCGCGGCGGACGGTCATCGTCGAGACGTCGAGCTCGGCCGCCGCGTCGTCGAGGCGGATCGCGCCGTCGCGCTCGAGCAGCTCGATCAGGCGCGCGCGCCGCTCCGCGGAGTCCACCGTGGCCATGCCGCTCCCGTTCCGCCGGCGCGTGGGCGCCCGCGCGATCGAGAGTAACGGTGGGCGCGCGGGCCGGGCGCCGGTCTCGCGGGCCTCAGCTCTCGTCGTCGCGGTCGCGCCGGACCTGGGCGGACGGGTCGCGACCGGTCACCGGGAACGGCCCCGTCACTCCGTCGCGCAGCTCCGCGATCCGGAGGATGCGTCCGCGCTGCAGGAACCAGCCGGCCACCAGCAGCGGGACGATGATCACCAGCGAGGCGATCGTGAGCGTGCCGACCGGGAAGTCGATCGCCATCAGCACCAGCACCACGGCCAGGAAGACGAGGGTCAGCCAGGAGGTGACCGGAGCGCCGGGGAGCTTGAAGGACGGCTCCTTCGCGAGGCCCTTCTTCGCCCACTGCCGCAGTCGCATCTGGCAGAGGATGATCGTGCCCCACGCCGTGATGATGCCCAGGCTCGCGATGTTCAGCGCGATCTCGAACGCCTGGCTCGGCACGAAGTAGTTCAGCACCACGCCCGCCACCGTGAAGGTCGCGGTCAGCAGGATGCCCGCGTAGGGCACGCCGCCCTTCGACATCCGCGTCGTCCACTTCGGGGCGGAGCCGTTCATCCCCATCGAGTGCAGCGCGCGACCGGTGGAGTAGAGGCCGGCGTTGAGCGAGGAGAGCGCCGCGGTGAGCACCACGAAGTTCATGATCGAGCCGGCGATCGTGCCGACCTCGGGCCCGCCGATCGAGGAGAAGAAGGTGACGAAGGGGCTCTCGCCCTCCTTGTAGGCGGTGTAGGGGAGCAGCAGCGAGAGCAGGACGATCGAGCCGACGTAGAAGATCGCGATCCGGAAGATCACCGAGTTGATCGCGCGGGGGATCACCTTCTCGGTGTCCTGCGTCTCGCCGGAGGCGGTGCCGACCAGCTCGATCGCGGCGTAGGCGAAGACGACGCCCTGCATCACCAGGACCGCGGGGAGCAGTCCGTTGGGCAGGATGCCGCCGTTGTCCGAGAGGATCGAGACGCCGGTCTGCACGGTCTCGCCGCCGGCCTGCACCGGGAAGGCGAAGACGAGCCAGATCAGCGCGACGACGAGGAAGGCGACCAGCGCCGTCACCTTGATCAGCGCGAACCAGAACTCGAGCTCGCCGAAGACCTTGACCGCGACCATGTTCGCGGCGAGGACGACGAGCAGCGCGATCAGGGCGAGGAGCCACTGCGGCGCCGCGGTGAAGGCCGACCAGTACTTGAGGTAGACGGCGACGGCGGTGGTGTCGACGATCGAGGTCATCGCCCAGTTGAGGAAGTACATCCAGCCTGCGGCGTAGGCGAACTTCTCGCCGTAGAACTCGCGGGCGTAGGAGATGAACGATCCCGACGACGGGCGGTGCAGGACGAGCTCGCCGAGAGCGCGGAGGATGAAGAAGGCGAAGACGCCGGCGACGAGGTAGGCGATCGCGAGGGCCGGGCCTGCGGAGTTGAGGCGGCCGCCGGCGCCGAGGAAGAGGCCGGTTCCGATCGCGCCGCCGATCGCGATCATCTGGAGCTGGCGGGGCTTCAGACCGTGCTGGTAGCCCTCCTGCTCGTGCGAGAAGTCCTTCGCGGGCGCCTGCTCCGCACCGATGTCGTCCTGCGCTGTCATGGCGTCACGGTACTCCCGCGCGGGGGCGGTTCCGGCCGCCGAGCGCGGGGCGGGGGTGGGTATGCGCTTGCCCGGCCTTTCGGCGGGGTGCGGAGGGGTGTTGAGGCTCCTCCACAGGCACTGAAACGCGCCGAGTCGTCCGGATGCCTCGTCGATGTGATCAGATCAGTATGGGTTCGGGCATACGGTTCCCTCGCTGCGGCAGCGCAGCCCGCCTCACCGGTCTCGGCGACGGCGGTCCGAACACAGAGAGGTCCCCCATGTCCTTCCGAGCACCCGGCTCCCGCCGGTCCTTCATCACCGGACTCGCCCTCACGGGGGCGATGCTGATCGCGCCCGTGGCGGCGGCGTACACCGTGTCCCACCCCGAGGAGGGAGGGACGTGGATCCACGGGACGACCGGCGGGACCGTGCTGTCGTCGTATCAGCACGACTCGCGGTCGCATAAGGCGACAGTCTTCAACGGCGAGTACCACCGCACCGGCTGCAAGGCTGCGGGCCGGGATGCCTCGGTGAGTGCACCCGCTCGCACCTTCGAGGTCGACTCCGCGTACTACGACGTCTGCTGAGTCCTGATCGATAGGCGGGCGGGGCTTCGGCCTCGCCCGCCCTGACAGCGGGAGAGCTGTGAGAAGCAAGAGTGTGGTCCTCGGCTATGTGCTGGCCGTCGTCCTGGCGGCGGTGCTCGCCGTCCTGTTCGTTCGCGCGTTCGATGCGCGTGGCCCGGTGTGGAACGGGGGCTGGCAGCTCGTCGTGTCGCAGGACGCGACACCCCGGGTCTCCGCGAGCGAGGTCTACCGTGACCTCACGGCGCTGGCGGACGATCGTGGTGTCGACATCGTCCGGTACGTCGAGGATTCGGTGGATCCGGCGACCGTGCGCCACCTCTACGTCGCAGGCGAGGGGACCGCGGCGGAGCTGCTCCGCGACGGCTACGGCGCTGTCGACACCGCGATCACGACGACGGTCGCGCCGCTGCAGGACCTCGGCCTGCTCGATCCGCGCGGAGCCTGGCTGGTCGGGGGTGATCGAGCGGATGCGGAGGCGGTGCTCGCGGTCATCGAGAACGGCGGCTGGTCGGGCCGGGTCGCGCCCTACGCCTCGGGCATCGACGTCGACACGTACCGCGAGTACGGCGATCTGATGCGCTCACTCGCCGTCGCGCTGCTCGCCGTCATCGTTCTGGTCGGAGCGGGAACGCTGCTGCGGAGCCGGGCGCACGGGGTGCAGCGACTGCACGGCGCGGGGGTCCTGACGATCCTGCTCGCGGAGTGGCGCTTCCTCGCGCTCCCGGTGGTCACCTTCTCCGTCGGCGGAGTGGCGGCGGTCGCTCTCGCGACGGCCGCTCTGAACGGCCTCGCGCAGCTGCCGACGGTCCTCGCGCTCTTCGGTCGGCTGCTCGCGCTCCTCCTGCTCGCCGCGGTCGTCGCGCAGATCCTCGCGATCGCCCTCACCGACGGCCGCCGGCTCGTCGACCAGGTGAAGGGCGAGATCGACGGCTGGTGGGTGCTGCTCGGCGTCTACGCCGTCCGGGTCCCGGCGGTGCTGGTGCTCCTCGCGATCGTCGCCGCGCTCGGTCAGAGCGCCCGGGTCGCCGACATCGAGGGGCGCAGCCGCGAGCTCCGGAGTGTCGCGCAAGACGCGGTCACGATTGGCATCGGCGGGTACTTGAGCCCGTCCGAGTACCACGCCGCTGATCGGCGACTGGCCGATCTGGCCGTCTCGCAGGAAGCCTCCGGAGGGGTGATCTTCGTCACGCCGGGACTCAGCGACCAGGGAAACGTGCTGCTCGTCAATGAGGGATACCTCCGGAGGGTCGAGGTGCTCGGCGACGACGGGCGCCGGATGACCGAGGTCCCCGACGGCGTCCTCACTGTCCTCGAGCCGGAGGACACGTCTGCTGAGTACCGGCTGTCCGTGCTGGCCGACTTGCACTCCTGGCAGGACACGCAGTCGAGCGTCTCGGATCCGGCACCCGCGACCGTCGGTCTTCCAGTCGCGGAGCACGTCGTGCCGTCGGGGCAGGTCCTCGTCACCCTGGGCTCCGGTGAGCACAGCTTCCGCCCGGAGCCCGAGCTCGTCGATCCGGTCGTCGTCGTTCTGCCATCGGTCGGGGTGCTCGCCGCCTCCGAGCTGGTCGCGGTGATCACCCAGGGAGGAGTGATCTTCACCGAACCCGCGGCGCTCCCGGCCGCCATCGAGGTGGGCGGTCTCTCCCCCTTCGTGGCCTCCATCACCCCAGTGGCGTACCAGGCGAACGAGCAGTACCGGCGGGCGCTCGGTGCCCACGCGATCAACGTGATCGGGTTCGTGAGCGGCGGGATCGTCGTGCTGCTCACCGGTCTCGTCGCGGCGGTGGTGCTGGTGGAGAAGGACCGCAAGCGGGCGTTCGTGCACCGGCTGTCCGGGCTCGGACCGCTCACGGCGCACCGCAGCGGGCTCCTGCTGGAGGGTGTGCTGCTGACCGCGACGCTGGCGCTCGCCGTCATCCCGCAGTGGTTCCGCGATCCGAAGGACGTCCGCACGGTGATCGACCTCGGCACGGTCGACACCGAGAACTTCCTGCTCGAGCAGACGGCGCTGGACATCGGCGTGGTCGCAGCCAGTGCTGCGCTCCTCCTCGCGTGCCTGGCCCTCGCCCACCGGAGGGCGAGCCGCTCGCCCGTCGTCGACGCCTGATGCGCTCCCCGCTCCACTCCTCCCTCCCGACCGAACGGAAAGGCCTCCTGTGATCCTCGCCACCCACCTCGCCAAGGGCTACGGCCGACGCACGCTGTGGAGCGGGCTCGACGTGACCGTCGCCTCGGGCAGCACCCTCGCCCTCACCGGCGCGAGCGGCAGCGGCAAGTCGACGCTCCTCAACTGCCTCGGGCTCCTCGACGCCCCCGACTCGGGCTCGATCGAGGTCGACGGCGAGGAGCTGACCCGGCTCCGGGCGCACGGCCGCCGGCGCTTCCGGCGGGACCGGCTCGGCTACCTCTTCCAGAGCTACGCCCTCGTCGACACCGCGACCGTCGAGCAGAACCTCGCGATCGCGCTCGGCGAGCGGCGCGGACGCAGCGACCGGTTCGAGCGCGCGCTCGAGCGCGTCGGCCTGGCGGGGCGGGGCCGCGAGCGCGTCGCCCGGCTGAGCGGCGGCGAGCAGCAGCGGGTCGCGCTCGCCCGGCTGCTGGTCAAGAGCCCGAACCTGGTCCTCGCCGACGAGCCGACCGGCGCCCTCGACGCCGAGAACAGTGAGACCGTGCTCGACGTGCTGACCGAGCTGGCCGGTCACGGCGCGAGCGTGGTCGTCGCGACCCACGACCCCGCGATCGCGAGCTGGTGCGACGACCGGCTCCACCTCGCGGCGCCCTGATCGGGAATCCCTGGCCGAACGGTGCTGGTCAGGGGTCTCGATACGCCCGCTGCGCGGGCTACTCGACCAGCGAATCGGTGGGCCGCTGCGCGGGCTGCTCGACCAGCAGGGGAGATCAGGCGGGGGCGCGGTGGGTGGCGAAGGCGAGGTCGAAGAGGGGGAGGCGGTCGCGCTCGACGACGGCCGTCAGGACGCGGTCGCCGAGGTGGGCGCCGACGCCGAAGACGTGCGCGTCGGTGTCGATCCGGAGGCCGGGGACCGGGCGGCCGTCGAGGAGGAGCGGGACGTCGTGCTCGACGCACTTCTCGGTCGCGGGGCCGAGCAGCTCGCCCGGGAAGCCGCCGCGGACCCGCTCGTCGCGGAACCGGTTCCTCAGGATGTGGTTCACGTGCTCCACGAGGACGCTCTCGACGGAGTGCCACGGCGGGGCGGGCTCGTGCGCGACGGTCGTCCGCACCGCCTCCCACAGCCACGGGTAGCGCATCCGGGCGGTGATCGCGGTCATCCAGTCGGGCAGCGGGCGCACCGGTGGGGCGTCGAGTGAGGCGCGCAGCTCGTCGTCGAGCTCCGCGAGGTTGGCGGGGTCGTCGTGGTCGTCCGGGTTCAGCCAGAGCGTGTAGCCGATCGCCACGGACTCGATCTCGACGCGTCCGCCGGAGGTGCTCGACGCCGTTCCGGACGTCCACGGCTCGAGCGACGGCTGAGGAACGAAGCCGTACAGCGGGCCCGGGAAGGCGCGCGCCACCTCGTCGAGGGTCGGCGGGACCGGGACGTCCTCGAGGCGGGCGCTCTCGTCGTAGAACATCCTCCGAGCCTTGCGCGTCGCCTCGGCAGGTGCAACGGCGGGCGGTGACCCGGCGCGAAGCGGCGGTGGGCGGGGGGAGGCGAGCGGCGGTTCGGCGATGGCGGGTCTCGATACGCCCGCGGAGCGGGCTACTCGACCAGCAAGGGGGGCGGGTCTCTCGACGCGGTGCTCGGCGGAAGCATGCTGGTCGAGTAGCCCCGCAGGGGCGTATCGAGACCCGAACCCGTCAGCGCCTGAGTTCTGCGGACTCGGCTCGTGGCGATGGTGGGTCTCGATACGCCCGCTGCGCGGGCTGGTCGACCAGCAACGGTGGTCAGCCGCGGGCGTGGCGGGTGACGAAGGTGAAGTCGAGGAAGGGGAGGCGGTCGCGGTCGACGACGGCCGTCAGGAAGCGGTCGCCGAGGTGGGCGCCGACGCCGAGGACGTGCGGGTCGGTGTCGATCCGGATGCCGGGGACCCACCGCCCGTCGAGGAGGAGCGGGACGCCGTGCTCCACGCCGAGGTCCATCGCGGGGCCGAGGAGCTCGCCGGGGTCGCTCCCACCGGCGCGCTCGCTGCGGAGGCGGCTCCTCAGGATGCGGTTCACGTGCTCGAGGAGCGCGAACTCGATGCTCTGCCACGGCGAGTGCTCCTCCGCCACGCTCGTCCGAACCGCGTCCCAGAGCTGGGGGTACGGCATCCTGGCGGCGATCTCCGCCATCCACTCGGGTACGGGATGCGTCGGCGAGGCGTCGGGCGAGGGCCCCGGCTCGCCGTCGAGCTCCTCGAGATTCGCGGGGTCGTCGTGGTCGTCCGGGTTGCGCCAGAAGGTGTAGCCGATCGAGGCCTCGTCGAAGAGGATCACCCCGCCCCGGTCGCGCGCCGAGGCCGAGGACACCCACTCCTCCAGGGACGGCTGCGGCGTGAGGGTGAAGAGCGGGCCTCGGAAGAACCGCGTCACGACGTCCAGCGTCGGCGGCTCGGGGAGCTCCTCGGGGGACAGGTACTCGTCGGCATGCATCCGTCCAGCCTCACGCGACGGCGGCGCGGCGGGCAACGCCGTTCGGCGAACCGGCGCGAGGCGACGCACCGGGGCTCAGGCCGGCGTCGAGCCCGACGTCGCTGTGTCGTCGCGTGCAGCTCGCGCCCGCGCCTTGATGGCCTCGATCACCTCGGTCTTGGCGTCCGAGTAGGCGTTCATGTCGGCCCAGCTCCGCTCCATCAGCGAGCGCTTGGTCGCCTCGTAGAGGGTGCGGTCGGCCGCGTCGCGGCGGAGGTGGTCGCGGAGCAGGAGGTACTCCTCGATCGCGGCGTCGCGCCGGCCGTAGACGTGCACGTGCACGTCGCGGTCCGGGGTGCGGACGAGGCGGTGCCCGGGCTCGCGGACCCGGAGCGCGTACCCGGCCGCGAGCAGCGGGTCGAGGTAGTCCTCCTCCGCGGTGATGTCGGGGACGGCGACGGCGATGTCGACGATCGGCTTCGCCGCGAGGCCGGGCACGGACGTCGAGCCGATGTGCTCGATCGCGACGTCCAGCGCGGCGAGGGCCTGCGCGATCCGCCGCTGGTGCTCGCGGAACGCCTCCGGCCAGCCCTCGTCGTACGCGTGCAGTCCGACCGCGAGCGGCTCGGCGCCGCCGACGATGTCGACGCTGGTGACGTCGGGGCGACGGGGGTGCTCGCTGCTGTCCATACCGGAATCCTCGCAGTGCTCGCGGCCCCTGATCGCGGCGGGCGAACGCCCGGGGCAAGGGCTTGCAGCCCGCCGGTCGGAGGGATTGTCTGGACGGAGGAGAGAGAGGTGTCACCATGACGCAGACCTTCCCCGCGTGGTTGCGGGACCAGGAGAAGAGGGACGACGAGGTCGGCGAGCTCGCCCAGACCTACGCCGGCCGCGGCGACCTGCCGGAGCACGGCGGACGCGCCATCTACGACGGCTACTTCGCGAGCGAGCCCGCCTCGGCGCAGGCCTCGCTCGACCGGGCCTGGATGGAGTTCGAGGCGCACCCCGAGCCGTCCGCCACCTCGGACGAGCCGGAGGGACTGCGATGAGCGACCAGACCCCGAGCCCCGTCGAGGACCCGGACGACCAGGCCGACAAGCCCTCGCAGGCCGAGGGCGAGGATCCGCGCGACACCCCGGTCGAGGTGCTGCCCGCCGAGGGCAAGCCGTCGAAGGCCGAGGGCTGAGCCGGTCGATCGGAGGTGGAGGGGCGTTCCCGGTGACGGGGGCGCCCCTTTCCGCTGCCTGCGGTGGGGGGATCTCGATACGCCCGCTGCACGGGCTACTCGATCAGCATGGGGTGCCTGCTGCTGGCTTCTCGATCAGCAGGTGGTGCCCGCTGCGCGGGCTTCTCGCCCGCATGATCCGGCGACGGCAATCCATTCAGCAGAAGTTGCGGTACTCGCTGGCGACTACCGCAACTTTTGAGGAGTGGGGGGGGGCGACGACGGGCGGGTCAGCGGCCGACGGCGGCCATCAGCTCGTGGGCCTCGGGGCTCTCGGGGTACTGGGCGAGGACGCGCTCGAGGTCGCGGCGGGCCGGGGCGCGCCGGCCGTCGGCGAGGTGGGTGCTGGCCCGCTCGTAGAGGGCCTCGATCCGGAGCTCGACGGGTCGGGCGGTCGTGACATTGGGCCGCACCACGCGGTCGAAGGCCTCGAGGGCGCTCTCGATCAGGCCGAGCTCGCGCAGGGCGACGCCGCGGCGGATGAGGACCGCGGCGGACGGCGCGTCGACGTTGACCACCGGCGCCGAGAACTGCGCCATGTCGCCCCAGCGCCGCCGGGCGGAGTAGAGCGAGGCGAGCGTCGAGGCGGCCAGCGTCGAGGGCGGGAGTGTCTCGACGGCGGCCGTGGCGCCGGCCGGGTCGTCCGCGGCGGCGAGCTCTGCGAAGAGCAGGCGCAGCGCGGTCGCGTCGAGCGGGACGTCGATGTCGAGTCCGGCGCTGAGCGGCAGGTGGGCCGTGAGGACGATCCCGTAGCGGCGGAGGAACGGGTCGGCGGACGGGTCGTAGCGCATCCGCACCAGCCAGCCGGCGAGTCGGAGGGCGCGGTCGTCCTCCCGGCGCGACAGCGCGTCGCGGACCAGCTCGATCACGGCGGCGAGCTTCGAGCCCTCGGGGGAGGCGGCGGTCGCCTCGTGCAGCTCGGACGCGGGGGCGCCCGCGCGGATCAGGCGGATGAGCGGCGCCTCCCACGGCTGAGCCAGCGGCGAGGGCCGCACGAGACCGGGGCCGCTGGGCATCGACAGCCCGGCCGAGAGCCGGGAGCGGTCGTGGGAGCGGCTGAGGGTCGGGCCCACGACGGGGTGCAGACGAGCACCCGCGAGGACGCGCAGCTCCCCTGCGGTCCGGAAACCGATCCCCACTGCAGCACTCCCCCACTCGGGGGACCCACTCGAACCCCCAGGTCCCCAGTTTACGGGGTCCTCCGGCGTCCCTCCCCCCGAAAGGGGCCTGCGGCCGTGTCGGGAATCGGAGGAGGGTCGACGCGTCAGGACGCACGGCCCTCGAGCGGCCGCGACGGCCGTCTCGATCGAGCACCTCCGCGGGCGGTGACCCGTGAGCCACCGCCCGCGGAGGCGTCTCCGTCGAGGCGTCTCCGTCGGGACTCCTCCGTCAGGACGGCCCGGTCAGGACGCCTCCGTCAGGACGCCCCGGTCAGGCGACGGCCGTGAGGCGGGAGCCGTCCGCGGCGCTGCGCTCGACGGCGTCGAGCACCTGCTGCACCTGCAGGGCGTCGGCGAACGACGGTGTGGGCTGGACGCCCTCGGCGATCGCCGTGACGAGGTCGACGACCTGGTGGCTGAAGACGTGCTCGTAGCCGAGCCCGTGCCCGGTCGGCCACCAGGCGGCGGCGTAGGGGTGCACCGGCTCCGTCACCTGGATGGTGCGGAAGCCCTGCGCGTCCTCGGGGTCGCGGGCGTCGTAGTACTCGAGCTCGTTCAGCCGCTCGAAGTCGAAGGCGATCGAGCCCGTCTCGCCGTTGATCTCGATGCGGTTGGCGTTCTTCCGGCCGGTGGCGACGCGGGTCGACTCGAAGACGCCGACGGCGCCTCCGCTGAGCGTCGCGGTGAACAGCGCGGCGTCGTCCACGGTGACCGGGCCGCGCTCGGCGCCCTCCTCGGCCCGACCGCCGAGGCCGGCCTGCGCGGAGAGGACCGGGCGCTCGGTGACGAAGGTGCGCAGCATCGCCGAGACGCCGTCGATCGTCTGCCCGGTGAGCCACTGCGCGGTGTCGATGCTGTGCGCGCCGATGTCGCCGAGGGCGCCGGAGCCGGCCCTCTCCTTGTCGAGGCGCCAGGTCAGCGGTCCCTCGGAGTCGCTCAGCCAGTCCTGCAGGTACTGCGCGCGGACGTGCCGGATCTCGCCGAGCCGGCCCTCCTCGAGGAAGCGCTTGGCGAGCGCGAGCGCCGGGGTGCGGCGGTAGCTGAATCCGCACATCGCGAAGCCGGTCGCCGCGGCGGCCGCCTCCGTCATCGTCCGCGCCTCGGGGACGGAGCGCGCGAGCGGCTTCTCGCAGAGCACGTGCTTGCCGGCCTCGAGGGCGGCGATCGCGATCTCGGCGTGCTGGTCGCCCGGGGTGCAGATGTCGATCAGGTCGATGTCGTCGCGGGCGATCACCGCGCGCCAGTCGATCGAGGACTCGGCCGCGCCGAAGTTCTCGGCGGCGGCCCGCGCGCGGCCCTCGTCGCGGCCGACGACCACGGCGAGCTCGGGCTGCAGCGGCAGGTCGAAGAAGCGCGGGGCGGTCCGCCAGGCCTGGGCGTGGGCGCGGCCCATGAAGGCGTGGCCGATCATGGCGACGCGGAGGGGTGCTGTCATCGGGGGTCTCCTCGGAAGGGGCGCGCCGGCCGCGACCAGGGAGAGGTCGCGGCCGGCGCGGGACGGGTCGGGTGGTGCCTGCGGGCGCGGGCGGAGTCAGGCGCGGACGGGCTCGCCGACCGGCTCGCCGGCGGCCGTCCGCAGCGGGAGCAGCTCGGGCCGCTCCACCCTGGACTCGATCTCGACGACCGCCTTCTCGGCGCTCGAGCGGAGGATCGCGTCCATGATCTCGAGGACGTGCAGCCCGAGGCGGCCGGAGGCGCGGTGCGGCCGGTCCTCCTCGATCGCCTCGGCGATGTCGGCGAGACCGACGCCACGCCCGGTGTCGACGACGCCGGCGGAGTCGGGGACGACCCGCCAGTCCTCGTCGCGCACCGCGACCTCGACGGGGTCGGAGAACATGTTCGGGTCGGGGACGGCGATGGTGCCCTCCGTCCCGAAGATCTCGAACTTCGGCGCGCGGGTGCGCCAGACCTCGAAGCTGACCATCACGGTCGAGGTGACGCCGTTCTCGTGCTCGAGCAGCGCGCTGATGTGCGTGTCGATCGAGACGGGGATCGGCGTGCCGGCGCGCGGGCCGGACTCGATGGTGCGCGGGCGGTCCGAGCGGGTCGCGAGACCGGTGACCCGGACGACGGGGCCGAAGAAGTGCACCAGCGCGGTCAGGTAGTACGGGCCCATGTCCAGCAGCGGGCCGCCGCCGGGCTGGTAGTAGAACTCCGGCGCCGGGTGCCAGCGCTCGTGGCCGGGGGCGGCCCAGTGCACCTGCGCGGCGATCGGCGTGCCGATCACTCCGGAGTCGAGCGTCTGCCGCGCGGTCTGCACGCCGGTGCCGAGCACGGTGTCGGGGGCGCTGCCGAAGCGCAGGCCCAGCTCCTCGGCCAGGTCGAGCATCGGCGCGGCCTCGGCGGGGCTCAGGCCGAGCGGCTTCTCCGCGAAGACGTGCTTGCCGGCCTTCAGCGCGCGGGTGCCGATCTCGACGTGCGCGGCGGGGATGGTCAGGTTGAGCACCGCGTCGACCTCGGGGTCGGCGATCAGCTCGTCGACCGAGAGGGCGCGGACGCCCTGCTCGTCGGCGACCTCCTGCGCTCGCGCGGTGTTCAGGTCGGCGACCGCGACGAGGCGGAGGCCGGGGAAGGTCGGGAGGTTCGCGAGGTACTGCTCGCTGATCTTGCCGACTCCGATGATGCCGACTCTCAGCGGGAGGCCCACAGCAGTCCCCTCTCGATGATGGTGCGGACGTTGGCGTCCTGGAGGATCTCGACGCGGTGGCCGGGGGTCGAGACGAAGATGCGGCCCTCGCCCCACTGGCGGGTCCAGACGGCGGGGGAGGTGATCGGGCGGTGCCACGGGTCCCACTCGCGGACGGCCTGCGTGGTGGTCGCGAGCACGTCGTTGTAGTCGTCGTGCAGCACCCAGTACTGCTCGGTGGTGAGCTCGAAGTCGCCGATGCCCTGGGTGATCGGGTGGTCGGCCGCGAGGGCCGTCATCTCGATCGTGTGCGGGACGTAGTTGTCCGACTGCTCGCCGGTGCGCTCGTCCGGGTGCTTGCCCGGGTGCGAGACGAACTGGCCGCCGATCAGCTGCAGGTAGTCGGAGTTGTTGCGGTACGAGTCGGCGATGCCGCCGTGCCAGCCGGCCAGGCCGGTGCCGCGCTCGACGGCCGCGCGCAGGCCGAGGAACTCGGGCCACTCGATCGAGGTCATGGTGTTGGACTGCACGATCAGGTCGACGGTGCGCAGGTAGTCCTCGTCGGCGTAGACGGCGGTCGACTCCTCGACGCGCACCTCGAAGCCGTTCTCGGCGAGGAAGGGGAGGAACAGCTCGGTCGCCTCGACGGGCTGGTGGCCGTCCCAGCCGCCGCGGACGACGAGCGCCCTCTTGGCGGGAGTGGACGGGGGGAGGTCGGTCATCGGTGTCCTCGGGGTGCTCGGCGGATCGCTCCGCGGTTCGTCATCGAACGGTAGTTGCGCAACTCTGTTGCCGTTGCCGCCCGTGTGCGTCCAGTCTGCACCCGCGGAGAGTCGTGGGCAAGGCGGTATCCGGGTGTCTGCGACGGTCGTCTCCCCGCTGGGTTTCGCAACTCGTTCTGCTCTACAGTGGGGGAATGGACGACAGCGGTGCCGCTCCCCGGCCGACGATGGCGCGCATCGCCGAGCGCGCGGGGACGAGCGTGCCGACGGTCTCCAAGGTGCTGAGCGGCGGCACCGACGTCTCCGAGGCGACCCGGCTGCGGGTGATGGAGGCCGCGCACGAGCTCGGCTACCGGCGCCGGCCGCGGCTGCGCCCGCCGGCGGAGGACCCGCACGTCGCGCACATCGTCGACGTCGTGGTCGGCCACCTCGACGGCACCTGGATCGGTCCCGTGCTCGGCGGGATCGAGGAGGAGGCCGCGGCGGCCGGCGTCGACCTGGTGCTCACCCGCGCGCGGCCCGACGGGGAGTGGGTCAATCGGCTCCTGCGCCGCTCGTCCCTCGGCGCGATCGTCGTCCTCGTGGACGTCACGGCGGCGCAGCTGCACCTGCTCACCACGGCCGAGCTGCCCGTGGTGATCGTGGATCCGATCACCCGCCCGCCCGCCGACGTGGCGAGCGTCGGCGCGACCAACTGGGACGGCGGCCGGATGGCGGCGGAGCACCTGCTCGCCCAGGGCCACACCCGCATCGGCGTGATCGCGGGCGCCCGCGGGCAGCTCTACAGCAGCGCCCGGCTCGACGGCTTCAGCACGGCGCTGCGCGATGCCGGGGTGCCGCTGCCGCGGGAGCGCGTGGTCTACGGCGGCTGGAACCGCGACCGCTCCCGGGTGGTCGCCTCCGCGATGCTGGCGGACGCGCTGATCCGGCCCACCGCGCTCTTCGCGCTCTCGGACACCATGGCGCTCGGCGTCTACGACGCGGCCGACCTGGCCGGCCTGCGCATCCCGGACGACCTCAGCGTGATCGGCTTCGACGACGTGCAGGAGTCGGCGTGGGCGACGCCGCCGCTGACCACGATCCAGCAGCCGATCGCCCAGATGGGGGCCGCCGCCTTCCGGATGCTGCACCAGGCGCACCGCGCGGCCCGGCCGCTGTCCTCGAGCGCGACGCGGCTCGAGCTCGAGACGCGCCTGATCGAGCGCGCGTCGGTGGGCCGTCCGCGCTGACGCCGGTGCGGCGCTGAGTCGCCCGAGAAGGCGCGTTCTCGGGGTGGAGAACGGGCCTTCTCGGGCGACTCGGTGCCGGTCCGGGGCTAGAGGGCGCCCTGGGTGGCGGTGCCGGCGGGGATAGGGGACAGGCGGGTCACGACGGGGGGCGCGGCGACGAGGCCCTTGATGGCGGCGTTCAGGCGGACGACGGGGTCGCCGGCGCCGTGGGCGTCGAGGGCCTCGGCGCTGGTCCACTTCTCGAGCATGACGATGGTGCCGTCGGGGGAGTCGTGGATCGCGTAGAGCTCGCAGCCCTCCTCGCCGTGGACCTCGGCGATGGCGGGGGAGAGGGCGGCGACGAGGGCGTCGCGCTGGCCCTCGGCGGGGGTGAAGATCGCGGTGACGACGACGGGGTCGGACATGGCAGTGCCTTTCGTGGAGGGGTGGTGGGGCGGAGTCAGCGCTGCGCCGGGGCGGCGCAGCTGGAGCGGATGACGAGGTCGGCCTGGACCTCGATGTGCTGGGGGGTGTCGGGGATCCGGCCCTGCATCCGGGCCAGCACCAGGTCGACGCTGTGCCGGGCGAGCATGTCGATCGGCTGGCGGACGACGCTGAGCGGCGGGGTGACGAGCTCGCTCCACGGGTTGTCGTCGAAGACGACCACGGAGAGCGCCTCGGGGATCGCGACGCCGAGCTGGAACAGGCGGTGTACGGCGCTGCGCACCTGCGCCGTGTTGGCGACGATCAGGGCGGTCGGCGGCTCCGGCAGCGCGAGCAGCGCGGCGACGGCCTCGCCGCCGATGTCGCCGCGGAACGGGACCTCGCGGATCAGCGTCCCGTCGATCGGCAGACCGGCGGCGGAGAGGGCGGCGCGGTAGCCGGCGACGCGCGCCTGGCCGGTCGAGGTGCGCAGCGGCCCCGAGACGATCGCGATCCGGCGGTGGCCGAGCGCGAGGAGATGATCGGTCGCCCGGGCGGCGGAGGCGGAGTTGCCGATGCTGACCACGTCGACGTCGTCGAGACCGGGGGTGGTGCGGTCGACGAAGACGACGTCGATCCCGGCCCGGCGCAGCCGCGACCACTTCTCGAGGTTCTCGCCGGACGGGGTCGCGATGACGCCGCCGACCGAGCGGTCGAGCAGGCTGGTGAGCGACTCGCCCTCGACGTGCGAGTCCTCCTGCGTCGTCATCAGGAGGACCTGGGCGCCGCGGGCGCGCGCCTCCCAGACGACGCTGTCGGCCAGGCGGGCGAAGAACGGGTTCGTGAGGTCGGGCAGGACCAGACCGATGGACAGGGTCTGACCGTGGCTCAACTCGCGGGCCGCGGCGCGCGGCCGGAAGCCGAGCTGCTCGATCGCCTCGACCACACGGCGCCGGGTGTCGACGGCGACCGGGCCGGTCCCGTCGTTGAGCACGCGCGACACCACGGACACCGAGACGCCCGCACTGCGCGCGACGTCGCGGATCGTCGGTGCTTTCTGCACGGTTCCTCCCCAGCTGTCGGGCAATCGTATCGGCGCCGGACCGGGCCGCCGCGCCCGCTGTTGACACACTCTAATCGTTGCTGGTACAAAACTGGTACCGGTTCCACTGGGGCCGGCGAGCAGCACTTCCCCGACGAAGACTGCGCACGACGACGACGTCCTCCGCCCCCGAGGCGGCCCTCTGCGTCCGTGCGCCCCCGGACCAGAGAGGCCACCGTGAACCTGTACAAACTCCTCGGCGATCGCGAACGAGAGGGCCGCCCCATCCGCATCGGGCTGATCGGTGCCGGGCGCTACGGCACCATGTACCTCTCGCAGGCGCGCAACATCCCCGGCGTCCACGTGGTCGCCATCGCCGACGTCAACGTCGCCCGGGCCCGCGGGGCCTTCGAGCTGGTCGACTGGCCGGCCGAGGCGATGGCCGCGGACATCCCCGAGGCACTCGCGAACCGGACGACCACCATCGTCGACAACGCCGCCGTCCTCTTCGAGCACGACATCGACGTCATCGTCGAGGCGACCGGCAATCCGATCGTCGGCGTGCACCACGCGCTCCGGGCGATCGAGACCGGCAAGCACATCATCATGGTCACCGTCGAGGCCGACGCGCTGGCCGGCCCCGCGCTCGCCAAGCGCGCCGAGGCCGCGGGCATCGTCTACTCGATGGCCTACGGCGACCAGCCCGCCCTGATCATGGAGCTCGTCGACTGGGCCCGCACCAGCGGCTTCGACGTCGTCTGCGCCGGCAAGGGCGCCAAGTACCTCGAGCACTACCACCAGATGAACCCCGACAACGTCTGGGAGAACTGGGAGTTCAGCAAGGAGCTGACCGACTCCGGCCAGCTCAACCCGTACATGCACACCTCGTTCCGCGACGGCACGAAGGCCGCGATCGAGATGGCGGCGGTCGCGAACGCGGCGGGCCTGGTGCCCTCCGACTCCGGCCTCACGTTCACGCCGGGCGACGTCGAGGAGATCGCGACGATCAGCCGGCCGAGCTCGATCGGCGGCGCCCTCGACCACGAGGGGACGGTCGACGTGATGTCGAGCGTCCGGCGCGACGGCTCCCTCATCCCGCACAACACGCAGGAGGGCGTCTACGTCGTGGTCAAGGCGACGAACCCCTACGTGTCCACCTGCTTCGACGAGTACCCGTGGCACCCGGACCCGACCAAGCAGTACGCGGCGCTCTACCGGCCGTACCACTACGTCGGCCTCGAGCTGAACGTGTCGATCGCCAACGCGGCGCTGCGCGGCATCTCGACCGGGCACCCCGAGGGCTTCTACGGCGACGTCGTCGCGACTGCGAAGAAGGACCTCAAGGCCGGCGAGTTCCTCGACGGCGAGGGCGGCTTCACCGTCTACGGCAAGCTCGTCTCCGCGAAGCACTCGGTCGCCATCGGAGCGCTCCCCGTCGCCCTGGCCCACCACGTCGAGCTGCGCCACGACATCGCGCAGGGCGCGACGGTCGGCTGGGACGACGTGATCATCGACGAGTCGCTCGCCGAGGCGCTCGAGCTGCGCCGCGAGACCGAGGCGCTGCTCGCCTCCTGACCCCCTCGGGCCGGGCGCGTCCTCCGCCCGGCCCGCCTCCGCACCACCCTCGCGTTCCGCGACCCCGCACACCCCGCCCCACCTTCCGATGACGAAAGGCCCCCTCCCATGTCCTTCCCCACCCGCGCCACCGGCGCCGCCCTCGCCGGGCTCGCCTCCCTGACGCTCCTCGTCGGCTGCTCCGCCTCGCCCGACGGCGACGGCGGAGGTGCCGCCGCCGGCGGCTCCGGCGCCGACATCGTGTCGCTCGTCGACTCCTCCGCGCAGACCCCGGTCGACGAGGTGACCTCCTCGCTCGGCGACCCGGCCGTGCCCGACGGCGCCAAGCTCTGCTACATCACCCGCACCCTCTCGAACGAGTTCTGGGGCTACGAGCGCGACGGCTTCGAGAACCGCGCGAAGGAGCTCGGCGTCGACTACCAGACCTTCGACGTCACGGACGAGTCCTCGATCACCGAGCAGCTCGACAAGGCCAAGAGCGCGATGAACCAGGGCTGCACCGCGATCCTCGCCTCGCCCATCTCGGCGACCGGCCTCGACTCGGTCTTCGAGTCCGCCCTCGCCGACGGCATCCCGGCCGTTGTGCTCAACGACGCGAAGAGCGACGTCCCCGGAGTCGTCTACGTCGGCCCCGACGCGACCACCATCGGCGCCACGGCGGCGGACTACATCGCCGATCTGCTGCCGGACGGCGGCCAGGTCGCGATGATCGAGGGCGACCCCGGCTCCTCCAACGCGATCAACCGCGGCGACGGCTTCACCGCCGCGCTCGCGAAGCACGAGAACCTCGAGCTCGTCGCCTCGCAGACGGCCTCGTGGGACCAGACCAAGGCGCAGGAGATCGCGACCACGATGCTCACGGCGAACCCCGACATCAAGGCCTTCTACTCGCAGAACGACGGCATGGCGCTCGGCGTGCAGGCCGCCATCGACGCCAAGGGCCTCACCGGGAAGGTGATCCTCGTCGGCACCGACGGCATCCCGCAGGCCAAGAAGCAGATCCTGGCCGGCGACTACACCGCCACCGTCAGCGAGCTGCCGACGACGGAGGGCGCGACCGGCGTGGACGCCGCGCTCTGGCTCCTCGCCGGCAAGGAGGTGCCGGGCTGGATCGACGTGCCCGCCTTCATCATCGACAGCGAGAACGTCGCCGACTACGAGACCGGGATGCCGTGACCCGCGGCTGACCCCCGCGCTCCGCCGGAGACCCTCCGGCGGAGCGCACTCCCGGCAAGGCCCCTCTCGATCAGGAAAGAAGACGGAACATGGCCGAGCATCTGCTCGAGGTCCGCGGCATCGCGAAGTCGTTCCCCGGCGTCCGCGCCCTGGACGGCGTGAGCTTCACCCTCGAACGCGGGGAGATCCGCACGCTCGCGGGCGAGAACGGCGCGGGGAAGAGCACCCTGCTCAACATCCTCGGCGGCGCCCTCCGCCCCGACCGCGGCTCGATCACCATCGACGGCGTGCGGCGGATGGAGTACACCTCGCGCCAGGCACTCGCGGAGGGGGTGCGGATCGCGCACCAGGAGCCGGCCATCGTGCCCCAGCTCACGGTGACCCAGAACCTGCTGCTCGGGCGCACGCGCACGCAGCGCGCCTCCGCTCAGGGCGACATCGACCAGGCCCTTCAGGACGTCCACCGGATGGGCTTCCCGATGGACGGGCGGACGCCGGTCGGCCGGCTCAGCCCGGCGCAGCGGCACGCGCTCACCATCGCGCGGGCGTTCGCCTTCGGGGCCAAGATCGTCGCTCTGGACGAGCCGACGACCAGCATGCTCGAGCACAACGTCGAGGGCGTGCTGACCCGGGTGCGCGAGATCGCGCACGGGCGGGGCGTCGGCGTGATCTACGTCTCGCACAAGATGCCGGAGGTGATGAGCGTCTCGGACACGGTCGTCGTCCTCCGCGACGGACGGCCCGCCTACGACGCGCCGATCGCCGAGACGTCCTCCGAGGACATCGTCCGGCGGATGGTCGGGCGCGAGCTGCTCTCGTTCGAGCGGCGGCACCCGGTCGCCGCGGACGCCGAGGTGCACTTCGAGGCCACGGGCGTGACGCATCCGAGCGGCGTCGGGCCGGAGTCGATCCAGGTGCGGCGCGGCGAGGTCGTCGGCATCGCGGGCCTGGTCGGCTCGGGGCGCACCGAGTTCCTCCGCGCGCTGATCCGCGCCGACGAGGGCACCGAGGGGACGGTCCGGCTGGCCGGCCGCACGCTCAAGGTCCGCTCGCCGCGCGACAGCCGCGACGCGGGGATCGCCTTCATCCCGGAGGACCGCAAGCACCAGGGGCTCGTGCTGCAGACCCCGGCCTACGCGAACGTCGCGCTGACCTCCGACCGGCAGCTGAACGGCTTCGGTCCGTTCATCAGCACGAAGCGGCAGATCGCGACGGCGGAGGAGATGGGCCGGCGGATGTCGCTGCGCCCGGCCGACGTCCGGCTGAACGCCCGCCAGTTCTCCGGCGGCAACCAGCAGAAGATCGTGATCGCGAAGTGGATCTGGCTCGGCGCGAGCGTCTTCCTCTTCGACGAGCCGACCAAGGGCGTCGACGTCGGCGGCAAGGTCGAGATCTACGAGCTCATCGACCAGCTCGCCTCCGAGGGGCACGCGGTGATCGTCGTCTCGAGCGACCTGCCCGAGATCATCTCCCTCAGCGACCGGGTCCTCGTCATGAGGGCGGGCCGCTTCGTCTCCGAGCACATCGGCGACGACATCACCGAGCACAGCATCGTCACCAACGCCATGGGCGTCGCGAAAGGAATCTCATGACCTCCCCCGAGACCGGGGGCGTCGCCACGCCGCCCCGCCGCTCCTTCAACCTGCAGGCCTTCGGCATCTACCTCGCCGCGGTCGTCCTCTTCGTCGTCCTCGGCGTCCTGAACCCGAACTTCCTCACCCTCGGCAACCTCCGCGACGTCGCGGTGTCGGCGAGCGTGAACGCGATCATCGGCATCGGCCTGACCTTCGTCATCATCACCGGCGGCATCGACCTCGCGGTCGGTGCGATGGCGAGCTTCGTCGGCATCGTCAGCGCGTCGCTGCTGGTCAACGGCGGGGTGCCGCCGCTGCTCGGACTGGCCGCGGGCATCGTCCTCGGTCTCGTCTGCGGCGGGATCAACGGGCTGCTCGTCACCAAGCTCAACCTGCCGCCGTTCATCGCGACGCTCGGCACGATGAGCGTCTTCCAGGGCGGCGCGTACGTCGCCACGAACGGCAAGCCGGTCTACGACGTGCCGAAGGAGTTCATCCTGCTGCTGAACAGCTACGTCGGCGGTGTGCCCGTCGTCGTGCTGATCGTGGCGGTCGTCGGCATCGCGGCCTGGCTGCTGCTGCGCAAGACCGTCTTCGGCCAGAACGTGATCGCGGTGGGCGGCAGCGAGGAGACCGCCTGGCTCTCCGGCGTGCGGGTGCACCGGGTGAAGATCGCGGTGTACTGCATCTCCGGCGGTCTCTCGGCGCTGGCCGGCCTGGTGATCGTCGCCCGGATCAACGCGGCGCAGCCGGACGCGGGCAGCCCGTACCAGCTGACCGCGATCGCGGCCGCGGTGATCGGCGGCGCGAACCTGATGGGCGGCGAGGGCCGCATCGCGGGCACCCTGGTCGGTGCGCTGATCCTCGGCGCTCTCACCAACGGTCTGGTGCTGCTGAACGTGCCGAGCTTCTACGAGCAGATCGTGACCGGACTCGTCGTCCTCATCGCGGTCACCCTCGACCAGGGCAGCAAGGGCTGGCCGATGCTCTCGCGGGGAAGGAAGAAGCAGCGCGAGGACGTCGCGGCGCCGCCCACCGAGTCGACGCCGTCGGTGCGCGCGTGACGGCGCGGCTGACGATGCTCGACGGGGCCCGCGTCCTCGTGACGGGCGGCTGCGGCCTGATCGGCCGGCCCACGGTCGCGGCACTGCTGGCGGAGGGGACGGTGGTCACCGTCCTGGACCGGGTCGCGTCGGACGCGGACGTCCGCTCGATCGTCGGCGACGTGACCGACCCGGCCGTGCTGGCGGAGGCGGTCGCCGGGCAGGACGCGGTGGTGCACCTCGGCGGCTACGCCGGGCTGGGCATGGCGGACGCGGTCGAGACCTACCGGGTGAACGCGGTGGGCAGCTTCGCGGTGTTCGCCGCCGCCGCCGCGGCAGGTGTCGCGAAGGTCGTCTACGCCTCGAGCATCAACGCCAACGGCTACCCGCTCGGCGCCGAGCAGGTGCTGCCGCCGGTCTTCCCCTACTCCGAGGATGCGGAGCCGCGGATCTCGGACGAGTACTCGCTGTCCAAGCTCGCGACCGAGGACGCGGCGCGGATGGCGCACGCGACCTGGGGGCTGAGCCTCACCGGGCTGCGCTACCCGCTGGTCCGCGACATCACCGTGGACGGCGGCCGCGTGTTCGGCGCGCATCTGCGGGCGGTGCTGGCGGCCGACCCGCGACGGCAGGCGGCGGAGGGCTGGAGCTATCTCGACGCTGCGGACTCGGCGCGGGCCGTTCTCGCGGCTCTGCTGCACGAGACGCCGCCGGCGCCGGGGATCCTGGTGGCCGCTCCGCTCACCTATCTGCGCGGGAGCACCGCGGACGCGCTCGACGCGATCGCCCCGGACGTCCCGCGCGGGCGGCTCGAGGGGCGCGCGGTCGGGCTCGATCTGACCCGCTCCCGCGAGCTGCTCGGCTTCGAGGCGCGGGTGCTGCTCGACGACGTCGCGCCGCAGGAGCTCGCCGATGTGGCGCCCGCGGGGTCCGGCGCGTGAAGCTCTCGCTGCTCGGCCTCGGACCGATGGGCGCGCCCATGGCGCGGAACCTGCTCGCGGGCGGGGCGCTCACGGTGTGGAACCGGACGGCGTCGCGGGCCGCGCCCTTCGCGGAGCTCGGCGCCGTGGTCGCGCCGACCCCTGCGGCGGCGGCCGGCGACGTCGTGCTGACGGTGCTGCCCGATCTGGTGCAGGTGGAATGGCTGCTCGAGCGCGAGGACGGCCTGCTCGCGGGCTGGCGCGCGGCGGGGATCGCCGCTCCGGTGCTCGTCGTGCACGGCACGATCTCGCCGGTCGCGGTCGCGGGGCTCGCCCGCCGCCTCGCCGCGGAGCACGGTGTGCAGGTGGTCGACGCCCCGCTCAGCGGCGGAACGGTCGGCGCCCGCGACGCGACGCTCAGCATCATGGTCGGCGGCGCCGACGAGCCGGTGGCCCGCGTGCTCCCCGTCTTCGAGCGGCTCGGGCGCACGGTCCGCCACCTCGGGCCGAGCGGAGCGGGCGCCACCGCCAAGCTCTGCAACCAGATCGTCGTCGCCGGCACCGTCGCCGTGGTGTCGGAGGCGCTGCTGCTCGCCCGGAGCGCCGGTCTCGACCCCGCCACGGTCGTCGAGCTCCTGCAGGGTGGACTGGCGCGCACCGAGGTCCTGGAGCAGAAGAGCCGCAAGTGGCTCGACGAGGACTTCGCCGAGGGCGGCAGCGCCCGCAACCAGCTCAAGGACCTGCGCTTCATCGCCGAGTCCGCCGCCGCGGAGGGCGTCGTGCTGCCGACCACCGCCGCGGTGACCGCGCTGTTCGAGAGGATGATCGCCGAGGGCGACGGCGACCTCGACCACACCGGCGTGCACCGCACGCTCGCCGGGCTCGCCCGCCGACCGGAGGAGCCGCATGCCTGACCTCGTCGTCATCGACGCGCACCACCACCTCACCGACCTCCGTCGCTCGTACCCGTGGCTGGAGGGACCCGCCGAGCCGTTCCGCTACCACGGCGACGACCGCCCGCTCCGCCGCTCCTACAGCGTCGACGACTACCGCGCGGACGCCCGCGGCGTGACCCTGCTCGCCTCGGTGCACGTCGAGAACGGAGCCGCGGACGCGCTCGCCGAGACCGCGTGGATCGACGCGCTCGCGCGGGAGAGCGCGGTGCCGACCGTGCACGTCGCGCACGTGTCGCTGCTCGATCCGGAGGCGCCGCGGCTGCTCGAGGAGCACGCCGCGTTCGCGGTCACGCGCGGTGTCCGCGACATCCTGAACTGGCATCCGGACCCGGTCTTCAGCCACCGGGACCGGGGCGACATCCTCGGCGATCCGGTCTGGCGGGCGAACTTCGGCCGGCTGCAGGGGCTGGGGCTCTCGTTCGATCTGCAGGTGTTCCCCGCGCAGCTCGCGGAGGCGGCGGCGCTCGCCGCGGACTTCCCGGGGACGGCGATCGTGCTCGATCACCTGGGCATGCCGATCGGGCGGGATCCGGAGTCGGTCGCCGAGTGGCGCGCGGGCCTGGCCGCGGTCGCCGCGCAGGAGAACACCGTCGTCAAGATCTCGGCGCTCGGCACCAATGACCACTCCTGGACCCGGGAGTCGATCGCGCCGTTCGTCCTCGAGACCCTGGAGGTCTTCGGGCCGGACCGATCGATGTTCGGCAGCAACTTCCCCGTGGACGGGCTCTACAGCTCCTTCACCGAGCTGTACTCGGCGTTCGACGCGCTGACGGCGCAGCTCTCGCCGGCCGAGCGGCTCGCGGTCTTCGCGGGGACGGCCGACCGGTTCTACCGGATGAGGGTGGCGCTGCCGCGAGCGGAGTGACGCGACGGCGTCCGCGGAGAGGTCGCGTTGCTCTCCCGGTCGCCTCTCGACCGGTCGGCGGCGCGGGCCTACAGTGGCTGCGACGGCGGTCCGGGACGACTCCGGGCAGGCCGTCGCCGAGCGGAGGGAAGCCATGTCCTCGACCGTCCCCGAGGCCGGCGGCGCACCCGCCGCGGAGCCGAGCGCGGCGAGCCTGCGCACCTTCGGCTGGATCCTCGTCAACACCGCGGTCGCGAACGTGACGACGAGCTTCCTCTGGTTCGCGCTGACCTTCTGGGTGTACCTCGAGACGCGGTCGGTGCTCGCCACCGGGATCATCGGCGGCGCGTACATGCTGCTCGTCGCGGTCTTCGCGATGGCCTTCGGCACGATCGTGGACCGGCACCGGAAGCACCGGGTGATGGTGTTCGCCGGGGCGGTGACGCTGGTGTCGTTCGGCGTCGCCGGCGGCCTCTACCTCGCGCTGCCGGAGGCGACACTGCTGGACTTCGGCGGGCCCTGGTTCTGGGTCTTCTCCGGGACGGTCCTGTTCGGCGCGGTCATCGAGAACATGCGGAACATCGCCCTGTCGACGACGGTCACGCTGATGGTGCCGGTGGAGCGCCACGCGAACGCGAACGGCCTGGTCGGCACGGTGCAGGGGCTCGCGTTCGTGGTGACGAGCGTGTTCAGCGGGCTCTCGATCGGCCTGCTCGGCATGGGCTGGACGCTGCTGATCGCGATCGGGGTCTCCGCCGCGGCGCTCGTGCACCTGCTGTTCCTGCGGATCGCCGAGGCGATCCCCGCGGCGGCCGGCTCGCGGGCCCCGCTGATCGATCTGCGGGGGAGCATCACGGCGGTGCGCGCGGCGACGGGGCTCTTCGCGCTGATCGTCTTCTCGACCTTCAACAACCTGATCGGCGGCGTGTACCTCGCGCTGATGGATCCGTACGGTCTCGAGCTGTTCCCGGTGGAGCTGTGGGGCGTCGTGCTCGGCGTGACCGCGACCGGCTTCATCATCGGCGGGCTGCTGGTCGCGAAGCTCGGGCTCGGCCGGAACCCGATCCGGACGATGCTGCTGCTGGTGATGGCGATGGGCGTGATTGGCGCGGTCTTCACCCTCCGCGACTGGTGGTGGCTCTACGCCGGCGGCATCTGGGTCTACATGACGCTGATCCCCGCGGTGGAGGCAGCGGAGCAGACCGTCGTGCAGAAGGTGGTGCCGTTCGAGACCCAGGGACGCGTCTTCGGCTTCGCCGCGG
Organism: Rathayibacter sp. PhB127; assembly: GCF_003751665.1. NCBI lineage: Bacteria > Bacillati > Actinomycetota > Actinomycetes > Micrococcales > Microbacteriaceae > Rathayibacter > Rathayibacter sp. PhB127. The sequence goes on from NZ_RKHW01000005.1 coordinate 315,028, forward strand.
CGCTGGAGTCGGCGGCGGCGCCGATCACCGCGTTCCTGATCGCGCCGATCGCGGAGTTCGCGCTGATCCCGTACATGGAGTCGGCGGACGGGCGGGCGGCGTACGGCTGGCTGCTGGGCGACGGGGTCGGGCGGGGGATCGCGCTCGTGTTCCTGATCGGCGGGGTGATCATGGTGGTCGCGGCCGGCGCCGCGATGCTCACCCGCTCGTACCGCACGATCTCGGCGCAGTACCTGCGCGCGGAGCCGCCGGCGGACGACGTCCTTCCCGAACCGTCGTCGGACGACCTCGAGCCCGCGCCGGGGGAGAGCTCGCTCGACCAGCAGCGCTGACGGCCGACGTGAGAAGAGGGTCCCTCCGCTGACGGGGAAGGCCGGGCGGTGTCGGCTGATGATGGGCGCGGCCCTGTCCCGAGCGAGGTGGATCTCAAGACGCCCGCTTCGAGGGCTACGCGATCAGCATGCTGCGGACACCCTGCGGGCGCTGCTTGTTCAGCGCGCGTCGGTCGGGGTGCTGTCGTGGGGCTACCCCTCATGCTGGTCGAGTAGCGGCGCAGCCGCGTATCGAGACCCCGCGTCCCCAGCGCGGCGGACGCCGAGGACGACAGCGCGGAGCCGCTCAGACGCCCCGCGGCGTCTTGTCGCGCAGCGACCACACCGCCGCGCTCGCGACGAGGAGCAGGAGGGCCCCGACGCCGAGGGCGAGCGCGCTCAGCGGCACGCCGAGGTCGCCGACGGCCCGCGGCTGGAACCCGCCGTGGAAGACGAGCCACGGCGCCGCGACACTGGGAACGAGGTTCCGCGGGTCACCTGTTCCCAGGATCGGCAGCAGGTAGTAGGCCAGGGCGAAGACGGTGAGCGAGAACGCGCGCTCCCGTGTCAGCGTCGCGACGAGGAAGCCCAGCGCCCCGAACGCGACCCCGATCAGCACGAAGGCGACCGCCACTGCGCCGATCGCCGCGGGATCCGCGGACGGCGGCGACGACGATCCGTCGACGGGGAACGGCCTCAGCTGCGCGGTGACGAGCCCGGCGGCGGCCGCCGTCAGCACGAGCGCCGCGCCGAAGGCCAGGACGGCCACGACGAGGAGCGCCGCTTTCGCCGCGACGAAGGTGCGCGCTCGGCGGACCTGCGGCCACCGCACGATGATCGATCCGCCGCGGAGATCCGTGGTCGCCGCGAAGAGCCCCGTCGCGTAGCCGAGGAGCGGGGTCACGAGGAACACCGCGAGGCTCAGCCCCGTGCCGACCGCTCCGAGCGGAGTCAGCGCCGCCGAGGCCGCCGTCGCCGCCTCGAAGTCGTAGCGGAGAGGATTGTCGATCTCCGTCCGCCCGTCCTCGTGAGTGGTCACGCTCACGGGCTCCGCCAGTGCCTCCTCGACGGAGTGCCCGGCCGAGCGGTACTCCGCGGCGGTCCTCTCGAACAGCGCCGCCGTCGACCGTGCGTTGCCGACGTCGGTCACCGCGCTCCAGACCGCGAAGACGGCGCCGGCGAGCAGGAGGACGAGGAGGAGCCGGGAGGCGACCGCGCCGCGCAGCTCCCTCCGCACCTCGCCGCCCAGGGACCTCATCGCTCCTCCGCCCGTCCTCTGCATCCGTCTTCTCCTCCTCGTCGAAGAAGGACCGACCGGTGTCCGGCCTCATCGGCATGGTCTTCTGCGTATGGTCACGAGCGTCCTCCGAATCACCGGGGTCGGCAAGGGCGTGACGCGGAACGAGGGGCCGCAGCCGCGTCGCGTCGCGTCAGCAGCTCAGGGTGCGAGGGAGCAGCTGCAGGTTTGACCCGCCGTGCCCGGAGGGGCGGATCTCGATACGCGCCCTGCGGGCGCTACTCGATCAGCACGCTGCGGCCGGCGGGCTGCCGTGGGGCGGGGCGGGCCGTTCATGCTGGTCGAGTAGCGGCGCAGCCGCGTATCGAGACCCCACGTCTCCAGGCGGGTGGATCTCGATACGCCCTCTGCGAGGGCTACTCGATCAGCATGGCTCTGCCGACCCGGCATCGCAGGGCGGCGCCTCCTTCATGCTGGTCGAGGAGCGGCGCAGCCGCGTATCGAGACCCGGCGCCCGGCGCCGCTACAGTGACCGGCATGACCCCCTCGCGCGTCCTCGCACCGGAGCCCCCCGCCGACGGCTCGAAGCCCAAGGGCCCGGCGTCGTACTTCCCGAGCATCGAGACCACCTACGGCCGTCCGGTCCAGGAGTGGCTCGACCTGGTGGACGAGCGGCTCGACTCCGAGACGCACATGCAGGTCGTCTCCTGGCTGAAGACGGAGCACGGTCTCGGCCACGGGCACGCGAACGCCCTCGTCGCGTACGTCAAGGCGGCCCGCGCCTAGCCGGCCCTTCCCGCGCAGAACCATCAGCCAGGAGTCGTTCTCATCGCCCCCTCGGCGACCGCATGCCTTCCGAGCTATGATGCTAATTAATAGTCATCGACTCGGGAGGGCCGTATGTACGTCGCCCCCGACCTGAGCAGCGAGGAGAGCGACGTCCGCGCCGCGATTCTGGAGCTGAGCGCTTCGCTGAGGTACCAGGTGCGTCAGGGCAACCGGTGGACGGCGTCGCTGCGGCGGATGACGTTCGCGCGGAACGTGCAGGGGTCGAACAGCATCGAGGGCATCCACGCCAGCGTCGACGACGTGGCGGCGATCGCGCAGGGCGAGAGGCCGGTCGACGTCGACGAGGAGACGGAGCGCGCTCTCGCGGGCTACCAGCTGGCGATGACCTACGTGCTCCAGCTCGCGCAGGACCCCGTCGTGGTCGACCCCACCCTGATCCGCAGCCTGCACTACATGGTGACGTCCTACGACCTCTCGAAGCGACCAGGTCGCTACCGGACCGGACCCGTCTTCGTGCAGCAGGAGACCACGGGGGACATCGTCCACGAGGGAGCCGCCGCCGCTGCCGTCCCGGCCCTGATGGAGGAGCTGGCGGACACGATCGTCGTGACCGGCGACCACCTCGTCGACGCGGCGATGGCGCATCTCAATTTCGTGCTCGTCCACCCCTTCAAGGACGGCAACGGGCGCATGGCCCGCGTGCTGCAGTCCCTCGTCCTCGCCGCGGACGACGACGTCTCGCCCGTCTTCCTCTCGATCGAGGAGTACCTGGGCCGCCGCACGCAGGCCTACTACGACGTCCTCGCGCAGGTGGGCCGGGGCGCCTGGGATCCTGACTCGGCGACGCCCGAGAGCGTGCGCCCCTGGATCCGCTTCGTCCTCACCGCCCACCTCAACCAGGCCCGGGAGCGCGCCGCGCGCATCACCGCCGCCAGCGACGCCTCGACCGCCCTCAGCGAGCTGCTGCGGGCCGCGGGCATCGACGACCGGGCCCTGGATCCGCTGTTCGACGCGCTCTTCGGTGCGACCGTCAGCCGCGGCCGGTACATCGCCTCCCTGGCGGAGGCGGGAGCATCGATCAGTCCCCAGACCGCCACGCGGGACCTGGCGACGCTCGCGCAGGCGGGTCTCCTCGCGACGAGCGGCGAGAAGCGCGGCCGCGTCTACACCGCGGGCGACCCGCTCCTCCGCCTCCGCCGCGAGGTGGGCCTCGGCCGCGCCTGGCGCGACGTCGACCCGTTCGCGTAGCCGGACAGGACGGGGACGACCTGCTCGCCGACCAGCCGGAGGTCGGTGGCAGCCGTGCTCGAGGAGGGGGATCTCGATACGCGCCCTGCGGGCGCTACTCGATCAGCATGACGCGGTCGGCCTGCGGCTGGTCGATCAGCATGCTGGGGCCGCACTGTGGGTGGTCGATCGGCATGCTGGGGCCGGCGTGCTGCCGTGGGGCGAGGCGGGCCGTCCATGCTGGTCGAGTAGCGGCGCAGCCGCGTATCGAGACCCGGCGTCCTCTGCTGGGTGGATCTCGACACGCCCGCGGAGCGGGCTACTCGATCAGCAACGACGCTGCCGATCGACCGCTCCGCCGCGCGCTGCCCCTGCGCTGCTGCTGAGCATCGTGCCGCCTGGACGGTTCGAGGACGCCTCGCGGGCCGCGCGATCGGACTGCGGCGGGGCGAGGCTGAGGGAATCTACCCGAATCTAAGAAAAACGTTAGACAGCGGTAGAAAGTCTTAGACAGTACCGTCGGGCGGGCCGCTCGGCCTCCTCGCCCTCGAGCGGTCGCACGGGGATCCAGCTCGAGGTGGCCGCGAGGACGATCGACAGGTGCAGGTGACGCGGCACTCCGGCGACCGGTTCCGCACGGACGACGACGGGTGCTCGCCGGCGACGAGCTCGAGGAGTCCGAGCCACGCGGCCGACGAGTCCCGTCCGGCGACCGAGACCCCCGCCGATCAGCGGACGTCCTCGGCACCCGCTGGATGCCGAGGACGATGATCTCTAGAAGGAGATGTACTTCCCGTTGTCGAACAGAAGGAAGCTCTGCGCGCTCTCGGGGACGACGTAGGTGGTGTATCCCGTGAAAGTCGAGCCCGGATAGAGCGTCGGTCCGTCGCTCATGGAAGACATTCCCTCGCCGAGGGTCACGTACTCGTTGTCGTATCGATTGCCCTCCGGAGTCGCGAGGGAGAGGTCGAAACCGGCGAGAGAGGGCTCCACTCCGTCGGGATCGATCCCCGTCATCGTCAATTCGGCGACGACGTACTTGAATCCGGCGGGCGCCTCGGAATTGAACATGTTCCATTCAGCGACCAGTCCGCCGGCATTCGCGTCGACGATCCTCGCGGTGAGGCTGTACTTGTCGCCACCGAACAGACCCTTGGCGGTGTACGGCTGAGCCATCGGAGCCGCGGCGGTCCCCGCGGCCGGGGCGGCTGCCTCGGCGGGCTCCTCTTCCTCGGCGGGAGTCTCCTCCACCGGTGCGGCTTCGGCCGGGACCTCGGCCGCCTGGGCCTCCTCCGTCTCGGCGGCAGCGGGAGCTGGCTCGGCGGGCTCGACGGCACTCGTCTCGGCGGTGACGGAATCGGAGGAACCGGCGGAGACGGCGGTGGAGACGATGCCGGTCAGCAGGGCGATCGAGCCGAGAGCGAGGCCGGTGACGGCCATGCCCTTCGGCTGCTTGCGCACGAGGGCGAAGACTGCGAGCCCGACGGCCGCGATCGCGAGGATCAGCCCGAGCCCGGGGACCAGGCCGGTGAGGAACGCGAGGATGCCGAGGATCAGGGCGAAGAGGGCGAGCAGGGCCGGGCCGCCGGAGCGGGGGCGAGCCGCTCGCACTCAGAGAGGAAAAGGAATCGGTGACACGGGGGACTCCGGGTCTCGCTTTTCTCGAGGCGGGAGGGAGGCATCCGGTGCGAATCGTCCATGACTAGGCAATACCACCCGCTTCTCGTCCGCTCGATCGGAGAATTCGGTCCTGCCCGTTCGGTCGAATCGCGGTGACATCACGCGATCATCTCGTGGAGATCGGTCGACCCGGACTTCTTTCGTCCGGTGAAGCCGCCTCGCGGTCGGCTCGCCTCCGTGCGGCCGTGTATCGGAGACAGCCGTGCTCGAGGAGGGGGATCTCGATACGCGCCCTGCGGGCGCTACTCGATCAGCATGACTCCGCCGCTTCACCGCCTCGCGGACGGCTCAGCGGCGCGCGCGGCCGAACTCGAGGAGCTTCGCGAAGAGGTCCTCGAGGAGCCAGCGGGTGTCGAAGGCCTCGCAGACGCGGATCGGGTGCGGGCCGACGCCGGGCTGGAGGTCGCCAGCGGTGGTGAAGCGCGGGGCGGGGACGGAGCGCCAGCGGCCGCCGGCGGGGTTCATCACGGCGCCGATCGCTGGGCTGTCGCCGAGGGAGCGGAAGTCGAGCGGGCCGTAGGGGATCGTCGCGTTGAACGCGATCAGCTGGTCGACGAGGTAGTCGCCGAGCGGGCTCGTGCCGCCCAGCCGCGTGCGCAGCTCGGCGTGGCCGACGCCGACCATCGTGTAGACGGGCATCGGGATCTGCCAGACGGCGACTCCGGAGGCGAGCACGGCGTTCGCGGCGGCGACGTCGTTGATCAGGTTGAACTCCGGGTGGTACGCGGCGATGCCCTCGTAGGGCGGGCCGCCCACCCAGACCACGACGACGTCGCGCTCGGCGATCGACGGCTCCGCCAGCAGCGCCGCGGCGACGTCGGTGAGCGGGCCGAGCACGGCGATCCACAGCCGGCCCTCGCCGTGCAGCGCCTCCTCGACGATCACGCGCGAGCCCTCGGACGCCACGGACTCCGCGGAGCTGCCGGCGACCAGCGCCGCGGACGCCCCGTCGACGACCCGCACGTCGGCCCCCGCGAGGGCGACCACGCGATCGATCTCCGCGCGCGACTCCCGCAGGCTCCCGGGCCGGCCGAAGTGCGCCGCCACGAGCGCCCGGACGTCGAGTGTCGCGCTCAGCAGCGCCTGCACGATCGCGAACTGGTCGTCGGCCTCGTTCGCGGCGTCGGTGCTGACGATCACGCGATGCGGCGGCGGCATCACGCCGACTCCCGCTGCACGAGCGTCGTCGCGAGGATCGGCTGCCGGTCGACCTCGCGGCCCGCCACCACGGCGACCACTGTCTCCGCGGCGACGCGCCCCATGTCCTCGAGCGGCTGGCGGATCGTGGTCAGCGTCGGGTCCGAGGTGGTCGCGATGACCACGTCGTCGAAGCCCACGACCGAGATGTCGGCGGGCACCCGCCGGCCGGAGGCCTGCAGCACGCGGATCGCGCCGTTGGCCATCAGGTCGGAGGAGGCGAAGACGCCGTCGAGGTCGGGGTGGCGCTGGAGCAGCCGCGCCATCGCGGCCGAGCCGCTCTCGAGGGTGAACTCGCCGTGCACGATCGGGCTGTGATCCAGCCCCAGCTCGGTCAGCTCGTCGCGCCAGCCGCGGATGCGGTCGCGGGCCGGCTCCATGTCGTGCGGGCCGGCGATGATGCCGAGCCGGCGCCGGCCGGAGTCGGCGAGCGCGCGGGCGGCGAGCCGGCCGCCGCCGTAGTTGTCGGAGTCGATCACGATGGCGTCCTCGGCCAGCGCGACGCGCGGCCGGCCGACCCAGGCGATCGGCACGGGGGAGTCGGCGAGCGCCTGCGCGAGGTGCGTGATCTCGTGCTGCAGGATCACGATCGCCCCGTCGACCGCGCGCGAGCGGAGGAACTTGGGGATGCGGTCGCCGTCGTCGTGGTCCGCCGGCAGCAGCACCGGCTGCACCTCGGCGGCGTAGAGCCCCTTCGCGGCGCCCTTGAGCACCGAGGTGAAGAACGTGCCGGTGAGGCTGTCGAGCTCGTTGAAGGCGACGATCAGCGCGATCGCGCCGGAGCGGCCGCCGCGCAGCATCCGCGCGGCGCTGTTGGCCTCGTAGCCGAGCTGCTTCGCGGCGTGCTCGACGGCGGCCGACATGCGGACGTCGACGTTCGTGCCGCCCGCGAGAACCCGGGCGGCGGTGGCGCGGGACACGCCCGCGGCCCGTGCGACGTCCACGAGCGTGGGTCGGGTCATGGCTGCATCCTTCTGAACGAGGAGGGGAGCCGGCCGGGGCGCCGGATGCTCGATCTCCAGAGTCCCACGGGGACGCCTCCCCCGGGGCCGTAGCGGTCCGATTTGCGAAACTTCTTACAGATACTAGGGGAGATCGATATCTCACGCTGCGGTAACGACTCCGTGATCGCGCTTGCACGAGGGGGAAAGGCCAGCTACCTTGGCGTCCAAGAGATCGTTCTCTTGCTCCCGGTCTCCTCCAGCGAGACCCCCCGCGAATCCCCGACGAAGAGGAACAATCGTGAAAAGAAGACTGACGGCCGTGGCCGCAGCAGCCGCCGCCGTGGCCCTCGCCCTCACCGGATGCTCGTCCGGAAGCGGTGGCGGCGCGTCCGACGACCCGAACGCCGAGGCGACCTTCTGGTCCTTCACCGGCATCAACGCCAAGGACAGCGTCGACGAGTACCTCGCGAAGATGCCCGACGCGAAGATCAAGCTCTCCGAGGTCGGCAGCACCACCGAGACCGCGACCGCCCTCACCGCGGCGCTGGCCGGCGGCAAGGTGCCCGACCTGGTCATGATCCAGAACGACGACCTGCCCCAGTTCGTCGCCAACAGCTCGAACTTCCTCGACCTGCGCACCCTCGGCGGCGACGACGTGGCCTCCGCCTACCTCCCGTGGGCCGCCTCGGCGGCGACCGCCGACGACGGCTCCGTCGTGGGCGTGCCCACCGACGTCGGCGGACTCGGCTTCGCCTACCGCGCCGACCTCTTCGAGGCCGCCGGTCTGCCGACCGACCCGGCCGAGGTCGCCGCGATGTGGAAGGACTGGCCGTCCTTCATCGCCATGGGCGAGAAGTACACCGAGGCGACCGGCAAGCCGTTCGTCGACAACATCGAGACCAGCGTCTTCTTCTCGACCGTCAACCAGGTCTCCGAGAAGTACTACTCGCCCGACGGCGAGCTCGTCTACGACACCAACCCGCAGGTGAAGGACGCGTTCCAGGTCGCCGTGGACGCCAAGGACGCCGGCATCAGCGCCGGCATCGCCGCCTGGTCCTCGGGCTGGGCCCCCGGCCGCGCCAACGGCGCCTTCGCCGTGACCATCGCGCCGTCGTGGATCCTCGCCGGCATCAAGACCGACGCCCCCGACACCGCCGGGAACTGGCGCGTCACGAGCGTCCCCGGCGTCGGCGGCAACTGGGGCGGCAGCGTCATCGCCATCCCGGCCCGCGCCGAGCACCCCGAGGCCGCCTGGCAGTACATCGAGACCATGATGTCCGCCGAGGGCCAGACCGACCACTTCGCGGCCTCGGGCACCCTGCCCGCAGCCACCGAGGCGGTCGCGAGCGACGAGGTCCGCAACTACACCGACCCGTTCTTCGGCGACTCGAAGATCGGCGAGGTCATGGCCACCTCGGTCGAGCAGTTCCCCTCCTTCTACAACGGTCCCGACACGACGCCGATCAACGGCGCCCTGCTGAACACCCTCGTCGAGCTGGAGGCGGGCAACGTCACCTCCGACAAGGCGTGGACGACGGCCCTCGACACGGCCAAGCAGGCCATCGGCGGCTGATCGCCCCACCCACCCGAGCGGCCCGGCGCCTCGCGCGCCGGGCCGCCCCTTCGACGGAGGTAACCCACGTGTCAACGGCGACAGCCATACGTCCCCCCAGGCAGCGCAAGCAGCCCAGCGTCCCGGTCCAGAAGGCCGCGAAGATCCGCAACTCCCTCTCGGAGCGGATCGCCCCCTACGCGTACGTCGCGCCCTTCTTCCTCATCTTCATCGTGTTCGGGCTCTTCCCGCTGCTCTTCACGTTCTACGTCTCGCTGTTCGACTGGAACCCGATCGGCGAGCAGACCTTCGTCGGCCTCGCGAACTTCCAGCAGCTCTTCGCCGACAGCCGGTTCTGGAACGCCCTGGTCAACACCTTCGGCATCTTCATCATCTCGACGGTGCCGCAGCTGCTCTTCGCGCTCTTCCTGGCGCACCTGCTCAACCACGCGCGATTGCGCTGGGCGAACTTCTGGCGCATGGCGCTGCTGGTGCCCTACATCACCTCCGTCGCGGCGACCGCGATCGTCTTCGCGCAGATCTTCGACAAGAACTTCGGCCTGATCAACTGGTTCCTCGGCATCTTCGGACTGCCCTCGATCAACTTCCTGGCCACCAACTACGGCTCCTGGATCGTCATCTCGACGATGGTCTTCTGGCGCTGGTTCGGCTACAACACGCTCCTCTACCTGGCGGGGCTCCAGTCGCTCCCGCGCGAGATGTTCGAAGCCGCCTCGGTCGACGGCGCCTCCAGCTGGCAGCAGTTCCGCCACCTCACCATCCCGGCGTTGCGCCCGATCATCGTCTTCACCGTGATCATGTCGACCATCGGCGGTCTGCAGATCTTCACGGAGGCGCTCCTGGTGTCTCCCGAATCGGGCCTCACCTGCGGCGCCGGCCGGCAGTGCCAGACGCTCGCGCTGTTCCTCTACGAGCAGGGCTTCGGCCAGTTCAAGTTCGGCTACGGCTCCGCGATCGGCGTCGTGCTGTTCGTGATCGTCGTGGTCGTCTCGCTGATCAACTTCTACCTGTCCACCCGCACCCGGAAGGCGGCCGTCTGATGTCCGATGTGATCGATCAGGCCCTCCCGCAGGCCCGGGCCGTCGCCACCGGCGACACCCCGAAGGTGCTCCCGAAGCGCCGCGGCAAGGGCGGCGGGGTCGGCTGGCCGACGTACGTCTTCCTCGTCGTCGCCGTGCTCGTCTCGGTGTTCCCCCTCTACTACATGTTCGTCATCGCGTCGGTCGGAGCGACCGCCGTCACGTCGATCCCGCCGCGCCTGTACCCGGGCACGAACTTCTTCGCCATCGCGGAGAAGGTGTTCGACACCGTCCCGTTCATCGCGTCGCTGTTCAACTCGCTGATCGTCTCGCTGAGCATCGCGGTCCTCTCCGCGATCCTTTGCGCGATGGCCGGCTTCGCCTTCGCGAAGCTGCAGTTCCCGGGCCGCAACGTGCTGTTCCTGATCGTGCTGCTGACCATGACGGTGCCGGCGCAGCTGAGCATCATCCCGCAGTACCTGATCGTCTCGGCCCTCGACTGGGTCGACACCCTCCAGGCGATCATCGTCCCGGGTCTGGCCAGCGCCTTCGGCATCTTCTGGATGCGCCAGCACATGTCCACGACGGTCAGCGACGAGCTGATCCAGGCGGCCCGCATCGACGGCGCCAACTCCTGGCAGCTGTTCTGGCGCATCGCCTTCCCGGTGGTCCGCCCGGCGGCGTTCGTGCTCGGGCTGATCACGTTCACCGCGGTCTGGAACGACTTCATGTGGCCGTTCATCGTGCTGAAGTCGCCGGAGCTGTTCACGGTGCAGATCGCGCTGAAGCAGCTGCAGGCCAACCGGTCGATCGACGTCGCGCTGGCGATGGGCGGGTCGTTCATGGCCACGCTGCCGCTGCTGATCGCGTTCTTCTTCGTCGGTCGCCGCATGGTGTCCGGGATCATGGACGGAGCGTTCAAGGGCTGATGCACGACGCCTCCACCACTCTCGTCCCCTCCGACCGCACCGACGAGACCGGGGATCGGAGCGGTGGTCGCGACTGGCGGGACCGCTCCCTCTCCGCGAGCGAGCGGGCCCGCCTCCTCACCGCTGAGCTCACGCTCGAGGAGAAGGCGGCCCAGCTCGGCTCCGTCTGGCTCACCGACTCCGCCGACGACTTCGCCCCGAAGCTCGAGGGCGGCCCCGAGACCGCGGCCGACCCGTTCGCCGGCGGCCTCGGCCAGCTCACCCGCGTCTTCGGCACCGAGCCCGTCTCGGTGCCGGAGGGCGTGCGCCGGCTCCGCGAGCTGCAGGAGCGGGTCGTCGGCTCGCAGCGCCTGGGCATCCCGGCGATCGCGCACGAGGAGTGCCTGACCGGGCTCGCGGCGTACGGCGCGACCGCGTTCCCCACGCCGCTCGCCTGGGCGGCCACCTTCGACGAGGAACTCGTCGGCGAGATGGCGGAGGCGATCGGCTCCGACATGCGCGCCCTCGGCATCCACCAGGGGCTCGCGCCGGTGGTCGACGTCGTGAAGGACTACCGCTGGGGCCGCGTCGAGGAGACCCTCGGCGAGGACCCGTACCTGGTCTCGCAGCTCGGCACGGCGTACGTCGCCGGGCTCGAGTCGGCGGGGATCATCGCGACGCTCAAGCACTTCGCCGGCTACGCGGCCTCCCGCGGCGCCCGCAACCACGCTCCGGTGAGCATGGGGCCGCGCGAGATCGCGGACACCGTGCTGCCGCCGTTCGAGGCTGCGCTGCGGCACGGCGGCGCGCGCAGCGTGATGACCTCGTACACCGACATCGACGGCGTGCCCAGCAGTGCGAGCCGGCACCTGCTGACCACGATCCTGCGGGAGAAGTGGGGCTTCGAGGGGACGGTCGTGGCCGACTACTGGGCCGTGCCGTTCCTCCAGACGATGCACCACGTCGCGGTCGACACCGCCGACGCGGGGCGGCTGGCGATCCGCGCCGGCGTCGACGTGGAGCTGCCGCAGACCGCGGCGTACGGCGAGCTGCCGCGGCTGATCCGCGAGCGCGTCGTCGACGAGCGCGACCTCGACCGCTCGGTCGAGCGCCACCTGCGGCACAAGTTCGAGGCCGGGCTGCTCGACGGCGGGCCGCTCGTGCCCGAGGGGGCCGAGTCGGTGGACCTCGACAGCGCGCGCAACCGGGCGATCTCGCTCCGGATCGCGGAGGAATCGGTCGTGCTGCTGCGCGACGACGACGTCCGCGGGCTGCTCGCCTCGGGCACGGTCGCGGTGGTCGGCCCGGCGGCGGACCAGTTCCGCAGCCTGGTGGGCTGCTACGCCTTCCCGAACCACGTGCTCTCCAAGCACCCGGGGCACGACCTCGGGATCGAGATCCCGACCGTGCTCACCGCCCTGCGCGCGGAGATCGGCGAGGAGCGGGTGCGCTTCGCGGCCGGCGGATCGATCACCTCCGCGGACACCTCCGCGATCGCCGAGGCCGTCGCCGTGGCGCGCTCGAGCGACGCAGCCGTGGTCGTCGTCGGCGACGTGGCCGGGCTGTTCGGCGACGGGACCTCGGGCGAGGGCTGCGACGCGGCCGACCTGCGGCTGCCGGGCGCCCAGGACGAGCTGGTCTCGGCGGTCCTCGCGACCGGCGTGCCGACCGTGCTGGTCGTGCTCTCGGGCCGGCCCTACGCGCTCGGCGCGTACGGCTCGGCGCGCGGAGTCGTGCAGGCGTTCTTCCCCGGAGCGGACGGGGCGGCCGCGGTCGCCGGGGTGCTCTCGGGACGGGTCTCGCCCACCGGGCGCCTGCCCGTGCAGATCCCGCGGCTCCCCTCGGCGTCGACGACGTACCTGCAGCCGTCGCTCGGGCTCTCGAACCCGGGGATCACCGCGCTCGACAACACGCCGCTGCACCCGTTCGGCTTCGGGCTCACGCGGGGCGCCATCGCGTACGAGGCGCTGTCCGCACCGGCCGTGCTGGCGGTGGACGGGGCGCTCGACGCCGCGGTCACCCTCCGCAACAGCGGCGAGGACACCGTCGAGGTCGTGCAGCTGTACGCCGCCTACCCGACCTCGCCCGTCGTGCGGCCGGCCGCGCAGCTGCTCGGCTACGCGCGCGTGCCGATCGCCGCGGGGGAGTCGCTGACCGTGCACTTCCACGTCGAGGCGGCGCGGCTCGCGGCGACCGGCGAGGACGGCGCGCTCAGTGTGGACCCGGGCCCGCTGCGCCTGATCGCCGGCCCGTCGGCCTCCGACGCCGCGCAGACCGCCGACGTCACCCTGACGGGCGCGCGCCGCGTGCTCGCCGAGCGCGCCCTCCGCACCCCGTGGTCGGTGACCCGAGGCTGACCCGCCGCCCGCTGGCCGAGCAGCCGCTGAGCGGCGGCCGCCTCTTTCATGCTGGTCGAGTGGCCCCGTCGGGGCGTATCGAGACCCACCCTCCCGGTGACGGCGGATCTCGATACGCGCCCTGCGGGCGCTACTCGATCAGCATGGAACGCGGGCGGGCGGCCCGGACGCGGGGCGCAAGGGGCCTGCGCCCGCCGGCCCGCGCGCCTACCGTGAACAGCAGCACCCCCGGCGCGAGGACGCGCGCGGGGCCGGACTTCTCGAGGAGAGACATGCCTGCACTGACCGACACCTTCACCCTGTCCAACGGCGTCGAGATCCCGAAGATCGGCTTCGGCACCTGGCAGATCGAGGACGGGGCCGACGCCTACGACGCGGTGACCACGGCGCTCGAGGCCGGCTACCGCCACATCGACACCGCTCGCGGCTACGGCAACGAGGCGAGCGTCGGCCGGGCGCTGCGCGACAGCGGGATCCCGCGCGACGAGGTCTTCATCACCACGAAGCTGCCCGCCGAGGTCAAGGACCACGCCGGCGCGAAGGACAGCTTCGAGACGACGATGGCGGCGCTCGAGCTCGAGCACGTCGACCTGTACCTGATCCACGCCCCGTGGCCGTGGTCGGACATGGGCTCGGACCACCGCGACGGCAACATCGCGGCCTGGAAGGCGATGGAGGAGATCTACGACTCCGGCCGCGCCCGCGCCATCGGCGTCTCCAACTTCTCCGTCGACGACCTGGAGTCGCTGATCGCGGCGACCGACGTGAAGCCGCACGCCAACCAGATCCGCTGGTTCGTCGGCAACACCCAGGACGAGACGACCGACTACTGCCGCACCAACGGCATCCTCGTCGAGGGCTACTCGCCGCTGGCGACCGGCGGCCTGCTCGAGAACTCGGACCTCGCCGACATTGCGAAGGCGAACGGCGTCTCCGTCGCGCAGCTCTGCATCCGCTACCTGCTCGAGAAGGACGTCCTGCCCCTGCCGAAGTCGACCACCCCCGCGCGCATCCGCGAGAACGCCCAGGTCGACTTCCCCCTCTCCGCCGACGACGTCGCCCGCCTCGACGCCCTCACCGACACGGAGTCCTGACCCGCCCCCAGAACTCAGAAGTTGCGGTAGTCGCGCCCGACTACCGCAACTTCTGCGCATTCGCGGCAGCACGCTGGTCGAGTAGCCGCGGAGCGGCGTATCGAGACCCACGTGTTCGAAGTCGCCCGACGTCGATCCTCGCCAAGATCACGTGCGCTTGTTCGAAGCGGTGACGCCGTCGTCATCACGAGCCGAGTCCTGATACTCGAGGGAGACGGTGATACCGAGCTCATGCATGATGCGGAACAGTCTTCGCGCGTAGAGCGTCGGCTGCCCGGTCTCCAGGTTCACGACGTATTCACGCGACAGGCCGATCCGTTCCGCGAGCTCGGTCTGACTCAGGCCGGACTCCTCGCGTACAGCGCGGACGATCGAGGCGAGATCGCTCGCCTTGCGAGCCTTGATGGTCGGCACGGCTCCTCCTGAGGTCTCGAGTGCGACTCGTGTCGCACCTCAGCTGTGGGTATTTCCTCACAATACGCTCCTGTGAGGAAAAATGCACAGTCCTCCTTTGTGTGGAAATCCTCACACTGTGGTTGTACGAGGACTTTCCGGTACAGCCGCGGAGCGGCTCCCGTTTTGCTGGTCGAGTAGCCGCGCAGCGGCGTATCGAGACCCGGCGACTCGGCGGTGGTGGATCTCGATACGCGCCCTGCGGGCGCTACTCGATCAGCATGGGCAGCGCCGCGCCCCCCCCTTCTCCCGAGAACGAGGAGTGGGCGGGGGCGGGGCGGGCCGGCGGGTCAGGCGAAGCGGAGCAGGTGGGCGCCGTGGGGCTCCAGGGTGAGGGCGACCGCGCCGTCGGCGACGGGGAGGGGGTCGCCCGTCCAGGCGTCGACGGGGGCGCCGGTGCAGCCGAGGTCGGCGAGGTGCGCGGAGTACTCGCGCGGGGAGTCGCCGAGCCAGAAGACGCCGCGCCACTGGACGTCGCCCTGCCAGGCGCTCCAGACGACGAGGCCGCCGTCGCGGACGATCTCGCGGCTGCCCTCGCTGGACAGCAGGGCCAGGACGTCGTCGTTCGTCAGCAGCGCGAGCGTCTCGGGCGGGGTGTCCGGCAGGTGCCCGCCCATCATCAGCGGCGACCGCAGCAGGCACCAGAGCGTCACGAGCGTGCGCTGCTCGGCGGGGGTGAACCGCGAGAGGCGGTCCTCGCCCACGTGCGCCCGCACGCCGATCCGGCCCAGCGGCAGCATGTCGGCGTCGGCCCACGCGCCCGGCCGCTGGTGCGGCGCCCAGCGCGCGGCGCGCTGGAACTGCTCCTGCAGGTGCCCCCAGTCGTCCCAGAAGTCGTCCGAGATCCGCCACATCTGCGCGGTGTCGCGGAGCAGGTCCAGGTTCTCCAGCGAGAGCTGCTTGCCCGGCGAGAGGCTCAGCACCATCGGCCGGCCGGTCGCGTCGATCGCGCGGGAGAGCGCGGCGATCTCGTCGGCCTGGATCGGCGGGTAGAGCACGTCGTCGAGCTTGACGAAGTCGACGCCCCACGACGCCAGCTGCGCCATCACCGAGTCGTAGTACTGCTGCGCGCCCGGCACGGTCATGTCGACGCCGTAGTCGTCCGGGTTCCACGGGCAGACGTTCCCGCGGTCGGCGATGTCGGCGCAGGTCGCGTCGGAGCCGAGGATCGGCAGCCCGAGCTCGGCGGCCCGGCGGGGCACGCCGCGCATCAGGTGCACGCCGAAGCGCAGCCCGAGGGCGTGCACGCGCGCGGCCAGCGCGGTGAAGCCTCCGGTCGCCGCGGAGGGGAAGCGCCCCACCGCGGGCTGCGGCCGTCCCCAGTCGTCCAGGACCGGCTCCGACACCGCCTGGTAGTCGCTCGTGCCGGGGTCCGGCTCGTACCACTGGATGTCGACGACGACCGTGTCCCAGCCGTGCGGGAGCAGGTGCTCGGCGAGGTACTCGGCGTTGGCCAGCACCTCGTCCTCGGTGACGGAGGAGCCGAAGCAGTCCCAGCTGTTCCAGCCCATCGGCGGGCGGCGGGCGGCCTCGGTGCGCGTCGCGATCATGCCTCCGACCCTGCCACGAGCGCGCCCGCCGCGTCCCCGACGAGCTCCAGCGACACCGTCGCGAAGGAGTGCGGCGGCAGCGTCACCCGCAGCCCCGTCGCCGTGGTCTCCAGCCCCTCGAGCGCGACCGGGCTGACCGCGTCGGCGTCGCCCGGCCGATTGTGCGCCTGGGGCGAGTCGGCGGTGAGGAGCCGCCCCGTCGCTCCGGTCACGGAACCGCCGCGGAAGGACAGCTCGATCTCCAGCGGCTCGTCCAGGTCGACGTTGGTCATCGAGACCAGCACGCGCCCGTCCTTCACCGAGGCGGACGCGGAGGCGAGCGCGATCTCGCGCCCGTCGACCGCGTGGGTCGGCCCGGCGACCGTGGTCGGCAGTACCGTCGCGTCCTGGTGCCCCTTGTTCATCTCGAACACGTGATAGGTGGGCGTGCGCACCATCTCGCCGCCGTCGGGGTCGGTGAGCAGCATCGCCTGCAGCACGTTGACGGTCTGCGCGATGTTCGCCATCGATAGCCGGTCGGCGAAGGCGTGGAAGACGTCGAAGTGGATTCCCGCGACCATCGCGTCGCGGATGGTGTTCTGCTGGAAGAGGAAGCCCGGGTGCGTGCCCGGCTCCACGTCCCACCAGGTGCCCCACTCGTCGAGCACCATCCCGTACTTCTTCTCGGGGTCGTGCACGTCCATCACGGCGGCGTGCGAGCGCAGCAGCTCCTCGATGCCCTGCGCGGCGACGATCGTGCTCCAGTAGGTGTCCGCGTCGAAGTCGGTCGCGCTGCCCTTCGCGTGCCAGCTGCCGCCGATCGTGTAGTAGTGCACCGAGACCGACTCCCACGGCACGGAGGAGAAGGGGTGCCCCTCGATCTCGGGGATCACCTCCATCAGCGTCTGCGTCCAGTGCGTGTCCGCGCCGTCGGCGCCGGCCGCGATGCGGTGCAGCGGCACGTCGTTGCCGCTCTGCACGAAGGTGCCGAACTGGCGGGCGAGGTCGGCGTAGGCGCCGGCGCGCATGTTGCCGCCGCAGCCCCAGGTCTCGTTGCCGAGGCCCCAGTAGCGGACGGTCCACGGCTCCTCGCGGCCGTGCGAGCGGCGCAGGTCCGCCATCGGCGACTTCCCGGAGCCGGTGAGGTACTCGACCCAGTCGGCCATCTCCTGCACGGTGCCGGAGCCGATGTTGCCGGAGATGTAGGCGTCGGCGCCGAGCAGCTCGCAGAGCGCCATGAACTCGTGGGTGCCGAAGGAGTTGTCCTCGGCGACCCCGCCCCACTGGGTGTTGATCAGGCCGGGGCGCTCCTCGCGCGGGCCGATCCCGTTGGTCCAGTGGTAGCGGTCGGCGAAGCAGCCGCCCGGCCAGCGGAGGTTGGGGATGTCGAGGGCGCGCAGGGCCTCGACGACGTCCAGGCGGATCCCGCCGGCGTTCGGGACGGGCGAGTCCTCGCCGACCCAGAAGCCGTCGTAGATGCAGCGGCCGAGGTGCTCGGCGAAGTGGCCGTAGACGTGCTTGCTGATGGTGGCGCCGGGCCGGTCGAGGTCGACGGTGACGGTGGTGTTCACGGGGTGCTCCAGGGTGGTGGTGGGCGAGTCGGCAGCGGTCGGGGCGGCGGCGCTCACGCGTCGGCGCTCACGCGGCGCCGCTCACGCGTCGACGCGGACGAGCCGCAGGACGATCGCGCGGTCGGCGTGGAAGGTCGGCAGGTCCAGGCCCGCCTCGCCCAGCAGGCTCCCCGAGTAGGCGGGGGCCGGGGCGTCGGAGTCGAGCGGCACGGTCGCCTCCAGCCAGCGCGGGCTCTGCCAGGGCGGGCCGAGCGAGCCGGGGCGCGCGGCCTCGACGCGGTAGCGGGCCCGCGGGTCCAGGCCCGGGAGGCGGACGCGGCGGCGCGAGTCCGCCGTCAGCGCCGGCGTGACCAGCGTGTAGAGCGCCTCGGAGCCGTCGATCGCGACGACACCGCGCAGCGACGGCGCGTCGGGATCGGAGTCGCCACTGCCGACGACCCGGCCCGTCGCGATGAGCCCGCGGTGCTCGCGGTACGCCGCGATCCAGCCGGCCAGCACCGGCTCCTCCTCGGCGTCCAGCTCGCGGAGGTCCCACTCGATGCCGAAGTGGCCGAGGAAGGCGATCGCGCAGCGGGTGTGCAGATCGCTGGTGCGCCCGGTGACGGAGTTGACCGGCGAGGCGACGTGCGAGCCGAGCATCTCCGGCGGCACGAGCAGCCCGGTCCAGCGCAGCATCCGCGAGCGGTCCAGCGGGTCCTGGTTGTCGGAGGTGTGCACGCGGTCGGTGCGCTCGAGGATCCCGAGGTCGACGCGGCCGCCGCCGGAGGCGCAGCTCTCGATCTCGAGCTCGGGGTGCCGCTCGCGCAGCTCGTCGATCAGCCGGTAGAGCGCGAGCGTCTGCTCGTGCACAGCGGCGGTGCCGGTGGCGGGGTGGCCGGCGTCGATCAGATCGCGGTTGTGGTCCCACTTCAGGTACGCGACGCCGAGGTCGGCGACCAGCCCGTCGAGCACGCCGAGGAGGTGCGCGAACGCGTCCGGGTTCGTCAGGTCGAGCACCTGCTGGAAGCGGAAGCGGGGCGGCAGCTCCTCGCGAGCGCGCAGGATCCAGTCGGGGTGCGCGCGGGCGAGGTCGGAGTCCTCGTTGATCATCTCGGGCTCGACCCAGAGGCCGAACTCCATGCCCCGGCTGCGGACGTGCTCGGCCAGCGGGAGGAGGCCGTCCGGCCAGGAGACGGGGTCGGGCGTCCAGTCGCCGAGGCCCGCGCGGTCGTCGCTGCGGCCGAGGAACCAGCCGTCGTCGAGCACGTAGCGCTCGACCCCCAGGGCGGCGGCGCGGTCGGCCAGCTCGGCGAGGGTCGCGAAGTCCTGCTCGAAGTAGACCGCCTCCCAGACGTTGAGGGTGACCGGGCGCGGGCGTCGGAAGGAGCGTGAGACTCCGCGGAGGTAGGCGTGGAAGCGGGCGGCGGCGGCGTCGAGGCCGACACCGAAGCTGCCGGAGATCCAGGGGGAGGAGTAGCTCTCGCCGCTCGCGAGGCGCACCTCGCCGGGCAGGAGCAGCTCGCCGCCGCGGAAGGCGAGCCAGCCGTCGCCGCGCTCGACGGCGTGCTCGTGGTTGCCGCCGATGCCGACGTGGCAGAGCCAGACCTTGCCGTCGGCCGCGTCGAAGCCGGGGGTGCCGATCGCGACGACCGTCGTCGCGTCCAGGCCCGTGCGGCCGCGCCGCGAGGAGCGCGAGTGGCTGCCGGTGACGACGGGGTGGCGCTGCGGGATCTTCTCGGTGCCCCAGCGGCCGGAGAAGTCCAGGATCTCGCGGGCCTCGGTCGGGATCCGCAGGGCGGGGTCGACGCCGATCACCTCGAGGTGCCCGGTGCCGTCGTTGCGGACGGACACGCGCGTCCGAAGCAGTCCCGCGGGCGAGAGAACGATCTCCAGCACGACCCCGATTCCGGCCTGCGCGTCGTGCGCCTCGACCGTCACGGCGGCGCTGCCGGGCTGCACGACGGCGCCCTCCGCGAGGGCCTCGCCGGCCACCGAGACGGCGTCCACGGTGAGTCGCGGCGCCCAGCCGGCGCCCTCGCGGTGCACCCGGAGGCCGGGCAGGCCGGCCCAGCCGAAGGTGTGCTCGGGGAGGATCCCGGGCTCGTAGGGCACGTCGGAACCGCCGTCCATCCCCGTCCTCTCGGGGGTTCTTGCGAAACCGGCGAGGTCGTCGTCGCTCGCCTCGATCCGCGGACCCCAGTGCAGCAGGACGGGCAGGTCACCTCCCGACTGAGTGAGGAGGGCGGACACGTCATCGGCGACGAGATGGATCACTCTCGGGGATTGCATGATGACATTCCTACCGTCGATCCTGGTCTGAGTACAGTGAGAGATCGATCTCGACCGCCGGCGATCCCGTCGTCGTCCCGCTCACTGCAGATCCACCCCGCTTCGATCCACCCACCCCGATCACTCACCGCCGAGGAGCATCCATGCCGCT
The DNA here is from genome assembly GCF_003751665.1 of Rathayibacter sp. PhB127. Classification (NCBI taxonomy): domain Bacteria; kingdom Bacillati; phylum Actinomycetota; class Actinomycetes; order Micrococcales; family Microbacteriaceae; genus Rathayibacter; species Rathayibacter sp. PhB127. The sequence continues at coordinate 335,336 of NZ_RKHW01000005.1, forward strand.
GACCCACCCGGCCCCGCACGAGTCCCGCCTGGAGCGCGGGGTGCTCGACGCCCGGCGGCGGCTCAACCGCGACTACCTGCTCTCGCTGACCGACGAGGGGCTGCTGCAGAACTTCCGCATCGAGGCCGGGATCGGCGACCAGGGCTGGCACCTGCACCCGTCCCAGGAGTCGCGCGAGGCCCGCGGTCTCGACCGGCACTGGGGCTGGGAGACGCCCGGCTCGCAGCTGCGCGGCCACTTCCTCGGCCACTGGCTCTCGGCCGCGGCGCGCGAGGTCGCGGTCACCGGCGACCCGCTGCTCCGCGTCCGGATCGACTCCGTGCTCGACGGCCTCGAGCGCTGCCAGGAGGAGAACGGCGGCGGCTGGATCTGGGCGATCCCGCGCGGCTACCTCGACCGCCTGGCGACCGGCCGCCCGATCTGGGCGCCGCAGTACGCGATGCACAAGCTGCTGATGGGCCTGGTCGACCTGCACCTCGACCTCGGCGACGAGCGGGCGCTCCGGATGGCGCGGGCGGCGACGACCCCGCTGCTGGAGTGGGTCCGCGGCTTCGACGACGACGCGTTCCAGGAGATCCTCGAGGTCGAGACCGGCGGCATGCTCGAGGTCTGGGCCGACCTCCTCGCGATCACCGGCGCCCCCGTCTACGCCGAGCTGCTCGAGCGCTACGACCGCCGCTCGCTCTTCGAGGGTCTGCTCGAGGGCCGTGACGTGCTCACCAACATGCACGCCAACACCACGATCCCCGAGGTGCTCGGCGCCGCCCGCGCCTACGAGGTCACCGGGGACGAGCGCTGGCGGCGGATCGTCGAGGCCTACTGGGAGCAGGCGGTCGTCCTCCGCGGCACCTTCTGCACCGGCGGTCAGACCTCCGGCGAGATCTGGACGCCGCCGTTCGAGTTCGCCGCCCGCCGCGGCGAGAAGACGCAGGAGCACTGCACGGTCTACAACATGATCCGGCTGGCCGACGTGCTGCTGCGCTGGACCGGCGACCTCGCCTACGCCGACTACATCGAGCGCAACCTCTGGAACGGCCTGCTCGCCCAGCAGAACCCGAGGACCGGGATGGTCGCCTACTTCCTCCCGCTCGAGGGCGGCGCCCGCAAGGACTGGGGCAGCCCGACCGAGGACTTCTGGTGCTGCCACGGCACGCTGGTGCAGGCGCACACCCGCCACTCCGGTCTCGTCTTCTACCGAGGCGGCGACGCCGAGCTGACGATCGCGCAGCACGTCGACGCGAGCGTCCGCGTGGCGACCGCCGCGGGCGAGGCGTCCGTGCGGGTCGAGGTGCTCGACAACGCCGGCTACGTGGGGCCGGACGCGAACGCGGGGGCCGCGGGCGACGCGCACCGGCCCTCCGCCTCGCGGATCCGCATCGAGGTGGAGTCAGCGGAGGGGGTCGCGCTGCAGGTGCGGATCCGGGTGCCGGAGTGGACCGTCGGCGAGCCCGGTGTCGCGGGCGACACCACTCGGGTCGAGCGCCTCGACGGGGTGCTGCTGCTGACGCACCCCGGGGGCCGCACGAGCGTCGACCTCGCCTTCGGCACCGAGATCCGCGCCGTGCCGATCCCGGACGAGCCCGGCACCGTCGCGTTCGTCGAGGGGCCGGTCGTGCTGGCCGGCCTCGTCGACCGCGAGGTGAGCCTGCTCGGCCGCGTCGAGGACGCCCCCGCCCTGCTCGCCCCGGACAACGAGCGGCAGTGGACCCAGTGGCTGCGCGGCTACCGCACCCTCGGCCAGCCCGCCGCGATCCGCTTCCGGCCTCTGCACGAGGTCGTCGACGAACCCTTCTCGCTCTACTTCCCGGTCTCGACCGGGAGCCGATGAACAGGACCCTCTCCGTGACCTGCGCTCCGCGCTCATGACCGCCTCCACCGCTTCCGCCACCCGGGTGATGCCCCGCGGCCGGCTGCTGCTGCCGATCTTCGCGATGCTGGTCGGCTTCGGGCCGCTCACCATCGACCTGGTGCTGCCCTTCCTGCCGACGCTGCAGGACGACCTCGGCGTCTCGGTCGCGACCGCCCAGCTGGTCGTCACCGGCGCGACCTTCGGCTTCGCGGCCGGCCAGCTGATCTCCGGTCCGCTCAGCGACGCGGTCGGCCGCAAGTGGCCGCTCGGCGTCTCGGCGGCGCTGCACATCGCGGCGAGCCTCGTCGCGGCGATGACCTCGGACACGGCGGTGCTGCTCCCGGCCCGCTTCGTCCAGGGCGCCGCCTGCACCGCGGCCGGGGTGGTCGTCACCGCGATCGTCCGCGACCTCTACAGCGGCAAGCGGCTCGTGACGATGCTCGCGAACCTCGCCGTCATCGTCTCGGTCTTCCCGATCCTGGTGCCCTCCGTCGGCGCGCAGCTGACCAAGGTGATCGACTGGCGCGGCTCCTTCCTCGCGGTCGCCGCCTGGGGGGCTCTCGCGACCGTCATCGCGCTGCTGGTGCTGCCCGAGACGCTGCCCCGCGAGCGGCGGCACCAGGGCGGGCTCGGCCCGTCGCTGCGGAACTCCTTCGGGATGCTGAGGCGGCCACGGGTGCTGGCGCTCGCCGCCGCCTCCGCCGCGGGCTGGTCGGTCGGCTTCGCCTACCTGGCCACCGCGCCGTTCCTCTACACCAACGTCTACGCGGTGGGGCCGGACCTCTACGGGCTGCTGTTCCTGGTCACCTCGCTCGTGACGATCGCGGTCGGGCAGACGACCGGCCGGGTGATCGTGCCGCGGTTCGGGCCCCGCTTCGCGATGTTCGCGTCCGCGATCGTCACGGGCCTCGGCGCCGTCGTGGTCGCGGTGCTCGCCCTCGCCGGGACGCAGCCGCTGCTCGTCGTCGTCGGCGCGCTGACCTTCGCGCTCGCGGGGCGCTCGCTCGGCTTCGCGCCGGTGCAGTACCTCTCGCTCCAGGGCCCGTCGAGCGAGGCGGGCAGCGTCACCGCGATCCTCGGCACGGTCAGCTTCACCGCGGCAGGCCTGGTGATGCCGGTGATGGGCGCGTGGGCCGAGATCTCGCTGATCCCGTTCGCGATCCTCCTGCTCGTCGCGGCGCTCGTCGAGGGCGGAGTGGCGCTGCTGTTCCGGCCGGGGTCGCGGCGCTTCGATCCGGGCGCGCGGCGGCTCGAGGACGAGCCGGGGCCGGCGGAGTCGACCAGCCCCGCGGCCGACCTCCGCACGCACGACGAGAAGCACTGACATGACCCTCGAGGAAGGATCCACCGTGGAACTCCGCTCCGGCGACTACACCCTGCGCGCCCGCGCGGGCGGCCTCGAGGTGCTCTCGGGCGAGCGCGTCCTCTACGCCAACGACCGCCCGCTGCGCGTCACCGTCAAGACCGTCACCGCGATCAGCGAGTACTCCGGCGCGCCCTACGACGACGTCTCGATCGCAGGCGGAGCGCTCACCGCCACCGGCACGATCACCGTGCGCTCGGGCTCGTCCTTCGCCGTCACCGACGTCTGGCGCGTCGCGGGCGCGGGCTTCTCCGTGCACCGCGAGGTCGAGGTGCTCGCGGCCGGCGGCGACCTCGGCTTCTCGACGGCGATCTCGCTCGGGCTGACCGGATCCGACGACCTCCGCGACTACGAGTGCTTCGCGCCCGGCGCCTGGTACCGCGACAACGCCTTCGGCCCGGCCGACGCGATGGGCCGCGACCCCGGCAGCGAGTACTTCTGGCGCACCGAGACGCACTACGCGCTGCCGCTGTTCGCCGCGCAGAGCCTCGCCACCGGTGAGACCGTGGCGCTCTCGCGCTGGGCGGCCGACGTGACCCTGCCGCGCCTGGACGTGGTGCGCTCGGAGAACTTCACCGACCCGGAGTGCACCGTCGGCTCGATCGGCCTGAGCCGCCCGCAGGGCACCACGCTGAACTACCTCTACTACGGCTTCGGCGTGCGGACGCCGCTCGACGAGAAGCCGGCCGGCCTGTCGATCGACTACGTCTACCCCGGCGCCGACGGCGAGCGCCCGGTCGACAACCCCTACTCCGGGCTCGACTACGACGCGGCACCGAAGTCCCTGCAGCGGGTCAACCACCCGGTCGAGGTCGGCTTCCGCCAGCGCTACGCCGTGGCCGTCGATCTCGGCCGCCACGACGACTTCGCGACGATGATGCGCGCCACCTGGCGCAGCGCCTACGCGCGCCTGCGCGACGACCTGTTCGAGGTCGACAACGAGCGGCACTTCCACCACGGCATGGCGATCCTGCAGCGCCTCACCCGCCGCTACGGCGACTCCTGGGGCCTGCCGTTCGCCTGCCAGCTGCCGGACCTCGACGTCTCGAGCGTCTCGTTCCAGTTCGGCTTCGTCGGGCAGCAGCCCGGCATCGGCTACCAGCTGCTGCGCTACGGCGACCGCGAGGGCGTGCCCGAGGCGTTCGAGCAGGGGATCGGCATCGTCGACTTCTGGGCGCGGACGGCCCTGCCCGAGTCCGGCCCGCCGCGGATGTGCTTCAACCCCGCCCTCGGCGGCTTCGAGCCGTACCCGCACTACCTGCGGATGCTCGCCGACGGTGTCGAGGCGATCCTCGACGCCTACCTGCACCTGCGCGGCCTCGGCGACGAGCGGCCGCTCTGGCTCGAGTTCTGCCGGCGGACGGCCGACTGGCTGCTCGAGGTGCAGGACGCCGACGGCAGCTTCCACCGCGCCTACAACGCCGACGGCTCGGTGCGGATGGACTCGCGCTCGAACACCCCGAGCGTCATCCGCTTCCTCGTGCAGCTGCACCTGGTGACGGGGGAGGCGCGCTACCGCGAGTCCGCCGTGCGGGCCGGCGAGTGGTCGTTCGCGAACATCCACCGCACCCTGGAGTACCGCGGCGGCACCTGCGACAACGCCGACATCCAGGACAAGGAGGCCGGCATCTACGGCCTGTTCGGCTTCCTCGCCCTCTACGACCTGACCGAGGAGCACCGCTGGCTGGAGGGCGCCGTCCGCGCCGCCGACTACACCGAGACCTGGACCTACGCCTGGTCGTTCCCGGTGGTCGCGCCCTGGCCGCAGCATCCGTTCAACCGGTACTCGATCAGCGGCCAGAGCATCATCACCCTCGGCGGCGGCGCCGACGTGTACCTGGCGGCCTGCTCGTACAGCTACTACCGGCTGTTCCTGATCACCGGCGACGACCACTACCGCGACGTCGCCGAGTTCCTGCACCGCAACACCCGGCAGTCGACCGACGTCGACGGCAGCATCGGCTACGCGATGCCCGGCCTCGGCCACGAGAGCGGCGACTTCGCGAGCCAGACGCTGCGCAGCCACCACCACTGGCTGCCCTGGTGCACCTTCGTCGAGGTCGACCCGTCCTCCCGCCTGCGCGACACCTTCGGCGTCTACGAGATCGCCGACGCCCAGCGCCTCCCGCCGGCCGAGCTGGCGGCGCGCAACCGCATCTACGACCGCTACGGGCGGCCGGACGCCTGACGGCGGGCGGCGGCCGGCAGGCACGTCCGGCTCGCGGAATCCGCCAGTTCTCACGAGCCGGGGCGCTTTTCACGTGCCGAAGGTCTCCCGCCTCATCTCCGGCTCGCGAAGTCACCTCCGGCTCGTGGAATCCGCGTGTTCTGGCGAGCCGAGGCGCGTTCCGCGTGCCGAGCTTCACAGCGCCTCACCTCCGGCTCGCGTTTTCACCTCGGCCTCATGGAACCACTATCTACCGCCAACGAGGTCGATCTTCCTGAGCTTCGTCGCGACCGCCTGCGAAGTATTCGCTTTCCTCAGCCGCGCCCCTTTCCGACACAACCGAGTGTCGTGCTCTGTGATCTTGCGACACGCTTATATCGAGAGCTCTATGCAACATTCGATGTACATGAAAGTATTCAGACTTCTCGAGACGAGAAGGCGAAGAGGCTAGATTCGGATCCGCGTCGAAGAAAGTAGGTGCGGCTGTTCCCGCCGACGCGCAACCTATGACGCCGATGTTGTAGAAGAGACCTGTGAGACCCGAGTAGCGATCAAACCAGGACAAATTCGAATGCCCTGCCTCCCATATTGGCTCAGCCAATGGTGTGAGCCAGGCTGTTCCTCGGAAGTTTACGGAACTCATGAGCAAAGCGCACTCCTCAAGGCGCTCTTGAAATTCCTTCTTTGACATTCGCGCCGGAGCGCCTCGGAATTTGGTTAGCAGGTCGTCGATACCGGGATAAGTTGGCTTCCACTCATCTCTAAGGGCAAGCAGGCGATTGGCTGAATAAGTGACTTCCGCCGTCTTTATATCATCCCACGTCAATTTCGTTTTACCCGCCCCGCTAAGAAGGCATTGATTTGCGAAGGCAATAGCATCGCGGGGACGTAGTAATGTTCGGTCCATAATATACTCGAGAGGATTGCCGCGGGTGTTATTGGCGTGAGGAAGCAACTCCCGAAAAGTCGTTGCGTCGAGGCTGGACTTGGCCTGCGAAACCCGCACGCGTTCGTCAAGGATATTCTCGAGGACCGGTTTGGTCCATCGCATCTCAAGGACCAGTGCGCGGAATTTTTCCTCCTGGCCTCCGCTCGAGCCAAAATCCAGCTCCTGAAAGATGTTAGTCCGTAAGGCGACGACTATCTTCAGATTTTTAACTCGCTGCAAATCAAGAACTGTTCGAAATAGGCATCGAATCAAGGAGTTGGAGAGCCGTTCGTCGACCCAATCGCGGTCGAGGTCGTCAATGATAATGTAAGTGAAGTTGACTTCATCAAGAATCTCATCGTTGAGAACTGTGAGCATTTGATTAATCTTTGCCAACTGAGTTTCGTTAACTATCCGTTGGTAACGACTCGCGAGTTCGGTCCGTTGCTCAGAAGACTGTTCCTGACTAGCGCTAATCGCGCCGCTAGCACTTGCCGCCCCCACGGAGCCGCTACCTTTAAATTCAGCACCTACCTTTTCGGTGAAGCGGTCCGTTATTTCTCGCACTCGCTCGTCGGCATCGACCCAAAACCGCCCCTGAAACTCGTCGAGATACTCAAGAGCGGCCTGCTTCCCGGGCTGTCGTTGCAGTTTGTCCCGAAGTGCGCCAAGGAAGCGTTGCTTTGACTCGAGAGAGTTCACTCCATAGCGATGTCTGATTATTTCGACAAGGAGCAAATGCTTCCACAAAGCGATCCAGAACAAGTCGAGCTTCACGTCGAGCGAATCCATAAAACGAATAAGTTGCATATCCGTGATATAGGGAAGGCTGAGATCTTCGGGTGAAATTCTAATTACATGGTCGGGCTCCGTCTCTTCCAGATGCTGAAGCGCCGCAGATTTTCCCGATCCTGTCCTTCCGACTAAAAAGCAGCGACGATCGGCTCGATCTTCGACCACTTCGTACAAGTTTGAGTTGACGAATGCGTCGATGGCAAGAGGGTCGGCCTCTGCTTGTTCACCGCCGAGGGTGAAACCGGGTTTGATGCGCGATCGTGATGCCACAGAGGTCCTCTCGTAGGACTCCATTGTTGGACATCCCACCCTGGATAGCAACAGTGGCGGTCAGGAATTGCGAGAGTGCTGGTTGAGAAAATGAACGTGGACGGGTTGGTGTCGAGGCGCCACGTGGCATACTCGTCGGTAAGGTTCTCTACGTCGGCGTCGCGATGGCGGAGGCGCAGGGTAGCTGCTGCTCGCACATGAGCGCAGTTAGACGTCAGCATCAGCAAGCGTCAAGGCTTCGGTACGTCTTCAACGGTATCTACGACCGTTTCCGGGACTGCGCTGGGTCCTAATCGAATTCGGCGAGAACCAAGCCGACCTCTATGACGCGTCTGGTTCGTTCTCCTAGGCGCATCGCCGCCTCGACGCTGTTCTGCCATCGCTGTTAATCGATGACTGGCCAATGTGAGCCGCGATGAAGAACACTGAACGCATACGGCACGGACGCGAGTAGGCGAGGTCTCCGCGGTCGCCCGCTAGCCCCAGCCCCGGCCGCGGCAGGTCTGCGTGACGATGCTCATCGGCGCTTGCGACGTGACGGCGGCGCTGGGCGGCGTGGCGCCTGCGGTAGCGGCTCTCATGCGCGCCTCGATGACATGCGGGGGACTCCCATGGTTTCCATCTCGGGCCCGCGTATCGGTCCGGCTCGTTTGATCCACCCGTTTCCGCGTGCCCAGGCGCGTTCCGCGAGCCGGAGGTCACCCCCGCCGCCTCAGTCGCGCCACTCCACGTCCACGCACACCGGTTCCGCGCCGATCGGCAGCCCGCCCGACACCTCGCGCCCGTCGACCCGCAGCACCGCGTCGCGGAGCGTCCGCAGCCGCGTCCCGCCCGCCGGCGCCAGCCACTCCGCACCCGGCACCCGCCGCACCCACAGCGACGCCCGTCCCGGCGACCACTCCAGCCGGTCCACGACCAGCCCGCCGCGCGCCCGCAGCCCCGTCACCGCACCGCGCGCCCACACCGACGGCAGCGCCGGGAGCACCGTCAGCGTCTCGTCGTCCGACCCGAGCAGCATCGCCGCGACCAGTCCCGGCAGCCCGCCGCTCGCGTCGAGGTTGAAGATCCGGCCCGCGTCGTGCCGGGTCGTGAGCGTCGGCGACCAGTGCTCGACCGCCAGCCACTCCGCGCAGGTCAGCGCGGACTCCGCATCGCCCAGCGCCGCGGCCGCCGTGCCGACCTGTACCAGCCCGAACGCCATCTCCATCCGCCCCGGGGGAGCGGTCGGCGCCTCGGCCCGCCACGCGATCTTCGCGGCCACCGTCGCCGCCGCGGCCGCCCGCAAACGCACGGTCGCCGGACCGTCCCCCTCGAACGCCGCGTCGCCCCCGTACCAGAGCGGGTACAGCTGCGAGGCGTGCCGGTGCGCGATCTCCTCCGGGAACCGCGGGTCGATCCACTCCGCGAGCGTGCCGTCCTCCGCCACGCGGTACTCCGGCAGCTCGGCGACCACGCGGGCCCAGCGCTCGTCGAGCGAGTCGTCGCCGCGGGCCCGCCCGAGCAGCGCGGTCGCCCGGGCGGCGTCCCGCAGCACCGCGACGTCGATCGTCGCGTCGACCGCCAGCGGCGAGCGCGCCCCGCCCGGCGTGTTCTCGGGGGAGTAGGAGGGCACGATCCGGCGCACCCCGTCGATCACGGTCGTGCCGGTCTCGGCGAAGCGCAACACGCCCTCGGCCAGCTCCCACAGCCGGTCGTCGACGATGCCGCGGTCGCCCGTCGCGGCGACGGCGTCGGCGGCGAGGCGCAGCACCCAGCCGCCGCAGCCGGTCCAGAACAGGTGCGGGTAGCTCGCCGCGAAGTGGTCCGCGCGGCCGTGCGTCGACATCCGCGACGGCAGCAGCATCCCCTCCGCTCCGTAGACGAGGCGCGCGTTCTCGCGGTAGTCGTCGAGGTGCGGCAGCACCAGCTCCAGGATCGACAGCGCCAGCTCGGGCGTGCCGGTCGGGATCATCCCCGCCATCGCTCCGTTCTGCACGTTGCCGTTGAGCGTGTAGTCGGCGGACCAGGCCGGCCGCCACGTCCCCTGCCAGACGCCCTGCAGCGTCGGCGGCAGCTCACCGGTCGAGGCGACGATGTTCGCCCGGCCGCTGAGGTACGCGAGCTCGACGACGCGGCGGCGCGCACCCTCGTCGCCGGCGCGCGCCTCGTCCCAGAGGTCCTCGGTGAGCACGGCGGAGGAGGCGCCGGCCAGATCGAGCGCGGAGGCGCCGACGAGGCGGCCGTGGCCGTCGCGCTGCGCCGCGCGCAGGTCAGTCCACGACAGGTCGTCCGCCACCGGCTCGTCGTCCGAGAGCGAGAGGTCGAGGCGGAGGAGCCGCGCCGCGCCGGCCGCGACCGGCGCGACGGATCGGGTCACGCCTCCGTCGACCTGCCACGGCGCCCCGGTGGCGGCGGTGACGACCGCGCGGACGCGCTCGCCCCCGGTCTCCGCGCTGCCGGTGCCGGCCAGAGCGACGAGCCGCCCGACCGCCCCGCCCTCGACGCTCGCCTCGACGACCGCCGACGCGTCCGGGACCCCGGTGTCGAACGAGGTCGCGTCGCCCGCGCCCAGCCCGAGCTCCACGACGGTCTCGCCGTCGCGGTCGGACTCCACGCACAGCCGGACGCTCTCGCCGCCGTGCGGCGCGAGCAGCCGCACCGCGTGCCGCCCACCGTCGAGGTCGGTCCACTCGACCGCGACCTCGCCCAGCCGCGGGTCGATCAGGCGGCGGCTCGAGGCGACTCCGCCGGTCGTGCGGATCGAGACGGTCGCGCAGATCCCGAGCGGATCGGTCCAGATCAGGCCGCCGTCGTAGCCGCTGGAGCGCGCGCCGCGGAGCAGCGCCTCGCTCGCCGCATCGGCGTCGCCGGCGAGCAGGGTGCTGCGCAGCTCGTCCCGCACCCCGGCGAGATCGGGTGCGGCGGGCCGCGCGTTGACGGGCAGGAAGTACCGCTCGTGCGCCAGGGACACGGTGAGCGCGTCGGCCGGCCCGTGGACGACGGCGCCGATGCGGCCGCTGCCGACGATCAGCCCCTTCTCCCAGGTCGGAGCGGCGGTGGCGGTGACGAGGAGGTCGGTGCGCGACGATGCGCTGTCGATCGAGGAGATGATCGGTTCCTTTCGGGCTCGTGGGAGCGCCTGATATGTTGCCTGGAACTTCAAATTACCTCTCCCGGTGCGACGGCGCACGGGAGTCGAGAGTAAGGACCCCGCGATGACGCGACCGATCACCCTCTTCACCGGCCAGTGGGCAGACCTCCCGTTCGAGGAGGTGGCCCGTCTCGCCGGCGAGTGGGGCTACGACGGCCTCGAGATCGCCTGCTGGGGCGACCACATCGACGTCGCCCGCTGGGACGACGCGGACTACGTGCAGAGCCGCAAGGACATCCTCGAGAAGAACGGCCTCCAGGTCTTCGCCATCTCGAACCACCTCACCGGCCAGGCCGTCTGCGACGACCCGATCGACGCGCGCCACCGCGACATCCTCAGCGACCGCGTCTGGGGCGACGGCGACCCCGAGGGCGTCCGCCAGCGGGCCGCGCAGGACCTCAAGGACACCGCCCGCTTCGCCGCCGCGCTCGGCGTGAAGCAGGTCAACGGCTTCTCCGGCTCGTCGATCTGGAAGGGCGTGGCGATGTTCCCGCCCGCGTCCGACGAGTGGATCGCCGCCGGCTACCAGGACTTCGCCGACCGCTTCAACCCGATCCTCGACGTCTTCGAGGAGGTCGGCGTCCGCTACGGCCTCGAGGTGCACCCGAGCGAGATCGCCTACGACTACTGGACCGCGAAGCGCACCCTCGAGGCGATCGGCCACCGGAAGTCCTTCGGCTTCAACTTCGACCCGTCGCACTTCGTCTGGCAGCAGCTCGACAGCGTCGCGTTCATCCTCGACTTCGCCGAGCACATCCTGCACGTGCACGTGAAGGAGTCGATCGCCAACCTCGACGGTCGCAACGGCGTCCTCGGCTCGCACCTGCCCTGGGCCAACCCGCGCCGCGGCTGGACCTTCGTCTCGACCGGCCACGGCGCCGTCCCGTGGGAGCCCGTCTTCCGCGCCCTCAACGCGATCGGCTACACCGGCCCGACCAGCGTCGAGTGGGAGGACGCCGGCATGGACCGCCTCGACGGCGCCCCCGAGGCCCTCGCCTTCGTCCGCAAGCTCAACGCGATCACGCCCCCGGCCGACGCCTTCGACGCGGCCTTCTCCACCTCCCGCTGAGCGGCGCGGCGCCGCCGACTGACCGGCCGCCGCGATCGAGCGGCTGACGCCGCGCCCCCCTTCCCCTGCTGATCGAGTAGCCCGCGAAGCGGGCGTATCGAGATCCACCGTCACCGAGACCTCGGTCTGCAGCCCCGCCGAGCTGACCACGTCGGGTCTCGATACGCCGCTCCGCGGCTACTCGACCAGCAAAGGGGGCCGCACAACATCAGCTGAGAGCAGGGCCCCTCGCCTGACAGAGGAGGCCACCCCTTCTCAGCTGATGTTGCGCAGCGCCGCAGGCCCTTCATGCTGATCGAGTAGCCCGCGCAGCGGGCGTCTCGAGATCCACCGCGCGGCGCCCCGCCGCGCCGTCAGCGCCGGTGCCGGCTCCGGAACTCGCTCGGCGTGACTCCCACCCGCGCGCGGAAGACGCGGGTGAAGTAGCCCGGGTCCTCGTAGCCGACGGCGCGAGCGACGGCCGACACCGGCAGGTCGCCCTCCGAGAGCAGGGCCTTCGCCTCGTCGACGCGGATCCGCAGGAACAGCTCGATCGGCGAGGCGCCGGTCCGCTCCTCCGTCCGGGCCCGCAGGGCGCGCAGCGACAGCCCGAGCTCCCTCGCCGCATCCTCGACGCCGGCGCCGGAGAGCGCGATCCGCTCGATCCGGCGGTCGAAGCGGCTCCGCTCCCGCGACTCCGACAGCCGCAGCAGGAGCAGCAGGGCCCGCGCGCTGCTCCGCGCGACGGAGGCGGCACCGGTGTCTTCGAGCGCGTCGAGGACCGCGGCGAACAGGTGCGAGGCGTCGCCCCCGCGCACGTGCAGCACTCCGGCGCCGCGCGGCAGCAGCCCCTCGGCCACGAGGTGCTCGAGTGCGGTGCCGGCGAGCAGCACCCAGTGCTCGGTCCAGCCGCTCGCCGCGGACCGGTAGGAGTGCTCGACCCCCGCCGGCACCCACAGCGCATCGCCCGCCTCGACCGCGCTCGTCTCGTCTCCCACCCGGAACTCGCCCCGGCCCTCCGCGATCAGGACCACCGCGCTCTCCGGCAGCACCCGCTGCCGCACGGGGGAGGAGACCCCCGCGCGCCGCCCGGCCCCGAAGACGTACAGACCGAGCCCCGTCGACGTGTCGGGGGTCCGGTAGCGAGCGCTCGGCGCGGGGTGCAAAAGTCCTCCTCCTGGTCGCGTCGGTCCCTGGTGACGGGGATCGGCGGGCGTCACGATGGTGACAGAAGTGCGGACGGTCCGCACGATCCGATCGCAGGGAGGCCGTCGATGCCGACGTCCAACGGCTATGCGCTGAGCACGGCGCCGGAGCGCTGGGGTCCGCTCGACGAGGTCCCGGAGGAGGAGCTCGCCGACCGCGACGCGCTCTGGCGGCGCCTCCGCCGCGACGGCTACCTGCTCGTCCGCGGGCTGCTCGACCGCGAGACCGTGCTCGACTTCCGCCGCTGGTACTGCGCAGCCCTCGCTCCGACCGGCCTCTTCGCGGACGAGGACGCCTGGGACTCCGGTCGCGACGACGGCGCGGACCTGGACCTCGCCCGCTTCCGCGACATCCTCTTCTCCTCCCTCGTCCCGAGCCGGGAGTACGCCGCGTTCTGCCGCCAGCCCGCGATCCTCGCAATGATGCGCACGCTGCTGGCCGACGAGATCCACCTGCACCGGAGGAAGATCCTCCGGCAGGTGCGCCCCGGCCAGAAGGGCATCGGCACGGCGACCCAGGCGCACTACGACCTCGTCTACCTGCGCGAGGGCACCCGCAACCTGCTGTCGCTCTGGATCCCGATCGGGGACACGCCGGTCGAGAACGGGCCGCTCGTCTACCTGGAGGGCTCGCACCTCCGCGTCGAGGAGCTCGAGCGCACCGGCCTCCTCGGCCGCCCCCGCTCGCTGACGGCCGACCTCCCGGCCCTCGCCGACGAGCACGACGCCCGCTGGCTCGCCGCCGACATGCGGGCCGGCGACGTCCTGATCCACTCGCCCTTCATCGTCCACGCCTCGCTCGACAACGTCGCGTCCGACCGCCGCCTCCGCCTCTCCACCGACATCCGCTATCAGCGCGCCGGCGACCCCATCGACTGGCGGTGGCAGAACGACTGGTTCGACGGCGACGGCCTCTGACCGCGCGCCTGCAATCCCGCCGTGCTGACCACGCGGGGTCTCGACACGCCGCTCCGCGGCTGCTCGACCAGCAGGGGGTGCGCACAACATCAGCTGAGAGCAGGGGGCATCGCCTGACAGCGGAGGCCACCCCTTCTCAGCTGATGTTGTGCAGCGCCCAAGCGCTCCCTCCGGACGGAGCAGCCCGCGCAGCGGGTCCTTCATGCTGATCGAGTAGCCGGCGCAGCCGGCGTATCGAGATCCACCGTCATCACGACACGAGGCCGGCAGACCCGCCCTCTCGACGACGTCGGGTCTCGATACGCCCCTGCAGGGCTACTCGACCAGCATGCGAGGGGGACCTCCGCCGACCAGGCGACCCCCCCCGCAGACACACGAGCGGCCGGCCCCCCGCGGGGAGCCGGCCGTCGGTCGTGCAGTGTCCCTACAGCCCCTGCGCGAGGCGGTAGTACGCCGCGTTCGAGCGGATGTCGGCCTCGAAGCCGCGGAGGGTGGTGGACTCGTCGATGACGAGGAGCTCGACGCCGGCGATGCGGGCGAAGTCCTCCCACGCCTCCAGGCCGATCTGCGTCGTCATGACGGTGTGGTGCGCGGCGCCGGCCGTGATCCAGGCCGCGGCGCTGGTGCCGAAGTCGGGGGCGGGCTGCCAGACGGCGCGGCCGACCGGGAGGTGCGGCAGCGTCTGCGGCGGCTCGACGGTGGTCACCTTGTTCGCGACCAGGCGGAAGCGCTCGCGCACGTCGCTCAGCGCGACGACGACCGCGTCGCCGGCATCCGCGGTGAAGACCAGGCGCACCGGGTCCTCGCGGCCGCCGATGCCCAGCGGGTGGATCTCGAGCGACGCGCGCTTCGACGACAGCGACGGCGACACCTCGAGCATGTGCGCGCCGAGGATGAGCTCCTCGCCGGGCGTCATGTCGTAGGTGTAGTCCTCCATCAGGCTGGTGCCGCCGGGCAGGCCGGCGCCCATCACCGCGGCGATGCGGATGAGGACGGCGGTCTTCCAGTCGCCCTCGCCGCCGAAGCCGTAGCCGTCGGCCATCAGGCGCTGCACGGCGAGACCCGGGAGCTGGCGCAGCCCGCCGAGGTCCTCGAAGCTGTCGGTGAACGCCTCGAAGCCGCCCTCCTCCAGGAACGAGCGCAGGCCGATCTCGACCGCCGCACCGTAGCGGAGCGACTCGTGGCGCTCGCCGCCGGGGAGCAGCTCGGGCACCACGTCGTAGCTCTCGACGTACTCCGCGACCAGCGCGTCGATGTCGGCGTCCGTCGCGGCGTCCACGCGCTCGACGAGCTCGTTCACGCCCCAGGTGTTGACGCTGACGCCGAGGCGGATCTCGGCCTCGGTCTTGTCGCCCTCGGTGACGGCGACGTTGCGCATGTTGTCGCCGAAGCGGGCGACCTTCATGCTCTGCGAGGCCGACCAGCCGGCCGCGGCGCGCGACCAGATGCCGATCGACTCGGTGACGCGGGCGTCGCTGGCGTGGCCGACGACCGTCTTCCGCGGCACGCTCATCCGGCTGAGGATGTAGCCGTGCTCGCGGTCGCCGTGGGCGGCTTGGTTGAGGTTCATGAAGTCGAAGTCGATGTCCTGCCACGGCAGGGCGACGTTCGCCTGGGTGTGGAAGTGCAGCAGCGGCTTGGCGAGCGCGTCGAAGCCGTGGATCCACATCTTCGAGGGGCTGAAGGTGTGCATCCAGGTGATGACGCCCACGACGGAGTCGTCGGAGTTCGCCTCGATCATCGTGCGGCGGATCGCGTCGGAGCTCTTCAGCACCGGCTTCCACTCGACGGTCACCGGGATGTCGCTGGACTCGTTCAGCTGCGCGACGACGGCCTGCGACTGCTCGGCGACCTGGCGGAGGGTGTCCTCGCCGTAGAGGTCCTGGCTGCCGGTGAGGAACCAGACGGTGCGGGTCGCGAGGTCGGGGATGATGCTCCCGGATCGAGGGGTGCTGGGCAGGGTCATGCGAGTGCTCCGGTGGGGTTCTGTCCGTAGACGTTCTGGTAGCGGTCGAACAGGGCGTCGATCGACTCCTGCGGGATGGGGACGAGCTCGCCGCCCTGGCGCGCGATGTGCACGGTTCGGGCGACGTCCTCGGTCATCACCGCGGCCTTGACGGCGTCCTTCGCGTCCTTGCCGATGGTGAAGACGCCGTGGTTCTGCATCAGGACGGCGCGCGAGCGGTGCCCGGTGAGCGTCGAGACGACGCCGCGGCCGATCGAGTCGTCTCCGATGATCGCGAACGGGCCGAGCGGGATCTCGCCGCCGAACTCGTCCGCCATCGCGGTGATGACGCAGGGGATCGCCTCGGCGCGGGCCGCCCAGGCGGTGGCGTAGGTGGAGTGCGTGTGCACCTGGCCGCCGACCTCGGGCATCTCGCGGTAGACGTAGGCGTGCGCGGCGGTGTCGCTGGACGGGCTGCGCTCGGAGCCGAGGCTGCCCGGGACGACGGTGCCGTCGAGGTCGCAGAGGATCATGTTCTCGGGCGCGAGGTCGTCGTAGGAGACGCCGCTCGGCTTGATCACGAAGAGGTCGGCGCCGGGCACGCGGCCGGAGATGTTGCCGCCGGTCCAGATGACGAGGCCGTAGCGGACGAGCTCGGCGTGCAGGCGGGCGACGTCCTCGCGGACGCGGGCGATCGCCGCCTCGACCTCGGGGCCGAACCCTGTGGTGGCAGCGGTCGTGCTGTCGGTCATGCGGTGTCTCCTTGCGTGGTGAGGGTGTCGACGGCCGTCTGCTCGACGGCGAGGCCGGCGCGGTAGCGCTCGAGGTAGGCGGTGAAGCCGGCGACGTCGGCGCTGTCGGGCGCCACCGTCTCGAAGCCGGCGTCGCCGAAGACCTGCTCGGTCAGGTAGGAGTCGAGGGTCGTCCCCTCCTGCAGGCGGAAGGCGGCGAGCACCGCCATGCCCCAGGGGCCGCCCTCGGAGGCGGTCGCGGCGACCGAGACGGGGGCGTCGAGCGCTCCGGCGAGGAAGCGCTGGGCGACTCCGGCCGTGCGGAACATGCCGCCGTGCGCGAACATCTCGTCGATCACGACGCCCTCGCCGGCCAGCACGCGCATGCCGAGCGCGAGCGTGCCGAACACGCCGTAGAGCTGCGCGCGCATGAAGTTGGCCAGCGTGAGGCGGGAGTCGGGGGTGCGCACGACGAGCGGGCGGCCCTCGACGAGTCCGGCGATGGGCTCGCCCGCGAGGTGGTTGTAGGCGAGGAGCCCGCCGGCGTCGGCCTCGCCGGCGAGCGCCTCCGCGAAGAGGGTGCCGTAGACGGCGTCGCTGTCGGAGGGGCCGCCCGAGGCTGCGGCGAACCGCGAGAACAGGCCGACCCAGGTGGCGAGCTCGCTCGCGCCGTTGTTGCAGTGCACCATCGCGACGAGGTCGCCGGCCGGAGTGGCGACCAGGTCGAGCTCGTGGTGCACGCTCTCGAGCGGGCGCTCCAGGACGACCATCGCGAAGATGCTCGTGCCGGCGCTGACGTTGCCGGTGCGCGGGGCGACGGAGTTGGTGGCGACCATGCCGGTGCCGGCGTCGCCCTCGGGCGGGCAGAACGGGACGCCGGCCTGGAGCGCGCCGGTCGGGTCGAGCAGCAGCGCGCCCTCGGCGGTGAGCTCGCCGGCCGCGGCGCCCGCGGGGAGGACGGCGGGCAGCAGCTCGCGCAGCGGCGGCAGGGTGCCGGCGACGCGGGCGTCGTAGCGCTCGAGGACGGTCTCGTCGTAGTCGCGGGTCGCCGGGTCGGTCGGGACCATGCCGGAGGCGTCGCCGACGCCGAGGACCTTCTCGCCGGTGAGACGCCAGTGCACGTAGCCGGCGAGGGTGGTGAGGAAGTCGATCCTCTCGACGTGCGGCTCGGAGTCGAGGACCGCCTGGTGCAGGTGCGCGAGCGACCAGCGCAGCGGGATGTTCGCGCCGAACAGCTCGGTCAGCTCGGCCGACGCCGGGCCGGTGCTGGTGTTGCGCCAGGTGCGGAACGGGACGAGCAGCTCGTCGTCCGCGTCGAAGGCGAGGTAGCCGTGCATCATCGCGGAGACGCCGAGCGCGCCGACCGTGGTGAGGCGGGCGCCGTGGCGCTTCTCGGCGTCGGCGACGAGGTCGGCGTAGGCGGCCTGGAGCCCCTCGTGCACGGCGTCGAGCGAGTACGTCCAGCGGCGGTCGACGAGCTGGTTCTCCCACTCGTGGCTGCCGACGGCGAGGACCACGGACGGGTCGGCCGCGTCCACGAGGCAGGCCTTGATGCGGGTGGAGCCGAGCTCGATCCCGAGGGCGGTCGCGCCGCTCGTGATCGCCTCGGCGGGGGGCCGTCGCTGGTCCATTGCACTCCTCGCTGAGGGCCATGTGACCGTTCACAAAGCCACGGGCCAGCGTAGGCGAAGTGTCTTGCGGACGGCAAGCTGTGCCGCCTTCTGAGCCGTTCCCCGCGCGGCTCAGCGCGGTCGGCCGGGCGCGTGGTGCGTCACGAGGAGCGGGTCGCGTCGCGCTGTCTCGAATCGCTGGCACGCGATTCTCGATCGCGCGCTCTGCCCTGCGTCGTGCTCATGCTGATCGAGTAGCGCCCGCAGGGCGCGTATCGAGCGGAGGGGGCGCCTTCGGCGCCATCGCAGGGCGGGGAAGAGACCGACGTGCTTGCGGTGGGCGGGCCTCGATACGCCCCTGGCGGGGCTACTCGACCAGCATGTCTGCGGGCGTCTCTTCCAAGTAGATCCACCGTCTTCATGCTGGTCGAGTAGCGCCCGCAGGGCGCGTATCGAGACCCGGCGTCGCCGGACCGCCGCCTCAGACCGCCCGCGTCGAGTCCCGCTCCACCAGCACCGGCGGCACCGGACGGTCGACGGCGGCCGGCTCGCCGCGCAGCTCCGCCAGCACCACGCCGATCGTGCGGCGTCCGACCTCGGCGAAGTCCTGCCGGATCGTGGTCAGCGGCGGCCGGTAGTGCGCGGCCTCGGGCACGTCGTCGAAGCCGACGACACTCAGGTCCTCGGGCACGCGCACGCCGCGGTCCGCGCAGGCGTGCAGCAGTCCGAGCGCCATCTGGTCGTTCCCGGCGACCACCGCGGTGAGGTCGGCGACCTCGTCGAGCAGCCGCAGCCCTGCCCGGTAGCCGGACTCCGCGGTCCAGTCGCCGCTGATCACGGCGGCCGGCGCCAGCCCCGCCTCCGCCATCCGCGCGGTGAACCCGTCGAGGCGGGCGTGCGCCTCCACCCAGTGCTGCGGGCCGGCGAGGTGCGCGATCCGGGTGTGGCCGAGCGCGAGGAGGTGCTCGGCGGCGAGCCGGGCGCCCGCGGCCTGGTCGACGAGGAGTCGCGGGTCGGCGCCCCGCCCCGCCGCGCCGAGGGTGACGAACGGCACTCCGATCGCGAGGCTCTCGATCGCCTCGAGCGCGCGCTCCTGCGGCGCGAGCACGACGATCGCCTCGACCGCCTCGCGCTGCAGATGCTCGAGCGCGGCGGCCAGCGACTCCGCGTCGGGCGCCGCGTTGACCACGGGCACCCGGTAGCCGGCGTCGCGCGCGGCCTGCTCGATCGCGGCCATCGCCGTGGCGGTGCCGTAGAAGCTGTGGCTCTCGGCGGCGAGGATGCCGATCAGCCCGGAGCGGCCCGCCGCCAGCGCCCGAGCCGCGGCGCTGCGCCGGAAGCCGAGGTCGTCGATGGCCGCGAGCACCTTGTCGCGGGTGCGCGGCCGGACCTGCGGACTGTCGTTGAGCACGCGCGAGACCGTCTGGTACGAGACTCCGGCGCTGACCGCGACGTCGCGGATCGTCGGCTGTCTCGGCATGGGGTCACCGTAGCGCCCGGCGCTCGCGGCCGCGTCGCCCTGCCCTGCTGGTCGAGCAGCCCCGGAGCGGCCTCCGCATGCTGGTCGAGCAGCCCCGCAGGCGCCTCTGCATGCTGGTCGAGTAGCCCCGCAGGGGCGTATCGAGACCCGCCGTCCTCAGCAGGGAGGATCTGCAGACTGATGTTCTGACGCTGGTGGATCTCGATACGCCCGCTGCGCGGGCTACTCGATCAGCATGGGGTTCCCCCACTTCCCCGAGGCGATTTCTCCCGTCCGCTCGCCAGAACATCAGCCGAGAGCGTCCGTCATCGCCCATCGGCGACGAGAACCACTCCTGGCTGATGTTCTGCGCGGCCTCCGTCCCGTCGCCCGCGTCCAGCCCCGCTCGCTACGGTGAAGCTGAGGATTCACTCACGCAGTCAGGAGCCGGACGTGGAGAACCAGCAGATCGCGGCGCTCGTCGCCCTCGTCGTCGCCATCGCGGTGGTCGGATCGGTCATCGCGACCGTCCTGCGGATGCGCGCGGGCGCACCGGGAGCGCGCCCGGCCTCACGGGACGGCGGCTCGACCGCCGCGACGGGCGACGGCAGCTCGAGCGGGTCGGACACCCGCGACGGCCGTGCCGACGACGGCGGCTCCCCGGACGGCGGTTCGTCGAACAGCGGAGGCTCCGGCGGCGACGGCGGCGACGGCGGCGGCGGTGGCGGCGGCTCGGACGGTGGAGGCGGCGGCGGCGACTGAGCCACGGCACCGCCCACGGATTCTCGAGGCCCGCCCCACTTCCGGCTCGCGCAATCAGCTCCGGCTCGCTGAATCCGCCGATCTCCGCGAGCCGAGGCCCGTTCCCCGTGCCGAAGGCGACGGGTCCGACTTGCGGCTCGCGCAATCAGCTCCGGCTCGCTGAGTCCGCCGATCTCCGCGAGCCGAGGCCCGTTCCCCGTGCCGAAGGCGACGGGTCCGACCTCCGGCTCGCGCAATCAGCTCCGGCTCGCCGAATCTCCTGGTTTCCGCGTGCCGACGGTCATCCCACGTGCCGGAGACGACACCGGTCACGCCGGGTCGCGAAACCGCCGCCGCCTCAGTGCTGGTGCAGGACCGCCCACGCGAGCAGCGAGTCGAGCCGGCGGATGTCCGCTCCGCGCCCGAGCTTCACCTTGATGTGTCCGGCCCGCGTCCACAGCTCGACCTCTGAGTTGAGGTCGAACGTGCCCGCGTTCTCGCTCGACCACATGTTGATCGAGCTGTACGGCAGCGAGTAGATCTCCACCTTCTTGCCGGTCAGTCCCTGGGCGTCGCGCACGATCAGCCGCTTCGTGGTGAAGGTGGCGGAGTCGCGGAGCGTGCGGAACGACGCGACCGCCTTCTCCCCCTCCACCAGGAGGGAGTCGACGTCGGCGGGGACCGGGATCTCCTGCGCGAGGGTCCAGGTGAGCAGCGGTGCAGTGTCCATCGCACCACCCTGGCCGAGGGGAGCCGCGCCCGCATCCGCCGCGCGCCGGAGCGCCCAGGCTCCGCTGATCCCCGCGGGAGATGCTGGGGCATGCCCCTCGCCGTCCCCGACGCCCTCGTCCCGCTCGCCCTGCGCCTGGCCCGCGCCAACCGCACGTTCGTCAGCGCGGACGGCGCTCGCCGCCGGATCCGCGAGAACGCCCTCCGTCCGGCCCGCTTCGGCCCGCCCCCGCGACTGCGCCCCGGAGTCCGCGTCGACGTCGAGCAGGTCGGCGGCTGGCCGGTCTACACGATCCGCCCGCAGCGGATCCGCGGCGGGGTCGTCTACGCGCACGGCGGCGGCTGGGTCAACGAGATCGCGCCGCAGCACTGGTGGCTGGCGGCGCGGATCGCGGACGAGGCCTCCGCCGCGGTCACCCTGCCGATCTACCCGCTCGTCCCGTTCGGCACGGCCCTCGAGGCGCGCGACGGCGTCCGCGCGCTCGTGCACCGGAGCCTCGACCGGTACGGCGCGACGGCGCTCGCCGGGGACTCCGCGGGCGGCCAGATCGCGCTGTCGACGGCCCTCGCCCTCCGCGACGAGGGCGTCGTCCTGCCGTCGACCACGCTGATCTCGCCCGCGCTCGATCTCTCCTGGAGCAATCCGCGCATCCCGGAGGTGCAGCCGAGCGATCCGTGGCTCGGCACGCCGGGCGGCCGCGTGCTCGCCGAGAAGTGGCGCGGCGAGCTCGATCTGCTCGACCCGATCGTCAGTCCGCTCTTCGGCGACCTCGCCGGCCTCGGACCGCTGAGCGTCTACACCGGCACCCGCGACGTCCTGAACCCCGATGCGCACGTCCTCGCCGAGAAGGCGGCGGCGGCCGGAGTGCCATTCGAGCTGCACGAGGCGGTCGGCCAGCTGCACGTGTACCCGCTGGTGCCGACCCGCGCGGGCCGCGAGGCGCAGCACGACCTGGTCGACGGCCTCCGGGCGGCGCTCTGACCCCGGGCGCGACCTCCGGCTCGCGGAGTCGCCTCCGGCTCGCGGGAACAGCGCGACTCCACGAGCCGGAGCTGTTTCTGCGTGCCGGAAGGCGTTGGTGCGACGTCGGGCTCGCGGAAGCACCTTCGGCTCGTCGAAACGACGCAGATCCACGTGCCGGAGCTCGTTCCGCGTGCCGGAGGTGGTGCCCGAGCCACCTCCGGCTCGCGGAATCGCCTCCGGCTCGCGGGAACAGCGCGATTCCGCGAGCCTGAGCTGCTTCTGCGTGCCGGAAGGCGTCGGTGCGACCTCGGGCTCGCGGAAGCACCTTCGGCTCGTGGAAACGGGCCGATTCTGCGTGCCGAGGCTCGTTCCGCGTGCCGGAGGATGCGGAGGCGACGTCGGGCTCGCGGAAACACCTTCGGCTCGTCGAAACGCCGCGAATGAGCGTGCCGGAGCTCGTTCCGCGAGCCGGAGTTCATCTCTGTCAGCCGGACGGCCCGATCGGCCCCCGGGACCCCGCACCCGACGGCGCTCAGGACCCCGCTCGCCGGCCGGTCACACCCCGCCGCCGTGCGCAACTAAGGCTGGAAGCCCCGAATCCGTCGAGAAACGGTCGGATCGGCCCTTCCAGCCTGAGTTGTGCACACGTTCCCGCCGAGACCTACGCGCCCCAGCTCGACTGCGTGCCGCCGACGCGCTCCTCCGCGATGGCCTGCGCGTGCCCGGACGCCGCATAGGCCGCCATCGGGTCGGCCGGCAGCCCGCGCTCCGAGCGCCAGGCCGCGAGGGCCGGGCGCACGTCGGAGTAGAAGGCGTCCATGAAGATCCCGTTCGCGCCGAGCACGTCGCCGGCGAGCTGCGCCTCCTCGAGGGTCGCGCGGTCGACGAGCAGCGCGCGCGCCGTCATCTCCTGCACGTTGAGCACCGAGCGGATCTGGCCGGGGATCTTGTCCTCGACGTTGTGGCACTGGTCGAGCATGAAGGCGACGGGCGAGTCCGGGCCGTAGCCGCCGCCGCGCACCACCTCGTAGAGGATGCGGAACAGCTGGAACGGGTCGGCCGCGCCGACGATCAGGTCGTCGTCGGCGTAGAAGCGCGAGTTGAAGTCGAACGAGCCGAGCTTCCCGAGGCGCAGCAGCTGGGCGACGATGAACTCGATGTTGGTGCCCGGCGCGTGGTGGCCGGTGTCGAGGCAGACCAGGGCGCGGTCGCCGAGCGCGGCGACGTGGGCGTAGGAGGTGCCCCAGTCCGGAACATCGGTGTGGTAGAACGCGGGCTCGAAGAACTTGTACTCGAGGACGAGGCGCTGCTCGGTCCCGAGGCGCTCGTAGATCGCGGCGAGGGAGTCGGCGAGGCGGTCCTGCCGGCCGCGGATGTCCTGCTGGCCCGGGTAGTTCGAGCCGTCGGCGAGCCAGATCTTGAGGTCGCGCGAGCCGGTCGCGTCCATGATGTCGATGCAGGCGAGGTGGTGGTCGATCGCCTTCTGGCGGATCACTGGGTCGGAGTGCGTGAGCGAGCCGAACTTGTAGTCGTCGTCCTGGAAGGTGTTGGAGTTGATCGTGCCCAGCGCGACGCCCTTCGACGCGGCGAACTCGCCCAGCGCCGCGTAGTCGTCGACCTTGTCCCACGGGATGTGCAGCGCGACGCTCGGCGCGAGGCCGGTCAGCTCGTTGACCTTGGCGGCGTCCGAGATCTTCTCCTCGATGGTCCGCGGGGTGCCCGGCGTGCTGAACACCTTGAAGCGGGTGCCGGAGTTGCCGAACGCCCACGAGGGCAGTTCGATCGCCTGCTGCTCGAGCTGGCGGAGGATGTCGGGGCTGAGGTCGGTCACGGCGGGGTCCTTCTGTGCGGGGCGATCCGGCCGTGCGGCGGGCGCCGACCGGGCGGCACCGTATGAATCGTTTCACAGCGCCGTGGGGCGAGCGTATCGCTCCGCTTCCCGGGCTGTCAAAGGCCTGCTGAGGGGGGGCCACCCCCGCGGTGCCGCCGGATGAGATGATTCCCGGATCGCGCGCAGCCCTGCGATCCGCGACGACCCGAGGAGACGATGTGCCGTCCATCAGCGTCCGCGAGGTCGCCGCTCGCGCCGGAGTCTCGGTCGGCACCGTCTCGAACGTGCTCAACCGCCCCGAGAAGGTGGGCGCCGAGTCCGTCCGCCGGGTGCAGTCCGCGATCGCCGAGCTCGGCTTCGTCCGCAACGACGCGGCCCGCCAGCTCCGCGCCGGCCGCAGCCGCAGCATCGGCCTCGTCGTGCTCGACGCCGGCAACCCGTTCTTCGCCGAGCTCGCCCGCGGAGCCCAGGCCCGCGCCGCCGAGGCCGGGCTCTCCGTCCTCCTCGCCAGCACCGACGCCGAGGCCGACCGCGAGGACTCCTACCTCGACCTGTTCGAGGAGCAGCGGGTGAGCGGGGTGCTGATCTCGCCGCAGGGGGAGGGGTCCGCGCGGCTCGACCGCCTCCGCGCCCACGGCATCCCCTGCGTGCTGGTCGACCGGGAGTCGGGGGACAGCGCGTTCTCCTCGGTCGCGGTCGACGACGTCGCCGGCGGGCGGCTCGCGGTCGAGCACCTGCTCGGGCTCGGCCGGCGCCGCATCGCGGTGGTCGGCGGGCCGGAGTCGATCCGCCAGGTCGCGGACCGGTTCGCCGGGGCGCGGGAGGCCGTGGCGGCGGTGCCGGGCGCGACGCTCGAGGTGCTGCCGACGCCGGGGCTCACCGTGCTGGACGGCCGGGCCGCGGGGCGGACGCTCGCCGAGCGCGCTCCCGCCGACCGCCCCGACGCCGTCTTCTGCGCGAACGACCTGCTCGCGGTCGGCGTGCTGCAGGGGCTGATGCTGCTGGGCGAGGTGCGGGTGCCGGAGGACGTGGCGCTGATCGGCTACGACGACATCGCCTTCGCGACCGCGACGATCGTGCCGCTGTCGAGCATCCGCCAGCCGAGCGCCCTGATCGGCGCGACCGCCGTCGAGCTGCTCCTCGAGTCCGAGCCCCGCCAGGTCGTCTTCCAGCCCGAGCTCGTCGTCCGCGCCTCGACCTCCGGCTGACGCGCGCGTCTGCCCCCTTCCGCGAGATGCCACTTGTGCGCACTTCTCACGGCGTGTCGCGCTCATAAGTGGCATCTCGCGGAGGCGGGCAGAACGGGGGACCTCCGCCCGGAGGCTGAGCGCGCTGGTAGCGTTTAGTGGGCCGGGTCCAAGAAACGCGGCTTCCCCCTCCTGACGAAAGCCGCCATGACTCTGCGCCGTTCCGCCCTCGCCGCCCTCGCGGCCTCCGCCCTCCTGCTGACCGGCTGCACCGCCGACGGCGGCGACGCCGGGGGAGGATCCAGCACCCCGGTCGCCGACGGCGTCCTCACCTACGCGACCGGCGACGCCGAGCCCACCTGCCTCGACCCGCACGTCGGCGGCAACTACCCGCAGGCGCTGCTCGCGACCCAGGTCCTGGAGTCGCTCGTCTCGCGCAGCGCCGACGGCACGATCACCCCGTGGCTCGCCGAGTCGTGGACCGTCTCGGACGACGCGCTCAGCTACGACTTCACCCTCCGCGAGGGCGTGACCTTCACCGACGGCACCCCGCTCGACGCCGACGCGGTCGCCGCCAACATCGCGCACCTGCAGGACCCGGCGACGAAGTCCTCCACCGGCTACCTCGCCGTCGCGAAGGTCGAGTCGGTCACGGCCGTCTCGCCGACCGTCGCCCGCTTCGCCCTCAGCGCCCCCGACAGCGCACTGCTCGAGTCGCTCTCGCAGCCGTGGACCGCGATCCAGTCGCCCGCCGGCATCGCCCGCGGCGAGGAGGCCAACTGCGAGGCGCCCGTCGGCACCGGCCCGTTCACGGTGACCGAGTGGGTCAAGCAGGACCACGTGACCCTCACCCGCAACGACGACTACGACGCCGCGACCGGCCCGACCGGCGAGGGCCACGACGGCCCCGCCTACCTCTCCAGCATCACCTGGCGCTTCATCCCCGACTCCGCCACCCGCTACGCGGCGCTGCAGGCGGGCGAGGTGGACCTGATCGACAACGCCCAGCCCGACACGCTCGCGGCGGCGACCGACGCCTCCGACCTGGTCGAGATCGACGCACCCCGCCCCGGCTCGGTGAACCGCCTCGAGCTCAACTCGGGCCAGGCGCCGTTCGACGACCGGAGCGTGCGCGAGGCGTTCATCCGCGCCGTCGGCGTGAACGACGCCATCGACTCCCTCTTCTTCGGCACGGCCGAGCGCTCGTACTCGCCGCTGTCGAGCAGCGAGGCGACCGCCTACTCCGACCCGTCGCTCTTCCAGGACGCGGGATCGGACGACGAGATCGCCGCCGCGGAGGACCTCCTCACGACCGCGGGCTGGGTCGACTCCGACGGCGACGGCATCCGCGAGAAGGACGGCGTGCCGCTCGTCCTGCGCCTGCCGGTCAGCACCAACCAGTCGATCCCGGCCGAGCAGTCGCTGTTCGAGCAGATCCAGGCGTCGGCGAAGGTCGCCGGCTTCGACGTGCAGATCAGCCTGCTCGACCTCTCCAGCTGGTACACCGCGCTCGCGGCGAACGAGTACGAGCTGGTCAGCGCGCCGTACACGAAGGTCGGACCGGACGTCCTGCGCACGCTCTACGCGTCCTCCGGCATCACCCCGGCGCCGAGCGGCTACTTCGCCAACCACGCCCAGGTGAACGATCCCGCCCTCGACGCCCTGCTCGAGCAGGCGAGCGCGACCGTCGACGAGACCGAGCGCGCCGACCTCTACTCGCAGGCCCAGCGGATCGTGCTCGAGGGCTACTGGATCCTGCCGCTCTACGACCAGCAGAACCACTACCTGCACCGCTCGGCCGTCCAGGGCGTCGCCGCCCTGGCCACCGTCTCGACCCCCTGGTTCGCGGACGCCTGGCTCTGACCGAGCGGGGCATCCCTGCCGATCGAGGAGCGGCGTAGCCGCACCATGCTGGTCGAGTAGCCGCGGAGCGGCGTATCGAGACCCGCCGCCCTGATCGCGGTGGATCTCGATACGCCCGCTCCGAGGGCTACTCGATCAGCATGGTCCGCACGCCGGTCGAGCAGTGCCCTCCATGCTGGTCGAGTAGCCGCGAAGCGGCGTATCGAGACCCACCCGCAGAAACCCCCACCCCCGAGAGGAGCCCCCATGATCCGCCGCCTCCTCCTCCGCCTCGGCGGCGCGCTCGTGGTGCTCTGGGCGGTCGCGACGGCCGTGTTCTTCCTCATCCGCCTGATCCCCGGCGATCCGGCGCAGGCGATCCTCGGCGGCCCCGGCTCGCAGGCGTCTCCGGAGGCGCTCGCCGCGGTCCGCGAGCAGTACGGCCTCGACCAGCCGCTCCTCCTGCAGTACCTCACCCAGCTCGGCCGCCTCGCCCGCGGCGACCTCGGCACCTCGTACTCTCTGCGCACCCCCGTCGCCGACCTGCTCGCCCAGCAGCTGCCCGGCACCCTCCTCCTCGCCGCGCTGGCGCTGACCCTCGCCTGGATCCTCGCCCTCGTCACCGCGCTCTGGTCCACCCGCGGCGGCCGCGTGGCCGCCGCGATCGGCTCCGGACTCGAGCTGACCGCGGCCGCCCTCCCGCACTTCTGGCTCGCCACCGTGCTGATCGCCGTCTTCGCGACCGCGCTGCGCTGGTTCCCGCCGGTCAGCACCGGCTCCGCGAACGGCCTCGTGCTGCCCGCGCTGACCCTCGCGATCCCGCTCGCCGGCTTCCTCGGCCAGGTGATGCGCCGCTCCCTCCTCGACGCGCTGGAGTCGCCGTTCGTGCTCGCGGCCCGCGCCCGCGGCGAGGGCGAGCTCGGCATCCGGCTCCGGCACGCGCTCCGGCACGCGGTGCTGCCGGGCGTCTCGCTCTCGGGCTGGGCGTTCGGCTACCTGATCGGCGGCGCGGTGGTGGTCGAGACGATCTTCGCCCGGCCCGGCCTCGGCCGGACGCTGCTCGCCGCGGTGACCGTCCGCGACGTCCCCGTCGTCACCGGGGTGGTGCTCGTCACCGCCCTCGCCTACATCGTCGTCACCCTCGCCACCGACCTCGTCGCCCGCCTCGTCGACCCGCGCCTCGCCGCCGCCCGCCCGCAGGAGGCCCGCGCATGAGCGAGCTCGAGCTGCGCGCCGCCGGCCCCGCGCGCCGGGCCGCCGGCCGCCTCCGCGTCGGCGAGCTCCTCGCCCTCGCCTTCGTCGTCCTCCTGCTGCTCGCGGCCGTCGCCCCCGGCTTCCTCGCCCCCTTCGATCCGCTCGCCATCGCCCCGCGCGACGCCTTCGACCCGCCCTCCGCCGTGCACCTGCTCGGCACCGACGAGTCCGGTCGCGACGTCCTGAGCCGCCTGATCTCCGGAGCCGGCGCCTCCCTCTTGATCGGAGTCAGCGCCACCGCCATCGGCCTCGTGCTCGGCGCCGTTCTCGGCGTCGCCGCGGCGTTCGGCGGCCGCTTCGTCGACGGAGTGATCGGCCGGGTCCTCGAGGTCCTCTTCGCCTTCCCCGCGCTGCTGCTCGCGCTGCTGGTCATCGTGGTCACCGGCCCCGGAGTCGTCCCCGCGACGGTCGCGGTGGGCCTCTCGACCGCGCCCGGCTACGCGCGCATCCTGCGGACCCAGCTGCTCGGCATCCGCGACTCCGGCTACGTCGAGGCGGCGCGCGTGCTCGGCCACTCCTCGCCGCGGATCCTGCTCGCGCACGTGCTGCCGAACACCTTCGGCCCGCTCGCGGTGCTGGCGACGCTCGGTGTCGGGCAGGCGATCGTCTGGGCCTCGGCGCTCAGCTACCTCGGCCTCGGGGCCGAGCCTCCGGCGCCGGAGTGGGGCGCGATGCTCTCCGCGGGCCGCACCTACCTCTCGAGCGCCTGGTGGCTGACGGTGTTCCCGGGCCTCGCGATCGTGCTGACGACGCTCGCGACGACGGTCCTCGGCGGCCGGCTGCGGGGTGCGCGATGAACGCCGCGCGCGCCGGCAGCGCCGCCGTCGTGGAGGACCTCCGCGTCGCCTTCGACGGCGTCGAGGTCGTGCACGGGGTGTCCTTCCGGATCGAGCCGGGGGAGTGCGTAGCGATCGTCGGCGAGTCCGGCTCCGGCAAGAGTGTCACCGCGCGGGCGCTGCTGGGTCTGAGCGGGGGAGCGGCGACCGGCAGCGTCCGGGTCGGCGACCAGGAGGTGATCGGCGCGGGCGCGCGGACGCTCCGGCGCCTCCGCGGTGCCGGCGTCGGCTTCGTGCCGCAGGACGCGCTGCTCTCCCTCGATCCGCTGCGACCGATCGGCCGCGAGATCGGCGACGTGCTGCGCCTGCACTCGCGGCTTTCCGCGCCCGAGGCGTCGGCTCGGGTCGCCGAGGTGCTCGCGAGCGTGGGCATGCCCGACCCGGAGGAGCGGATGCGCGACCGCTCCGGCGAGCTCTCCGGCGGGCTCCGCCAGCGCGCGCTGCTCGCCGCCGCGATCGCCCTCGACCCGCCACTGCTCGTGGCCGACGAGCCGACCACCGCCCTCGACGTCACCGTGCAGGCGCGGGTGCTCGAGCTGTTCGCCGAGCAGAAGGCGCGCGGCCGGGCGCTGCTGCTGGTCTCCCACGACCTCGCCGTCGTCGCCGGGCTCGCGGACCGGATCCTGGTGCTCGCCGACGGCCGGGTCGTCGAGGACGGCCCGGCGAAGCGGGTGCTGCGCTCGCCGGAGTCGGTCCAGGCGCGGACGCTCGTCGCCGCGGTCCCGGCCGGGCGGCCGCGCGGCTCGCGGCTGACGGATCCGGACGCGCCCGTCGTCCCGCCCGCGCCGCCCGGCGAGCTGCTGCTGCGGGCGACCGACCTGGTCACCCGCTTCCCCCGCCCCGGCGGCGGCACCCGCACGGCCGTGGACGGCGTCGGCCTCGAGCTGCGCCGAGGCGAGACGCTCGGGCTCGTCGGCGAGTCCGGCTCGGGCAAGAGCACGGTCGCCCGGCTGCTGCTCGCTCTGCGCCGCCCGGATGCGGGCTCGGTCGAGTTCGACGGCGGCCCGTGGTCGGCGGCGACCGAGCGCACGCGGCGGCCGCTCCGCCCGCGGATCGGCGCGATCTACCAGGACAGCCTGTCGTCCTTCGACCCGCGCTGGAGCGTCGGCCGGCTGCTGCGCGACGCGGGCGCGGAGTCGGTTCCGGCCCTGCTCGAGAGCGTCGGCCTCGCGCCGTCGCTGGAGCGGCGCTCCCCGCGCACCCTCTCCGGCGGGCAGCGCCAGCGCGTCTCGATCGCCCGCGCCCTGGCGACCCGCCCCGACGTCCTGATCTGCGACGAGCCGGTGTCGGCCCTCGACGTCTCCGTCCAGGCGCAGATCCTCGACCTCCTCGACGACCTCCAGCGCCGCCACGGCCTCGCCCTGCTCCTGATCTCGCACGACCTCGGCGTCATCGCGCACATGAGCGACCGCATCGCCGTGATGCGCGACGGCCGCCTCGTCGAGTCCGGCCCGGCCGCCGCCGTCCTCGGCACCCCGCGCGAGGCCTACACCCGCCGCCTCCTGGCCGCCGCCCCCCGCCTCGACCGCCCCTGACCCCGCCCGCCGCCCCGCGACGTCGGCCGAGGGCGCCCGCCCCTTCTCACGCTGGTCGAGCAGCCCCGCAGCCCTGCCCATGCTGGTCGAGCAGCCCCGAAGGGGCGTATCGAGACCCGCCGTCATCAGCAGGGCGACTCTGCAGACTCGCCTTCCGACGCTGGTGGATCTGCTTGGAAGAGACTCCCGCACACATGCTGGTCGAGTAGCCCCGCAGGGGCGTATCGAGACCCACCACCGCATGCACGTCGGCCTCCTCCCCGCCCTGCGATGGCGCCGGAGGCGCCCCCTCCGCTCGATGCGCCCGCTCCGCGGGCTGCTCGATCAGCAGAGAGGCGCTCGAACGGTGGGGAGCGCTCGGGCGCTGCAGAACATCAGCTGAGAAGGGGTGGCCTCCGCTGTCAGGGGAGGGACCCTGCTCTCAGCTGATGTTGTGCGCACCGACTGCCGGTCGAGGAGCCCTGCAGGGGCGTAGCGCGACCCGCCGTCACCAGCGGAGTGGGTCTGCGTGCTGGAGTTCTGCCGACGGTGGATCTGCTTGCAAGAGACACCCGCACACATGCTGGTCGAGTAGCCCCGCAAGGGCGTATCGAGCGGCGAAGCCGCTTCGCGTCTCGGTGGTGAGGGAAAGGGACGCGGCTGCGCCGCGTCATGCTGGATGGTCCTATGGATGTCAAGC
>NZ_RKHW01000006.1:0-102248 GCF_003751665.1 Rathayibacter sp. PhB127
AGATCCAGCAGTGGACACACCCCGCGAGGCGGTCCGTCGAGTAGAAGGTCAGACACCCTCCCGCGCCACACCACCATTCTCAATGTCGAGTAGCCGCGCAGCGGCGTATCGAGACCTGCAGTTCGGAAGCAGGGTGGATCTCGATACGCCCGCTCCGCGAGCTACTCGATCAGCATGAAGACGCCCGCTCCGCGGGCTGCTCGATCAGCGGGGAGAGGGAGCCGCGGCGCTCAGGGAGCGAGCGCGCGTGCCCGCTCGAGGAGGTCCTCGGCGACCTCGTCGAGGAAGCGCTGCTGCAGGGCGTCACCGACCTGGACGAAGGCGATGTCGGTGAAGCCGGCCTCGATGAAGGGGACGACGCTCTGCGCGAGCTCGTCGAGGTCGGGGCCGCAGGCGATCGACTCGGCGACGTCCTCCGGGCGCACGAATTGGCTGGCGCCCGCGAAGCCGGCCGGGGTGGGCAGGTCGGCGTTGACGGACCAGCCGCCGGCGAACCAGCGGAACTGCTCGTGCGCCAGGGCGATCCCCTGCTCCTTGTCCGGCGCCCAGCAGATCGGGATCTGCCCGATCGAGCGCGACGGAGCGGCGTCGGCACCGCGGACGGCGGTCCACTGCGAGACCAGCTCGGCCTCGGGCTCGGTGGTGATCAGGTGGTCGCCGAGCGGGGCGAAGCGCTCGATCGACTTCTCGCCCGAGACGGCGAGGCCGATCGGCACGGGCTTGTCGGGGAGGTCCCAGATCCGGGCGGAGTCGACGCGGAAGTAGTCGCCCTCCCAGGTGACCAGCTCGCCGGTGTGCAGCGCGCGGATGATGTGCACCGCCTCCTCGAGCATGTCCTGGCGCGCGGAGACGGCGGGCCAGCCCTCGCCGACCACGTGCTCGTTCAGGTTCTCGCCCGAGCCGAGGCCGAGGAGGAAGCGGTCGTCGGAGAGGATCGCGAGGGTCGCCGCCTTCTGCGCGATCACGGCGGGGTGGTAGCGGATGGTCGGCGCCGTCACGTAGGTGGCGAGCTCGATGGTCGAGGTCGCCTGCGCGACCGCGCCGAGCATCGTCCAGGCGTAGGAGGCGTGCCCCTGCTCGGTCAGCCAGGGCGAGTAGTGATCGCTCGAGACCGCGAACTCGAAGCCGTGCCTCTCGGCATCGACCGCGTAGCCCACCAGCTGCTTCGGGCCGCTCTGCTCGGTCATCAGGGTGTAGCCGAATCGCACCATCGTCCGCCTCGTTCCGCTCGTCGTCGTCGCCGTGCCGGAGGGCAGGCGTCCATCGTTCGGCTCCATCGTCGGGCGGGGACGGGTGGCGCCGACAGCCCCTTGCCCGCCGGGCGGAGGCGGGCTAGCGGCGCCGCGCGTCAGACGAAGCGGACGCGGTTCTGGACGCGGGTGCGGACCTCGAAGGACTCGCCGTAGCCGCCGAGGCGCGGGTCGTCGGTGCCGGAGCGCAGCAGCTGCGGGAGGAGGGAGCGGCGGATGAGCACGTCGCCCGCGTGGCGACCGCGCTCGACCTGCTCGTAGGGCTGCTCGAGCGCGTCGTCGGGGACGACGATCACGCTCGCGGAGAAGCGCACGCCGAGCTCGCGGCCGAGGCGGCGGGCGGCCTTCGAGAGCGAGGCGAGCGGCTTCTCGTCCTCGGCCAGGCCCACACCCTCGACCTCGCCCTTGCGCAGGCGGACGGGCTCGCCCCAGTCGGCCGAGGTCAGGGCGAGGAGGCCGGACGGGCCGAGCACCAGGTGGTCGATCTTGACGCCGCCGTCGCCGACCGCGACGTCGTTCCAGATCGTGAAGGCGATGCCGAGGGCGCCGACCAGGGAGGCCGTCGCCTCCTCTGCGTGGGCCTTGGCCAGCCAGGAGCGGACCTCGCGGGGGGCGGAGCGCACCAGCGCGGGGTCGAAGGGGTCGTCGATCTCGACGCCGCGGCCGACCCACTCGCGGACGAGGCGGAGGTAGTACTCGCGGGCGGCGCCGCCCGGGTGGCCGTAGGAGCGGGCACGCACCGAGGACGCCGTCTGCTGGCGGGGTGAGCCGGTGTACGGGGCGTGCGAGGAGGCTCCGGGGGCGGGCGCTCCGCGGTCGTAGTCGACGCGGGCGCCGGCGCTGCCGATCCGCTCCCAGGCGACCTGCACGGCGTGGAACGAGGCCGCGTCTCCCCCGGTGTCCGGGTGGGTCTCGCGGAGCAGGCGGCGGTAGGCGCGCTTGAGCTCGTCCTCCGACGCGCTCGCGGGGACGCCCAGCACCTCGTAGGGGGTGCGGGCGGCGTGGCTGTCTGGCATGTGCTTCCGGAGGGTCGGGGGCGGCGGGTGAACGCCCGGTCTCCGAGCATATCGACGCCGCCCGGGCGCCCGGTGGGAGCGCGCAGTGCGCTCGCTCCACGGCGCCCGGGCGCGGGTCGGCGTCCGGACCCGGGTCAGCGGTCCGCGAGCAGCTCGCGGACGCGCGGGATCACCTGGGTGCCGTAGAGCTCGATGTTCCGCATGATCGCGGCGTGCGGCAGGGTGCCTGCGCTGTACTTGAGGTCGAAGCGGTCGATGCCCAGGGCTCCGACCGTGTTCGCGATCTTCCGGGCGACCGTCTCGGGAGAGCCGAGGTGCAGGGCGCCCTCGGGGCCCGCCTCCTCGGCGAAGCGCTCGCGGGTGAGCGGGGCCCAGCCGCGCTCACGGCCGATCGAGTCGAGCATGCCCTTGTAGTGGCCGAAGTACAGCTCGTGCGCCTCCTCGTCGGTGTCGGCGATGAAGCCGGGCGAGTGCACGGCGACGGGCAGGCGCGGCTGCTCGAGCTGGTCGAGGGCGCGGCCGAAGAGGTCGACGTAGGGGCGGAAGCGGGCGGGAGCACCGCCGATGATCGCCAGGACCAGCGGGAAGCCGAAGCGCGCGGCGCGGACGACCGACTCGGGGCTGCCGCCGACGCCGATCCAGGTGCGCAGGCGGCGGTCGCCCTCCATCGTCGGGTAGACGCTCTGCTCGGTCAGGGCCGGGCGGACCGTGCCCTGCCAGGTGACCGGGCCGCCCTGCACGAGCTCGTGGAACAGCTCCAGCTTCTCCTCGAAGAGGACCTCGTACTGGGAGAGGTCGAGGCCGAAGAGCGGGAAGGACTCGGTGAAGGAGCCGCGGCCGAGGATGACCTCGGCGCGGCCGTTCGAGAGGCCGTCGAGGGTGGCGAAGCGCTGGTAGACGCGCACGGGGTCGTCGGAGGAGAGGACGGTGACCGCGGAGCCGAGGTGGATGCGCTCGGTCTTCGCGGCGATCGCGGCGAGCACGACGTCCGGGGCGCTGACGGCGAAGTCGGCGCGGTGGTGCTCGCCGACGCCGAAGAAGTCGAGGCCGACCTCGTCGGCGAGGACGCCCTCCTCCACCACGTCGCGCAGGACCTGGCCGTGCGAGAGGAGCGTGCCGTCGGCCGCGGCCGTGACGTCGCCGAAGGTGTCGACACCGAACTTGATTTCATGCGTACTCATGGACTTTGCAACCTCCGAGGGTCGGGGACTATTCCGGCGGCGACGGCCGGCTCGCGGTAGGCCAGCCCGAGCGACGTGACGGTGTCGTGCGCGTTCAGACCGCTGGGATTGGGAAGGACCCAGAGCGGGGCGCCGGCGATCGGCTCCTCCTGCCGGCCCTGGCGCGCCTTGGTCCGACCGAAGGCGGCGCGGTAGGCGGTGATGCCGACCATCGCGACGGCGGCGGGGCGGACGCGCTCGACGGTGCGGACCAGGCGCTCGGCGCCGGCGCGCAGCTCCTCCGGCGTGAGCTCGTCGGCGCGGGCGGTGGCGCGGGGCGCGAGGTTGGTGATGCCGACGCCGCGGTCGGTGAGGGCGCGGCGGTCCTCGGCGGTCATCCCCTCCGAGACGCGGAGCACGCGGTCGAGGATCCCGGCGGCGGCGAGGGCCGGGTAGAAGCGGTTGCCCGGGTGCGCGAAGTGCGCGCCGGTCGCGGCCGTCCAGAGGCCGGGGTTGATGCCGACGAAGAGGAGGCGGACGTCGCCGTCGAGCAGGTCCTCGACGGTGCGGTCGCGGTACGAGGCGAGCTCGGCGCGGGAGAACGGCATGCGGCCATCCTGCCGTGCGGGCCGCGCGGACGGTGGCAGCATGGGGACATGACGAACGCATCGCAGGACCACCCGATTCAGCACGGCAGCGACGACGCACCCCTGGACGAGAAGCTCCGCGGCATCCTGCTGCAGGTCGCCGGCGATGCCGAGCTCCGGCCGGAGGAGGACGTCGAGGCCCTGCTGCGCCAGCGCCTGCGCGACACCCGCATCGAGATCGCGGAGGAGCACATCGCCGGGCTCGCGCGGCGGATCCCCGGGCTCACGCAGCGCGGTGGCGGCGACCTGAGCCCCGGCGCGCACTGAGTCCCACGCACACCGAGGCACGGCGCGCACTGAGTCCCGGCGCGCACCGAATCCCGGAGCGCACTGAGCGCACCGCGTCACTCCGGCAGCGCCGGCCCCTTCCGGTGGTGATCGAAGACCAGGCTCGTCCGGGTCGAGGCGACCGCCGGATGCGCCGAGAGGTTCGACACCACGAAGTCGCGGATGTCGTTCGAGTCGCGCACGGCGACGTGGAGGAGGAAGTCCTCCGAGCCGCCGAGGAAGAACAGCTGCACGACCTCGGGCAGCGCGCGGATCTCCTCGGCGAACCGGGTGATCGCCTGCCGCTGACCGGCGCGGATGTTGACGCTGATCAGTGCCTGCAGGGTCAGCCCGAGGGCCGCGGGGTCGAGCTCGGCGGTGAAGCCGGTGATGATGCCGCGCTCCACGAGGGAGCGCACCCGCGAGACGCAGGTGGAGGGCGCGATCCCCGCCCGCTCGGCGAGGCGGCTGTTCGGCGTGCGGGCGTCGGCGCGGAGCAGGCGGACGAGGGTGCGGTCGATCGGATCGAGGTCGCCGAGGTCGTGCAGATCCTGCGGTCTCATGGCGGCACGGCTCCTTCTGATCGCAGATCCTGCGGCGAACATCACGATTCTCGGCGATCCTGCGGATGTTCTCCCGTTCGAAACACGATCTTCGCACGATAGGGGCAGTCCACCGCGAAGGAGCAGTCATGCGCATCGGCATCCCCACCGAGATCAAGAACAACGAGAACCGCGTGGCCGCGACGCCCGCCGGAGTGCACGAGCTGGTGCGACGCGGGCACGAGGTGCTGGTCGAGGCGGGCGCCGGGCTCGGTTCGCGGGTCTCGGACGAGGACTTCGCCGCCGCCGGCGCCCGCATCGTCGCGGGGCCGGAGGAGGTCTGGGGCGAGGCCGACCTGGTGGTCAAGGTCAAGGAGCCGATTGAGGCGGAGTACCCGCGGATGCGCTCCGGGCAGATCCTCTTCACCTACCTGCACCTCGCCGCCTCGCGCGCGTGCACCGACGCGCTGCTGTCCGCCGGCACCACCGCGATCGCCTACGAGACCGTGCAGCTGCCCGATCGCCACCTGCCCCTCCTCTCGCCGATGAGCGAGGTCGCCGGGCGGCTCTCGATCACCGTCGGCGGCTACCACCTGATGCGGGCGGCCGGCGGGCGCGGCACCCTCCTCGGCGGAGTGCCCGGGACGCCGAAGGCCAAGGTCGTGGTGATCGGCGGCGGCGTGGCCGGCGAGCACGCGGCGGCGAACGCGCTCGGCATGGGCGCCGACGTGACCGTGGTGGACCTGTCGATCCCGCGGCTGCGCGAGCTCGAGGCGCGCTTCGACGGGCGGATCCAGACGCGCGCGTCCTCGACCTACGAGATCGCGGCGCAGATGGCGGAGGCGGACCTGGTGATCGGGTCGGTGCTCATCCCGGGCGCGCGGGCGCCGAAGCTCGTCACGGACGAGATGGTGGCGACGATGAAGCCCGGCTCGGTGCTGGTCGACATCGCGATCGACCAGGGCGGCTGCTTCGAGGGATCGAGGCCGACGACGCACGACGACCCGGTCTTCGCGGTGCACGACAGCGTCTACTACTGCGTCGCCAACATGCCCGGCGCGGTGCCGGAGACGTCGACGCGTGCGCTGACGAACGCGACGCTCCCCTACGTCGTCGCGCTGGCGGACCGGGGCTGGAAGGCGGCGCTCGCGGCGGATCCGGCGCTCGCGAAGGGGCTCAGCACGCACGACGGGCAGGTCGTGAACGCGGCGGTCGCCGAGGCGTTCGGGCTGCCGGCGGCGAGCCTCGAGGCGCTGCTGGGCTAGGCGGCCTGCAGGCCCAGGGCCTCGACGATCTGCGCGATCTCGTCCTCGGGAGCAGCCGCGAGGTCGACGGTGACGTGCCGCTCGTCGTCGCCGAGCGGCTCGAGGGCCTCGAACTGCGAGTCGAGCAGGGCGGGCGGCATGAAGTGGCCGGTGCGCGCGCCGAGGCGGTCGGCGATGAGCTCTCG
This sequence comes from Rathayibacter sp. PhB127, assembly GCF_003751665.1. NCBI lineage: Bacteria > Bacillati > Actinomycetota > Actinomycetes > Micrococcales > Microbacteriaceae > Rathayibacter > Rathayibacter sp. PhB127. The sequence continues at coordinate 6,333 of NZ_RKHW01000006.1, forward strand.
GGTGCCGGCGAGGTGCACGAAGACCAGGTCGTCGCGGCGGAGCACGTCGCGGTAGCGCCGCCGCAGGGCGGAGCAGGTGACGACGACGGAGTCGCCGCCGCTCACGAGGGCGTCCACGCGGGCCGCGATCGTCGCCAGCCAGGGGGCGCGGTCCTCGTCGTCGAGCGGGACGCCCTCGGCCATCTTCGCGACGTTCGCAGCGGGGTGGAGCTCGTCGCCCTCGACGAAGGTCCAGCCGAGGCGGTCGGCGAGCAGGGTGGCGATCGTGGACTTGCCACTGCCGGAGACGCCCATGACGACGAGGGCGCGGACGGGGGTGGCGGAGGGACTGGCCGATGCGGTCATGACCTCGATTATGTCCGACGAATAGCTGGTCGGGCGAGGCGTGCGCCGGAATACTGAGGGCATGGACGAACCGCGCTCGCTGCACGAGGCGGTGCTCGACGAGCTCGGGGCGCAGATCGTGCAGGGCGCGCTGGCCCCCGGGAGCGCCTTCAGCGCGGACGACCGGGCCGAGCGCCGCGGGGTCTCCCGCTCGGTGATGCGCGAGGCGGTGCGGGTGCTGGAGTCGCTCGGGCTGGTGGTCTCACGGCGGCGGGCGGGGACGCGGGTGCAGCCGCCGGAGTGCTGGAACGCGCTGGATCCGCGGGTGATCGGCTGGAGCCTCGACGGGCCGGACCGGCAGGCGCAGCTGCACCGGCTGAGCCAGCTGCGCCTCGGCGTGGAGCCGCTGGCGGCGCGGCTCGCGGCGGAGCACGCGTCGAGCGAGCAGAGGGCGGCGCTCGTGGCGGCGGCGGGCGGGATGTCCGAGCACGCGCGGGCGGCCGATCGGGAGGCGTATCTCGCCGCCGACACCGCCTTCCACCAGACGCTGCTGGCCGCGTCCGGGAATCCGCTGCTCGCGCAGCTGGGCGATCTCGTCGCGGAGGTGCTCGCGGGGCGGACTCGGCACGCGCTGATGCCGCGGGAGGCGGACTCGGAGGCGGTGGGGCTCCACCAGGCGGTCGCCGCCGCGGTGGCGGAGGGCGACGGCGAGGCGGCGGAGGCGGCGATGCGCGCGATCGTCGAGGAGGCGGATCGGGCGGTACAGGCGGGCTGAGTGCGGCGGCGGGTCGCGGCGGGCGGGTCTCGATTCGCCCTGCGGGCTGCTCGACCAGCATGCGGCGGGACGCCGTCCGTTGGCTCTGCAAGCAGGGCTCTCTCCATGCTGATCGAGTACCCCGCGGAGCGGGCGTATCGAGATCCACCAGCGTCAGTCTCGATACGCTCCTGCGGGGCTACTCGACCAGCACGACTGGGGCTGGGACACCCTGCGCCTCGAGTGGGGCTCCGAATCGGGTGTGGCGGGTTGCTGTGCGGGCCGGCGGGGCGCACAGTGGAGAGATGGCCGAGGGATACTCCTCCGCGCAGGTGCGGGCCGCCGAGGCGCCGCATCTGGCGCGTCGAGAGCCGCTGATGCAGCGGGCAGCGGACGGGCTCGCGCGCGAGCTGCGGGCCGCGCTCGGCGCGCGCAAGGACCGGCGCGGCGCGGGCAGCGTGCTCGTGCTGGTCGGGCCGGGGAACAACGGCGGGGACGCCCTGTACGCGGCGGCCGAGATCTCCTCCTCCGGCAGCGACGTGTCGCTCGTGCTGACCGCCGACCGGGCGCACCAGCGCGGACTCGCCGTCGCGCTGGACGACGGCTGCGGCCGCGTCGCGGCCGACGACCCGGCCGCGCTCGCGGCGGCGGTCGCCCGCGCGGACGTGATCGTGGACGGCATCCTCGGCATCGGCACCGCGGAGCCCGCGCTGCGCGGGCGGCCGCGCGAGGTGGTGGCGACGGTGATCGAGGCGCTCGGACGACGCGAGGACGCGCCCGTCGTGGTCGCCGTCGATCTGCCGAGCGGGATCGGGCCCGACGACGGCGCGGTGCCGGACGAGACCGTCCTGCCCGCCGACGTGACCGTGACCTTCGGGGCGATCAAGGCGGGGCTGCTGCTCGAGCCCGCGCGCTCCTACGTCGGCCGGATCCGGCTCGTGGACATCGGGCTCGGGCCCGACCTCGCCGGCGTCGAGCCGATCGTCAGGACCTAGAGCCTCGGCCTACGCCTGCGCGCCGCGGGTGAGCAGGTGCGCCCGCTCGGGGTGCTGGTCGAACCACTGCCCGACGTACCAGCACATCGGCACGATGCTGCGGCCGCTCGTCGCCTCGATGTCGTCGACGGCGAAGGCGACCAGCTCACCGGCCAGCCCCTGGCCGCGGTGCGGCGGCGAGGTGAAGGAGCGCACGAGCGAGACGCTCTCGTCGTTCTCGTGGAAGTCGAGGACGCCGACGAGCGCGCCGTCCTGATGCAGCTCGTAGCGGGACGCGTGGTCCGCCCGGCGGAAGTCCTTGGCCATCTCCCCAGGGTAGGCCGCTCGCGCTCCGAGTGGCCGGGGTGGTCAGGATCCGTCGTCGAGGAGCTCGCCGTCGACGTAGTACCAGCGGCCGTCCTCACGGAGGAAGCGGCTGCGCTCGTGCACGAGGCCCGACCCCTCCGACGAGCGGTAGGAGGCGCGGAACTCGACGAGCCCCTCCGCGTCGTCCTCGCCGCCGAACGAGGTGTCGACGATCTGCAGGCGCCGCCAGCGGACGTCGTCGTCGAGGTCGACGCGCTTCGGGCGGGTGGACGGGTGCCAGCTGGACAGCAGGTAGCCGGCGCTGCCGAGGACGTTCGCGCTGTAGCGGCTGCGCATCAGGCGCTCCGCGATCGGCGAGGGCGTCTCGCCGAGGTGGGCGGGGCGGCAGCAGTCGGCGTAGTGGCGGCGGCTTCCGCACGGGCAGGCGTCGGCGGGGTGCATCCGGACAGTCTCGCAGGGCGCGGACGCGCCGGATCGCCCTACTCCCCCGCTGCCGCAGACCCCGCCAGCAGGGACACCGCGAGCAGCGCTCCCGTCGGCCCGGGTCCGACGGCGTGCAGGGTGACCTCGACGACGCCGTCCTCACCCGTCGACGGGGTGATCGCGTACTCCACCTCGACGGCGTCGTCGAGCGTCCGGACGGCGAGCGGCTCACCCAGCGGGCGGCCGTCGATCCGGAGCTCGTGCTCGCCGCCGCCGTCGCGGTCGCGCAGCAGGACGCGGAGCACCGCGGCGCGCTGCGACGGATCGACGAGGGTGTAGCCGAACCAGCCGTCCGGGCCCTCGGCGCTGCGCCAGTGCACGCCGTCGGCGCCGCCCGCGCGGCTGCGGTGCCCGACGAAGGCGTGGTCCGACTCGGGCTGCTGCTCGCCCGCGGTCACGGAGTCGATCACCGCGGCTGCGGAGGCGGCCTCGCGGTCGAGCGCGGCGAGCTCGGCCCGGCGCGCGGCGGCGTCGGAGCCGGTGGGCCAGTAGAGCGTGTAGCGGCTGTCGTGCAGTGCGGAGAACGGCTCGAGGCGGACCGGGCCGGCGTCGGTGCGGAGCTCGGCGGTCAGGGTCGCGCGGTCGAGGAGGGCGACGGCGCCGACTCCCCCGGTCACGACCGGGGTCGCGGCGAGGTCGCGGAGCGGGCCCGCGGCGACGTGCGCCATCCGCCGGCCGTCGGCGATCAGTCCGTCGAGGTCGGCGTCGTCGGTCCGCGCCGCGAGCACGACCGGGCCGTAGGAAAACGCCGACCAGGCGGAGCCGTCGGGCAGCGGCTCGGCGCGGAAGCCGAGCGCGAGGACGATCCGGATCTCGTGGCGGCCGGGCTCCAGGACGGCGGTGCGGACGAAGCCCTCGACGGCCGCGGTGTCCAGCGCTGCGCCGTCGACCGTCACGGTCATCGACTCCGCCCACGACGGCCGGCGGAGCCGCACGGCGCCGGCGCGCTCCAGGTCCACGGTGATGGTCGCGTCGTCCGCCTGCGGGAAGGCGGTGTCGATCCGCGCGCGCAGCCCGTGCTCCGGGGCGTCGAGGGTCGAGGGCAGGTAGAGGGCGATCAGCAGGTCGTCGCCGGTCTGCGCACGGTCACCGTCGCGCGATTCGTCGCCGACGAGGGCGTAGACCAGCTCGCCGTAGCGGGCGTGGTTCTCCAGCCCCGTGCCGACGCAGCACCACATGCCCTCGTGCGGCGCGGAGTAGACCCGGTAGTGCGCCGGGCGCAGCGGCGTGAAGTAGACGAAGCCGCCGTCGGGGTGCTGCGAGGAGAGCAGGTGGTTGTACTGCGCGCGCTCGACGTAGTCGAGGTAGCGCTCGTCGCCGCCCGACTCGAAGAGGACGCCGCTCAGCTCGATCATGTTGGCGGTGTTGCAGGTCTCGGGGCCCTCGCGGTCGAGGATCATCGGCGTGAAGTCGCTCGCGCGGTGGAAGTGCTCGCGCACGCTGTTGCCGCCGATCGCGACGGTGCGCTCGCCGGTGACCCGCTCCCAGAAGAAGCGTGCGGCCGGCAGCTGCTCGCCGCCGAGGCGCGCGTAGCCGACCGCCTTCGGGATCTGGGTGTTCGCGTGCAGCCCGTCGAGCGCGTCGCGCCGCTCGATCAGCGGGTCGAGCAGCGCGCGGTGCGAGAAGCGCGCGGCCTCGGCGCGGTAGGCGGCGGCGCGCTCGGGGGCGCCGGGGTCCGCGGCGGCCACCTGCTCCGCGAGATCGGCGAACGCCTCGTTCATCCCGCCGAACTCGGCGTGCAGCATCGCCTCGAAGGCGTCGTCGTCGAGCCCGGCGGAGACTCCGAGCCACCAGTCCGCGAACCGCACGGCCATGGCGAGCGCCCGCTCCGAGCCGCCGGCGGACGCGGCGTCGAGCAGCCCCGAGAGCGTCTTGTGCAGGTTGTAGAGCGGCACCCACCGGCCGTTGAGGGTGAACAGGTCCGCGTCGACCTCGCCGCGGGCGAGCTCCTCGCCCAGCGCGCGACCGCCGGGGACACCGCCGAGATAGCCGGTGCCGACCGCGTCCTGGGCGCGCTCGAGCCCGTCGAGGAGCGTCTCCATCCGCTCGCGCGCGGCCTCGTCGCCAGTCGCCGCGAGCATCAGAGCGCTCGCCGAGAGTGCGTGCCCGCCGACGTGCCCGTCCAGCCCGTCCGACTCCCAGTTGCCGTAGCCCTCCCCCGCGGGCAGGCCGGCCTCGCGCAGGAACGGCGCGAGCAGGCGGTCGGGGTCGAGCGCGAGGAGGTAGCGCATGCCCGTGGCCTGGGCGTCGGCGAAGGCGCTCGGCAGCAGGCGGACGGAGCGCAGCGGGAAGCGGCGAACCGGGCGGACAGCGGGGGCGGTGCGGGGCAACGGGAGACCTCTCAGCCCTTGACGGCGCCCGCGACGAGACCGCGGACGTAGTACTTCTGGATGGCGGCGTAGAGCAGCAGGCACGGGATCATCAGCAGCACCGCGCCGGCGATGACGTAGCCGAAGTCGGTCTGGCCGAAGGCGCCGGAGGAGATGTTCTGGATGGCGACCGGCAGCGTGAAGAGGTCCTGCCGGGTGAGGAAGGTCAGCGCGCCGAGGAAGTCGCTCCAGGCGCCGAGGAAGGCGAAGAGGAACACCGTCGCGACGCCCGGGACGATCATCGGCCGCAGCACCGAGAAGAGGATGCGGAACGGGCCGGCCCCGTCGATCCGCGCGGCCTCGGTCACCTCGCGCGGGATCTGGGCGAAGGAGTTGCGCATCAGGAACACCCCGAACGGCAGGTTGAAGGTGAGGTAGAAGAGGATGATCCCGAGGTGCGTGTCGGTCAGACCGAGCGCGTTCATCTCGAGGAAGAGCGGCGTCAGCACCGCCTGGAACGGCACCATCATCGTCAGCAGGATCAGGCCGAACGCGACGTTCGAGCCGCGGAACGGGAAGAGCACCAGCGCGTAGGCCGCGAGGGTGGTCACCACCACGCTGAGCACAGCGGTGCCGAGGGCGATGATCAGCGAGTTGACGATGTAGGTCCCCGCGCCGATCGAGCCGAGCAGGCCGGTGTAGTTGTCGAGGGTCAGATCCGAGAAGGACTGCTCGGCGGCGGGCGCGACGATCTGCGCGCCGGGCTGGAACGAGCGCAGGATCGACCAGGCGACCGGCGCGACGAACGCGACCGAGACCAGCGTGCCGAGCACGACGTAGAGGACGGTGCGGAGCCGGGCGGCGGGGGTGCTGCGGCGACGGGCCGGCACCGGGGCGGCGGCGGGCGCCGGCGGCCGGACGGGCGTCGGAGTGCGAGGGGGCATCAGTCGTCCTTCATCACGCGGAACTGGAGCAGCGTCAGCGCGGCGGCGATGACGACGACCACGAACGACAGCGCGGTCGCGTAGCCGACCTGCAGATCGCCGAAGGCCTTGTTGTAGACGTAGAGCATCACGGTGAGGGTGCCGGTGCCCGGCCCGCCGCCCGTGATCACGTAGAACTGGGTGAAGGCGAGGATCGCGCCGACGAAGCCGAGCACGCTGAGCAGGCCGAGGTAGCGCTTCACCAGCGGCACCGTCACCAGGAACTCCTGCTTCCAGCGGCCCGCGCCGTCGATCGCCGCGGACTCGTAGAGGGCGTCGTCGATGCCCTGCATGCCCGACATCAGGACGATCATCGTGAAGCCGGAGCCGACGTAGGCGCCGAGGAGGACGATCAGCGTCGTCGCGCTCGTCGCGTCGAGCAGCCAGGCGGTGGGCGCATCGGTCAGCCCGACGGCCATCAGCACCTGGTCGAGCGCGCCGCTGTCGGGTCGGAACTCGAGCAGCGCGACGAAGCTCAGCGAGGTGAGGCCGATCACGTAGGGCACGAAGACGGCGGTGCGGATGATCCCCGCTCCGCGCCGGTTCGAGCGCACCAGCACGGCGAGCAGGTAGCCGACGACGATGCCGAGCAGCGTCGAGACGACGGCGAAGCCGAGCGTGTACAGGACCGAGGCCCAGAAGGTGGTGTCCGAGAAGGCGGTCGCGTAGTTGTCGAACCCGACGAAGCCGACGGTGCCGACCAGCGGCCAGTCCGTCACCGAGATCACCACCGCGAAGAGCAGCGGCACGACGACGAAGACCACGACGAGCACGAGGGCGGGCAGGATCATCAGGAGCCCGGTGCGGGCGTCCTTCTTTCCGAGGGCGACGCTCATGCCTGGTTCACCTCCAGGACGCGGGCCGTCTCCTCCTGGCCGCGGTCGAGGACCGCGTCGAGGTCGTCGTCGCCGAAGACCGCGCCGCGGAACATCGCGAGCCACGGGGACTGCACGGTGTTGGTGAGCTGGGTGTACAGAGTGGTCGGGGCCGCGAAGCCCTCGTTCATCCGCTTCATGCCGGGGACCATCAGCGGGAACGCGTCGACGAAGCCGGTCTCGAGCACGTCGTCGCGCACCGGGTACCAGCCGAGCGCGGCGAGCTCGGACTGCTGCTCCAGCTCGGTGACGAAGCGCATGAAGTCCCAGGCCGCCTCGGGGTTCCTCGCGCCGCGCGGGATCGAGAGCACCGCGCCGCCGGAGAACTGCGAGACGCCGCCGTCGGGGCCGGGGAACGCGCTGACGCCGAGGTCGCCGAGGAACTCGGGGGTGGCTCCGCCGACGATCAGGTCGTAGGAGCCGGGGAAGAGACCGACGGTGCCGTCCAGGAAGTCCTTGCCCCAGGCCGTGCCGCTGTCGGCCGAGGCGCCGGGCTGGGCGAGGCCCTCCTGCTCGAAGGTGCGGTAGAGCTCCAGGGTGCGCCGCAGCGGCTCGTTGCCCGCGACGGTCGCGCGCTGGCGGCCGACGACGCCGTCGTAGAAGGGACTCTCCTCGGCCCAGAAGTGCGGCTGGATCACGTAGCCGAGGATGCCGGCGGAGTTGCCGGTGAAGGTCACCCCGGAGACGCCGTCGAGCTGTTGCAGCGCCCGGGCGTGGGTCAGGTACTGGTCGAAGTCGGTCGGTCCCTGCTCCGGGTCGAGGCCGGCCTGCTCGTAGAGCCGCTTGTTCCAGAACAGCTGCGACACGTTGGAGAGGGCGGGCAGGCCGTAGACCTTGCCGTCGTAGGAGGCGACGTCGAGCAGCGGCCGGTTGAGGCGGTCGGCGTAGGGCAGCGCCTGGATCAGCGGGGTGAGGTCGGTCAGCGCCTCGCGGGAGCTGAAGACCGGGGTGGTGACCGAGTCGGGAGCGACGACGTCGGGCACGGCGTCCGCGCGGATCGCCGTCGCGAGCTTGGTGACCATCTGTCCCTCGGGCAGCACGGTCAGCTCGACCCGCACCGCGCTCTGCGCCGCGTGGTACTTCTCGACGATCAGCTGGGCCGGCGTGAAGGCGACGCTCCGGCACCAGAAGCGGATCGTGCCGCTCGGGGCGGCGGCGAACGAGGGCGCGGAGACGTCGGCCTCGGGCAGCACGGCGGAGCAGCCGGTCAGGCCGAGCGCGGCCGCGAGGCCCGCGCCGCCGAGGGCGAGCGCGCGGCGGCGGGTCAGGTCGGGCAGGTGCGGGTCGAGCAGGCGGAGAGGAGAGTGCGTCATCGATCCCTCGTCGTTCGGTCGGAGCGGGCGGTCGGGTGCGTGCGGTGGGCGGGTGAGCGCGGGATCAGGTGGAGTCGCGGACGATCAGCTGGCAGGGGTGCGCCTCGATCCCGGCCCGGGGACGACCGTCGATCGCCTCCAGCGCGCGGGCGCCGGCCGCCCGGCCGAGCTCCTCGAGGTTCATGTCGACCGTGGTCAGCGCAGGACGGGAGTTCATCGCCGCGGCGGCCCAGTTGTCGAAGCCGACGATCGCGACGTCGTGCGGGACGCTGACCCCGGCCTCGCGGAGGCCGTCGGCGACGCCGCGGGCGATCTCGTCGCTGCCGCAGAGCACCGCGTCGACCGGCTCGACCCGCTGGCGCAGCATCTGCGCGGCCTGACGGCCCCAGGTCTCGGTCCAGTTGCCGTAGAGCGAGCGGTCGCCGACCAGGCGCAGGCCGAAGGAGGGCGCGTGCTCCTGGACCGCCTCGGCGCGGATCCGGGCGGAGTAGTCGAGCCGGGGCCCGGCGACGTAGGCGATGTCGCGGCGGCCGAGCGCGGCGACGTGCTCCAGAGCGAGCAGGATGCCCTGGGTCTGGTCGACGACGACGGACATGTCGGCCGGGTCGTCGGAAGAGCCCATCACGTAGACGATCGGCACGCTGGTCGCCGGCAGCGCCGGGCGCGGACCGGTGAGGTTGGTCATCACCACGATCGCGTCGACCCCGCGGGCCGCGAGGATCTCGACGCAGTGCCGCTCGCGGACCCGGTCGCCGCGGGAGTTGCTCAGCAGCACCGAGGCCTGCTCGGCGGGGAAGGCGTCCTCGAGCCCCCACATCACCGGGATGCTGAAGCGGCCGATGTCGTCGGAGGTCACCAGGCCGATGGTGAGCACCCGCTGCTCCGGGGCCGGCCCGCTCGCGGCGGCCGGCAGCGCGAAGCCGAGCTCGGCGGCGGCGGCGAGGATCCGCCCGCGGGTGTCGCCGCTCAGCTGGCCGCGGTTGTTCAGCGCCTTCGAGACGGTGCCGACGGAGACGCCGGTCGCCGCGGCGACGTCGCTGAGGGTGACGCGGCGGGCGGGGAAGCTCATCGGGGTCGTCCTCTTCTCGTCGTCGAGAGCGCTGCTGCGCGTGACGGCCACGGTAGCTTGCGGCAACTTTCCGCGTCAAGGCAAAACTTGCCGCAGCTTGCTGCGACGGGCGCGGAGGTGTGCATCCCCTCCACGTCCGCGGCTCCGGGTTGAGACGGGCCGATGATCTCGGCATCGTGGCTCCCTCATCGATCACGGACGGAAGGAACGACCCGATGCTCACGCTCACCGACAACGCCAGCACCGTCGTCAAGACCATCACCGGTCAGACCGAGACCCCCGTCGAGGGTGGACTCCGCATCAGCGGCGACGACCTCGACGCCCGCAACTTCGCCGTCGCCGTCGCGCCGGCCCCGGAGACCACCGATGCGGTCGTGGAGCAGGACGGCGCGCGGGTCTTCCTCGACGTCGCCGCCTCCGTGGCCCTCGGCGACAAGGTGCTCGACGCGCAGGTGGACGAGGGCGGCTCCGTCACCTTCGGCATCACGCCGCAGGGCTGACGCTCAGCCTGTTCAACGACGGAGGCCGCCCTTCCCGCAGCAGCGGGCGGGCGGCCTCGGTCGTTCCGCGGCGGATCGCCGTGGGCGGTGCGGCTCAGGACAGGACGTCGCGGGTGGTGAAGCGCGCGATCGCCAGTGAGCCGAAGACGGCGACGTAGGCGAGCTGCAGGAGCGCGTTCTCGCCGAACGAGCTCCAGGCGATCGGATCGCGCAGCAGGTCGGCGAAGTCGAACCAGCGATCGGTGAACAGGAACGGGTGCAGGGCGTCGAGCTGCGAGAGCGAGCCGACGATCTGCGCCGCGATCGAGACGACGACGGTCGCGGCCATCGCGCCGACCGGGACGTCGGTGAGCGTCGAGATGAACAGCCCGATCGCCGCGAGGCCGACCAGCGAGAGCGCCGCGTAGACCGCGATCGCGAGCGCGCGGCCGATGGCGTCCGCGAGCGGGACGGTCGTGCCCGAGAGCAGGGTGACCGGGCCGGCCGGGAAGAGCGCCAGGCCGATCAGGATGCCGACGACCATCACGGTCAGCGCCGCGGCGAGGCAGAACGCGATCGCGGCGGCGAACTTGACCGCGAGCAGCCGGATCCGGCCGACCGGGCTGACCAGCAGGTAGCGCAGGGTGCCGAGCGACGCCTCCCCCGCGATCGCGTCGCCCGCGACGACGCCGACGGTCAGCGGCAGGAAGAGCGGGACGGCGACCGTGATCGCCGCGAAGCCGGTGAACAGGCCGTTGCCCGCGATCGCGCCGACGAACGAGGGGCCGCCGCCGTCGCCGCCGGACAGCCGCACGGCGACCGCCAGCAGGATCGGGATGGCCGCGAGGGCGGCGAGCAGCGCCCAGGTGCGCCGTCGGCGGAAGAGCAGGGCCAGCTCGGAGGCGAGCAGCGAGCCGACGCCGATGCTCCGGCGCGGACGGGCGGGGGCGCCGGTGGCAGCGGCGGTCTCGGTGGTCTCAGCGCTCGACATCGAAGCCCTCCCCGGTGAGCTGGACGAAGCGCTCCTCGAGCGAGGGGCGGCGGACGGAGAAGCCGCGCACGCGGACGCCCGCGGTGACGAGGGACGCGACCACGGACTCCGGGGCGGCGCTCGCGGGCATCGCGGCGACCACCAGCGGCGGATCGATCGGGTGCTCGGCGGGGACGAGCCGCGGCGCGAGCCCGAGCTCGACGAGGGCGCGCTGCGCGTCGACGACATCGGGCGTGAGCAGCTCGAGCGAGGCCGCGTCACCGCGGAGCTCGTCGAGCCCGCCCTGCGCGACGAGGCGTCCGGTGCGCATCACGGCGGCGTGCGTGCAGAGCTGCTCGATCTCGGCGAGCAGGTGGCTGGAGACGAGGACCGTCGTGCCGTCGGCGTTGAGGCTGCGCACGAGCGAGCGGACCTCGCGGGTGCCCTGCGGGTCGAGCCCGTTGGTCGGCTCGTCCAGCACGATCAGGTCGCGCGGCGAGAGCAGGGCGACGGCGATGCCCAGGCGCTGCTTCATCCCGAGCGAGTACGAGCCCACCTTCTTGCCGGCCGCGGCGGAGAGGCCGACGCGGGCGAGCGCCTCCTCCGCCCGGCTGTCGCGGGTGCGCGCGGAGGTGCCGGCCTCGGCCGCGTCGAAGCGGCGGAGGTTGGCACGGCCGGAGAGGAACGGATAGAAGCCCGGCCCCTCGACGAGCGCGCCGACCCGCGGCAGCACCTCGGCGGCGCCGCGCGGCATCGCCGTGCCGAGGACGGTGATGTCGCCCTCGGTCGGCGCGGCCAGGGCGAGGAGCATCCGGATGGTCGTGGTCTTCCCCGAGCCGTTGGGCCCGAGGAAGCCGAAGACCGCGCCGCGCGGGACGGCGAGGTCGAGACCCGACACCGCCTCCTGGCGCCCGAAGCGCTTGGTGAGGCCCCGGGTCTCAACCGCGAGCTCTCCGGTCGTCACCGACCGGCGGCGGCGGTCAGCGCGTCGACCGGGACGGCGCCCGCGAGGACGCGTCCGTCGTCCGTGAAGAGGACCGTGAACAGCGCGGAGGAGAGCACCCGGCCGCCGTCGACGGCCGTGGTCACGGCGTTCAGCTGGGCGAGCGACTCGGCGTCGCCGGCGGGCAGCTCGACGATCGAGCCCCAGCCGGTGCCGGTGGTGGTGACGCCGGAGTCGCCCTCGGGCGCGGCCGGGACGTCGGTGGCGTCGGTGGACGCGTCCTGCTCGTGCGTCGGTGCGGCCTTCTCGGTGACCTCCGCGCCGACGGGCGGCGTGAAGGAGAACATCGCGGCGTCGGGCGCCGAGACGTCGATGCTCGTGTAGGCGACGCTGAAGGCGGGCGCGGTGCCTCCGACGGGAGTGACGGCCACGCCGAGGGGCAGGCCGGTCTCGCCGTCGATCGAGACGGTGACCGAGCCGACGAGGGTGCTGCTGTCGCGCGGGGTGAGCACGAGCTCGTAGGCGTCACGGCCGGCGACGCGGACGTCGGAGCCGACGGCGACGGTGGTGGTCGGGTCGATCGAGGCGAGCAGCTGCTCGGCGATCGAGGACGGGGTCGGGATCTCGCCGGCGGGAGCCTCGGTCGGCGGAGCGGCCGTGTCGCCGGCGGGCGGCAGCAGGTGGGTCGCGGAGTTCTCGGCGGAGTCGTAGATCCAGACGCCGTCGGCCTTCGTGGCGACGACGTCGCGCTCGGCGAGGCGGTCGAGGACCTGCAGGCGCGCGCCGTGCTCGGCGTCGACGAAGACGCGGGCCTGGTGCGAGCCGGTCGCGAGCTCCATCAGCGCGCTCGTCGCCGAGGCGTCGTCCGAGCCCTGCGCACCGGAGCCGGTGCTGCCGAGCGCGGAGAGGTCGGGGAGCCCGAGGGCGGAGGTCTGCTGGACCTCGCCCGAGAAGGCGGTGGTGTCGCTCTCGGCGACGAAGGTCAGGAGGTCGGCGGCGGACTTCTCCGGGAGGTCCCCGGCCGCGCTCGCGGACAGGGGCAGGGTGACGGCCGCGGCGACGACGACCAGGGGGACGGCGGCGGCGGGGACCCAGCGCTTCCAAGAGGTGCTCATAGTGTTCGACGCTACGCCTCGAAACGGCGCGCCGCCTCCGAGCCGCGCGCCGTCACGGCGGACCGTCAGGCGATGCGGTCGGCCGAGACGACGACGTTGTCGACGTAGTGGCCGTAGGAGTCGTCGAACACTCCCCCGCAGGTGATCAGCCGCAGCTGCGGAGTGGGGCTCGGGCCGTAGACGTCCTCGGTCGGGAAGTCCTCCTTGGGCACCGAGACGGAGCCGGTGACGGAGAAGGTGCGCGTGCTGCCGTCGGACAGGATCACGTCGACCGTGTCGCCGGGGACGAGGGCCGTGAGGTCCAGGAAGACGCCGGGGCCGATCCGCGAGTCCACGTGACCCGCGATGACGGAGGGGCCGACGTCGCCGGGGACGACGCCGTCCCGGTACCAGCCGGCCTCGTCGACCTGGACGGGCGGCTGGATCCAGCCGGTGTCGTCGCGGGTCAGCGACTCGAGGGTGGAGTCGACGCCGATCGCGGGGATCACGACGCGGACCGGGGTGACCGCCGACCGCGCAGGAGCGGCGGCGGCGACCGGGTTCTGCAGCGCGCCCGCGTCACCCGGGGAGGGGGTGGCCGGCGCCGTGGTGGCGGGGGCGGCGGAGGAGGCGGCGGACGTCGCCGCGGGGGCGGCCTCCTCCCCCGCGGTGGCGCAGCCGGCCAGGAGCAGGAGCGCCGCGAGGGCGGCTCCCGCTCCGGCGAGGCGGCGCATCAGCTCGCTCGGCCGGTGCCGACCGAGGAGCGGCGCGCGATCAGGGCGAGGGCACCGGCGACCGCGGCGAAGACGCCGAGGACCGAGAGCACGCCGAGGAGTCCGTCGACGAGCGGCGCTGCGGCGGACGTGGTGGAGGCGACGTGCACGGCGGTGGCGCCGCCTCCGGTCTGGATGCCGCCCGTGGGCAGGTCGCCGATGGCGGCCGAGTCGAGCACGGGCGAGACGACGAGGCCGTTCGAGGCGTCGTCGAGGACGAAGAGCGAGGCGACGGAGCCGGGCGCGAGGTCGAGGTCGGCCTTCGCGGTCACGGCGCCGGCCGAGAGGTCGAGGCTCCACGGGCCGGCGGGGACGCTGGTGTAGCCGGTGGCGGTGCCCTGCGCGGCGCCGGTCGCGAGCAGCGTGCCGGTCGTCGTGGCGACGTCCACCTGGCTCGCGGTGGTCGAGGCCTGGACGACGCGGACCCGGGCCTGGCCGTCGGCGGGCGGGGTGAGGTCGTCGGTGAAGACCGTGGTGCGCAGCACGGCGTTGCGGCCGAGGGCGGCGACGGTCAGCGGGGTGCCGGCCGAGACGTCGACGGACTGCTCGATGACCGGGGCGGTGCCCTCGGGGGCGTCGGACGGGACCATCGCGACGACGTAGGTGCCCGGCTGCAGCGTCCAGTAGGGCGAGACCGCGCCGTAGGCGACGCCGTCGAGCTCGAAGCTCGCCCCGCCGCCGCCGAGGGCGGTCAGGGTGACGTCGACCGACTTGGTGTCGGGCGAGAGGTGCGCGACCCGCACCCAGCCGGTGGCCGGCGGCGCCTCGGCCGCCGAGGCGGGCGCGGCGCCGAGGGCGGCGAGCGCGGACACCGCGGCGAGGGCGAGCGCGGCGCGCGCGAGACGGAGGGGGCGGATCGGGTTCATGGCGGGTCCTTCGGGTGGGTCGTGCTACTGAGCGCCCGGGAGCAGCCCGGTCGGCTCATCGAGGTCGAGGGCGACGAGGAGACCCTCGGGGGTCGACTCGACGGAGGTCGGGACGAAGTCGCCCGACTGGCTGCCGAGCCAGGTGGTCGCGCTCTGCAGCGCGGCGGCGTCGGCCGGGAGCGCGGCGCCGTTGTAGCCGGACAGGATCATCCGGTGGCGGACGCCGTCGACCTCGCTGGTGCCGACGGGGAAGTCGGCGACCGAGAGCGGGGTGAAGGCGAGCTGCTGGCCGAGCAGGAGGAGGAGCCGCGAGTCGACGCGGCCCCCCTCGAGCAGGGCGCGGGCGGCGTCGGTCGTGGTCAGCGCGGGGTTGGCCGCGAGCTGGCCGCCGGCCGAGGCGCGCGCGGCGGTCAGGACGGTGGCCGCGGCGGCGGCCTGGTCGGTGCCCTGGTCGAGGACGCGGCGCACCTCCACGGCGGTGTCGCCGCTGCCGAAGCTCGCGACGGCCTCCGAGTTGTCGAGCGCCGTCTCGGTCTCGCCGGTCGCGCTCGCCCGCAGGCTCGGCGTGACGAGGATGTAGTCGGCCGCGCGCCAGGCCGAGTCGGGTGCCGCCGCGGAGAGCGTCGACTCCGACACGACGGTGTCGCCGGGGAAGCCGGCGTCGGTGACGTCGCCGACGAGGTCGTCCTGCACCAGGAGCACCGAGGCGGGGTCGATCGTGTCCGCG
The DNA here is from genome assembly GCF_003751665.1 of Rathayibacter sp. PhB127. NCBI lineage: Bacteria > Bacillati > Actinomycetota > Actinomycetes > Micrococcales > Microbacteriaceae > Rathayibacter > Rathayibacter sp. PhB127. The sequence goes on from NZ_RKHW01000006.1 coordinate 21,596, forward strand.
ACCCAGGCGACGGCGGCCTCGGTGGTGCCGGGAGCGGCGGCCGCGACGGGGCCGGTGGCGCTGCCGCCGTCTCCGCCGCCGTTCGTGATCAGCGGGACGGCGACGAGCGAACCGCCGATGAGCAGCACGGCGGCGCCGATGCCGGCGACGATCAGGACGGTCTTCCGGCGGGGGCGGGTGCCCTCGTCGTCCGCGGCCTCGGCGGAGACGGGAGCGCCGTGCCACTGGTGCGCCGTGGCGGGCACGGGCGGCGCGAGGAAGCCGTCGGCGTCGTCGCGGCTGTCACCGTCGGAGTCGCTGCGGCCGGGGAACGGCGCGGGAGCGAGGAAGCGCTCGCCGAAGAAGTCCTGGGCGGGGTCCTCGGTGCGGTGCTGCGGGGCGGTGTGCAGCTCGGGTCCGCCGAGGGGTTCCTGTGCGTACCGCTCGGGCTCGTCGTACTGCTCGGCCTCGTCGTACTGCTCCGGCTCGACGTGCTGCTCGGGCTCGTCGTACTGCTCGGGCTCGACGTGCTGCTCGGGCTCGACGTACCGCTCGGGCTCGACGTGCTGCTCGGGCTCGACGGGCGCGGAGCGGCGGGCCGGATCGGGCAGGAGCAGCCCGAAGGCGCCGCGACTGCGGCCCTGGACCGGCACGAAGGAGGCGGCGTTCGGGTGCGGGAACTCGAGGTGCTCGGTGTCGAGCTCGCAGACCTCGCCGATGACGGGCGCGAGGGCGGGGCCGTCGGCGTCGGTCGGCGCGAGGGCGAAGCCGCGGAGGAGCGCGGCGTCGACGGTCGGTGCAGGAGGGAGCGGCGGTGCGACGGGCGGTGCCGGAGGGAGCGGAGGCGCGACGGGCGGTGCGGCATCGACGGGGGCCGGCGGCTGGAGGGCGGACGGCGCGGAGGTCGGCGGCTCGAAGAACTGCGCGTCGACCGGCTGCGCGTCGGCGGGCGGAGCCGCGGGCGGCCGGGGAGCGGCGAGACGGGTGCCGTCGAACTCGAGGTCCGCGGGCTCCTCGGTCCCGGACCACTCGGTCTCGTCGGTCTCCTCCGCGGCCGGCTCGACCGGCTGCTCCGCGAGGGGCGGGGCGAGGACGGGCGGGGCCGGGGGTGCGGGCGGTGCCGGCGGCGCGTCGAAGACCTGCGCGTCGACGGGCTGCGGCTCGAAGCGCGACGGCGGGGCCGGCGGCGCGAACTCCTCGGCCTGCTGCTCGTGGGTGTGCGACTCCTCGATCTCCTCCGAGGGCGCGAAGTCGCGCGGGAGGTCGATCATCGGCGACGGCGCGGCGGGCGCCGGGGCGGGCGGCGGCGGGCTGCGGAACGCGCTGTGCGATCCGCCGCCGCGGACCGGGCGCGAGAGATCGGGGACGAAGGAGGCGACCCCCGGATGGGGGAATTCGAGAGCATCCGCGTCGAGTTCGCAGTACTCGCCGATCGCGGGCGCGGGCACGTCGAAGACGTACCCGGCATCCGCGTGCGCCGGAGCGGCGTGCTGCTCGAGGAGGGCGTCCCGGCGGGGAGCCTCCTCGTCGCGCGCCGGAGCCGGCAGGTACTCGGTCACGTCGGGTTCGACTCCGTACGGGGGTTCCCCTTCCCCGGGGGAGTCGCTGCGCCGCGAGCGCGAGAACAGCTGCCGGGCGGCCGAGACGGCGGTGCGCGCCATCAGCGGCGGCTCCGTCCGGCGTCGTTCCGACATTCGAGGGTCACAACACCTCTTCGGAGCGGACGCGCCGATCGGTCTGGTCTGGCGCGCGTTCCGGAGTGCTGTCCCCACATGCTCATGAGGCGCAGTCTTCCGTATCCGCTGGCGCGAAAGGTACCGGAGGTGGCGCTTGTGATCTGTTCGTCACGCGGTCGACCCTGGGGAGGAGCCTCTGCGGGAGGGGTGCGCCGGGGCGGCCGCGGCGAGGATGATCGCAGGATGGACCTCCCGTTCCCTCTCCCCCTCGCCCCGATGCTCGCCAAGGCGGTCGCCGCGGTGCCCGCGCAGGACGCGGTCGACGGCGGCTACTCCTACGAGCCGAAGTGGGACGGCTTCCGCGCCATCGTCTCCGTCTCCGGCGGGGTCTGCGAGATCGGCAGCCGCGGCTCCAAGCCGCTCACCCGCTACTTCCCCGAGCTGGTCGAGGCGTTCCTCCGGCTGCTGCCCGACGGCTGCGTCCTCGACGGCGAGATCGTGCTGGCGACCGGGCCCGGCGGCGCCCAGCGGCTCGACTGGGAGCTGCTCTCGCAGCGCATCCACCCGGCGGCCAGCCGCGTCGCGACGCTCGCGGCCGAGACCCCGGCGATGCTCGTCGCCTTCGACCTGCTCGCCGTGGACGGCCGGAGCCTGCTCGACGAGCCGTACTCGGCGCGGCGCGAGGCACTCGCCGCACTGCTGGACGGAGTGACTCCGCCGGTGCACCTGGGCCGGACCACCGACGACGAGGCGCTCGCCCGCGACTGGCTGGAGCGGTTCGAGGGCGCGGGGCTGGACGGCGTGATCGCCAAGCCGCTGGCCGCGCCCTACGCGCCGGGCAAGCGGACGATGCTCAAGGTCAAGCACCACCGCACGGCCGACGTGATCGCGATCGGCTACCGCGAGCACACCTCCAAGCCCGGGCTCGGCTCGCTGCTGCTCGGCCTGTACGACACCGAGGGGACGCTGCGGCAGGTGGGCGGCGCCTCTGCCTTCACCGACGCCCGGCGGGTGGAGCTGATCGACGAGCTCGCCGACGTCGTCGAGCGGGACGCGGACGGCGAGGCGGTGCGCGGCGACGGCGAGCGCAGCCGCTTCTCCGGGAGCCGTGACACCTCGTTCGTCCGGCTGCGGCCGGAGAGAGTGCTCGAGGTGCGCTACGACCAGATGGAGGGGTCGAGGTTCCGGCACACCGTGCAGTTCGAGCGCTGGCGGCCGGACCGCGACGCCGGCTCGTGCACCTTCGCGCAGCTGGAGCAGCCGACGGCGTACGACCTGGGCGACGTGCTGGGCTGACGCTACTCGGCGGCGTCCTCCGCGGGCTCCGCCGCCGGCTTCTTCGCGCGGCTGGGCTGGACGCGGGGCGGCTCGCCCGGCATCTTCGGGAAGTCGGGCGGGAAGGGCAGCTCGCCGAGGCCCGCGGAGAGGTCGCGCTCCCACCAGCCGAGCAGCGCGTCGAGCGTGCCGGGGGCGTCGTGCATCCGCGCCCAGGGGTCGCCGGTCGTGCTCAGGCGCTCGGGGACGGTGCGGATCGTGAACGCGGTCGGATCGATCCCGTCGAGCTCCTCCCACTCCACCGGGCAGGAGACCGGAGCGTGCGCGAGCGGACGCGGACTGTAGGCGCCGGCCATCGTGCGGTCGCGGTTGGCCTGGTTGAAGTCGACGAAGATCCGCTCGCCGCGCTCCTCCTTCCACCACGCCGTCGTGACCTGCTCGGGCATCCGGCGCTCGAGCTCGCGGCCGGCGGCGATCACCGCGTGCCGCACGTCGAGGAACTCGTGCTCGGCCACGATCGGCGCGAACACGTGCAGCCCGCGGTTGCCGGAGGTCTTCACGAACGACTCCAGGCCCGCCTCGCGCAGCACCTCGCGGAGCGCGTGCGCCGCGACGACCGCGTCGGCGACATCGGTGCCCGGCTGCGGGTCGAGGTCGATGCGGAGCTGATCGGGCCGGTCGGAGTCCTCGGCCCGGGACGCCCACGGGTGGAAGACGAGGGTGTTCATCTGCGCGGCCCAGACGGCGACGGCGGGCTCGTCGATCACGAGCTGCGGGTGCACGCGCCCGCTCGGGTAGGTGACGGGGACGGAGCGGACGTACTCCGGCGCGCCCTTGGGCGGGTTCTTGGAGAAGAACTGGTCGCCGTCGATGCCGGAGGAGAAGCGCTGCAGAGAGATCGGCCGGTCGCCGTTGGCGGCGACGAAGGCCTCGCCGACCGCGATCAGGTACTCCGCCACCTCGCGCTTGGTGATGCCCGGCTCCGGGAACAGCACACGGCCCGGGCTGGAGACGCGCACCTCCCGGTCGCCGTGCGGTCCGGGGACGGTGAGGACGACGGCGTCGCTGCTGGGCATGTCAGCGAGGCTAGCGGGCGCCGCCGTCGGGCGACAGCGGTCCCCCGGGCCGGCGGCGCAGGCGGATCGGGCCCTTCGCGCGGGACGGATCGACGATCTGGCCGCCCTGGACGATGTCGATCTCGCCGCGGTCGACGAGGCGGCGGGCGGCGCGGCGGACCGGCTCCATCAGCGGCCGCCACTCCTCTCCCCCGACGCGGCGGGCGACCTCGGACGGGCAGGCGGTGGCGGACGCGGCGCGCGCGAGGAGGACGGTGCGGATCTCCTCCTCGAGGCGCTGCTCCTCCGGACCGACACCGCGGCGGCGGCAGGCGTCGGAGCAGTAGCGGACGTTCTCCCAGTCGCGCGCCCACTTCGCGCGCCACTCGATCTCGCGGCCGCAGGAGGCGCAGGTCTTGTTCTCGGGGCGGGTGCTCGATTCGCGGGGGCGGTGGGCCATGGTGTCGAGTCTGCGCGCGTGCGGGCGGGGGTGCCACGGGTTGCGCGGGGAGCGGACGCGGGGGGTGGGGGTGGTGGGGGTGGTGGGGGTTCGATCTGCAGGCGATCCGGGGGTGTGCCGCCCCCGGGCGCGGGTGGGAGGGCTCTCACCGTCGCATCGCCTGCAGATCGGACGAGCGGTGCGGGCTTCGGGGGGCGGAGGCGGGAGTGTCATACTCCGCAATGAGGCGAACGGACTCCGCCCGGTGCGACAGGCTGGAGGGGCCGTGCTGCGGCGCGATGACGGGCCCGTTCCGCGCCGCATCCCCGATCGATCTGGAGTCTCCGATGAGCCGTGAGAACCTCGCCACCGCCGCTGCCACCGCGTCCGAGCCCGTTCCCGCGGGCGACCCGCGGCCGTACGCCGCCTTCGCCGGGCTCTCGCCCGCGGACTTCAAGCTCGCGTTCCGCAACCACGCCGCGGGGGTCGCGCTGATCACCGCCGACCCGGGCACCGGACCGGTCGCGCTGACCGCGACGTCCGTCTTCTCCGTGAGCGCCGAGCCGCCGCTGTTCGTGTTCTCGCTCTCCTCGGCGTCGTCCAGCTCGCCGGCCATCCAGGCGTCGGAGACCCTCGTCGTGCACCTGCTCGGCGCCGAGCAGCTCGACCTCGCCCGCCTCGGCTCGACCAGCGGCATCGACCGCTTCGCCGACACCTCGATCTGGTCGCGGCTCCCCACGGGCGAGCCGTACTTCCCCGGCGCGTCCGCCTGGATCCGCGGCACCGTCATCAACCGCATGGAGGCCGGCTCGTCGACGATCGTCGCCGTGCACGCCCTCGAGGCGCACGTCCCCGACGACTCCGACGCCACCGCGCCGCTGGTGTACCACAACCGGACCTGGCACCACCTCGGCGAGCACTCCCGCCTGGGCTGACGCCGGGCGGCGCCGCCCCATCCCACTCCTCAAAAGTTGCGGTAGTCGAGCGCGACTACCGCAACTTTCGAGGAGTCGACGGCGGAGCCGGCTCGACGCGGGTACGCGGGGCCGGCGAGTACGCAGAAGTCGCGGTAGCCGGGCGCGACTACCGCAACTTCGGAGGAGTCGGCGGCGCTCACCGCGCCCGCGGCCGCGAGTGCGCAGAAGTCGTCGTCCTCGAGCGGCCGCTGCGACAAGTTCTGCGGAGTGATGACCGGTGAGCGGGGCTCTGGGCTGATGTTCTGGTCGGGAGCGGGTCTCGATACGCGCAGAGCGCTACTCGACCAACATGGGGCGGCCGCGTACTTCGCCCGCGTGGGGGCCCGCCTTCTTCGCCTGCCTGGGGCGCCCGCCTTCTTCGCCCGCATGGGGCGCCCGCCTTCTTCGCCCGCATGGGGCGCCCGCCTTCTTCGCCCGCATGGGGCGGCCGCGCTCTTCGCCCGCATGGGGCGGCCGCGTTCTCCGCCCGCATGGGGCGGCCGCGTGCTCGGCCCGCGCCCGGTTCCCGCGCGCTTGCTGCGGCCGACGCCGACGCGCAGGGAGTTCATGCTGATCGAGTAGCGCCCGCAGGGCGCGTATCGAGATCCCGTGTCGGCTCGTCGCGGTGTCGGCGTGCTCGCGGGTGTCGGTGGTCCCGCGGAGGGTGGGTCTCGATACGCGCTGCGCGCTACTCGACCAGCATGGGGTGCGCTGCGCGCTGCTCGACCGGCGTGGTGGGGGCTGCGCGTGAGATGCCGAGGCCGGTCAGGCGTCCGGGCCGGTGGCGACGGGGCGGTCGGCCGTGTTCGACCACTGGGACCAGGAGCCGGGGTAGAGGGACGGGGCGAAGCCGGCGAGGGTGAGGGCGACGGCGTCGGCGGCGGCCGTGACTCCGGAGCCGCAGTAGACGCCGACGGGGGCGTCGGGGCGGACGCCGAGGGACTCGAAGCGGGTGCGCAGGGCGGCGGCGTCGAGGAAGCGGCCGTCGGCGTCGACGTTGCCCGTCGCGGGGGCGTTCAGAGCGCCGGGGATGTGGCCGGCGCGGGGGTCGATCGGCTCGACGTCGCCGCGGTAGCGCTCGGGGGCGCGGGCGTCGAGGAGGACGCCGGAGGACGGCAGCGCGGCGGCCTCGTCGATGTCGAGCACCGGCAGGGCGCCGTAGGCCAGCTCGACGTCGCCCGCGACCGGCGAAACGGGGCCCGTCTCCAGCGCGCGGCCCGAGGCGGTCCAGGCGCGGAGCGAGCCGTCGAGGAGGCGCACGTCGGCGACTCCGGCTGCGCGCAGCAGCCACCAGGCCCGCGCGGAGGAGAGGTTCTTCAGGTCGTCGTAGACGACGACGGCCTGACCCTGACGCAGGCCCCAGCGGCGCGCCGACTCCTGCAGCGCCTCGACCGGCGGCAGGGGGTGGCGGCCGTCCTCGGGGGCGCCGTGCGCGGCGAGCTCGTGGTCGAGATCGACGTAGACGGCACCGGGGACGTGGCCCTCGAGGAAGGCGGGGCGGCCGTCGGGCCGGTCGAGGCGCCAGCGCACGTCGAGGACGAGCGGGGGCTCGGGCGACGCGAGCGCCGCCTCCAGCTCGTCGGGGGTGACGAGCACGTGGGAGCGGAGGGTGGTGGTCATGTCGGTCCTCTCGAGGGGTGCGCTCACAGCGCGGTACCGGGATTCAGGATGCCCTGCGGATCGAAGACCCGCTGCACCGCGCGCTGCAGGGCGACGACGTCGGGGCCGAGCTCGCGGCGGGCCCAGTCGCGCTTGAGGGCGCCGACGCCGTGCTCGCCGCTGACGGTGCCGCCGAGGTCGAGGGCGAGCGCGAAGACGGCCTCGGCCGCGGCGTCGGCCTGGCGGCGGGACCGCTCGGAGTCGTCGCGCAGGCGGATGATCGGGTGCAGGTTGCCGTCGCCGGCGTGGGCGAAGACGTAGACGTCGGCGCCGGTGTCCGCGGCGATGGCGTGCACGCGGCGGATCGCCTCGGCGAGGCGGGAGCGAGGCACGGCGATGTCCTCGATCAGCACGCGGCCGCGGGCCTCGATCGCGGGCAGGGCGTCGCGGCGGGCGCTCGCGAGAGCGAGACCCTCGGCCGGGTCGAGGGTGGTCTCGACGCTGAGCGCGGTCGCGGCGAGCACCGCGCGCACCTCGGCGATCTCCTCGGCGGCGCCGAAGCCGTCGGTCTGCACCAGGAGGAAGGCGCCGCCGCGGCCGGCCAGGGTGGAGCCGCGCAGGGCGTCGATGGCCTCGAGCGTGCGGTCGTCGACCAGCTCGAGAACGCTCGGGCGCAGGCCGGCGCGGGCGAGGGCGACGGCGGCCTCGGCGCCCGCGGCGACGTCGGCGAAGAAGGCGGCCGCGGTCGCGGTCGCCCGCGGCCGGGGCAGGAGGCGGAGGGTCGCGCCGACCACCACGCCGAGGCTGCCCTCGGAGCCGACGACGAGCGCGGTGAGGTCGAGGCCGACGACGCCCTTCACGGTGTCGCGGCCGAGGTGGACGAGCGAGCCGTCGGCCAGGACGACGTCGAGCGCGAGGACGGCGTCGCGGGTGACTCCGTACTTCGCGCCGCGCAGGCCGCCGGCGTTGGTGGCGATGGTGCCGCCGATCGTCGCGATCTCGACGCTGCCGGGGTCCGGAGCGTAGAGGAGGCCGTGCACGGCGGCGGCGCGGTCGAGATCGGCGGTGATGACGCCCGGCTCGACGCGGGCGACGCCGTCGACGGGGTCGATCTCGAGGATGCGGTCCAGGCCCGAGACGTCGAGGACGAGGACGCCCTCCCCCGCGCTGGCGCCGCCGGCGAGTCCGCTGGCGGCGCCGCGGGTGACGACGGGGATGCCGTGGGCGGAGGCGTGCCGGAGCGCGGCGCGGACGTCGTCGACCGAGCGCGCGCGCACGACGCCGAGCGGGGTGCCGCCGGGCGAGAAGCCGGACCGGTCGGCGGTGGGGACGTCGGCGGTGATCTCGACGGGGGTGGGGTCGACGGCGGTGTCGTCGGTGGAATCCGCGGCGGGGGCGAGCGCGCTCACTCCGCGATCCGCTCGATGATCGGCGCGGCGGCGGCCGACGCCTTCACCCGCTCGAGGAAGAGGACCACCGTCGCGGCGGCCGAGCGGTGCGTCGCGTCGTTGAGCGCGTCGTGGCGGCCGTCGGCGAGGACGTGGATCTCGGCCCGCGGGGCGGTGCGGTAGACGGCGACCGCCTCCGCGAGCGGGCTGATCGCGTCGGCCGCGCCGTGCAGCGCGAGCAGCGGGACGGTGATGGCACTGGCGGCGACGGTGAGCAGCTCGGGCGGCAGTGCGGCGTTGCGCGCGGCGGAGTCGGTCTCGCGCTCGAGGACGCCGGCGTGGTTCGGGCAGGCGGTCCGCTCGCCGATCCCCTCGCCGCCCTCGGCGCGGACGGGCAGGCCGGCGAGGACGACGGCGTCGACCGGCTCCGTCGCGGCGAGCTCGAGGGCGATCGCCGCGCCGGCGTCGGAGCCGACGAGGACGAGCGGCGCGATGGTCGCGGGGTCACGGAGGACGGCGAGCGCGGCGTCGCGGACGCCGGGGGCCGTCGCGTCGCCGAAGGCGCGGACGCGGTAGGCGTCGCGGGCGATGCGGGTGCCGAAGCGCTCGTAGACGGCCGGGGTCTCGCCGCGGCCGCCGAGGACGACGAGGGTGCCGCGCTGGGCGATGCCCTCGGGCTCGTCGAAGGCGCGGGCGGCGGTGGGCGGGTGGGTGAGGGGCATGGGGGGGCTCCTTGGTAAGGCGGAAGGACGGGCGGGTGAGTGTTCGGAGGGGGGGTGGGCCTCGATACGCCCCTGCGGGGCTACTCGACCAACATGAGGACCGGGCTGCTCGACCAGCAGGAGGACGGCGCTACTCGACGAGCACGGGGACGGGGGCGAGCAGATCCGCGAGCGGGAGGGGCGCGGCGGCCGCGGCGCGGCCGTGCAGGCCGAGCAGGAGCTGCAGGCGCTCGTTCAGAGGGGTCGGCACGCCGGCGCGGCGGGCGAGCAGCACGATCTCGCCGGTGAGGTGGTCGATCTCGCTGCTCGTGCCGCGGGCGGCGCTCTGCCAGGTCGACAGCCGGCCGGCGGTGTGGCCGGGCACGGGATCGACGGCGAGGCGGGTGCCGTCGTCGGGAGCGACCGCGAGGCCGTTCGCGGCGAGGGCGGCGCGCGCCTCCGCGACGAGCAGCTCGCGCGCGGCGGCGTGCTGCTCGGCCGGGCCCTCGAACAGGTCGAGGCCGTTGGCCGCGTTGGCCAGCAGCTTGCGGGCCTTCCAGGCGCCGATGTCGGGCACGGCGCGGGCGGCGAAGCCGGCACCGCGGAGGATCGCGGCGTACTCCTCCGCCCGCGGGTCGGCGGCGTCGGGGTGCCGGCCGATCCAGAGCACGCCGACCGTCGGGAAGGAGGGCGAGACGACCTCGCCGGGCACCAGGAAGCTGGCGGCGATGCCGATCGACACCCCGTAGACCGTGGCGAAGCGGCGCAGCGCGCTGTCCTCGGTGGCGAGTCCGTTCTGCAGGGTCAGCACCGGCAGCCCGGCGCCGGCCCCGCCCCCGGCGAGCGGGGTCCAGGCCCATTCGGCGAGCGCCGCCTCCGCGTCCTGCGCCTTCACCGCGAGCACGAGGACGTCGCCGCGCGCGGGCGCCGCCTCCGCCGGGCCACCGGCGACGGGCAGCCGCACGATCTCGTCGCCCGCGGGCCGGCGCACGCGCAGCCCGTTCTCGCGGAGGAGCCGCAGGTGCTCCCCGCGCGCCACGAGCAGGACCGGCTGCCCTGCCAGGTGCAGCTGCGCGGCGAGGACCGAGCCGACGGCCCCGCCGCCGATCACGAGGAAGCGGCCGCTCACGGGCGCACCGCCGCTCGGCCGGGGATCGCCGCGAGCAGGGTGCGGGTGTACTCCGCGGCGGGCGAGCCGAAGACGCGGGCGGTGGTCCCCGCCTCCTGCACCCGCCCGCGGTCGAGGACGACGACCTCGTGCGAGACCTCGGCGACGACGGCCAGGTCGTGCGAGACGAAGAGGTAGGCGACGCCGAGGTCGCGCTGCAGCTCGACCAGGAGCTCGAGGATCTGCGCCTGCACGGACACGTCCAGCGCGGAGACCGGCTCGTCGAGGAGCACGAGATCCGGCCCGAGGGCGAGCGCGCGGGCGATCGCGACGCGCTGGCGCTGACCGCCGGAGAGCTCGGCCGGCAGCCGGGAGAGGAAGGAGCCGGGCAGCCCGACCCGGTCGAGCAGCTCGCGGGCGCGCTCCAGCCGCGAGGCGCGGTCGCCGATCCGGAAGGAGACCAGCGGCTCGACGACCGACTCCAGCACCGTGAAGCGCGGGTCGAGCGCGGCGAACGGGTTCTGCTGCACCAGCTGGATCCGCCGGCGCAGCGGCCGCCACTGCCGGTCGCTCGCCGCGATGAGGTCCTCCCCCTCCACGAGCACCCGGCCGCTCGACGCCCGCTCGAGGCCGAGAGCGATCCGCAGCGCGGTCGTCTTGCCCGAGCCCGACTCCCCCACCAGCGCGAGGGTCTGCCCCGCGCGGATCGAGAAGGAGACGTCGTCGAGCGCGCGGTACGGCGGGCGGCGGCCCGGCAGCGCGAAGTCCTTCATGACGCTCTCGACCCGGACGATCTCGGGAGCGGGCTCGACGTGCTCGAAGCGCGGCACGAGCTCGCCGCCGAGTCCGGGCGCCGCCGCGAGCAGCTCGCGGGTGTACTCCTCCCTCGGCGCGACCAGGATCTGCGCGGGCGGGCCCTGCTCCACCACCCGTCCCTCGCGCAGCACGAGGACGCGGTCGGCCCGGTCGGCGGCGACGGCGAGGTCATGGGTGATGATCAGCAGCGCGATGCCCTGCTCGCGGACGAGCGACTGCAGGTGGTCGAGCAGGCGCTTCTGCACGGTGACGTCGAGGGCCGAGGTCGGCTCGTCGGCGATGATCAGCCGCGGCCGGCCTGCCAGCGCGATCGCGATCAGCGCCCGCTGGCGCAGCCCGCCGGACAGCTCGTGCGGGTACTGCCGGGCGCGCAGCTCCGGATCGTCGATGCCCGACTGCCGCAGCGCCTCGAGCACCTCGGCGTCGACGGAGCGGCGGTCGACGCCGCGCAGGCGCACCGCCTCCGCCACCTGGGCGCCGATGCGCAGCGTCGGGTTCAGCCCGACCATCGGGTCCTGCGGGACGAGGCCGACGAACCGCCCGCGCAGGTGCCGGAGCCGCTTCTCCGCCGCGTGCGTCACGTCCTCGCCGGCGAGCGCGATCGACCCGCCGGTGATCCGGCCGCCGGAGGGCAGCAGGCCGAGCACAGCGTTCGCGGTCGTCGACTTGCCCGAGCCGGACTCGCCGACCACGGCGACGATCTCGCCGGGCGCGATCTCGAGCGAGACCTCGTGCACGACGGTGCGCTCGCCGTAGGCGACGCTGAGCCGGTCGAGCCGCACGAGCGGGCCGGCCGCGGCGGGCCCTGCGGAGGGGACCACGCCGGCGCTCATCGCTGCACCTCCTCGAGGCTCTTGGCCACGTGGTTGAGCGCGAAGACCAGCAGCCCGACGAAGAGCCCCGGCAGCAGCGAGAGCCACGGGCTGGTGACGAGGTAGTTGCGGCCGCTGGAGATCAGCGTCCCCCACTCCGCTGCGGGCGGCGCCGCGCCGAAGCCGAGGAAGCTCAGCGCGGCGATCGCGATGATCGCGGTGCCCAGATCGAGCACGGCCAGCACGGCCACCGGCCCCCAGGAGTTCGGCAGCACGTGCCGTACGAGCACGCGCAGCCGGCTCGCCCCTCCGGTGCGCGCGGCCTCGACGTAGGGCAGCGTGCGCACCCGGAGCACCTCGGCGCGGGTGGTGCGCGCGAAGCCGGGCAGGATGCCGATCCCCACGGCGAGCGCCACCGGCAGCGTGCCGAAGCCGATCGCCGTCACGATCGCCAGGGCGAGCAGCAGCCCGGGGATCGCGAGCAGCACGTCCACCACGCGCATGATCACCGCGTCCACCACTCCGCCCGCGGAGCCGGAGACCACGCCGAGCGTCAGCCCGCCGACCAGGGCGATCGCGAGGGCGATCACCGTCGCCTGCACCGTCAGCGCCCCGCCGTGCAGGACCCGCGCGAACAGGTCGCGGCCCAGCTCGTCGGTGCCGAAGAGGTGCACGAGGCTCGGCGCCTGCAGCTTGTCGGCCGGCGCGGTCGCGGTCGGGTCGGCGCCGGTGAACAGCGCGGGAGCGATCGCCGAGGCCAGGACGAACAGCACGAAGACCAGCGCCAGCACGAAGCCCGGGCGGCGCAGCAGCAGGCGGAGGACCCGCACGCGGCGTGCGCCCCGGCCGTGCGCCGCGCGGGTGAGCGGCTCGGGGACGACGAGCGCCTCGGGCCGGGTGAGTTCGAGAGTCATGGTCGGCTCGCCTTCGGTGTCGAGGTGACGCGCGGATCGAGGAGGGGGTAGAGCAGGTCGACCAGGAGGTTGATGCCGACGAACACGACGGCCGCCAGCACGACGATCGCCTGGACGACCGGCACGTCCTGGGTGAGCACCGACTCCTGGGCGAGAGTGCCGATGCCCTGCCGGGCGAAGATCGTCTCGGCGACGATCGCTCCCGTGACGGTGTTGCCGGCCAGGATCCCGAGGATCGTCAGCGTCGGCAGCGAGGCGTTGCGGAAGGCGTGCCGCCACTGCACCGCGCCGCGGGAGAGGCCCTTGGCGCGGGCCGTGGTGATGTAGGCCTCCGCCTCGACGTCCGCGAAGCTCCGGATCAGCACCTGGGCGAGCATCGCCGAGGTCGGGATCGCCATGGTCACCGCCGGCAGGATCAGGCTCGCCGGGGTCGCGCTGCCGGTGGAGGGCAGCAGGTGCAGCGAGAAGGCGAAGAACTGGATGAGCAGCAGGCCGATCCAGAAGCCCGGGAACGCCACACCCGCGGAGGGCAGCCGGCCGAGCACCGTCTTCAGCGGCGCCCAGCGGACGTACGCCGCGAGGTAGGCGAGCACGGTGCCGCCGATCAGCGCGAGGCCGATCGCCAGGGCGCTGAGCTGCAGGGTGCCGGGCAGCTTCTCCGCGATCAGGTCAATGACCGGGATCCCCTTGGTGATCGAGGTGCCGAAGTCGCCCCGCAGCGCGTCGCAGAGCATCGTCGCGTACTGCTGCCAGACCGGCTGATCCAGCCCGTAGCGCGCCTGGGCCTCCGCGAGCTGCTGCGGGGTGAGCGAGTCCACCTCGACGTTGTTGGCCGAGAGCAGGAGCGCCAGCGGGTCGCTCGGCAGCAGCCAGAGCACCGCGAAGGTCACGGTGTACGCGGCCCAGAGCACCAGCACCGCCTGGCCGAGCCGGCCGAGGAGGTAGCGGCCGAGGCCCGAGGGGGCCGAGCGGGCGCCCGGCCTCCCCGGAGCGATCCTCGGAGCCGCCGCCGCCGGTGCCGAGCCGAGCGCGGTCACGGCTGGATCCAGGCGTCGGCGAAGTCGCCGAACGCCTCCGAGGTGAAGCGGAAGCCGTGCACCGCCGATGAGACGCCCGCCAGCTGGACCCGCTCGGCGAACGGGAAGACCAAAGCGTTGTCGATCAGGTAGTCCTGCAGCTCGCCGTATACCTCGGCGCGCGCCGCGGTGTCGACCGTCTGCACGCCCTCGTCGAGCAGGGCCTGCACGGTCGCGGCCTGCTCGGCGTTGAGGCCGTTCGTCGCCTGCGCCTTCGAGCCGGCGTAGCGGGAGTCGATGATCCACTGGATCACTCCCGGGTCGGCCCGCGTGTAGTAGGTCGAGATCAGGTCGTAGTCGCCGCTGTTCAGCACGTCGGCGCGCTGGGCGTTGGTGATCACGTTCAGCTCGAGCTCGATGCCGACCTGCTTCAGCTGGTCCTGGATCAGCTGATCGCCGGCACCGAACTGGGTGACGATCGGCACCGAGAGCGTGAGCCGCCGCCCGTCCTTCGAGCGGTAGCCGTCGTCGCCGAGCTCCCAGCCCGCCTCGTCCAGCAGCTCGCCCGCGCCCTCGGCGTCGAAGGCGAGCTTCGACGACTGGTCCTTGAAGAACGGCGTGGTCGTGTTGTAGATGCTGGTCGCGGCCGGGTAGCCGGCGCCGAAGACCGTCGTCGCGTACGTCTCGCGGTCGATCGCCTTCTGCACGGCCTGCCGCACCTTCTCGTCCGAGAGGATCTTCCCCTCGGCGACGTTCGGGTAGTAGTTGCTCGCGGGGCCCGGCAGCGAGCGGCTCTCGACCGTGTCGCCGGAGCCCGTGATCACGGCCTGGTCGTTCTCCGAGATCGGGTTCCGCGGCCAGGCGATGTCGATCTCGTCGCTGGTCAGCTGCCCGACGCGGACGCTGTCCTCCGCGACGTAGCTGATGTCGATCCCGTTGAGGTGCGCCTCCCCGGTGTTCTCGCGCAGGGCCGAGCCCCAGGCGTACCCGTCGCGCTTGTCCAGCGTGATGCCGGTGCCGGGGGTGTAGCCGGTCAGCGTGAACGGACCGGAGCCGACGATCCCGCCGAGGCAGCGCTCCTCGGGCGTCTTCTCGTAGGAGGAGGCGGCGAGGATCGCCAGGTTGGTGGTCGAGGTGCCCTGCAGGAACGCGGCGTTGGGCGTGGAGAAGACGACCTTCACGGTGTCGGCGTCCACGACCTCCGTGCCCGAGTAGCCGGCGAGGTAGACGCCGCCGTAGGCCGAGGGCAGCTGCGCGAGGGTCGCCTTGTCGTTGTCGAACGAGGTCTTCACGCTCTCCGCGGTGAAGGTCGTGCCGTCCGAGAAGGTGACGTCGGTGCGCAGGTCGAAGGTGTACTCCGTGCCCGCGTCGTTGACGCTCCAGTCGGTCGCGAGCCAGGGCTGGATCTCGCCGGTCTCCGGATCCTGGTCGGTAAGCGAGTCGGCGACGTTGCGGATCACCGTGCGGTGCTCGATCCAGTAGGTCTGGAACGGGTCGACGCAGGAGAACGCGGCGTTGTCGGGGAAGAAGGCGAGCGAGAGCCGGCCGCCGTCGACGGGGGTCGCGTCGTCGGAGACGGCGCCCGCGCCCGAGGCGCCCGAGCAGGCGGAGAGGGCCAGCGCGGAGGCGAGCGCCAGGCCGACAGCGGCAGTGGCGCGTGATCGAGGGGAGGGTCGGTGAGTCATGGCGGTGGTCTCCAGTGCGGGGGTGTCAGAGGGCGGCCGCGAGCGACCGCGTGCCGGCGATCAGGAGGGCGGCGTCGTCCTGCGGCGGGTGCACCCGGGAGGCGAGGACGTCGCGGAGGTGCCGCTCGAGCGGGTGGTGCCGGGTGAGGCCGGGGTTGCCGAGCGCCGCGACGGCCGTCTCGACCGCGGTGACGGCCGAGCGGGTGGCGAGCAGCTTGCCGACCACGAGGCCCTCGGCGGCGCGCGGATCACCCGCGTCCACCCGGGCCGCCAGCGAGAGCAGCACCTCCTCGGCCTGCACCAGCTGCGCCTGGATCTCGCCGGCGACCGAGCGGATCCGCTCCGTCGTGGCGATCGGCCGGCCGAGCGAGGTCGGGACCCGCTCGTTCGCGAAGCGGACGAAGAAACTCTGCGCCGCCCGTCCGACGCCGACGTAGAGCGCCGCAACGGCGAGGCCGAAGCCGCCGGCCGCCCCGGCCTCGGGCGCGAGCTGCGAGCGGGGCGTGCCGCGGAAGTGCTCGAACGGCAGGCGCACCTGCTCGTAGAGCACGTCGTGCGTGCTCGTGGCCCGCTGGCCCAGGTGGTCCCAGGTCCGCTCGATCCGGACGCCCGGGGCGTCGCCGGGCACGATCGCGTGCGCGAGCTCGGGCTCGCCCGACGCCCCGCCGTGATCGACCGCCCAGACCAGGTGGTACGCCAGCCCCTCCGAGCCGGTGGCGAAGCCCTTGCGGCCCTCGAGCAGCCAGCCGTCGCCGTCGCGGCGGATCGTCGTTGCGGGCAGGCCGCCCCGGGCCGGAGCGCCCCACTCGGGCTCGGCGCGCACCGCGTTGAGCAGCACGGGGCGCTCGGCGGAGTCGGCGAGCACCGAGCGGTAGAGCTCCTCCGGCCACAGCGCGGCACGGTCCTGCGCGGCGTGCTGCAGCACGGTCATCGCCGAGATCAGCGCGACCGCCGGGTCGCCCTGGCCGAGCGCGCCGAAGACGCGGACGAGGTCGACGGTGGAGGCGGGCGTGCCGCCGTAGCGGGTACCGACTCCGAGGGAGAGCAGTCCCGCCTCGTGCACGGCCTGGATCCCCTGCCAGGGGAACTCGGCGGTGCGGTCGTAGTGCTCGGCGGTCTCGGCGAGGCGGGCGGTGACCCGAGCCAGCGCGCGGTCGGTGAGGTCGGGCGCGGGCGGGACGGGCGCGCGAAGCACCGTGGCGGGCGCTCCGGTGAGCAACGTCACGCGATCGCCCCGGCGCGCTCGGCCTCGAGCGGCGGCTGCGCGACGATCTCGCCGCGGCGCCCGGTCGCCTCGCGGTGCGCGAGCTCCTCGCGGACCAGAGGGATGACGTACCGGCCGTAGTCGACCGCGTCGTTCAGGTTGTCGTAGCCGCGGATCGAGATCAGGTCGGCACCGAGGTCGACGTAGTCGAGGATCGCCGCGGCGACCGTCTCCGGCGTGCCGACGAGCGCCGTGGAGGCGCCGGCCGCCCCGGTGGCGGTCGCGGTCGGCGTCCAGAGCGCCCGGTCGTGCAGGTCCTTCCGCCGCGCGATGTCGAGGAGGCGCTGCGAGCCGACGTTCGCCGGGCCGGTGGCGCTCGGCGTCTGCACCCAGAGCCCCTTCTCGCCCTTCCGCGGGTTCGTCGTGCCGCCGCGGCTCTGCAGGATGCCGAGGATCCGGTGCGCCTTCTCCCAGGCGAGCTCCTCGGTCGGCGCGAGGATCGGCCGGAAGGTGACCCAGGTGCGCGGGGTGTCGGCGCGGCCGGCGGCGAGCGCCGCGTCCGCGATCCGGTCGATCTGCTGCTGGGTGTCGGCCAGCGGCTCGCCCCACAGGCCGAAGATGTCCGCGAGCGCGCCGCCCTGGCGGTAGGCCTCGTCGCTCGAGCCGCCGACCGAGATGGGGATGGTGCCGCGCACCGGCCGCACCCGCGAGACGAAGTCCTCGAAGCGGTAGTACTCGCCCTCGTGATCGAACGGCTCGGTCGCCGACCAGACCTTCCGGAGGATGCGGAGGTACTCCTCCTGCCGCGCGTAGCGCTCGGACTTGCTCAGCCGGTCCCCTTCGCGGGCCTGCTCGTGGTCGTTCCCGCCGGCGATGAAGTGCACGACGGCCCGTCCGCCCGAGAGCTGGTCGAGGGTGGCGAGCGCCTTCGCCGCGACGGTCGGGTAGACGGTGTTGGGCCGCAGCGCGACGATCGGCTTCAGGCGCTCGGTGTACTGGGTCACGGCGGCGGCGATCGTGAACGGGTCGTGCCCGGCCGAGCCGTAGGGCACCAGCGTGTAGTCGAAGCCGCCGTCCTCGAGGATCCGGGAGTAGCGGCGCAGGTAGGCCACGTCGATGGCCGGGTCCGCGAGGCCGTTGACCTCGTTGGAGTGGTTGACGTTGATCGCGGAGATGAACTCGACGGTCATGGGAGGTCCTTTCGAGAGGGTGCGGAGGCGCATCGGAGGCGCGCGGGCACGCCGGAGGAGCGCGGGACGGCGCGGAGAGAGGGACGCGCGGCGGCCGCGGAGGCGGGCGGCGGCGCGCAGAGGCCGGGACGGGAGCGGCGAGGGCCGGCCGTCGGGCGGAGGAGTCGGGCGACGCGGAGGCGTCAGCGGGAGACCGGACAGGAACATCCGCGCACCGGCGCGAGGGGGTTCCCGTCCGAGGACATTCGAGTGCCGACGCTCCCGCGGCTCGCTGCGCCGGTCGCGCCGAGCGGCGCGGCGGCGGTGAGGGCGGGCGGGAAGGTCATGGCTCCGACGCTACGGCCGGGGTGCTCCGGGCGTCCAACGATGATTCCGGATGCGTTCCGATCGGCGATCCCGATCGTTGGTAACGATTCGTCACACCCGCGCTGGCGGCCGGCGACGGAGGTCACACTCGCGCGCCCGCGGGCACCGCGACCGGCCTCGCGCGCACCGTGCCGAAGACCCCGGCGAGGGCGGCGAGCGCCGTGTCCTCGACGTCCGGGGCCAGGCCGCGCCGCGACACGAGGCGGAGGTTGACCGAGCCCAGGGCCGGCAGGTCGTGCCGCTCGACGAGTCCCTCGGCGACCGTGCCGCGGTGCGCGGTCGGCAGCACCGCGACTCCGACACCGGCGCGGGCCGCCGCGATCACGCCCTCCAGCCCCGTCGACTCGGCGACCACCCGCACCTCGTGACCGAAGGCGCCGAGCTGCTGCAGCGCGCGCTGGCGCATCCCGCACGGCTCGGAGTAGGCGACGAGCGGGATCGGCGCGTCCTCCGGCGGCTGCCAGCCGGGTGCCGAGTACCAGTCGAGCGGCAGCGTCGCGACCTGGCGGCCCGGCAGGTCGCCGCCCACGCCGAGGATGACCCCGAGATCGACGACGCCGCGGGCCACCGCCTCCGCCAGGTGGGTGGAGCGGTCGAGTGTGAAGGTGAGCGGGCGGTCGTCGAAGGCGAGGTGCAGCGTCTCGAGCAGCCGGGGCAGCAGCTGCTCCGCGGCCGGCTCGGTCAGGCCGAGGGCGAGCGGGTTCTCGCTCGCCGCGTCGAGCAGCTCCAGCGCATCGTCGTGCACCGCCAGGATTCGGCGGGCCTGCACCAGGAGGCGCTCGCCGGCCGACGTGAAGCGGGCCCTGCGCCCGACCTTCTCGATGAAGGTGCGCTCGAGCCGCCGCTCGAGGGTGCGGACGTGCTGCGAGACCGTCGGCTGGCTGATGTGCAGGGCGACGGCCGCCCGGCCGAATCCGCCGCAGTCGGCGATCGCCACGAGCGTGCGCAGGTGGACGATGTCGAGGGTCTCGGGCATCCCCCGACGCTACGCACGCGCCCGACCCGGGGCGACCCGCGGCGCAACACGCCGACACGTCCGGGGAACGGCGAACGGCCGGGGCCCACGCTGATGCGGGAGTCCCGGCCGTACGAGTGCGCCGATCGGACCGGAGTCCGCCGGTCAGTGCGCGAGCACCGGCTCCGCGGAGGCTCCGGTCGAGACCGCGAGCCCCGCCGAGCGGCGGCGGAACAGCAGCACCGAGAGCACCGCGCCGAGGGCGAAGAAGCCCGCGCCCCAGCCGTAGGCGACCGCGTAGCTCTGCACCGCCGCCTCTGCCGCCGTCGCCGCCGTGGTCGGGGTGTGCGTGAGGAGGTAGTCGGTCACGGCGGTTGCCGCGAGCGTGTTCAGCAGCGCGGTGCCGATCGAGCCGCCGACCTGCTGGCTGGTGTTGACCATCGCCGAGGCGACGCCGGCGAAGCGCATGTCGACTCCGCGGGTGGCGGTCTGCATCGAGCCGGGCATGATCGAGCCCATCGCGAAGCCGAGCACCATCAGCGCCGGCAGCACGTCCGCCGCGTAGCCGCTGTCGAGGTCGAGGCGGGTGAGCAGGAGCATGCCGACCACGCCGAGCAGCATGCCGAAGGTCACCATGATCTTCGGCCCGAAGCGCGGCAGGAGCAGGTTGGTCGAGAGCTGCGCGGCGAGCACGAGCATCCCGATCATCGGCAGGAACGACAGCCCGGTCTGAATGGGCGAGTAGCTGAGCGAGACCTGCAGGTAGTAGGTGACGAAGAGGAAGATCCCGAACATCCCCGCGCCGGCGATCAGCACCGAGAGGTAGGCGGCGCCGCGGTCGCGGTCGAGCACGATCTGCAGCGGCAGCAGCGGGTGCTCGGTGCTGCGCTGGCGGAGCACGAAGCCGACGAGGAGCACGACCGCCGCGGCGAGCGGCACCCAGGTCATCGGCGAGTCCCAGCCGTCGGTCTCCGCGTTGGCGAAGCCGAAGACCAGGCCGAAGAGGGCGGCCGAGACGAGGATCGTCCCGGGCACGTCGAGCCGCGGGCGCGGGCCGACCCGGTCGATCGTCGGCACGAAGACGATCGCGCCGATGACCGCTACGACCGCGATCACGACGTTGATGTAGAGGTTCCAGCGCCAGTCGAAGCTCTCGGTCAGCACGCCGCCGAGGAGGAGGCCGACCGCACCGCCGGCCCCGGCGATCGCGCCGAAGACGCCGAAGGCGCGGGCCCGCTCCTTCGGGACGGTGAAGGTGGTGGTGAGCACGGCGAGGGCGGTCGGCGCGAGGAGAGCGCCGAACACGCCCTGCAGGGCGCGGGCCGCGATGAGCAGCTCGAAGTTGGGGGCGGCACCGCCGAGCGCGGAGGCGATGGCGAAGCCGATCAGGCCGATGATGAAGGTGCGCTTGCGGCCGATCAGGTCGGAGAGGCGCCCGCCGAGCAGCAGGAGGCTGCCGAAGGCGAGCGAGTAGGCGGTGACGACCCACTGGCGGTCGCCGTCCGAGAAGCCGAGGTCGGCCTGGGCGGCGGGGAGGGCGATGTTCACGACGGTGGAGTCGAGCACGACCATGAGCTGGGCGAGCCCGACGGCGACGAGCGTCCACCAGCGGCGGGAGGACGGGGCCGGAACCGCGGGGGCGGCGGAGTCCGGCAGTGATGTGGTCTGCGACATGGAGGAGACCATATACGAGACTCGCCAGTTTCGGAACTGCGGAGTTCTTCAATTAGCATGGTGTTCACACGGGCCGTTCGCGCGGCCCTCCCGAACCGATTGGAGAAGCCGCGATGACGCCGCCCACTCCCCCCGCCGCCACCTGCGACGCCCCGGCACGCCCCGGCCGCCGCCGCGATCCGAACCGCGACGGCGAGATCCTCACCGCCGCCCTCGATGTGCTCGCCGAGACCGGCTACGACGGCATGACCATCGACATGGTCGCCGCGCGTGCGAAGGCCGGCAAGGCCACCCTCTACCGCCGCTGGGAGTCGAAGGCCGAGCTCGTGCTCGAGGCCGTCGCCTGCCTGAAGGGCGCCGACATCGACCAGGACGCGCTCCCCGACACCGGCACCCTGCGCGGCGACCTGGTCGCCCTGATCCGCCCGCGCGCCATCGAGGACGCCGAGCGGAAGCTCCGGATCATGTCCGGCGTCGTCGCGATGATCTCCAAGGCCCCCGAGCTGGCCGACGCCGTCCGCCAGGCCATCGTCGAGCCGCGCGCCCGCGCCAACCGCACGCTCCTGCGCCGCGCCATCGACCGCGGCGAGATCCCGGCAGACGTCGACGTCGACATGCTCGCCGTCCTGACCCCCTCGATGGTCTCCTACCGCGTGCTCCTGATGCGCGAGCCCGTCGACCGCGACTACCTGATCTCCCTCGTCGACAACGTGCTCCTCCCGGCGGTCGGCCTGCGTGGCGGGGCCTCGCGGCCCATGCCGATCGAGTAGCCCGCACAGCGGGCGTATCGAGATCCACCAGCACCGACGGACGGGCCTGCAGACCCTCCCTGCTGCGGACGGCGGGTCTCGACGCGCTCCTCCTGGGCTGTTCGACCAGCGTGAAGGGCCGGCCACACCTCCTCTGAAGTAGGCCGCCGACAGCTGATCTCCCCCGTCGACACTGGGCCGCAGCGGGGCTGCGCGCACCGCGGAGCCGACACGGCGAAGGCCCGCCCCCACCCAGGGGACGGGCCTTCGTTTCGTCCGATGCGACTCAGTACCGGTAGTCCTCGCACGCCTTGCCGTTCGGCGGTCGGTTCTCATCGAGCCGCGCGATGTCGCCGTAATCCAGGAAGTAGGTCTGGTACCAAGCCTGGGCCTCAGCCTGCGACCGGAAGTCCCTGCAGTCCTTCGGATCGTTTCCCGGGAAGGAGGGACGACTCGTGTTCGTCTGCCAGATCGCGCCACCGCCGGCGCTGTAGATGACAAGATTGCCGTCGGTCTGCATCACCATGCGCGCACCCGGGTTGCCCGAGGTGCCCGACTGCCAGCGGGCGGAGCCGCCTGCGGAGTAGATCACCGCATTGCCGTCCGTCTGCATCACCAGGCGGTTGCCCGCTCCGGACACCCCGGCCGCCCAGCGCAGGCGCATCCCCGCGCCGTAGACCGCGAAGTTGCCGTCCGACTGCATCGCGGCGCGGAAGTCGCCGGCGACCAGGTTCTCGTTCCCGTACAGGGTGCTGCCGCCGTTCAGCTGGCTCTGCCCGTTCCCGGACGGCGGCGGGGTCGGCGCCGGCGGCGCCGTGCTCGACCAGACCGCGTGGCTGCCCGAGTAGATCACCAGGTTGCCGTCGTCCTGCATGACCATGCGCGCGCCGGGGTTGCCCGCGGTGCTCGACTGCCAGAGGGAGCGGCCGCCCGAGTAGACGACCGCGTTGCCGTCGCCCTGCATCTCGAGGCGGTTTCCTGCACCCGAGGTCCCCGAGCTCCAGCGGGCCGAGCCGTCGCGGTAGACGACGAAGTTGCCGTCGCCCTGCATGACCGCGCGCGAGCGGGAGTCGCGCGAGGTGAGCTGCTCGCCGGAGCGCAGGGCCGCGCCACCGCCGAGGGTGTCGCCGGCGACGGCCGGCGGGGCGGCCTGACCGAACGACGCCCAGACGGCCGAGCCGTCGGTGCGGTAGACGACGAGGTTGCCGTCGTTCTGCATCGCCAGCGAGGCACCGTCGTTGCCGGCGGTGCCGGACTGCCAGACGGGGCGGCCCGTGGTCGTGTAGACGACGAGGTTGCCGTCCGACTGCATCTCGATCCGGGAGCCGCTGCCGGCGGTCTCGGTGCTGAAGGTCGGGCGGCCCGAGCCGTCGTAGACGACCGCGTTGCCGTCGCCCTGCATCACGAAGCGGTAGCCGCCGTCGGGCGAGGTGATCTGCTGATCGGCGGTGAGCGCCGAGCCGGACTCGAGACGGTCGCCCGCGGCGAGGGTCGAGACCGCCTCGGCCGACGGGTCGGAGGCGTCGAGCGTCCGGACCACCGCGGACGAGAGCGCGGACGCGGTCGGAGCGAGCGCGGCGGCACCTCCCGTCGCGAGGAGGCACGTGAGCGTGAGCGCCGCGAAGCGGCGGGCGGTGGGCTGTGGCATGAGTGCCTTTCGCAGGGCGGATGCAGAGGAGGCCCGCGCATCGTCGAGCGGGCCAGGCGGAGCCTCCCACGACCCGACCACGGGCGTCCATCCCCCTGAGCAGAAATACCCGACAGATGTCGCGCGTCCGCACGCGTCACGGGAGCCCCCGCGAGTCTCCTAAAATCGGAGCCATGTCGAAGGTCTTGAACAGTCTGCCCGTGGGCGAGCGCGTCGGAATCGCATTCTCGGGAGGGCTCGACACATCGGTCGCGGTCGCCTGGATGCGCGAGAAGGGCGCGGTGCCCTGCACCTACACCGCCGACATCGGCCAGGCCGACGAGCCCGACATCGACAGCGTGCCCGCGCGCGCCGCGCAGTACGGCGCCGAGATCTCGCGCCTCGTCGACGCGAAGAGCGCCCTCGTCGAGGAGGGGCTCGTCGCGCTGCAGTGCGGCGCCTTCCACATCCGCTCCGGCGGCAAGACCTACTTCAATACCACTCCCCTGGGCCGCGCCGTCACCGGCACCCTGCTCGTCCGCGCCATGCGCGAGGACGGCGTCGACATCTGGGGCGACGGCTCCACCTACAAGGGCAACGACATCGAGCGGTTCTACCGCTACGGCCTGCTCGCCAACCCGCGCCTGCGCATCTACAAGCCCTGGCTCGACGTCCAGTTCGTCAACGAGCTCGGCGGCCGCACCGAGATGTCGGAGTGGCTCGTCGCCCGCGGCTTCCCGTACCGCGACGCCACCGAGAAGGCCTACAGCACCGACGCCAACATCTGGGGCGCCACCCACGAGGCCAAGCGCCTCGAGGAGCTCTCCAGCGGCATGGAGCTGGTCGAGCCGATCATGGGCGTCGCCGCCTGGCGCGAGGACGTCGAGATCGCCGCCGAGACGGTCAGCGTCCGCTTCGAGGCCGGCCGTCCGGTCGCGCTCAACGGCGTCGAGTACTCCGACCCGGTCGCCCTCGTCCTCGAGGCGAACGCGATCGGCGGCCGCCACGGTCTGGGCAACTCCGACCAGATCGAGAACCGCATCATCGAGGCCAAGAGCCGCGGCATCTACGAGGCGCCCGGCATGGCGCTGCTGCACCTGACCTACGAGCGCCTGCTGAACGCGATCCACAACGAGGACACCATCGCGCAGTACCACTCCGAGGGCCGCCGCCTCGGCCGCCTGATGTACGAGGGCCGCTGGCTCGACCCGCAGTCGCTGATGCTGCGCGAGTCCATCCAGCGCTGGGTCGGCTCGGCCGTCTCCGGCGAGGTCACCGTGCGCCTGCGCCGCGGCGACGACTACACGATCCTCGACACCACCGGCCCCGCGCTGAGCTACCACCCCGACAAGCTCTCGATGGAGCGCGTCGGCGACGCCGCCTTCGGCCCCGAGGACCGCATCGGCCAGCTGACCATGCGCAACCTCGACATCGCGGACTCCCGCTCGCGCCTCGAGCAGTACGCCGCCGCGGGCCTGGTCGGCGGCTCCACCGCCGAGCTGGTCGGCCACCTCGAGATCGGCGAGTCCGAGGCGATCACCGAGGGCAACGGCTCCGCCGCCGCCGACGCCCTCGGCCGCGCCACCGACCTCGCCTCCGAGGGCGCCGCCTTCGACGCCGGCACCGACTGACGCGCCCCCCTCCTGAAGGGCCGGCGGGAACTTCCCCGCCGGCCCTTCTCGGTACCCGCAGCCCGTGCCCCACCTCCGGCACGCGAAACCACCCCGGGCACGCTGCAACCCCCGGATTCCGCGAGCCGGACACGCTTCCACGAGCCGAACCCACCGCCCCGCCACCCCCGGCACGCGAAACCCTCCCGGGCACGCCGAAACGGCCCACTTCCGCGAGCCCAACGTCATCCCACGAGCCGAACCGTCCCGCCCGCCACCTCCGGCACGCGAACCGACCCTCGGCACGCCGAAACCCCCGGATTCCCCGAGCCGACCCTCGATCCACGAGCCGAAGGTTCCCACCGGCCACCTCCGGCACGCGGAACACCCCTCGGCACGTCAGAGCGGCCGATTCCCCCGAGCCGAACGCGGCCCCACGAGCCGAACGTCCGCCCGCTCTCCGGCCCAGCCCACCCCGCCACCACCTCCTCCGTACGGAGGGGGGGTGGGGGGGGGGCGGGGGGGGGCCCGGGGGGGGGGGGGGGGGGGCCCCCCCCCGGGGGGGGGGGGGGCCCCCCCCCGGCCCCCCCGCGTCCACCCCGTCCGCACCGAGCGCGACGTCGCGCAGCGACGAGCACGCCAGCAGTCAGCACCCCGGGCCGTCAGTCCCCCCGCACCAGCCCCAGCGCCGCCTCCGCCGTCGCCACCGCCTGCCCCGGATCGACCCGCGCCAGCACCAGCGAGGTCACCAGCAGCGACACCAGCACCCCCGCCTGCCGCCCCCGCCACTCGGCGGACTCCCCCGGCCACCGCGCCGCCGCCCCCGCGAGCATCGCCCGCTGCAGCTCCGCCCGGTACTCCGCGATCACCTCGCGCACCGCGTCGTCGCGCGCGATCGGCGCCCCCGCCGCGTTGAGGAGGAGGCACCCGCTCTGCGCCGACACGGTCCGCGGATCGGCGAGCGCGGCCCGCAGCCCCGAGAAGTAGTCCTCGAGGGCCGTCGGCGAGACCTCGTCGCGCGTCAGCGGTTCCAGCCGAGGCCGCACGATCTCGTCGAGGTAGCTCTGCACCGCCGCGTCGAAGAGCCCGCGCTTGCTGCCGAACGCGTGGTACAGGCTGGAGCGGCCGAGTCCGGTCGCCGCCTCGAGCTCGGGCAGCGACGCCTCCTCGAAGCCGCGGTCCCAGAAGACGGAGCGCGCCGACCGGACCACCTGGTCGGTGTCGAAGCTCTGCGTGCGTCCCACGGCGACTCCCTCTGCTGACTGCCGGAAAGAACCGGACTGTTGTGAACCGGTCGTTCCAGTATAGAGTGAGGCCGTTCGGTAGTGAACCGAGCGATACACAATCAGGAGGTCCCGTCGTGATCGTCATCGGACTCGTTCTCGCCGCCCTCGCGGCGCTGCTGCACGTCTACATCTTCGTGCTCGAGTCGCTGCTCTGGACGACCCCGCGCGCCCGCTCCACCTTCGGCACCACCGCCGGAGAGGCCGAGTCGACGAAGGAGCTCGCCTTCAACCAGGGCTTCTACAACCTGTTCCTCGCGATCGTGACGATCGTCGGCGTGATCGTGCTCGCCTCGGGAGCCACGGCCGTCGGCGCCGCCCTCGTCTTCACCGGCACCGGATCGATGGTCGCCGCAGCCCTCGTGCTGCTGCTCTCCTCCCCCGGCAAGCGGCGCGCGGCGCTCACGCAGATGGCGCCCGGACTGCTCGCGGTCCTCGCGCTCGGCATCGGCCTCGCCGCCTCCTGATCCCCACCCACACGACTCTCGGAAGGCTCCATGACCACCGTCACCAGCACCCAGATCCAGCTCGTCCGCCGCCCCGTCGGCTGGCCCGTCGCCGAGGACTTCCGCACCGCGCAGGTCGAGTACGGCGAGCCCGCGGCCGGCGAGATCCGCGTCGAGAACGCCTTCCTCTCCGTCGACCCCTACATGCGCGGGCGGATGAACGACGTCAAGAGCTACACCCCGCCGTACGCGCTCGGCGAGACGATGACCGGCGGCGCTATCGGCCGCGTCACCGTGTCGAGCGACCCGGACTTCCCGGTCGGCGCCGTCGTGCTGCACCAGCTCGGCTGGCGCGACATCGTGCAGGCGGAGACCTCGGCGTTCCGCGTCGTCCCCGAGATCCCCGGCGCCCCGCTGTCGCTGCGACTCGGCGTCCTGGGCATGACCGGCCTCACCGCCTTCGTCGGCCTCACCACCATCGCCGGGCTCAAGGAGGGCGACACCGTCTTCGTCTCCGGCGCCGCGGGAGCCGTGGGCTCGGCCGCCGGCCAGATCGCCCGACTGCTCGGCGCGAAGCGCGTGATCGGCTCCGCCGGCTCGGCCGAGAAGGTCGCGCTGCTCACGGAGAAGTACGGCTACGACGCCGCGTTCGACTACCACGCCGGTCCCGTCCGCGAGCAGCTCGCCGCGGCGGCGCCCGAGGGCATCGACGTGTACTTCGACAACGTGGGCGGCGACCACCTCGAGGCGGCGCTCGACGCCTTCAACGACGGCGGACGCGCGGCACTCTGCGGCGCGATCGCCGGCTACAACAGCACCGAGAAGCCGGCCGGCCCCGACAACATGGCCAACATCATCACCCGCGCTCTGACCCTGCGCGGCTTCACCCTGTCGGCGTACCTCGACCACGCCCCGGAGTTCAACCGCCTGATGGGCGGCTGGTTCCAGGAGGGGAGCATCGCCTACGACGAGACCGTCGTCGACGGCATCGACCACGCGGTCGACGCCTTCCTCTCGATGATGCGCGGCGGCAACACCGGCAAGATGATCGTCCGCCTCTAGGGCCTTCCCTGCTGGCCGAGGGGGTGCGCAGCGCCCCCTTACATGCTGGTCGAGTAGCCGCGCAGCGGCGTATCGAGACCCGCCCACCGGACGACGGCGGATCTCGATACGCCCTCTGCGAGGGCTACTCGATCAGCATGAGGCAGCCCTCTCCGAGCGCTACGCGATCAGCATGAGGCAGCCCTCTCCGAGCGCTACGCGATCAGCATGAGGGCAGCCCTCTCCGAGCGCTACGCGATCAGCAGGCCGTGCCCTCGCCGATCAGCGCTTGACGGCGTCGATCTTCAGCATCTTCGCGATGACGGAGTCGAGTTCCGAGTCGTCGAAGATCTTCTTCCAGTCGTCCTTGATGAGCGCCTCGCGGCCGTAGCCCATGGCGATGTGGCACGCCTCAGAGAAGGGGTTCGAGCCGCGCAGACCGTTGGTCAGCGCGATCCAGGTGTGGCCGTAGAGCATCGCGCGGGCCGCCTCGTAGGGAACGCCGACTCCGTTGACGGTCTCGTCCAGCGCCTCCTTGAGGAACTCACCGACCATGCAGGCGATCGTCTCGACCAGGGTCGGCTCGAGCACGGCGAGCTGCTTGACGGTCACCCAGTGCACGGCGATGACGGGCGCGTAGATGGTCGAGATGACCTTCTCCGCGATGGCCCGCACGTCGTCGTCCGCGTCCTCGAGGGCCGCGACGACCTCCTGCGGCGCGGCGATGCCGCCGAACGTGTCGGCCCACTCCTCCGGAGTGGTGCGCTCGAGGAACACCGACGGGTGGCACGGGTGCGCCACGGCGTAGTGGATGTCCTCGCGCTTGGCGAGCAGCCCCGCGTAGGCGGCGGCCGGGTCGAGGGTGAGGATGATCGCACCGCTCTTCATCTGCGGGATCACGTCCTCCGAGACCGCGCCGAGCACGACGTCCGGGACGGCGAGGATGACGACGTCGGCGTCCTTCACGGCATCGGGCGTCGCGGTGATCTCGCGGCCCGCCTCGCGGGTGCGCTCCTGGCCGGCGGGCGAGGCCTCGCTGTAGAGGGCGTCGTACTCGGACTTCTGCAGGTTGTTCGAGACCCGCATGCCCATCTTGCCGCCGGCGCCGATGACGGCGACGGTGAGGGCGGAGGCGGCGGTGCCCGGGGCGGTGGTGGCGGTGGTGTCGGTCATGAGTTCCTTCTCCTGAGCTGGTCGAGGGTGGTGCGGGTCCACTCGGCTTCGAGCCGGGTGGTGACGAGCGCCTGCTCCGCGGCGGGGACGGTGTCCTGCCAGGGGAGCCAGAACTCGATGATCTGGGTGATGCCGCGCTCCGCCGGCCGGAGCAGCGCGAGCATGCCGTCGTAGTCGAGGCGGCCGTCGCCGAGCGCCGTGCCGGTGTAGACGAAGCCGACCCAGCCGGGATTGCGGCTGAAGTCGAAGTCCTTCACGTGCCAGTTCGCGACGTACGGAGCGCAGCGCGCGGTGACGTCCGTCGGCAGCTCGAGGTTCGCGACGGTGTTCGCCGGGTCGAGGCAGATCCGGATCCGCGGGTGATCGAGCGTCGCGATCACGTCGACGAGGTCGGCGGTGCTCACCTGCTCGTACGTCTCCAGGGCCAGCGTGACGCCGGCCTCCTCCAGCTCGGGCGCGATCTCGCGCAGACGCCGCAGCGTCTCGGCGCGGTCCGGCCGGTCCTCCCCCGACGTCCACATGCTGCGCAGCAGCACGACGTCGAGCGCGCGGGCCAGGCGGAGCCAGCGGCGCAGGTGCGCGGGATCGGTGCCCCGGGTGCCGAGCTCGAGCACGACCCCCTCGGCGGCGGCGACCGCGCGCAGCGACGCGAGCCGCGCGTCCGAGTACTCCTCGAGCGCCGGGACGTCGCAGAGCTGCAGCAGGTCGACGCCGAGCGCGGCGGTCTCGCGGACCATGTCCTCGACGCCGAGCGGCTCGGGGACGCGGTCGGAGGAGCGCCAGAAGAAGGCGTAGCTGCTCAGCCCGAGGCGGCTCACGACCGAGCCTCCGAGTCTGCGCGCACGAGGGCGAGCGCCTCGTCGAGGATCGCGCCGACCGCCTCCGGGTCGTGCGCGAAGCGGCCGAGGAAGAGCCCGGGCACGCGGCCCTCGAGCGCGGTCAGCAGCCCGGGTCCGGCGCTGCCGCCGTAGATGACGCGGCTGCCGGCGCGGCCGGGCAGCTCCGCGAGGGCCGCCTCGAGTGCGGTGACGACGCCGGCGATGAAGGCCGGCTCGGCGGGCTGGGGTGCGCCGATCGCCCAGACGGGCTCGTAGGCGGCGAGGATCGGGCCGACGGCACCGGCCGCGTCCGCGTCCGCGAGGGCGGAGCCGATCTGCGCGAGCACGAGCTCGACGGCGTCCTCGACGGAGCCGCGCTCCGTCTCGCCGACGCAGAGCAGCGGCACGAGGTCGTTGCGGAACGCCGCCGCGACCTTCGCGCGCACGCGCTCGTCGTCGTCGCCGAAGAGCGCGCGCCGCTCGGCGTGGCCGATCTCGACCAGCCGGCAGCCGACCTCGCGCAGCTCCGCGCCGCTGACCTCGCCGGTGAACGCTCCCGCGTCCTCCCAGAACAGGTCCTGGGCGCCGAGCGCGACGCCGGCCTCCGCCGCGAGGGCGCCGACCGGCACCAGCGCGGGGAAGGTCGGCACCACGAACAGCTCGACGGCTCCCGAGGCGGTCGCCTCGTGCGTCCGCGCGATCTCGGCGATGCGCCGCATCCACTCGAGCGTCCGCGCGTGGCCGAAGTACATCTTGAGGCTCACGCCGACGGTGAACGCCGGGGCGTCCCCGGCGGCGCGGCTCAGCACGAGCCGACCGTGGCGGCGTCGTCGGCGACCGGGTTGCCGGCCTCGTACGCCTCGATCACGCGGACCTTCTCCGCGGAGGCGGAGGAGCTGTCGAACTCGTAGCCGAGCCACTCCTTCGCGAGGCGGCGGGCCAGCTCGATGCCGACGACGCGCTGGCCCATGCAGAGCACCTGCGCGTCGTTGGAGAGGATCGAGCGCTCGACCGAGAACGAGTCGTGCGCGGTGACGGCGCGGATGCCGGCCACCTTGTTGGCGGCGATCGCGACGCCGAGCCCGGTGCCGCAGATCAGGATCGCGCGGTCGGCCTCACCGCGGGCGACCATCTCGGCGGCGGCGATGGCGACGCTCGGGTAGGGCGTGTGCGACGAGGCGTCCACGCCGACGTCGACGACGGACGCGACGCGGGAGTCCTTCTCGAGGTCGGCCTTGACGATCTCCTTGTAGTCGAGACCGGCGTCGTCGGAGCCGACGACGAGGCGGAAGGGTGCGCTCATGGGTGTTCTCTCCTTGCTGGAAGCGGATTCGGGGACGGTGTCGACGCTACGCGCCGCTGCCGACAGTGCCGGGGGTCGCGGCACCTGAGCGCAGCACCGCGCCGATCGCGGTGACGATCAGCCCGAGCGAGTGCGCGCCCGCGTCGGGGGTGCCGAGGCTCTTCTCGGCGTGCGGCCGGGCGCGGCCCATCTTCGGCAGCAGCTGCGCGGTCGCGGCGGCGGCGGCCGTGCAGGCCTCGGCGGCCCGGGTCCAGGCCGCGGGCAGCTCCTCGCCCGCGGCGACGGCCTCGCCGAGGACGTCGGCGAAGGGCACGAGGGAGTCGACCATCGTCTTGTCCCCCGGCGTCGCGCCGAAGCGGAGGATCGCGGCGCGGGCGCCGTCGACCCCCTCGACCACCGCGGCGGCCGTGGGTGCGGCGGTGTCGCCGAGCGCCGAGCCGACCGCGGCGAGCGCGGCGCCCCAGAGCGCTCCGGATGTGCCGCCGGCCCGGTCGGACCACGCGTCGCCGGCATGGGCGAGCACGGTCCCCGCCCCGGCACCGGCCTCGAGCGCGTCCCGGGCGGCGGCGACCGCCGCGTGCACGCCGCGCTGCATGCCGATGCCGTGATCGCCGTCGCCGGCGACCGCGTCGATCCGGCCGAGCTCGTCGGCGTTCTCGTCGATCGTGGACTGCGTCGCCTCGAGGGCGGCGAGCACGGTGCGGGCGGCGTCGCGGGAGGCGTCGCTCGCGTCGCCGATGACGACCTCGGCCGTCTCCTGCTCCGTCACCGCAGCCTGCTCGGCGGGACGGACCGAGCCCTTGCGGTAGGCGGGCGCCTCGGCCGGCGCGGCCCAGAGCCGCTCCAGCTCGTCGTCCACCCAGAAGAAGGTGAGCGAGACGCCGGCCATGTCGAAGCTGGTGACGAGCTCGCCGACCTCGGGCTCGAGCACCTCGAGGCCGCGCTCGCGCAGGCGCCGCTCGACGCCGGAGTAGACGACGAACAGCTCCTCGTACTTCACCGAGCCGAGCCCGTTCAGCACGACGACCAGGCGCGAGCCCTCGGCCGCGTCGACGCCGTCGGGCAGCTCGGCGAGCAGGGACGAGACCAGCAGCTCGGCGAGACCGTCGGCCGTCGGCACGTCGTCCTCGCGGATCCCCGGCTCGCCGTGGATGCCCATGCCGACCGCCATCCGGCCCTCCGGCACGGTGAACAGCGGCTCGGACGCCCCGGGCAGCGAGCAGCCGGAGAAGGCCACGCCGAAGGAGCGGGTGCGCTCGTTGGCGAGGCGGGCGATGCGCTCGACCTCGTCCAGCGACGCGCCCTCCTCCGCCGCGGCGCCCGCGACCTTGAAGACCGTCAGATCCCCTGCGATTCCGCGGCGCTTGTGCTTCTCGGCGACGCTCGCGCTCGAGACGTCGTCCGTCACCGTCACGGTGCGGACGTCGATCCCCTCGTCGCGCAGGCGCCGCTCGGCCGCGTCGAAGTTCAGCACGTCGCCCGCGTAGTTGCCGTAGCTCAGCAGCACGCCGCCGCCGTGCTCGGCCGCCGCGGCGACCGCGTGCACCTGCTGCGCGGACGGCGAGGCGAAGAGGTTCCCCATCGCCGCGCCGTGCGCGAGACCCTGCCCGACGAGTCCGCCGAACGCCGGGTAGTGGCCGGAGCCGCCGCCCACCACGAGGGCGACCGAGCCGGGCGCGCTCACGGTCGAGCGCACCACGCCGCCCTGCACCCGCCGCACGAAGCGGCGGTTCGCGGCGACGAAGCCGTCGATCATCTCGTCGGCGAAGTCGGACGGGTCGTTGTAGAGCCGGGTCATTAGGAGTCCTGTTCGAGGAGGGGCGTCGGGCGTCGGACGGTCGGCAAATCGCGCGGGGTGCTCAGTGCGCGATCACGTCGACGCTGGGGGCGTCGAGCGGTGCGTCCTTGTAGCGGCGCGCCAGCAGGGACATCAGCACGGCCGAGAGCAGCAGGAAGAAGCCGACGATGAACATCGGGACCTCGTAACCGCCGGTCACGTCCTTCAGGGCACCCGTGATGTACGGGGCCGAGAAGCCGGCCAGGTTGCCGACCGTGTTGATCAGCGCGATGCCCGCGGCGGCCGCCGCACCGGTGAGGAACCGGGTCGGGAAGGTCCAGAAGTTGGGCAGCGCCGAGAAGATCGCCATCGCGGTGACGGTGATCACGGCGATCGTGGCCGCCGGGGAACCGGCGAAGAGCGCGAGCGGGATGGACAGGCCACCGGCGATCGCGGGGATCACGATGTGCCAGGTGCGGACGCCGCGGCGGGTCGCGTCGCGCGACCAGAGGTAGAGGGCGATCGCCGCGGGCACGTAGGGGATCGCGGTGATCAGGCCCTTCTCGAAGATGCCGAAGGTGGTGCCGTACTGCTCCTGGAAGCCCTCGATGATCGTGGGCAGGAAGAAGGCGAGGGCGTAGAGGCCGTAGATGAAGCCGAAGTAGACGAAGCTCAGCATCCAGACGCGGCCGCTCTTGAAGGCGGAGGACATCTTGGGGTGGGTGGTGACGCCCTTGGTCTTCACGTCCTCCTCGCGCTTGAGCGCGGTGGTGAGCCAGACCTGCTCCTCGCGGGTCAGCCACTTCGCGTCGGAGGGCTTGTCCTTGAGGTAGAACCAGGCGATGACGCCGATGACGATCGCGGGCAGCGAGACGCCGAGGAACATGAAGCGCCAGCCCTCGAGGCCGAGGATGCCGTCCTGCTCGATCAGCAGCCCCGCGAGCGGAGCGCCGACGACCGTGGTGAGCGGCTGCGCCAGGTAGAAGAGCGCGAGGATCTTCGAGCGGTGCTTGGCCGGCACCCAGAGGCTGAGGAAGAGGATCGCGCCGGGGAAGAAGCCCGCCTCGGCGACACCGAGCAGGAAGCGCAGGGCGACGAGCTGCTCGAAGTTCTGCACCCAGGTGAAGAGCAGCGCGACGATGCCCCAGCTGACCATGATGCGGGCGAGCCAGCGGCGAGCGCCGAAGCGGTGCAGCGCGAGGTTGCTCGGCACCTCCAGCAGGATGTAGCCGATGAAGAAGACGCCCGAGGCGAAGCCGAACTGCGCCGCCGAGAGGGCGAGGTCCGCCTCCATGCCGTTCGGCGCGGCGAAGCCGATGGCCGTCCGGTCGAGGTAGTTGATGAAGAACATCAGGGCGACGAA
The DNA here is from genome assembly GCF_003751665.1 of Rathayibacter sp. PhB127. NCBI lineage: Bacteria > Bacillati > Actinomycetota > Actinomycetes > Micrococcales > Microbacteriaceae > Rathayibacter > Rathayibacter sp. PhB127. The sequence continues at coordinate 55,594 of NZ_RKHW01000006.1, forward strand.
CGGCACGAGCCGGATCGACACCTTCCTGATGGCGCTCTTCTCGACGGCGGCGTCCGCCGTCGCGGTTCCGCCTGTGCGGGAGGGAAGGTCCACGTCGATCTCCTGATCCGTGTCAACGACTGTGTTGGGTGGTTCGGGGTGGGCTCGGGCCGCCTTCGGGGGAATTGGCTGACCGGTTGACCAATTAAAGAATGCCGTGCCGGGGCGCCGGTTGTCAACCGGTTCTCCGGTCGCGTCGCTGCGGGTGGGGTGCCGGCGCGGTTGCTACGGTCGGACCATGCCGGCGTACCCCGAAGACGATCCGTCCCTCGTGCGTCTCGAGCTGCAGGTCCTCCCCCGCGGCACCGCCGTCGCCGAGGTGGCCAAGCAGCTGACCTCGCTGCTCACCCGCGGCGATCTCGTGCCCGGCTCGCGCCTCCCGCCCGAGCGCCAGCTGGCCGAGAGCCTCGGCGTCGGCCGCTCGGCGGTGCGCGAGGCGCTCGCGGCGCTGGAGATCCTCGGCATCGTCACGGTGCGGCCCGGCTCCGGCACCTATCTGCGCGACAGCACCTCCGAGCTGCTGCCCACGACGCTGAGCTGGGGCCTGATGCTCTCCGCGGGGCGCACGGCCGAGCTGATCGAGGTGCGCGGCACCCTGGAGGTGCAGGCCGCGATGCTGGCGGCGCTCCGGATCGACGAGGAGGGGCTGGAGCGCCTGCACGCGCACCTGGCGGCGATGGAGTCGCACCTCGACGACATCGCCGCCTTCGTCGAGGCCGACGTGCGCTTCCACCTGCAGATCGCGGTCAGCGCCGAGAACGTGGTGCTGCGCGATCTGCTGCAGACCATCCGCTCCCTGCTGCGGCTCTGGGTCGAGCGCGCGCTCAGCAGCCCCGAGCAGGCCCTCGACGCCTTCACCGAGCACCGCGCCGTGCTCGAGGCCATCGAGGCGCGCGACCCGGCCGCCGCCGCGCGGGCGATGGAGGCGCACATGAGCACCGCGTCCCGGCGCCTGGCCGACACCGGGAGCTGATCGCGGGCCGTCGGTCCGGGGCCCTCGGTCCGGGGCTGCTGATCGCGCCCCGCGGTGGCAGACTCGGCCCATGAGCGACCTCCTGCGCCGCGGTGCCGCGGCGGCCCTGACCCTCGCCGCGGTCGGCCTCCTCGTCACCGGCTGCGCGGGGCGCGCCGACATCGCCTCCTCCACCTCGCCGCTGCCGCGGCCGAGCGCGACGCCCACGGCGACGCCCACCGCCTCGCCCACGGCGACGGCGTCGGCACCCGCCTCGATCGTCCCGTCCGCGGAGCCGACCGCCGCGCCGACGGCGGCATCCGAGACTCCCGCCCCGCTGCCGACCTCGTCGCAGCCGCCGGCACCGGCGCCCGAGCCTGCGCCCGAGCCCTCGACCGTCCGCTGCGTCGGGAGCGACCTCTCGCTCGAGTACCGCGCCGACCCCGACGCGTCCGGCGCGGGCAGCAGCGCCTTCGACCTGATCTTCACGAACACGACCGACCGGACCTGCACGCTCGCCGGCATCCCCGGGGTCTACGCCGCCGGGGCCGACGGCAGCCGCCTCGGTGCGGTCGCCTCCGCCGACGGCCCGAACCCGGACGGCCTGCTCGCCCTCGCTCCGGCGGCGCAGGCGGACGTCCGGGTCGCCTGGCACTCCCCCGGCGCCTTCGGCTGCCCGACCGCGACGTCGACGTTCCTGGTCGCCGAGGTGATCGACGCGGCCGATGCCGCCGTCCGCGCGCCCGCCGCGATCGAGGTCTGCACCGACAGCACCGTGTACCTGGACGCCTCCACCTACACGCTGCTCGGCTAGGTCCTGCGCCGGTCCCCCGAGGACCGCGCCCAGGTGGTGGAATGGACGAGGACAAGGAGAACCCATGCTCATTCCCCTGCACGACACCGGCGCCCACGCCCGGTCCACCCGCCTGCCCTCCGCGCCGGCCACCCGCTCCGGCGGTCACTCGCCGCTGTCCGAGACGGTCGCCGTCTGATGGCCGAGGAGCGCGCGATCCTCGCCGGCGGCTGCTTCTGGGGCCTGCAGGAGCTGATCCGGGACCTGCCGGGCGTCTTCGAGACCCGCGCCGGCTACGCCGGTGGCACCACCCCGAACGCCACCTACCGCCACCACGGCGACCACGCCGAGGCGGTGGAGATCGAGTTCGACCCTGAGAAGACCTCGTACCGCGACCTGCTCGAGTTCTTCTTCCAGGCGCACGATCCGACCACCCGGAACCGGCAGGGCAACGACATCGGCACGGGCTACCGCTCCGTGATCGTCGCCCTCTCGCCCGAGCAGGAGCGCGTCGCCCGCGAGACGATCGCCGAGATCGACGCCTCCGGCCGCTGGCCGGGCCCGGTCGTCACCGAGGTCCAGCCGGCCGGCGAGTTCTGGGACGCGGAGGAGGAGCACCAGGACTACCTCCGGAAGCACCCCGGCGGCTACACCTGCCACTGGGTGCGCCCGGGCTGGACGCTCGACGCCTGAGCGTCGGGCCGCTTCCGGCGGCACCCGGGCAGCGGAACGGGGCCGGCGCCCCGATCGCGACCCGCGCGCCGGCGGCGGCGCTCACGTCCCGCGGAGGGCCGCGATCGGCTCGATGCGGGAGGCGCGCCGCGCCGGCACGCTGCCCGCGAGCAGTCCGATCAGCGCGCCGAGGAGCGCGCCGCCGAACGCCACCCCGGGGTCGAGCACCGGGGTCCACTGCTGCGCGAGCGAGACCGCGAGCACCGCGAGGACGCCGGTCGCCGCACCGAGCAGACCGCCGAGGAGGCCGATCACGGCCGACTCGACGACGAACTGCTGCGCGATCCGGCGCCGTGTGGCGCCGAGGGCACGGCGCAGGCCGATCTCGCCGACGCGCTCCATCACCGACAGCGTGGTGACGTTGGCGATGCCCACGCCGCCCGCGAGCAGCACCACCACCGAGAGGATCAGGAACACGAGGTCGACGTCGGCGCGGACGTCGCCGGCCAGCTCGGACGGACCGCCGGGCGCAGAGACCGAGACGGAGTCGGGTGCATCCGGGGCGAGGGTCAGCGGCGCCTGCGCCGCGACCTGCGGGCCGGCGCCGATGTCGATGCGCGCCTGGAGGTCTCCCGGCGTCGCGAGCGCGAAGTCGGCCCGCGCGGTGCCGGTGGGGAGGACGACCGCGTCGAGCAGCTCGGCGCGGGCGTGGACGTCGGCGAAGATCCCGAGAACCGAGTAGGCGACCCCGTCGATCAGGATCGACGGCCGGGAGTCGACGCGCTCGACACCGAGCCGCTCCGCCGCGCGGCTGCCGAGGACGACGACGCGGTCGGCGCGCGCGTCGTGCCCGGAGTCGAACATCCGCCCGGCGGTCACCTCGCCCTCGAGGGTGCCGAGGAGGTCGGCGGAGGCGGCGAACACTCGCGGCGGGGCGGCGGCGGGCGCTGAGGGGTCGTTGACCGGGACGGCAGTGACGCTCGCGCCCTCGCGGAGGGACACCTCGCCGACGAGAGCCGCCTGCTCGACACCGGCGAGCCGGAGCGCGCGGTCGACGGCGTCCCAGGGCAGGCGCCCAGTGGCGACGCTGTCGCCGGAGGAGTCCTTCGCCTCGGCCGGCTGCACGACGACCTGGGTGGCGGCGAACGCGTCGAACCGGCGGGCGAGCTGGTCGGCCGTCGTCTGCGCGAAGCCGATCGTGGCGACGAGGGCGCCGATGCCGAGCACCGTGCCGAGCAGGGTCATCACCAGCCGGGCCGGCCGCGTGCCGATGTCGGAGGTGGCCTCGGCGAGCAGGTCGGCGGCGGTGAAGCGGTCCGCGCGACGGACGGGCCGCAGCAGCGGGGACGCGGCGGCCGAGCGCGGTCGCCGGCGCCCGAGCCGGCGGCGCAGCGCCGCGAGCGCCGGGCTCATGCGGTCACCTCCTGCATCCGTCCGTCGGCGATGCGGAGGCACCGGCGCGCCCGCTGGGCGACGGCGAGGTCGTGGGTGATGACGACCAGGGTGAGTCCGGTGTCCGTCAGCTCCTCGAAGAGCCGCATGACGTCCGCGGTGGTCGAGCCGTCCAGATTGCCGGTGGGCTCGTCGGCCAGGAGGAGGCTCGGCCGGGCGACCACGGCGCGCGCCACGGCGACGCGCTGGCGCTCGCCTCCCGAGAGCGTCGTCGGCAGGAAGCCGAGCCTGTGCCCGAGGCCGACCCGGAGCAGGGCGTCGCGGGCGCGCGCCTCGCGGTCGGCGCGCGGCGTCCCGCTGTAGAGCATCGGCAGCATCACGTTCTCGAGCACCGTGCGCCGCGGCAGCAGGTGGAAGGACTGGAACACGAAGCCGATGCGCTGCGCCCGCACGGCCGCGCGCGTGTCCTCGTCGAGCGCCCCGGTGAGCGCGCCGTCGAGCCGGTACTCGCCGACGCTCGGCCGGTCGAGCAGCCCGAGGATGTTGAGCATCGTCGACTTGCCGGAGCCGCTGGGACCGACGATCGAGACGTAGTCCCCCTCGTCGATCCGGAGGCTCACACCCTTGAGCGCCTGCACCTCGGGCGGACCGGGGAACGAGCGGGTCACGTCCCGCAGCTCGACCAGCGGAGCGGTCACCGGCCGACCACGACCAGGTCGCCCTCGTCGAGCGTCCCGTCCACCGGCGACACCTCGACCGCGCCCTTCGCGGCGAGACCGGTGGTCACGACGACGAGCCGGGTGGCAGCGTCCGGATCGCGCGGATCACCGTCGACGACCTCGACCCGGCTCTCGCCGCCGGAGCCGGCGGACAGCGCGGCGACCGGGACCGAGAGCACGGCGCCCTCGGTCGCTCCGACCGCGACCGTGACCTTGACGTTGGTGTCGCGCAGCTGCTCGATCTGCTCGGGCGAGAGCGGATCGGGGGTGAGCGTCACCGTCCAGCGCCCCTTGCCGTCCTTGGCGGGATCGACGCCCGACACCGTGGCGCCGTGCGACGACCGGTCAGGGAGCTCGAACGAGGCCTTCTGCCCGACCGAGAGCAGCCGCGCGTCGGCCTCGGCGGCGGAGCCGGAGAGCTCGACCTTCGCGCCGGAGACCGTCATCGCCGCCCCGGACAGGACGCCGCCGCGCTTGGCGGTGACGGCGTCCACCCGCCGCGGGAGCGAGGTGAGGAACAGCACCTCGCCCGCGGGGAGCGCCGGCAGGACGGACTGGCGGGCCCGGGTCAGATCCTCCTGCGCCTGCGTCACCTGGGACTGCGCCGACTCGACGGCGCCGCGCTGGGCGCCGGTGTCGGTGCTCGCACCCAGCTGGGCCCGCCGGAGCTCGGCGAGGCCGAGCGCGTCGTCGAGGTCCGCGATGCGGAGGCCGTCCGGCGGTTCGGCCGCGCGGGCGGCCTCCAGCTCACGTCGCGCACTCGCGACCGCGTTGTCGGCCTCGCGGACCTCGACGGGCGAGGAGCCCGCCCGAGCGGCGTCGAGCTCCTTCTGCGCGGCGACGAGCCCCTGCTCGGCCGAGCGCAGCGTCTCCTGGGCGGCGCGGACGACGTCCTCGCCGTCCTCCTGCGTCGCGGGCGGCGCGTAGCCGGCCTGGGCGTAGAGCTCGGTGACCGCGTTCGCGGCGGTCTCGTCGAAGACGTCGTCGGCCGGGTCTCCGGCGTCGATCCCGAGGCCGCGCAGCGCCGTCTTGAACTGCACCACGTCGGGTCCGGACACCCCGAACCGCAGGGTCCGGTAGGCCGGCAGATCGCCGGGGAGGACGATGACGGGGCGACCCGCGATCTCCAGGGCGATCGACAGCGGCGACAGCTCGGCACCGGCCGCCGGGACCTGACCGGTCACCACCGCCGCGCCCTGGATCCCGGTCGTGTCGATGGTCACCTCGACGGCGTCCGCGTAGCGCACCTCGCCGCGGAGGGTCACGTCGTTGCTCAGCTCGCCGGACGCGACCGGCGCGGTGATCAGGCCGGGGGCGGGCGGTTCCGCGTTCGCGGCGGCCTCGGCGGGCGAGACCACGAACCTCCCGACGAGCAGGCCCGCGACGAGGCTCAGCAGCGCGGCGGCGGCCACGATCCAGAGGACGCGGTTGCGCGAGACGACGGCGGCGAGTGCGGCGAAGCGGCTGCGACGCCGCGGAGTCTCGGAGCCGTCGTCGGGACCGTCGGCGGGCCCGGTGACCGCGAGGAGGTCGAGCGGATCGGTCGGCGTCGGATCGGAGGCCGGTCGACCGGTCGGCTCCGAGTCGGACGGCGTCGGGTCGCCGGAGCCCGAGCGGCGGGGAACGCGCATCTACTCGCCCTGCTCGGCGTCGGCCTTCAGCGCGTCGAGCTCGGCGCGGTGGTCGTCGATGAACTGCTGCTCCAGCGCGTCCTGGACCTTCTTGTGCACCGCTGAGTAGTCGGTCTTCTCCCGGCAGTCCAGATCGGCGAGGGCGAGCTCGATCTCCTCGTCCTTCACCGCGACGAGCTTCGGGTCGGTGGGCTCGACCACCTGGTCGCCGGCCGCGTCGTAGACCGCCGTCAGCTTGTCGCTGATCGAGTTCACGGCGTCGTAGGGGGCGGCGAAGCCGGGGTAGCCCGCGTCGCTCAGGCAGGAGGACCACGCCGCATCCAGATCCGCCAGCTCGGGGACCGACTGCAGATCGGTGTAGAACTCGTTCAGCGCGTCCATCACCGGCTTGTGCTTCTCCGCCGACGCCGGATCCTCCCCCTCGAGCTCGTGCTGGGCGGCGCCGAAGCAGCCCGCCGTCGTCCAGTCGTACTCGTACGACCCGTCCTCGGAGGCAGCGGCGTCCTCCGGCTCCGCCGGGCCGTGCAGCGCCTCGGAGTAGGCCGCCTTCTCGGACTCCGAGAGGCTGTCGTAGTACTCGGAGTTAACGTCGACGTACTCGTCCTCCGGCTCGGCCGAGTCGTAGCGACCGGGAGAGTCGACGACGCCGTAGCCGTACTGCGCGACCCATTCGCGATCGTCCGGCTTGTAGGCGTCGGCGTCGGACGACGAGAACGACGCCGACTGCACGCTCGGGGTGTAGTCGAAGCCCGACTCCTGCATGCACGTCGCGACGAGCTCCTCGCGCTTGCGGTCCTGCTCGCGGTACTTCTCCTCCTGCTCCTCGGGCGAGAGGTCCCCGCCGGAGAGCGCACCGAGGTAGTCGATCAGCGGAGAGGTCGGCTCGGCGGTCTTCGCGTCCTCGGCAGGGGCGGAGCAGCCGGAGAGCGCCAGCACGCCGGACAGCGCCAGAGCGGACAGTGCCAGTGCGGAGCGTGCGGTGGTCAGGTGGGCGCGGCGTCGATGCTTCACGGAGGTCCCTCTCGTTCAGGGGCGCGCGGCGCGGGCGGGGGTCCCGCGCTCGCGCGCCGCCGACGACGATACCGACGGATCCTCATCACCGTGTGGTCGGGACGGGCTCTGGCGTCGCACGTCGGTCGACGCGCCGCGGGACGTCCGCGTCGAGCGGTTCCTGCGGCGCGAGACATCGGTTCGCGGACGCGGCTACGGCGTCAGCAGCACCCGCGCGGCTCCGCCCGGTTCGAGCACGAACGGCTCGCCGTCCGCTCCCCCGGCCGCCTCCCAGCGCTCGATCCCCGTCGGATCGATCGCCACCGCGACGCCGCCGGGATTGCCGAGCAGCACCACCCGGCCGTCCACGGCGACGGCTCCGAGCGCGACGAGCCCCGGCGCATCCACGTCCAGACGTGGAGTCCCGGTGAGGGCCGCCGCCCACTGGAGCACCGCGCCGACGTCGGTGACGCCGGCCGCCGCCGCGACACCGCGCGGTCCCCACTGCTCGAAGTAGGCGAGGGACGCGACACCCGGTTGCGCGAGCGCGTCGAGGCTGCCGACGACCCAGGCCGCGAGCTCGGGCGCGTGCTGGCGCGCGTCGTCCGCACCCGGGACGATCTGCGGACCGTAGCCGGACCGGTCGACGTCGACGTCGCCAGGGTCGAACGGCGAGGTCGACACCGCGTTCATCCGCGCACCGAGCGTGACCGGACCGATGTGCAGGCGGCGGCCCTGCGCGAGCGCCATCGCGTCACGCACCACCGTGCGCTGCACGGCGAGGGACTCGACGAGCTGGTGCCCCGAGCGGTCGTGCATGAAGGGGGTGATGCTGAAGGCGAGCGCCGCGTCCACGTGCGCGAGCGCGTCAGCGCCGCGGTTGAGCTCGGTGAAGTGCGAGCGGACGCCGCCGACGACCTCCGCGCCGCGCTCGGCCGCCGCCCGCCGCGCCGCCTCGAACAGCTCGGGAGTGCTGCGGTGGCCCCGGGCGGCGAAGACGCCGAGGCGGGCGAGCGGCGCGTCGCCGAGCTCGTCGAGGACCGCGCGGACGTCCTCCGGGCCTGACGCGACGATACGCAGATCGACAGGGCGTCCGTCGGCGTCCTCGAGCGCGCGCCGCAACGCGCGACGCCAGCCCGCCCAGCGCACGTCACACTCGACCAGCAGATCGAGCGCCGGTCGCACGTCCGGTTGGAGGTCCGTCGGCGCGCTCGCGGCTGAGGTGCGGATCTCGGGGAGCGGGTGCCCGGCGCTCCCGGTCCGCAGGACGGAGGGGGACGCGGGCGATTCCCGCGTGGCGGTCGGCGGCGCGCCGCCGCAGTCGATCCGCAGGCTCTGCCGGACGATCTCCCCCGCGGCGACCGGCACCGGGAACGGCAGGCTCAGCGGCGTCGAGTAGGTCTTGAACGATGCGTCTGTCCAGTTGCGCTGATCCTCCGTCTCGAACACGTCGCCCTCCAGGGTCAGCTCGACCGGGACGCCGTCAGCGGTCCAGGCGAGACCGGCGAGGTCCCGCGCGGGCTGATGGGGCGCGATCCGCTCGGGGAAGGCGAGGCGGTCGGCGGTGCCGTCCGGGTGGCGCGCCTCGACGGCCGCTCCGGCGCTCTCCGTGCCGTGCAGCACGATCAGCCCCATCCGGTTGCGGAGGAAGGGCGTGCTCGCGCGTGCCTCGAGTGCGATCGTGAGCGAGTCGCCGGAGAAGTCGGCACGGAGGGTCCAGGTGACGCGTGCTTCCCCCTGAGCGCTCTCGCCCTCGACCACGAGGGTGCCGTTCTCGACCTCGAGGGCCGCGCGGACGGTCGCGAAGGTCCCCCAGTCCTCGTCGCGGACGACGAAGCGGACCCCGCGGAGGATCCGCACCGTGCCGAACCGGAGGTCGTCGAGCCGGCCGTCCGAGGACCGGAGCGACCACGGGCCGCAGCGGACCGTCCGCTCGTCGCGCTCGGCGGTCTGCAGGAGCCCGGCCGGGACCGTCGGCGCGGCCGGCGAGATCTCGATCGCGGGCACGATCAGAGGGTGGTCATGCCGCCGTCGACGCGGAAGAGCGCGCCGGTGGCGTAGCTCGACTCGTCGCTGGCGAGGTAGACCATGATGCCCTCGACGTCCGCCGCGGAGCCGGGTCGGCCGAGCGGGATCCGCGAGGTGATCGCGGCGCGGGCCTCGGCGTCGCCCGAGATCGCGGTCACGAGCGGGGTCTCGGTGTAGCCGGGGACGACCGTGTTCACGCGGATCCCCTCGCCCGCGTACGCGGCGGCGACGGTGCGGGCGAGGCCGTGCATGCCGGCCTTCGAGCTGCTGTAGGCGGTGAAGTCCTGGCCTTCGCCGTTGAGCCCGGTCGGGCTGCCGGTGAGGGCGATGGAGCCACCGCGGCCTCGCATCGCACGGACGGCGTGCTTGACCGTCAGGAAGGTGCCGGTGAGGTTGATGTCGATCGTGCGGCGCCAGACCTCGAGCTCGAGGTCGGCGATCTTCGCGTCCTGGCCGAACAGCTGCACGCCGGCGTTCGCGACGACCACGTCGACCGCGAAGCCGTCCGCCGCGAGGCGGGCGAAGGCCTGCTCGACGCTGCTCTCGTCCGAGACGTCGAGCTGGACGGCGACGGAGTCCGGGAAGGCGGCCGCGGCGTTCTCCGCGGCGGCGAGGTCGCGGTCGGTGAAGGCGACCCGGGCGCCCTCCCGCGCGAAGCGCTCCGCCACGGCCCGGCCGATGCCGGAGCCGGCTCCGGTGACGAGTGCGGTCTTGCCAGTGAGGCGTCCGGTCATGCGTGCTCTCCTTCGAGTCGATCTGCTCCGATCATAGGAGGCGAACCGGTTGACCGCCTAGGCCGCTCCTGCTCGATCTCCGCCCCTCGCGCGACCCCTTGACCCGGCCCGGCCGAGCCGCGACGCTCGCTCTACACGTCCCGCACCACCCCACCCCTCCCGGAGGTCACCATGAAGGTCGGCTCGCTCGTTCTCCGTCTCGCCGTCGGCGGTCTGTTCGTCGGACACGGACTGCAGAAGCTCCGCGGCTCGTTCGACGGCCCTGGCCTCGACGGCACCGAGCAGATGATGAAGAGCCTGGAGCTGCACCCGGCGCGCCGGAACGCGGTCGCCGCCGCCGTCACCGAGACCGCGGGGGGCGCCGCGCTCGCCCTGGGCCTGGCGACGCCGGTCGCGGCGGCCGGGCTCATCGCGACGATGGTCACGGCCGTCCGCAAGGTGCACTGGTCGAACGGCCTCTGGAACAGCGGCGGAGGCTGGGAGTACAACGGCCTGCTCGCGGCCGCCGCGACCGCGATCGTGGCCGACGGCCCCGGCGCGCTCTCCTTCGACGGCCTCGTGGGGAAGCGGAAGTGGGGCGCCGGCTGGGCGCTCTTCGCCCTCGTCGCCGGCGCCGCCGCCTCCACCGCCGTGATCGAGGCCGGACGCCGCGCCGCACCCGCCGAGGTCGAGGACTCCGGCAGCGACACCCTGGCCGCGCCGGACTCCCCCACCGCGTCGGGCGACACCGCCACCGCATGAGCGCACCCCTGCTGATCGAGTAGCCCGCGCAGCGGGCGTATCGAGACCCGGTAGCGTCGGCACGTGACCGCCTCCACTCCTCCCGCCGTCCGCCAGCTCCGCCTCGTCGTCCAGGTGGACGACCTCGACGCGGCGCTCCGCTTCTACCGGGACACCCTCGGTCTGTCCGAGCGCGCCGCCTTCGAGGGTGACGGCGACGCCCGCGTCGCGATCCTCGAGGCCGGCGTCGCCACCCTCGAGCTGGCGAACCCCGCGCAGGTCCGGATGATCGACGGCCTCGAGACGGACGGCGACACGAGCGACCCCCTCCGCGTCGCCTTCGAGGTCGACGACGCCGCCGCAGCGACCGCGGCCCTCGCCGACGCGGGCGCCGCGCTCGTCGCCTCCCCGCGGGAGACGCCGTGGCGCTCGCTCAACTCCCGCCTGCGCTCCCCCGACGGCCTGCAGCTGACGCTGTTCGAGGAGCTCGGAGCGGCGTTCGAGGACGACGCGGACGACGAGCTCCTCCTCTGGCAGCGCGCCGTCGATCGGCTCGACGGCCTCGAGGATCCGGACGGTGTCGTCGAGCGGATGCGAGTGCTCGCCGCGCGCTACCCGGGCACCGACGGCGTCGCGCACTTCGAGCTCGGCGGCGCCCTGGACAGTGCGGGCCACGAGGCGGAGGCGGCCGCGGAGTACGAGCGCGCCGTCGCCGCCGGTCTCGACGACGAGCGGCTCGCCCGGCTGAGCATCCAGTACGCCTCGACCCTGCGGAACCTCGGCCGGACCGAGGAGGCGATCGTCCTCCTCTCCTCCGCCCCGCAGCACCCGTCGATCGGTGCGGCGCGCGAGGTCTTCCTCGCACTCGCCCTTCACAGTGCCGGTCGCACCGACGAGGCGCTGCGGACCGCCCTCGAGGCGCTCGCCCCGACCCTGCCGCGCTACCGCCGATCGGTCGCCGCCTACGCCGCCGATCTCACCGACTCGGCGCCGCAGAGCTGAGACGGCCGGTCGCCGGACGGCGCGCCCACCGCCGCCGGCCGTCGGCCCTGCTCACTCCGCGAGCAGCGCGTCGATCTGCCCCATCGCCTGGTTCATCCCCTCCTCCATGCCCATCTGCACCATCTGCTCGAGCTGCTCGAGGGTCTCGAAGGAGGAGCGGACGGTCATCCGGGTGCGACCGTCCACCTCGGCGAGGGTGACGACCGCGTGGGTGACCCCCATCGAGTCGTCCGGGCTCCCCTCCTCATCGGCGAAGCCGTCGTCGAATTCGAACCGCGTCGGCTCCTCGACCTTCGTCACCACCCAGTAGCCGCGAGCCTTCTCCCCGTCCGGCCCCGTCATGAAGTACCGGCTTCGCGAGCCCTCCACCGCCTCGTGCGTCTCGAAGGTCGCCGGCCAGGTCGGCGGTCCCCACCAGCGCTCGAGCCGCCGCGGGTCCGCCCAGATCCGCCACACCCGCTCGACGGGCGCCTCGAACTCGGCGGTGATGGTCATGGTCAGGTTCTCGATGTCCTTGACGGACTCCACGACGGTCATCCTGCACGTCCCTTCCTTCGTTCCTCCGGTGGTCGCACCTCGTCCTCGGCGAGGACGTCGGCGATGCGGTCGACGCGATCGCGCCAGAGCAGCTCGTAGGCCTCGAGCAGTCGCGCCGCCCTCCTGAGCGAAGCGACCTCTCCGCTCACGAGCTGCTCCCTCCCGCTGCGGCGCTTGCGGACGAGCTCCGCCCGCTCCAGCACCGCGACGTGCTTCTGCACCGCGGCGAAGGACATCTCGTAGCGTGCCGCGAGCACCGTCACGGACTGCTCCGCTTCCAACACCCGAGCGACGATGTCGCGCCGCGTCCTGTCGGCGAGCGCCTGAAACAGCCGGTCGACATCGCTCTCGTCCTCGATTCGTACAACCATGTGGTTGCACGTTACTCGCGCTCGTCCAAGGCGGCAAGGGCCGCGCTCGGAGCCGCGTCACCACGTGCTCTCCGCGCCGGTCACACGTGTGCCGCCGCCCGGTCCAGCGACCGGGTCGCGGAGTCGAGCACCCAGTCGGGCACGGCGCGGATCTCGAGCACCGACCGGTGGAGCTTCGCCAGCGAGTAGTGCGGGTCGATCCGGAGCGCCTCCTCGAGGTGCCGGGTGGCGATCGAGGAGACGCCGAGCGCCCACCAGCACCAGGCGAGGACGGTCAGCACCGGCGGCCGCGCCTCGACGGGCGCGAGCGCTGCCGCACGAGCGAGCCGACCTGTCGCTCGCTCGGTCCGCTCGAGATCCGGGCCGGGCCCCGTCCCCATCATCAGCGACGCGGAGAGCAGGTCGTGCGCGTCCTCGAGTCCCGCGTCGGCGTCGCCCTCGACGAGCTCGTCCATCGAGCGGCCGGTGCGCACCTGCTCCTCCTCGAGCCGCTTCTGACGCCGCCGCTCCTCGAACGCCGTCTCGCAGCCGAGGGCGATCTGCAGGGTCGCCTGATCGCGCAGCGCCGGGGACTGCAGCACCCGGATCAGCGTGGCCTCCTGCCGCGGTGCCGGCGGACCGTGCAGCCACCGCTCGACCAGGCCGATCACGTCGTGCGCCCCGAGGCCGGATGACGCACGATCGCCTCGACCGTCGCGAGATCGGAGTCCGAGACCGTCGGCAGTGCGGCGAGCGCCGTCACGTCGAGCGGCTCGGGAGCCGCCGCGCGTGCCAGGACGCCGGTCCGGCTCTCCTCGATCTCGGCGAGCGGGCGCGGCTCGCGCGTCTCCTCGATCGAGGTGTAGCGCCCCCAGCCGTCGGCGGCGACGCAGGCCACGCCGACGATCCCGAGGTCGGTCCGCTCCAGCCGCCGGAGGACCGTGCGGCCCAGGTCGAGCAGCGGGATGCCGTGCGCGGTCTCGTAGCTCTGCCGCGTGTAGACGATGGCCAGCACCCCGGTCGTCCGCGAGATCGACGCCGTGAAGCGCTCGCACCGGCCCGCCAGCTCGTCGATCTCCGCTCGGCGCAGTCGGTGAGGGATCGGGAAGCGGAAACCGCCTCCGGCCCGGTTCCCGAGGAACGGGACGACGACGAGGGCGTCCTCCGGATGGAGGCCGATCATCGAGGGGACGGCGGCGAGCAGGTCGGGCAGCCCGCTCACGCGGAGGAGCTCCGGCTCCCGGGAGGGGCTGTGGCGGGCGGTGGCGAGGCGATCGGTAGGAGTCATGCCGGCAACGGTCGTCGTCGCCGCCTCCGCCGTGGGAGCCGGTCGGCGGATCCGTGGAGAGCCGCCGCGACTCCTCTCCTGTGGAGGGACGGCGTCACCTCGATGCAGCCGCGTGCATCCGCTCGAGAGCCGCGCGCACCGCCGCGAGCGTGTCCGGATCCCCGTCCACCCGATGCTCCACGCCCACCGGGACCCAGACCAGCGCCGCGAGCAGACCGGCCACCGTCTCCGCCTCCACCGGCCAGCGCGTCCACCGAGCGTCGAGCGCGACGGATCCCGCCGACCACCGTCCGAAGACCCGCACCACCTCGTCGATCGGCATCGCCAGATCGACCATCAGCTCGTACCGCGCCGTCCGCCCGGACGACGGCACGAACGCCGCGGCGTCGTCCTCGGGGATCCGCCGCGGCTCGAAGTGCACGCGCGTCTCGAGGAGCCGGCTCACCCGGTCGAGCCGGAACGTCCGCCAGTCCTCGCGCTGCCGGTCCCAGCCGACCAGCACCCAGGAGCGGTGCGTGGACACCACCGCGTGCGGCTCGACGACGCGGTCGCTCTCGGCCCCGTCCGCCGCGACGTAGTGGAAGCGGAGCCGTTCGTGGTCGCGGCAGGCCAGCGCCATCCGGCCGAGGATCTCCGGCGGGATCGACGCGGCGCGCGGCCTGGCGGACCGGAGCACGCCGCCGACCGCGCTGACGCGCTCCCGCAGAGCACTCGGCAGCACCTGCTCGAACTTCGCGAGGGCACTCAGCGTCGTCCGCTCGCCGTCGGCGAGCCCCTCGTCGGCCGCGAGCCGGAGTCCGACCGCCACGGCCACGGCCTCGTCGTCACTGAGGAGCAGCGGGGGAACGCGGCTGCCCGGCTCGAGCCGGTAGCCGCCGAGTGCGCCGCGGGTCGCCGCCACGGCGTAGCCCAGCTCGCGCAGCTGCTCGATGTCGCGGCGCAGAGTCCGCTCCGTCACGCCGAGGCGCGCCGCGAGGACCGGCCCCGACCACTGCCGGTGGGTCTGCAGCAGGGCGAGCAGAGCGAGTGCGCGGGAGGTGGTCGCAGCCATGCCGACATCCTGCTTCTCCATCAGGACGTGATCCGACCTGATGCCGCCCTAACGTCGTCCCCGAGAGCCCGGCCGGGCACTCGAAGGACACGGAGCAGGAGAGACACCATGGACATGAAGCTCGAGCTCGTCGCGGTTCCGGTGACCGACGTCGATCGCGCCAAGCGGTTCTACGTCGAGCGGATCGGCTTCGTCGCCGACCACGACCACACGGTGCACGAGGGGCTGCGCTTCGTGCAGCTGACGCCGCCCGGGTCGGCCTGCTCCATCGTCCTCGGCGTCGGCATCACCGAGATGGTGCCCGGCTCGCAGAAGGGCCTGCAGATGGTCGTCGCGGACGCGGCGAAGGCCCGGGAGGAGCTGCTGGCCCGTGGCGCGGAGGTGTCCGAGGTCGACTCGCAGCCCTGGGGCGAGTTCGTGTACTTCGCCGATCCCGACGGCAACACCTGGGCTCTGCAGCAGATCGTGATCCCCGATCTGTCCTGGCGGGGGGCGCTCTTCTCGGCGGCCGGATCGGATTCTGAGACGATCCGCGCCCGCCCGACACTGTCAGAGTGAGAGGGAGAGGAGGTCCGCGGATGACGCCCACTCAGGAGAGCACGTCTGTCGGGGGAACGACGGCCGCGCAGAAGTCGGCCGGGCCGTCCGAGCCGCCGCGAGAGCCGCCGTCGCAGCTGCCGCCGAAGGAGACCGACGCGGAGCTCGTCCGCCGCGCGGCGGCCGGCAGCGAGCTCGCCTTCCGTTCCCTCTACCGTGCCTACGTCCGCCCGGTCTACTGGCTCGCGCACGGGATCCTCCGCGACCCCCGGGACGCGGAGGACGTCGCGCAGGAGACCTTCGTCCTCGCCTGGAGTCGCCTCGGCGGACTCGAGCTGGTGAGCGATTCCCTCCTCCCCTGGCTCGCGACGATCTGCCGCTTCCAGGCGGCCAACCGCCTGCGCTCCCGCCTCCGCGACCGGGAGCGGACCGTCGAGGCCGACGACGAGACGCCCTCGCCGCACGACCTCGAGCAGCAGATCGTCACCGCCGCGCTCGCCGAGGCGATCCTCCGCGAGACGGCCGGGCTCGCCGAGCTCGATCGCGCGATCTTCCGCCTCTGCGCCACCGAGGGGCGCGGGTACGAGGAGGCCGCCGTCACCCTGGGCGTCTCGCACGCCACCGTCCGCAACCGCCTGTCCCGCGTCCGTCGACGCCTCCGCCTGGTGGTCGACGACTTCCGAGGAGCCGAGACGTCATGACCGAACCCACAGACTCGCGGGGAGATGAGCTCCAGGCCTCCGAGCTTGAACCTCCCGAGATCCAGGCCTCAGATCGCCCAGCGCCCGAGCTCGACACCCTCGACGAGGACCGCGTCTCGGCACTCGAGGCGCGGGTCTTCCGCTCCATCAGCGCCGCGCGCCGCGAGAGAGGAGCCCGTCGCCGACGCGTCGCCGCGATCGGGAGTGTCGCCGCGGGCCTCCTCGTGGTCGCCGTCGTCGTCGGCCCCCTGATCGGAGGCGGTGTCGGAGTGGGGTCCGCTTCGAGCGCGGCAGGGTCCTCGAGCGAGGCAGGCGGTCCCGACTCCGGGCAGTCGGGCGCGGAGTACGCGCCGCAGTTCACCGACGGCTCGGCACAGGGCTCGGCGGAGGCACCCGGCGACGCGTCCGCGGAGGGGACCGGCAGGGAGGTCGTCTCCACGGCGAACGCGACGCTCGAGGCCGGCTCCGTCGCCGACGCGATCGCCGCGCTCAGCGCGACCGCCGCCGCGCTCGGCGGCTACGTCGAGAGCTCCAGCATCAGCTCCAGCACCTCCGAGCCGGCGGCCGGAACCGACCCCGCTCTCGACCCGTCGCAGTACGCGCCCCTGCCCGAGGGCGCTGGGAGCGTCTCGATCCGGGTCCCCGCTGACCGGCTCGCCGACGCTCGAGAGTCGCTGGCGGCCCTCGGCACGGTGACCGGCTCGTCGATCGACCGGCGCGACGTGACCACCCAGGCGATCGACCTCCGCGCGCGGGTCGACGCCGCCCAGGCCTCCGTCGACCGGCTGACCGAGCTGATCGCCCAGGCCGGCAGCCTCGCCGACCTCCTCGCCGCGGAGTCCGCTCTCGCCGATCGCCAGGCCTCGCTCGAGTCCTCCCAGCAGCAGCTCGCCGCCCTCGAGGGCCAGGTATCGCTGGCGACCCTCACGGTGACGGTCCTCCCGGAGTCGTCCCCCGTCACCGCAGAGCCCACCGGCTTCCTCGACGGCCTGCTCGCCGGCTGGAACGGTCTGGTCGTCGCCGCGAACGGCGCCCTCATCGGCCTCGGCTTCCTCCTCCCCTGGCTCGCCGTCGTCGCCGTGATCGCGCTCATCGTGGTGGCGGTCCGCCGTCGTCGCGGGCCACCCACCGGCGCGCCGACATCGGGTCGGCCGGGCCCCGATCGGAGCGAGGGCGCCGACGGAAGCACGGTCGAGAGTGCAGGCAGTGGCAGGAGCCGGGCCGCCGGAGGGTGACCGCGCCGCGAGCAGCGGTGACGTCAGCCGCGCAGCACCTTCGTCATCGCCTTGCCCTTCGCCAGCTCGTCGACCAGCTTGTCCAGCCAGCGGATCCGCTGCATCAGCGGATCCTCGACGCTCTCGACGCGCACGCCGCAGACGACCCCCGTGATCAGAACCGCGCTCGGATTCATGGGTGCCGCGGCGAAGAAGTCCTCGAAGGTCGTCCCGGCCTCGAGGTGGCGGCGCAGCTCCTCGTCCGAGAAGCCGGTCAGCCACACGATCACCTCGTCGACCTCGGCCCTCGTCCTCCCTTTCCGCTCGGCCTTCGCCACGTAGTGCGGGTACACGGAGGCGACGCTCGTCGTGAAGATCCGGTGCATGCGTCGAAGGGTAGCCCCGCACCCCCGACCACGGCGAGGCCGCGCCCTGCGGACCCCGCCGATCAGCCCCGCGCCCGCGCCCCGTAGACCGCGGGCGTGGCCGCATCGCCGAGCAGGGCACGCACGCCGAGCTGCTCGCCACCGGCGGGCCGTACGCGCTCCTGTGGGCGTCGTGGAGCGGCCTTCCGCGCCAGTGAAGCGGCAGGGAACGGACAGGCGGAGCAGGCTCCGCCGCTCACCGACGGGATGTCGGTGCAGTGCACGAGAATGACGGCATGCCCGCCGTCGCTCAGGTTCATCACCTCCGCAAGCTCGCCGATGACGACGTCGCCCTGCGCCTTCTCTCGACCGACAACCTCCCCGTCATCGCGGGACTCCTCGGCACGCACCTCGGCGCCGACGAGCGACGGGTCGACGCGGAGGAGCTGTACGAGCGCCTCGACGGCGACCTCGAGCGGCTGCGCGATCAGGGCCTGCACCTCCCTCTGAGCGCGAAGGGCTACTGCGCCGACTGGCGTTCGGCCGGCTACCTCGTGCGTCGGCCGTCGACCGAGGCTCGCGGCGAGACGTTCGAGCTGTCCCCCGAGGCCATCGTCGCGATCCGCTTTCTGGAAGGGCGAGCCGCGCCGCGCTCGAGCGTGACGGAGTCACGGCTCACCGGTCTCGCGACGCAGGTCCGGCTCCTCGCGATCGAGACCGACCCCGACACGAACACCCGGGTCGCGCTGCTCGAGGAGGAGCTCGATCGCATCGAACGACGCATCAGCGACCTGCAGGCCGGAGACGCCCCCACGCTCGACCCCGATCGCGCGCTCGAGAGGGTGCGCGACCTCCTCGCCCAGGCCGCCGAGGTGCCCGACGACTTCGCCCGCGTCCGCGGCGAGTTCGAGGCACTCAATGCGTCACTGCGAGCCAAGATCGTCGAATCCGGCGCCTCCCAGGCGACCGTCGTCGACGAGGTGTTCCGCGGGATCGACCACATCAGCGACTCGGACGCGGGGCGCAGCTTCGCCGCGTTCTCGCAGCTCGTGCTCGATCCCGCGCTCGGCGCGGCGTTCGAGGCGGATGTCCGGCGGATCCTCGACCGCTCGTTCGCCAGCGCTCTCAGTTCGGCGGAGCGCCGGTCGCTGCGCTCCTTCCTGACGACGCTCAAGGGTCGCAGCGCGGAGATCCACGACGTGATCACCCTCTTCGCGCGGGCGCTCCGCCGCTACGTGCAGTCCCAGGACTACCAGCAGGATCGGGTGATGCGCTCGCTCCTCCGGACCGCGCAGCACGCAGGCATCACTGCCGCACCGCACACTCGGCCGTGGTCGTCCGTCGGTCTGACTCTCGACCTCTCCGCGGTCTCGATGACGAGCGTCGGCTCGATCGACCTGCACGATCCGGCCGAGCTCGACGCCACCACGGAGATCCACGAGAACCCCGCGGCGGTCGCCGACCTCGCGCACCTCCGGGCTCTGGCCCGGGAGACCGAGATCGACTTCGACGAGCTCATCCGCAACACGAACGATCTGCTCGCCGCGCGAGGGTCCTGCACGGTGGCCGAGGTCCTGCAGATGCATCCCGCGACGCAGGGCGTCGGCAGCGTCGTCGGCCTGCTCGCCCTCGCAGCCGAGCAGGGAACCGTCGACGACGAGCTCGAGGTGCTCTCCTGGCGCGGCACCGACGAGATCCCACGGACCGCCGTCGTCGCGGCGCACCGCTTCATCGGAACCGTCTCGTGACCGGCGAGCAGCAGGCCGCGCCCTCCTCCGAAGGAACGGACGACCTCGACGGGGCAGGCCTCTGGCAGGGTGATAGCGGGACCCTACCCGACCGGACCCGGCGCGTGCAGCTCCGGCTCATCCGGGGCCCCTACCTCTCGGGAGCACGGGAGCCGCAGCTCTGGGCCGTGCTCCTGAGCGACGAGAGAGTGATCCGCTCGCGACTCGCCGATCTCTTCCTCGAGCTGGTCCTCGACCGCGACCGCGAGTTCGCGTTCGTGCGGAACGCGCCCTCCGACGACGCACCGAGCGCGGTGCGCTCCGAAGCCCTGACCTTCCTCGACAGCGCGATGCTGCTCGTGCTTCGGCAGACCCTGCTGAGCGAGGAGGGGCGAGGACGCGTGATCGTGGGCAGGACCGAGGTGCTCGAGCAGCTGACCGTCTACCGCACCAAGGATCGCGACGAGAAGGACTTCGCAAGCCGCCTGAACGCGTCCTGGCACAAGATGCAGAACAAACTGCGTGTCCTGCACCCGCTGAAGGACGACCGCGCTGAGATCTCTCCGGTGCTGCGGCTCATCGTCGACGCCGACCAGGTCCGCGCCATCACTGCCGAGTACGAACGGATCTCTCGGCAGGGTGCGGCCGCTCCCGAGGCCCTCCGCGACGAGAGCGACGACGAAGACCTGAAGGACGAGGACGACGAATGACGATGCTCACCTTCGACGACGACGCCTCCGACGTGACGCCCGGGCTTGAGCCCACCCGGCAGTGGCGCCTGGCGGAGGTCGAGCTCTTCAACTGGGGCACCTTCTCCGGCCGGGTGAGAATCGGCATCGCGCGCTCCGGCCACCTCCTCACCGGCGCGTCGGGCTCGGGCAAGTCGTCCGTACTCGACGGGATCGCCGCGGTCGTGACTCCCGACCGCTGGCTCAGGCTGAACGCCGCGGCACAGGACGGCGCCTCCAGGCAGAGCGATCGCTCCCTGATGAGCTACGTGCGGGGCGCCTGGACGAAGGAGGTCGACGAGAGCTCCGACCGGGCGACCACGACCTTCCTCCGGTCCCGCGCCACGTGGAGCGGGGTCCTGCTGCGCTACGAGAACCTGCACGACGACCCCGTCGTGCTCGCTCGTGTCTTCCATGCTCCGGGCACCCGCACCGAGACGACCGCGCTGAAGGACGCCCGGATCTTCACGCGCGGCGACCTCGACATCGTCGCCCTTGCGCCGCACGTCGCGAGCGGAATCGATGCGCGGCGGATGTCGGCCGCGCTGCCCGACGCGCTCATCACGACCGGCGGCAAGCACGGCAGGTTCCACGAGCGGGTGGTCCGGCACTTCGGCTTCCGCAGCGACACCACGCTGCAGCTGCTCCACAAGACGCAGTCCGCGAAGAATCTCGGGACGCTCGACGCCCTCTTCCGCGGTTTCATGCTCGAGTCCCCAGCGACCTTCGCGCGGGCCGACAATGCGGTGGAGCAGTTCGTCGAACTCGATCAGGCGCACGCGCACGTCGTCGATCTCCGGCGCCAGGCCGACGCCCTGCGGTCGCTCGACGCCTCGATCACGGCGTTCGATCTCGCCTCCGCCGAGTCGTCCTCGGTCGCCCAGCTGCACGACGCTGTCGAGCCGTACACCGATTCGGTCAAGCGGCGGCTGGCGCACGAGGCGCTCGGCCCCGCGCGCGCGACACTCGCCAGAGCCCGGTCGCGGTTGTCTGAGACCTCGCGCCAGCAGGCGATCGCGCGGGGTGCCCTCGACACTGCCGTCGCGAGGGTGCGGGAGGAGGGCGGCGCTCGTGTCGAGCTGCTGCAGGAGCGGATCACCGCCGCCGAGCGGGCCGAGCGCGAGGTGACACGGGAGCGAGATCGCCTGTCGAGTGAGCTGAAGCGGATCGGCGTTCCGCTGCCTGCCGATGCGGCGCAGTTCGCCGACCTCCTCGCGACGGCCGCCGCCGAGCTGACGAAGCGCGTGGCTCCTGTGCCCCATTCCATCCGGGATGCGGCGAGCGAGACCCGGAAGCGGTTGGCAGCCGTCGAGGCTCAGATCGTCGCACTGCGCGAGCATCGCAGTAATCTCGACCCTCGGCTCCTCGCCGCGCGCCGTTTCCTCGCCCGCTCGCTCGGCGTTCCGGACGCTGCGGTTCCCTTCGCCGGCGAGCTCGTCGCCGTCCTGCCCGAGCACGCGGCCTGGCGCGGCGCGATCGAGCGGGTGCTCGCACCACTCGCCACGACGCTCCTCGTGCCCGACGACCTCCTCCCTGCAGCTCGTCGGGCGTCCGACGCCCGACATCTCGGTGTCCGTCTGGTGATGGAGGCCGTCCCGGAGGTGAGCGAGCCACCTCGCCGACCACGCGACCCCCGCTCACTCCTCCATCGCGTCACGGTGAGTGAGGGCCCGTTCACCCTGTTCCTCCGGCGGCGACTCGCATCCGACTTCGATTTCGCCTGCGTGGCCGACGCCGACGAGCTCGATGACGTCGACCGCGGAGTGACGATCGGCGGGCTCGTCAAGCGCACCTCGCGCCGATACGAGAAGGACGACCGCTCCGCCGTCGGCGATGCGACCCGGTGGCTTCTCGGCGGTGACACGGAGGCGCGGCTGGACGCGCTCCTCGCTCAGCAGCGGGAGGCCGAACGTGCCAGCGCGACGGCCGCCGCAGCCGACGGGAAGGCGGACGCCGCACGAGAATCAGCGCTCGGTCAGCGAGCGGTCCTCGAGAGGGTCGTGACGGTCTCGTGGGAGCGCATCGACCTCGCCGCGGCTGCGGAGCTCAGTGCGGCGCACCGCGCGGAGCTGAGAACTCTGACGTCGCGGTCGTCATCGCTGCGCGACGCGCAGGAGGCTCGGGAGCAGGCGGCCTCGCAGCTCGAGGACGCCACGCACCGGAACGAGTAGGCGCTCCGCGAGGAGGCGATCGCTCAGGGTGCGCTCGAGCGGATCGAGTCGCAGCTCGCTGCTCTGGAATCCGCACCCCCTTCGAGCCTGGACGACTCCTCAGCCGAAGCCCTCGGCGCTCGGTTCCGGGCCGAGAGGCGCTCGCTGACCCTCGAGACCGTGGACGCGATCGCGCGCGCCGTGCAATCGGCACTCTCCCGGGAGAAGGACATCGCCGCGCGACGCAGTGGCGACGCCGCGGCCGCCTTCGCCGCGGGTGCCGCCGCGTTCCGCGCCGCCTGGCCCGCGGCGGGCGCCGATCTGACCGCCGAGATCGCAGACAGGTACGGCTACCGGGCTCTCCTCGAGGGCATCCTCAGCCGGGGGCTCCCGGAGAAGGAGAGCGACTTCCGGCGCCTGCTTCGAGAGCGGTCGCGGGACGTCGTGGCCCACCTCCTCGGCGATCTGCGGGATGCGCCGGGACTCGTCCGGGAGCGCATCCTGCCGGTCAACGCCTCTCTCGGACGGTCTCCGTTCGAAGGACGGGACCGATTCCTCGAGATCGACATCAGGACGACGCGCTCCCCCGAGGTCGAGGACTTCCTCGCGAATCTGCGCCGCATCGTCGAGGGCAACTGGGCCGACGAGTCCGCGGCGGGCGCCGAGCAGCGCTTCGCCGTCCTGCGCACGGTGATGGGTCGGCTGGGCTCGCGGGACCGGGTCGATCAGGACTGGCGCGCTCGCGTTCTCGACACCCGCCTGCACGTCAGCTTCCTCGCCCGCGAGAAGGACGCCGCGGGGACCGTCCTCCGGGTGTACGACTCCGCCGAGGGGCTGTCGGGCGGTCAGCGGCAGAAGCTCGTCATCTTCTGCCTCGCGGCCGCGCTCCGCTATCAGCTCACCGAGGAGGAGGCGGAGTCACCCCGGTTCGGGACGATCATTCTCGACGAGGCGTTCGACAAGGCCGACAGCCGTTACACGCGGAACGCGATGGACGTCTTCCGCTCGTTCGGGTTCCACATGGTCCTCGCCACGCCGCAGAAGCTCCTCCAGACACTCGAGCCCTATGTGGGCGCCATCACCGCGGTGTCCAACCCGGACCGCAACGCCTCGAGGATCGCCGACGTGGTGTTCTCTCCGCAGGAGGCCGGCGGAACGCCTGGAGAGGAACAGCATCGATGACGGCACCTGTCACCGTGGCCGACCTCCGCGACCGCGCCCAGCGGATCTTCCAGCGCGAATCGCGCTCATGGGCTGCGCGCGGCGACCAGGAGCCGATGCTCGATCTCCCGCTCCATGCGCCCACCGAGCGCGATGCATTGACCGATCTGGATGCCGCGCGGACCTGGGTGGAGTCCTGGCGCCGCGCGGCGGAGTCCGGCGAGATCGAGGTCTCCTGGACGGTGCGGAGCTGGTCGAGGGTCGGATCACAGGAGATACCGGAGCGCGCCGTCGTCCGGGGGGCCACCTCGATCGCGCGTGCGGCGGGAGCGGAGCCCGAGTGGCTGCGCCTGCGGCACCGCATCGATGCGCTCCGATCCCTCACCGGTGGCGGAGACGCCGCGGTCGCGACACTGCAGACCCACGCGCGCACCATCACGGCACTGACCGAGGACGACTTCGACCGGCTCGTCGCCGTCCTCCTCTGGCTGCGGGACAATCCGGTCTCGAACCGGTTCGTCCGCGAACTCCCCATTCGCGGCATCGACTCGAAGTGGATCGAGCGACGCCTCGGTCTCGTGACGGCACTGCACCGCTCCACGACCGGCGCCATCGATCTCGGACTGAGGAAGCCGTCGACGCTCCTGCGGGTGCGCATCCTGGACTCCGCCCTCGCCCTGTCCGGACTCTCCGACGTGACGGCGCCGATCGACGATCTCGCCCGGTTGTCCTTCCACCCCTCGAGGGTCTTCGTCTTCGAGAACCTCGCCACGGTCCTGGCGATGCCGGACGTACCGGGCGCGGTCGTCCTGCACGGGGGAGGCGACCGAGCGGGACTGGTCTCGCATCTGCCCTGGGCCCGCGAGGTCACCTACTGGGGTGATCTCGACTCCCAGGGCTTCTCGATCCTGCACCGCCTGCGGGCGCTCGGTGTCGCCGCGACATCTGCGCTGATGGACACGGAGACCCTCCTCGCCCACCGCGACCTCTGGGGGACCGACCCGGCACCCGATCTGGGAGCCCTTCCTCTGCTCACCCGCTCCGAGGACGACGCTCTGAGTCTCCTCAGCACCGCGGGCAACATCCGACTCGAGCAGGAGCGGATCGCCTGGTCGTACGCGCTCGATCGCCTCGGGGCGCTCTGACCACGCGGGGCGCTGATCACGACAAACCCCCGTCACCGTCCTCGCTTCGCTCGCGTCGGCCTCGCCCGATCCCGATGAGAGACAGAACCCGCCAGTGCGCCCACTTCGCGTCACTTCTTCGCTGCGCCGCGGGGTGCTGCCGGACACTCTCAGCGGTCCCGCGCCGATCCCCCGACTCCCCGCAGGACGGCTCCGGAACCACCACTCACCGACGAGAGGTCGCAGAATGCCGTTCGACGAGCACACCGGAGATCAGCACGATCACGACTCCGCCCAGAGGCCGGGAGTCGCCCGACGGTCCACTCTCGCCGCCGCGTGGTCGACGCCCGTCATCGCCGCCTGCGCGGCGGCGCCCGGTGCCGCGGCATCCGTCTCCCCTTCCCCCGTCCTCCCCGAGACCTTCCTGGGGGTGCGCGTCATCGATGCCGGACTCGTGACCACCGACCTGGGTGCCCGTCGGCGCTTCGAGATCTCGGTGTTCGTGAACGGAGACGGGATCACAGGAACTCCGATCGTGCTGCGCCAGGAGGGCAGGGTGGACTTCAGGACGGATCACGACTTCACCCTCGGGTCGACGCAGGTCGTCCGCGTCGGTCCCCGCGGCGGCTACATCCTCATCCCCGCGGGCTCCTACGCGGGTTCGATCCCCTACAGCATCGGCGGTGTCATGAAGGTCGCAGCGCTCGTGAGTGGCGCGCCCTACCCCTTCGTCTACTCCGACCCTCCGCAGCGCGCACACGTGGAGGTGATGGTCACCGGCGGCCCCGCCCATCCCGGGACGCCCGCTCCGGGAAAGATCAGCACTCGGGAGAAGGACGAGCTCACGACGGACTGACACCGGCCCCGCCGCGGGAGCGCGCGAAGGCCCCCGCCTCCCGCCATCGGCGCGAGGGCTGCCGCACGGGCCCGCCGCGCCGCTATCCTCCCGGAGTGCCGTCGCATCGCGACCCGCCGCACACCGCGTCACCTCACCAGAGAGAACCACCGTGAGCCTCCTCCGCACCAAGTCCGTCGAGCAGTCCATCGCCGACACCGACGAGCCCGAGACCCGCCTCAAGAAGTCGCTGAGCGCCCTCGACCTCACCGTCTTCGGCGTCGGCGTCGTGATCGGCGCCGGCATCTTCACGCTCACCGGCCGCGCCGCGCACGACATCGCCGGCCCCGCGATCGTGCTGAGCTTCGTCGTCGCCGCCTTCGCCTGCGCGCTCGCGGCCATGTGCTACGCGGAGTTCGCCTCCACCGTGCCGGTCTCCGGCTCCGCCTACACGTTCTCCTACGCCTCGCTCGGCGAGCTCTTCGCCTGGATCATCGGCTGGGATCTGATCCTCGAGCTGTTCCTCGGGGCGAGCGTGGTCGCCCAGGGCTGGAGCGCCTATCTCGGCTCGTTCCTCGGGCAGCTCGGCATCGTCCTGCCGGCGGCGATCTCCTACGGCGGCGTGGTCGACGTCCCCGCGATCCTGCTGGTGCTCGTGCTCGGCGCCCTGATGACCTTCGGCATCAAGGAGTCCCTGCGCGTCAACCTGGTGCTGGTCGCCGTGAAGCTCTTCATCGTGCTGTTCGTCATCATCGCCGGGCTGCAGTTCATCAACGCGAGCAACTACTCGCCGTTCATCCCGCCCGCGGAGGCGTCGCAGGCCGCGTCCGGTCTCGCCCAGCCGCTGCTGCAGTTCCTCTCCGGCATCGAGCCGGCGACCTTCGGAGTCGGCGGCATCATCGCCGGCGCCTCGCTGGTCTTCTTCGCCTACATCGGCTTCGACGTCGTCGCGACCACCGCCGAGGAGACCCGCAACCCGCAGCGCGACATGCCCATCGGCATCATCGCCTCGCTGATCATCTGCACCGTGCTCTACTGCGCCGTCGCCCTGGTCGTCACCGGCATGGTCCCCTACCGCGAGCTCGACCCCTCCGCCGCCCTCGCCAACGCCTTCGCGTATCACGGCCAGACCTGGATGGCGACGGTCATCTCCGCCGGCGCCGTCGCCGGCCTCACCACCGTCGTGCTGACCCTGCTCATCGGAGCGACCCGCATCATCTTCGCGATGTCGCGCGACGGCCTGCTCCCCCAGCGCCTGGCGAAGGTCCACCCGCGCCTGCGCACCCCCTGGGTCACCTCCGTCGTCGTCACGATCATCGTCGCCCTGCTGGCCGGCCTGACCCCGATCGGCGTCCTCGAGGAGATGGTCAACATCGGCACCCTCTCCGCCTTCGTCCTGGTCTCCGTCGGCGTCATCGTCCTCCGCCGCAAGCGCCCCGAGCTCAAGCGCGGCTTCCGCGTCCCGCTCAACCCCTGGCTGCCCGGCCTCTCCGCCCTGATCTGCACCTACCTGATGCTCAACCTCTCCATCGAGACCTGGCTGCGCTTCCTGATCTGGCTGGCCATCGGCTTCGCGATCTACTTCGCCTACTCCCGCTCCCACGCGAAGCTCGGACAGCTCGCGAAGTAGACCACGGCGCGAGGCCGGCAGCCCGTCAGATCGTGTGCAATGCGCCACTTCGAGGATTCCTCTTGTCTTGTGGTGGGCGCGAACCTACGCTCCTCGATGACGTCGAGGAGGTGGAGCGTGAATCGCGCAGCAGAGTTCCGCAGGGTGATGACCATCGCCGGACAGGTGGCCCAGCAGCAGAGTGAGCCTGTGTCGGCGCTGCACGTCGCCTTCGCCTACGCCGCGTGCCTCGCGCCGGGTGACAGCACCGGACGTGTGATCCAGGCATTCGGCGACGAGCGCGGCTGGGATGCGAGCACCACCGCACGACCCTTCCTTCAACGGCTCATTCGTCATCGACGAGCGGTGCAGTACGACCCCGCAGTCCGTCGGGCAGTCGAGAGGGCCGCCGCGAGCGGATCTCCCGATATCCGGAAGATGCTCGCAGCGCTTCTGAAAGAGGGCGGCCTCGATCCGTTGCGGGAGGCGATCGAGCGGGCCGGTGGCGATCTCTCCCGCTGGCTGGCCACCGATGCCTGACAACGACACTCCTCGCCTGCTCCTCGACGTCCGAAGCCTCGGGAAGCGCATGGGCTCAGTCGATGTGCTCCGCGACGTCTCCTTCACGATCGACGCAGGCGAGGTGGTCGGACTCGTCGGACCCAACGGCGCCGGGAAGACCACCCTCATGCGCACCCTCGCCGGACTGTACGAGCCCTCGCATGGCAGTGCCCTCGTCCTCGGTCACGCGATCGGCACGACCGAGGCTCGACGAGCCCTCAGCCTCATGCCGGAGGAACCGGACCTGTACCCGGGTCTGAGCGTTGTGGAGCACGTCCGGCTGATCGAGCGGCTGAGCGGCTCACCCCGGAACGAGTCGCTCGGACCGTCGCTCCTCGAGCGCTACGGACTGAGCGACAAGCACGACCTCCTCCCCCATCAGCTCTCGCAGGGGATGCGCCGCAAGCTCGCTCTCGTTCTTGCGCTGCTGAAGGGCGCCGGGCTCCTCTTGCTGGACGAGCCGTTCAACGGCCTCGATGCCGTCTCGGTGCGCGAGCTCCGGAACGAGGTCCGGCGGCTGGCCGAGGAAGGCTGCGGCGTGCTGCTCTCCATGCACGGGCTGACCGAGCTGGAGCGCATCGCCGATCGAGCGGTGATCCTGCACGCCGGGAGGATCGCGCACATCGCGCGTCTCGGGCGCGACGATCTCGAGGGGCAGCCGCCTCTGGAGGACGTCTATCTCCGTGTCGTGGGAGCTCTTCGCGATGACGACGACTGAACGAACGCGGCGTCTTCCCCTTGCAGGAGTGCTCGCTCTCTCTCGGGCTTACCTGCGGATCCGCATCCGCAGCACCACGGCCCTCGTGACGAATCCCCTCGCGATCGTCGTCCTCGTGATCGCTGCGTCGGGCGGCGTCTGGCTCCTGGTTCAGGGTGGTGCCGGCGGGTCTCCGACGGAGGCGCCCTCCACGCGGATCGCGGGATTCGTCCTCGGTCTCTCTCTGATCCTGGTGTCACTGACAGCGCAGCGGGGTTCGCCGCTGCGGTTGCAGCCCGCGGACGTGTCCTGGGTGCTGCAGAGCCCGAGTGGTCCGCGGATCGTCGTGGTGGTGCATGCGGTCGGGACCGCGGCGATCGCGTTCGTCAGTGCCTCCACGGCGTCGGCGACGGCGCTGCTTCTCCGCGGAGAGCCGGTCGCGTGGGGCGTGCTCTCGGGGTGCGCGATGACGGCCGTCCTCCTCCTGATCCGGGCGACGTCGTTGACCAGCCATCTCCTCGGAAGAATCGCCCGGCCGGGGCGGCGCCGGATCGGGCTGACCTGCGTCCTCGCCGCGGGCGCGGTCTGGATCGCCCTCGGGGTGCAGTCGCTGCTCGTGGGCGAGGACTCCATCGGGTCGGCCGCGATGAGCGCCGCCGGTCTCCTCTTCGAGGTGATCCTCGCGCCCGAGGCGAGCGGACTCGCGCACGCCTCCGCCACCATCGGCGTTCTCCTGCTGTCGAGCGTCGCCGTCGGCCTGCTCGTCCGGCGAGCCGGAATCTTCGTCGAACCCGCGGTCGAGGAGAGCATCCTCGCGAACCAGCTCACCCGGGTCCTCTCCGGCGCGTCGAACCGGACTCTTGCCGGCCGGGGCTACGCCGTCGGCCGTCCCTCATGGACGCGATGGCCCGACTCCGCGGTCGGCGCGGTCCTCGCGAGTCACCTGGCGCAGACTCGGCGCCGGCGCTGGCAGGAGCCCCGCACTGCGCTCGCCCTCCTCGCCGTGGCGGTGCTCTCCAGCCTGTTGCGGGACAGCGTGCCGATGCCGTGGGGCGGACTTCTCCTCGTGCTGATCCTCGCGCTTCCGGGTCCGTCTCAGGCGACCGCGCAGGACCTCGACCACCAGCACCTCCCGCTCGCGGACGTCTCGATCGCCCGAGCCGGATTCGCCGGTGTCGGCCTTCACGCCCTCATCTCGTCGGCCGTGTCGCTGCCCGCCGTCGTTCTCTGTGCCTCGGTGTACTTGCACGGGATCGGCTGGGGTGTGCTCGCAGTCCTTCCTCTCGCACTCTGCTGCACGAGCGCTGCGCTCGCCGGAGTCGGATCACGCGCCTTCTCGGATCTGCTTCTCGGCCGGGTTTTCGCGGCGCTCGCGCTCACCATGCTGCCGGTGGCCGGCGCCGCCTTCAGCCTTGCGCTCCACGGCCAGGGGAACGATGCACTCCGTGTCCTGCTGACCCTCTCCGGCGCCCTGCTGATCTCCTGCCTGCTCTCCTCCGGTCTCGCCTGGGCCGTCCTCGAGTCCGCCAGACCAGCCCGATCGTGGCGTGCACCCGAGGTCTAGGGTGCAGTCATGCCCCGCGCCATGGCCGACCTCGACTTCCGCCGCCAGCAGTGGGAGCAGCGCTATGCGCCCCACGTCGCCCCGATCAACCGCTGGATCGACGAGCTGCGGAACCCGTACGACCGCGGCTGGCTCCCCTACATCGCTCCCCTGCACGGCGGCACCGAGGCGCGGGTGCTCAGCATCCTGCGCGACCCCGGCCCCGGCACCCGGGACGGCGCGGGCAGCGGGTTCCTCTGCACGGAGAACGACGACGGCTCCGCCGAGCTGATGTCGCGCCTCATCACGGACGTCGGACTCACGCCGTTCGATCTCCTGCAGTGGAACGCCTACCCCTGGTACATCGGCAAGGCACCGACCGTGGAGCAGCTCGACGCGGGGATCCCGACCGTCCTGCACCTGCTCGACCTCGCACCGAGCATCGAGGTCGTCCTGCTGCAGGGCGCCGACGCCGACCACGGCTGGCGCCGCCTGCTCCGCCTGCACCCGGGCATCGAGCGCGAGCGCGGCCTGGCCGTCGTGCGCACGTTCCACCCGTCCCCGCAGGCCCTCTTCACGAAGGACCCGCTCGAGCGGGAGGCGCGAGTGGCTCGGCGGGAGGCGGCCTTCGCGGAGGTCGCGGCACTGCTGCACTGAGCAGCTCGTCTCGCTGAAGAGCTGCCGGAGAAACGACGAAGCCCTGATGAGGACCA
This sequence comes from Rathayibacter sp. PhB127, assembly GCF_003751665.1. Lineage (NCBI taxonomy): Bacteria > Bacillati > Actinomycetota > Actinomycetes > Micrococcales > Microbacteriaceae > Rathayibacter > Rathayibacter sp. PhB127. Next base: position 86,157 of record NZ_RKHW01000006.1, read on the forward strand.
GTCCGCGAACGGAGGTCTCATCAGGGCTTTCTGTCGGGCTGACAGGATTTGAACCTGCGACCCCTTGACCCCCAGTCAAGTGCGCTACCAAGCTGCGCCACAGCCCGTGGCAGTCCGGACCGAGGCCCGGGCAACTCGACTACCTTAGCGGATCGCGGGGCCGAGAGTGAAAACGACCGACGCTCGGCGCCCGTAGAATCGCTGAGGCAGTGCGCGCCGGGCGGACCGGAGCGAGCGCCCTACAGGAGGCAGCAGCAGTGGACGCGCGGCAGAAGCGATCGCAGGTGGCCCTGCACCGAGCCATCATCGATCTGGCGACTGCCAGAGACGTCTCCAGCCTCACGGTCTCCGAGATCACCGACCGTGCCGGCGTCAACCGTTCCACCTTCTACGCGCACGCGACCTCGGCCGCCGAGTTGCTCTGTGCGGCACTCGCCGACGAGCTCGACACGATCCGCGACGAGTATCTCGACACCCTCCGAGCCGGAGCGGCGACCGACTCGACCATCCGCCAGGGCACGGCGCGGATCCTCGGTCACCTCGAGTCGCGCCGCGACCTCTACTTGCGCGCGTTCGACGCTCCCGGCGGCGACTCGGGTGTCCGGGCGATGCTCGCGCTGCACTTCCGCGCGGCCGTCCTCGCGACGCTCGAGACCGGGACGCTGCAGCTGCCCGACGGCGACGACATCACCGCGTTCCTCGCGGACGGCACCGCCTCCTTCCTCGCCGCCGGTTCGACCGGCCTGATGGAGGCGTGGCTGCGGCTCCCCGAGCCGCGCACTCCCGAGACCTACCTCGCGGCGTACCGGCGGCTGCTGCCGTCCTGGTGGCCGTTCGCCACGCAGGACTGATCCGTCACGAGTGGTCGGGTCGGCGCGCGGAGCACGACCGTTCGTGACCGATCGATCGCCGGATGCGCGGGCAGCGGCGGATGTACTGGGAAGAGACGCCTGCGCTCATGCTGGTCGAGTAGCCCCGGAGGGGCGTATCGAGACCCACCCACCGTCAGCAGCCCCGGCGCCGTACCTCCGGCGCGCAGAATCACGTCCGGCACGCGGGACCCGCCGAATTCCGCGAACCCGAACGCGAATCCCGTGCCGAAGCTCCCCCGACCGCACCTCTGGCACGCAGAAGTACGTCCGGCTCGCCGAAACCGGCGCATCCGACGAGCCCGAGCCCGAACCACGAGCCGAACCCCGCCCCGCCCACGCCTCCGGCACGCAGAAACGCGTCCGGCTCGCGGGATCCGAGGATCCCCGCGAGCCGGACGCAGAACGACGAGCCGAAGCCGCGCGCGTCAGAAGGCGTCAGCGCGCGCGCTTCTCCCGCACGCGCATGTTGACATTCACCGGCGAGCCCTGGAAGCCGTAGATCTCGCGCAGGCGGCGCGCGATGTAGCGGCGGTAGCCCGGGTCGAGGAAGCCGGTGGTGAAGAGCACGAATGTCGGCGGGCGCGAGGACGCCTGGGTGCCGAACAGCACGCGGGGCTGCTTGCCGCCGCGCAGGGGGTGCGGGTGCGCCGCGGTGAGCTCGGCGAGGAACGCGTTGAACTTGCCGGTCGGGATGCGGGTGTCCCAGGACTCGAGGGCGAGCTCGAGCGCGGGCACCAGCTTCTCGAGGTGACGCCCGGTCTTCGCCGAGATGTTGACGCGCGGCGCCCACGCCACGTGCGCGAGGTCCTTCTCGATCTCGCGCTCGAGGTAGCGGCGGCGCTCGTCGTCGAGGAGGTCCCACTTGTTGAAGGCGAGCACGAGCGCGCGGCCCGACTCGAGCACCAGGTCGATGATGCGGACGTCCTGCTCCGAGATCGGCTCGGAGACGTCGATCACGACGACCGCGACCTCCGCCTTCTCGAGCGCGGTCGAGGTGCGCAGCGACGCGTAGAAGTCGGCGCCCTGCTGCAGGTGCACGCGGCGGCGGATGCCGGCGGTGTCGACGAAGCGCCAGATCTTGCCGGCGATCTCGACCTGCTCGTCGACCGGGTCGCGGGTGGTGCCGGCCAGCTCGTTGACGACGACCCGCTCCTCCCCCGCGGCCTTGTTCAGCAGGCTGGACTTGCCGACGTTCGGGCGGCCGAGGATCGCGACGCGGCGCGGGCCGCCGACCTCGCGCTTGGCGACGAGCGACTCGAGCGGCAGCTTCTCCAGCACCGTGTCGAGCAGGTCGGCGACGCCGCGGCCGTGCACGGCCGAGACCGGGTACGGCTCACCGAGGCCGAGCGACCACAGCGAGGCGGCGTTCGGCTCCTGGCGCACGTCGTCGACCTTGTTGGCCGCGAGGAAGACCGGCTTCTTGGTCTTGCGGAGCAGCTTCACGACGTGCTCGTCGGTCGCCGTCGCGCCGACGTTCGCGTCGACGACGAAGATGACGGCGTCGGCGAGGTCGATCGCGATCTCGGCCTGCATCGCGACGGAGGCGTCGATGCCGCGGGCATCGGGCTCCCAGCCGCCGGTGTCGACGACGGTGAACTGGCGGTCGAGCCAGTCGGCCTTGTACGAGACGCGGTCGCGGGTGACGCCGGGGGTGTCCTCGACGACGGCCTCGCGGCGGCCGAGGATGCGGTTGACCAGCGCCGACTTGCCGACGTTGGGACGGCCGACGATCGCCACGACCGGCAGCGCCGGGAGGTAGCGGATCTCGTCGGGGTCCTCGCTGGCGTACTCGAGGAGGTCGCGGTCCTCCTCGTCGAGGTCGTAGTCCTCGAGTCCGCTGCGCAGCGCCTGGGCGCGCGAGGAGGCGAGCTGCTCGTCGAGGTCGCCGAGGCGCTCGACGAGGTCGTCGTCTCCGAAGTTCAGCTCGTCGTCACCGACGTGCGTGTCCTGTGCCATGATCGGCCCTTGCTCTCGAAGTTCGGACCTCGGCGATGACCGCATCGACGGTCTGCTCGAAGTCGAGGTGAGTGGAGTCGAGAAGAGTGACTCCGTCTGCGGCGTTCATGAAGTCCACCACCTGGGAGTCGGCGCGGTCCCTGGACCGCAGTGCCTGACCCGTCGCTTCAGCGGATTGCGTGGTGACTTCGCGCGAACGCCTCGCCATCCTAGCCTCTTCGCTCGCCGTCAGGAGGATCCGCACCCCGGCGGTCGGCGCCACGACCGTCGTGATGTCGCGCCCCTCGACGATGATGCCGGCCTTGCGGGTCTCGCCGATGATGCGGCGGAACAGCAGCGTGATCCGCCGACGCACCTCCGGCACCTTCGCCACGGCGGACACCTGACCTGTCACCCGGGGCTCGCGGATCGCGGCCGTGACCTCGGTCCGGCCGACCCAGACCGAGTACGACTCGGGGTCGGTGCCGATGGAGTAGTCGAAGCCGTCGAGCGCGTCGACGATCGCGTTCTCGTCGGCGAAGTCGAGCCCGGTGTCGAGGCCGTGCCAGGCGAGCGCGCGGTACGCGGCGCCGGTGTCGAGGAACTCGAAGTCGAGCCGACGGGCCGCCTCGCGCGAGACGCTCGACTTGCCGCTGCCGGCCGGTCCGTCGATCGCAACGACGACGGCGTCGCCGAAGTCGGGCACGTCGTCGCTGCGAGAGCCGCTCGCGCGCTCGGGCGCCGCTCCCCCGTCCTCCGGGATGCTCTGCTGGGCGCGGCGCGCGGGCGTCATCCGGTTCAGGCCGCCCTCCTGCCTGTTCTGCTCCGTGCTCATCCGGCGATCCTCCAGCCGCGTGCGGTCAGTTCCTCGGTCAGCGGGCCGACGGCCTCCGGCACCACCGAGATCTCGGCGAGGCCCACGCGGCGCCCCTCCGCATGCTCGAGGCGCACGTCCTCCAAGTTGACCCCGGCCTCGCCGATCTCGACGAACAGCCGGGCGAGCGTGCCCGGGGTGTCGTCGACGAGGACGATCAGGGTGGAGAACCGCTGGTCCTGGCCGTGCTTGCCGGGCAGGCGGGCGACGCCGGCGTTGCCCGCGGCGAGGTGCTCGGCGAGCAGGCGGCGGGCACCGGGGGCGTCGAGGTCGCGCAGGGCGTCGGCGACCGCGGCGACGTCGTCGCGGAAGGCGTCCAGCACGGCGACCACGTGCTCGCGGTTCGCGCCGAGGATCTGCACCCACAGCTCCGGAGCGGAGGCGGCGAGCCGCGAGACGTCGCGCACGCCCTGGCCGGCGAGCCGCAGGGCGTCGTTCGGCGCGTCGACGAGACGCTGCCCGAGCAGGGAGGAGATCACCTGCGGCGCGTGCGAGACGAGGCCGACCGAGCGGTCGTGCTCCTCCGGGCCCATCTCGATGATCGAGCCGCCGAGGTCGAGCGCGAGCGCCTCGACCCGGGCGAGCGCCTCGGGCGGCGTCTCGCCGTCGCGGCAGATCACCCAGGGCCGGCCGACGAAGAGGTCGCCGCGGGCCGCGACCGGGCCGCCGCGCTCGCGACCGGCCATCGGGTGCGAGCCGATGTAGCGGCTGAGGTCGAGGCCGCGGGCGCGCAGCTCGCGCAGCGGCTGCATCTTGACGCTCGCCACGTCGGTGACGACCGCCTCGGGGAACGCGGCCAGCTCGCGCTCGACGACGCCGGCGACGACGTCCGGCGGCACGCAGACCACGATCAGCACGGGCCGGTCGTCGGCGGTCGCGGCGCGGCCGGCCCCGTAGTCGATGGCGAGCGAGAGGCTGGCGGGTGAGGCGTCGTCGAGGACGACGTCGACCCCGCGCGAGGCGAGGCCCAGGCCGATCGACGCGCCGAGCAGGCCGGAGCCGACCACCCGCACCGTCCCCGTCGTCCGCATCGCGGGCGGGGCGGGGTGCAGGAGCTCGTTCACCCCGACAGCCTACCGATCAGGCCGACGCCGCTTGTCCTGGCCGCTGCGCCGCACACCGGAGTCGGGCCGCTCGGCACCGTTCGCGGAGGGGCGTCGCCGGTCCTGCGGCGGCGTCGCGCGGTCGTCGGCGCGCAGCGCATCGGACGGACGCTCGCGCGGCCGCTCGTCACGACGGCGCTCGTCCGAGCGACGCTCGCCGCGGTCGTCGGCAAGACGCTCGGGACGCTCCTCGGAGCGACGGACGGGGCGATCGTCCGAGCGGCGCTCAGGTCGGTCCTCCGACCGGCGCACGGGACGGTCCTCCGACCGCCGCACGGGACGGTCCTCCGACCGCCGCTCAGGCCGCTCGTCGGAACGACGCACGGGCCGGTCGTCAGAGCGACGCTCAGGCCGCTCCTCGGACCGCCGCACCGGCCGCTCCTCCGAGCGCCGCACCGAGCGCTCCTCGGTCCTCCGCTCCCCGCGCCCCTCGGTCCCCCGGTCGTCCGCGGTCTGCGGCCGCGGCCGCCGCGCGCCCGCGCTCGCCTGGCGCGTCGGCTCCGGCTTCTCCACCGGCGCCTCGCCGCCCTGCCGCGAGATGGTCAGCAGCGCACCCAGCTCGTCGCGGGTCAGGTCGCGCAGGTCGCCCGAGCGCAGCGAGCCCAGGTGCAGCGGGCCGAACTGCCGGCGCACCAGCTCGAGCACCGGATGCCCGACCGCGGCCATCATCCGCCGGACGACGCGGTTGCGCCCGGAGTGCAGCGTGATCTCGACGAGCGACGCGTTCGAGCGCCCCTCCGGCCGGCCGAGCAGCCGCGCCTTGTCGGCCGCGACCGTGCCGTCCTCCAGCTCGACGCCGGCGGTCAGCGCCGCGATCGTCTGCGGCAGCACCTGCCCGTGCACCTTCGCGATGTAGGTCTTGGTCACCCCGAACGACGGGTGCGCGAGCACGTGCGCCAGCTCGCCGTCGTTGGTCAGCACCAGGAGCCCCGAGGTCTCGGAGTCGAGGCGGCCGACGTTGAACAGCCGCTCCTCGAAGTTCTGCGTGTAGGTCCGCAGGTCCGGCCGGCCGTTCTCGTCCGAGAGCGAGCTGACGACGCCGACCGGCTTGTTCAGCATCACGTAGCGCCGCGAGGTGTCGAGCTGCACGGCGACGCCGTCGACCTCGATCCGGTCGTTCTCGGGGTCGATGCGGCGGCCGAGCTCGCTCGCGACCTCGCCGTTCACGCGGATCCGCCGCGCGACGATCATCTCCTCGACGACGCGGCGGGAGGCGACCCCCGCGGCCGCGAGGACCTTCTGCAGTCGTTCGCCCTCGGGCAATTCAGGCGCGCTCATCGAATCCGTTCCGTCCGTCGCTCAGTAGGGGGGAGATCTTCGGCAGCTCGTCGAGCGAGGCGAGGCCGAGATGGACGAGCAATTGCTCGGTGGTGCCGTAGAGGACCGCGCCGGTCTCGGGGTCGCTGCCGACCTCCGCGATCAGGCCGCGGCCGAGGAGGGTGCGCGCGACGGAGTCGACGTTGACCGCGCGGATCTGCGCGACCTGGCCGCGCGAGATCGGCTGCTTGTAGGCGATCACCGCGAGCGTCTCGAGGGCCGCCTGCGACAGCTTGGTCGGGTTCTGGGTCAGCACGAAGTCGGAGACGACGCAGTCGTACTCCCGGCGCACGTAGACCCGCCAGCCGCCGCCGACCTCGCGCAGCTCGAAGCCGCGGCGGATGCCGCCGTCGGCGCCGTCGAAGTCCGCGGCGAGCCGCTCGACCGACTGCCGGACGACCGGGATCGGCCGGGAGAGCGCCGTGGCGAGCGCGGCGAGCGACTGCGGCTCGTCCGCGATCATCAGGATCGCCTCGACGGCGCGGTCGATCTCGAACGCGACGGTGCCGGGACCGGCGACGGTCGTGGAGTCGGCGCTCGTGGGCTCACTGGTCATAGTCGGCCCCCAGGTGCGCGAGGCTCGCGTCGGACCAGTTCTCCGCCACCCACTGCAGGGTCAGCTCGCCGAGCGGCTCCGGCTGCTCGAACGCGATCGCGGCGTGCCGGTAGAGCTCGAGCACGGCGATGAAGCGCGCCACGATCACGCCCTTCTCGTCCGCATCGGCGACGAGCTCGCGGAAGGTCGCCGTCGTCCGCTCGCGCAGCACGGCCACGATGTACGCGGCCTGCTCGCGGATGCTGATCAGCGGCGCGTGCAGGTGGTCGAGCCCGACGGTCGGGATCTCGCGCGGCGCGAGCGCGAAGGCGGCGAGCGCCGCGAAGTCCTCGGGCGAGAGCGTCCAGACCAGCTCCGGCTTCTTCGCGCGGAACTCCTCCTCGAGCGGCACCTGGCGCACGTGCCGGCCGGTCTCGGCGTCGATCCGCTCGGCGAACCACGCCGACACCTGCTTGAAGGCCCGGTACTGCAGGAGCCGGGCGAAGAGCAGGTCGCGCGCCTCGAGCATCGCCGCGTCCTCCGCGTCGACCAGCTCGCCCTGCGGCAGGAGCCCGGCGATCTTGAGATCGAGCAGGGTCGCCGCGACGACCAGGAACTCCGAGGCGCGGTCGAGCCCCTCGGCCGTGTCGATGCCGTGCAGGTAGGAGAGGAACTCGTCCGTCACCGCGCTCAGCGCGATCTCGGTGATGTCGACCTGCTGCTTGGCGATCAGGCTCAGCAGGAGGTCGAAGGGCCCCTCGAAGTTCGACAGCGCGACGGTGAAGCCGCGGGAGACGGGGGCGGTGTCCGCCTCCTGGTCGAGCAGGAGCGCCTCAGGCGACCGCGCCACGCGAGATCAGCTCCCTGGCGAGCTTGCGGTACGCCTTCGCCGCGTTGTGCTCCGGCGCGAACGTGGTGATCGGCACCCCCGACACGCTCGCGTCGGGGAACTTCACCGTGCGCCCGATCACGGTCTCGAGCACGCTGTCGCCGAAGGCGTCGACCACCCGGTCGAGCACCTCGCGCGAGTGCAGCGTGCGCGAGTCGTACATGGTCGGCAGGATGCCGTCGAGCTCGATCACCGGGTTGAGCCGGTCGCGGACCTTGTCGATCGTCTCGATCAGCAGCGCGACGCCGCGCAGCGCGAAGAACTCGCACTCGAGCGGGATGAGCACGCCGTGGCTCGCGGTGAGCGCGTTCACGGTGAGCAGGCCCAGCGACGGCTGGCAGTCGATCAGGATCACGTCGTAGTCGGCGCTGACCTTGCGCAGCACCCGGGCGAGGATCGTCTCGCGCGCGACCTCGTTGACGAGGTGCACCTCCGCGGCCGACAGGTCGATGTTCGCGGGGATGATGTCGAGGCCGGGGACGCGGGTCGGGCGGATCGCCTCGCTCGGGTCCTTGACGGTGCCGAGCAGCAGGTCGTAGATCGTGATCGCGTCGTAGGTGGCGACGCCGAGACCGGCGGACAGCGCGCCCTGCGGGTCGAAGTCGATGGCCAGCACGCGGCGGCCGTACTCGGCGAGCGTCGCGCCCAGGTTGATGGTCGTCGTCGTCTTGCCGACGCCGCCCTTCTGGTTGCAGAGCGAGATGATGCGCGCGGGCCCGTGCCCGGTCAGCTCCACCGGGAGCGGGAAGTCGCGCAGGGGCCGGCCGGTCGGGCCGAGCGTCGGGGCTTCGAGACCGGTGAGCTCGGCCTTGTCGTCCGTCTTGCGTGTCACCTGCGTCGCCTCGCTTCCCGTGTCGGCGTGCGCTCCCGCGCGGCCTCCGTCGAGTGTACCGGCGACCGTGCCCCTCCCCGCGGCGCCCCGCCCACGCTGGTCGAGCAGCCGCGCAGCGGCCCCCTCCATGCCGGTCGAGTAGCCGCGCAGCGGCCCCCTCCATGCTGGTCGAGTAGCCGCGCAGCGGCGTATCGAGACCCACCCCCTTCGAACGCCGGATCTCGATACGCCCGCTCCGCGGGCTACTCGATCACCATGAACCGCCCCGCCCCTCAGCGCCGCGCCCGCGGGTGCGCCGTCGTGTACACGTCGCGGAGCGTGTCCGCCGTCACCAGCGTGTAGATCTGCGTCGTCGCCACCGAGGCGTGCCCCAGCAGCTCCTGCACCACCCGCACGTCCGCCCCGCCCGCGAGCAGGTGCGTCGCGAAGGAGTGCCGGAACGTGTGCGGCGAGATCTCGCGATCGAGCCCCGCCTTCTCCGCGACCGCGCGGATCACCAGCCACGCGCTCTGCCGCGACAGGCGGCTCCCGCGCACCCCGAGGAAGAGCGCCGGCGTCGCCCGCCCGCGCCGCGACAGCTCGGGCCGCGCCCGCACCAGGTAGTCCTGCACCGCCTCGCGCGCGAAGCTCCCGAGCGGCACCATCCGCTGCTTCGAGCCCTTGCCGGTCAGCCGCACCACCTCCGAGTCGAAGACGTCGTCGACGCTCAGGTCCACCGCCTCCGAGATGCGCGCCCCGGTGGCGTAGAGCAGCTCCAGCAGCGCCCGATCGCGCAGCTCCGACAGCTCCTCGCCCCGGGCCGCCTCGAGCAGCGACGCCATCTGCTCGACCGTGATCGCCTTGGGCAGCGTCATCGGGAGCTTGGGCGGCAGCACGTCGTGGGCGACGTCGTCGGCGACGTGCCCCTCCTCCAGCGCGAAGCGGTGCAGCCCACGCACGCTCGAGAGGATCCGCGCCCGCGAGCTCGCCGCCAGCGGCCGTTCGGCCCGCGCCGCGAGCCAGGACGCGAAGTCCCCCACGTCCGAGCGCCGGAGCGCCGCGAGATCGGTGACCCCGCGCTCCTCGAGCCAGCCGAGATACAGCCCCAGATCGCGCCGGTAGGCCGCGATGGTGTGCGCCGACAGTCCGCGCTCGACGCTCGCCTGCCGGAGGAAGGCGTCGGCGATCGCGGCCGGAGTCACCCCCGGCGGACCCGCGGGTGCCGCGTCCACGGCGCCGAGGCGTCGCCGAGGCCGGCCCAGCCGCGCGCGCGGAAGGCGTGCGCCGCGAGCACCGCGAGGCAGAGGGACGGGTTCTGCACCCGCCGTGCGAGCACGGCGTCGACGGCCTCATCGAGCGCGACCCAGCGCAGCTCCATGTCGGCCTCCTCCGCCTCGCGCTCGAAGGCGGCGTCGGTGGCGGAGAGATCGCGCGCAAGGTAGATGCGGATCACCTCGTCGCTGCCGCCGGGCGAGGTGGCGAACTCCGAGAGCAGGTCCCAGCGGCCGGCCCGCAGGTCGGTCTCCTCCCCCAGCTCGCGCTGCGCGGCGATGAGGGCGTCCTCCCCCTCGATGTCGAGGAGGCCGGCCGGGATCTCCCACTCGCGGGTGCGCACGGGGTGGCGGTACTGCTTGATCAGCGCGACGCGGTCCTCGTCGTCCAGGGCGAGCACCGCGACGGCGCCCGTGTGGTCGAGGAACTCGCGGCGCAGCTCGCCGTCGCCGTAGCGGAAGGTCTCGGCGCGGACGCCCCAGACCATGCCGTCGAAGACGCGCTCGCTGGTGAGGATCTCGGGCTCGACGAGCTCGTCCGAGAGCAGCGCGTCCGAGGGCACGGAGTCGGTCGCGTCAGTCATCGGAGCCGGCCTCCGACGCCGGGAACAGCCGCGACGCCTCCTGGCGCTCGAGCGCCGCGGTCACGAGCCCCTTGAAGAGCGGGTGCGCGTTGTTCGGCCGCGAGCGCAGCTCGGGGTGCGCCTGCGTGCCGACGTAGAACGGGTGCTTCTCCCGCGGCAGCTCGACGTACTCGACGAGGCTGCCGTCCGGGGACGTCCCCGAGAACCAGAGGCCGGCTTCGGCGATGCGGTCGCGGTAGCCGTTGTTCACCTCGTAGCGGTGGCGGTGGCGCTCCGCGGCCTGCGGCGCTCCGTAGACCTCGGCGACGATCGAGCCCTCGGCGAGATCGGCGGTGTAGAGACCCAGGCGCATCGTGCCGCCCATGTCGCCGGCGGCGAGGATCTCGACCTGCTCGGCCATCGTCGCGATGACGGGGAACTCGGTCTCCGGGTCGAACTCGGAGGACGATGCGCCCTCGAGCCCGGCCTCGTTGCGCGCGTACTCGATCACCATGCACTGCAGCCCCAGGCACAGGCCCAGCGTCGGGATGCCGTTCTCCCGGGCGAAGCGCAGCGCGCCGAGCTTGCCCTCGATGCCGCGGATGCCGAAGCCGCCGGGGACGCAGATGCCGTCGAGCTCGGAGAGCGCCTTCGCGGCCGCCTCCGGGTCCTCGAGTCCGTCGGACGCGATCCAGCGCAGGACGACCTTGGTCTGCTGCGCGAAGCCGCCGGCCCGCAGCGCCTCGGTGACCGAGAGGTACGCGTCGGGCAGGTCGATGTACTTGCCGACCAGGCCGATGGTCACCTCGTGCTTGGGCTCGTGCACGGCCTCGAGCAGCTGCGACCAGCCGTCCCAGACGACCTCGCCGGCCGACAGGTCGAGCTGGTCGATGATGTAGGAGTCGAGCCCCTGCTCGTTGAGCATCGACGGGATCTCGTAGATCGAGGCGACGTCCTTGGCGTTGACCACGGCCTGCTCGTCGACGTCGCACATCAGCGCGATCTTGCGCTTGTTCGACTCCGACACCGGCCGGTCGCTGCGCAGCACGAGCGCGTCCGGCTGGATGCCGATCGAGCGCAGCGCGGCGACGGAGTGCTGGGTCGGCTTGGTCTTCTGCTCACCGGACGCCCCCATGAACGGCACGAGCGACACGTGCACGAAGAAGACGTTGCGGCGGCCGAGCTCGTGGCGCACCTGACGGGCCGACTCGATGAAGGGCTGCGACTCGATGTCGCCGACGGTGCCGCCGATCTCGGTGATGATCACGTCGGGCTGCGGGTCGTCCTCGGCCTGCAGGCGCATGCGGCGCTTGATCTCGTCGGTGATGTGCGGGATGACCTGGACCGTGTCGCCGAGGTACTCGCCGGCCCGCTCGCGGGCGATCACCCGGGAGTAGATCTGACCGGTGGTGACGTTCGCCGCCTGGTTCAGGTTGATGTCGAGGAAGCGCTCGTAGTGCCCGATGTCGAGGTCGGTCTCCGCGCCGTCGTCGGTCACGAAGACCTCGCCGTGCTGGAACGGGTTCATCGTCCCGGGATCGACGTTGAGGTACGGGTCGAGCTTCTGCATCACGACGCGCAGTCCGCGCGCGGTGAGCAGGTTGCCGAGGCTGGCGGCCGTCAGGCCCTTGCCGAGCGAGGAGACGACCCCGCCCGTGACGAAGATGTGCTTCGTGACCTTCGCAGGGGCGGTGTCGCGCCCGGCCGCAGAAGTGTCGGAAGAAGAAGAGGAAAGGCCCGAGTTCGAATTGTCCACCACGGGGTTCCACCGTAACAGCAGAACCGGCTCCGGGCGCCGCCCCCGCCGATTTCGAACCGGTCGGGGCGGGCGACGCACCGCGTGCGGTCAGCGCCGGCGGCTCGACTCGAGCAGCTCGCGCGCGTGCGCCAGGGCGTTCTCGGAGTCCGTCAGCCCGGAGAGCAGGCGTGCCATCTCGGACACCCGCTGCTCGGGATCCAGCTGGGTCACCGCGCTCGAGGTGACCGAGCCGTCCGAGCCCTTCTCGACCCGCAGGTGATTGGTCGCGAAGGCCGCGACCTGGGCCAGGTGCGTCACCACGATGACCTGGGACGTCTCGGCGAGGCGCGCGAGCCGACGACCGATCTCGATCGCCGCCGCACCGCCGACGCCTGCATCGACCTCGTCGAAGACGAACGTCGGCACCGGGTCGTTGGCCGCAACGACCACCTCGATCGCGAGCATCACCCGCGAGAGCTCTCCCCCGGAGGCGCCCTTCGCGAGCGCGCGCGGAGTGGCCCCGGTGTGCGGCTGCAGCAGCATCTCCACCGTGTCGCGTCCGTGCACCGTCGGCTCGCTCGCGCTGCCGACCTGCACGTGCAGACGCGCATCGGCCATGGCCAGCGCGGTCAGCTCGTCGCTCACCCGCGCGCCCAGCTCGACGGCGGCCGCGGTGCGCAGCTCGGTCAGCCGGTCGGCGAGCCGCTCGACCAGATCGGCATCGGCGGCGGTGTCGGCCTCGAGGGCTGCGATCCGCTCGTCGTCTCCGTCGAGCTCGAGCAGCCGCAGACCGGAGGAGTCGACGAGGTCGAGCACGTCGTCGAGGGTCGGCCCGTAAGTGCGCGCGAGCGCGGAGAGCTCCGCCCGGCGGTTTTCGATCAGCTCGAGGTCGTGCGCGCCGTCGAGGTCGAGCTCGGCGAGGTAGGAGGAGAGGCCGGCCGCGACGTCGCCGAGCAGCACCGACGCCTCACCGAGGGTCTGAGTCAGCGGCTCGAGCGCCGCGTCGTGCTCCGCGGCGCGCTCGAGCACCCGGCGGGCGATCTCGACGAGACCGAGGGCGTCGCGGCCGTCGAGCTCCTCCGAGGACACGGCCTCGCGGGCCTCCCCCGCGGCGATGCGCAGCTGCTCGATGCTGCCGAGCCGCTCGGACTGCGTCGAGAGCTCGACGTCCTCGCCGCGCTGCGGAGCGACCACCTCGATCTCGGCGAGCGCACTGCGGAGTCGCTCCGCCTCGCGTGCCCGCGACTCGCGCGCCGTGGTCAGCTCGTCGAGCTCCTCGCGGTTGGCCCGCCAGCGCTCGAAGGCGCTCGCGTAGTCGCGCAGGGCCTCCCCCAGCTCGGGCCCGCCGAAGCGGTCGAGCGCGTCGCGCTGCGCGGCCGCCGAGCGGAGCCGGATCTGGTCCGACTGCCCGTGCACCACGACGAGTTGATCGGCCAGCTCGCTGAGCACGCTGACCGGAGCACTGCGGCCGCCGACGACGGCGCGGCCGCGCCCCTCGGCCGAGACCGAGCGGGCGAGCAGCAGCTCGGGGCCGTCGAGGTCGCCGCCGGCGTCGTGGACGCGATCCGCGACCGCGCCCTCCTCGGGCACGAGCCAGCGGCCCGACACCCAGGCCTGCTTGCTGCCGGAGCGGACGGCGGACGCGTCGGAGCGCGCGCCGAGCACGAGGCCCAGGGCGGTCACGACCATGGTCTTGCCGGCACCGGTCTCGCCGGTGACGGCGGTGAATCCCGGTCCGAGCGGGAGGGTCGCCTCGGCGATGACGCCGAGGTCGCGGATCTGCAGCTCCTCGAGCATGCGGCTACTCCGTCTCCGCCGACCCCCGCCATCCGCGGATGGGGAGACCGAACTTCTGCACCAGGCGATCGGTGAACGGGGCGTCGTGCAGGCGGGCGAAGCGCACCGGCACGGGCGAGCGGCGGTAGACCACCCGCGCCCCGGGCGGCAGCTCGTAGGTGCGCCGGCCGTCGGCCCAGAGCACGCCGACGCCGTCGGTGCGCTCCTTCACCTCGACGGCGAGGCTGGAGTCCGGCCCCACGACGAGCGGGCGGGCGAACAGGGCGTGCGCACTGAGCGGCACGAGCAGCATCGCCTCGAGCGTGGGCCAGACGACGGGACCACCGCCGGAGAACGCGTAGGCGGTCGAGCCGGTGGGCGTCGACACGACGATGCCGTCGCAGCCGAAGCTGGAGAGCGGGCGGCCGTCGACGCCGACCATCACCTCGAGCATCCGCTCGCGGCTGCCCTTCTCGACGGTCGCCTCGTTGAGCGCCCAGGTCTCGTAGACGACGGCGTCGTCGATCTTGACGCGCACCTGCAGCGTCATCCGCTCCTCCACGGCGTAGTCGCCGTCGAGTGCGCGCGCGACCGCGTCATCGAGGTCGTCCCGCTCGCTCTCGGCGAGGAAGCCGACATGGCCGAGGTTCACCCCGAGCAGCGGAGCCGTGCCGGTCCGGACGATCTCGGCCGCGCGCAGGATCGTGCCGTCCCCGCCGAGGACGAAGACCAGCTCGATCTCCTCCAGCGTGACGTCGGTACCGAGGACCTCCACGTCGCTGAGCTCGGGTGCGGTGCGGACGATGTCGCCCTTGTCGTCGGCGCAGAGCACGGGCCGGGCACCGGACCCGCGGAGGCGTCCGACCACGAGGATCGCCGCTTCGAGGGAGTCCGCCCGTCCGGTGTGGGCGATGACGAGGATGTTGCGCTCGCCAGGAGGGGACTGCATCGAGTGGGTGTCCTTCGGGTCGATCGACGGCGGCGGACACGATCGCGTCACCCGAGAGTGAGCGCGGTGACCGCGTCCCTCCATTCTGTCGGAATCGTTCCGCGGTCGCGGTGGAGGTGCACCAGATACTCCTGATTCCCAGCGCCGCCCGGGAGCGGCGAGGCGATCAGACCGGCCACCCCGAGTCCCGCGTCCCAGGCGGACCAGAGCACGTCCGAGAGTGCCTCGCGCCGGAGCTCCGGATCGCGGACGATGCCCTCCTTGATGCCGAGTCGCCCCACCTCGAACTGCGGCTTGACCAGGACGACGAAGTCGGCGCTCGGTGCGACGGAGGCGGCGACGGCCGGCAGCACCATCGACAGGGAGATGAAGGAGACGTCGGCGACGACCAGGTCCGGTACGTCATCCGTTCGAGAGGCCGCTGCGAGCGAGCTCGCCGTCATCTCCCGGGCGTTGAAGCCCTCGACGACGTGCACTCGCTCCTCGGAGCGGATTCGCGGAGCCAGCTGCCCGTGACCGACGTCGAGCGCGATCACCGACGCGACTCCGCGTTCCAGGAGCACCTGGGAGAAGCCGCCGGTGGAAGCGCCGACATCCAGGGCGTTCGCGCCGTCGATCTTCACGGTGGGGAAGGCGTCCAGCGCGGCGATCAGCTTGTGAGCCGCCCGGCTGACGTAGTGGTCCAGCGAGGCGACAGCGATGTCCTGCTCCGGACGCACGCGGATCGACGGCTTCAGCGCCGGCGCTCCGTCCACAGTGACGACACCGTCGGCGATCATGCGCGCCGCGTGCACTCGCGACCGGGCGATGCCTCTCGTCGCGAGTGCCGTGTCGAGTCGCTGATCCTCGATGTCGCTCATCGGGAGGAGTCCCCACCCTCGAGCCGGACCCGGAGCTGCTCCTGCAGTTCCGCATAGGCGGCCGCCCGCAATGCCAGGGGCGACTGCTCGATGTCGTCGAGGCGATCGCCGAGCTCGACGCTCTCGCTTCCGGACGTGCGGTCCTCGGACATCGTCACTCCTCACGGCGCCGCGTCGAGCGGCTAGCGGCTCTCGTGGAGAACCTCTGGTTAAACAGCGATGGCCACCCATTTCTGGGTGGCCATCGTGAATTGGTGTCCGGCGGTGTCCTACTCTCCCACAGGGTCCCCCCTGCAGTACCATCGGCGCTGAGAGTCTTAGCTTCCGGGTTCGGAATGTGACCGGGCGTTTCCCTCTCGCTATGGCCGCCGTAACCCTCTCAGACACACCCACCAGCCGAAGGCTTGGTGGTGGTCAAATCTGGGTCACACGTCATGCGTGTGTTCTGTTGTCCGCCCCGAAGGTGCGGTGTGCTGATCGTGTCTTTGCGAACACGACCCGCGGTATGGAGCCCGTATTCTGGGAACCACAAAGTGGACGCAAGCAATCTCTGACCACTCCTACCAGCCTTTACAACGGTATGAATGTAGTGATTATCA
>NZ_RKHW01000007.1:0-12937 GCF_003751665.1 Rathayibacter sp. PhB127
CCCCCCCCCCCCCCCCCCCCCCCCCCCCCCCCCCCCCCCCCCCCCCCCCCCCCCCCCCCCCCCCCCCCCCCCCCCCCCCCCCCTCGCCGTTCGGCAGCGTCGGCCCGAGGAGGACGAGGCATGTCGCGCCTCCGCTGCCGCAGGACGCGCAACGACACAGAAGCGGAATCCAGCCCCACTACGGTGTGGCAACCCGATCGATCGCGCGAGACGCTGCCGCCGGCCCTCACCGGGCCCGGTCCGCCCGGAGCATCCCGCCCCTCCCACCCAGGAGCAGCCATGCCTCGACGCCTCACCCGCCCGACCGCCGTCCTCGCGGCTCTTCTCGCCGTCTGCACCGCCCTTCCCGCGCACGCCGCGACGCCCGGCCCCTCCCCCCTCGACGATCCGCTCGTCGGGGTCAGGATGGAGGAGCTGCGCGTCCTGCCCGCGGACCCGAAGGTCGGACGTCCCGCCGCCGTGTACACGATCGTCGACGACCGGGACATCGCGTTCCCGGTGGCGGCGACGCCGCAGCCGGGTGCCGAGGGGTCGGCGTACGACCTGCGGACGGCGACGCCGCTCGCCGCGGTCACCGACGTCGCCAGGGGCCGGACCGCAGTCGTGCGCTGCTCGCAGGTGGACGCCGTCCCGGACTCGATCGCGACCGTGTTCGCGAGCCTCTGCCGGGCGGCGAGTGCCGCCGAGATGACCTGGAGGGACGGCCGCTCACTCGGAGTGCCGATCTGGTACGCCCGCGACCTCGACGGGGGCCTGGTCTGCATCACGGGGACGGGAACGGAGTGCCTCACGAGCGAGCCCGGCGTCGATCCGGCGTCGGGTGCCGATCGCTGGCGGGTGTCCGCCGCTCGGTGCAGCTCCGCGGCGGCGGGCTCCCCCCTGCTGCAGGCCTGTGGTCGGCTCCAAGCCGCTCTCGACGACTCCGGGCACTGGATCGCGCAGCGAGCGTACGACCGTCAGCACGCGCGGATGGATCGGCTCTTCTCCCTGGGGCTGAACGACGCGAAGCTCGGAGCGGAGGCGGCGCTCCGCGAGAGGATCGCCGCCTTCGAGCCGCGGATCCACCGCGCGATCGCCGAGCGGAGAAGCGCGTGCCAACCGTTCTGGCTGGCCCTCAGTCTCGGCTTGAGCATGGTCTTCTGCACAGCCGCCGGTCACGATGTGGAGACGCTCGAGGCGGAGCGGAACGCCGTCCGGAACGAGTACGGCGCCCGGGTCGCCGAGGCGCAGGCGGCCCTCCGGGCCCGGATGGCGGAGGACTGGCACGAGCTGCACCGCACCTGGGCGGGCGAGGACCCCACCGGCTATGCGGCCCTGCTCCGGGTCGAGAGCAAGGAGCTGTCCGAGTTGAAAGCTTCGGAGGAGGAGTACCGGCGCGCCGCCGACCGTGACGAGGAGACGTTCCGCGAACTGCAGCGGCAGTGGCTCCACGAGCACAGCGCGATCGGGGAGGCGGAGCAGATCCCGCTGATCGGGCCGCTGATCCGGCACATCGAGGAGTACGAGCAGAACCCGAGCGGGACCAACCTCCGCCGCGTGTTCCTCGGAGCACTCGGACCGGCGGGCGAGGCCATCGAGGGCGGGCTGGAGCTCTCCGCCGAGACCGCGCTCAAGACCGGCGAGCAGCGGTTCCTCTCGGACGCGCTGCACGAGATCGGAGGGAAGGACGACTTCGGGACCACGCTCGAGAGCCTCGTCACCGACTTCTCGAAGGACCTCGGCGACGAGGCGGTGGAGGGGGTCCGCGAGAGCGGCCTCTGGAGTGACGCGCCCGGGTCCGACGCTCCGCCCGAGTCGCACTACCAGGACTTCGGGCAGCTCCTCGCCCGGGCTTCGCGGATGATCCCGGAGGCGACTCACAAGTGGCTCCTCGCGAACGGGCCGCTCCGCGACGAGCTGGGGCTCGACGGCACGAAGACCTACCCCGTGGTCGGCGCCACCAGTGCCGATCTGCGCCAGGCCGCCGCGCAGGTCGCCTTCGAGCGCGGGGTGGAGACGGTGTTCACCCATGCGTTCGGCCCGGACTACGAGGAGGTCGCGCGGCAGAACCCCGCGTGGGCGAGCGCGGAGAGCCGGTCGATCACGGCGGAGCTGCTGAAGGTCCTGACGGATTCCGCGTACCTCGAGCAGATCAGTCCGCTCTGGGTCGCCTCCGACACCCTGGGCGACCGGCCCGCCGCCTTCGTCTACGACGACGATCAGAGCGCGATCCTGCTCAACGAGGACCTCGTGAGAATCACCGACGGCTCCGCGAACCCGGACTTCGCCAAGTTCTACCTCGAGGAGCTCGGTCACTCGCTCAACTGGTGGCGTTGCGCCATCTTCGACGTCGAGGTGAAGCGCTGCAAGGGACAGGGCGATGTCGGCGCCCGCTTCCGCGACGCCGTCATGCTGAGCACTCCGCCGTCCGACCCCGGATTCAGCGCCGCGATCGCGAGCCTCCCGGCCCACGACCAGGACAGCTCCGCGACGGTCCTCTTCACCGGCGGCTCGACCGCGCATCTGGAGGGCTGGAGCTCCTACAGCCTCCTCAACTCGCACATCTCCGGGAAGGGCCGCTTCAGCTTCCTCCTGCGGGCCGGGATCGAGCTCTCCTCCGAGTACCCCGGGGTGAGCGACGAGTTCGACCTGGAGATGTCCGTCGGCGCTCCGTCGATGACGAGGAGCGGCAATCCGTGGGTCACCTCTCCGAACGGGCCATGCGAGGTCCGGCAGCTCGCTCTCAAGGAGGACTGCAACGTCCCCACGATGTCGATCGCGTTCTCCTTCCGCGACTCGATCAACTACTCGGTCCTGGGGGCGCCGAAGGTGAAGGACACGGCGTTCGCGAAGGCGGGGGTCAACCTGTCTCCGGCGCTCGTCCGGAAGCACGGCGTCCGGCTCTACTTCCAGCCGAAGGCCGGAGAGCCCGACGCGTGGCGCTTCCTGCCCGGCCACACGATCTACTTCAAGGAGTTCAGCCTGGCCGGTGACGGCAAGGTCGACGGCACGAAGATGCTCGACACGTTCGCCGGCAAGCGGATGCCGGCCCCGCACCGGCTCGACGTCGCCGGGAAGGCGACCGTCGAGGGCAGCTACATCGTGGAGATCGCCACCCGGGAGAAGTCAGCGCTGGACGCCTGGCTCGCCCTCGACGTCTCGAGTGCGCTGCTCGGCTGCGCCGGCGGCTTCGTCTTCGCGATCGTCGCGGAACAGGACCCGATCACGGGCTGCCACGTCGGCTCCGATCTCCTCGAGGGGATCGAGACCGCGGCGGAGGCGGCGGACGGGCGGCTCACCAGCTTCCTGACCTCCAACGCCTCCGTCGCCGTGCCCCTCTCCGTGGAGTACAAGGCCACGCGAGCGGCCGGACGCGCCACCGACCTCCCGGCCGACGTACCGCCGCAGTCCGCAGTGGAGATGTGGGAGGTGGGTCCGCCCCCGGCCGCCGCCGCGCACTCCGCCGAGCAGGTCTCCTCCCTGCGGACGAAGGCGAGCACTGCATTGAAGAAGATGAAGTCGGTGTCCTTCACCGGCCTGGCCGTGTTCCGCCCCCGCATCAGCTGGACGCTCGGGACGCGCACCCTGCACCTCGGCACCCACTCGCTCCCCACCGCGAACCTCATCGAGTAGCCCGGGCCCCCTCCCCCGCCGCGAGATGCCACTTGTGCGCGCGACACGCCGTGAGAAGCGTGCACAAGTGGCATCTCGCGGAGGGGGTCAGCTCGTCGGGGTCAGCAGGTCGGCGTGGTGCACGGCCGCCACGTTGGGGTGCGCGCGCAGGCGGTAGCGCAGCGCGTTCTCGCCGTAGGTCTCGAGGATCGGGCTGTTGGTCGGGTCGACCGAGAGGCCGGACTTCAGCTCCTCGGGCAGCGGCAGCGAGGGCATCGTCGAGTCGAGCGAGGGGTTGAAGAAGAACGGGATCGAGATCCGGTCGGTGCCGATCAGCGGCGAGATCACGCGGTGCAGCGTCGCCTTGAGGTAGCCGCCGGTGGCCAGCTCGAGCATCTCGCCGATGTTGACGACGAACGCCCCGGGCAGCGCCGGCGCCTCGATCCAGGAGCCGTCGTGCTCGACCTGCAGGCCGCCCTTGCCGGGCTCGACCAGCAGCAGGGTCAGCACTCCGCCGTCGCGGTGCGCGCCGACGCCCTGCTTGGGCTCCGGGTCGGAGGTGCCCGGGTAGCGGACGACCTTGACCAGCGAGAACGGCTTCTCGGCGAACGCCTCGTCGAAGACGTCGGCCGGAGCGTCGAGGGCCACGGCCCAGGTGCGCAGCAGACGGATGGCGACAGCGGCGAGCTCCTCGTGCCAGCGCTCGAAGACGGCGCGGAACTCGGGCAGCGACTCCGGCCAGAGGTTCGGTCCCTCGAGGCGCTGGTAGTCCGGGACGTCGGCGCCGGCCGGCACGGTCTCGCGGTCGATGCCGATGTCGACCTGCTCGCGGTAGTCGACGTCGCCGTTGGTCAGCTCGGCACCGAAGCGGGTGTAGCCGCGGAACTGCGGACTGGCCGTGTTCTCGATCGCGAGCTTCTCCTCCTCGGAGAGCTCGAAGAAGCGGCGGGAGACGGCGACCACGTCGTCGAGGAGGTCCTGCGGCACGCCGTGGCCGACGAGGTAGAAGAAGCCCACGTCGTGCGTGGTCTCGCGGAGATCGCGGCGGAACGCGGCGGCTTCCTCCTCTCCCTGGTCGAGGCGGGAGAGGTCGAGGATCGGCAGGGAATCGGTCATGGAGAAAGCCTTGCGCAGTTCGCCTTCTCCGCACCGATTGTTACGACAACTAAATGCGAAGACCCAGCCTGCGTCCGGGGACCGAGGTCTCCGGACGCCGACTGGGCCCGCGGATGCCGCCGAGTGTTACGGCGTGGGCATGCCGCCGTTCACGTGCAGCGTCTCGCCGACGACGTAGCTCGACTCGGGCGAGGCGAGGAACACGTAGGCCGGAGCGAGCTCCGAGGGCTGGCCCCAGCGGCCGAGCGGCGTCTGCGAGCCGACCTCGGGCAGCTTCTCCGGCGGCTGGCCGCCGGCGGTCTGCAGCGGGGTCCAGATCGGACCGGGCGCGACGACGTTCACGCGGATGCCCTTGGGCGCGAGCTGCTGCGAGAGCGCCTTCGAGAACGTGTTGATCGTGGCCTTGGTGGAGGCGTAGTCGACCAGCGTCGGCGACGGCTGGTAGGCCTGGATCGACGAGGTGCTGATGATCGCGGAGCCCGGGGCGAGGTGCGGCACGGCCGCCTTCGTCATCCAGAACATCGCGTAGACGTTGGTCTTGAAGGTCTCGTCGAACTGCTCGTCGGAGATGTCGAGGAAGTCCTCGACCGACTGCTGCTTGCCCGCGTTGTTGACGAGGATGTCGAGGCCGCCGAGGCCCTCGACGGCCTTCGCGACGGCGCCGACGGCGAAGTCGTGGTCAGTGATGTCGCCGGGGATGGCGACGGCGACGCGGCCGGCCTCCTCGATGAGGGCGACGACCTTCTTCGCGTCGGACTCCTCCTCGGGCAGGTAGACGATCGCGACGTCGGCGCCCTCGCGCGCGTAGGCGATGGCGACGGCCGCGCCGATGCCCGAGTCGCCACCGGTGATGAGCGCCTTGCGGCCCTCGAGGCGGCCGGAACCGCGGTAGGTCGACTCGCCGCGGTCGGCGAGGTCGTCCATCTTCGAGTCGAGGCCGGAGCCCTCCTGATACTGCTCCTCGGTGTCGATGTCGGCGAACATCTTCGTGGGGTCCTGGAACGTGTACTGGTCGGTCGTGTTCTCGGAAGTCATGTCCTCGACGCTAGGCGCGGGCACGGCGGCAGCGCGCGTGGTTGACAGCTCAGGATCCGCGCGGCAGAGCGGATGCCCAGCCCGCTTCCAGGTTCGACGTCCGCAGACGCGCGGAGAGGCTGACCACGGCCCCCGCTTCCGGGAGAATGGCCCGGTGACCCGCGACGACTCCCCGGCCTTCGACCCCACCGCCCCGCTGCCCGGCTGGCAGCACGCCTACTCCGGCAAGGTGCGCGACCTCTACACCCCGGACGACTCCGACCCGGTGCTCGGCGCCGACCGGATGCTCGTCGTCGCGAGCGACCGGGTCAGCGCCTTCGACACGATCCTCGAGCCCGGCATCCCCGGCAAGGGCGAGCTGCTGACGGAGCTGTCGCTGTGGTGGTTCGGCCAGCTGGCCGACGTGCCCAATCACCTCGTCCCGGGAGAGATCCCCGAAGCCGTGCGCGGCCGCGCCATGCTCGTGAAGACGCTCGACATGTTCCCGATCGAGTGCGTCGTGCGCGGCTACCTCTCCGGCAGCGGCTTCAAGGAGTACCGCGCGACCGGCGCCGTGTCCGGCGTCGCGCTCCCCGAGGGCCTCGACGACGGCGACGTGCTGCCCGAGCCGATCTACACCCCCGCCTGGAAGGCGCCCCAGGGCGAGCACGACGAGAACATCTCGTTCGAGCGCACCGTCGAGCTCGTCGGCGAGGACGCGGCGGAGGCGCTGCGCACCCTCTCGCTGCACGTCTACCGGGAGGCGGCCGCGATCGCGCTGCGCAGCGGCGTCATCCTGGCCGACACCAAGTTCGAGTTCGGCGTCGACCGCGAGACGGGCGTCGTCACCCTCGGCGACGAGGTGCTGACGAGCGACTCCTCGCGCTACTGGGACGCGGTCGAGTACGACGCGGGCGTGCGCGGGCAGTCCTTCGACAAGCAGATCGTCCGGGACTGGCTCGCCGACAACTGGGACGGCCAGGGCGAGCCGCCTCGGCTCCCGCATGAGATCGTCGTCCGGACCGCCGGTCGCTACCGCGAGCTGATCGAGCGCCTCACCCGCTGAGCGCGCCGCCCCGCGGGAGCAGGGCCGCGGGCTGCAGGGCCGCGGGCTGCAGGACTGCGGGCTCAGACCGCGGGATGCGGTCCGCGCTCGAAGATCCCGGAGAGCCCCTCGAGGATCGCGGCGAAGCGCACCGACTCGGCGTCGGCGACCGAGTCGGTGAGGGTGCGGACCTCGCCGTAGACCCGCTCGTCGGTCTCGCCGAGCGCCGTCTCGGCCCGGCCGGTCAGGCAGAGGATCCGACCGCGGCCGTCGGAGGGATCGAGCACGCGGTCCACGTAGCCGGCGCGGGAGAGCCGGTCGACGAGGATCGAGACGGCCGCCGTCGTCAGACCGATCGCCCCGGCCAGATCGACCGCGCGGATGATCTCGTTCCGCCCGGCGCCGGCGCCGATCAGACGCAGGGCGGCCAGGTCGGTCGCGCCGATGCCCAGCCGGCGCTCGACGCGAGCGTCGTAGCTCCGCTCCACGGTCCGCAGCCGGGCCAGCAGTGCGAACAGATCCGGTCGATCGTCCATGGGTCGCCCTCCTGACGGCAGGCGCCCCGATCGGGAACTCGCTCCGACCATGCAACCACTTCTCGGCAGCCCGCGGGCGCCCTCCGGGAAACGCAGCACGTGCTGTCCCGGAAACGCACTGCTCGCCGGGCATTTAGCTAACCGATTTAGTCAATAAAGTACGCTGTTCTGTGGTGCGCCCCCTTCGGTGGACCGGAAACGGCGGAGGAGAATCGACGATGGGACGCCTGCTGTACGGGGCACCGCCGAGTGCGCACCGGTTCGAGGACCGCACCCTCGCGCACCTGCAGAGCGTGATCACCGCGCGGTTCCGCCGCGGCGAGGGCTTCCTGCTCACCACTGAGGACGACGACGGGCGACTGTCCGAGCTCTGGCTGCACCCCTCCATCGCCACGCGCTACGAGTACGACGCCGAGGGGCAGCACGACCTCAATCCGCACTGGCTGCGCGCGCTGACCGCGGCCTCGCACGGCCGGATCGGACTGCACGTCGTCGCGGAGCCCGAGAGCGCTCCCGATCCCCGGGCCAGGAGGATCCTCGCGTGAGCGACCACAACGGCACGCTCTTCCGGCGCGGCGGCACCGTCCGCTTCGTCCGCTGGGTGTCCTCGCGCGACGGGGGCTGGGCTCCGGAGATCATCCAGGGGCGCTACCTCGAGCGCGACGACGCCGGCTGGCTCGTCGACATCGACGGCACACCCACCCTGCTGACGAAGGACGACTGGGCGGTCTACCGCTGACTCCGCCGACGGCACCCGCCGCCGCGTAGTGTGGCGAGAGTGCCTCCCGTCGCCCGCCGCGGCATCACCTCGGCCCCGTTCCTCCTGACCACCGCCGGCACGACCGCGCTCGTCTTCCTCTGCGCGTTCGAGTCGCTCGCGGTGACGACGATCATGCCGATCATCAGCGCCGACCTCGACGGCCGGGCGCTCTACTCGCTCGCCTTCGCGGCCACCCTCGCCGCGGCCGTCGTCGGCATGGTCACGGCGGGCTCGTCGGCGGACCGCCGGGGACCGACCCCGGCGCTGATCACGGCGATCCTGCTCTTCACGCTCGGCCTGATCGCGGCCGGGACGGCCACGTCGATGCCGGTCTTCGTCGGCGCGCGCCTGCTGCAGGGCCTCGGCAGCGGAGGGATCACCGTCACGCTCTACGTGCTCGTCGCCCGGGTCTTCCCCGCCGAGCTGCATCCGCGGATCTTCGGCGCCTTCGCCGCGGCCTGGGTCGTGCCCTCGCTGGTGGGGCCGCTCGCGGCCGGCCTCGTCGCCGAGCTGACCAGCTGGCACTGGGTGTTCCTCGGCGTCGTGGTGCTGGTGGCCGTCGCGAGCGCGGTCATCGCGCCGACGCTGCGCGCGCTCGAGCCGCAGGAGCTGCGGCCCTTCGACCGGAGCGCGATCGGCCGGGTCGTCCGCGCCGTCGTCGTGGCCGCCGCCGTCGTCGTGCTGAGCACGAGCGCCGAGATCGCACCGGAGGCCGCGGGAGTGGTCGCCGCCGTCGCGATCGCGGTGGTGATCCTCGCGGTCCGCGCCCTCCTGCCGGTCGGCACGCTGCGAGCGCGCGGCGTCCTGCCGTCGACGATGCTGCTGCGGGCCCTCGTCGCGGCCGCCTTCTTCGGCACCGAGGTCTACCTCCCGCTGCTGCTCAGCGAGCGGTACGGACTCCCGCCGTGGCTGTCCGGGGTCGCACTGACCGCCGGCGCCGTCTCCTGGGCGCTGGGCTCGCAGCTGCAGGGCCGGCCGGGCACCCGCCTCTCGCACGGCGGCGCGATGCGGCTCGGAACCGGGCTGCTGCTCGCCGGCATCCTCGTGGTGCTGCTGACCGTCGTGCTCGCGCTGTCCCCGATCGTCGCGGGAGTCGGCTGGTTCCTCGCGGGCGGCGGGATGGGCGCGATGTTCCCGCGGATGGGCACGCTGACCCTCGGCCTCTCGGCGCCGGGGCGCGAGGGCTTCAACAGCTCGGCGCTGCAGATCGCCGACTCGACCGGCGGGTCGGTCTCCCTCGCGCTCACCGGGCTGCTCGCCGCCGCGGTCACCGGTCTGCTCGGGAGCGGCGCCGCCGTCTTCACGTCCACCTTCGCCTACGGCGCGCTGATCGCCGTCGCGGCGGTGGCGCTGGCGCTCCGGCTGAGCGGGCTCCTCCGGCTCGAGGGCCGGGAGGAGCCCGCCGCACGGGATCGGGCGTGAGCCCGATACGGGTGCGGGGTCAGCTGTAGAGCGACTCCGGCACGTCGAGTCCGTAGATCGCGCGGCCCGAGCTCCAGATCACCGAGCACGCCGCGCGCAGCAGGTCGGTCTCGTCGGAGCCGGCGTCGACGATCACGACGGAGTCGCCGTCGAGCCGGACCTTCGCCGAGCGGACCGAGTGCGTGCCGTTCCGGGCGACGACGGTCGCCGGGTACGGTGCGTCCAGCTCCCGCAGGTCGGCCAGGATGTAGGTCGGCCGCAGCTTCGGCTCGGCGGCGAGCAGCTGCTTCGCCCGGTCGATGCCGGTCAGCACGAGCACGCTCTCCATGCCGGAGGTGTTCGCCCCGGCGATGTCGGTGTCGAGCCGGTCGCCGATGAACAGCGGATTCGTCGAGCCGAACCGCGCGGTCGCCGCGTCGAAGATCGCGCGCTCCGGCTTTCCTGCGACGACGGGCAGGCGCCCGACCGCGGTGTGCACGGCGGAGACGAGCGTGCCGTTGCCCGGCGCGATGCCGCGGGCGACGGGGATCGTCCAGTCGGTGTTGGTGGCCACCCACGGGATGCCCGTGTGCAGCGCGAACGAGGCCTCGGCGAGCTCGGCCCAGCCCACCGATTGCGCGAAGCCCTGGATGACGGCGGCCGGTGAGTCCTCCGCACTGCGGGTGACGATGAAGCCGGCCCGCTCGACCTCCGTGGTGAGGCCCTCCCCGCCGACGACCAGGACGGTCGAGCCGGCCGGGATCAGATCGGCGAGCAGCACGACGGCCGCCTGCGGCGAGGTGACTACGTCCTCCGGGCGCACGGCGAGGCCGAGGTCGGAGAGGTGGCCGGCCACCGAGACATCGGTGCGCGAGGCGTTGTTGGTGATGTAGCCGACACGGACCGTCTCGGCCGCGCGGTTCAGGCTCTCGACGGCGTACGGGATCGCGTCGGCGCCCTTGTAGACGACCCCGTCGAGGTCGGCGAGGACGCAGTCGCGCCCGTCGAGGGGGCTGGGCTCAGGCTTCGGGCTTCGGAACATCGGCGCCGTCCTCCTCGGTGTCGGTGGGGGTGGTGGTGTCGGTGTCGTCTGCGGACTCCGCGCCGGTGGACGCCGCGGCGGCGGGCTCCGCGGACGGCTCGTCCGCGGCCTCCTCGTCGTCGGTCTCCTCGGCGGCGTCCTCCACCGACAGCGCCTCGGGCGTCGAATCGGCGAGGGCCTCCTCGAAGTCCGCGTCGGACAGATCGGCGTCGTCGAGCGCAGCCTGGTGCTCGATGGCGTCCACGGCGGTGGTCTCGGCGGACGCGTCGGAGTCGGCGGGCTCGTCGTCCTCCACCGGTGCGCGGGCGTCGGCGGGCTCGTCGGTCTCCGCGGGCTCGGCGGGCTCGTCGATCTCGAGGGGCTGCTCGATCTCGGGAGCGTCCTGCTCGGCGAGCTCGGCCGTGTCGGGGTCGAGGCTGTCGTCCTCGTCCTCGTCATCGATCTCGAGCGAGTCGTCCAGGTCGCTCGCGGCGTCGGCCTCGGGAGCCGCGTCGGCGGCGACCAGGCCCGAGAGCTCGGCACGGGTGGCGGGCACGTACTCGCCCTCCTCCTCGATGACCTCGATGGTCTCGTCGTCGCCGCCGCCCTCGGCCGCGAAGACGGCGCGCGCGGCGATGTCCGCGCGGCGCTGCCACTCGGCGGCCTCCTCGGCGCGGCCGACCTCCTCGAGGACGAGCGCGTACGCGGCGAAGAGGTCGGGGCTGTAGGAGAAGGCGCGATCGGGATCGAGCTGCGGGATCTCGAGCTCCATCAGCGCCAGCTCGCCCTGACCGAGGTCGAGTCGCGCACCGGACATCGCGATCGCGAGCGACACCTGAGCACCCGGGCTCAGCGTGCTGCGGTCGACGGAGCGGCCGAGCTCGAGCGCCTTGTCGGGCCGCCCCACTCCGCGCTCGCTGTCGACCATCAGGGGGACCTGCTCGTCCGAGCCGGAGATCCGGCGGTAGGTGCGCAGCTCGCGCAGCGCGAGCGCGAAGTCACCGGTCGCGTAGGCCGAGATGGCCAGCGACTCGCGGACGACCGCGATCCGGCCGGCCCGGCGCGCGGCCGACAGCACGTGCCGGTGAGCGAGGTCGGGGTCCTCCTCGAGGAGGCGGCCGGCCATCACCAGGTGGCGCGCGACCCACTCCGCGTTGTCCTTGGACAGCGTGCGCAGCTCGTTGCGAGCGACCTTGTCGAGATCCTTCGCCTGGACGTCGTCCGGCAGATCGGGGTCGTCGTGCCGAGGGCGCACCGACTGGAGGGAGCGACGCTCGCGCTCCTCCTCGGTGAGCTCCGGCTCCTCGCGAGGAGCGCCACGGCCGGCGTACCCGCCGCCGAACCCACCACGGCCGCCCGCGCGATCACCACCGCCACGACGGTCGTCGAAGCGCCCGCCGCGGGAGTCGCCGTCACGACGCGGACGGGAATCGCCATCACGAGAAGGACGGAAGTCGCCTTCACGACGAGGACGGGAGTCACCATCACGGGAAGGACGGAAGTCGCCCTCACGACGAGGACGGGAATCGCCATCACGAGAAGGACGCGCATCGCCATCTCGGCGCGGACGGGAGTCGCCATCGCGAGAAGGACGGAAGTCGCCCTCACGACGCGGACGGGAATCACCCTCGCGAGAAGGACGTGCATCGCCGTACCGGGGACGAGAGTCACCATCACGCGAGGGACGGGAGTCACCATCGCGGCGAGGACGGGAGTCACCATCACGGGAAGGACGGAAGTCGCCCTCACGACGAGGACGGGAGTCGCCATCGCGAGAAGGACGCGCATCGCCGTCACGACGAGGGCGCGAGTCGGAGTCACGGGAAGGACGGAAGTCGCCCTCACGACGCGGACGGGAATCACCGTCGCGAGAAGGACGGGCGTCGCCGGCCCGAGGAGGGCGGGCGTCACCGTCGCGGCGCGGACGGGAGTCGCCGCCGGAGTACGGACGCGATTCGCCGTCGCGACGAGGACGGGAGTCTCCACCACGGTCCGGCCGTCCGGCTCCGTCTCGGCGCGGAGCGTCCGAGCGCAACCCGGAGTCGTTCGATCGGTACGGACGGGAGTCTCCACCGCGGGCGGGACGATCGCCGTCTCGAGCTCCGCCCCGCGGGGAGGAGGAGCGGTCGCCGCCGGCGGCGCGGGGCGGGCGCTCGTCGCGCCGGTCCTGTCCGCGGTCGTTGCGGTCGGATGCTGCGTCGTCCATGCGTTCCTCGCCTGTCGTGGTGGAGCTCTGTGGAGTTGACCCGTCCGTGAGGACGGGGATCGGCGGCCCGTGAGCCGCCAGCCACCACCCTAACCCGCGCCATGGCGGATGCCACGGGGGTCGAGGTGCTGGGTCTTCCGGTTCCTTCTGTGGAACCTCTGGTTAAACAGCGATGGCCACCCATTTCTGGGTGGCCATCGTGAATTGGTGTCCGGCGGTGTCCTACTCTCCCACAGGGTCCCCCCTG
>NZ_RKHW01000008.1:0-9979 GCF_003751665.1 Rathayibacter sp. PhB127
ACCACGTCCAGGCGGAAGCCGTCCTCGTTCGCGGTCGGGTGCCCGGGCTCGTAGATCCCGTCGTAGACGCAGCGGCCCAGGTGCTCGACGAACGAGCCGAACAGCCGCGGATTCACGGGAGCGACCACCGCGGCCGGGTCGAGGGAGATGCGCGCGGTCGCGGGCGGGGAGACGGCGCGGGAGGCGTCGGTCATGGCAGAGCCTTTCTGGATCGTGCTGAGGTGAGCGGTGATGCGGGAGTCCCGGCGGCGGTCGGCGTCACTTGACGGAGCCGATGGAGAGTCCGCCCTGCCAGTACTTCTGCAGGGTGAGGAACGAGACGATCAGCGGGATGACGGAGATCAGGGCGCCGACGATGACGAGGTTCCACAGCGACTGGCCGCCGGTGTTGACCGACGCCTGGGTCTGCCAGGTGCCGAGTCCGACGGTGACCGGGAAGAGCTGCGAGTTCGAGAGCATCACGAGGGGGAGGAAGTAGTTGTTCCAGGTCCCGACGACGGAGAGCAGCAGCACCGTCACGAGTGCGGGGCGCAGCAGCGGCAGGGCGACGCGGAAGAACACCGTGATCTCGCCGGCTCCGTCCATCCGGGCGGCGTCGAGCATCTCCTCCGGCACCGCGTCCTGCGTGTAGACGCGCATGAGGTAGACCGCGAACGGGTTGAGCATCGACGGCAGGATGACCGCCCAGACGGTGTTGGTGAGCTGGGCGGTGCTGAACATGACGAACAGCGGGATGACCAGAGCCGTCGCCGGCACCATCACCGACCCCAGGACCAGCGAGAAGAAGGCGTTGCGGCCCTTGAAGGCGTAGGCCGCGAAGCCGTAGCCGGCGAGCACCGACAGCACCGTCGCTCCGAGTCCGCCGGCGAAGGCGTAGAGGAACGAGTTGCCGAGCCACTTCCAGTAGAGGCCGTTCGAGTAGGTGAACAGCGAGCCGATGTTGGTGAAGAACTCGAAGGAGTCGCCGAACCAGAGGGGGCTGACGGTGCCCGAGAACAGGCCGACCTGGTCCTTGGTCGAGGCCACGACGAGCCACCAGAACGGCAGCGCGAAGTAGACGACGAAGGCGAGCAGGATCACGTGCGGGAGCAGCTGGCGGCCGCCGCGGCGGCTCCGCGCCCGGACGGCGTCGTCGCGTCGCTGGACGCGGTCGCGCTTGGGGGCGAGCGAGAGGGTGCTCATGAGAGTCCGTTCCTCTTCTTGGTGGCCATCAGGAACAGGTAGGACCCGAGGAACACCACGAGACCCAGCGCGAAGGAGATCGCGGAGGCGTAGTTGAACTGGTTGTAGGAGAAGGCGAGCGTGTACGCGTAGATGTTCGGCGTGTACGACGCGTCGATCGAGCCCGAGGCCAGCGAGCGCAGGATCTGCGGCTCGGTGAAGAACTGCAGGGTGCCGATGAGAGCGAAGACGAGGATCAGCACCATCGAGGAGGAGATCATCGGGATCTTGATCCGCAGCGCCGTCTGGATCGCGCTCGCGCCGTCCAGGCGTGCGGCCTCGTAGACCGCGGGGTCGATGCCCTGCAGGGCCGCGTAGATGATGATCATGTAGTAGCCGGCCCACTGCCAGGTGACGACGTTGACCAGGCTGCCGAAGATCGAGTCCTTGCCGAGCAGGTTCGGCGCGTCGAGACCGAGCCAGCCGAACACCTCCGTGGCGGGCCCGAAGGACGGGCTGTAGAGGAAGCCCCACATCAGGGCGCCGATCACCGCGGGCACCGCGTAGGGCACGAAGATCATCAGCCGGGCGAACCGCGAGAAGCGCGAGGTGAGCGCGTCCAGCATCAGTGCGGCGATCAGCGAGACCAGCATCTGGATCGGGATCAGGATGAGGGCGAAGCGCACCACCAGCCAGACGCCCTCGAGGAAGAGGGGGTCCGAGAAGGCCTTGGCGTAGTTCGCGAACCAGACCCACTGATTGCCGGTGGCGACGGTCTTGTTCTGCAGGCTCAGGATGAACGAGTAGATCAGCGGCGTGATCAGGAAGACCACGAGGAAGATCCCGAATGGGGCGACGAAGACCCAGCCCCAGCGGGCGCGCCGCGAGGCGACCACTCCGGTGCGGGGCTTCTTCGGACGGGTCTCGGCCGGAGCGGCGCTGGCGGCGGGGGCGGGGACGACGAGGTTGGACATGGTGCTCCTTCGAGGAGGGACGGGGCGGCCGCCGCCCTCGCGGACGGCGGCCGCCGATCGTCAACCGACCGTGTAGCCCTGGCCCGCGGCGTACTCGCTGACCGCGGTCTGATAGGTCGAGAGGGCGTCCGCGACGCTCGAGTCACCGCTGTTCACGGCGTTCACCGCCTCGGTGAGCTTGTCGTAGGCGAAGTTCTGGAACGGCGAGACCTGGAAGCCCTGGTACTCCGTGGCGGCGGAGAGGAAGACGTCCTTGTTGATCTGCTGACCGCCGAAGAAGTCGTACTCGAGGTTCGCGAAGTAGTCCGACTCGAGGATCGGCTTCCACAGCGGGAACAGAGCGCCCTTCTCGATGCCGATCTTCCAGGCCTCCTCGGTGCCGAAGATCTCCTTCGCCACCGTCGCGGCCGCTTCCTTGTCCTCGGCCTGGCTGGTCACCGCGAAAGCGGATCCGCCGATGTTGATCTGGGTCGGCTCGGCACCCTCCCACTGCGGGACCGGTGCGGCACGCCACACGGCGTCGGTGTCGGCGCCCTCGAAGCCCTTCAGGTAGCCGGGCAGCCAGGCGGCGGCGACGACCGAGGCGTAGGTGCCGTCGACCAGGTGGGTGTTGTAGTCGGTGGTCGAGGCGTCCTCGGTGCCGACCAGGCCCTTCTGCACCAGGTCGCTCCAGTAGTCCATGACCTTCGCGCTGGCCTCGTCGTCGAGGTCCACCGTGACGTCCGTGCCGTCGACGGTGTAGGGCACCGAGCCGGCCTGCGCGAAGAGCGCCTGCTGGTAGGCGCGGCCGTTGCCGGGGAAGTCCGTCATGAGCGTGGTGGAGCCGGCGTCCTTGAGAGCCTGCGCCGCTGCGGCGTACTCCTCCCAGGTCGTCGGGACGGGGATGCCGTACTGGTCGAGGATGTCCTGGCGGTAGAGCATGCCGACGGGTCCGCCGTCGACGGGGATCGCGTAGGTGGCGTCGCCGCTGGAGACGTCGGCCCAGGCGCCCTCGGAGTAGTTGCTCTGCACGTCGCCCGCGCCGTACTCGGTGAGGTCGACGAGCGCGTCCTGCGGGATGTAGCTCTGCACGACCTCGCTCTCGAGCATGACGACGTCGGGTGCGCCCGAGCCGGCCTGCACGGCGGTGGTGAGCTTGGTGTACTCGTCGTTGCCGGCACCGGCGTTGCTCCAGCAGATCTGGACGTCGTCGTGGCTGTTGTTGAAGAGGTCGACGATCCCCTCGAACTCCGGGTACCAGGCCCACATCGTGACGACCTTGGCGTCCTCGTTCACGATCGTGTTCTCGCAGGTGGCGGCGTCGCTCCCTGCGGAGCAGCCGGTGAGGGCGGCCGCGGAGGCGGCGACGGCCACCCCCGCCGCGAGCATTCTCTTCGTGTGACGCATCATTGCGTGTCCTTTCGGATACGGCCGTCGTCGGCCGGGAAGGGGGGATCGTCCTGGAGCAGGTCGCTTGTACAACGATGGAAAACAACGTTGTAGAAATGATGATGCGGAGTTCGTCGGCGAGTGTCAAGAGCACGGCCGTCGTCCGCGACGCAACCGTGATCAACGGCGCTACGGCGCGGTCGACTCCCGCGACGTCACCGAGAAACCGGCCTCGTGCAGCGTCGGAGGCGCGAGGAGCGAGCCCTCGATCCGCCCCTTCAGCACCTCGACGGCGGTCTGCGCGATCTCGTCGCGACCCGGATCGATGCTCGACAGGCTCGGGACCGAGTACCGCGATTCGTCGACGTCGTCGAAGCCGATGACCGCGACGTCCCCGGGGATGCTCAGCCCCTGCACCTGCAGCGCGCGGATGGCGCCGAGCCCGAGGGAGTCGTTCAGGGCGAAGACGGCGTCGAAGTCGACCCCGGACTCCAGGACCCTGCACATCGCCGCGTTGCCGTTGGCGCGGTGCCACGGTCCGGAGTAGCTGACGAGGCGCTCGTCGTAGGCGATGCCCGCCGCCTCCAGGGCCTCGCGGTAGCCCCGCATCCGCAGCGCGGCCGAGCCGACGTCCTCGTTCTCGTGCGCCCCGAGGGCGACGATCCGCCGCCGGCCGGACTCGATCAGGTGGGTCGTCGCGGCGCGGGCGGCGGCGACGTTCTGCATGGTCACGTGGTCGAAGCGCGAGGTGAAGATCCTCTCGCCCAGCAGGACCAGCGGGTAGTCGACCGCGAGCGCCGGCTCGTCGGCCATCGCCATCCCCAGGGGGCTGAAGAGCAGCCCGTCCGTGAGCTGGCGCCGCGAGCTGCGCAGGACGTCCCGCTCGCGCTGCGGGTCTCCTCCGGTCTGCTCGATCAGCACGGTCAGACCCCGGTCGTCGGCCGCGCGCATGACGCTGTCGGCGAGCTCGGCGAAGTACGCCAGGCTGAGCTCGGGGAGCGCCAGCCCGATGACGTTCGTCCGCCCCCGCCGGAGGCTCCGGGCCGAGAGGTTCGGGATGTACCCCAGCTCCGCGATCGCGGCCTCGACCCGCTCGCGGGTCGCCGGCCGCACGTGCGGGTAGTCGTTGATGACGTTGGAGACGGTCTTGATGGAGACTCCGGAGGCCCGCGCCACGTCGTGCAGAGTGATCGCCATCGATCTCCTTCAGTCGGGACCTGCTGAACATACAACGTTGTAGCCGACTCTAGCGCTCCCCTGAACGGGTGCGCCGGAAGGCGCCGCGCCGCCCACGGACGGAGGCGGTCCCGACGATCGGACGTGCGGCGACCGCCTCAGAGGAAGTCGTAGTCCAGCTCGCCCCAGAGCTGCCGGGGGTCGGCGTCCCAGACCCCGATCGGCTCCCGCGAGCGCTCGAGCGCGTCGAGGCGGTCGCGCAGGTCGAGCGCGGAGTCGGTGCCGGCCCCGGTCCGCTCGCCCCGCAGCAGGAGCGGGACCCCGACGCCGATCGTCAGGACCACCACCGCCGAGGCGTCGGAGGACGCCGCGTCCGCGAGAGTGACGGTGGCCATCCGGCCGCGATCGGCCAGCGCCACCGAGTAGCGCAGAACGGCGTCCGCGGCCTCGTCCTCGAGGACGATCGCGCCCCCGGCGTACGACAGAGTCTTCATCTCATGCTCCCCTGGTGCTCTCGGCGGATGGACGAGGTCCGACATCGGGGACCAGGATGCGGTCCGCTCACCGTACGCCAC
This sequence comes from Rathayibacter sp. PhB127, assembly GCF_003751665.1. Classification (NCBI taxonomy): domain Bacteria; kingdom Bacillati; phylum Actinomycetota; class Actinomycetes; order Micrococcales; family Microbacteriaceae; genus Rathayibacter; species Rathayibacter sp. PhB127. The sequence continues at coordinate 5,255 of NZ_RKHW01000008.1, forward strand.
CCGGCCGCCGCCGCACAGGGCGGCGCCGGAGGAGCGACGCCGACCGCACGCCCGTGCCGATCCGCCCTAGCCCCGGACCGACGCGCATGTTAGCGTGAACACCACCCGCCGGCCCCTCTTCGGCGGCCTGATCCCCCTCACCCAGGAAAGGTCTCGACGATGAGACGACGCTCCCCGGAGCCCCCTGCCACCGCGCCCCGGCGCCGTGCCCGGTCCCTCTTCCTCTCCGCACTCGCGTGCACGAGCGTCGCCCTCGGAGGCGCCCTCGTCCCCGTCACGGCCCAGGCCGCCGACGTGCCCGCGCCGACCGCGCACTACGACATGTCGCACGCCGGCTCCGCACTCCTCGACATCTCCGGCAACGGCCGCAACGCGACGCTGACCGGGCTCACCGACGCCTCCTTCGCCGACGCCGGCGGCGACCAGGTCGCCCGCTTCAAGTCCGACGGCTACGCGAGCCTGCCCAAGGGACTGGTCACCGGCACCGACAACGCCTTCGCCGTCGAGTACACGGTGAAGACGCAGACCACCGCCAACCAGTTCGGCTGGGTGATCGGCGACGGCGTCGGCCCCTGGAACACCACCCAGCTCGGCAACCACGTCTTCGTGAACCCGCGGAACCCCGACGGCTCCCCGAGCGGCCAGGTCCTCGCCGGCATCCGCGTGAAGGACAGCGGCAACGGCGAGACCCGGATGCCCTTCGGCGGCACCCTCAACCCCGGCTTCACCACCCTCACCCTCGTCGGCACCGGCACCGGCTCGAGCACCGCGCTGACCCTCTACCGCGACGGCGTGCAGATCTCGACGGTCACCGCCGCGAAGTCGATGGCGAGCATCGTCCCCTCCGGGAGCACGCTCGGCTACCTCGGCCGCTCGCTCTACACCGGCGACCCGCTGCTCACCGCGGACGTCACGGACGTGAAGTTCTGGGACACGGCGCTCACCGCCGACCAGGTCGCGTCGAGCATGCCGACCGCCGCCGCGAAGGCCGCCGCGACCTCGGCGCTGCTGCGCCCCGACATCCTGCCCGTTCTCCTGGCCGGCAACCCCTCGCTGACCGCCGTCTCGACGAACCTGACGCTCCCCGCGACCAGCAGCGGCGTCCCGCTCACCTGGACCTCCTCGAACCCCGCGGTCGTCTCCGGCACCGGAGTCGTCTCGCGCTCGATCGCGCAGGACACCCCGGTCACCCTCACCGCGACCACCGGCCAGGGCGCCGTGCTGACCTTCGACGTCGTCGTGCTCGCCCCGAGCATCAACGACGACCTCGACGCTCTGGTGCTCGCCACCCGCACCACCGAGAACCTGCCGCTCGCGGTCACGGGAGCCAAGAACGGCACCGCCATCACCTGGACCTCGTCCGACCCGGCGCTCGTCACCCCGACCAGCACCTCGTACACCGCCCCGGCGGTCGGCGCGGCCGACCCGTTCCGCGGCGGCGGCGTCGTCACCCGTCCGGCCTACGGCTCGGGCGACAAGCCCGTCACGCTGACCGCGACCGCGACGCTGAACGGCGTCACCGAGACCCGCTCCTTCACCCTCACGGTGGCCGAGCTCGGCCGCACCGCCCCTGACGCGGGCTACGCCTCGGCGTACTTCAAGTCCGACGGCGACGAGAAGATCTACCAGGCGGCGACCTCCGGCAACGACTTCTTCACCTTCTCCCCGGTCAACGGCGGCAAGGCGGTCATCACCTCGACGACCGACACCAAGGGCCTGCGCGATCCGTTCATCCTCCGCTCGCACAACGGCGACAAGTACTACATGGTCGCCACCGACCTCTGCATCTCCTGCGGCACCGGCTGGGGCGACGCGCAGTCCAAGGGCAGCCTCAAGATCGAGGTCTGGGAGTCGACCGATCTGGTGACGTGGACCCGCACCAACGGCGCCGACACCGGCATCACGGTCAACCAGCCGGCCGCCGGCATGACCTGGGCGCCGGAGGCGTACTGGGACGACGCGCTGCAGTCCTACGTGGTCTTCTTCTCCTCGCGCCTCTACTCCGACGCTACGAAGACCAACAGCGACAAGCTCTACTCCCGCGTCTTCTCGGTGATCACCCGCGACTTCCGCACCTTCACCCAGCCGCCCGCCACCTGGCAGGACACCGGCTACGCGCGGATCGACTCGACGATCACCAAGATCGGCGACTCCTACTACCGCTTCACCAAGAACGAGGAGGGCGGCGCCGCCGGCACCCTCGAGGCCGGGAAGGACATCTTCCTGGAGAAGTCGACGGTGCTCACCGCGCCGACGACCTCGTCGAACTGGAACGCCGACCCGACGAAGACCTGGCAGCTGACCGACACCAACATGACCAAGCTCGAGACCGGTCAGGACGGTGAGGGCCCCGAGATCATCAAGCTGAACGCGGGCGACCCCAACGACACCACCGCGAACGGCGACGGCTACGCCTTCCTCGTCGACAACTACGGCCAGGGCGGCTACAAGGCCTTCGTGACCTCGGGAGCCGCCATCGCCGGCAGCTCGCAGTCGGCCCGCCTCTCGAAGTCGGCCGACTGGAACGTCTCGACCAAGGGCGGCCTCCCGGCCAGCCCGCGGCACGGCGCGTTCGTCAGCGTCCCGCAGACGGTCCTCACCGCGATGAAGAACTGGACCGGCGTCACCGCCGTCGACTCCACCACGACCCTCACCGCCGACGGCCGCACGGTCACGGCGAAGGTCGCGGCGGCCGACAAGGGCGACGTCGCCGGCACCGTCACCTTCACCGGCGGCACCTGGAGCTCGACCGTCGCGCTCTCGGGCGGCTCGGCGAGCGCCGTCGTCCCGGCCGGAGTGAGCGGCGTCACCGCCTCCTACAACGGCTACGCCGACGCACTCGTCCGCACCTCGGCCTCGGCCGCGCTGCCGCTCGACACCCTCGAGCTCGCTCCCTCCGTCTCGACCCGCTGCATCGCCGGCAAGGTCGTGCTCACCGTGACCGTCAAGAACACCGACACCGCAGCGGCCGACATCACCGTCGACTCCGCCTACGGCACGAAGGCGTTCTCCTCGGTCGCCCCGGGCTCCTCCGCCTCGGCCGCGTTCACCACGCGCCTGAAGTCGACCCCCGCCGGCTCGGTCACCGTCACCGGCACCTCCCCCGGCCAGCCGGCCTTCGCCGCCACCCTCCCCTACCAGGCGGCCACCTGCTGACCCCCTGACCCCGAGGGCCCCCCTCCGCGCCCAGCGGACGGGGGCCCTCGTCGTCCCCCTCCGCGAGATGCCACTTGAGTACGCGACACGCCGATGGACGCGTACCGAAGTGGCATCTCGCGGTGGCCGTCAGGGCAGGTCGAGGCGGAAGCCGACGCCGCGGAGGGTGGTGATCGTCACCGCCGCGCCGAGCTTGCGGCGGAGCGCGAAGACGTGGACGTCGAGGGTGCGGGTGGAGCCGAACCAGTTGCAGTCCCAGACCTCGTCGATCAGGGCCTCGCGCGTAAGCACCGCCCCCGGGCGCCGGGCCAGGGCCAGCAGCAGGTCGAACTCCTTGGGTGTCAGAGGGAGCTCGGCGCCGTCGAGGTGCACGCGACGGGACGCCGGATCGACGACGACCCGGCCGAGCGACAGGGGCGGCGGCGGGAGGGCGACCGCGGACCGCGCCCCGGCCGCGCCGACCCTCCGGCTCACCGCCCGGATCCGCGCGATCAGCCCTCGGACGCCGAACGGCTTGATCACGCAGTCGTCCGCGCCCACCTCGAGCGCGGCGACGGTGTCGGCCTCGTCGCTCCGCGCGGTGATCACGATGATCGGGACGTCGGACCTGCGGCGCAGCGTCCGGCAGACGTCGAGCCCGTCCATGTCCGGCAGTCCGAGGTCGAGGAGCACGAGGTCCGGAGGACCGGAGTCGAGCGCCTCCCTGCCCGTCCGCGCCCGGACGACGGCGTAGCCGTACTGCTCGAGCACCGCGGTCACGCAGTCGGCGATCACGGGATCGTCCTCCACCAGCAAGATGAGCACGACTCACTGTGCCACGCCGGGCGGGCGAGCCGCTCCGCTGTCACGGCGTGACGGGCTCCTTCGACGAATGGTGCTCGATGATCTTCCACTCCCCGTCGATCTCCTCGTAGACGAAGGTGAACCGGGCGTGCACGAGCTCCCCGGTCTCCGCGAGCGCGAAGGTGTAGAGGCCGGTGTTCGAGGCGTAGCCGTCGCCGAGATCACGGACGACGCTCTCGTCGATCGTCCCCGTCGGCCGCTTCTTCAGGAAGGCGTCGAAGTAGCCGATGCGCTCGGCCGAGGTGTCGAGGACCCCGGGTGCGACGGTCGGCAGCAGCACCGCGTCGTCCGCGTACAGCGCGTCCACCTGCGCGGGGTCGCCGGTGGTGAGCGCCGCGTTCCACTCGTCGAACAGCCCCCGCACCTCGGCATCGGTGGGCGCGGCGACCGCGGCAGTGGCGGTCGCCGTGGACGCGGCCGGCGCGGGAGCGGCGCTGCACCCGGCGAGCACCAGGAGCAGCGCGGCCGGCGGCGCGAGCACAGCGGCGAGACGGCGGGACGGACGGGCACGAGGAGACGACATGGGATTCCCTTGACGACGAGAGGAGCGGCGGTCCGGCGACGCCGGCACTCCACACTCCGCTCCACCCCGTCAGCGCTCCGTCACCCCTGCATCATGCGCGCGTCACGATGGGGGGGGGGGGGGGGGGGGGGGGGGGGGGGGGGGGGGGGGGGGGGGGGGGGGGGGGGGGGGGGGGGGGGGGGGGGGGGGGGGGGGGGGGGGGG
>NZ_RKHW01000009.1:0-1574 GCF_003751665.1 Rathayibacter sp. PhB127
ACCTCTACGCCTAAACGCATGGTGTCCAGATGCTCCTTAGAAAGGAGGTGATCCAGCCGCACCTTCCGGTACGGCTACCTTGTTACGACTTAGTCCTAATCACCGATCCCACCTTCGACAGCTCCCTCCTTGCGGTTAGGCCACTGGCTTCGGGTGTTACCGACTTTCATGACTTGACGGGCGGTGTGTACAAGGCCCGGGAACGTATTCACCGCAGCGTTGCTGATCTGCGATTACTAGCGACTCCGACTTCATGAGGTCGAGTTGCAGACCTCAATCCGAACTGAGACCGGCTTTTTGGGATTCGCTCCACCTTACGGTATCGCAGCCCTTTGTACCGGCCATTGTAGCATGCGTGAAGCCCAAGACATAAGGGGCATGATGATTTGACGTCATCCCCACCTTCCTCCGAGTTGACCCCGGCAGTCTCCTATGAGTTCCCACCATGACGTGCTGGCAACATAGAACGAGGGTTGCGCTCGTTGCGGGACTTAACCCAACATCTCACGACACGAGCTGACGACAACCATGCACCACCTGTATACCGACCTTGCGGGGCAACCATTTCTGGAAGTTTCCGGTATATGTCAAGCCTTGGTAAGGTTCTTCGCGTTGCATCGAATTAATCCGCATGCTCCGCCGCTTGTGCGGGCCCCCGTCAATTCCTTTGAGTTTTAGCCTTGCGGCCGTACTCCCCAGGCGGGGAACTTAATGCGTTAGCTGCGACACGGAGACCGTGGAAAGGTCCCCACATCTAGTTCCCAACGTTTACGGCGTGGACTACCAGGGTATCTAATCCTGTTCGCTCCCCACGCTTTCGCTCCTCAGCGTCAGTAACGGCCCAGAGAACTGCCTTCGCCATCGGTGTTCCTCCTGATATCTGCGCATTCCACCGCTACACCAGGAATTCCATTCTCCCCTACCGCACTCTAGTCTGCCCGTACCCACTGCAGGCCCGAGGTTGAGCCTCGGGTTTTCACAGCAGACGCGACAAACCGCCTACGAGCTCTTTACGCCCAATAATTCCGGACAACGCTTGCACCCTACGTATTACCGCGGCTGCTGGCACGTAGTTAGCCGGTGCTTTTTCTGCAGGTACCGTCAAGCCGAAGCCCTTCTTCCCTACTAAAAGAGGTTTACAACCCGAAGGCCGTCATCCCCCACGCGGCGTTGCTGCATCAGGCTTTCGCCCATTGTGCAATATTCCCCACTGCTGCCTCCCGTAGGAGTCTGGGCCGTGTCTCAGTCCCAGTGTGGCCGGTCACCCTCTCAGGCCGGCTACCCGTCGTCGGCTTGGTGAGCCATTACCTCACCAACTACCTGATAGGCCGCGAGTCCATCCTTGACCGAAAAACTTTCCACCCGCACCCGATGCCGGGGCAGGTCGTATCCGGTATTAGACGCCGTTTCCAGCGCTTATCCCAGAGTCAAGGGCAGGTTACTCACGTGTTACTCACCCGTTCGCCACTAATCCACCCAGCAAGCTGGGCTTCATCGTTCGACTTGCATGTGTTAAGCACGCCGCCAGCGTTCGTCCTGAGCCAGGATCAAACTCTCCGTAAAAAAATTACGAA
>NZ_RKHW01000010.1:0-1478 GCF_003751665.1 Rathayibacter sp. PhB127
TATGGAGCCCGTATTCTGGGAACCACAAAGTGGACGCAAGCAATCTCTGACCACTCCTACCAGCCTTTACAACGGTATGAATGTAGTGATTATCAAGTTATCGGCTTATTAGTACCGGTCAGCTCCGACAGTCTTTAGTCCTGTCTTCCACATCCGGCCTATCAACCCAGTCGTCTGGCTGGGAGCCTCTCCCCCGAAGGGATGGAAATCTCATCTCGAAGCCGGCTTCCCGCTTAGATGCTTTCAGCGGTTATCCGTTCCGAACGTAGCTAATCAGCGGTGCTCCTGGCGGAACAACTGACACACCAGAGGTTCGTCCATCCCGGTCCTCTCGTACTAGGGATAGATCTTCTCAAATTTCCTGCGCGCGCAGCGGATAGGGACCGAACTGTCTCACGACGTTCTAAACCCAGCTCGCGTACCGCTTTAATGGGCGAACAGCCCAACCCTTGGGACCTACTCCAGCCCCAGGATGCGACGAGCCGACATCGAGGTGCCAAACCATGCCGTCGATATGGACTCTTGGGCAAGATCAGCCTGTTATCCCCGAGGTACCTTTTATCCGTTGAGCGACAGCGCTTCCACAAGCCACTGCCGGATCACTAGTCCCGACTTTCGTCCCTGCTCGACTTGTCAGTCTCACAGTCAAGCTCCCTTGTGCACTTACACTCGACACCTGATTGCCAACCAGGTTGAGGGAACCTTTGGGCGCCTCCGTTACTCTTTAGGAGGCAACCGCCCCAGTTAAACTACCCATCAGGCACTGTCCCTGAACCCGATTAGGGTCCGAAGTTAGATATCCAGAGTGACCAGAGTGGTATTTCAACAATGACTCCACGAACACTAGCGTGCCCGCTTCACAGTCTCCCACCTATCCTACACAAGCCACACCGAACACCAATACCAAACTATAGTAAAGGTCACGGGGTCTTTCCGTCCTGCTGCGCGTAACGAGCATCTTTACTCGTAATGCAATTTCGCCGAGTTCGCGGTTGAGACAGCTGGGAAGTCGTTACGCCATTCGTGCAGGTCGGAACTTACCCGACAAGGAATTTCGCTACCTTAGGATGGTTATAGTTACCACCGCCGTTTACTGGGGCTTAAATTCTCAGCTTCGCCTTGCGGCTAACCGTTCCTCTTAACCTTCCAGCACCGGGCAGGCGTCAGTCCGTATACATCGTCTTGCGACTTAGCACGGACCTGTGTTTTTAGTAAACAGTCGCTTCCCACTGGTCTCTGCGGCCATCGAACGCTCCCGGAGCAAGTCCGTTCACGCCTCAGGCCCCCCTTCTCCCGAAGTTACGGGGGCATTTTGCCGAGTTCCTTAACCACGATTCTCTCGATCTCCTTAGTATTCTCTACCTGACCACCTGAGTCGGTTTGGGGTACGGGCAGCTAGAACCTCGCGTCGATGCTTTTCTTGGCAGCATAGGATCACCGATTTCGACTTGCGTCTACCCATCAGATCTCAGGCTATA
>NZ_RKHW01000011.1:0-1353 GCF_003751665.1 Rathayibacter sp. PhB127
CATGCTGGATGGTCCTATGGATGTCAAGCAGTGAGTCTGGGTGGTCGGAGGTCGGTGGCGAGGTCGTGGAAGACGCGGCGTGCGACGAAGCGCTTGAGTGCTCGGATGGCGTCTTTCTTTGATTTGCCTTCGGCGAGTTTCTTTGTGATGTAGGTCTTGGTCTCGTCGTCGTATTTCATGCGGCCGATGATGACGAGGTGGAGGGCTTTGTTCGCTTGCCTGGCTCCGAATCGATTGAGCCGGTGTCGGTTCGTCATGCCTGAAGATGCTGGGATGGGTGCTGCTGCGCAGAGATGCGCGAAGGCGGCTTCGCTGGTGATCCTGTCGATGTTCGCGCCCGCCGTGATGAGGAATTGCGCGGCGGTGAGAGTTCCGATCCCCGGTCGGGAAAGTAACGTTGGGACGGTGTCCTGAACTAGCGCGTCGAGTTGCTTCTCCGCATCGGTGATCTCCGCGGTGAGGTCCGCGATCCGGTTCCCGAGGCGCTTCAAGGCGAGTCGCGCCGCCTGGGCGGGGTCGGTGAGGCGGGTGGTGTCCGGGCGCAGGCGGGCAGCGTTCTTCGCGACCGTCTTCAGGGGAAGCCCGTCGAACTGCTCGCGCACCTGCGCGGGCGCGGTGATCAGGAGGTCTTTGATCTGGTTGAGCGCCTGCGTGCGTGCCTTGACCGCGGAATCGCGCACCGCGGTGAGCATCCGCACGGACTCCACGACAGTGGTCGTGTCTTTCGCCGTCGCGGTCGCCATGCCCGAAAGGACCTTCTCAGCCGCCGCGATCGCGTCGATCGTGTCGTTTTTGCCCCGGCGAGCCCTCGTGGCTTTATCGGTCGTGTTCACCTCGAGGACGGTGATTCCCGCCGCGGTGAAGTGTCTGGTCAAGCCGGCGCCGTACGAGCCGGTCAGCTCGATACCGACCCGATCAAGGACACCGAACTCCGTCATCCATTCCAATGCCTCCTGATATCCGACGGCATTCACCGAGAAAGCGGCGTTCCCCAGGACTCGACCGGTGAGATCAAGGACCGCGACGTGATGCAGATGCTTATGCGTGTCGACTCCCGCGACGACTCGCGCTGGTTCGACGCGCTCGGTGGTGGTTATCATGTCGGTGTCTCCTTCCGGATCTCGCGATACGGTCGGATGACCTCACCGGGCCGGGTGGACACGACATTGAACGGTCGTCGGACAGGGTCCTATCAGGTCACTTCCCCACCCGGTCCGGCCCTCCGAACCGTCTGGACGCGGCACGAGACGATGTCGACAGATCCAGCAGTGGACACACCCCGCGAGGCGGTCCGTCGAGTAGAAGGTCAGACACCCTCCCGCGCCACACCACCATTCTCAATGTCGAGTAGCC
>NZ_RKHW01000012.1:0-1049 GCF_003751665.1 Rathayibacter sp. PhB127
GTTCCAGGCGCCAGATCAAAGCGAATGTCTTTGCTGGTAGCTCATGGGTGGAACATTGAACTGGGTGCAGGAAGAGATTCGTCTCGTGTCAGTACAGCCTTCGGGTTGGGAACGCACGAGCGGGTGGGCTACTGCACATGCACGCTGTTGGGTCCTGAGGGACCGGGCCGGCTGCTCCTTCGGGGGTGGCTGGATCTCGACTCTCCTGGATCCTTTTTCCACGCCTGGGTGTGTGGGGGAGGGATACCGCCCGTATTTTGAGAACTACACAGTGGACGCGAGCATCTTAGACTCGGGCAGCCTTTGCGGGTTGTTCGGGTCGACAAGATTCGCAAGGAGCAGCCTTCGGGTTGTGTTCTTGCAAATCATTGGATCTGCAACTTTTCGAGTTGTGGTTTCTTAAACTCATGTGATTTTCAAGTTTTTAAGAGCAAACGGTGAATGCCTTGGCATCTGGAGCCGAAGAAGGACGTCGTAATCTGCGATAAGCCTCGGGGAGCTGATAAACGAGCTGTGATCCGAGGATTTCCGAATGGGGAAACCCCGCCAGGCCCCTTGTGGTGACCTGGTGACTCCCGCCTGAATATATAGGGCGGGTAGAGGGAACGTGGGGAAGTGAAACATCTCAGTACCCACAGGAAGAGAAAACAACAGTGATTCCGTCAGTAGTGGCGAGCGAACGCGGAAGAGGCTAAACCGAATCATGTGTGATACCCGGCAGGGGTTGCATGGTCGGGGTTGTGGGACTTTTCGTTGTGTTCTGCCGAGCACTGAACGTTACAGCGCATCATAGACGAACAGGTTTGAATGCCTGGCCAGAGCGGGTGCGAGCCCCGTAGTCGAAATGGTGTTATGGCGTGAAGAGTATCCCAAGTAGCACGGGGCCCGAGAAATCCCGTGTGAATCTGTCAGGACCACCTGATAAGCCTAAATACTCCCAGATGACCGATAGCGGACAAGTACCGTGAGGGAAAGGTGAAAAGTACCCCGGGAGGGGAGTGAAATAGTACCTGAAACCGTTTGCTTACAAACCGTCGGAGCTCCCATGT